>CAUQEL010000005.1:0-227414 GCA_963517305.1 uncultured Rhodococcus sp.
GAGTTCGCGAAGAAGTTCCGCACCGTCACCTACACCCCGGCCGGGGAACTGGCCCAGATTCGGGCGGAGTTGACCGCACCCGAAGCCGCCGCCGCATGGCAGCTGCTCGAGGAGATGGCCGACACCCTGTGCCCGAAGGATCCGCGCGGAAAGAAAGAACGCCTGTGTGATGCGTTCATGGCCCGCATGCACGGCGAACCCCGGCTGGAATGCCTGTGCCAACGGGAGGATTGTCCCAAGAAGGATGCGGTGCTGCCGGATCGGCGGGTGCCGTTGACGATGATCACCGTCGACATCGCCACCCTGATCGGCTTGCTCGCCAACCCGGCGTATCTGGCCGGGCACGGTTCCATCGACCCCGATCTCGCGATGGAGTTGGCACGCAACAGTCACTGGCAGGTCCTGCTCACCGAAGCAATCACTCTCGCCGAATCCCTCGGCCTCGCCGTGCAGAACCCGGAGACGGGGGAATGGGAACGAACACCGAAAGACCAGACGCAGGAGCCCGGCTCAGAGTCGCAGACAGCGACAACCGGAACAGAGCCCGACGCCGGATCAGGGACGAACGCTGCGGCAACAAGCGCTACCGAGCCTCACAATTGCACCGGCAGCAACCCTGAGCCCGAGCCCGAGACCGAGGCCGAATCCTGCACGACCACAGACGCTTCCGCCGATGTCGTCACCGATGCGGCTACTGCCCCGAATACGGAACCGGCGAACGAATCCGCCAGGCGCGAAGAGTCCGACACCGAATCAACCAGCGCATCAGCACCGGTGACGGCAGCGGAATCTTCGTCGGCCCCGGAAACCGATCCCGGCACTGGCTCCGATGCAGCACAAGCACCTGCGCCGATGCCTACACCGGAGCCCGGCACTGCACCTGACCGAACCGAAACCCGCTCTGCTCCTGATCAACCCGAGCGAACCGAGACAGTCCCGCCGACATCTGGACCACCACCGGCACCAAGCCCCACGCAAGGAACAGTCCTCGCGCCGGAACCGGAGACAACGACATCACCGGAACCGGAGACAACGACATCACCGGAGCCGACGGACGATCGAACCAAGGACTCCCCTGCCCATTCAGCGGTCGATGCAGCTGCACCCAACCCCGGGGGAGGCGAAGGCAGTCCACGACGGACGCAGTCACTGACGTCTGCTGCAGCGATGTTCTGCACCCATACCCCTGTCGGCAGGGGCACACGGCACAGCTCTGCCCTCGACCTGGACGCCATCAGACATCCCGCCCACAACATGAGGGCACTCGATCTACGCTCGACGAACCGGCCGGACCACCGCACCGGCTGCACCGCCGGTGGCCTTTACCTCGGCAACGCGACCCTCGCCGCCGCGCTCGAAGCCGCCATCGCCGCCGACCCCACCCTCGGCACATCCGTCCCCCGCGGCCCACTCACCGACCGAGCCCTGATCTACCGCCCCGACACCCTCACCACCGCAGCCGTCCGCCACCGCGACAGACACTGCCGCTTCCCCGGCTGCCACCGCCCCGCCGCACGCTGCCAACTCGACCACGTGAACCCGTTCGACCACGCCAACCCCCTCGGCGGCGGCTGGACCACCGTCAACAACCTCCAATGCCTCTGCGAATACCACCACTCCGTCAAAACCGCCGGCTACTGGAAAGCCGTCATGCTCCCCGGCGGAGCCATCCTGTGGACATCGACATCGAAGACCACCCGAATCACCCTGCCCGCCAACGGCACAGCCGTCCCCATCCTCGGCAACGACCTCAGACCACACATCCCCACCACACCCCGAAACTCCGGCATCATCGCCTACCCCAACCCACCCGACAACCACGAGCCGGTCTCAGAATCAACCGCCGAAGACACCGACGAGCCGCCGTTCTAGGTGTGCTTGGGGTACGACGCCCCGGACGCGAAACCTGTTCAGGTGAACTGGTGTGCCCAGGTCTTGTCGAGCACGAGCCACCCGCCATGGTGCTCTGACGTCTCGAACATCGAACCCGTCGACCGACCCAATTCCACCAACGACGATTCGTCGAACGTGCGGACGTGTCCGTGGCAGGCGGTGGTCTCGGTCTCGAAGGGCACGGCAACGACGACACGGGTGCGCGCGATGCGTAGTGCTTCTCTCACGATGCGCGACCCCGTCTCGGCGTCGACGTGTTCGAGGAGATGCAGTGCAGTCACCGTGTCGACACTGCTGTCTGCAACTGGAACATTCGCAGCGTCGCACACCACGGTGTCGAGTGTGATCCCGAGATGCGGGGCCACGACGGCGAGCAACCGCATGGTGCCGGCGGAGAGGTCCGTCGCAGTCACCGAGTGCCCCTTCATCGCCAGTCGTAGCGGAAAGAAGCCGAAACACGACCCCATATCGAGCACCGATCCGACGATCAGGTTCTCCGCGTGTTCGTGGACGGGAGCGAAATCGGCGGTGCCGGAGAGCAATTCATCCAGCGAATTGCGGTAGTAGGTGGCCCAGGCGTCGACCGGATCGGCGACGGTGGTGCGGACGATCCCGACCAGCACCAACTCGAATTCCCGCTGTGAAAGACCCACATGACGTGCCTGTGCGGTCACGATCGGAACGAGGCGTTCACCGATCTCGGCCGACGTCAGGCCATGACACACCTGCACTGTCGATCCTGTTCGGACCGCGTCGAATTCGAGCCCGGGGAGGTGCCGGACCACCACGTTCTCGTGCGCCCAGACTCCATCAGGGCTCGGTGCCAGTGCATCCAGTTCGGTCATCGAAGTCTTTTCTGTTCGTCGCACGTCGCCCACTCGGCGTGGCCGCCCCTTCGGTGAGGTCGAGCGTTCCACACATCGGTCGTCGAATCGGCCGCTCCCGAGCAGGTCGGGCCGCTCGGACGCGGTGGACCCGGCGCGCCGGACGGGCCGATACCTATCCATATGGACGGTTCGTCGCGACGCCCGACCAGTTCCTCCCGTCACGCCGGTTCCGGCTCGTGATCGGCCGCTAGCGTGGTGATCCGAGACACAACCAATCGGATTGTGACCGAGCAAATTTCGCAGGAGGTTCCAGATGTCGAAGAAGAACGAGAACGCTGTGGTCGGTACGGCTGTCGTCGAATCCGACTTGATCGAAGAGTCGTTGGTGGAGGAAGTGTCGATCGACGGCATGTGCGGCGTGTACTGATCATGACCACTGCAGCGCGCGACGACCTCGACGAGTTCGATCTGGATGCGCCGTGGGCCCTGCATCCGCAGGTGGCGTTGCGTCCGGAATCGTTCGGGGCCTTGTTGTATCACTTCGGAACTCGCAAGCTTTCGTTTCTGAAGAACCGCACGATTGTGGCGATCATCGAATCGCTGCCGGAACACTCGGACATGCGTTCGGCGATCGCGGCCGCAGGGATCGCCGAGTCGCAGTCGGCCCCCTACGTGAATGCACTCGCAACGTTGGCCGACTCGAGCATGATCACCCGCCCGTAAAGCCTCACCCATTAGTAGAAGAGGACTTCTGCCCATGACCTCCACCCTCGAAAGACCCGCTCCGGTAGGCAAACTGGTCGACCAGTTCGAACTCGGACTCGACGCGCCGATCTGTCTGACGTGGGAGCTGACCTACGCCTGCAATCTGTCGTGTGTGCACTGCCTGAGCTCGTCGGGTCGCCGCGACCCACGCGAACTCAGTACCGAGCAGTGCAAGTCGATCATCGACGAGCTGCAGAAGATGCAGGTGTTCTACGTCAATATCGGTGGTGGGGAGCCGACGGTGCGGTCGGACTTCTGGGAGCTCGTCGATTATGCGACGGCGCATCAGGTGGGTGTGAAGTTCTCCACCAACGGGGTCAAGATCGACAAGAAGGTGGCGGCCCGGTTGGCGGCGTCGGACTATGTCGACGTGCAGATCTCCATCGACGGCGCGACCGCCGAGGTCAACGACGCGGTCCGCGGACCGGGTTCGTTCGATATGGCGTGCCGGGCGTTGGAGAATCTGAAGGAGGCCGGGTTTCGGGATGCGAAGATTTCCGTCGTCGTCACCCGACACAACGTGAGCCAGCTCGACGATTTCAAGGCTCTCGCCGACAAATATGCTGCGACACTGCGTATCACGCGGCTTCGGCCGTCGGGTCGCGGCGCGGATGTCTGGGACGATCTGCACCCGACGGCCGGTCAGCAGCGTGAGCTGTACAACTGGCTCGTCGCCAACGGTGAGGGCGTGTTGACGGGTGATTCGTTCTTCCACCTGTCGGCCTTCGGTGACGCTCTGCCCGGGCTGAATCTGTGTGGTGCCGGGCGGGTGGTGTGCCTGATCGACCCGATCGGTGATGTGTACGCCTGCCCGTTCGCCATTCATGAGAACTTCCTCGCCGGCAACATCGTGCGTGACGCGAAAGACGGCATGGGCGGGTTCCAATCCGTCTGGCAGACATCGGAATTGTTCCAGGATCTGCGCTCGCCGCAGACCTCGGGCGCGTGCACCAAATGTGCCCACTTCGACGCGTGCCGTGGTGGCTGCATGGCAGCGAAATTCTTCACCGGTCTGCCCATGGACGGACCGGACCCCGAATGCGTCATCGGGAACGGTGAAATGGCGTTGGCAGCGGCGGGGGAAATCCCCAAGTCCAGTGTCGACCATTCCCGTACCGGTCAGCGCAAGACCCCTCGAAAGTCGGTGCCGCTCACGTTGATGATGCGTCCGCCGGCAAAGCTCTGCGACGAGAACCCGCTCGCAGGAATGGAATAGGAAACAAAGCTATGGCGAAGAGTGCGTGGTTCGAGACCGTTGCCGAAGCGCAGCGGCGCGCGAAGAAGCGTCTACCGAAGTCCGTGTACGCCGCTCTTGTGGCGGGCTCGGAGCGCGGACTGACGATCGATGACAACATGGCGGCGTTCGGTGAACTCGGATTCGCCCCGCACGTGGCCGGGCTGTCGGACAAGCGTGATCTGTCGACGACGGTGATGGGGCAACCGCTCTCGTTCCCGGTGATGATCTCCCCGACGGGCGTTCAGGCGGTTCATCCGGACGGTGAGGTTGCTGTCGCGAGAGCTGCTGCGGCACGCGGTATTCCGATCGGGCTGTCCTCGTTCGCGAGCAAGTCCGTCGAAGAGGTCGCTGCTGCGAACCCGCAGACGTTCTTCCAGATGTACTGGGTGGGGTCACGCGAGATTCTGCTGCAACGGATGGAGCGGGCGCGCGCGGCCGGGGCGGTCGGGTTGATCATGACGTTGGATTGGTCGTTCTCCAACGGCCGCGATTGGGGTAGCCCGTCGATCCCGGAGAAGATGGACCTCAAGGCGATGGTGCAGTTCGCCCCCGAGGGCATCATGCGCCCGAAGTGGTTGTGGGAGTTCGCCAAGACCGGCAAGATCCCCGACCTGACGACGCCCAACCTGACGCCACCCACCGGCGGTTCGGCGCCGACGTTCTTCGGCGCCTACGGCGAATGGATGGGTACTCCGCTGCCGACGTGGGAGGACGTGGAGTGGCTGCGTGAGCAGTGGGGTGGGCCGTTCATGCTCAAGGGCGTGATGCGCGTCGACGACGCCAAACGAGCAGTCGACGCCGGGTGCACGGCGATCTCGGTGTCCAATCATGGTGGTAACAACCTCGATGGCACGCCGGCACCGATCCGGGCTCTGCCCGCCATCGCCGAAGCGGTGGGCGATCAGATCGAGATCACCCTCGATGGTGGAATTCGCCGCGGAAGTGATGTGGTGAAGGCGCTGGCGTTGGGTGCGCGAGCGGTGCTGATCGGGCGGGCGTACCTGTGGGGTCTGTCGGCGGGCGGTCAGGCGGGTGTGGAGAACGTGCTCGACATCCTGCGCGGTGGAGTGGATTCCGCTGTCCTGGGGCTCGGGCACAGTTCGGTTCACGATCTATCGCCGTCGGATGTGGTGATGCCTGCCGGGTTCGACCGCAGGCTGGGTGTGTGACCGACTGGTTCGAGAGCGTCGCGCAGGCGCAGCAGCGTGCGCGCAAGCGGCTTCCCAGGTCCGTCTACTCCGCTCTGGTGGCGGGATCCGAACGGGGTCTGACCGCGTCGGACAACACGGCCGCGTTCGGTGAACTCGGGTTTGCCCCACACGTGGCAGGGTTGTCGGATACCCGGGAGTTGTCGACGACACTGATGGGGCAGCCGCTGTCGTTTCCGGTGATGATCTCGCCGACGGGTGTGCAGGCGGTGCATCCCGATGGTGAGGTCGCCGTCGCCAGGGCGGCAGCGGCACGCGGTGTGGCGATGGGGTTGTCGTTGTTCGCGAGCAAGCCCATCGAGGACGTCGTCGCGGCGAATCAGCAGACGTTTTTTCAACTGCACTGGGTCGGATCACGGGAATTGTTGGCGCACATGCTCGATCGCGCGCGTAACGCAGGCGCCGTCGGGCTGATCGTCACGATGGATTGGTCGTTCTCCGAGGGCCGCGACTGGGGGAGTCCGGTAATTCCCGAACGGCTCGATCTGCAGGCGATGCTCCGGTTGGCACCGGAAGCTCTGGTGCGCCCGCGATGGCTGGCGCAGTGGGCACGCGCGGGCACATTCCCCGATCTGACTGCGCCCAATCTCGCTCCGCCCGGAAAGCCCGCGCCGACATTCTTCGCCGCATATCGCGAGTGGAAGTCCACCCCGCTGCCGTCCTGGGAGGACATCGCGTGGTTGCGTGAGCAGTGGGGTGGACCGTTCATGCTCAAAGGGATTTCGCGTGTCGACGACGCGTTGCGTGCTGTGGACGCCGGTGTCACGGCGATGTCGGTGTCCAATCATGGCGGCAACAATCTCGACGGTTCCCCGGCGTCGATTCGGGTGTTGCCCGCGATCGCCGAGGCAGTGGGGGATCAGGTCGAGATCACCCTCGACGGTGGTATCCGGCGCGGTAGTGATGTGGCGAAAGCACTGGCGCTCGGTGCGCGGGCGGTGTTGATCGGCCGGGCGTATCTGTGGGGTTTGGCGGCCAACGGTCAGGCAGGCGTCGAGAACGTGCTCGATATCCTGCGCGGCGGACTGGATTCCGCGGTCCTCGGTCTCGGGCATGCGTCGGTGCACACGCTCGGATCATCCGATGTCGTCGTACCGCCCGACTTCGCTCGCGCCGATCAACTCCCCGGTCTGGGATACCCGACGCCGATCGGAGTCCGAAATACGGAACCGAGGGGCTGATTCGACTCGGACCGACCGGCGCTGGTGGTACTGAGCGACAGTCACCATTCCGACAGGTGAGTGTGGCCGTCCTGCAGAGCACGTGCGAACAGGGTGGCCTTCGTCGGCGCGCTACGTCCCACGGCCGCGTACTTCTGCCGTATGCGGGTGATGTGCGTGTTGATCGTGCCCACCGAGATGTAGACGGATCGGGCGGCGACCGTCTTGGAGTCGGAGCGGAACCAGGCAATCATGACCTCGATCTCGCGGGCGCTCAGCGCCGGCTTGCGGCGATGAGGGTCGGGTGGTGGGGGTAGTGCCACGGGTGCCAGTGCTGTCGGCCTCCGGAACGGGTGATGCACCGCTGACACCAACGCTTGTTCGAGCACGAAAAATTACCCCCTCGAGTTCTACCCACCCCCGACCACAACGTCCATCCTCGAAGGAACTTCGCCTCGATTCCAGCTGTACGAGCAAGTCCGTACAAGGTCAATACGAACGGCGTCGAGTTCGACCCGAGCGTCATTCAAACGCATCAATTTACTGTTCTTGCTGCTCAGCGGCGCGGTCGAGGGCATCTCCGCGTGAATTCTCCGCTCTATAGTTCTCGCTCATGACCTCTGATCGACCGGATCCCTCGTCGATCTCGGACCGCTCCGAATTCGCGGCAGGGCTGCGTGCGATCAGGACCCAGTCAGGTGCCACAGTTCGCGATGTCGTCCAGCGCTCCGGCGGCCTGCACGGCACGATCAGCGGCTGGTTCTCCGGTCACCACGTTCCGACCAAAGCCAGCGCCGAGATGTTCCATGCCGTACTTGTCGCCTGCGGCGTCGCCGACGAAGCCGAGCGCGCGTTGTGGTGGGACGCAGTCGCCAGGGTGCGGTCCGCTTCGGGCAGACGCACCGTCGACCCGGTGAAGGGCGATCCTCCCTACAAGGGACTCGAAGCGTTCGAGTTCGCCGATGCAGAGTGGTTCTTCGGACGCGACGATGTGATCGAGCGTCTGAGCGCGCGCGTCCGCGGAGCCCTCGACTCCGGGGGAGGCATAGTTTTCGTCGTCGGTGCCTCGGGCTCGGGCAAGTCCTCGCTGCTGCGGGCCGGCCTGGCACCGAGGTTCGCTGGTTCGGTCATCTGTTCGGGCGTCGGCGATATTCGCGCCTTTCCGGCGCGAACGACGTCGTTCGCGCCGGGTTCCGTCGTTGTTCTGGATCAGGCCGAAGAGTTGTGGACCCTGGCGAGTGTGGATGAACGCGAGAGCTTTCTCCGTGCAGCGACAGCACTGCCCGATTCCGGATCGGTCCTCGTTGTCGGCCTGCGGGCCGACTTCTACCAGAACGCCGTATCGGAGGATGCTCTGCTGGCCGGATTGTCCGACAACCCTGTGGTCGTCGGCCGGCTCACCGAATCGCAGCTGCGGGAAGTCATCACCTCGCCTGCTGCGAAGGCGGGTGTGACCGTCGACGATGCCCTCGTGCAGATTCTGGTCGGCGAGCTGGGCCCACGTGGATCGCAGTTCGCCCACGACTCCGGTGCCCTGCCGCTGCTCTCTCATGCACTGCTGACCACGTGGCAGGTCTCCGGCGGCAGAACGCTGACCGTCGCCGACTATCTCGCAACCGGCGGAATCGGCGGAGCGGTGGGCCAGAGTGCCGAGGAAGTGTTCTCCGCGCTGACTTCCGAACAGCAGCGCGAAGCACGGCGCATCTTCATGCGTCTGGTCAATCTCGACGACGACGTGGTCACTCGTCGCCGCGTCGATCGTGTCGAGTTGTTCCACGGAGACGAAGAGGCAGACGTGGTCACCGACGTCGATGTCGTCGTGGAACAATTCGCCGCGCGCAGACTGCTGACGGTCGAAGAAGAGACCGTCCGGATGACGCACGAGGCACTGCTCACGGCATGGCAGCGACTGCGTGAGTGGCTCGACGATGACCGTCAGTGGCTGGTCGAGCACCGGCGGCTCACCCAGGCGGCAGAACTGTGGGAGAACAACGACCGCGATGAGGGCTCGCTGCTGCCGGAGTCGAGGCTGACGTCGGTGCAGGAATCCCTCGGTCCGGTGCGGCGGCGAGATCTCAATTCTGTCGAGAGGCTCTACCTCGAAGCAAGCGCGAATCGACTCGAGCAACAGTACCGAAACGACCGACGTCGACGACGCATTCTCGAAACGCTCGTCACTGCGTTGGCGATTCTGACCGTACTGTCTGTGACACTCGCGGTGACGGCATTCGTGGCCAGATCGGACGCGAACAACAGACGAGTCGACGCCGAACATGCGGAGGCGGTGGCCGTCTCGCGCCAAATCGCCGGTGTTGCAGGGCAACTGCGAACCCAGGATCCCGCGCTGGCGGCGTACTTCGCACTGGCATCGTACGAGGTGGACCGAAGTTCGGAGGCGCGATCGGCACTGCTCGACTCGTCCGCAATCCGTACTCCGGTGCGGCTGCTCGGCGTCGAGGGTGAGTCCGTGACCGCAGTGGATCCGCTCGGAAGCATCGTGGCGACAGGCGGTTCCGACGGGCGCGTCCGAATCTGGTCTCTCGCCGATGGCCACACCCGGCTCGGTGAGATCGTCTCGCGGGATTCACTCGTTCTGACGTTCCATCCGCGCGGTCGATTTCTCGCAGTGGGCGGATATTTCGGCGTCGAGCTGTGGGACGTGTCGGATCCGGCGACACCGGTGATGTTGTCGGACAATGACATCACCGGCGTGCAGAGCCTGTCCTTCTCGCCCGACGGCCGGTTCCTGCTCGTCGGCACCGAGGGCGAAGGATTGCCCCTCCTCGACGTTGCAGAGCCCACCATGCCGCGCACGATCGGTGAAGTCTCCCAACCCGGTTCGCCCTCGGCAACGGAGTTCAGCCCGGATGGTCGGTTCCTGGTGACGGCCGGTCCAGGCCGCGCGATGCGATTGTGGGACGCGACGCGGCTCGCCGGCATCTCCGGAGCACAGGCCGTTCCACTCATCGACATTCCTTCCGACGGGTCGACCTACACCTCGCGGCAGTTGGCATTTTCGCCCGACGGTACGACGTTGATCGCAGGTACCACCGGTCGTGAGGTTCTGCGGTGGGCCGTCGATGCCACCGGCGGTCTCACGTCACTGCCGGCGCTGACGGGGTTCACCAGCTACGTCAACGATGTGGCGTTCAGTCGGGACGGGGAATTGATCGCTGCGGCGAGTTCGGACAACTCCACGAAGGTGTGGAACGCGGCCTCGGGAACGCTGCAACTGACGCTTCCCGGGCCGATCGCAGTCGGTTCGCTCACGTTCTCGCCGGATCGCTCGTCGATCGTGACTGCGAGCGGTGATGGAATCACCCGGATCTGGCCGATTCCTGGACCGGTGATCCCCGATGCCGGTGACACCGTGTTTCAGAACGCCACCGACGCGTCGGGCACCCGACTGCTGGTCGGTGCCGGTCGCAATGCCGCCGGCACGGTCGTGTGGGACGTCACGGACGTGGAGCATCCGGTGGCGTCGCCGCCGTTGGTGATCGGTGACGGTCTGGAGCAGACAGGTGCCGTCGCATTGACCGCCGACGGCACCCGTGCTGCGGCGGGCACCTCGACCGGTGGATTTCAGCTTTGGGACACAACCGATCTCGACGAACCGACAGCGCTCGGTTCCATCCGGACGGCAACGAGCAGTCTGACTGCGGTGGTGGCGTTCGATCGCTCCGGCCGAATGCTCTTCGTGTCGGGCCAGAACTCGAGCGACGTGTCGTTGTGGTCGCTGGCGGATCCTGCGGCCCCGCGTGCGTTGTCGACCCTGGTGGCCGGAAACTATCCCTCGGCAATGGTTGTGTCTTCCGACGGTTCGGTTCTTGCCGTCGCCAGTGTCGGCGGTGTGGTCGAGTTGTGGGACATCGGCGACCCCACCGATCCGCGTCGAACGACCACGCTCGGCGGTTTCGGAAGCGCCGTCCAGGCCTTGGCCATCTCACCGGATGGGCGAACTCTCGCCGCAGGTAGCGCGGATCGCTCGATTCGACTGTGGGACATGGAAAATTCTGCCGCACCGCAGCATTTGGCTCGCCTCGTCGGGCCGTCCAATCCGATCTGGTCGCTCGCCTTCGATCGGTCCGGTACGCAGTTGGCCGCAGGCGACGGCGGTTCGACGGCCTGGCTGTGGAATGTCGGTGATCGTGCCGCACCCGAGCAGTACGCCGCCCTCACCGCATACGGCCAGCGTGTCTACACAGTGGTGTTCGCCGCGGACGGGCGCGTGCTGTTCGGCGGTGGCACGGCCCGCGATGTTCGCATCTGGCGAACCGACCCCGACGAGGTTCGTGCCCATCTGTGCGAATCCGGCGGGTCGGTGGTGACGGAAGCGGAATGGGCCCAATACCTACCCGGTGTTCCCTATCGGGGCTTGTGCGAGACCTGATGGACTCGGAGATGGTGTACTGACACCATGACCGACAAGTCTCCGAGAGTCGCCCCGACACTGTCCGCTCTCATCGCGATCGTCGCGTCCTGCGTCGTGGTCTACGTAGCGTTGTTCGCGGACTCGATGTCGACTGTTCTGCAGGTTGTGTTGCTGCTCGTCGGCGTGCTGGTCGCCGGCGGAGCGATCGGCTACACCGTTGCCACGCTGACTCGTTCGCGGTAGCAGTCACTCGCGGCTGAAGCCCTCGAGCATCCCCGTGTAGAGCTTTGCCGGCGGAGTCGCGAATTCGCCCCGCTTTCCGGTGCCCAGTCCCAGCGAGACGAGGGACTGAACGAAAAGGGTTCCCGCGGCCACGCCGTCGACCACCGGTACTCCGATCTCGGCCGAAATGTGTTGGCACAGATCGGCCATGCCCGCGCATCCGAGTACGACGGCATCGCTGCCGTCCGTCTCGACGGCGACGCGGCACGCCTCGGTGACGATCTTGCGGGCATCGGGATCGGTCTCGAGATCGAGGACCGGCAGCTCGCACGCATGGATGCCGAGGCAGTGGCGTCCGAAGCCGTAGTGGTTCGCCAGATCCTGAGCACGCCCGATGGTGCGTCCGAGGGTGGTGACGACGCTGAATCCTCGGCCCAGGAAGCTCGCGGCGTGCATGGCCGCCTCGGCGATGCCGATGACCGGCCCGGCCGCCAGCTCGCGGGCTGCATCGATGCCGGGATCTCCGAAGCAGGCGATGACGTAGCCGTCGACCCCCGCGGACTCGCCACGGGCGATCTCGGCGAGAATGCCTGGGACGCTGAGCGCTTCGTCGACGTGACTTTCGATGGACACGGGCCCCATCGAGGGGCTGACCGCGTCGACGACCGTGCCCGGGCCGACCACGGCCCGGGCACAGTCGCCGATCGTTGCGGTCATCGAACTGGTGGTGTTCGGATTGATGACCTTGATGAGCACGGAAGAAATCCTATGCCTTCGCTGGAACGTCGAAGTTGGTGACAGCCAGCTTGGTTCGCGTCGCCAGGTAGTAGTACATGACGAATCCGATGCCGCAGCCGATGAACCAGCTGTACTTCGACGCCGTCGACATACCGGCGATCTCCATACCGTCGATGGCCCCGTTGAAGAGCACGGTGAACATCGCGACCAACGCGCCGACGATGGTGGAGTACACCGCGGCCGGGTTGTAACCCTTGGAGTACCAGTACAGCCCGGTGGGCGACATCGAGAACAGCTCGTCGACGACGACCTTCTGCTTGCGGACGAGGTAGTAGTCGGCGATGAGGATGCCGAACAGGGGACCGATGAATGCACCGAGGGTCTCGAGCGTCAGGTGGATGACGTCGGGGTTGTTGTACAGGTTCCACGGCGTGATCAGTACCGAGCCGATGGCGGCGATCATGCCGCCTGCGCGCCAGCTGATGCGCTGGGGGCTGACGTTCGAGAAGTCGAATGCGGGGGAGATGAAGTTGGCGACGATGTTGATGCCGATGGTGGCGATGGCGAAGGTCAAGGCGCCGAGGACGATGGCGAACGTGCTGTCGATCCGCGCGACCGTCTCGACCGGATCGGTGATCAGTTCACCGAACACCGGAAGCGTCAGAGACGCCGTGACGACGACGAGGATGGAGAACACCAGGAAGTTGATCGGCAGTCCGAGGAAGTTACCCTTCTTCACTGCCGCGTAGGACTTGCCGTAGCGGGAGAAGTCGCCGAAGTTGAGCATCGGGCCGGAGAAGTACGAGACGACGAGAGCAATGGCTCCCAGCATGACGGGTACGGCGCTGAAGCCGGTGTACTCGACCTCACCGAGGTTGAGATCGATTGCGTCCCAGCCTGCTTTCCAGATCAGGTAGCCGCACAGCATGAACATCACGACGTAGACGGCCGGGCCGCAGAAGTCGATGAACTTCCGAATGGACTCCATACCGCGCCAGAACACCGCGGCCTGGACGACCCAGAGGAACAGGAAGCTCGCCCAGCCCAGCAGCGACAACCCGGCGAAACCGTAATCCGCGGTGACGGCGTACGGAGCCAGCGACGGGAACAATTTGATCAACACGATGTCGAGAGCGGCGGACGCCAAGAACGTTTGAATGCCATACCAGGCCACTGCGATCAAACCGCGGATGATGGCCGGAATATTGGCACCGAGGACGCCGAACACACTGCGGCAGATGACCGGATACGGAACGCCCGACACCTGACTCGGCTTGGCGACGAGGTTGCAGAAGAAGTAGACGATCGTGATGCCGACGAGCAACGCGATCAGCACCTGCCAACTGGCCAACCCGAGCGCGAACAAGCTGCCCGCGGTCACGTAACCGCCGACCGAGTGCACGTCGGACATCCAGAAGGCGAAGAGGTTGTACGAGGTCCACGTCTGCTTCTTCAGCGGAGCGAGGTCCTCGTTGGTCAGGCGTGGGTCATAGGTGTCCTTGATCAGTCCACCACCGACGGGGTGGCCCGCGGCTTCCACGAGATCTCCCGTTTGAGCGGGACCGTGCGCTGTATCTGTCATCGATGCTCCTGACGGCATGGCATTGAGGTGAACGAAGGAGGTGAACGAGTGAATGAGGAAAAGTTAGCGGCGCAGTGTTGCGCGCTCGTGACGAAAGCGATATATCTTTCGCGGCCGTTCCCGCAGGCTCCACGCCCATATCTTCGGAGCTGATTTACTGCGATGGATCAGGGGCCGGATCGGCGAACAATCCGTGCTCGTTCGAGAGCGTCGAGATGACCGAATTGAGACGCGTGTGATGATGTTGCGCAGCGTTGAGCAGAGCCTCGGAATCGCGGGCCATGAATGCACTGAGCATGTCTGCATGATCGCTGTGCAGGGACGATCGATCGGTCTCGGCGACATGCACCATAGGTTGCACGGGTTCGGTTATGTTCCAGGCAGATTCGAGCATGTGCAGCAACCGGTGCATCCGAGACGGCCGCGTCAGGGACAGGTGGAATTCACGTGAGAGTCGGTGATACTCCCGCGAGTCATCCCGAGCCAGTGACGCTTCGAGTTGCCGATTGATCTCGATGATGTGCTCGCGGTCGGCATCGGTGGCGAGCTCGACGGCGATCGGAAGCGCTGCCGTCTCCAGAACCTCTCGGACGATGTACATTTCGCGAAGTTCGTCTGCAGTCAGCTGAGCGACCGTATAGCCCAGATTCGGCCGATGATCGACCAATCCCTCGCCGATCAGCGTCTTGAGGGACTCGCGCACCGGTATTCGGCTCACCCCGAACAGTTCCGCCACTTCGTTGAGCGGAATAGGGGTATTCGGTGGAGCGTCGCCGGCGAGAATTACGCGACGCAATTCTCGCAGAATTGACGGCTGCGGACCGCCGGGTGCCGATATCGACAATTGCGAGAGCAATATGGACCGACGGCGGGGTGGCACGGATCGAAGATTAGCGCCCGTGTGTTTCGGCGGCGTGACGGCTTCGTTCCATCCGATAGCATCTGCATCCATGGCCACGGACCCCCTCGGTGCGCAGTACTGGCCGGACGTCGACGGGTCGAGGACCCTCGTCGTGCCGGTCGGTTCGATCGAGCAGCACGGACCGCACCTTCCCCTCGACACCGACACTCGTATCGCCGACGCCGTGGCGCGAACCATTTCGGACGCACTCGTGGCCCCGGCGATCGCGTACGGGGCCAGTGGCGAGCACGAAGGCTTTCCAGGCACCGTCTCGATCGGTGCCGCTGCGCTCGAAACGCTCCTGGTGGAGTACGGACGCTCCGCCTGCCGGTGGGCCGAGCGGGTGGTGTTCGTCAACGGGCACGGCGGAAACGGGCCCACGGTGCGGACCGCTGTGCTGCAGCTCCGGTACGAGGGACGCGATGTCGTGTGGTTCCCGTGCGCGATACCCGGAGCAGATGCTCACGCCGGACGGACCGAAACGTCGTTGCTACTGCACCTTTCGCCCGAGGTGGTGGACATGGCGAAGGCGCAGGTGGGAAATGTGACCGACATCGCCGCCCTGCTGCCTGCGCTTCGCGACGGTGGATTGGCACCGATCACTGCCAACGGCGTGCTCGGCGATCCCACCGGGGCCGATTCGGAGGAGGGCAGGGCTCTGTTCGAGGCCCTGCGCGTCCGCGCCGACGATGCGGTACGCAGATGGCGTCCCTCCGAGCACGGTGTGATCGCATGACCGAGCGCGGTGACACCCCTGGTGGGGGACCGGGCGACGGTTCCGCGAAAACGGGGCATGGGTATGTTCCGTCCTATTTCCCGGGTGGCCGACACTTCGGCGTCTCGTCCGCTTACGATCTCCTGATGGGTGAAGGTCGGTTGCCTGATGGCTTCGGGGTGCGAGTCGATCCACGCGTACGTACATTCTCCGAAGGGCGCGTCCTGATCGGTGGTTCACCGACCCGCATGCTCAAGCTCGCACCGACCGCTGCGGCGATGATCGGCGATGGATTCATCGAAGTGACCGACTCGCAGTCCGCTCTCGTTGCTCGCAAATTGCTCGACTCGGGCGTCGGGAACCCGCGCCCGATGTCGATCCCGTCGCCGTGCGATGTCACCGTCGTCGTACCGCTCAAGAACAACGAGGCGGGGTTGGAGCGCTTGATCGCGGCACTCCACGGCCTACACGTCATCATCGTCGACGACGGTTCCGACGTCCCGGTCGCAGTGCCGCGGATCTCGTGGAGTGTGGGCAGCGTGACGGTGCTGCGGCACGAGCGCTCACGCGGACCGGCTGCGGCGCGGAACACCGGACTGCGTTGTGCGACAACGGATTTCGTAGCTTTTCTGGACTCGGACGTCGTCCCGCGCAAGGGGTGGCTCGAGGTGATGCTCGGTCACTTCTCGGATCCGGCGGTCGCTCTGGTGGCCCCCCGCATCGTCGCACTCGAGCCCGAGGGCAGCGCGCTGGCCAGGTACGAACACGCCCGCTCGTCGCTCGACCTGGGCCGCAAGGAAGCAGCAGTACGGGCGGGCAGCTCGGTGTCGTACGTCCCCAGCGCCGCGATGTTGATGCGCCGGTCGGTGGCGATGGACTGCGACGGATTCGACGAGTCGATGCACGTGGCCGAGGACGTGGACCTGTGCTGGAGATTGCAGGAAGCGGGGTGGCGGTTGCGCTACGAACCCGTCGCGCACGTCGCCCACGAGCATCGCGTCACCTTCGGCGAGTGGTTCGCCCGCAAGCTGTTCTACGGGACCGGTGCCACACCGTTGTCGGCACGTCATCCGGGAATGGTGCCGCCGATCGCGATGTCTCCGTGGACGTTGGTCGCGTGTCTGCTCGCCGCGAGTCTGACGCGGATCGGACTCGTCGGAGCCGCCGCCACGCTCGGCGTGACGATCGTTCGCCTCCGCAAGATGTTCGTCGGTCTGGATCAGCCCACGCGGATTGCGGCCATTCTCGCCGCCGAGGGTTTCGTGGCGGGGTTGTGGCAATTGGCGTCGGCTCTGTGTCGACATTATTGGCCGATCACCCTGCTCGCGGTGCTG
The DNA here is from genome assembly GCA_963517305.1 of uncultured Rhodococcus sp. Classification (GTDB taxonomy): domain Bacteria; phylum Actinomycetota; class Actinomycetes; order Mycobacteriales; family Mycobacteriaceae; genus Rhodococcoides. The sequence continues at coordinate 16,955 of CAUQEL010000005.1, forward strand.
CTGTCGAGTCGCATTCGTAGAATTGCGCTGGGATTGGCTGTGGCAGAGGCATTCTCGGATTGGTACAAGCATCGTGAGCTCGGCGGCCTCGATCCTGTGCGCTATGCCTTCTACAAGCGAGCCGACGACGTCGCGTACGGAGCGGGGCTGTGGCGCGGAGCGCTGTCCGCCCGCAGCGTCGAGGCCCTCAAGCCCCGCCTCGACGGCTGACGCGGTGCGAGCCCGGTCGGCTCCGTCGACGGTGTGAACCCGATCGAGTTCGCCGACGTCATCATCGTCGGAGGTGGCTCCTGCGGCTGCGTCCTCGCGTCACGGCTCAGTGAGAATCCCGATCGGTCGGTGTTGTTGCTCGAGGCCGGGCCTGCGTTTTCCGGCGTCGCCGATGTTCCGGCGGCCTTGCTCGACGTGTCGACGCTTCCCATCGGCCCCGGCAGTGAATGGGTGGGTACCTACGAGGCCGAACTCGCGGCGGGTCTCTCTCGGACGATCGCGCGAGGCCGAGTGCTGGGCGGCTCCGGCGCAGTGAACGGCGGTTACTTCGTCCGCGCCGTACCGGGCGACTTCGACGCCTGGCCGCAGTCGGTGTGGTCGTTCGATCAGGTGCTGCCGTTCTACATAGGCTCCGAAACCGATCGCGATGCCGGCGCGACCGGGCGGTGGCACGGTTCTCGCGGACCGATGCCGGTCTCGCGCACTCCCGAGCGGGACCGGCATCCGCTGACGGCGGAATTCGTGCAGGCCGCCACGAACGCGGGCTTTCGATTCCACGAGGACATGAACGCTCCCGACGCTGCCGTGGGGGGAGTAGGGGTAGTTCCGTCGAACATCCGCGACGGGATCCGCGTAAGTGCCGCTCTGGCATATCTTTTGCCGGTGATCGGACGGAAGAACCTACGAGTACAAGGCAATACGACGGTAGCGTCGTTGATGTTCGAGGGAAACAGGGTGATCGGGGTCGAGATCATCGTCGACGGCGCACGTACGGTCGTCGAGTCCGACACCGTTGTCGTCTCGGCCGGCGCGGTGCACACCCCCGCATTGCTGCTTCGGTCCGGCATCGGACCCTCCGAAGGCTCTGCTGCGCTGGGGATTCCGGTGATAGCCGACAGTCCTGGAGTCGGCCACGGTTTCAGTGACCATCCCGAGGTCGCCGTTCCCGTCGTCACGACGAAGGAATTCTCGACGGTATCTCCGGCTCTGGAAGCGGTGCTGCATGCGGGCGACGTGGAGATCAGGCCGTACACGAGGAGGTTCGATCAACTGATCTCCGGTCTGCCGCGTGGGCCGCACGTGTTCGGTGTCGGCCTCATGCGCTCGACGGCGCGAGGGAGCATCGCACTGCGCAGCGCGGATCCGTTCGAGGCCCCGGACGTGAGATACCGCTATCTCGAATCGGAGAGCGACCGGCGGGCGATGCGAGGTGGCGTCGAACTGGCGCGAGAGATGCTGTCATCGCGGGCTATGGCCGGCTGTGTCGAAGGCCGCGCGAGCGACGACACTTTCGCGACACTCGGTACATCGCTGCACCTGTCCGGTAGCGCGAGGATGGGACCGGAGTCCGATCCTGGGTCGGTGCTCGACGCACACTGTCGCGTGCGCGGAGTGGACGGTGTCTTCGTCGTCGATACCTCGGCGTTTCCGGTGGTGCCCAGTCGCGGCCCGCATGCGACGGCGATCATGTTCGCGGAGCGTGCCGCTGTCATGATGGGAGTGGAGCCGGCGGAATGACTCATGACTGTTGCGGACCACGGTAGGGCCGTCGAGGCGTAGCGTTCGTGGTCTGGGGACCGTTCAGGTTCCCCGATAGATGGGTTACTGCCATGTCGGACAAATCGCCCCGCAACACGATGACCAAGAAATCCGGCAAATCCCTCAAGGACAAGCGCGCAGACAAGCGGGCCAAGTCGAGTGGTGACACCAGCAACGACATCATCACTTCGGCCGTCAAGAAGAAGTAGTCACTCGGGGTCGGCGCGACCGGCCACGGCCGCGCGCGTCGGCCACGGCTGTATCCTTGCTTGTGAGCTGGGTTACAACGATGTGGACAGGTCACGGAGGAAGCGTCGAATGGCAAGCCGATCGGACAGTGGTGGCAACCCCTGGGTCGCAGTGCGCCCCGGCGAGGACATCGCTGTGCTCGCGCGCCAGATGTCCAGTGCCCATCAATCTTTCGTCGACGATATTCGTACGCAGGGCTCGACGGTGAGGTCCGTCGTGCTCGATTCGTGGATGCGCAGTCGGACCAAGGGCGTCGATCCCGACGGCCGCAACGACACTCCTGCGTTGACCGGGCCGGACCTCGAGCGCTACCGCAACGGCCATCCGATGGCGATCATCCGACCGGTCATCCGCAAGTTGCTGGTCGAGGACGCGTCGGACACCGGTTTGCTCGTCGCCATCTCCGACGCCGAGGGGCGGCTGCTGTGGGTCGAGGGTGATTCCGCGGCCAAGGACCGAGCGCTCACGATGGACTTTGCCGAGGGGGTCGATTGGAGCGAGGAGAGCAAAGGGACCAATGCCCCCGGCACTGCGCTCGCGGTCGACCACAGCGTGCAGATCTTCGCGTCCGAGCACTTCTCTCGGTCGGTGCACGAGTGGAGCTGCTCGGCGGCACCGGTTCATCACCCCACCAGCGGGCACATTCTGGGAGCCATCGACATCACCGGCGGTCCGCGTGTGGCGGTGCCCGAGGTGCTCTCGCTGGTGCGTGCCACCGTCGCCGCCGCTGAGTCCGAGCTACGCCTGCATCTGATGAATTCTCCGAAATCTCTGGGCGACACAGCTCCTCGGCTCGAGGTTCTCGGATCGGGACGGCCGGGGGTGGTGCGTGGTTCCGGCCGGATACCGCTCTCTCAGCGACACGCGGAGATCCTGCTCCTGCTCGGAGAGCATCCCGAAGGACTCAGCTCCGACCACCTCGCCGTGCTGCTCGACGAGCAGGAGCTGGACTCGGTGACGATCCGCGCCGAGATGTCGAGATTGCGTAAGGCGTTCGGGACCGCAGGCCTGGCGTCGCGGCCCTACCGCCTGGTCGGCGAGTTGTCCTCGGACGTCGGCGACATTCGGCGTGCCCTCGACCGCGGCGACGTCGACGCCGCTCTACGTATCTATTCGGGCCCGGTGCTTCCCGGATCTTCCGCGCCCGGCATCGAGGAGATCCGCGAGGAACTGCGGTCCCGGATGCAGGCCGCACTGCTCCGACTCGGAGATCCAGTGCTGCTGGCGCAGTGGACATCGTCCATTCACGGCCGTTCGGACGTGATCGCATGGGAGGCGTACCGAGCCACCCTGAGCCGTGATTCCGCGCTCTACGGGCAGGTCAGTGCACGTATCGATCTACTCGACCGCGAACTCGGAATCTGACCGAACCGCCACTGTCGGTACCTCCGGTAGCGGCTGCAACATGGATGCAATCGCATCGGCAACGTAGTTGCAACGTTGCAAGCCCTAGTGTCCTGAATCACACACCGCATCAACTGTGAAGCACGTGTCGATCAGGAGGATTTTCAATGTCCGTCTACGCCCGTCCAGGTACCGCCGATTCCGTCATGTCGTTCCAGTCGCGCTACGACAACTGGATCGGCGGCGAGTGGGTACCGCCGGTCAAGGGTCAGTACTTCGAGAACCCGACTCCCGTCACCGGTGAGAACTTCTGCGAGGTCGCCCGTTCCACGTCCGAGGACATCGAGCTCGCGCTCGACGCCGCACATGCCGCAGCCCCCGCATGGGGCAAGACCTCCGCGGCCGAGCGTGCCGTGATCCTGAACAAGATCGCCGATCGCATTGCCGACAATCTCGAGTCCATCGCGCTGGCGGAGTCCTGGGACAACGGCAAGCCGATCCGCGAAACCCTCAACGCCGATATCCCGCTGGCCATCGATCACTTCCGATACTTCGCCGGCTGTATCCGTGCGCAGGAGGGCTCGCTCTCCGAAATCGACAGCGACACAGTGGCTTACCACTTCCACGAGCCGCTCGGAGTCGTCGGGCAGATCATTCCGTGGAACTTCCCGATCCTCATGGCCGTCTGGAAGCTCGCACCCGCGCTCGCAGCCGGTAATGCCGTGGTGCTCAAGCCCGCCGAGCAGACTCCTGCGTCGATCCTGCACCTGATCTCGATCATCGGCGACCTGCTTCCCGCAGGCGTGCTCAACATCGTCAACGGATTCGGCGTCGAGGCAGGCAAGCCCCTGGCGTCGAGCCCGCGTATCTCCAAGATCGCGTTCACCGGCGAGACCACCACCGGCCGCCTGATCATGCAGTACGCCTCGCAGAACCTGATTCCGGTGACGCTGGAACTCGGCGGCAAGAGCCCCAACGTCTTCTTCTCGGACGTGTTGCAGGCCAACGACGATTACCAGGACAAGGCCCTCGAAGGCTTCACGATGTTCGCCCTCAACCAGGGTGAAGTGTGCACCTGCCCGTCGCGCTCGCTGATCCAGGCGGACATCTTCGACGAGTTCCTCGCCCTCGCTGCCATCCGCACCAAGGCTGTGCGACAGGGAGATCCGCTCGACACCGACACCATGATCGGCGCGCAGGCATCGAACGATCAGCTCGAGAAGATCCTCTCGTACATCGAGATCGGCAAGGGCGAAGGCGCACAGGTCGTCACCGGCGGCGAGCGCGCGCAGCTGGGCGGCGACCTCAACGGCGGCTACTACATGCAGCCCACCATCTTCACCGGCAAGAACAACATGCGCATCTTCCAGGAGGAGATCTTCGGGCCGGTCGTCTCGGTCACGTCGTTCACCGATTACGACAATGCCATCGAGATCGCCAACGACACCCTGTACGGGCTCGGCGCAGGCGTCTGGTCTCGCGACGGAGGCATCGCCTACCGTGCCGGTCGCGATATTCAGGCCGGGCGCGTGTGGACCAACACGTACCATCAGTACCCCGCGCACGCGGCGTTCGGTGGCTACAAGCAGTCCGGTATCGGCCGCGAGAACCACAAGATGATGCTCGATCACTACCAGCAGACCAAGAATCTGCTTGTCAGCTACGCCCAGAAGGCCCAGGGCTTCTTCTGATGAACGACGCTGCGCAGCCCGCGCGGCTGAAGACCACCGTCGAGGCGATGGACCTGCTCCGTCGCCTCGGCGGTATCCACGGGGAACTGATGATGCATCAGTCCGGGGGCTGCTGTGACGGGTCGTCGCCGATGTGTTATCCCGCAGGCGAATTCATCGTCGGCGACCGGGACGTTCTCCTGGGGTACATCGACCTTCGGCTCGGGGTCGGCGAGGTCCCACAGGACCTGCCGACCGGGAGCGACGGTGTGCCGGTGTGGATCTCGGGATCTCAGTTCCAGGCGTGGAAGCACACCCAACTCGTGCTCGACGTGGTTCCCGGCCGCGGCGGTGGATTCTCGCTCGAATCGCCCGAGGGAGTGCGCTTCCTCAGCCGCGGACGCGCGTACACCGCCGAGGAGAACGACATCCTCGCGGAGCATCCACCACTGGTCGGTCTCGACTGGGAAGAAGGTCGACGACCGGAGGTTCCCGCAGACCCCTTGGTCGTCGCCGAGGCCGTCGACGCGTGTCCCGTCCCGGGGATGCTTCAGGGCTGAGTGCGGCTGAGGTCGATCTCGTCGGTGATTTCGCTTCGATCACGCATCGCGCACACGCTCCGGCGGCTGGAGCGTGAGTTGGAAACCAACAGGGCTGTGGTGGACGCAGTACTGACAGTCGCCGAACCGGACGAGGGAGACATCGGCGACGTCAACGCCGTCGATACCTGACGTAATTCGCCCGTCACTCATCGATGACGCGGCGCTTACATCACGGGCCTATCTTGAACCGATTCGCGCGCCACACGTGTAGTGAATCGTCCCCTCGGGCGTGACCCCGCTCCGAGCGAACTGGCTACGAGAGGCTTGCAATGTCCGTGGTAGACCCCCAGTCGTCTCATCCGAAAACAGGCTCTCACGAGAGCACTCAGTCGCACGTCGAGGGCGGTGACTACCTGGCCAAGCGAACTCTGAAGAAGGGGTCGGCCGGCTGGGTCCTGCTGGCGGGCCTCGGAGTCAGCTACGTCATCTCCGGCGACTACTCCGGCTGGAATTTCGGTCTCGCCGAGGGTGGCTTCGGTGGTCTGCTCATCGCGGCGATCATCATCGCAGGCATGTACCTGGCCATGGTCCTCGGCATGGCCGAGATGTCGTCGGCGCTGCCCGCTGCCGGCGGTGGCTACACCTTCGCCCGCCGCGCTCTCGGACCGTGGGGCGGATTCGCCACCGGCACAGCGATTCTCATCGAGTATGCCATCGCTCCCGCCGCCATCGCGACGTTCATCGGTGCCTACGTCGAATCCCTCGGGCTGTTCGGCATCACCGACGGGTGGTGGGTCTACCTGGTGGTCTACGCGGTGTTCATCGGAATTCATCTCTCCGGCGCAGGCGAAGCCCTCAAGATCATGTTCGTCATCACCGCGATCGCCTTGGTCGGACTCGTCGTGTTCGCCATCGCTGCCATCGGACAATTCGACGCGAGCAACCTGACCGACATCGCACCCACCGACGCAGCCGGAGCTTCGGGATTCCTGCCGTTCGGCTACCTCGGCATCTGGGCTGCCGTCCCGTTCGCCATCTGGTTCTTCCTCGCGATCGAAGGCGTTCCTCTGGCTGCAGAAGAGGCCAAGGATCCGACCAAGAACGTTCCGCGCGGAATCATCGCCGCCATGGGCGTGCTGCTGGTCACCGGTGCCGTCGTGCTGCTCCTGGTGACCGGCGCAGGCGGTGCCGACGCCGTCAAGGAATCGGGAAACCCGTTGGTGGAAGCCCTCGGTGACGGAACCGCGAGCAAGATCGTCAACTACATCGGCCTGGCCGGACTGGTCGCGTCCTTCTTCTCGATCATGTACGCGTACTCGCGCCAGCTCTTCGCGCTCTCGCGTGCCGGGTACCTGCCGAAGACACTGTCCATCACCAACTCTCGCAAGGCCCCGACGCTCGCACTGATCGTCCCGGGCGTCATCGGCTTCCTGCTCTCACTGACCGGTCAGGGCGCAATGTTGCTCAACATGGCCGTGTTCGGTGCGGCGCTGAGCTACGTTCTGATGATGGTCAGCCACATCGTGCTCCGCCGCAACGAGCCGAACATGGAGCGCCCGTACCGAACCCCCGGCGGCGTCGTGACCACCGGGTTCGCGTTGATCATCGCGGCCCTCGCCGTCGTCGCCACGTTCGTCGTCGATTCCACCGCGGCACTGTGGTGCCTGGGCGTGTTCGTCGCATTCATGGCCTATTTCGGCATCTACAGCAGGCATCATCTGGTCGCGAACTCGCCGGACGAGGAGTTCGCCGCACTGGCCGAGGCCGAGGCCGAGCTGGAATGACGATCTACACCCAGCAGGTCTCGGGCACCACCTACACGTTCGACGGGCTGGTGGACTTGATGGCCAAGGCGACACCGCTTCGGTCGGGTGACGAATTGGCCGGCTGCGCAGCCGAATCGGATGCCGAGCGCGCCGCAGCGCAGTGGGCGCTGTCGGAGGTCTCGCTCGATGTCTTCCTGCACGATCTGCTCGTTCCGTACGAGAGCGACGAGGTCACCCGGCTCATCATCGACTCACACGACCGCATCGCCTTCGGGGCTGTCTCCCACCTGACCGTCGGCGGCCTGCGGGACTGGCTGCTCCAGGTCACCGCGAGGCCGGACGCGGCGGCGACGTTGCGGTCGGTGGCCGCCGGACTGACTCCGGAGATGGTGGCAGCGGTCAGCAAGATCATGCGAAACCAGGATCTGATCGCGGTGTCGCGGGCCGCGCAGGTGACGTCGGCCTTCCGCACGACGGTGGGACTTCCCGGAACACTCACCACTCGGCTCCAGCCCAATCATCCGACGGACGATCCCCGCGGAATCGCCGCGGCCACCCTCGACGGGTTGCTGCTCGGATCGGGCGATGCGGTCATCGGCATCAATCCCGCGACCGACTCGCCGCAGGCGACGGCCGAGCTGCTGCATCTGCTGGACGAGATTCGGCAGCGCTTCGAGATTCCGACGCAATCGTGCGTGCTCTCCCACGTGACGACGACGATGGAACTTATCGACAAGGGTGTTCCGGTGGATCTGGTGTTCCAGTCGATCGCGGGCACCGAGGGGGCCAATTCGAGCTTCGGAGTGAACATTCCGCTGCTTCGCGAGGCCAACGAGGCCGGCCGATCGCTGCACCGCGGAACCGTCGGGAACAACGTCATGTATCTCGAAACCGGTCAGGGTTCGGCGTTGTCGGCGGGTGCGCACATCGGTACCGGCGACCGGCCCGTCGATCAGCAGACCCTCGAAACGCGTGCGTACGCGGTGGCCCGTGACCTCGAGCCGCTGCTGATCAACACCGTCGTCGGATTCATCGGGCCCGAGTACCTGTACGACGGCAAGCAGATCATCAGGGCCGGACTGGAAGATCACTTCTGCGGCAAGCTGTTGGGACTGCCGATGGGAGTGGACGTCTGCTACACCAACCATGCCGAGGCCGACCAGGACGACATGGACACCCTGCTGACGCTCCTCGGCACCGCCGGGGTCGCGTTCGTCATCGCGGTGCCCGGTGCCGACGACGTCATGCTCGGATACCAGTCGTTGAGCTTCCACGACGTGCTCTACGTTCGGCAGGTTCTCGGTCTGCGACCCGCACCGGAATTCGAGTCGTGGCTCTCCCGACTGGGAATGGTGGACGCCGACGGCAGAGTCCTCGACGTCGACGCCGCGGGATCGCCGCTGCGAGCGTTGATGAGTGCGCGATGACAGACATATCCGGAGCAGCGCCCGCGGAACGACCGGAAACAGAGTTCTGGGGAGAGTTGCGGGCGATGACCCAGGCTCGAATCGGTTTGGGACGCATCGGTGATTCGTTACCGACCACGCGGGTGCTCGAGTTTCGCTCGGCGCATGCGGCGGCGCGGGATGCGGTGCACATGCCGCTCGAGGTCGAGCAGTTCGTTGGCCGGGTCGAGCAGGTCGGTCTCGGTGCACCGTCGGTGGTGACCTCGTTGGCGACGAGTCGTGCAGAGTATTTGCGACGGCCCGATCTGGGTCGGCAGCCGAAAGATCTGTCGGCGGTGTCGCATTCCGAGGACGAGATCGGCATCGTATTGGGCGACGGGTTGTCTCCGCGTGCGCTTGCCGATCACGGTGTGGCGATGCTGGAGGCGTTGAAAGCCGAACTGTCCGATCGTTATTCGATCGCGGCTCCGGTGATCGCGACCGAGGCTCGGGTGGCGCTGGGTGATCACATCGCCGCGGCGATGGGTGTGCGGACGGTATTGGTGCTGATCGGGGAGCGTCCGGGGTTGTCGGTTGCCGACAGTCTCGGTATCTACCTGACGCATCTACCGAAACCCGGGTGTACCGACGCCGATCGTAATTGCATCTCCAACATCCATCCGCCGGAGGGACAGGGGTACGTGCAGTCGGCACGAATCGTGGCCGGTCTGTTGGCCGGCGCGAGGAAGCTCGGGCGTTCGGGTGTGGCGTTGAAGGACACCTCGCGAGCCGATGTGCTCGAGGCAGCCGAGGCCCTCACTCTCGAGTGACGTCCCCCTATTCGGGGGTGGCCGGACGTGACCGGGCTCACTACCGTGGGGTTCATGGACAGCTACTCCTCCGGTGCGTCGGACACTGCGGTGCTCGACGACACCATCGGCGCAAATCTGGATCGAACCGCGGCGCGATACTCCGATCGTGATGCGTTGATCGATGTTGCGTCCGGGCGGCGGTGGACCTACTCGGAGTTCGTCGCCGACGTCGAACTGTTGGCGGCCGGATTGCTCGTGGCCGGAGTCGAGGTGGGTGACCGCGTCGGAATATGGGCTCCGAACTGCCCGGAATGGGTTCTGGCGCAGTATGCGACGGCCAAGATCGGTGCCGTGTTGGTCAACATCAACCCCGCATATCGCTCGCACGAATTGCAGTTCGTGCTGAAGCAGGCGGGGGTGTCGGTGTTGTTGTCGGCGACGGAGTTCAAGGGATCGAACTACGTGGCGATGATCGAGGACGCTCGGCCCGAGGTGCCGTCGTTGCGCGAGGTGCTGTTCATCGGGAGCATCCAGTGGGAGGCGCTGACCGATCGCGGGCATCGAGCATTGGCGAAGAGTCCGCGAATGATCACCGATGTGTCCGAGCGGCTCGTCGCCGACGATGCCATCAACATCCAGTACACCTCGGGGACAACGGGTTTCCCCAAGGGTGCGACGCTCAGTCATCGCAACATCCTCAACAACGGTTTCTTCGTCGGTGAGCTCTGCCACTACACCGCTGAGGACCGCGTGTGCATTCCGGTGCCCTTCTACCACTGCTTCGGCATGGTGATGGGCAATCTCGCGTGCACGTCGCACGGCGCAGCGATGGTGATTCCCGGTCCCTCGTTCGATCCGGCGGGGACGTTGACGGCCGTCGCCGCGGAGAAGTGCACGTCGCTCTACGGAGTCCCGACGATGTTCATCGCCGAACTGGCACTGGAGAACTTCGAGGACTTCGACCTCGGCAGTCTGCGTACCGGCATCATGGCCGGATCACCCTGTCCCACCGAGGTGATGAAGCAGGTGATCGAGCGAATGGGAATGGCCGAGGTGTCGATCTGTTACGGCATGACCGAGACGTCTCCGGTGTCGTTGCAGACCCGGAGCGAGGACTCCGTCGAGCAGCGGGTGTCGACCGTCGGACGCGTCGGTCCTCATCTGGAAGTGAAGATCGTCGACCCCGTCCTCGGCGAAACGCTGCCGCGAGGCGAGGCCGGCGAGCTGTGCACCCGTGGCTATTCGGTGATGCTCGGCTACTGGGAGCAGCCGGAGAAGACCGCCGAGGCCATCGACGACGAAGGGTGGATGCACACCGGCGACATCGGGGTGATGGACGCAGACGGCTACGTGGCGATCACCGGGCGGATCAAGGACATGGTGATTCGCGGCGGCGAGAACATCTATCCCCGCGAAGTGGAGGAGTTCCTGTACACCCATCCCGATGTCCTCGACGCGCAGGTGATCGGAGTGCCCGACCCGAAATACGGCGAGGAGCTGATGGTGTGGATCAGGATGAAAGACGAGGCAGCGCCGCTCGATTCGACGGCGGTACGGTCCTTCTGCGAAGGGCGCCTCGCGCACTACAAGATCCCGCGGTACGTACACGTCGTCGACGAGTTCCCGATGACGGTCACCGGCAAGGTGCGCAAGGTGGAGATGCGCGAGCGATCGCTCGGCCTGATCGAACAGCTGCCGTTCGGCTGACATACTCGCATCCATGATCAGTGCGCTGTGGACGCCGACGGATTCCGATCTCGCCGAGGCTCGGGTGACCGAGTTCGCGCGCTTCGTCGAGCAACGTCACGAGGTGCTGCTACCGGACTACCCGGCTCTGTGGCGATGGTCGACGAACGAGCTGGAACTGTTCTGGCGAGCGGTGTGGGACTTTTTCGAGGTTCGCTCCTCCAGCGTGCCGACGACGGTGCTCGCCGAGCGCAGTATGCCGGGCGCGCAGTGGTTTCCGGGCACAGAGCTGAACTACGTCGACCAGGTGATCAGGCACGCGCGACGGGGCCGCGCCGCTATCGTCCACGCCCGCGAGGACGGTTCGAAGCGGACCGTCACGTGGGAAGAGATGATCGATCGGGCCGGGGCGCTGGCGGGCACGCTGGCCGACGCGGGAGTCCGACGCGGCGACCGCGTCGTCGGATATCTACCGAACATCCCGGAGGCGGTGATCGCATTCCTGGCGACCGCGAGCCTGGGTGCGGTGTGGTCCGCGTGCGGACAGGACTACTCGGCCTCGGCGGCACTCGACCGCCTGGGCCAGCTCGAACCCACGGCACTGATCACTGCCGACGGCTACGTGTACGGAGGGAAGTTCCGAGACAAGGCCGCCGATGTCGACGCGCTCACGTCGGGGCTGCCGACGCTGCGGGTCGTGGTGACGGTCGGGGAGGCGTCGGGAAACGCGCTGAGCTGGTCTGCCGCAACAGCGCAGAGTCGTGAACTGGACCCGGTCGCAGTGCCTTTCGATCACCCGCTGTGGGTCGTGTTCTCCTCGGGCACCACCGGTCTACCGAAGGGGATCGTGCACGGTCACGGCGGTGTGGTGCTCGAGCATCTCAAATCCGTTGTTCTGCACTCCGATCTGGGGCCCGAGGACGTGTTCTTCTGGTACACCAGCCCCAGCTGGATGATGTGGAATTTCCAGGTCGCCGGTCTGCTGGCCGGATCCACGATCGTGTGCGCCGACGGCAACCCGGCCTTTCCGACGCCGGATGCGCTGTGGGACATCGCCGGTCGGCTGGGTGTGACCTACCTCGGCACCAGCCCCGGCTACGTGCTCGCGTGCATCAAGGCCGACGCGCATCCGGGCTCCGATCACGATCTCTCGGCGCTGCGGGCCGTCGGCATCACCGGATCCGCGATGCCTGCCACGTCGTCGATCTGGTTGTCGGAGAACATCGGAGCCCACGTGCCGGTCTTCTCCATCTCCGGCGGTACCGACGTGGTGTCGGCGTTCGCCGGGGGAGTGCGGACCGTGCCGGTCTGGGCGGGGGAGCTGTCGGTGCCGTTCCTCGGCGCCGCGCTCGACGCCTACGACGAGGACGGCGAACCCGTCCGTGGCACCGTCGGTGAGCTGGTCGTCACCGAGCCGATGCCGTCGATGCCGCTGTACTTCTGGAACGACGCGGACGGATCTCGTTACCGGGACGCCTACTTCGACACCTATCCGGGAATCTGGCGGCACGGCGACTGGATCACCATGACCGATCGCGGCAGCGTCGTGGTACACGGGAGATCCGATTCGACGCTCAACCGCAACGGAATTCGCATGGGGAGCGCCGACATCTACCAGGCCGTCGAATCGCTGGACGAGGTCACCGAGGCGCTCGTTCTGGGCATCGAGCTACCCGACGGCGGATACTGGATGCCTCTGTTCGTGGTGGTCCCGGGCGGCGTGACCGATGAGTTGCGCGACCGCATCGGATCCGTCATCAGAACGCAGGCGTCGCCGCGACACGTTCCCGACGACGTCATCGCCGCGCCCGCGATACCCCACACACGAACCGGGAAGAAGCTCGAGGTACCGCTCAAACGACTCTTCCAAGGTGCCGCTGCTGCAGGCACTCTGGATGCGAGTGCTGTCGACGATCCGGCTGCGTTGGCGTGGTTCGTCGACCGGGCGACCGAGTTTCAGCGAGTCCAGCGCGCGAGGTAGGCCTTCTCCTCCGGCGCAATGCGGCGCAGGGTCTCGGCACCGACGTCGACCATTGCCATCCGGGTCGTCGCCACCACGGCGGGCGGCGAATCGGGTGCCGCGCCCGCCGCCCGCACCTCGTACCCGATGGTGAAATCGACAGCGCGTACCTTCTCGAACCACAGTGTGACGTCGAGTGGACCGTCCGAGTGTCGGAGCGGCTTCTTGTACGCGATGGCCACATTGGCGATCAACGCACTCTTGATCAGAGACTCGTTGGCCTCGCCCTCGCTGAGCAGCCATTCGATGCGCGCTTCTTCGAGCAAGGTGACCATCCGGGCGTGGTTGATGTGCGCGAAGGCGTCCATGTCGGACCAGCGCACCGTCACGCTCGCGTGATAGCCGACGGGCTCGGTCGGCTCTGTCTGCATCGCAACAGAATCTGTCTCCATTGCTAGAGGATGGCATGCGCGCCCGGGAAGACCACGCTCTAGAGTCCCAGGAGTGATTATCGCCAATGTCGCACTGGATGGTTCCGGCGTGCTCTTCGACATCGAACTCGCAGGCTCGGTCATCGCGTCGATCACCCGTTCAGGCACCCGACGTGCATCGGGCGACGAGGTGCTCGACGGTGGCGGCGGGGTGGCGCTGCCCGGGTTCGTGGACTCTCACGTGCACCTGACGCAATGGGCGGCGGCGCGGCGGCGAATCGACGTCGGGCCCGCTGCGTCGGCTGCCGATGCGGTGGCACTGGTGTACCCCTACGCGCGCACGGCAGGCGAATCCGTTGTGCGCGCCAACGGCTTCCGTGACGCGCACTGGCCGGAGGAGCCGCACAAGGACCTACTCGAGAATGCGCTGCCCGGTGCCCGCATCGCGATGACGAGCATGGATCTGCACACGCTGTGGCTGAGCCCGGCGTTGCTCGACGATCTGGGTATCGAGCACCCCACCGGTGTGTTGCGCGACGTCGACGGTCTCGAAGCGGTGATGGCCCTCGAAGAGCAGGAGGACCCGGCCGAACTCGATCGGGCCGTGCTCGACGCGACCGCCGCACTGGCGGTCCGCGGGGTCACCGGCGTCGTGGATTTCGAATTCGCAGACAACAGGACGGTCTGGGATCGGCGTCTGACGGCCGGATCTCCTGCGGTGCGAATCGACACGACGGTGTGGCCTCAATGGCTCGACGAGGCACTCGATCGCGGTGAGCGGACCGGAGACGTCTCGGCCCTCTCGGAACTGATCAGGCGCGGCCCGCTCAAGGTGATGCTCGACGGTTCACTCAATACTCGAACGGCGTGCTGCCACGATCGGTATCCGGGCATCGACGGTGACGACGCGTACGGGCTGTTGCTCGAGACCCAGGAAAGTCTGTTCGAGCTCGTCGCACGGGCGTCAGGCGGCGGTATCACGGCGGCGGTCCACGCGATCGGTGACCGCGCCAACGGTGTCGCGCTCGATGCATTCGAGCGCGCCGGCTGCGGTGGTCGAATCGAACATGCGCAGCAGATCCTGCCGGAGGACATCGCGCGCTTCGCCGCGTTGGGTGTCGCGGCATCGGTGCAACCGCAGCACGCGATGTCCGATCGCGACATCGCCGAGGACCTGTGGGCCGGACGGCGCTCGGTGGCCTACGGCTACGGCTCGCTGCACCGGAGCGGTGCGACGCTGCTCTTCGGTTCCGATGCCCCCGTCAGTCCACCCGAGCCGTTGGCGGGAGTCGCCGCCGCGGTGTTCCGTACCGACGACGAGCGACCCCCGTGGCACCTCGACGAAGCAGTGCCCCTCGAGGTTGCTCTGCGCGCGTCGTGCGGTGGCCGTGGGTCACTCCGAGTGGGGGATGCGGCGGACATCGTCGTTCTCGCCGAACACCCCGTACACCGTTCGGTGCACGATCTCGCCGAGACGGAGATCAGAGCCACGATCTGCGCCGGTGCGCTCACTCACGCAGCTGCGGTGTAGGAGCACTGAGGCGAAGGCCGCGGATCGATGTTGTCGGTGCGGCCGCGTAGCGTCACTGCGATGACGTCGATCACTGATCCGCGCGTGCGCGAGTTTCTGTCCGCGGGTACCCGCACCGGCAAGCTCGGGTACCTCGCCTCCGACGGACGGCCTCTGGTGGCACCGATCTGGTTCGTCGTCGACGGCGACGTGATCGTGTTCAACACCGGGGCCGACACGGCGAAGGGAAAGTCGATTCGCCGCGATCCCCGCGTCGTTCTGACCGTCGATCTCGAGGAGCCGCCGTACGGATTCGTCCAGGTGCAGGGCATCGCTTCGGTCGACGAGGACCCCGCCGAGTTGGTCCGCACAGCGACCGAGATCGGGGCCAGGTATATGGGCCGTGACCGTGCCGATGAGTTCGGCGCCCGTAACGGTGTTCCGGGCGAATTGATCGTACGGATCAGGCCGTCCAAGGTTATTGCCGCTTTCGACATGACGGCATGACGACCGACCGTCTCCGCGCGGTCGGCACTGTAGATTGACCGGGTGCCAGATCGGGTCAGGATGTGTTCGGTGAGCTCGATTCGGGTACCGCCCTGTAACGGTCCGGTACGTACATACGTATTAACACCGAAAGGTAACTTCTAGTTGTTTCCGGTGAGAAAATAGCGAACGAAGTAAGCAACTGCTCTACGTGTTCGGTGCCCGCCGATCGTTGCCGGTTCGGCAGCAGGTGGGTGCGCCTGTGATTGTGGGAATGAGAGGTTTCGATTGGACCCGCTAGGTGTGGAAGGTGCTGGAAACGTCGACGGAGTCGGGGGTTCTGAGCATTCGTCGTTCCCACTTTCACCGGCCCAGTTGGGAATGTGGTTCGCCCAGCACGTCGATCCCTCGGTACCTGCAAACATCGCCCAGTACATCGAGCTGCGTGGTGAACTCGATGTAGATGTGCTGCGACGAGCGTCCTCCCAGGCAGCGCTCGAATTGCAGTCCGGATTCGTGCGGATCACGGAGATCGATGCCGAGCCCCGGCAGATCGTCGATCCCACTCTCGACGACTCTCTGAACTACCTGGATCTGCGCGGCGAGGCCGACCCACGGGCGGCGGCCCTGGCGTGGATGCACGGGGACTACAGCGCGCCGATCGATATTCTGCGCGACCGACTGATCGCCGCGACCGTCCTGCGGCTCGAGGACGACGTCTGGTTCTGGTACGAGCGAGTGCACCACGTAGTGCTCGACGGATTCGGTGCCGTCACGTTCATGAACCGAGCGGCAGAGCTCTATACCGCAGCGGTGGAGGGCACCGAACCGAGCAAGAACCTGGCATCGGACCTGACCAAGGTCTACGACATCGACGTGGCCTACCGCGAGTCGAGTCGTTTCGAGTCCGACCGTGAGTACTGGGCGTCGCGGATCGACGGGATCGACGGAGTCACCACCCTCGCCGGTCACACGGCTGCGCCTGCGGCGACGAGTCAGATCGACAGCACAGCTCTGTCCACGGAGACGATGGAGAGCCTCGAAGCCCTGCGTGTCGAGACCGACACGACGATGGCAACCATCGTCATCGCCGGCTTCGCCGCCTACCTCGCGCAGATGACCGGGCGCGAGGACGTCGTGCTCTCGCTCCCGGTCACCGCGCGCACAACCGCAGTGTTGCGCCGCTCCGGGGGCATGGTCTCCAACGTCGTTCCCCTTCGGCTCGACGTGTCGGCTGACACCACCGTCGAGACTCTGCTCGCACGCGTCAACGCGGAGGTCTCCGGGGCTCTGCGTCACCAGCGATACCGGCACGAGGACATTCGGCGCGATGCCGGGGCGGCCAGCGGTCAGGCCTCGTTCTTCGGCCCTTGGGTCAACATCATGCTGTTCTTCGGCGAGGTGCGTCTCGGTTCGATGGTCGGCGGCATCAACATTCTCTCGACCGGCCTCATCGAGGATTTCGGGCTCAACCTCTACACCAGCGTCGCCGGCTCGACCACCCACATCGACTTCGAGTCCAACCCCAATCTGTACGGACCGGAGCAGTCCGGGCGCAACCACGAGAGGTTCGTCGAATTCTTCGCCCGGTTCGTGGCGTCGGGACCCAAGCGCGCGGTGTGGGATCTGGCACTGACCGACGGCGTCGAACGCGAACTCGTCGTGGCCGAGTGGAATGCCACCGAGCATCGGACCGAACCTCGCACGCTGCTGTCTGCCTTCGAGGCTGCCGCAGCCGCACACCCCGACGCGACGGCTCTGGTGTACGAGGGCGAAGCGCTCACCTACGGCGCACTCTCCGCGCGAGTGAACGGCCTGGCTCGCCACCTGATCGACATGGGGGTAGGCCCCGAGACTCTCGTCGGACTCTCGATCCGCCGTTCGTTCGATCTCGTGGTCGGCATGTACGCGATAGTGGCGGCGGGCGGTGCCTGGGTGCCGATCGACCCCGACCACCCTGCCGATCGCACCGCCTACATTCTCGACTCCGCACAGCCGCGATGCGTGCTGATCTCCTCGCGTGACGACGTTGCGCTGCCCGAGGGGACCGAGACGGTTGCGGTCGATCTCGTCGACTGCGCGTCGAGGTCCACCGAGCCCGTCCGGGATGCCGAACGCACTGCGCCGCTTCGACTTTCGAATACCGCCTACGTGATCTACACCTCCGGTTCGACCGGACGGCCGAAAGGCGTCGCGGTCGAGCACGCGGCGATCCACAATCAGATGGAGTGGATGCTCTCGGAGTATCCGATGGACGCCTCCGACGTCTATCTGCAGAAGACGGCCACCACGTTCGACGTCTCGCTCTGGGGATTCTTCCTGCCGCTGCGGGTCGGCGCGACGATGGTGCTCGCCACTCCCGACGGGCATCGAGACTCGGTCTACGTGGC
The DNA here is from genome assembly GCA_963517305.1 of uncultured Rhodococcus sp. GTDB lineage: Bacteria > Actinomycetota > Actinomycetes > Mycobacteriales > Mycobacteriaceae > Rhodococcoides. The sequence continues at coordinate 34,935 of CAUQEL010000005.1, forward strand.
CAACAAGATCGCCGAACACCGCGTCACCATCACCGATTTCGTGCCGTCGATGCTGACGGTGTTCGTGGCGAACGCGCCCACGGGCACCTGCAGTTCGCTGCGCCACGTGTTCGTCATCGGTGAGGCACTGCCGGTCGAGACCGCAGCGTCGTTCCGCGCGATGTGTCGAGCGGGCCTGCACAACCTCTACGGCCCCACCGAGGCTGCGGTCTCGGTCACCTATCACCCCAGCGGCCCGCAGGACACCCGCACCGTTCCGATCGGTGTGCCCGAGTGGAACACCAGAGCCTTCGTTCTCGACGGTCGGCTGCGACCCACCCCGATCGGCGAATCGGGCGAGCTGTACCTCGCCGGCGTCCAGCTGGCACGCGGCTACGTGGGCAGGCCCGATCTGAGCTCGGATCGCTTCGTGGCCAACCCCTTCGGCACCGGCGGCGAGCGAATGTACCGAACCGGTGACCTCGTGCGCTGGCGTAGCGACGGAGTGCTGGACTACATCGGCCGCACGGATTTCCAGGTCAAGTTCCGCGGCCAACGCATCGAGCTCGGCGAGATCGAAACGGTGCTGCTCGCCCACGAATCCATCTCGCAGGCAGTGGTATTGGTGGTCCAGACGGTCACCGGAGATCAGTTGGTGGCGTACGTCGTCGCGTCTCCGGGACGATCCATCGAATCCGCCGCAGCGATCGAGTTCGCCGGTCACGCCCTACCGTCGTACATGGTGCCTGCAGCGGTCGTCGTCCTCGACGCCCTGCCACTGAACACCAGTGGCAAGCTCGACCGAAAAGCGTTGCCGGAACCGGTGTTCAGCAGCGCGAAGAAGTACCGGGCCCCGCAGAGCCGGGCGGAATACGTTGTCGCCGGTATCTACGAGGATCTGCTCGGAGCCTCCAAAGTCGGTCTGGACGAGGACTTCTTCGAGCTCGGCGGCAACTCTCTGATCGCCACGCAGTTGGTGACGCGAGTCGGCAGCGCTCTCGGAGTGCGCCTCGGTGTCCGTGAGCTGTTCGAGGCTCCGACTGTCGGTGCCTTGGCCGCACGTGCGCAGGGGGCGTTGGACAACGGTTCCACCGCGCTGGAACTCGTGGCTGGTCTGCGCCCGGATCCGGTGCCTCTCTCGCTCGCGCAGCAGCGCATGTGGTTTCTGAACCGCTTCGACTCCAGTACGGCGACCTACAATCTCCCCTTCATGGTGCGCCTCGAAGGTGAGGTCGACGAGTCGGCGCTGGATTCGGCGTTCACCGACGTTCTGGAACGACACGAGACTCTGCGGACCATCTACCCTCAGATCGACGACGCGCCGCAGCAGGTCATTCTGCCCACCGGTGAGGTGGCACCGAGTATTCGAGCCAGGAACGTCGACGCCGAGTCCCTGCGCTCGGAGCTGATCGCGTTGGCGCAGCAGGGTTTCGATGTGTCGGTTCGAGTACCTTTCCGGATTGCTCTTTTCCGGATATCTTCGCGCGAGTACGTCCTTGCGATGGTTCTGCACCACATCGCAGCGGACGGTTCGTCCTTCGGACCGCTTGCACGCGACATCATGATTGCCTACGAAGCCAGATCGAACGGTCGACTCCCGGCGTGGCAACCACTTGCAATTCAGTACGCCGATTTCGCTGTGTGGCAACGGAAAATGCTCGGATCCGAGGCCGAACCTGCATCGTTGGCCGCCCAGCAGATCGACTACTGGCTCCGTGCACTCGACGAGCTACCCGACCGAATAGATCTTCCGTTCGACCGGCCGCGCCCGGCCGTGTCCACCAACGGAGGTGCGAAGAGACGGTTCCAGATCAGCGCGGACGTGCACCGAGGTCTGGTCGACGTCGCGCGCGGCGGCCGGGCGTCGCTGTTCATGGTCATGCAGGCCGCCTATGCCGTTCTACTGTCGCGGTTGAGCGGGACAACGGACATCGCAATCGGTGCGCCGATTGCCGGACGAACGCACGAGGCGGTCGACGACATCATCGGTATGTTCGTCAACACGCTCGTGCTCCGCGCGCGGGTCGAGCCGGGGGATTCATTCGGCGAAGTTCTGGCACAAGTGCGGGAGACTGACCTGTCGGCGTTCGCACACGCGGACATTCCATTCGAGCGATTGGTGGAGGTGCTCAAGCCGACTCGCTCCACCGCTCGGCACCCGTTGTTTCAGGTGGCACTGTCGCTGGAGACCGAACGCCGACGACACCTCGAAATCGCCGGTCTCGTCGCGTCCGCCGAGGAGCTCGACGTACCGATCGCCAAGTTCGACCTGCAACTGTGGTTGACCGAGCAGCACGAGTCGGACGGAAGCCCAGGGCACATCGACGCGACCTTCGATTACGCCACAGATCTCTTCGACGCCGGAACCATAGACGATTTCGGACGCCGATTTCTCCGCATCCTGGATGCCATTGTGGCCGACACGTCGGTGCCGGTCGGCGACATCGACATCCTCGACGCAGGCGAAGCCAGTGCTCTCCTGGAAGTACACGGCGGGCCGGTCGCCGGTGCGCGAACGCTGCCCGATCTGCTCGGTGCCGGCTGCGCCACCGCGCCGGACGGCATTGCTGTTCGTACAGTCGATCTCGAGATCACCTACCGGGAACTGGACGAGCGCTCGAACCGTATGGCTCGACTACTTATCGAGCGGGGCGTAGGCCCGGAATCTGTTGTTGCCCTTGCATTCCCGCGCTCCTTCGAGATTGTTCTCGCGGTGTGGTCGGTTGCCAAGACCGGTGCTGCCTACGTGCCGGTCGACCCCGAGTATCCGGTCGACCGGGTGCGGCACATGGTCGCCGACTCCGCGGCGATGTTGGGTATCACCTCGGCAGCTCGCATGGCAGAACTTCCCGAGGCTCACTTGTGGCTCGCGATCGACGATTCGACGTTCGAAGCCGATGTGGCGAGGCAGTCCGGCGACGCACTCGGCGACGCGGACCGCACCGCTCCGATTCGGCTCGACAACGCGGCCTATGTCATCTACACCTCCGGCTCGACGGGTCTGCCCAAGGGTGTGAGCGTCACGCATCGGGGACTGTCGGGGTTGGTCGATCAATCACGCGAGTTGTACGACGTGGACTCGAATTCCAGAATTCTGCACGTCATCTCTCCCAGTTTCGATCCCTCGGTGTTGGAGTGGACGCTGGCAGGGTCCGCGGGTGCCGCACTGATCATCACTCCTCCGTCCATCATCGGCGGACCCGAACTGCGTTCTTTCCTGGTAGAGACCGGGGTCACCCATGCGGTCATCACGCCTGCGGTGCTCGGATCGATGGATCCCTCCGGTCTCGACGCGCTCCGTTTGCTGTCGGTCGGTGGAGACGCGGCAGCAGCCGATCTCGTTTCGCGTTGGGCACCGGGACGTAGATTCTTCAACGCGTACGGTCCGACGGAGACCACGATCGTCTCGACCCGGGGCGAGCTGTTCGCCGACGAGCCCATCACGGTCGGTGGGCCGGTTCGCGGTGTCGGAGCGCTCGTACTGGACACTCGACTTCTGCCCGTTCCCGTCGGTGTCGTGGGTGAGCTGTACCTGTCGGGCGACGCGGTTGCCCGTGGTTACCACGCCCGTTCGGCGCTGACGGCGGACCGTTTCGTTGCCAATCCGTACGCGACCGCTGCCGGCGAGCGGATGTATCGCACTGGCGACGTCGTTCGGTGGACCCACGATCTGGCGATCGACTACGTCGGACGTTCCGATTTCCAGGTCAAAGTGCGCGGCTATCGCATCGAATTGGGCGAGATCGACGCCGCGCTCGAGTCCCATCCGTCGGTCGCCTTCGCTGTGACGATCGGACACGCGCTCAGTTCCGGTCAGACGGCGCTGGTGTCCTACGTTCACGGACCGGGACCGGTCGACAAGGCCGACGTACTTGCGCACATCGGCCGCATTCTCCCGAGCTACATGGTGCCGGCCGTGCTGACCGTTCTCGACGAAATTCCGCTGACGCCTATCGGAAAGCTCGACCGCCGAGCGTTACCCGAGCCCGAACTCGGCCTGAGTTTCCGTCAGTTCCGTGCGCCGACGAACCCGATCGAAGAGACCGTCGCCACGGTCTACTCCGACGTGCTCGGCACACCCGTCGTCGGCCTCGACGACGACTTCTTCGAGCTCGGTGGCAACTCGCTGATAGCGACGCAGGTCGTCGCCCGCCTCGGTGCCGCCCTCGACGCGCAAGTTCCTGTCCGCGCCATCTTCGAGTCGTCCACGGTTGCCCAGTTGGCGGTCCGCGTGGAGCAGGAGGCGGGCCGGGGCGCCCGCATCGCGCTACGTCGTGGAGCGCGACCGGAGCAAATCCCGTTGTCATTGGCCCAGCAACGCATGTGGTTCCTCAACCGGTTCGATACGGAATCGGCAACCTACAACCTGCCGATCGCACTTCGCCTGTCCGGTTCGTTGGACGTAGCCGCGCTGCAGGTGGCGATCATGGATGTCATCGACCGGCACGAGTCTTTGCGGACCGTCTTCCCCGATTCCGCCGACGGGCCGCACCAGGTGATACGTGACGCCGCGCAGATTGTCCCCAATCTCTTACCCACCGTCACCACCGCGGCGGAACTGCAACGCTCGATTCGCCACCTCGCGTCCACGGGTTTCGATGTCACGGCCGACGTGCCGATACGTGCTCGACTGTTCGAGATCAGTCCGTCGGAACATGTGCTCACGCTTGTGGTACACCACATTTCGGCAGACGGCTGGTCCATGGGTCCGCTGGCGCGCGATGTCATGATCGCCTATGCAGCGCGTACCGAATGGGAGGCACCCGGCTGGTCGGCGTTACCTGTTCAGTACGCCGACTACACCCTGTGGCAAAGGGAGACGTTGGGGTCGGAGGAGGATCCGACATCGTTGATCTCCAAGCAGGTCGCCTACTGGAAGAAAACCCTCGCCGACCTGCCCGATCAGCTGGATCTGCCCACCGATCGTCCGCGGCCCAACGCTCAGTCTTTCGGTGGGGGCACGTACCGATTCGAGATCGAGTCTCGTATCCACACTGGATTGCTCGAACTGGGGCGCGCGCGTAACGCGTCGCTCTTCATGGTTGTCCACGCCGCGCTGGCGACGTTGCTTGCACGAACCTCCGGCACGGACGACATAGCGATCGGAACTCCGGTCGCGGGCCGCGGTGAGCAGGCACTCGACGACATCGTGGGGATGTTCGTCAACACCCTCGTACTGCGCACTCGGGTCATCGGTGACGAGTCGTTCGACGATCAATTGGCGCGCGCTCGGGAGTCTGCACTGGGGGCGTTCGCACACTCGGACGTTCCGTTCGAGCGGCTCGTGGAGGTCCTCAACCCCTCGAGGTCGACAGCACGGCACCCGCTGTTCCAGGTGATGCTGTCCTTCGAGAACTTGGGTCCCTCACATCTGGAGCTTCCGGCGCTCACTATCGACAGCGTGGAGTTGGATGCGTCGGTAGCGAAGTTCGATCTGCAGCTGACGCTCACCGAGCAGATGTCTGCCGACGGTGAGGCACAAGGTTTGTCGGCCGAATTCACCTACGCCACAGATCTGTTCGACGAACTCACCGTCGCAGCGTTCGGAGACCGGCTGGAACGAATACTCGAATCGGCGATCGAGGACTCGTCCGTCTCGGTGGGTGACATCGAACTCTTCGATGTCGTAGAGCGCGGACTGATGCTGAGTAGTTGGAACGATACGAATCACGATCTCGACAGAGGCGCGACGCTCCTCGATGCCTTCGACGCCAGGCTGGCAATGGCACCGGACGACACGGCACTGGTTTTCGAGGGCGAAGTAATCACCTACTCCGAGTTCGACGCCAGGGTGAACTCGCTCGCTCGCCGTCTGGTGGCATCGGGCGCGGCCCCGGATCGACTCGTTGCCGTGGCCATGCGTCGATCGCTGCACCTGGTCGTCTCGCTCTACGCCGTCCTGCGTGCGGGAGCCGCATACGTCCCGGTCGATCCCGATCAGCCCGACGATCGCAATCGCTACATTCTGGATGTTGCCAGCCCTCTGCTCGTATTGACCACGGCGCGTGACGAATTCGCGATTCTCGACGCCGTGCCGACCGTGCTGGTGGACAGCGTCGACAGTGATGAATTCTCGGGCGCACCTGTGACCGAGTCCGATCTCGCCGCTTCGCTGCGTCCGGATTCCCTGGCCTATGTGATCTTCACATCGGGGTCGACCGGTCGGCCGAAAGGCGTGGCGGTCTCGCACCGTTCGGCCGTCAACCAGATCTCCTGGATCGTGGCCCAGTACGACATAGGGAGCTCCGATGTCGTATTGCAGAAGACTCCTTTCACATTCGATGTGTCCGTGTGGGAATTGTTCGGTGCCTTGGCCTCCGGAGCCCGGTTGGTCGTTGCCGAGCCGGACGGACATCGTGATCCGAGCTATCTCGGTCGGATCATCGACGAACAGTCGGTAACAGCAACGTCATTCGTGCCCTCGATGCTGTCCGCCTTCGTATCTCAGGTGACGGCGGACCAGTGCCGGAGTCTTCGACTGGTTCTCGTCGCAGGCGAGGCTCTGCCGACATCCGTGGTTGCCGACGTAACGCGTATCGTGCCCGGCGCGGCCGTGCACAATCTGTACGGTCCGACCGAGTTCGCGGTGCATGCCACCGCGCGGCCGGTGGCCGGCGTCGCAGGGTGGTCACTGCACGGCACCAGTGCGCCGATGGGTCGTCCGGTGTGGAATTCCCGGGTCTTCGTCCTCGACGCCCGATTGCGCCCGGTGCCGGTGGGCGTCGCCGGAGAGCTGTATCTGTCGGGTGTCCAGAGTGCCCGGGGTTACTTCGGGCGAGCCGATCTGACCGCGGATCGTTTTGTTGCCAACCCGTTCGTGGGAGGTCGTTCCACCGGTGTGCCGGGCGAGCGAATGTACCGCACCGGGGACCTCGTGCGGTGGACCCGGACCGGGGAGCTCGAATACGTAGGACGAACCGATTTCCAGGTCAAGCTCCGGGGCTTGCGTATCGAGCTCGGCGAGATCGAAGCGTCGCTGGCTGCACTCGATTCCGTAACGCAAGCCGTCGTGGTGGTTCGCAACGACCAGCTCGTCGGGTACGTCGTTCCGTCTTCGGGCTCGACGGTGAACGTGGGTGCCGTCCAGACCGCTGTCGCGTCGGCGTTGCCCTCGTACATGGTGCCGTCCGCCTTCGTGGTGCTCGATGCTCTGCCGGTCGGCGCGTCGGGCAAGCTCGATCGTCGTGCGTTGCCGGACCCCGTGGTCGAAGCTCGGGTCTTCCGGGCCCCGACGACGCCGATCGAAGAGATCGTGGCCGGCGTGTTCGCCGACGTTCTCGGTGTCGATCGAGTCGGACTCGACGACGACTTCTTCGTGCTCGGCGGTAATTCGCTCATCGCGACGCAGGTCGTCTCCCGGCTCGGTTCCGCACTGGACGCACAGGTACCGGTTCGAGCGCTGTTCGAGGCCTCGACGGTCGAGGCGCTCGCGGTGCGTGCCGAATCGCACGCCGGTGTCGGTGGCCGGCTGGCTCTCACCGCCAGGGCCCGCCCGTCACGCATCCCGCTCTCACTCGCGCAGCAGCGCATGTGGTTCCTCAACCGATTCGATACCGAGTCGGCGGCAAACAATCTGCCCGTGGCGATTCGATTGTCGGGTTCACTCGACGTCGACGCTCTGCAGGGGGCCGTCGGCGACGTTCTGGGCCGACACGAGGCATTACGGACGATCTACCCCGAGACCGACGGACTGGCCGAGCAGGTGATCCTGTCGGTGTCGGCGGCCGTCCCCGTGCTGACTCCGATCGCGGTGTCCGAGAACGACATCGCCGCCCGCATCACCGAGTTTGTCGGCACCGGATTCGACGTCACCCGCGAGGTTCCGTTGCGCGCCGAGCTGTTGACGATGAACGAGAACGAGTATGTCCTCGTCTTCGTTGCGCACCACATCTCCGCCGACGGTTGGTCGATGGGTCCGCTGACTCGCGACGTGATGATGGCCTACGCGGCGCGTACGGCGGGTGAACCACCGGCATGGTCTCCGCTTCCCGTTCAGTATGCCGACTACACGCTGTGGCAGCGTGAGGTTCTCGGCGACGAGAAGGATTCCGAATCCCTGGTGGCGCGTCAGGCCGAGTACTGGCGCGGCGCACTGGCGGACCTGCCGGAGGAATTGGGTCTGCCCACCGACCGTCCGCGACCGTCGGTGCAGTCGTTCGCCGGCGGCACCCACTCCTTCACCATCGAAGCCGACTTGCATCGTGCGCTGGCCGGCGTGGCGCGTAGCTCCGGTACGACCTTGTTCATGGTCATGCACACCGCGTTGGCGGTGCTCCTCGCGCGGCTCTCGGGTACGCGGGACGTGGCGATCGGAACACCCATTGCCGGTCGTGGCGAGGCGCAACTCGACGACGTGGTCGGCATGTTCGTCAACACTTTGGTACTGCGAACGCAGGTCGACTCCAGCGCCGGTTTCGACAGCATCCTCGGCGCGAACCGAGAAGCCGACCTGAAGGCGTTCGCGAACGCGGATATTCCGTTCGAGCGGCTCGTGGAAATCCTCAACCCGGAGCGCTCCACCGCGCGTCACCCGTTGTTTCAGGTGGCGCTGTCGTTCCAGAACCTGCCCATCACCAGTTTCGAGCTTCCGGGGCTGAAGGTGTCGGCAGTCGACATCGATATGGACGTTTCGAAGTTCGATCTGTCGCTATTGCTACGCGAGCATTCGGACGATACCGGTACGCATGCCGGCATCTCGGCCGAGTTCACTTATGCGCGCGATCTTTTCGACGAGCGAACCGTAGCGCGATTCGGCGATCGGCTGACGCGGTTGCTCGGAGCGGTCGTCGCCGCACCGACGCGGCCGGTCGGTGACCTGGCCATTCTGGACGACACCGAGTTCGAGTGGCTCACCCACGTCCACGGTGACACCGTCACGCACGGTGGGACGTTGGCCGAGATTCTCGATGCCGGGGCCCGCATGGATCCGGCTGCGGTTGCGGTGCGCGTCGACGGTCGATCGGTGACCTACCGAGAGCTCGACGACGCGTCCACCCGAATGGCACGGGAATTGATCGCCCGCGGCGCGGGGCCCGATTCGATTGTGGCTCTGGCATTTCCACGTTCGTACGACATGGTTCGGGCGGTATGGGCCGTCGCGAAGGCCGGTGCCGCATACCTCCCGGTCGACCCCACTTATCCGGAAGAGCGTGTACGACACATGCTGTCCGACTCAGGGGCGGTGTTCGGACTCACAGCCGCCGAACATGTGCCGACACTGCCGTCGACGACGGACTGGATCGACATCGATGGACCGGAGTTCGTGGCCGCGTGCGAGAAGGCATCCACCACCGCGATCACCGACGCGGATCGTTCTCGTCCGTTGACTCTCGACGACGCGGCGTACATGATCTACACCTCGGGCTCCACGGGGTTGCCCAAGGGTGTCGTCGTCACGCACACCGGACTCGGTGGCGTGCTCGATGCAGCAACCGACCTTTACCATCTGACCTCGGATTCGAAATTCCTGCACATATGCTCCCCGAGCTTCGATCCGTCGGTACTGGAATGGATGGCTGCGTTCTCCGAAGGCGCGACGTTGGTCGTCGTACCCGCCGGAGTCATCGGCGGCGAGGACCTCGCCGAACTGCTGCGCGTCGAGCAGGTCACGCACACGATCATCACGCCCGCGGTGCTGAGCACCGTCGACCCAGCGGGGTTGGACAGCCTCGAGGTCGTCTCGGTCGGCGGTGACGTCACCACACCCGATCTGTTGGCTCGCTGGGCACCGGGGCGCAAGTACTTCAACGGTTACGGACCCACCGAGACCACCATCATCTCGACCTTCGCCGAACTGCGGCCGGCTATGCCGATCTCGGTCGGTAAACCCATCCACGGAATGTCGGCGCTCGTACTCGACGAGCGGCTCAACCCAGTTCCCGTCGGTGCCGCAGGTGAGCTCTATCTCGCCGGAGGCGCATTGGCACGCGGCTACCACAACCGCACGGCGCTGACGTCGGGCCGGTTCGTGTCCAATCCGTACGGCGAACCCGGTACCCGGATGTACCGGACGGGCGACGTCGTGCGGTGGACCTACGGCGTCGACGCCGTGTCGGCGGACCCGAATTCCCTCAACCTCGAGTTCGTCGGGCGATCGGACTTCCAGGTCAAGGTGCGCGGCTTCCGCATCGAACTCGGCGAGATCGACGCGGCGCTGACCGCGCACGAGCACGTGTCGTTCGCGGCCACGCTCGGACGGCAACTGAGTAGCGGCGCAACGGTTCTCGTGTCCTACGTCCTTCCGTCTCCCGGTGCCGCGGTCGACGTCGTCGAGCTGACCGAGTTCGTCGGTCGGACTCTGCCGACGCACATGGTGCCGTCGGCCGTCGTCGTCCTCGATGCCGTGCCGTTGACGCCGGTCGGAAAGCTCGACCGCGGAGCACTCCCCGACCCGGTGATCGAGCAGCAGGAGTTCCGGGCAGCGACGAACGACATCGAATCGACCATCGCCGAGGTCTTCGCCGACGTGCTGGGCCTCCCACAGGTGAGTATCGACGAGTCGTTCTTCGCCCTGGGCGGAGACAGCATCGTGTCCATCCAGCTGGTGTCGCGGGCCCGTGCGCGCGGGGTGGCATTCAGTCCTCGGGACGTGTTCGAGCGCAAGACGGTTGCCGGTCTGGCCGAGGTGGCCACTGTCGTCGGCGCGGCGGAGGAACGGGTCGTTGTCGATGAACTGACCGGGGGCGGCGTCGGGCCGCTGGCGTTGACGCCGATCATGAAGTCCGTCGTCGAAGCGCCTGGCCGGTTCGCGCGATTCGCGCAGTCCGTGGCCGTCACGTTGCCGGTCGGGATCGATCGGGCCCTGTTGACGAGAACCGTTGCGGCAGTTGTCGATCATCACGACATGTTGAGGTCGGTCCTGGAACGTGCCGAGGGCGGGGAGTGGACGTTCGCTGTTCGTCCCGCCGCCACGGTGGATGTGGCCGACGCCATTGTTCGGGTCGAACTCGACCCCGCTCTGTCCGATGCCGATGTCGTCGTTCGCGCCGAGCAGGAATTGGATGCGGCGAAGGGCAGGTTGGATCCGGAAACGGGTCGGATGATCGAGTTCGTCTGGTTCGACTTCGCGTCGAAGCCGGGCAGCGAGCAGCGGCCGGGGATGCTTCTCGTCGTCGCGCACCACTTCGTCGTCGACGGTGTGTCGTGGCGAATTCTACTGCCGGACTTCGCGATCGCGTGGGGACAGGGTGCGGCGGATCAAGAAATTGCACTGGCCCCGGTGGGCACATCCATGCGGCGATGGGCCCACGGACTCGTCGACGCCGCCCACGAGGGTGCCCGCGAAGCCGAGGTCGGCTGGTGGACCGAGGTGTTGGCCACTGCGGATCCGCTGCTCGGATCTCGTCCGTTCGATCCCCGGGTCGACACTCTGGACACCACGTCGCGAGTCGACGTCGTGTTGTCCGAGGCCGTCACGGACGCGGTGACGACCACCGTTCCCGCTCGCTTCAACGGTGGGGTCAACGACGGGTTGCTCGCGTCGTTGGTGTTGGCGCTGGCCCAGTGGCGGGCGCGTCGGGGCGTCGACCAGCTCGACGCAGTCATCAAGCTCGAGGGCCACGGACGCGAGGAAGACGTCGTGCCCGGAGCCGATCTGTCGCGAACGGTCGGCTGGTTCACCAGTGCATTCCCGGTGCGTCTCGAACTGCACGGCGTCGACCTTCGCGACGCCTTCGATTCGGGTCCGGCCATGGGTGCGGCGGTCAAGGCCGTCAAGGAACAATTGCTTGCCGTCCCGGACAAGGGCATGGGGTACGGCCTACTCCGCTACCTCAACGGCGAGACAGCCAAGATTCTCGATGCCGTCGCCGGGATACCGCAGGTCAGCTTCAACTACCTGGGTCGGGTGTCGACCGAGGGCATCTCGGCCGACTTGACCGGTGGTGCCTGGATTCCCTCCGACGTGCTCGCCGACGTCGGTGCGCCCGGCGACGCGGACATGCCGGCCAACGCCACGATCGACATCAACTCCGCTGTGGTCGACACCGCGGACGGCCCGCGGATGACCGCGAGTCTGACGTTCCCGAACGGCCTCCTGGCGCGCAGAGATGTCGAGGAGTTCGGAGCTCTGTGGACCGACGCTCTGACCGCGCTGGCGCAGTACGTCGCGGTCGTCGGAGCCGGCGGGCTGACGCCGTCCGATGTGCCGTTGGTGCCGGTGTCGCAGCGCGACATCGACGCCTGGGAGGACTCGTTCCCAGACCTCACGGACATCTGGTCGCTCGCGCCGTTGCAGTCGGGTCTGTTGTTCCATGCGCTGATCGCTCAGACCTCCGTCGACGTCTACACGATGCGGGTGCTGCTGAAACTCACCGGTACGGTGGACGCGCATCGTCTGCGCGGCGCGGCTCAGGCTCTGATCGACCGGTACGAGAACCTGCGTACCGCCTTCGTGCAGAACGTGGACGGATTGTCCGTGCAGATCGTTCTCGACCACGTCGACGTGCCGTGGCGAGAGGTGGATCTGAGCGACCGGTCCGGCACCGACCTGGAGAGCGCGTTCGAGGAACTGCGCGAGCGGGACAGGGCCGAACACTTCGATCTGACCTCGGTGCCACTCATGCGCTTCACCCTGGTGAAGATGTCGGAGGGCGACCATCGCTTCCTCGTATCCAGTCACCACCTGCTGCTCGATGGCTGGTCGTCGCCGCTGTTGATGCGAGACTTGTTGGCGCTGTACGCATTACGTGGCGACGTCACCGCCTTGCCGCGGGTGCGATCGTATCGTTCGTTCCTCGCCTGGGTCGCGGCCCAGGATGCCGCGGCGTCGCGTCGAGTGTGGGCTGACGCTCTGGCGGGAATCGACGGACCTACGATGCTGTCGTCGGTCAATCAGAACCGCGCCGTCTCGGCCGAAACAGCCGAACTGTCGCTCGATCTCGACGATGCGCTGTCGTCGGCGCTGCAGGCCGCGGGCGCGCGCGTCGGTGTCACGCTGAACACGATGGTGCAGGCGGCGTGGGGCGTGCTGGTGGGTCGTCTCGTCGGTACCGACGACGTGGTGTTCGGTGCGACCGTCTCCGGTCGTCCGGCGGGTCTTCCCGGCGTCGAATCGATGGTCGGGTTGTTCATCAACACACTCCCGGTTCGAGTGCGGTTCGACAGTGCCGAGTCCATCGACTCGGTGTTGGCCCGTCTGCAGGGTGAGCAGGCCGATCTGCTCGATCACCACTACCTGGGACTCAACGAGATTCAGCGCGCAGCCGGGGTGGGCGCACTGTTCGACACGCTGACAGTGTTCGAGTCCTACCCGGTGGACGAGGCGGGACTGGCGAAACAGGCCGAGAACATCGACGGAATGTCGGTGGCCGACGTCGTACTCGAGGACGCCACCCACTACCCGCTGACCTTGTTGATTGCCGTCGACACTCGGGTGCACTTCAAGCTCAAGTACTTGACGGACGTGTTCTCGGGTGCCGAGGTCGCATCGATGATGAGCAGGCTCGAGTCGATCCTCGGGGCCTTCGCAGCCGATCGAGCCCTTCCGGTCGGTGACATCGATCTCACCGACGAGTCCGAACGATCATTGCTGGCTGCGTCGAACGACACGGCGTACGACGTGGATCCGGCAGCGACACTGATGTCGATGTTCGACGCTCGGGTAGTGGCCTCTCCGGATGCGGTGGCGCTGACCTTCGGTGCCGAATCACTGACGTACCGAGACTTCGATCGCCGCGCAAACCGGATGGCGCGTTACCTGATCGGGCGCGGTGTCGGTCCGGAATCGCTTGTGGCGCTGGCGATGCGGCGTTCACTCGATCTCATGGTCGGCCTCTACGGTGTGCTCAAGGCCGGCGCCGGGTACGTGCCGGTCGACCCCGACCAGCCCGCCGAGCGCGTCGGTTACATCCTGGACACGTCGGCTGCCTCGCTTGTGGTCACGACGACACGGGACGACTTCGCGGCCGGCGGAGTGCCGATTGTCAACCTCGACGAGGTGGCTACCGATACGTTCGCCGACAACCCCGTCATCGATGAAGAACGACTTTCGCCGCTGACCCCGTCGAACACGGCGTATGTGCTCTTCACATCGGGATCGACCGGCCGCCCCAAGGGCGTCGCGATCACGCACCGCGCGATCGTCAACCGGCTGGTGTGGATGCAGGCGGAGTACGGCCTGGAGATCGACGATGTCGTGGTGCAAAAAACGCCCGTGACATTCGACGTCTCGGTTTGGGAATTGTTCTGGCCGTTGCAGATCGGTGCGCGCCTCGTCGTGGCCAAGCCCGACGGCCATCGAGACCCGGCCTACCTCGCTGATCTCATGCATGCCGAACGTGTATCCGTGGCGCACTTCGTGCCGTCGATGCTTGCCGTGTTCGCGGCCGAGCCGTCGGCGGCGCGCGCCGACGCCCTGCGGTGGGTGTTCGCCTCCGGTGAGGCGTTGCCGGTGTCGACCGCAACGGCTCTCGTCACGGTGCTGTCGAACGCTCGGCTGGTCAACCTCTACGGACCGACCGAAGCTGCCGTGGACGTGACACATCACGAATTCTCGGCGACGGACACGGTGACCGTGCCGATCGGTCGGCCGGTCTACAACACTCGGGTACACGTTCTCGACGCACGCCTGCGGCGGGTTGCAGTAGGCATGGTGGGAGAGCTCTACCTGGCCGGAATCCAGCTGGCTCGCGGCTACCACGCCCGGCCGGACCTGACCGCCGATCGTTTCGTGGCCGACCCGTTCGACGCGTCCGGCGGCCGCCTCTACCGGACCGGTGACCTCGTGAGATGGTCTGCCGCAGGTGAATTGGAGTACATCGGGCGCTCCGATTTTCAAGTCAAGCTGCGCGGACTACGGATCGAACTCGGTGAGATCGAGTCTGCTCTGCTGTCGGACGACACCGTCGCGCAGGCGGTGGTGTTGGTGCACAGCGATCAGCTCATCGCCTACGTGGTCCCGGCCGCAGACTTGTCCGTCGATGTCGATTCGCTGTTGCGAACGGCGGGTGCACTGGTGCCCGAGTACATGGTTCCGGCTCGAGTGCTCGTGCTCGACGCGCTGCCGCTGGGGCCGTCGGGGAAATTGGACCGAAAGTCCCTGCCCGAGCCCGTTTTCGCCAGTGAAGCGGAGTTCCGCAGTGCTGCAACCGATGTCGAGTTGATCCTGAGCGAGGTCTTCGCCGACGTACTCGGACTCGACCGGGTGGGTGTCGACGATTCCTTCTTTGCCCTCGGCGGAGACAGTATTGTGTCCATCCAGCTCGTCGCCCGTGCTCGCGCCCGCGGTGTCATCATCGCTCCCCGAGATGTGTTCGAGCGCAAGACAGTTGCCGGCCTGGCCGCGGTGGCAAAGGCCGACGACGGTCTTGCCGACGAGGCTGTGCTCGAGGAACTGCCGGGAGGCGGCGTGGGTCGCATGCCGCTGACCCCGTTCGCGAAGCTGGTGGTCGAACGCGGTGGGTCGTTCGATCGATTCGTTCAGTCCATCACCCTCGAACTGCCACGGGGGATCGATCGGCAGGGCATCGCAGCCACGGTCGCGGCGGTCGTCGACCGCCACGACGGCCTACGCGCTCGACTGGTCCACGACGAG
This sequence comes from uncultured Rhodococcus sp., assembly GCA_963517305.1. Classification (GTDB taxonomy): domain Bacteria; phylum Actinomycetota; class Actinomycetes; order Mycobacteriales; family Mycobacteriaceae; genus Rhodococcoides. The sequence goes on from CAUQEL010000005.1 coordinate 50,446, forward strand.
GAGGGGTGGGGTCTCGAGATTTCCGAGCCCGGCACCGTCTCGATCGACGAGTCCATCGATCGGGTCGACGTGGATCCGAGCACGACCGACGCCGAGGTGCTGGCGATCGCGTCGGCAGCCGTCGACGAGTCGATGTCATTGCTGGACCCGCGAGCCGGTCGGATGTTGCGCTTCGTCTGGATCGACCTGGGGACCGAACGCACCGGCCGACTCGTCGTAGTGGCGCATCACCTCGTGGTCGACGGAGTGTCGTGGCGGATTCTCGTTCCCGATTTCGTCACCGCATGGGCACAGCTGGCCGTCGGGCACACCCCGGCTCTACCGGAGGTGCGTACGTCGCAGCGTCGCTGGGCCCACGCACTCGAGGAGCGAGCGTCGAGCGCGGACACCGTCGCGGAACTGCCGCTGTGGCAACGGGTCACCGGAGTCGCCGATCCCACGTTGGGGAACAGGCCGTTCGATCCCGCGGTCGACGTGCATTCGACGGTCGACCGGTTGACGGTCTCGATCTCGGCCGACATCACCTCGGCGTTGCTGACATCCGTTCCGGATGCATTCCGTGGCGGCGTCAACGACGGCCTGCTCACGGCACTCGCGTTGGCGGTCACCCGGTGGCGCGCGACCCGCGGAATCGACGAGCCGTCTACTCTGGTGCAGCTCGAAGGTCACGGTCGGGAAGAGGAACTAATTCCCGGTGCCGATCTGTCTCGAACGGTCGGTTGGCTCACCAGCGTGTATCCGGTGCGACTCGATCTCGACGGTGTCGACGTCGAGGACGCATTCGGCGGTGGCGCGGCACTCGACAGCGCAATCAAGGCAATCAAGGAACAGCTGCTCGCCGTCCCGAACAAGGGCATGGGCTACGGGCTGCTGCGGTTCCTCAACGACGCCACGGCACCCTCGCTGGCGGCGCTTCCGTCCGGGCAGATCAGCTTCAACTACCTCGGCCGTATGTCCACCGGAGACGTTCCCGCCGAAATCGAAGGCTGGTTGCCGGCAACCGATTTCGACGATTTGGCGGTTGTCGGAGACGCAAACATGCCGGCGAACAAGACAGTGGACATCAACGCCATCGTGCGCGGTGCCGGTGCGCGCTCCGAACTGAGCGCGACGTTCGCTTTCCCGGCTGGAGCGATCGACCGCGCCGACGTCGTCGATCTCGCCGAGTCGTGGGTTGCTGCCCTGACCGCTCTGGCGGCTCGGGTTCGTAGGGGATCCGCCGGGGGACTGACTCCGTCGGATGTGCCCCTCGTCGACGTCGGACAACCCGACATCGACGCCGTCGAACGCCGGTACCGCGACGTCACCGATATCTGGTCGTTGGCACCGTTGCAGTCGGGTCTGCTTTTCCACGCGATGCTGGCCGAGTCGGCGGTGGACGTCTACACCATGCAGATGGTCCTGACGCTGTCCGGAGACGTCGACGCGAATCGTCTACGTGGCGCAGCGCAGGCCTTGCTGAACCGTCACGAGAACTTGCGGACGGCGTTCGTGCCGACTGCGGACGGTTCCTCGGTTCAGGTCGTCGTCGGCGAGGTGCAGGTGCCGTGGAACGAGTACGACCTGTCCGACGTACCGCACGTCGACCGTGCCGCAGCGTACGAGCAGCTTCGCAGCGAGGAACAGGCCGTTCGATTCGACACGGCCACAGCGCCTCTCGTGCGTTTCACATTGGTGAAACTGGCAGACGGTGACTACCGACTGCTGTTCGCCAACCACCACATCCTCATCGACGGCTGGTCCATGCCGTTGCTGATGAAGGATCTGCTCGTGCTGTACGCCGTGCACGGCGACGCGGCTGTACTTCCGCGAGTGCCGTCGTATCGAACCTTCCTGTCTTGGCTCGGCGAGCAGGATCGCGCGGAGTCCGGTCGCGTCTGGGCGCGGGTACTCGCAGACGCCCCCGAACCGACGATGCTGGCTCCCGCCGCTGTCGATCGCGAGATCACCTCTCGCTCCGGAGCCCTCGAACTGGAACTTGCGGACGAACTCTCTGCAGCATTGTTCGCTCTGGGTGCTCGGCTCGGCGTTACCGTCAACACTCTCGTTCAAGCCGCGTGGGCACTGCTGCTCTCCGCATCGACGGGCCGCGACGATGTCGTGTTCGGGGCAACGGTCTCGGGTAGGCCCGCGAGTCTGCCCGGCGTCGAGACCATGGTGGGCTTGTTCATCAACACGCTGCCTGTGCGCGTCACGACTCGTGCGGGTGAGGCGATCGAAGCTGCACTGGTACGGCTGCAGGGCGAGCAGGCCGATCTGCTCGATCACCATTACCTTGGACTGAGTGAGGTGCAGAGCGCCGCGAACGTCGGCACACTGTTCGACACCCTGACCGTGTTCGAGTCGTACCCGGTCGACGAGGTCGGTCTCGCGGCACAGGCGTCGGACATCGATGGCATGGCGGTCACCGGAGTCGACAGCAACGACAGCACGCACTACCCACTGACCCTGCTGATCGTCGCGAACGAGCGAATCGGGTTGACTCTCAAGTACTTCGAGGATCTGTTCGATCGCGATCAGGTGTCGGCAATGCTGGGGCGCGTCGAACGGATCCTGTCTGCGTTCGTCGCCGATCCGACCGCTGCGATCGGCGACATCGACTTGCTCACGGCCGCCGAACGTTCGCTACTGCTCGACGAGTGGAACGCCACCGACAGGGATCTTCCGGAAGGGACTCTGCTCGACGCCTTCCGTGCCCAGGTACGCCGAACTCCCGACGCAGTGGCACTGACGTTCGGCGACGCGTCGATGACGTATGCGGAGTTCTCGGCTCGCGTCAATCGGCTCGCTCGGTACCTCGTGGCCGAAGGAGTCGGGCCCGAGTCGACCGTGGCGATCGCCATGCACCGATCCTTCGACCTCCTGATCGGTATCTACGCAATCCTCGAGTCCGGCGGTGCCTACGTGCCGGTCGACCCCGAGCAGCCCGCGGACCGCATCGAATACATCGTGGGAACGTCCGCTGCCACACTGGTGCTGACCACCGGTGCCGACGGGGTCGACGTCACACCGGTCACGTCGGTGGTGCATGTCGACCGGCTCGATCTGAGCTCGTTCTCCGATCTGGCCATCGACGATGCCGAGCGGACGACAGTTCCCGGAAACAGTGCGTACGTATTGTTCACATCCGGTTCGACCGGTCGACCGAAGGGCGTGACGATCGATCACCGCGCCATCGTCAACCGTCTCGAATGGATGCAAGCCCAGTATTCACTCGAACGAGCCGATGTCGTGGTGCAGAAGACACCGGTGACGTTCGATGTATCGGTGTGGGAGCTGTTCTGGCCTTTGCGTATCGGTGCTCGACTGGTCATCGCACAACCGGACGGACACCGGGATCCCGCCTACCTTGCGCGGTTGTTCGCCGCAGAGTCGGTGTCGGTGGCGCACTTCGTACCGTCGATGCTCGCTGTGTTCGCAGGTGAGCCGAGCGTCCGAGTCGCGACGAGCCTTCGGACGGTGTTCGCATCGGGAGAGGCGTTGCCGTCGAATACAGCGGCATCGGTCGTCTCGCAGTTGCCCGAGGTCCGTGTCATCAACCTGTACGGACCGACCGAAGCCGCAGTCGACGTCACGCATCACGAGTTCTCGGCTCGAGACGTAGCGAGCGTGCCGATCGGGCGACCGGTCTTCAACACCCGTGTCTACGTGTTGGACAACGCACTTCGGCCGGCACCCGTCGGCGCGGAGGGGGAGCTGTACCTCGGCGGTGTTCAGCTCGCCCGGGGATATGCCTCCCGCCCCGATCTCACTGCAGATCGGTTCGTTGCCGATCCCTTCGGACGCGGCCGGTTGTACCGAACCGGCGATGTCGTCCGGTGGACCGTCGACGGTGAACTGGAATACGTCGGCCGGTCGGACTTCCAGGTCAAATTGCGTGGACAACGGATCGAACTCGGTGAGATCGAATCAGCCCTCGCCGGCGTCGACTCGGTGGCCCAGTCGGTGGTGGCAGTGCGCGCCGATCGATTGGTCGCATGGGTCGTCCTGGCTAGCGCGACGACGGTCGACGCCGTCACCGCCGCCGTGTCGGAACGCCTGCCGGCCTACATGGTGCCGTCGGCGTTCGTCGTACTCGATGCACTCCCGCTGACCACGTCGGGCAAGCTAGACCGGAAAGCACTGCCGGAGCCGGCTTTCGAGGCTGCCGAGTTCCGGGCACCGACCACGCCCGTCGAGCAGATCGTGGCCGAGGTCTTTGCGGATCTGCTCGGTGTGGAACGGGTCGGCGTCGAGGACGACTTCTTTGCTCTCGGCGGCAACTCGTTGATCGCGACACAGGTGGCGGCTCGATTGAGTTCGGCACTCGAAGCCGCTGTACCCGTCCGTGCCTTGTTCGACGCATCGACGGTCGGCGCACTCGCACGCCGCGTCGAGGACCATGTCGGGGCCGGTGGTCGGGCAGCTCTCACAGCGGGTCCGCGGCCCGAACGCATCCCGCTATCCCTTGCACAGCAACGTATGTGGTTCCTGAACCGATTCGATACCGCGTCGGCAGTGAACAACATTCCCGTGGCTATCAGGCTCACCGGCGCGTTGGATCCGGCCGCTCTTCACGCTGCGATCGGCGATGTGGTGGCTCGGCACGAGACGCTGAGGACGGTCTACCCGGAGGTCGACGGGGTCGGTTATCAGGTCATTCTCGACCCCGCCGACGTGCCGATCGATCTGGAATCATCGGAAGTACGAGCAGACGAAGTCATGAGCGCCGTGGTGGATATCGTCGGCCGAGGGTTCGACGTCACGCGCGAGGTGCCGGTTCGGGTTCGATTGTTGCAGTTGGGCAGCGACGAGCACGTCCTGGTCTTCGTCGTCCATCACATCGCAGCCGACGGCTTCTCCATGCGGCCCTTGACGGTGGACGTGATGACTGCGTATGCCGCTCGCGCAGCGGGCGATGCGCCGACCTGGCAGCCCCTCGAGGTGCAGTATGCGGACTACACGCTGTGGCAGCGCGCCGTGCTGGGCAGCGAGGACGATCCGACGTCACCCGCGTCGGCGCAGGTTGCCTATTGGACTCGTCGATTGGCGGGGTCCCCGGACCAGATCGAGTTGCCGTTCGATCACGTTCGTCCGGAGATTGCGACCAACCGTGGACGCACCACGCAATTCGACGTACCTGCAGCACTGCATACCGCGCTGAACCAGCTCGCTCGGAAGAACAACGCGACTCTGTTCATGGTGGTGCACTCGGCGTTGGCGGTGTTGCTGTCGAGGTTGGCGGCATCGGAGGATGTCGCGATCGGCACCCCCATTGCCGGCCGCGGCGACGCCGGTGTCGACGACCTGATCGGCATGTTCGTCAATACGTTGGTGCTGCGGACCGAGGTGTCCCCGTCGGCCGAGTTCGTCGACGTGCTGGCGAACGTGCGTGAGGTGGATCTCGAGGCGTTTGCCAACGCGGACGTGCCGTTCGAGCGACTGGTCGAGGTGCTCGATCCGCAGCGTTCGCAGGCGCGGCATCCGCTCGTGCAGGTGGTGCTGGCATTCCAGAACCAGGGACAGACGTCTCTCGAATTGCCGGGGCTCGCTGTCGAAGCACTTCAGTTCGATGCGGAGATCGCGAAGTTCGACGTGCAGTTCACGTTCGAGGAGGTCCAGGACGGTGGGCTGAGGTGCTACGTCAGCTACGCCACCGATCTGTTCGAGGCGGAGACCGTGCAGGTCATGGGCGATCAGCTCGTCTCGATCCTGAGAGGAGTGGTTGCGGATCCGTCGGCTGCGGTCGGTGATCTCGAGATCGTCGATCCCGTCACGCGTGAGCGCGTGCTGAGCCAGTGGAGTTCATCGGGTCCGGATGTGTCCTCTGGTGCGGGGACGTTGGCGGATCGATTCGACGGTGTCGTCGATGCGTATCCGGATTCGGTCGCAGTACGGTTCGAGGGCGTGTCGGTGTCGTACGCCGAGCTCGATGGACGAGTCAATCGTCTTGCGCGAGTGCTTATTTCGGCTGGTGCGGGTCCCGATGCGCTGGTTGCGGTTGCGCTGCCGCGTTCTGTCGAGTTGGTCGTCGCGTTGCTGGCGGTGGTCAAGTCCGGTGCCGGCTACCTGCCGGTCGATCCGTCGTATCCGGCGGAGCGGATCGAGTTCATGATTGCCGATGCGACTCCGGTCGCGGTGGTCTCGACCGCCCAGGTGGTGGCGCAGGAGTCGATGGTCGGTGTACGGGCAGCCTCTGTCGCTGTCATCGACATCGGTGAAGGTGTTGCGAGCGAGTCGAATTCGAGTCCGGTGACGGATGCGGATCGCTCGGTTCCGTTGTCTGCGGACAACGTGGCGTACGTGATCTACACGTCGGGTTCGACGGGGCGTCCCAAGGGCGTATCGGTGCCGCATTCGACGGTGCTGCGGTTGATGGACAACACCGATTCCTCGTTCGGGTTCGGTGTGGACGATGTGTGGACGATGTTCCATTCGTACGCGTTCGACTTCTCGGTGTGGGAGTTGTGGGGGCCGTTGCTCAACGGTGGGACGTTGGTGATGGTCGATTACTTCACTTCGCGTTCACCGGAGGCGTTCCGCGAATTGCTGGTGTCCGAAGGTGTCACGGTGTTGAACCAGACTCCGTCGGCGTTCTATCAACTGGCCGAGCTCGACCGCACGCAGGGTGGCGGTGAGCTGGCGTTGCGGTACGTGATCTTCGGTGGAGAGGCGTTGGAGCCGCGCAGGCTCGAGGGCTGGTTCGCCCGTCACGGTGACGGCAGCGCTACGGGACCGTTGTTGGTGAACATGTACGGCATCACCGAGACGACGGTGCACGTGTCGTTCCGGGCTCTGTCGGCGGCGTCTATCGGTTCGGCATCGGTGATCGGTGCTCCGATTTCGGGTCTGGGTGTGTACGTGCTCGATACGCGTCTGCAGCCGGTGCCGGTGGGTGTTGCGGGTGAGCTGTATGTGTCGGGTGGACAGTTGGCGCGTGGTTATCTCGGGCGTGCGGGGTTGTCGGCGACGCGGTTCGTGGCGAATCGGTTCGGTTCGGGTCGGTTGTATCGGACCGGCGATGTGGCGCGGTGGGTCGAGGACGGTTCCGGTGTCGGAGAGCTGGTGTATCTCGGGCGTGCCGATGATCAGGTCAAGGTGCGCGGTTTCCGGATCGAGCTCGGTGAGATCGAGGCAGCGGTGTCGGCTCAGACCGGGGTGTCCGCGGCTGCGGTGATCGTGCGTGAGGATTCGCCGGGTGCGGTGCGGTTGGTTGCTTACCTCGTCGGGTCGGCCGATGTGGAAGCGGTTCGTGCCGGTGTGGCGGAACTGGTGCCGGAGTACATGGTGCCGTCGGCGTTCGTGGTGATGGATGCGATTCCGTTGACGGTCAATGGAAAGCTCGATCGCAAGGCGCTACCGGAGCCGGCGGCGGTGGCGGTGGAGTTCCGTGCTCCGTCGACGCCGATCGAAGAGATAGTGGCGGGTGTGTTCGCGGATGTGCTCGGTGTGGAGCGGGTCGGTGTGGACGATGATTTCTTCGCTCTGGGTGGTAACTCACTCATTGCGACGCAGGTGGTGTCACGGCTCGGCGGTGCGTTGGATGCGACGGTGCCGGTCCGGTTGCTGTTCGAGGCCTCCTCGGTCGGCGACCTCGCAGCACGGGTGGAGACGGCGGTCGGTGGCGGCCGTACCGAACTGACGGCACGCGAGCGTCCCACCCATGTGCCACTGTCTCTCGCACAGTCGCGCATGTGGTTCCTGAACCGATTCGACAGCGCGTCGACGGCGTACAACATCCCGATGGCCCTGCGACTTTCGGGCCATCTCGACGAGGACGCTTTCGCTGCGGCAGTCACCGATCTCGTCGGTCGGCACGAGACTCTGCGAACGGTCTACCCGGAGACCGAATCCGGTGCGATGCAACAGGTTCTGTCGGTCGAACAGGCCGGAATTGCTCTGACAGTGGAAGACGTCGACGCGGGAGCCGTCACCGAGCGTGTCATGGCCCTGGCAGCGACCGCCTTCGACGTCACCACCGAGGTGCCGGTTCGGGTCACTCTGTTCCGCGTAGCGGCACAGGAATTCGTCGTGGCGATGGTGGTCCACCACATCTCCGCCGACGGTTCGTCGATGGTGCCATTGACCACCGACCTGATGACTGCGTATGCAGCTCGCACGCAGGGACGTTCGCCGGAATGGGCCGCGTTGCCGGTGCAGTACGCCGATTACGCGCTGTGGCAGCGCGAAGTGCTCGGACGCGAGGACGACCCGACGTCGGTCGGTGCGCAGCAGCTCGAGTACTGGAAGGGTGCCCTCGCCGATCTACCCGACCAGTTGACGCTTCCACTGGACCGGCCGCGACCGGCCGACCAGAGCTTCCGCGGGCGGCGTGTCGAATTCACGGTGTCGGCTCGGACCCACGCGGCCGTCCAGGAACTGGCTCGGGCGCACAACTCGACGGTCTTCATGGCGGTCCATGCCGCCTTCGCCGTCGTACTGTCCCGGCTGTCGGGTATGTCGGACATCGCAATCGGCACTCCCATCGCCGGTCGCGGTGAAGCGGCACTGGACGATCTCGTCGGAATGTTCGTCAACACGTTGGTCTTCCGATTGGACGTCGACGGTGCGTCGAGTTTCACGGATCTGCTGGCGCAGGCTCGGGAGACCGATTTACAGGCTTTTGCCAACGCCGACGTTCCCTTCGAGCGGCTGGTCGAGGTGCTCAACCCGGCGAGGTCGACCGCACGGCATCCGCTGTTCCAAGTCGGCTTCTCGTTCCAGAACGTCGCGCAGACGTCTCTCGAACTGGGGGACCTCACGGTCTCTCCGGTGGACGCCGACTCGGGTAACTCACAGTTCGACCTGCACCTCATCCTGGCCGATCGTCACGACGCAGACGGTGCACCTGCGGGATTCGAGGCGCTCGTGACGTACGCGACCGACCTGTTCGACGAATCCACTGTCCGATCGATCGTCGATCGATTCGTTCGAGTCCTGGAATCGGTTGTGTCCGAACCGGATCAGGCTGTCGGAGATATCGTCGTGCTCGAGCAGGACGAGCGCGACGACGTGCTGACCGCATGGAACGACACCGCCCGCGACATCGATACCGACGTCACTCTGGTCGACATGTTCGATGCGCAGGTACGGCGAGACGGCGATGCCGTAGCGATCGAGTTCGAGGGCGAATCGCTGACGTACCGGCAGTTCGACGCGCGCGTGAACCGAGTGGCACGGTCGCTGATCGATCGCGGCGTGGGGCCGGAGTCTCTGGTGGGTCTGGCAATTCGACGATCTGTCGATCTTCTGGTCGGTATGTACGCGATCGCGAAGGCCGGCGGTGCCTACGTTCCGATCGATCCGGACCAACCGGCCGAACGAATCGAGTACATCCTCGACACCGCACGACCCGTCCTGGTGATCACCGTTCCCGGAGTCGACGAATCCGAGTCCGGCCTGGCCGGGGCGGTGGACCTGGCCGAACTCGAGGTGTCCGGCGAGGACGACACCCCGGTGGTCGCCGCTGAACGATCGGCACCTCTGCATGCGGACAACACCGCATATGTCATCTTCACGTCGGGATCGACCGGCAAGCCGAAGGGCGTGGCGGTGTCGCACGGTGCGATCGTCAACCAATTGGCCTGGAAGCACCACGAATTCGGCATGGATGCATCGGACTCGGTGCTCCTCAAGACCGTGGCGACCTTCGATCTCTCCGTGTGGGAATTCTGGTCGGCCCTGACGATCGGTGCCCGACTCGTCGTGGCGACAGCAGACGGTCACCGTGACCCCGACTATCTGCTCGAGCTCCTGCGTGAGCGGTCGGTGACCACACTGCACGTGGTTCCGTCGATGTTGTCGATGCTCAGCACGGTGGCCGGCGGTTCGCTTCCGTCCACGCTGCGCCGGGTGCTCGCGATCGGTGAGGCACTGCCTGCGGCGACGGCACAGCAGTTCCGGTCGAACAATTCGGCAGAACTGTTCAACCTGTACGGGCCCACCGAAGCCGCGGTATCGGTGACCTCGCATTCGGTCGCCGATTCCGATGTGGCATCGGTGCCGATCGGGCGTCCGGAGTGGAACACCCAGGTGTTCGTACTCGACGCACGACTGCACCCGGTACCGGTCGGTGTCAGCGGTGAGCTGTATCTGGCGGGTGCGCAGTTGGCCCGCGGCTACTTCGCGCGGCCGGACCTGAGCGCCGACCGGTTCGTCGCCCTCCCGTTCTCGACCGGCGGTACCCGGATGTACCGCACCGGTGACATCGTGAAGTGGACGGCCGACGGTGAACTCGAATACGTCGAGCGGGCTGACTTCCAAGTCAAGATTCGCGGGTTCCGCATCGAACTCGGCGAGGTCGAATCGGCTCTGCGAGCGCAGGATCGAGTGCGCGAGGCTGCGGTGACAGTCCACAACGACGGCCGCACCGGCGACCGCCTGGTGGCCTACGTCGTCGGACGTTCCGACGAGTTCGACGTCGAAGCGAGTACCACCGAGCTCGCCGCCGCCCTTCCGTCCTACATGGTGCCGTCGGCGTTCGTCGTCCTCGATGCGTTGCCGTTGAACACCAACGGCAAGCTCGACCGCAAGGCCTTGCCTGCACCGGAACTGGCGTCCGCCGAGTTCGCGGCTCCGACCAACCCGATCGAGGAGATCGTCGCCGGTACTCTCGCGGATGTTCTCGGTATCGACCGTGTCGGCCGTACCGACGACTTCTTCGATCTCGGCGGAAACTCACTCATTGCCACCCAGGTGGTGTCGCGGTTGGGCACCGCACTCGATACTCAGATCCCGGTGAGGGTCGTGTTCGAGGCGTCGACCGTGTCGGCCCTGGCGGCCAAGATCCAGCCTCTCGTCGGCGGTGGTGCACGGCAGCCTCTCGTAGCTCGTGAGCGGCCTGCGGCAATACCACTCTCGCTTGCCCAACAACGCATGTGGACCATCAACCAGGTCGATACCGCATCGGCGGCATACAACATTCCGGCCGCGATCAGACTCACCGGCGCTCTCGATGTCGGTGCATTCGCAGCGGCGATGAACGATGTCGTGGAGCGGCACGAGGTCCTGCGTACCAAGTATCCTGACTCTGCTGACGGTCCTGTTCAGGTCATCGGGCGGGTTGACGACTCCATCGGCAACCTGACTCCTGTTCAGGTTACGGAGGCCGACGTTTTCGACCGTGTGGGTGAGATCCTCGGCGGCGGATTCGACGTCACCGCGGAGGTTCCGGTGCGGGCGGGGTTGTTCGCCCTGAGCGAGACCGACCACGTCTTCGCACTCGTCGCACATCACATCACCGCGGACGGGTTCTCCATGCGGCCGTTGATTCGGGACGTCATGCTCGCGTACAGCTCTCGAGCCATGGGCGATGCTCCCCAGTGGTCACCGTTGCCGGTGCAATACGCGGACTACACCCTGTGGCAGCGCGAGGTACTCGGCGACGTGACCGATCCGAACAGCGCAATGACCGCGCAGTTGAACTACTGGACGCGTGAGCTTGCCGGAATTCCGGATCTGTTGGCGCTCCCGACCGACCGGCCGCGGCCGGCGCGGCAGTCCACGATCGGTCAGGCGTACGAGTTCACCTTCGGTACCGACATCGCACAGCGCGTGGACAAGGTTGCCCGTCAGCACAATTCGACGGTCTTCATGGTCGTGCACGGTGCCCTGGCAGTGCTGCTCGCTCGACTCAGCGGAACCGACGACATCGCTGTCGGTACGCCCACCGCGGGGCGCGGCGAGGCGGCACTCGACGACTTGGTCGGCATGTTCGTCAACACTCTCGTACTGCGGACAAAGGTCGAGGGTGCGATGACGTTCTCCGAGCTGCTCACTCGAACGAGAGACACCGATCTCGCAGCCTTCGGTCATGCCGATGTGCCGTTCGAGAATGTCGTCGAAGCGATGGGACGGAGTCGGTCCAGTGCGTACTCGCCGCTGTTCCAGGTGATGCTGACCTTCCAGAACGCAGTCAGTGACTCCTTCGCGCTGCCCGGACTCGAGGTGTCTGCGCTCGCGGCGGACGAGGATCAGGCGAAGTTCGATCTGCAATTGACGGCGATCGAGCAGTTCGACGAGACCGGTTCGGTGCAGGATGTGCGAGCCCTGTTCAACTACGCGACGTCGATATTCGACAGGTCGACGGTGGAGAAGTTCGCCGACAGGTTCCTGCGAATCCTCGACGCCGTGACGCAGGATCCGTCGGTGACGTTGCGTTCGATCGACATTCTGTCCGAGGCCGAGCGGGCTGCGTTTGCGCCGAAGCGGAAGGCCAGAACGGTCGCAGATCTTCCTGCGCTCGTATCGCAGGCGGCGTCCATCGCGCCGTCCACGGCCGTGCTGAGTCATGAGGGCGTAGACATCACGTTCGAGGAGCTGGAAACGAAGCTCGAGTCGGTCTCCAAGGCCATGGGCACGACGCTCAAGCCCGAAGCGCTGATCACCGTGGCCTTGTCACAGCTCGTGCCCGGGATCCTGCCCGCACTCGGTGCGGAGGGATATGCGGCCGCGGTGACGTCGATGATCGAGGCGGCCGAGGCCGTGATCGACGGCTGAGTCCGAAGCAGGGCGACGTCCGCCGAGTCGGCGACGGTAGGGATAATCAATCGAGCACGATTTCCGGTGTAGTGAGCGGGAGGATGAAGTAAATGGTTTCTGGTGGGTCCGGTTCGCACTCGACGGCGATCGACGATCTACCGGGACTGGTTTCCCGCGTGGCCCAGGACGAGGCACATCGCACTGCTTTCGAGTTCGGCGACGAGTCGGTCACGTACGGTGCGCTGCATCAGGAGCTGACCAACCTCGATACCGCGATGGGTGGTGTTCTCGGTGCCGACGCGCTGGTGCCGTTGGCCCTGTCCACGGTCGCACCGGGTGCCATCGAATCCGTGACCGGCGGGCTCGAGTCGATCGTGGCCGACGTGGTGGCCGATGCACGCGCGGTATTGGGCGAATCTTTCTCGGCCGCTCCGGCCGTGTCGGCAGAAACGTTGCCCAGTCGATTCCGTGCGCAGGTGCAGCGGACACCCGACGCAGCAGCGCTGCGTTTCGAGGGCCAGTCGCTGACCTACGCCGAATTCGACGCGCGGGTGAATACACTCGCACGCCGGCTGGTGGGTCTGGGCGTGGGACCTGACGTTGCCGTCGGATTGTCGATCTCCCGCTCGGTCGAGTTGCTGGTGGCCATGTACGCCATCGTGGAAGCGGGCGGCGCGTACGTCCCGCTGGATCCGACTCATCCGGCCGACCGCATCTCCTACGTGCTGGACATCGCTCGGCCGCTCCTGGTGCTGACCACCACCACCGAGGACACTGCGCTGCCGAGCGGCACCTCTGTTCTCCACGTCGATACCGAGGACTTGTCCGGGCTGTCACCACTGCCGATGTCGGACGACGAGCGCTCGCGGCCACTCGAGCCGGAGAACACCGCCTACGTCATTTTCACCTCTGGATCGACCGGTCGGCCCAAGGGTGTCGCGGTGTCGCACGAGGCCATCGTTGCGAACCTCGATTGGCGGCAGCGGGACTATCCGCTGACCGAGGCCGATGTGGTGTTGCAGAAGACTCCATTCACCTTCGATGTGTCGGTGTGGGAGTTCTTCTGGCCGCTGCAGGCGGGTGCAACGTTGGTCATCGCTGCGCCCGACGGGCACCGCGACCCGGCCTATATCGCCGACGCCATGGCGCGGCAGGGAGTGACCACAGCCCACTTCGTGCCGTCGATGCTCGCGGTGTTCCTCGGTTTGTTCGATTCGGTTGCTACACCCAGCATTCCGAGTCTGCGGCAGGTATTCGCTTCAGGCGAGGCGCTACCTGCAGCGGCAGCGCGAAGATTTCACGAAGTGCTCGATGCGGATCTACACAACCTCTACGGGCCGACCGAAGCGGCAGTCGACGTCACCTATCACCGCACCGACGATTCCGACGGGGTGTCGGTTCCCATCGGAGTTGCGGTGCCTCGCACCGAGTTGCACGTTCTCGACGAAGGGCTCGGTCGAACACCGCCAGGAGTTCCCGGTGAGTTGTACCTTGCGGGCATCCAGTTGGCGCGTGGATACATGGCTCGTCCGGATCTCACAGCCGACCGCTTCGTGGCCGATCCCGCCGGGGATGGCACCCGGATGTACCGCACAGGCGACCTCGTCCGGTGGAACTCCGACGGCGTCCTCGAGTATCTGGGACGTACCGACTTTCAGGTCAAGCTACGCGGTTTGCGCATCGAGCTCGGCGAGATCGAGGCCGCGCTCGTCGCCCAGGACGACGTCCGTCAGGCGGTAGTAATCGTGGTGTCCGACGACTCCGATTCCGGTGTGGACGACCGGCTCGTGGCGTACGTCGTCACCGTGAGCGGAAGCGTGGATCCGGACGCGCTCGCGGCCGGCCTGCGCGGCCGACTTCCCGACTACATGGTGCCCGCTGTGTTCGTCGGACTCGACGAGCTCCCTCTCAACGCGAGCGGCAAACTCGACCGCAGGGCCCTGCCGAAGCCCGATGCCAGCGTGTCGGCCGCGGAATACCGGGCTCCCGAAACCGACACCGAACGGGCTGTCGTCAGGGTGTTCGAGGACATTCTCGGTGCCGAGCGCGTCGGAGTGGACGACGACTTCTTCGCACTCGGCGGCAACTCACTGAGCGCGACGCGAGCGATCGCCAGAGTCAACGCCGACTTGAAGGTCGGCGTCGATGTGCGCGGGTTCTTCGATGCTCCCACCGCGGCGGGCCTCAGCGCGTTGGTGGACACATCACGGGCCTCGGGGGCCGTTGTCCGGGAACCATTGACCCGTCAGCCGAGACCCGATGTGATCCCCTTGTCGCTGGCGCAGCAGCGCATGTGGTTCCTCAATCGGCTGGATCCGGAATCGGCGGTCAACAATATTCCCGTCGCGGTGCGCCTCACGGGCGAGCTGGACGTGGCTGCCCTGCGTTCGGCAGTCGGAGACCTCGTTCTGCGACACGAGGTTCTGAGAACGTCCTACCCCGAAGTCTCTGGAGTCGGCCGACAAGTTGTCTCCGACGACAATCGACCAGAGCTGGAAGTGGAGTCGGTCGAGGCCGACGACTTGTATTCACGTGTCCTCGCCGTCGTCACTCGCGGGTTCGATGTCACCGCCGAGGTGCCGGTGCGCCTGCGACTGATGCGGATCGACGAACGCGATCATGTACTCGTCGTCGTAGCGCATCACATTGCAGCGGACGGTTTCTCGATGGGGCCGCTCACGCGTGATGTGATCACCGCGTACGCAGCACGAAGCGTCGGACAAGCACCCGCCTGGACACCACTCGAGGTGCAGTACGCCGATTTCGCGCTGTGGCAACGTTCCGTTCTGGGCTCGGAGACCGATCCGGATTCGCTGATTTTCACGCAGGAGCAGTTCTGGCGCGACAAGCTCACGAACCTTCCCGAGCAGCTGGAAGTGCCGACCGACCGTCGCCGCCCATCCATTGCGACAGGTCGTGGCGCAACGTTCTCGACCGTGATCGCTTCCGAGCTGAGAACCCGAATCGACCGAATTGCAGGCCAATTCGCTGTCACGCCGTTCATGGTGGTCCATGCAGCTCTGGCGGTGTTGCTCTCGCGGCTCAGCGGCTCCCGGGATATTGCCATCGGCACACCGGTGGCCGGACGCGGTGAGCAGATTCTCGATCCTCTCGTCGGAATGTTCGTCAACACGTTGGTGCTGCGTACAGACGTAGTCGGTGCCGATTCGTTCAGTGACTTCCTGGCCGCGGTGCGTCGGACGGATATCGACGCGTTCGGCAACTCGGACGTCCCGTTCGAGCGTTTGGTAGAGGTGCTCGACCCACCGCGCTCGCGTGCGCGGCATCCTCTGTTCCAAGTGATGCTCGTGTTCCAGAACGTCGACTCGACCACGCTCGAGCTCCCCGGTCTGACGGTGGAGGGGGTCGAATTCGACGCTGCCGTAGCCAAAATGGACTTGCAGTTAACCATCTCGGAGAAAGAGAACTCACCCGGGGGTGCGTGGTCACTCGACCTCACGTACGCGTTGGATCTGTTCGACGAACCCACCGTCCAGCTGTTTGCTCAGCGGCTGAATGCACTGCTGGACAACATCGTTCGCAAGCCCGAATCCATCATCGGGGAGATCGACGTCCTGTCTGCTGCGGAAAGGCACGAGGTTCTCCAGAAGTGGAACGACACAGCGCAGTACGTGCCCGACGCTCTGCTGTTGTCGGACTTCCACCGAGTTGCGACTGACAACGCAGGCGCGCCTGCCCTGGGGTTCGAGGGCGACAGTCTCACGTACGGTGCATTCTCCGAGCGTGTGACGAAATTGGCCCGTTACCTCGTGGGCCGTGGAGTCGGCCCCGATAGCTCGGTCGCGGTTGCTGTCCGGCGTTCCTTCGATTTGCTGGTTGCCCTCTACGCGGTCGTCGAGGCAGGTGCAGCCTACGTTCCGATCGATCCCGATCAGCCCCGCGATCGCAATCGATACATTCTGGACACGTCCGGCTCGAAAATTGCGCTCACCACAACGAGCGACGCATTCGAGGAACCGTCTGTGGACGTTGTCGCTGTCGACTCGGTAGATCTGTCCACATACTCCTCGGGGCCCTTGACCGACGCCGAGAGATCACGTCCGCTGCGCCCCCAGGATATTGCGTATGTTCTGTTCACTTCAGGGTCGACAGGCAGGCCCAAGGGAGTCGCGGTATCTCACGCGTCGATCGTCAATCGCCTGTTCTGGATGCAATCCCAATACGATTTGACGGTCTCCGACGTTGTTGTGCAGAAGACGCCGATGACGTTCGACGTTTCTGTATGGGAGTTCTTCTGGCCTCTGATGATCGGTGCTCGGCTCGAGATTGCAAAACCGGAGGGACACCGGGATCCGCAATATCTCGCCGATCTGATCGCCGCGCGATCGGTAACGGTCGCACATTTCGTTCCGTCGATGCTTTCCTTCTTTCTGTCCGAGGCAACGATTGCAGATCGAGGTTCGTTGAGGTTGGTGTTCGCGTCGGGTGAAGCGTTGCCGACATCCACGGCTCGAAATATGCTCGCGAAGCTCGCAGGCGTCCGTCTGGTCAACCTCTACGGTCCGACCGAAGCAGCGGTGGACGTCACTTACCACGAAGTTCTGGAAGTCGACGCCGGCACGATTCCGATCGGACGGGCTGTCTACAACACGAAGACATTCGTGCTCGACAGTCGGTTGCATCCCGTATTGCCCGGAGTAGTGGGTGAGCTCTATCTGGCAGGTGTACAGCTGGCGCGCGGCTATTACGGTCGTCCCGATCTGACGGCGGATAGATTCGTGGCCGATCACCTCGGTGGTAGCGGCGGCAGACTTTATCGCACCGGCGATCTGGTTCGGTGGAACCACGCAGGGGAACTCGAGTACATCGGGCGTTCCGATTTCCAGGTCAAACTTCGTGGACTGAGAATCGAACTCGGTGAGGTCGAATCGGTCATCGAGCACCTTGAATCCGTTCGCGACGCTGTGGTACTGGTTCGGCAGGATCGGCTCGTGGCCTATGTCGTCACGACCGAGGGCGCATCGATCACTGCTGACGAACTGCGTGCTGCGACGTCACGCGAACTCCCGACGTACATGGTTCCGGACGCCGTGGTGAGGTTGGATGCACTACCGCTGAGTTCCGCGGGCAAACTGGATCGAAAAGCGCTGCCTGATCCACACTTCGAGGTTCGTTCCTACAGAGCGCCGACGACACCGGTGGAGCAGATCGTTGCCTCGGTGATAGGCGAGGTACTCGGGATCGAGAGGGTCGGCGTAGACGACGACTTCTTTGCCCTGGGAGGGAACTCTCTCATGGCGACGCAGGTGGCCTCGCGTCTCGGTGCAGCCCTCGACGCGACTGTGCCGGTCCGGCTCCTGTTCGAGTTGTCCTCGGTGGAGTCTTTGGCCATCAGGATCGAGTCGAGTGGGGGTGCCGCATCGCGCATACCTCTGGAGCCGCGCGAACGCCCGGCACGGATACCCCTGTCCATGGCCCAACAACGGATGTGGTTCCTGAACCGGTTGGAACCCGAATCCGCAGTCAACAACATTCCTGTGGCCTTGCGGCTGTCGGGAAGTCTCGACGGTGTCGCTCTGCGTACAGCGATATCGGATCTCCTCGACCGGCACGAAACATTGCGGACCGTGTACCCGGAAATCGACGGTGTGGGCTACCAGGAGGTCCGTCCGACACAGTCGGTGGTTCCTGATCTGACGCCGGTATCGGTCGACGAAGCGCAGCTCGTTCCTTCGATCGAGAGCATAGTTTTGACTGGATTCGATGTCACGACCCGAGTCCCATTCCGTGCGTCTCTGTTTCGATTGTCACCGACCGAGCATGTGCTCGTGTTCGTTGTCCACCACATCGCGGCCGATGGATTCTCGCTGGGCCCACTGACTCGGGACGTAGTGCAGGCCTACACCTCCAGAGTTGCAGGACTGGAGCCGAACTGGGCACCGTTGACCGTCCAGTACGCCGATTTCACCTTGTGGCAGCGCGAGGTGCTGGGCTCGGAGAACGAGCCCGATTCGGTCATCAGTACCCAGGAAGCGTACTGGCGGAGAACGCTGGACGGTCTCCCGGAGCAGTTGGACCTGCCGTTCGACCGCCCGCGGCCGACGGTTGCGAGTAATCGAGGGGCGACCCATCGTTTCGTGATGTCGGCGGCGCAACGAGCCGCGGTGGAGGAGCTTGCGACACGCGAGCGGGCAACACCCTTCATGGTCGTGCACGCTGCGATCGCCGTGCTGCTTGCACGGCTTTCGGGCACCGATGACGTTGCGGTGGGAGCGCCGATCGCGGGCCGGGGAGAGGCCGCTCTCGATGACATGATCGGGATGTTCGTCAATACCCTCGTCCTACGGACACGGGTCGAGTCTCAGACGCGTTTCGACGATGTCCTCGGTCGCGTCAAAGAAGGTGACCTGTCCGCGTTCGCGAACGCGGATCTACCGTTCGAGCGGTTGGTCGAAATGCTCGACCCGGCGCGATCGACTGCTCGCCATCCGTTGTTTCAGGTCGCCTTGTTCTTTCAGAACCTCGGTGTCACAGAACTCGAGTTGCCCGAGTTAGCGGTCTCAGCGGTGGAGTTCGACATCGGCACCGCCAAATTCGATCTTCAGATCGCAGTCTCGGACATGGCCGACGGCACTGGCTGGTCCGTCGAATTCATCTATGCCACTGACCTTTTCGACGCTTCCGGTGTCGAGCTGATCGGTGACAGGTTGATGCGGGTGCTCGACGCCGTCACCGAGGACCCTTCGGTCGTGATCGGCGACATCGCCCTCACATCCGCCGAAGAGCGCCTGCGGCTGACTCGTTCGTGGAACGCTACCGAGCACGAGGTGAATTCTGTCCTTCTGCTGGACCGGTTCGACGCGGCTGTCGCTGCGTATCCGGAGTCCACCGCGCTGGTGTACGAAGACGACGCGCTCACCTACCGCGAGCTGTCTTCACGGGTCGACGCAGTGGCAACTTCGCTCGTCACTGCAGGCGCGGGAGCAGAAACCCTGGTTGCCCTGGCGATGCGGCGGTCGATCGATCTGGTGGTCGGCATGTATGCGGTGCTGCGCACGGGCGCAGGGTTCGTTCCCATCGACCCGGATCATCCGGCCGAACGAGTGGGTTACATCCTCGACGCGGCCGATCCGGTCTGCGTACTCACCAGATCCGAAGACGGGTTCGCTGCTCCCGGGAACGTGGATGTGATCGACGTTCACGCGGATCCGACCACCGCAACCACCGTCGATCTGCGAGAGCGGCAACTCTCGCCCGACTCCGTCGCTTACGTCATCTTCACGTCGGGCTCGACAGGTAAGCCCAAAGGCGTCGCCGTCGGCCACCGGGCCATCGTCAACCAGATGGAATGGATGCAGTCCGAGTACGGCATCGCGGACCGCGACGTCTACCTCCAAAAGACGGCAACGACTTTCGACGTGTCTTTGTGGGGTTTCTTCCTCCCTCTGCAGGTAGGGGCAACCCTGGTTCTGGCCACCCCGGACGGGCATCGCGACCCGAGCTACCTCGCGGACCTCATCGCGCGGAGGTCGGTCACCGTAACCGATTTCGTTCCCACGATGCTGTCGGTGTTCGCTGGTGCCGTCACCCGAAAATCGATCGAAACCCTCGAGCAGGTCTTTGTCATCGGCGAAGCTCTGCCAGGTGAGGCTGTTCGGGATTTCGCGCGTGTATCGAATGCGCGAGTGCACAATCTGTACGGACCCACCGAGGCGGCGGTATCGATCACGTACGCCGACGTGACCGACACGGCCGCCGGTTCGGCCGTCACCATCGGTCGTCCGGAATGGAATTCGTCCGTGTACGTGCTGGATTCGCGGCTTACAGCGGTGCCGCCGGGTGTCCCTGGCGAGTTGTATCTGGCCGGTGTGCAGCTGGCGCGGGGCTACTACGGACGTGTGGACCTCACTGCCGACCGGTTCGTCGCGAACCCGTTCGCGTCAGGGTCCGCGGCAGCCGGCAGCCGCATGTACCGCACCGGTGATCTGGTCACGCAGAGACCGGATGGTCGCATCGACTACATCGGGCGCACCGACTTTCAGGTGAAGTTCCGCGGACAGCGGATCGAACTGGGGGAGATCGAGACCGCCCTGACGGGTCAGGCCGCCGTTGCCATGTCTGCCGTGGCTGTCGTTCCCACCGCCTCGGGCGACCAGCTCGTTGCATACGTTGTGCCGGTCGCGTCCTCGAACGATATTGATGTGGCCGAGTTGTGCGCAGCGTTGGCAGAAACTTTGCCGCGCTACATGATTCCCGGTGCGTTCGTCACGTTGGCCGAATTCCCACTCAACACCTCAGGGAAGCTCGACCGTAAGGCGCTTCCGGTGCCCGAATTCGAGACCGCGGTGTTCAGGGCTCCGTCCAACCCCGTCGAGGAGACAGTTGCGAACATCTTCGCCGAGGTGCTCGGGATCGAGCGGGTGGGATTGGACGACGACTTCTTCGCCCTCGGCGGAAACTCCTTGATCGCAACCCAATTGGTGTCGAGAATCGGTGCAGCCCTCGAATCCCGTGTTCCGTTGCGGGATCTGTTCGAGGCGCCTACGGTCGAAGCGCTGGCGGCGCGGGCTCAATCGCACACCGGTGGACGGGTCGAGCTGGTCGCAATGCAGCGGCCCGATCGAATCCCGCTTTCGCTTGCGCAGCAGCGCATGTGGTTCCTCAATCGGCTCGATCCAGCCTCCGCAGTGAACAACATTCCGGCGGCCGTACGGCTCAGTGGCACCCTCGATCGGTCTGCGTTGGAGGCCGCGATCGGAGACGTGGTGGCCCGCCACGAGATCTTGCGGACCGTGTATCCCGAGACGGCGGGAACCGGTATTCAGGTGATTCTCCCGGCAAACGCAGCGCACACGGACTTTGCTGCGCAAACGGTGGACGAGGGTGACGTTCACGCTGCCGTTGTCGAACTGGTGACGAAGGGATTCGACGTCACGCGCAGTACCCCGGTGCGGGTTCGACTTTTGGAAGTCGGCGCGGGCGAGCATGTCCTGGTGGTCGTCGCGCACCACATTGCGGCCGACGGATTCTCGATGGTCCCACTGCTGCGCGATATCGTCACCGCGTACGTTGCTCGTGCTGGGGGAGACGGTCCGAACTGGGCTCCGCTGCCGGTGCAGTACGCCGATTACACGCTGTGGCAGCACGAAGTTCTCGGCTCTCCACAAGACCCGTCTTCGCTGATCGCGGTCCAGGAATCGTACTGGAAACACACGCTCGCGGGGCTGCCCGACGAGCTGAGTCTGCCGGCCGATCGACCTCGGCCGTCCAACCCGAGCGGTCGAGGCGCAGCACACGTGTCGGTCCTCGGAGAAGAGACCACCCGCGCAGTGGACGCGCTGGCTGCCGAACACGGCGTCACGTCGTTCATGGTGATGCATGCAGCGCTGGCGGTGCTGCTGGCGAGGCTGTCCGGAAGTGCGGATGTTGCAATCGGCACTCCGATAGCCGGTCGCGGCGAGGCCGCTCTGGACGACATGGTCGGAATGTTCGTCAACACACTGGTGCTGCGTACCGAGGTGGAGGGTTCGTTCACGTTCGACCGGTTGCTCCAGAAAGTTCGAGAGGTGGATCTGTCTGCGTTCGCGCACGCCGACGTGCCCTTCGAGCGAGTGGTAGAGGTGGTGGATCCACCGCGGGCCCAAGGCCGTCATCCACTGGTGCAGGTTCTGCTCGCATTCCAGAACTTCGGCAGGACCGAGTTCGAGCTGCCGGGATTGACGGCAGCGGCCGTCGATTTCGACGCTGCTGTGGCAAAGATGGATCTGCAGGTCACCGTGGCCGAGCCGTTCGAGCAGCCGGACGGTAAAATTGGCCGTACCGTCGAATTCGTCTACGCGACAGACATGTTCGAGTCCGCCACGGTAGAGCGAATCGGCCGTGCTTTCGTTGCCGTCCTCGAGGAGGTGACCTCGGATGTCGGTACGGTGGTCGGCGACATCGACCTGACCGGCCCGGACGAGCGCGCACGGTTGGCAGAATTGAACGAGACCGCTCATCCCATCGACGGGTCTGCGTTATTGCTGTCGCGATTCGACGAGCAAGTCGTCTCGACGCCCGACGCGGTTGCGGTCACCTTCGAGCACGAATCACTGACTTATGCCGAATTCGATGCCAGATCCAACCGCGTCGCCCGCGCCCTCATAGCCCGGAACGTCGGGCCAGGCACCTTGGTGGGCGTCGCGGTGCGAAGGTCGGTGGACCTGGTCGTCGGAATGTACGCCGTCCTGAAATCGGGCGCAGGTTACGTTCCGATCGACCCCGACCAGCCGACAGACCGAAACGAACACATCCTCGACACCGCGGCACCGGTATTGGTGTTGACCGACGACGGGGTCGATTTCGCTCCGGCGACAGGGAAGTACGAGGCGGTCTCAGTAGCGAGTCTGGCGAACTCGGACCATTCGTCCAGCGCAGTGACCGAGGCCGATCTACTCGCACCACTCGCGCCCGCGGATATCGCGTACGTGATCTTCACATCCGGGTCCACGGGTCGGCCGAAGGGTGTGGCGGTCGAGCACCGAGCGATCGTCAATCAGATGGAGTGGATGCAGGCCCACTACGAGCTGGGGTCATCGGACGTCTATCTGCAGAAGACCGCCACGACTTTCGACGTATCCCTGTGGGGGTACTTCCTCCCACTTCGTGTCGGTGCTCGACTCGTGCTCGCGACGCCCGACGGACACAGAGATCCTGCCTACCTCGCGCACCTGATTCGCGAACATGCCGTGACCGTGACGGATTTCGTGCCGACCATGCTCTCTGTGTTCAGTGCCTCGGTGGACGAGCAGTCGCTGTCTTCGCTGCGGCACATATACGTCATCGGCGAAGCACTTCCGAGTGAGACCGTGCGCGATACCAGGAAGGTGACAGCTGCTCGGATCCACAATCTGTACGGTCCCACCGAGGCGGCAGTGTCCATCACCTATGCAGACGTGACCGATACCCCCGTCGGGTCCATTGTGTCCATCGGCAGCCCTGAGTGGAACTGCGCGGTGCACGTACTCGATTCTCGTTTGTCGCCGGTACCGACCGGCGTGCCCGGTGAGCTCTATCTGTCTGGAAAACAGCTGGCGCGCGGCTACTTCCGCAGACCCGATCTGTCAGCGGATCGATTCGTCGCGACACCCTTCGAGGAGGGTGCGCGGATGTACCGCACAGGCGATCTGGTCCGGTGGACGCCCACAGGACACCTGGAGTATCTGGGGAGAACCGACTTCCAGGTCAAATTGCGCGGTCAGAGAATCGAACTCGGTGAGGTCGAATCGGCACTTCTGGCGCATAGTTCCGTCGGGCAGTCCGCAGCGCTGGTGCGCGACGATCGACTGGTTGCCTATGTGGTCCCAACCGTCGATTCGGTCGTGGACGTCGACGTGCTCGCGGCCGAGGTCGCAACAACGTTGCCCAGATACATGGTTCCCGCTGCCATTGTCGTTCTGGACGATTTTCCGCTCAATCCGGCCGGCAAGCTCGACCGGAGGTCGCTACCCGACCCGGTATTCGAGGCGCGAGAGTTCGCGCAACCGACCTCGGAGATCGAAAAGCTGGTGGCGGCGGTGTTCGCCGATGTCCTCGGAGTTGCTCGCGTCGGACTCGACGACGATCTTTTCGACCTCGGTGGTAACTCGTTGACTGCAACTCGCGTGGCCTCCCGCATCGGAGCTGCTCTGAACACGATCGTGCCGGTGCGGACGGTGTTCGATTCGACCACTGTCGAGTTGCTCGCCGCTGCCGTCGCCGGACTGATCGGGACCGGCGGTCGGCCGGCGTTGGTGGCGGCGGACAGGCCGGCGCGGATCCCGCTCTCGCTTGCACAGCAACGCATGTGGGTACTGAACAACCTGGACCCGCAATCGGGTTCCTACAACATTCCACTGGCCGTCCGGCTCTCCGGCGACCTGGACGTGGCTGCGCTCGAACGTGCGGTGGCAGATGTCGTGGCGCGACACGAATCGCTACGCACGGTCTATCCGTCCGACACCGACGGCCCGCACCAGAAAATTCTGTCGGCCGCCGAGGTCACGTTCGATCTGACACCGCGTGCTGTGGAGGACGATCGGGGAGCGATTGCGGCAATAGCCGAGTTCGTGTCGGCCGGTTTCGATGTTTCTCGGGCGGTGCCGGTGCGAATTGCCCTCTTCGAGCTGTCACCCGGTGATCGCGTGCTCGCCGTGGTTGTCCACCACATCTCTGCAGACGGTGCTTCCATCGCTCCGCTTGCTCGCGATGTCATGGTTGCGTACGCGACTCGGGTGAACGGGTCAGCACCCGAGTGGTCGGAACTCCCCGTCCAATACGCCGACTTCACTCTGTGGCAGCGTGAGGTGGTCGGTACGGTGGACGATCCGGATTCGATTGCCTCCCAGCAGCTTCGGTACTGGAAGACGGCATTGGCCGGCAGCCCGGACACCGTTGACCTCCCGCTCGACCGTTCGAGGCCCGCGACACGGACCATGCGCGGACACTCCGTCGATTTCTCGGTGAGCGACACGACGCATGCAGGTCTTACGGCGTTCTCGCGGGACCGTGGCACATCGCTCTTCATGCTCGTGCATGCCGCTCTGTCGGTGCTACTGAGCAGGCTGAGCGGTAGCGACGACATAGTGATAGGCACTCCGGTAGCCGGTCGAGGTGCGGCCGAACTCGATGAGCTGGTCGGCATGTTCGTAAACACACTCGCGTTGCGCACCGTCGTCGATTCGGGGGATACGTTCTCGGGTCTGGTCGACCTCGTTCGCGCGACGGACCTCGGTGCGTTGTCCAATGCGGACGTCCCGTTCGAGGATGTCGTGGACGCCGTGGTCCCTGCGCGGTCGCAGGCCCGCCACCCGATTTTCCAGGTGGTCCTGTCGTTCCAGAATCTCGAACGCGTACATCTGAACCTGCCCGGACTCACCGTCGAGGGGCTCGACACGGGTGAGCTCGCGGCCAAGTTCGATCTGCAGTTCACTATCGAGGAGCGCATCGACGAGGACGGTCGGCCGCTGGGTCTGTTCGGATCGCTGCTGTACGCAACCGACCTGTTCGACGCAGATACCGCGCGCTCCATGGCCGAGAGACTGACGCGCATTCTCGATGCGGTCGCCGAAAATCCCTACGGGATCGTGGGCGATATCGACATCATGACCGTGCACGAACGTCGGGGAGCGGTGGCGCTCGAGCCCGTGGAGACACCACTGGCTCCTGTCACCGGAGGTCGCACACTTGCCCAGACGATGTCGGCCGTTGTCGAATCGGACTCGGACGCACCTGCATTCGTTCGGGCTGGAGATGAACTGCCGTTCTCCTACGTCGAGGGTCGCTCGTCCCGACTCGCGCGTGTATTGATCGAGGCGGGTGTCGGGCCGGGTGACGACGTGGTTATCGCACTTCCCGTGTCGGTCGAATGGGCGGTAGCAGTGTGGGCGGTGGCACTTGCCGGTGGCGTGATCGTGGTCGGTGACAACGTGAATGCGCCCGCCGACTCGACGGAGGCCTCCCGAGCGCAGTTCGTCCTGGGAACCTCGGTCGCGCAAGTACCGGAAGGGGTTCGGCTGATAGCTGTCGACGATCCACTGACAATCGATGCCATCGCAGCAGCGTCGCCGAGACCGGTGGATTATTCGGCCAGAACCCGGATCCTGGGCGCAGCCGATCCTGCGGTCTCGGTGGTCCGCGACGACGGCCATGTGGCACGGTGGACGAACGCCGAAGTCGTCGACTGGCTCAACAAATCGAACGCAAGGCTCGGCATCTCGTACGACGCCCGGTTGGCCGCAGATCGCAGCACCGGCGAGGTGTGGCAGTTGTGGACGGTATTGGCGGCCGCTGTGGTGGGCGCTGCCTGGGTGGTGCCCGTTGTGGTGGAGAACGGCGGCGGAAATTCCGACTTCGCCGAACAGCTCGCAGACGAGTGGGTCACTCACGCCGTCGTAGAGGCCGATTTCGCTCGGACGGTGAATGTCGGGGATCTGGAGGACCTGGAAGCATTGGTCGTCACCGGTGTGAACGACACGTCCGAGGTCTCGACTGCTTCGGCGGAGGTGGAACTCGTTACCGACTTGGTCCCTTTCGATCGTGGGTGATCGGGCGCGGGAGTCGTCACGGCCGCACCGACGGCTTCCGGAATCGGAGGGCAACCGCTGATGCGCGGACGACACCGAGGAAACTGAACACCATGGGCAACGTGATGGGAAAAGCATGAGCGACAATCGTGATTCGGCGGAGACGCCGCCTCTCGAAGCGGTCCAGCCTGTTCGGAAGGAGCGAGCGCGTCGGCCTCGTCGGGTACGCAACACCACTCCCTTGTTGCCGCAGCTGTTGTCCGCCGCGGTAGAGATGGATCCACACCGGGACGCGTTGGTTCTCGGAGACCACACCCTGTCCTATGCCGAAGTGGATCGGCGTTCATCACAGATGGCGCGTCTTCTGATCCGGCAAGGCGTCGGCCCCGAGGACGTCGTTGCCATTGCGATATCGAGATCGATCGAATCGGTGCTCGCGTTGTGGGCGGTGGCCAAGTCGGGTGCTGCGTTCGTCCCCGTCGACCCGACCTACCCAGCCGACCGTGTTCGGCACATGTTGTCCGATTCGGGAGCCAGCGTCGGACTGACAACAGGTGAGTTCGTCGATCGCCTTCCGCAGGACTGCACTTGGACGGTGATAGACGACTCCGATTTCGCGACTGCTGTCGCGGGTGTCAGCGCCGACAGGGTCGCATTGACCGATCGACTTGCTCCGCTGCGCGGTACCAACACGGCTTACATCATCTACACCTCCGGTTCGACGGGAGTGCCGAAGGGGGTCGTAGTGACCCACGCCGGTTTCGCGAACCTGGCGGCCGAACAACAGGCGCGATACGGAACGTCTGCGACCTCCCGCACACTGCATTTCGCGTCCCCCAGCTTCGACGCGTCGATTCTCGAATTGCTCATGGCCATCGCGGCGGGTTCGACGATGGTCATCGTGCCGACCAGCACCTTCGGAGGACTCGAGCTCTCCGAACTGCTTCGACAACAGCGGGTTACGCACGCCTTCGTGACGCCGGCTGCGTTGGCGTCGGTCGAGCCCGACGGGTTGGACACGCTCGAAGTGGTTGTGACGGGCGGAGAGAATTGCCCGTCCGAACTCGTCGAAGTATGGGGGCGCGGCCGAAAGTTCTTCAACGCGTACGGCCCTACCGAAACAACGGTAGTCAGCACGATCTCGCCCCAGTTGTCGCCGGGTGACCCGGTGACTATCGGCGATGCAATAACAGGAACCACCGCTCACGTCCTGGATCGGCGACTGCGTCCGGTACCGAACGGGGTGGCGGGCGAGTTGTATCTCGCCGGTGCCGGCGTCACCCGCGGTTACGGCGGCAAGCCGAGCTTGACGTCGAACAGATTTGTCGCCGACCCTTTCGCGGACGTACCTGCTCGCATGTATCGGACCGGTGACGTGGTGCGCCGAACGTCTGCGGGAGCAATGCAGTTCGTCGGTCGTAATGACTTTCAGGTCAAGATCCGTGGTTTTCGGATCGAGCTCGGCGAGATCGACAGTGCTCTCGCTGCACACCCGTCCGTCCGCTTCGCGATCACCATCGATCGTCCGGGAGACGGAGGCGAGGTTGCGCTGGTCTCGTATGTACGGCTCGGCCCCGATGCACAGCCCAGTGTCGAGGAATTGACGGAGTTTGCCCGAAAAGCGCTGCCCAAGCACATGATTCCATCGTCGATAATGGTCGTCGACGAGGTCCCTCTCACTCCCTCCGGCAAGGTGGACCGAGCTCGGTTGCCGGAACCGATCTTCGCCCAGCGCGAGTATCGCGCTCCGGTGACTCCCGCCGAGATCGCTGTCGCTGCGGTGTTCCAGGAGATTCTGGGGGTCGAACGGGTCGGCAGAGACGACGACTTCTTCGAACTGGGCGGCAATTCACTGTCCGCTACTCGGCTGGCAGCGCGAATCGGTGCGGCGTTCGAGGTCCAGTTCGGAGCGCGCGAGGTATTCGAGATTGCGACGGTTTCGGGACTGGCCACGGTTGTCTCCGAGCTCGATCATGGAGGGTACGAACCGCTCGGACCACAACACCGGCCCGATCGGATTCCACTGTCGTTCGCGCAGCAGCGTATGTGGTTCATCAATCGATTCGACCCCGAATCGCTGGCGTACAACGTTCCCTTGGCGATTCGGTTGAGCGGCGTACTCGATGTCCAGGCACTCACCGCCGCAATCGGTGACGTGATCCGACGGCACGAGGTGCTGCGGACCGTGTACCCGGAGATCGATGGGTCCGGTATTCAGATGGTGCTCTCGCCCGAAGAGTTGACCTCGCAATTTCGGCGCGAGACAGTCGACGAGGGGGCATTGATCTCGCGACTGACCGACTTCTTCGCACGCGGCTTCGACGTCACCACCGAAGTGCCCCTGAGGTCCGCCCTGTTCGAGATCGACGGTGAGGACGCGGCAGCTGCGAGCGATGCTGTGCTGGTGCTCGTCGCGCATCACATCGCCTTGGACGGATTTTCGCTCGGCCCGTTGACCCGCGACATCATGACTGCCTATGCACGTCGTGCCGCGGGTGAGGATGACGGTCTGCCGCAGCTCGACGTGCAATATGCCGATTTCACTATCTGGCAACGCACGGTGCTGGGCGAAGAAAATGATGCCGACTCCATTGTCTCGCAACAGATTTCTTATTGGAAGGCCGCGCTCGCCGGAGTTCCGGAGCTGACGTCCTTGCCCACCGACCGGCCACGACCGGCGTCGGCGAGCGGTGCCGGTGCCGCCCACACGTTTTTGGTGGACGGCGCGGTGTCGACCGCACTGGACGAGTTCGCCCGAAGCCGCAACACCACCCCGTTCGTCGTATACGCGACGGCTCTGGCGGTCTCGCTCGCAACGACATCGGGGACGAACGACATAGCGATGGGAACCGCCGTCGCGGGTCGGGGCGAGAAGGCTCTCGACGACTTGGTCGGAATGTTCGTCAACACACTGGTGTTGCGCAGCGACATCGACGGGCGGCGAACGTTGGTCGAGACGGTGGACTCTGTTCGCGACACCTCCCGAAGCGCGTTCGCGCACGCCGACATCCCCTTCGAGCGGCTGGTCGAGATCATCGACCCGCCGCGGTCGACGTCTCATACGCCGCTGTTTCAGGTGATGCTGACCCTCCAGAACCTCGAAGCGACCGAGTTCTCGCTGGCAGGACTGGACATTTCGGCTGTCGAATTGGATACGACTACAGCACAATTCGACCTCGCGCTGACTCTTGCTCCCGAACGGCAGGCGAACGACGGGACGATGAGCGGGACTTTCGTTTACGCTGCCGACCTCTTCGATGAGTCGACAGTTGCCTCCTTTGCTGCTCGCTTCGTCAAGGTGCTGCACGCGATCGCGGAGGAGCCGTCGGCCACGATACGTTCACTCGACCTCCGCAGCGCCGAGGAGAAGTCGGCCCTGGCGCGCTGGAACGACACCGCTCGCGCTCCGGCCTTCGGGACTGTGATGGACAGGTTCGACTCGCGGGTCGCCGATTCGCCTGATGCGCCGGCAATCGTTTTTCGCGACAGCACACGGACTTATGCGCAGTTCGCCTCGGATGTCCGTGCTCTGGCTCGCTACCTCGTGCAGGCCGGTGTCGGGCCTGAGATCCCGGTTGCAGTCGTCGGGCACCGTTCGTACGCGATGGTGCAATCCACCTATGCGATTCTGGCTGCTGGAGGCGCCTACGTTCCCATCGACCCGGAATGGCCGGCGGAACGTGTCGACTTCGTTCTCGGCGTAGCGGCACCGGCATTGGTGTTGACGACCGCGGCTGCGCCGGTACCACAAGGCAACCAGGCCGAGCCCCTGTCGATCCGACCACAGGTAGTGCAAGTCGACACGCTCGACTTGTCGGGATTCGCAGGCGGCCCTCAGCAGCCTGTCGAACTCGCCGCCCCGCTCAGGCCGGATAATTCTGCCTACATCATCTTCACATCGGGCTCGACCGGTCGACCCAAGGGCGTGACCGTCTCGCACCGAGCCATCGTCAACCAACTCGACTGGTTGCAGGCAGAGTTTCGAGTCGATGAAGCGGACCGGGTTCTGCAGAAGACCACCATCGGTTTCGACGCGTCGGTGTGGGAACTACTTCTACCGTTGGTAACCGGCGCGCAGCTGGTGCTGGCCGAGCCCGACGGCCACACCGATCCGCATTACTTGGCCGAAGTGATCGCATCGCAGCAAATTTCGATTGCTCAATTCGTCCCATCGGTGCTCGCCCTGATGGTCGATACCCTCCGATCGAGTCAGTTCGCTTCCTTGCGCGCAGTGCTGGTGGGCGGTGAGCAGTTCCCGGGGCAGGTTGCTTCGGATATCCGAGCGCTCGGTGTCGCAGACGTACACAATGTCTACGGCCCCACCGAGACTGCCGTGCAGGTTGCTCATCACTCGAGTACCGACGTGGACGAATCCGTCGTACCGATCGGCGTGGCCGTCACGAACGTGAGGTTGCACGTTCTCGATTCCGGGCTTGTCGAGGCACCCGTGTCGGTCGTCGGCGAGCTGTACGTTGCGGGCATCCAGTTGGCGCGGGGGTACGCATCTCGGCCGGGCCAGACCGCGGAGCGATTCGTGGCCGACCCGTTCGGCGCGCCGGGAAGTCGCTTGTACCGTACGGGCGATATGGTCCTTCGCCGTGCCGATGGTTCCCTCGTGTACGTAGGACGTCGTGATGATCAGATCAAACTGAACGGATTGCGGATCGAACTGGGCGAGATCGAGTCGGCACTGCGAGCCGATGAAGCCGTGAGCGCTGCGGCGGCGACTGTCGTCGACAACATCCTGGTCGGATTCGTCGTACTCCACCCAGAACGTTCGTTCGACGACGCTGCGATACTTGCCACCGCCGCCGCGCGACTTCCGCGCTACATGGTGCCTGCCACGCTCGTTGTGCTCGAACAGCTCCCGCGTGGATCCAGCGGCAAGATCGATCGGAAAGCCCTGCCGGCTCATCACTTCGCTCCTACCGTCACGTATCGGGAACCAACGTCCGATACAGAGACATTGCTGTCTTCGTTGTTCCAAGAAATTCTGGGCGTCGAGAAGGTCGGTGTAGACGACTCGTTCTTTGCGCTGGGCGGAGACAGCATCATGTCGATACAGCTCGTCTCGCGTGCGAAGTCGCGTGGATTGTCTTTCAAGCCGCGTGACGTCTTCGAGTCGAGAACGGTGGCGAGACTGGCCGAGGCGGCCGTCGAATCGACTCCAGAAGACGCCCAGGTGCTGGTGGAAATCGACGGCGGGGGTGTCGGTGTCATGCCTACCACCCCGATTGTCGAGGCAATGATCGAGCGCGGATCGCAGTATTCTCGATTCACTCAGCAGGCCGCCCTCGAACTACCTGCGGGCATCGAACGAGAGGGAATTCTCGCGACGATCTCGGCCGTGGTGGACCACCACGACATGCTCAGGGCGCGATTGTCGCCCGGCGGCGGGCAGTACGGTATCGAGGTTTCTCCGGTGGGATCGATCGACGTGGACGCCTTGGTGCACCGCGTGGAGTTGGACGCAACCGCGAGCAGCGAGGCCGCTTCTGCTGCAGGATCGCGCGCGCTCGACGCTGCGGTCGCCGAACTGGCTCCGGACCGAGGCGTTGTACTGCAGATCGTCTGGTTGGATTTCGGTCCGACCCGCCGAGGACGCATTCTGGTAGTGGCGCATCACCTTGTTGTCGACGGTGTGTCGTGGCGGATCCTCATTCCGGATTTCGTCACCGCGTGGGCCCAGTATTCGTCGGGAACCCCACTCGCGCTGGCACCGGTGGGAACGTCGATGCGGACGTGGAGCCATCGCCTGTACGCCGAGGCCAACAGCGACGAGCGCGCGGACGAAATCGCGCACTGGTGCCGAGTGCTGGAGGCGAGTGATCCACTTATCGGAAGCAGACCGTTCGATCCTCTCCAGGACCGACGATCGACCATGAAGTCGGTGTCGGTGTCCGTGCCGGCGGCCGTCACAGCGGGCATCTTGACGGACGTTCCCCGCATCATCAGGGGCGGTGTCAACGACGCTTTGTTGACGGGCCTCGCAATGGCGGTGGCCCAATGGCGACGGCAGCGGAGCGTGGACAGTGCGACCACACTGATCCTGTTGGAGGGACACGGTCGAGAAGAGGGAGTGGTTCCAGGCGCAGATCTCTCTCGTACCGTCGGATGGTTCACCACGGTATTTCCGGTCGCTCTGGATCTGACGAACCTCGACCTGGCGGACGCCTTCGCGGCAGGGCCTTCGGCAGGTGCAGCGCTGAAACGAGTGAAGGAACTACTGGCGTCGCTGCCCAACAAGGGAATTGGGTACGGACTCCTGCGCTATCTCCGACCCGATCCGCCGGCAGCCATGACGCGCACCACGCCACAGATTTCGTTCAACTATCTCGGTCGATACGGGTCGGCAGAGGCGACCGAGCATCTCGACATCGGTTGGGTGCCGGCCTCCGACATGGCGGACATCCAGACGGACCCGGACGATCTGGCCGCTGTAGCGCTGCTGGATATCAACGCAATGGTCGTCGGTGGACCTGACGGTGAGCAGTTGAACGCCAGCTTCGCCTATGCGTCGGGCACCGTGTCCGCCGAGGATGCGGAATCCATCTCGGCGTTGTGGGTCGACGCGCTGACCGCCCTCGTCCGTTTCTCGAACGGCGTCGAATCGGCAGGTCTGACGCCGTCGGACGCCCCGCTCGTGTCGGTGTCGCAGTCCGACATCGATATCTGGGAGGCCAGGTACGGCGCGCTCGATGACATCTGGCCGTTGACTCCGCTCCAAGCGGGGTTTCAGTATCACGCTCTCGCGGCGGGTGTCGACCCGGACGTCTACATGCCCCATGTCGTGTTGATGCTCGGAGGTACGCTCGATGTCGAACGATTGCGCACTGCGGCGAATGCTCTGATCGCTCGGCATCAGAACCTTCGGACCGTGTTCGTCCAGGACCGAGACGGTCAACCCGCGCAACTGGTGTTACCCCGCAGCGGTGTGCAATTCGACGAATTCGATCTACGAGCCATGTCGGAACCCGAGCGCGATGCCCGCTGTGCCGAGATTGTCGAGGCCGACCGGCTTCGGAGGTTCGACCTCGAATCCGGCCCGTTTCTGCGGTTCGCAGTGATTCGTATGGCGGATGGCGATTACCGTCTGGTCGTTACCGATCACCACATCGTTCTGGACGGCTGGTCGATGCCGATCGTGCTTCGTGAACTGCTTGCCCTGTACGCATTGCGTGGCGACGACTCGGTGCTACCGCGTCCACGGCCGTATCGCTCTTTCCTGTCCTGGTTGAACAGCCGGGACGATCGCCTTGCGCTCGAGGCGTGGAGCGCGGCGTTCGACGGTGCGACAGAACCGACTCTCGTGGCAGGGAGCGTTCGCACATCCGTGACCGGTTGGGCTTCGCTGCTCGAGGCGAGTGTGCCGGAGACGGTCACGGCAGCACTCGTCGAACGCGCGGGACGTCTCGACGTCACCGTCAATACCCTTGTTCAAGGTGCCTGGGCGCTGTTGCTCGCGCGAACCATGGGACGCGACGACGTGGTGTTCGGTGCGACTGTGTCCGGTCGACCCGGCGAGATCGATGGGGTCGAGAACATGGTGGGCTTGTTCATCAACACGGTCCCGGTGCGGATTCGTGTGCGAGCAGGCGACACGGTCGACGAATTTCTGCAGCGCATCCAGCGTGAGCAGGTCGATCTTCTCGAACACCAGCACGTGAGTCTGAGCGAGATTCGAGGTTCGGTCGGCACTGCCGCCGATTTCGACACGCTCACAGTGTTCGAGTCGTATCCCGTCGACGAATCCGCAATTGCTCAGCAATCGGCGTCGATAGACGGCCTTCGTGTTCTGGGCATGACGTTCTCGGAGTCGACCCATTACCCGATCGCACTCCGCATCACCGCGGGAGCACGGATTCACGTGCGGCTCGAGCATATGAGCGACGTGGTGGATATCGCCGCTGCGAACCATCTGGTCAGGTCTTTCACTGCGATGTTGGAGTCTTTCTCCTCCCCGCACGGAGCCGAGATCGACGCGCTGATCTCGGGACTCGAACCGATCGACACCCGGCCCTGGCCGGTGCTGACGCATCCTCCGACGTCCGGCACGACAGACGAGGATTCCAGGGCGGTATCGAGAGTATGTGCGGCGGTGCTCGAAACCGATCACATCTCACTCGGCAGCAGTTTCTTCGAGCTCGGTGGCACCTCGCTCGGCGCAATGGCGCTGTCGAAATTGCTTGGAGAGGCTCTGGGGCGTCCGGTACCACTTCGGGCCGTGCTCGAGGCACCGTCTGTCGGTGCGTTGGCCGATGCCGAGTTCGTTGCGTTCTTCGATCGGTAGGACCACCGAATCCTGGCCCGGCTTTCGACGCACCGGTTTCATCGAAATCCGACCGGTCCGTGTGGCCGGTGGCCGATGCACAAGCGCAGGGACAGTACCCTCGGGAAGTCGAGGGTTATCGGGCCTGGGGACTTGGCCAGACGCTTCTATTCACCGTCGGCCGGGGAGCGGGGAGCGGGGAGGCTGAACTGAATGGTTGTGGGAGACGGCGCTGATCGAGCTCGGTCGGCCGAAGAACTGCGGCAGCTCGTCGCCGCCGCCGCTCGAATGGCGCCGTCCAGGTCCGTCCTGCAAGCGGGTGAGACGTCCGTCAGTCTCGGAGAACTCGACGGAACCCTGGACCGGATCGACGGTGAGATGGGTGGTGTTCTGGATGCCGACTCACTGCTGCCGCTCGCATTGGCCGAGTTGGGTCTTCTGGACGACGCCGACGGGGCCTACGAGCGAACGATCGCCGAAATATCGACGCAGACCGGGGCAGTGGTCGGCGTCGATCCGACTGGGTGCTCGGACGACCACGACCCACACGTCGTAGAAGCGAATACAACGACCCTCCTTGCCGACTTCGAGCACTGCGTCGCTCGGTGTCCCGACAGGACAGCCGTGACGTTCGAGGATCGTTCGCTCACCTATCGCGAACTGGATCGGGCATCGAACCGCGTCGCTCGCCACCTGCTGGACGTAGGCGTGACTCCCGATCGCGCCGTAGGCCTGGCGATGCGAAGGTCGCTCGATCTGGTCGTGGCCATGTACGGAATCATCAAAGCGGGTGGGGCTTACCTACCGCTCGATACCGAACATCCGATCGACCGCCTGACGTACATGCTCGACACCGCTCGGCCCGTCGTCGTCATCGCCGACCGCGACAGTGCTGCAAAGATCCCACCTGTCGCTCCGGTGATCGACATCGGGGCTTTCGAGGACATCGATGACCGTGAGCTGACCGAAGCCGAGCGCCCTGCCCTGAATCCGGACAGTTTGGCCTACGTGATCTTCACGTCGGGTTCGACAGGTCGTCCGAAGGCAGTGGCGGTGTCGCACTCGGCAATCACCGCAAACCTTCGGTGGCGTCAGCGCGAGTATGCGTTGGACTCGACCGACATCGTTCTGCAGAAGACTCCATTCACATTCGATGTATCCGTCTGGGAGTTCTTCTGGCCACTACAAGTGGGTGCGCAGCTATTGCTCGCAGAGCCCGACGGCCATCTCGACCCGGTGTACTTGGCCGAGTTGATCTTTCGCCGAGGCGTCACGGTCGTGCATTTCGTTCCGTCGATGCTCGCACTATTCGTCGACACATCTGCCGTGGCCTCGCTCGCTTCCCTCCGGCACGTCTTCGCCTCGGGTGAAGAACTGCCGTCGGCTACGGCTGCCCGTTTCGAGGCAGTCTCCGGGGCGCAGCTCCACAACCTGTACGGGCCGACCGAAACGGCAGTCGACGTCACTTATCATCCCGTGCACGCCAACGGTTCCGGGCCGGTTCCGATCGGCATGCCTGTCGATGACACCGAACTGAGAGTGCTCGATTCCGGACTGCATCCGGTGCCTCCCGGTGCAGTCGGCGAGCTCTA
Source organism: uncultured Rhodococcus sp. (assembly GCA_963517305.1). Classification (GTDB taxonomy): domain Bacteria; phylum Actinomycetota; class Actinomycetes; order Mycobacteriales; family Mycobacteriaceae; genus Rhodococcoides. The sequence continues at coordinate 86,769 of CAUQEL010000005.1, forward strand.
CATCACCGGTGTGCAGTTGGCGCGCGGATACATGAACAGCCCGGTGACGACGGCAAGTCGATTCCTTGCGGATCCATTCGGATCGGGCAGCCGGATGTACCGAACGGGCGATCTCGTCAGGCAATCCGCGGACGGTGTGTCCACCTTCCTCGGGCGGACAGATTTTCAGGTGAAGCTGCGAGGGCTGCGCATCGAGCTCGGTGAAATCGAATCGGTGCTGGGGGAGCGCGAGGACGTCTCGCAGTGCGTCGTCGTCGTCCGCGAGGACACGCTCGTGGCCTACGCTGTACCGACTCGCGAGTCGACGGTCGACCCCGACGACATCAAAAAGGACCTCGGTCGAAGGCTGCCCGCGTACATGGTGCCCACCTCGGTGCGGGTGCTCGACAGCATGCCGCTCGGGCCGTCCGGAAAACTGGACCGCGGTGCGTTGCCTGCGCCCGAATCTGTACCGACCCGTTTCGTCGAGCCTCGCACCGACACAGAAGCAACCGTTGCGGCGCAGTTCGGCGGCGTCCTTGGTGTCGGTCGGGTCGGGCGCGACGACGACTTCTTCGTGCTGGGCGGAAACTCCCTCGACGCAACTCGATTGGTTGCTCGCCTCAACGAGTTGCACGACGTCCGAGTGTCCGTCAGGGATTTCTTCGACTGCTCCACGGTGGCGGGCACAGCTGCACTCATCGAGACCGTGGCAGGCAGCCCCGAGCTGCCGAGGCCCCCACTCGCAAGTAGGCAGCCCTGGCCTGAGCACATTCCACTGTCCTATCCGCAACAGCGGATGTGGTTTCTTCATCGTCTCGATCCCCAATCCTCCGTCGACAACATCGCGTCGGTAGTGCGATTGACGGGTCGGCTGGACGTCGACTCGTTCGAGAAGGCCGTCGGTGATGTCGTCTTCCGGCACGCCCCGCTTCGCACTCGGTACCCGGAAATCGACGGCCGCGGTTCGCAGGTGATCGAGTCGATCGACGGCGCGGTGATCGATTTCCTGACGTTGCCCATCGACGAATCCGACATTGCCCGCCGCGTCGAAGAAGCCGTAAGAGCGCCCTTCGACTTATCACAGAAACCTCCCTTCCGCGTTCGTCTGCTCGCGATGGACGGATTACGACACGTACTCGTCGTAGTCGTTCATCACATCACCGCAGACGGATATTCGATGATCCCGCTGACTCGGGACGTGATGACCGCCTACGAAGCGCGGACCGCGGGCGAAACACCTGGCTGGCAACCGCTCTCGGTCCAATACCCCGACTACACGCTGTGGCAACGGGACACCCTCGGTTCCTCGGACGATTCCGGTTCCATGCTTCACATGCAGGAGGCCTACTGGGCGTCGGCGCTGTCGGAACTCACCGACCCGGCAATCGTGCCGACGGACCGGCCGCGGCCGGCAGTGCCCTCGGGACGAGGGGCTCGACATGTCCTCACTCTGAATTCTTCTGTTGCAGAAGGCATTGCGGACCTCGCGCGCAGATCGAACGTCACGTCGTTCATGGTTGTCCATGCGGCATTGGCGGTGCTACTGGCTCGGATATCCGACAACACCGACATCGTGGTGGGCACACCTGTAGCAGGCCGAGGCGAGGCTGCGTTGGACGACATGATCGGGATGTTCGTCAATACAGTGGTTCTGCGGACCACAGTCGGGCACGTGTCGAGTTTCGAGCAGGTTCTGGCGAGCGTCCGCGACGGGGATCTGAGTGCATTCGCCAACGCAGATGTCCCGTTCGAGCGGGTAGTGGAGATCGTGGACCCACCCCGGGCCCACGGAATTCATCCGATCTTTCACGTGCTGCTGGCATACGGGGCGGTCGGCGCAAACACGTTCGAGCTCGCCGGACTGGCTGTCGAACCGATAGCCGTAGATGCTGTCTCGGCGAAATTCGACCTCGAAATCACTGTCGGCGAAACTCGAACTCCAGCAGGCGCTATCGGGATCGACGCCACGATCACATACGCGACGGACCTCTTCGATGCGACTTCTGTCGGTGCCCTCGCCGACCGGTTCGTGCGAGTGCTCGAATCGGCCATCGCCAATCCAGCAGGGCGCGTCTGCGACATCGAACTGCTCGGCCGCGGCGAGCGTGCCTGGCTCGTGGAAGACCTCAACGCCACCGACCATCCGGTGCCCTCGCAGCCGACTCTCGTGTCGATGTTCGGCGCAAGGGTCGCCGCGTCGCCCGGCGCTCCCGCGGTGACATTCGGGGACACGTCGTTGACCTACGCCGAGTTTGCCGATCGGGTCAACAGGCTGGCGCGACTGCTGATCTCGCGAGGTGCGGAGCCGGAAGTACGCATCGCTGTTGCCCTCGAGCGATCCATGGAGATGCTGATCTCCATCTATGCGATCATCGAGTCGGGTGCCGCCTACGTTCCGATCGACCCTGGGCTGCCGCCCGATCGAATTTCGTACATGCTCGAGACATCCGGATCGGCCCTGGTTCTGGCCAATTCCGATGGGGGGAGCTTCGGGGCGGTTCCGGTTATTGCGGTCGACGGTGTCCGCACGCAGTCGTTTTCGGGCGAGCCGGTCACGGACGAGGATCGTCGTGCGCTCCTGTTGCCCGAGAACGCCGCGTACGTGCTGTTCACATCGGGGTCGACAGGCAGGCCCAAGGGCGTGACCGTCTCGCATGAAGCGATCGTCAATCGACTCGTGTGGATGCAAGCTCGGTACGGCATCGAAGCGCGAGACATAGTGGTTCAGAAGACGCCGGTGACATTCGATGTCTCGGTCTGGGAGCTGTTCTGGCCGTTGCAGATCGGTGCCCGGTTGGTCATCGCGCGCCCGGATGGCCATCGCGATCCCGTGTACCTCGCAGAGCTGATGGGCGACGAAGGCGTCACTGTTGCACACTTCGTTCCGTCTATGCTGGCGGTGTTCGCGGCCGAGCCGAAAGCGGCGCACGTGACGTCGCTGCGATGGTTGTTCTCCTCGGGGGAGGCTCTTCCGGCGACGGCGGCGCGAGCTGCGACGGCGGTGTTGTCGTCCGCTGTGCTGGTCAACCTGTACGGCCCGACCGAGGCCGCCGTCGACGTGACACATCATGAGTTCTCCGAAGTCGATGTCGCATCGGTTCCGATCGGCCGGCCGGTATTCAACACCCGCGTGTACGTTCTCGACAGCCGGCTCCGTCCCGCTCCCACCGGCGCACAGGGCGAGCTGTACCTCGGCGGCATACAACTTGCACGAGGGTACGTCGCACGTCCTGACCTGACGGCCGACCGGTTCGTTGCCGACCCTTTCGGCACCGGGACTCGTCTGTACCGCACCGGCGACGTGGCGCGATGGACCGCGTCGGGAGATCTCGAGTACGTCGGCCGGGCAGACTTCCAGGTGAAGTTACGTGGACTTCGAATCGAACTCGGTGAGATCGAGAACGCGCTGATGGCCCAGCCTTCCGTGTCGCAAGCCGCCGTGACCGTATACGGTGATCGACTCGTTGCTTACGTCATTCCCGACGGACCCTCGGTTGTCGACGTCGATTCTCTCAAGAAGCATGCCGCAATTACGCTGCCGGACTACATGATTCCGTCCACCGTGTTGGTTCTCGATACGTTCCCGACGGGGCCGACGGGCAAGTTGGACCGAAAAGCACTGCCGAAGACCGTGTTCGAGACACGGGAGTTCAGCCAGCCGGTGACCGAAACCGAACGCATCGTCGCCGGCGTATTCGCGGACGTCCTCGGCTCGCCGAGGGTCGGGCGAGACGACGACTTCTTCGCGCTCGGCGGTAATTCACTGATCGCGACGCAAGTGGTTGCCCGCGTCGGCGCGCTCGTCGACGGACAGGTGCCGGTGCGCGCTCTGTTCGACGCGAGCACGGTGGCCGGACTTGCCTCGATTGTCGAGAAGACGGCCGGCTCGGGGGGCCGGATACCGCTGGAGACAGGCCGTCGGCCCTCACCCGTTCCTCTGTCGCCGGCGCAACAGCGCATGTGGTTCCTCGATCGATTCGAGCCGGACTCGGCTGCGTACACCATTCCCGTCGTCGTCCGGCTGAATGGGCAACTCGACGTGTCGGCACTGGTCCAGGCCATCGACGACGTCCGTGATCGGCACGAATCGCTTCGTACCGTCTACCCCGAGATCGACGGCGTCGGCCACCAAGAGATTCTGTCACCGGCCGACAGTCCGTCGCGGTTCGACGTCGTCGACTGTTCCGAAGACGAAGCGCAGCAGTTGATTCGCGACATGATCATGGGTGGCTTCGATCTTGCCGTCGCTGCGCCCTTCCGCGCAGGGCTCTACCGACTCTCTGATTCCGAGTACGTTCTTGCTGTCGTTGTGCACCACATCGCAGCGGACGGGTTTTCCATCGGGCCGCTGATGCGAGATGTCGTCGGGGCGTATTCGGCGCGAGTGTCCGGTTCCGCACCGGACTGGGAACCGCTGCTCGTCCAGTATGCGGACTACGCGGTGTGGCAGCGCGAAATGCTCGGTGACGAAGGCGCGAACGACTCTCTGGCCCACCGACAGATCCAATACTGGACCGATGCACTCGAGGGCATCCCCGAGCAACTCGACCTACCCACGGATCGTCCGCGCCCGACCGTGCCCAGCGAACGTGGAGGGTTGCACGCCTTCGATATCGGTGCTCACACGCATAGGTCGATCGTCGCGCTCGGCCTCGCGCTCGGATGCACACCATTCATGGTCGTGCACGCCGCATTTGCGATTCTGCTGGCCCGCATGTCCGGTACCGACGATGTGGCAATCGGTACACCGATCGCGGGGCGCGGAGAGCGCGTGCTCGACGACTTGATCGGCATGTTTGTCAACACACTCGTTCTGCGTGTTCGGGTTCCCGCCGGAACGACGTTCGAGGAGATGCTCGCCGATGTCCGCGAAAGGGACCTCGACGCATTCGCGAACGCGGACATCCCGTTCGAGCGACTTGTCGAGATTCTGGACCCGCCACGTTCGACGGCACGCCAACCGCTGTTCCAAGTCATGCTCGCGTTCCAGAACCTCGAGCGCAGTACGGTCGAGCTGCCGGGCATCGCCGCGGCGGGTATGGAATTGGAAACCGGACTGTCGAAATTCGACCTGTACCTGACGATTTCCGAGCGGTTCGACGGCGCGGGGGAGCCGCAGGGAATGATCGGGCAGTTCCTCTACCTCACCGATCTCTTCGACGAGGAGACCATCGGGGCGATGGGAGTGCGGTTTCTTCGGATACTCGAGGCCGTTGTGGCCGATCCTGCTGTCGTGATCGGAGACATCGATCTCCTCGTCGGCACCGAACGGCGGACTGTCTTGCACGAGTGGGGCGGTACCGCCGCTGACATCGAACAGTCGATGTCGACCGACGAACTGCTCCTCGACCGCTTCCAGGAGCGGACCCGTATCGCACCCGAAGCCGTCGCCATCGTCTTCGAACACCGATCGCTGTCCTACGGAGAGTTCGACGCGAGGGTCGACAGGCTTGCCCGACTACTGATTTCGCGAGGTATCGGTCCCGAAACGGTCGTTGCAGTGGGCACCACACGTTCGGTGGAGATGCTGGTGGGTATCTATGCGGTGCTTGCAGCAGGCGCAGCGTATGTCCCGCTCGACCCCGGCCAACCGTCGGACCGAGTTCGGCGCGTGGTGCGCACAGCGGGTGTCGCTGTGCTGCTTGCGATTCCGGGAGAGCAGTGGGATCTCGACGAAGTTACCGTCATCGAGCTGAACGAGACCGACGATTCACCGGACTCGCCGGCCGCGAACATCGAGCGGAGGGTTCGGACAGATCCGGACTCGGCGGCATATGTGTTGTTCACGTCCGGTTCGACCGGACAGCCGAAGGGCGTGACGGTGAGCCATCGCGCGATCGTCAACCGACTGAACTGGATGCAGACCCAGTACGGACTGGGGCGAGAAGACGTGGTTGTCCAGAAGACGCCCGCGACATTCGACGTGTCGGTCTGGGAACTGTTCTGGCCCCTGCAAATCGGGGCCACTCTGGTCATAGCGGCACCGGGCGGACACCGTGACCCTCGATACCTGGCCGACCTGTTCGAAACCCGGTCGGTCACAGTCGCGCATTTCGTCCCCTCCATGCTGTCGTTGTTCGCAGCCGAATCCACGGCGCTCTCGGGGCTCGGCCTGCGTTGGGTCTTTGCATCCGGTGAGGCGCTACCGGCGTCGACCGCACGCAGGTTGACGGAGCTGCTGCCCGGTGTCCGGCTGGCGAACCTCTACGGACCTACCGAGGCGGCGGTCGATGTCACATTCCATGAATTCCAGACGTGCGATACCGCCGGCGTGCCGATCGGCCGGCCTGTAACCGGCAACCGCGTGTATGTGCTGGATCAGCGTTTGTCTCCGGTACCACCTGGCGTGGTCGGGGAGCTGTATCTCGCTGGAGTTCAACTCGCCCGCGGCTACGCGTCCATGCCGGAGCTGACCGCAGAACGTTTCGTCGCGGACCCATTGGGTGGTCGTGGTGAACGTGCCTATCGCACAGGCGACATGGTTCGGTGGAACCGAGACGGCGAACTCGAATACGTGGGTCGTCGAGATCAGCAGATCAAATTGCGTGGACAGCGCATCGAACTCGGTGACGTCGAAGCGGCATTGGTCGCGCACCCCGCCGTTGCGCAGGCGGCGGCGGTCCTGCACAACGACTCGATGGTCGGTGACACACTCGTCGGCTACGTGGTTGCCGAGCCCTCATCTTCCATCGATCCTGCTGACGTTCGCCGCGTTGCCCTCGCCCGCGTCCCCGCATACATGGTTCCGACGACCATCGTGGTGCTGGCCGCGCTCCCCGTCGGTCCAAACGGCAAGCTGGATCGGAAAGCCCTGCCGGAGCCGGAATTCGCGGTGACGGCTTTTCGGAAGCCGTCGACCCTCATCGAAGAAGCTGTCGCAGAAGTTTTCGCCGACTTGCTGGGCGTACCTCGAGTGGGCTTGGACGATGATTTTTTCGTGCTCGGTGGGAACTCCCTCATCGCTACCCGAGTTGTCGCGCGACTGGGAGTTTCGCTCGACATCACGGTGCCCCTTCGGACGTTGTTCGAGGCCCCAGATGTGGCGTCGTTGGCAGCGCGGATCGAGAACGGCGGAGGCCGAGCGGGGCGTCCAGCGATCACCGCGCGCAGCAACCCGGATGCGAATGTTCCGCTGTCACTGGCACAGCAGCGAATGTGGTTCCTCAACCGACTGGATCCGGACTCCGCCGTTCACAATGTGCCGGTGACGATACGTCTCGATGGCGATCTCGACGTTGTGGCGTTCAGGCGGGCTTTCCAGGATGTGATCGACCGACACGACATCCTCCGAACCACGTATCCGGACATCGACGGAATCGGTTATCAGACAATAGAACCCGCTCCGAGCGGTCCAGCTCTTCGCCTCGAGGACGTGACTGCGGAGCAACTGCCTGCAGTTGTACGCGCGGAAGTGAACAGCGGATTCGATGTGACGCGCAATGTTCCCATCCGGGCGGTCTTGCTCCGCCAGTCCTCGGTCGCGCACGTGTTGGTGCTTGTGGCGCATCATATTTCGGTCGATGGATTCTCCGTAGGGCCGCTGACCCGCGACCTCGTCCGCGCCTACGCTGCGAGGACGAGCGGGCAGGGGCCCGGATGGGAGCCCTTGGCGCTGCAGTATGCGGACTACGCCGTATGGCAACGTGGCTTCTTGGGTTCCGAAGACGACTCGACTTCCCAAGCCGCTGCTCAAGTCGCTTACTGGACAGAACGGCTCGCCGATCTCCCCGAACAACTGGACCTGCCCTTCGACCGTGCGCGCCCCGCGCACGCAACGGGCGATGGGGCGGCGACCACGATCTCCGTCGGTTCCGAGATGCGCTCGAATGTATCGCAATTCGCGCTCGAAGTAGGGGTAACACCGTTCATGGTCGTACATGCGGCGCTTGCCGTGTTGCTTGCGAAACTTTCGGGCAGCGCAGACATTGCGGTGGGAACCCCGGTGGCCGGTCGAGGTGACACCGAGCTCGACAACATGATCGGTATGTTCGTCAACACTCTGGTGCTGCGTACCGACATAGATCAGGCGGCTTCGTTCGTCGACGTCGTCGGCCACGTCCGTGATGTCGATCTGTCCGCGTTCTCGAATGCCGATATTCCGTTCGAGAGAGTCGTAGATGCTGTGGTTCGGGACCGGTCGCGCGCCAGGCACCCACTGGTTCAGGTCATGCTCACTTTTCAAAATCTCGGACAGGCACATCTCGAACTGCCGGGTCTGACGATAAGCGGGATGGAACAGGAGGTCACCTCCGCCAAATTCGATCTGCAGGTCACCGTGTCCGATTCTCTACACGAGACTGGTCTCGACCCCGGCTGGCACTTCGAGTTCGTTTACGCTACAGAGCTGTTCGAGCAAAGAACGATGGACGCCATCGTCGCCGGCTTCGTGCGCGTGCTCTCGGGCTTGCTCGCATCGCCCAAGCTGCCCATCGGCGACATTGCCGTTGCTGCGCAGGCAGAGCTGGACATGCTCGTGCAGGACTGGAGCTCGAGCGGCACCGCTCGACTCCTGGAGCACGACACTCTCATCGACGCATTCGCCGCGACAGCGGCGTTATCACCCGACAGCGTCGCCGTCCGGTACGACGGTCGATCCGTTTCGTACGATGAGCTCGTCCGCCGCGTCGACACTCTCGCGCGTCGATTGATCGAAGTCGGAGCGCAGCCGGATCGTGTGGTGGCCGTCTCGCTCCCACGGTCGATCGAGCTCATCGTTGCGCTGCTCGCCGTGTCTGCGTCGGGTGCTGCGTACTTACCCATCGATCCCGCATACCCTGCCGACCGCATCGAGTTCATGGTTGACGACGCACAGCCCGTCGTCGCCGTCACTGCGGGTGTGGCAGCACAATTCGGCTCCGTACCCGTCATCGACGTCGGCGGCGAATCGACCGGTCCTGCCGATGCCGGATTTCCGACCGACCTCGACCGATCGGCACCGCTGACGTCCGAGAACGTGGCGTACGTGATCTATACGTCCGGATCGAGTGGACGCCCCAAGGGCGTAGCCGTCACCCATGGCAACGTCTTGCGTCTGTTCGCGAACACAGCGTCGATGTTCCGTTTCGATGCAGACGATGTGTGGACGATGTTCCACTCGTACGCGTTCGACTTTTCCGTGTGGGAAATGTGGGGGCCGTTGATTCACGGCGGCACACTGGTAGTCGTCGACTACCTCACCAGCCGTTCACCGGACAAATTCCACGACCTCGTTCTCGACGAGCGCGTCACGGTTCTGAATCAGACGCCGTCGGCATTCCACCAGTTCGCCGAGGTGGACCGCTCCAGGCCGGCCGACGCGTCGTCCTTGCGATACATACTTTTCGGTGGCGAGGCCCTCGAACCTCGCAGGCTGCGGGGGTGGATCGAGCGACATGGTGACGGTTCCACGGTCAGTCCCGGCGCGGCGGCACCGGGCCCGGCACTGTTGAACCTCTACGGCATCACCGAAACCACCGTGCACGTCACCACCCGCCGCATCACCTCGCGAGACCTGCGGTCGACTTCGGTCATCGGCGTTCCCATCCCCGGCCTACGCGTCTACGTGCTGGACCGCCGCCTGCGCCCGGTCGCAGTGGGCGTAGCGGGTGAAATGTACGTTGCTGGTGGACAATTGGCCCAGGGATACCTCGGACGCGCCGCGCTTTCCGCAAGCAGGTTCGTCGCGGATCCGTTCGATGCCGACGGCGGACGGTTGTACAGAACGGGTGACAGCGCTCGGTGGGTCGCACCCGTCGCACCCGATGTACGCGGTGAGCTCGAGTACTTGGGCCGCATCGACCTCCAGGTGAAGGTTCGCGGTTTTCGAATCGAACTCGGCGAAGTGGAGGCAGCCGTTGCCTCGCTCGAGGAGGTTTCTGCTGCTGCCGTCGTCGTGCGAGAAGACTCCGTCACCGGTGATTCACTCGTCGCCTACGTCGTTCTCGTGGACACGTCGGCCGACTTCGATCGAGTGCGCCGGGGCGTTGCAGCTCAGCTTCCGGACTACATGGTGCCCTCTTTCTTCGTCGCGATCGATGCCATCCCGCTGACGGTCAACGGAAAGCTCGATCGGAAGGCACTTCCCGCACCTACCAACAGCACGAGCATCTTTCGACCGCCGGCCACCGATGTCGAACGGGCCGTTGCGACGGTCTACGAGGAGGTGCTCGGACTCGACCGAGTGGGTGCCGACGACGACTTCTTCTTGCTCGGTGGTAACTCACTCGGCGCAACTCGGGTTGTGGCTCGGCTGAGCGCGCTGCTGAACACCACCGTGACAGTCCGACTGTTGTTCGAGGCCTCGACGGTCGCCGAACTGGCTGTCCGGTTGTCTGCACATGTCGGCACAGGTGCTCGCCCCGCGCTCACTCGCAAACCCCGGCCCTACATCCTCCCTCTCTCCTACGCGCAGCAGCGCATGTGGATCGCCAATCGTCTCGACCCTGGTTCGACCGCCTACAACATCTCACTTGCACTGCGCCTGAGCGGGAGCCTCGATACGTTCGCTCTCGCCGACGCGCTTCGGGATGTGGTCGAGCGGCACGAAACGCTGCGCACTCGCTACCCCGAGGTGGATGGCGTGGGGAGTCAACAGATTCTGCACGTGGATGACGTCGATCTCGAGCTCGACGCCGAGTCGATCGGCGAAACCGAAGCGGCGCTTCGCATTCGCACTCTCGTTGCGACGACATTCGACGTCACCGCGGCGGTTCCCGTACTGGCCCGGCTGCTTCGAATATCAGGGGTCGAGCACGTGCTCGTCCTCGTCGTTCATCACATCGCGGCAGACGGCTTTTCCATCGGTCCGCTCACCCGTGACCTGATGACCGCGTATTCTGCTCGTTGCGCAGGCCGGCCGTTGCCTTGGCAACCGCTCGAGGTCCAGTACGCGGATTATGCACTGTGGCACCGCGGAGTCTTGGGCGACGATTCGGATTCGAACTCCAACATTCATGCGCAAGAACGGTTTTGGCGTAGGACCTTGGCGGATTTGCCGGAGCAGTCGGGTATCGTGGGCGACCGCCCGCGGACTTCGACGCCGACCCGACGGGGTGCCTCGCACGAATTCGTCTTCGACTCCGAGATCGTCGAGTCGATGACGTCGGTGGCTCGATCACACAACGCGACGTTGTTCATGGCGCTGCACTGCGCCGTCGCGGTTCTGCAGGCCAAGTTGTCGGGTGACGAAGATGTGGCCATCGGCACCCCGGTCGCCGGGCGCGGCGAATCAGCGCTCGACATGCTGGTCGGAATGTTCGTCAACACCCTGGCGCTAAGCACACCGGTACCCGGTGCTGCGACCCTGACCGAGGTCCTCGAGTCGGTTCGTGATCGTGATCTGGATGCTTTCGCGCACGCCGATGTTCCCTTCGAGAGGGTGGTCGACCTTCTCGATCCGCCGCGGTCGGTAGCCCGATCTCCATTCTTCGACGTCGTGGTCGCACTTCAGAACCACGAGCCTGCGTTGTTGGATCTCGAGGGCTTGTCGATCTCGGGGCTCGACAGTGGTGAGCGAACCGCGAACTACGACCTCCAGTTCATCTTCTCCACTGCGCTCGCCGAGTCTGGACATTCCGTGCTCACCTGCTCACTCGTGTACGCGCAGGATCTGTACGACCCGACCTCGGTCGAGACTCTCGCTCTTCGCTTGACGTCGATCGTGCGTACTTTGGCGCAGGCCCCGGATACCACCGTGCACGATATCGACATCCGCACCGAAGCCGACCGAGAGGAGACAAGGTCCTCGCCGTCTTCGGATGCAATACCGATTTCCTGGACGCTCCCTCAGATGATGGACATCGTGGTGGAGGCCGAGGCCGACGCACCGGCAATCGTCAGTGCGGGGCAGGAATTGCGCTACCTCGAGGTTTCTCAGCGTGCTGCTCGTCTTGCCCGGTATCTCGTCTCGCGACATATCGGCCCGGGCGACCATGTGTCGATCGATATGCCGTTCTCGGCCGACTATGTCGTGACTGCATGGGCCGTGTGGCAGTCAGGCGCATCGATCATGTTGGGCGAGGCCGACAGGCACGACGCAGTCGTTGTTTCCATGGCGTCGACAACACGGGAAAGACCGGACGGGCCGACCATCTCGCTTCGAGATCCCGAGGTAACAGCAGCGATTGCGTTGCAGTCGACGCGGCCGGTGGATTTTGCATCGCGCACCGGGCAGCTCGATGCGGATGCAACCGCAGTGCTCCTCGACGGAAGCCTTCGGCGTGTCGTCACGCAGCGCGAGTCGCTGATCGCGGCCGCGGCGGCAATGAAGAAGTGGTCTGTGACGTACGAGTCCCGTCTGCTGGTTGCGTCTCCTTGCGTCGAATCGGCGGAGCGTTCCGGCACATATACGGCCGATTCGTCAGCGGCCCACACACCAGAGTGGCTCATATTCGGTCTGCTGGTAGCGATGTCGGCTGGCGCAGCACTGGTCATGGACGAGCCAACGCTGGAGCTTTCCGATGTGATCGAGCAAAATTGGGTGACTCACGTCTTCTCTTCGTCACCCGAAGACGCCGGTCAGCACGAAGAGCTCGACGTCGTGATCGACACGGATTCGGCAACACCGTGGTGACGGTTGCCTCGGGCCGACCGCTTCCTGCAGGCGTCGACGCAGCCGCCCGATGGGCGGAGCCGGTCGACCGGGTCACGTCCCCACCCTGAGGCATTCCGATCCGTAAGGTGTGGGTGCATGGGACACAATTTCACGCGTCGATCCTTTCTGGGAGGCACCGCTGCCGGTGGCATCGGATTCGCTCTCGGTGGGGCCGGAACGGCCACGGCTCGCGCGCTTCCCGACCCGAAGTCGATAGACGCGTCGGATCCCGAATGCTCGGCGCTGTAGAGGCCGCCAGCCTGCTGCAATCCGGCGTGCTTCATCCCAAAGAATTGCTCGATTCCTGCCTCGCGCGTAGTCGTGCCCTGGACGGACCGGTAAACGCCTGGATTCGTCTCTATCCCGAGGTTGCGTACGCTGGCGCGGCTGCCGCCGCCGAGAGGCTGTCCGCAGCGGGTCGTGCCCGCGAGCCTGGTGAGATCCCGCTCGTGTGCGGGCTTCCGATCGGCCTCAAAGATCTGTATGCGGTGAGCGGCCTGCCCGTGACTGCGTCCAGTCGCGTGCTCGAGGGCAATATCGCAGCAGGTGATTCGGGCGTGTGGCGACGACTGCGGGACGCGGGCATGGTTTTGATGGGACACACTCACACTCACGAGTTCGCCCTCGGCGTTGCCACCTCTCAGGTCGGAAACCCGTGGGATCTCTCCCGTTCTGTGGGTGGATCTTCCGGGGGAAGTGCAGCCGCATTGGCTGCGCACTTCACGCCACTCTCCGTGGGTACCGATACCGGTGGTTCGTTACGAATACCTGCATCCGCGTGCGGAATCACGTCGATCAAGCCAACCTTCGGTCGCTGCAGTACTTCTGGCGTGATTCCTCTGGCCTGGACACGGGATCACACTGGACCGATGGCGCGAACCGTGGCTGATGCTTCGTTGCTGCTCGGTTACATGGCGGGTACCGACGTCGAAGACCCCACCACTTCGGCCGGTCCCGACGTGCCTGCCGGCGGGTATCCACTCACTGCCCGCGGGGGTTCGTCACCTCTGGCTGGGCGCCGAATAGGCTTACCGGTGAATGCCATCGGTGAGCTACCCGCGTCACTGACGGCCTTGTTCGACGAAGCGGTGAATGTCGCACGACAGTTGGGCGCCGAGATGGTGGACGTCGATCTTCCCCCGGTACCGGAAAGCTTGCTGCTCGGTGACAAGGTCGAGGTGGGGGCTTATCACCAACAGTTCGCGGACCGGATCGGCCTGTATGCGCCGGACAATGCGCTCGTCGTCGGCAGCAACATCGCAGCATTGGCAACTCCGGTGGCGGAGTACCTCGCGATCGAGCGCGATCGGCTCCGTTTCCAACGTGCGTACAACCGGATGTTCGCGGATTCTTCGCTCGATTGCATTGTGCTTCCGGGTGCCACCGTAGATGGAATGAAACGCAATCAGTATGCGGGCTTCAGTGTCTTCGACGGTGTCACAGCGAATGTGATCTGGGCGAACTATGCAGCTGTGCCGGTGCTGAGCATGCCGGTCGGGAGATCAAGGGAGACCGGCATGCCGTTCGGTATTCAGATCGGTGGTCTCGCGTGGGGAGAAGAGACGATCATCGACATCGGACTCGAGTTGGAGGCTGCTGCTCCACAGTGGCGTGACGTTCCCCGGTGGGCCGGCAGCCCACGTGATATTCCGGAGTTCGCGCTCACCCAGCCGGGTCTCGGTCCCGAGGCCACGAATACCAGGTCGGATCCACCAGCGGTATACGCACTACCTACTGCGTCCAAGCGGTCGTAGCTGCCCTGACGGACGGTGCTCCCCAGCCGCCTCGCGCAGCTGTATCAGGGATACAGACACTGATCGGCGACGGTGCTGGATGAAGATCTAGCCCTGGGGCGTCGATTCAGGACTCCAGGGAGCGGTTGGCTACGACGTCAGGAGCAGGCGGGCGCGTCGGACGCCACATATTCGGAACCCAGCGCCGACAGCACTATCGATGCGACAGTAGGGTCCGACGTCAGCCCGAGATGGCTCGCCTTGCTGGTGGGACATTCGTCTTGAACCCAGAGATTGTCCACCGAACCCGATGCCGGGTTGAGAAACGTCCGCTCTGGAGGCGTGACGATCTCGTCGAATTTGGTGGCTACCACCGTGTAATTCACATCCGGAAGCGCCTCACTGTCGGCGTTGAGTCTGCTCAGGAACGGTGAACCGATCAGTTGCTGCGAGCCAGCGGTACCGAACAACAGTTGCTCAGAGATAATTTTCGGCAGCCCCAGCGACTTGGCTGCGAGGAACAGCTGCTGGAGGCCATTAAAGCTCGTACCGTGGTTCGTCGCCCCGAGGGTGATGAGATTGTCGACTTTGTTGAGCTCGGGGGCGGAGGCGTCCGCACCGCCGTTGAACTTCAGGTACTGACGGGCAACAACGCCACCCTGAGAGTGGCCGACTATATCTACCTGCGGCGCACCCGTCGAGGCGATGACGGCGTCGACAAATGTCGATAGCTCGTCTGCGGACTCGACGATGTCGCCGACTCCCCAGGCCACGATGCTCGGATCCCAGAAGGCGGATTGCATACCGTAATCGAGCGCGAAAACGCAGTAACCCTGTTCGGTCAGCTCGGGGGACAGTGTCGACCACGTGGCCGACATGTCCATGTCGGTACCGTGGACAAGGACCACCGGCCGGGGATGGGCAGCGGACGGAATGCAAGACCAGTCGTTAGCTCCAGGGGGCGGCGGGCCCATCCGATCGAACGACGGGGGAAGTGGAGATCCGGCAGATTGGGCATTGGCGGCGAAACCGAAGAATGAACCGACAGGCATTGCAAGAGTTGTCACAATTCCCAGCAGGAATAAGCGCATCTTTCGGTTCACTATTTATTTACCCTTCATTCGAATCGTTCGCGTCTCTTGTGGAGAAGTGGTCGAACAACAACGAGGGCAAGGATAACAGGCCGTGAGGCCAAGAAGGAATGCGCTTCGAGGTGCGATCGTGCTTATCCCGTCTGCGATGCCTTTTTGTAGCCCCGGATGGCGGGTACGAGGAAAACTGCAAACATTCCGAAAGACCAGCAGAGTGATTGCAAAACGGGGACCATGACCGGTCCGCCGAGAGCGAGGCCTCGCATGGCGTCGATCGCAACCGACATCGGCTGGGCAGCGACTACGGGCTGCAGCCACACCGGGTAGGCGTTGACGGGTACGAAGCCGGAGTTGAAGAAGAGCAGAAGCGTACAGAGAATCGACACCAACTCCACCAGCGGCGCGTCACCCGAGACGGTTGCCAAAAACGTGACCATGACGGCAAACCCGACGCCGAAGGTGATTGGGAACAAAATCAGGGCGATACTCGGCACCACGCCCTGATTGAATCTGAAGCCGATGGTGAATCCGACTGCAACGATCACCACGGTGGTGGCAAGCACTCGAATCGCTTCGGCCATCATGCGGCCGAGTAGGCCGGCGGCCCGGTGGGCCGGAAGCGTCCAGAATCGGCTGAGCAGGCCGTTTTGCCGTTCGGCCTTGAGTCCGATAGCACTGACAATCGAACCCAGCATCGCGCCTACCAGAGCGATCATCGGCACTGTGCCGTACACGCTGGATTCCCCGGTAGCGGCGGTGATCGAGTTGCCCAGGACGACCCGAAACATGAGCAGCGTCAGCGCGGGGTACAACAGAGCTTGGATCATCGTCCCGGGATCGCGAACCCAACGTAGCAACATCCTTTTGCACTGGATCAGGCTGTGCGTCCAGAGCGCACGAAACGACTTTTCCGACGGAGGGTTGTCGAGTATCGGAAAATCGAACGAAGGAATCGACCGGTTCTCCTCGGACTCGACAGTCATGTGATCGGACGTCAGCGTCTTCGTCGTCTCTCTCATGCTCGCCTCAAACTGGCCCACAGCGCCAAGGGAACGAAGACCAAAACGAGTCCGACCATCCAGACGAGGGACGGCCACAAGACATCGAAAGTGACGCCGCCCTCGGCCATATCTCGCATCGAGAAAGAAAATTGAGAAATAGGCTG
The DNA here is from genome assembly GCA_963517305.1 of uncultured Rhodococcus sp. Taxonomy (GTDB): domain Bacteria; phylum Actinomycetota; class Actinomycetes; order Mycobacteriales; family Mycobacteriaceae; genus Rhodococcoides. The sequence continues at coordinate 103,311 of CAUQEL010000005.1, forward strand.
ATTGCGAACAAAAGGTCGGATCCATTCCGGGAAACCAGATTCCGGTACGAATCCGCAGGAGGCCATTCCGAGAATCAATTGGGGCAGGGTCAGGGCTTGGCTCGTTGCTTCCGGGCTCTTCGACAGCGTACCTATAGCGTCGGCACCGATCGACATAATTGTGCTGAATGCCAGGGCGAAGGCACAGAACAATACAGCCTGGCCGAATCCAGCCGAAAAACGAAATCCAATGACGTAGCCATATCCGAGAGCTGACACCAGGGATACCACGGAGCGCACGAATCCGCTGCTGATACGTGACATCAACGGGGCAGGCCCCGCCACGGGCATCGTTTGCAGTCGAGTATTGAACCCGGCAAGTGATTCTTGAGCTGACCGCTGCGCAGCGGAGATCGCGGTGAACGCCATCGCCTGCAGAACGATGATAGGCATCAAGAACTGGGCGTAATCGATGCCCTGGAGATTCATGACGAACTTGAGCGGAAGGTAGAAGCCAAGAGTGAAGATCAGCGGAGCGATGACGGCAACGATCAGTTCGCCACCGCGAATCATCGTCCACAGCGTCCGGGACGTCAGAGCCGTCCACTGAGCGAAACCGGACGGCCTCGGCTTTCTGCGTCTTGGACGGCCCTGGGGCGCAGACCCCGCCGGCGGGTTCTGGACGGCGGTCACGTTGTCTCGCTCACGCGCGCTTGCCCCGTCAGACTAAGGAAGACGTCGTCCAAGGAAGGTCGGCGCAGCGCGATGTCAGCGAGCTCGATGTCGCTGCCGTCGATCCGACGCAGCACCTCGGCCAACGTCTTGGCACCGTCCGGTGCCGGAACGGATAGCTTTTCCATACCGGGCGACATCTTCGCGGACACCGCCGCGGGCACCAGGTCACCGAGCAGATATGCCACCCGGGGAAGGTCGACCGGGTCGAGCGGAACCACCTCGCAGAAACTACCGCCAGTGGTTGCCTTGAGCTGATCCGACGTGCCCTCGGCGATCACCGTTCCCTTGTCGATGACGATGATGTTGTCGCTCAGAACGTCTGCTTCTTCCAGGTACTGCGTTGTCAAGAGGACCGTGATGCCTTGATTCTTCAGCGCCTCGACCAGTGACCACACACCCTGGCGACTACGCGGATCGAGCCCTGTAGTTGGTTCGTCGAGAAACACGACTTCGGGACGAACAACCAGGCCGCAGGCGATGTCGATCCGCCGTCGCATGCCGCCGGAGTAGCCCTTTACCGGCCGCTTGCCCGTGTCTGCCAGGTCGAATTCGTCGAGGAGTGCACCGGCGCGGGATTTCGCGGCAGTCTTGTCCAAACCCATGAGGCGGCCGAAGAGCTCGATGTTCTCGCGGCCGGAGAGATTGTCGTCGAGGGCAGCATATTGGCCGGTCATCATGATGGAGCGGCGGACGGCGGCCGCATCGTCGACGACGTCGTGGCCGGCCACTACAGCGCGACCGCCGTCCGGTCGGACCAGAGTGGACAGCACCTTCACCATTGTCGTCTTACCGGCACCGTTGGGTCCGAGAATGCCCAGAACGGTCCCGCGTTCGGCGGAGAAGCTGATGCCGCGCAGCGCATGCACATCACCGAAGGACTTGTGTACGTCCTCCACGTGTACGGCTGCGTCTCGAGCTGACGACATCGAATCTCCGAGCTGTCGGGGTGGATGGTGGGACCGGAACCCCAAGGGTCGAGGGACACTACTTGATACCGGAACTCCTCGAGAATGTTACCTGCGGGTCGACCGGGGGTGACCTCGGCAGTCAGCCCCAATCGATATCGATGCTGTTCTCGACGTCGAGTTTTCGGCACAGAGACCGCAACCCGCTGTAGTCCTGAACCAACGCGCGCCGGCTGGTGTCCTGCTCGACGTCGGCGAGCATCGCGTCGCCGCCGTGCACGCCTTCGAGTTCGAGAATGCGCGCCCAGGTGGAGAAATCGCTGCTCGAGAACGCGTCCATTCCGTCGACGAGGCCGTCGAGGAACTTCTGCCGGTCGTCGGGGCCGAGGCGGTCGAAGACGATCGCAGCCATGTCGTCGGCGATCGACGCATGGCAGTACTCGTCGCGGTTGTGCAGTTTGACGGTCGCCCGGTTGATGGGCTGGATGACGTCGTCGTCCTCGATCAGGTCCAGGTATGAGGTGATGGAAATCTCTGCAACCGTCATGAAGGCGAGCGAGCTGATCGCGGCCGACCACGGGTCGTCACTGTTCGCCTGCGCCGCACGTTGCCGGCGCACGGTGGAGCTGAACGGCAGCGAACGTTCCGACAGAGCCCACCCGCGTCCGCGGCGGGTGGCTGCGCTCGCGTTGAGATGCATGAGGGTGTGGTACTGCTCGTCGACCATGGCCTGGGTCACCGCGACGGCGAGGGTGTCACCCATCCCGGTCTCGAACACGTCCTGCGCCAGAAGGGCGAAACCGGGATGAACGACGTGCTGCTCGACGTCCATCACGTTCTTGTTGAACGCGATCCAACCCCACGCCCGAAGTCGATTCTGCTGCTCAGGAGTGGCACCGGTGAAGGTGTCGTGCTCACCGAAGGGGATCAGAGCGTCGGGGAAATCCTGCTTGGTCGTGTCGAACAGATCGTCCAGCTCGGGTTCCGGCTTCTTCACGGTGGCCCGCTGCGCCCAGTTCTTCGCCAACCGAGCGACGACCGCACTCTCCACGACATCGTCGGAGTCGAACTCCGGCAACGACGGCTGTTCCAACATCGTGTGCCTCGCCTCCTCGTGAACCGAACCTGCGTCCGGTCGATCCGTGGTCATCGATTCCCGCGGTTGCCTCGAACGATACCGAACATCTCTGCACACACGGCTCGATACCGATCGCCGCTCCCACCCAGCGCCGACTCCGCGTGGGTCATCAGTCGAGCGAAGTCGGCCTCGGACCCGGAATCGACGGTCTCGCTCACCGTCTGCGCCGCACGGTGCAGAGCGGCCCTGGCCTCGGCGGCGTGAGGGTTGCCGGCCTGGACATCCCAGTAGACCTCGGGTTCGCCGCCGGTGATGCGAGCGAGCACCGCGAGCATCGTTGCATGCGGAGGAGGCGCAACGGCGTCGATGTCCGCGAACGGAAGGTCCAGTTCGGCCAGAGCCAGGCCGAAGGCCAGGACACTGGCGTGTGTCAGCGCCTGCGTCGCCGCGGCGAGGCGATCGTGGCGTGCCGCGCCGAGGTGCACCACTCGACCGCCCCACCGCGAGACGGTCTCCAAGAACACATCCACCGGCGGGCCGGGTCGGTGCACGACGGCGGCGACCGGGCGCCCGGCCATTCCGAGCGACGGAGCGAACATGGGATTGATTCCCACCGCTGCACCGATCGGACGTGCGTCCTGCACATGATGGGAGAAGCCGGACTTGACCGACAGAGTTTCCACCAGCAGGGCGTCGGGGCGCATCGCGGTCAGGTCCGCTCGCAGCGCCACTGACTCGGGCACCGCCAGAATCACCGTGCCTGCTTGTCTCAGCACCGTCTCGACCGGGCCGTCGGGGGCGGTGATGTCGCCGGCGATGCCCGCCGGACCACGGGGATCCGAGCCACCGTGCACGTCCACGACGGTCACCGGAACGCCGTCCGCGAGCAGGAGGTCGACCATCAGACGGCCGACCGCTCCCGAACCTCCGACCACCACAACAGATTCATCGGACTCCGACTGCCGCACCGAGTTCATCGGTCGAGTATGTCAACGGGATGCGGCGGAGACCCAGATGGTGATGTCCGCGTGCACCACCTCGATGCCCGCGGTGTCTCGGATCGCGACGGGCACGACGATATCGATGCCTTCGGTGACCGTCCCGAAGTCGGGGACCTCGTCGAGTTCGGCAACGGCGCGCAGCGAAGTGGTGGCTTTCGTCAGGTACCGAACGTTCATGGACTTCGGGATCCATCGGTGCGAGGTCGGTACGGTCGCTTCGGCGAGCATGCCCATGGCGACCTCGGCGAGATTGCAGGCAGCGATGGCGTGGAACGTGCCGAGGTGGTTTCGAATACCGAACCATTTCGGCGCGGTGACCTCGCAGCGGCCCGGCTCGAGCGCGACGACACGGGGCAGCACCGATGCGAAGTACGGAACCCGCAGGCACATGCCGACGGAGAAGAGTGTGGAGCCGACAGTGTTGTTCGGTAGCTTCGACCAGGCGCGATAGGTAGCGCCGGTCGTGTTCTCGACGGTGGTCATGGCGCTACCTTACTGCTCGGTAAGGTGGCGCGGGGGTGATCGATCGGCCCCGAGTTGATCTGCTGCCCGCTCTGCGGCATACTGGTCGGGTTGCCTGGACACGGGACGCGCATGCGTGCGGCCTGAAACAGGTGAGTCGGCCGAAAAGCCGACTGAGCAAGAACATGAGACCAGCGCTCCACGTGAGCGCGTCCGGAACACCAGCTCGATCGGTGCGGGTTTCGTTCGATTCGGATGGTTGAGGCGAAAGTTTCAGCGCAGAGGAATGAGCGGAATCGCGACACGCCCGACCGCGTGGACCGGAGAACCATGACAGATGAAGAGCGGCAACGGAATCAGGTCACGCCTGGTCGTCAACGTTTTTCACTGTCGTGTGTGCACGAAGGCAGTTCGGGTCGGTGGGTTTCCCACGGCTCGGGGACTGTGCAGACGAGGTGGAGCAGGCCGAACGGCCCGTTCTACGACCAAGCGGCAAGAAAAGGACACTAAGCGTGGCGGGACAAAAGATCCGCATCAGGCTCAAGGCCTACGACCATGAGGCGATCGACGCGTCAGCGCGCAAGATCGTCGAAACGGTCACCCGTACGGGTGCCCGCGTCGTCGGACCGGTGCCGTTGCCGACAGAAAAGAACGTGTACTGCGTCATCCGTTCGCCGCACAAGTACAAGGACTCGCGCGAACACTTCGAGATGCGTACTCACAAGCGGCTCATTGACATCCTCGACCCGACACCGAAGACGGTGGACGCGCTCATGCGCATCGACCTCCCGGCCAGTGTCGACGTCAACATCCAGTGAGCGCGGAGACAACGATGACTGATAACAAGAACCGGCCTGCAACAGGAATTCTGGGCACCAAGCTCGGAATGACCCAGGTCTTCGACGAGAACAACCGCGTCGTTCCGGTGACCGTGATCAAGGCAGGCCCCAACGTGGTCACCCAGATCCGCACTCAGGAACGTGACGGCTACAGCGCCGTCCAGGTCGCATTCGGTGCGATCGACCCGCGCAAGGTGAACAAGCCCACCACCGGCCAGTTCGAGAAGGCAGGTGTCACGCCGCGTCGCCACATCGTGGAGATTCGCGTAGCCGACGCCTCGCATTTCGAGGTCGGCCAGGAGCTCACCGCTGCAGTGTTCGAGGACGGCGCATACGTCGACGTCACCGGCACCAGCAAGGGCAAGGGCTTCGCCGGAACCATGAAGCGTCACGGCTTCAAGGGTCAGGGCGCGAGCCACGGTGCACAGGCCGTGCACCGTCGTCCCGGATCCATCGGTGGCTGCGCAACACCCGGTCGCGTCTTCAAGGGAATGCGCATGTCCGGACGTATGGGCGGCGACCGCGTCACGACGCAGAACCTCTCGGTCCACAAGGTGGACAGCGAGAACGGTCTGCTGCTGATCAAGGGAGCGATCCCGGGCCGTCGCGGCAACGTCGTGATCGTCAAGTCTGCATTGAAGGGTGGTGCACGGGCATGACCAGCCTCGAGAAGAACACCGAGACCAAGCTGACGCTCGATGTCAAGGAAGCCGGCGGCAAGACCAACGGCACCGTCGATCTCCCCGCGGAGATCTTCGACGCTCCGGCGAACATCGCGCTGCTGCACCAGGTCGTCATCGCACAGCTGGCAGCTGCTCGTCAGGGAACCCACTCCACGAAGACTCGTGGCGAGGTTCGCGGCGGTGGCAAGAAGCCGTACCGGCAGAAGGGCACCGGCCGCGCTCGTCAGGGCTCGACCCGCGCTCCTCAGTTCGTCGGCGGTGGCACGGTCCACGGACCCCAGCCGCGCGACTACAGCCAGCGGACCCCCAAGAAGATGAAGGCCGCCGCATTGCGCGGAGCCCTCTCCGATCGGGCCCGCAGCGAGCGTCTGCACGTCATCACCGAACTGGTTGCCGGACAGGTTCCGTCCACCAAGGGTGCGAAGACGTTCCTCGCCGAGATCTCGGACCGCAAGAAGGTCCTGCTCGTCGTCGGCCGCGAGGACATCGCAGCCTGGAAGAGCGTTCAGAACCTGGACGGCGTGCACCCCATTGCACCCGACCAGCTCAACACCTACGACGTGCTCAACGCCGATGATGTCGTTTTCAGCGTGGAAGCGCTGAACACCTTCATCGCTGGGCCTGCAAAGAACGAGGAGGCAAGCAAGTGACCACGATCGCCGATCCCCGCGACATCTTGCTGGCACCGGTCATCTCCGAGAAGTCCTACGGACTGATCGAAGAAGGCACCTACACGTTCCTGGTGCACCCGGACTCGAACAAGACGCAGATCAAGATTGCCGTCGAGAAGATCTTCGACGTCACCGTGACCAGCGTCAACACGATGAACCGTCAGGGCAAGCGTAAGCGGACCCGGTTCGGTTACGGCAAGCGCAAGGACACCAAGCGCGCGCTCGTAACGCTCTCCGCCGACAGCAAGCCCATCGAGATCTTCGGAGGTCCGGTCGCGTAAGCGACTGGGACTCTTCGGATATAGAGGACGAGAAGACTCATGGCAATCCGTAAATACAAGCCGACAACCCCGGGCCGTCGTGGCTCCAGCGTTTCCGATTTCGCTGAGATCACGCGTTCGACCCCCGAGAAGTCGCTGATCCGCCCGCTGCACGGTCGCGGTGGACGTAACGCACACGGTCGTATCACCACCCGGCACAAGGGTGGCGGTCACAAGCGTGCGTACCGTCTCATCGATTTCCGTCGCAACGACAAGGACGGCGTGCCGGCCAAGGTCGCTCACATCGAGTACGACCCCAACCGCACCGCGAACATCGCACTGCTGCACTTCGCAGACGGCGAGAAGCGCTACATCGTCGCACCCAAGGGCATCGCCCAGGGCTCGCCGATCGAGCAGGGTGCCAACGCCGACATCAAGCCCGGCAACAACCTGCCCCTGCGCAACATCCCGACGGGTACGACCATCCACGCGGTCGAACTCCGTCCGGGAGGTGGCGCGAAGATGGCCCGCTCCGCCGGAGCGAGCATTCAGCTCCTCGGTAAGGAAGGCCCCTACGCCACGCTGCGTATGCCGTCCGGTGAAATCCGTCGTGTCGACGTGCGCTGCCGCGCAACCGTCGGCGAGGTCGGCAACGCCGAGCAGTCGAACATCAACTGGGGCAAGGCCGGCCGCATGCGCTGGAAGGGCAAGCGCCCGACCGTTCGTGGTGTCGTGATGAACCCGGTCGACCACCCGCACGGTGGCGGCGAGGGCAAGACCTCCGGTGGACGCCACCCGGTCAGCCCCTGGGGACAGCCGGAAGGCCGTACCCGCAAGAACAAGGCGAGCGACAAGCTGATTGTCCGTCGTCGTCGTACCGGCAAGAACAAGCGCTAGGAGGGAGTTCAGAATGCCACGCAGCCTGAAGAAAGGCCCGTTCGTAGACGATCACCTCCTCGCGAAGGTTGACGTCCAGAACGACAAGGGAACCAAGCAGGTCATCAAGACCTGGTCCCGTCGATCGACAATCCTGCCCGACTTCATCGGTCACACTTTCGCCGTCCACGACGGTCGCAAGCACGTACCGGTGTTCGTGTCCGACTCCATGGTCGGCCACAAGCTCGGGGAGTTCGCACCGACCCGCACGTTCAAGGGTCACATCAAGGACGACCGGAAGGCGAAGAGGCGATGACCAACTTCACCCCCACCGCCAATCCGACTGCCAAGGCCGTAGCGAAGCACGTTCGCGTCACGCCTATGAAGGCACGTCGCGTCGTGGATCTGGTTCGCGGGCGCTCCGTCGAGGACGCGCTCAACATCCTCAAGTTCGCGCCGCAGGCAGCGAGCGAGCCGGTCGCCAAGGTGATCGCGTCCGCAGCGGCCAACGCGGAGAACAACCTGGATCTCGATCCCAGCACGCTGATCGTCGCCACTGCATTCGTCGACGAGGGTGCAACCCTCAAGCGATTCCAGCCGCGCGCTCAGGGCCGGGCATTCCGGATCCGCAAGCGCACCAGCCACATCACGGTGATCGTCGAAAGCCTGCCCAAGACCGGCGGAACGTCTCGCAACCGTCGTAAGGGCCAGGCGTCCAAGGAAGGGGCTCAGTAGTGGGTCAGAAAATCAACCCGCACGGCTTCCGCTTGGGTATCACCACTGACTGGAAGTCGCGCTGGTACGCAGACAAGCAGTACTCGGAGTACGTCAAGGAAGACGTCGAGATCCGCAAGCTTCTTGCCACCGGCATGGAGCGCGCAGGCATCGCGAAGGTCGAGATCGAGCGCACCCGTGACCGTGTTCGCGTGGACATCCACACGGCACGTCCGGGCATCGTCATCGGTCGTCGTGGTGCCGAGGCCGACCGCATCCGCGGAGCTCTCGAGAAGCTGACCGGCAAGCAGGTCCAGCTCAACATCCTCGAGGTCAAGAACGCCGAGTCCGAGGCTCAGCTCGTGGCCCAGGGTGTTGCCGAGCAGCTCAGCAACCGCGTCGCATTCCGTCGCGCTATGCGTAAGGCCATCCAGTCGGCCATGCGTCAGCCGAACGTCAAGGGCATTCGTGTTCAGTGCTCCGGCCGTCTCGGTGGCGCTGAAATGTCTCGCTCGGAGTTCTACCGCGAGGGACGCGTTCCCCTGCACACGCTCCGTGCCGACATCGACTACGGGCTGTACGAGGCCAAGACCACCTTCGGCCGCATCGGCGTGAAGGTCTGGATCTACAAGGGCGACATCGTCGGCGGACGGCGTGAACTCGCCGCCGCTGCGGCTCCGGCCGCCGGTGCAGACCGTCCCCGTCGTGAGCGTCCCACTCGTCCGCGTCGCAGCGGTGCCTCGGGCACCACGGCGACCAGCACCGAGGCCGGCCGCGCGGCATCCGCAACCGAGGCTCCGGCCTCGACCGAGCCCACTCAGGAGGGCTGACGCATGTTGATCCCCCGCCGGGTCAAGCACCGCAAGCAGCACCACCCGAAGCGTTCGGGTGCCGCCAAGGGCGGAACTCAGGTGACATTCGGTGACTACGGCATCCAGGCTCTCGAGCCCGCCTACATCACCAACCGTCAGATCGAGTCCGCTCGTATCGCGATCACTCGCCACATCAAGCGTGGCGGCAAGGTCTGGATCAACATCTTCCCGGACCGCCCGCTCACCAAGAAGCCTGCCGAGACCCGCATGGGTTCCGGTAAGGGTTCGCCCGAGTGGTGGATCGCGAACGTCAAGCCGGGTCGTGTGCTCTTCGAGCTGTCGTACCCCGACGAGACCATTGCGCGTGAGGCACTGACTCGCGCCATCCACAAGCTGCCCATCAAGGCACGCATCATCACCAGGGAGGAGCAGTTCTGATGGCTACCGGAACCCCAGCCGCAGAGCTCCGCGAGCTCACCGGTGAAGAGCTGGTCACCAAGCTGCGTGAGTCGAAGGAAGAGCTGTTCAACCTTCGTTTCCAGATGGCTACCGGCCAGTTGGACAACAACCGTCGACTGCGCGTTGTGCGCCACGAGATCGCGCGTATCTACACGGTGCTCCGCGAACGTGAGCTCGGCTTGGCCTCTGGTCCTTCCGAGGACACAGCAGGTGACGCAGCATGAGCGAGGAAAAGACTGTGACTGAAGAGCGCAACAACCGTAAGGTCCGGATCGGCTACGTCGTATCCGACAAGATGGAGAAGACGATCGTGGTCGAGCTCGAGGACAGGGTCAAGCACCCCCTCTACAGCAAGATCATCCGTCGCACCACCAAGGTCAAGGCCCATGACGAGAAGGGCGACGCCGGCGTAGGCGATCGCGTTCAGCTCATGGAGACCCGCCCACTGTCCGCCACGAAGCACTGGCGACTGGTCGAGGTTCTCGAAAAGGCCAAGTAGGAATCTGTCCTCGAACGAGCCCGTCCCTTTCCAAGGGGCGGGCTCTTTCGTGTCCTGAATTGCGGCCGCGCGCTCGAAGAGCGGTGCCTCCTCAGGTGTGGTTGACTCGAAAGTGCTTTGTTACGGAATTGGAAGGGTGATCGCTCTGTCGGAATCGGCTACCCCGCGCTCGCCGCGATTGGAGAGGGAAGAGCGTAAAGCAGCACGCCCGCAGCACCCGACAGTGTCGGTGGTAATTCCCGCGCACAATTCCTGGCCGGACCTCACGCAGCAGCTCGAGGCTGTTGCGGCACAGACGTATTCGGGCCCAACCGAAGTGATTGTCGTCGACAACAATTCGACATCGCCACTGCGCGAGCTTTGTCGAGATCTGTCTTTGCCCGGTGTGCAGATCGTGGACGCAGTCGGCGGACGTGGTGCCGCCTACGCACGGAACGCCGGTGCCGAGTTCGCAACAGGGGAGTTCCTCGCATTCTGTGACGCAGACGACGTAGTACACCCGACTTGGCTGGACACTCTGGTGCAACTAGCGGCCTCTCACGACGTGGTCGGAACTGCAGTCGAGACCTGTTCGATCAATTCCGACAAGGCGCTGGACAGAACACCGTCATCGACACCGGAACAACAGGGGAAGTCGGCTTTCCTCCCGTTCGCAATTGGGGCGAGCCTGGGGTGTTGGGCATCTGTCTATCGCGAGCTCGGCGGGATGGACCCCGACGTGTTCGCGAGCGAAGACGTCGAGTTCAGTTGGCGTGCACAGCTCAAAGGATTCAGTTTGGGCTTCGAACGGACCGCGCTGGTCGGTTATCGTCTCCGCGAGGACTTGCGTCCTTTGATTCGGCAGTCCTACGCTCTCGGCTACGGCTTCGCCCAAGTGCAGGGTCGGTATCGGGACAGAGGTTGTCCGCCCGTCAAAATTCGCCGTGTTCTTTATTGGTGGACGATGCTGACCTTGGGGAATCCGCTGGTGCCGCGATCGATCACCAAGATTTCACGTGGGCAATGGGTACGGGCCGTGGCCGCACATGTGGGCGAGCTGCGCGGGGGGATTCGTTACCGTACTTTTGCTTGGTAGGACGGTTCATCGGCCCAACAATCCGCCGAGCGCGCCGCCGACACCGGCCTGCTCACCGCTGCCACTGCCTCCGATCACCCCTCCCGGCGGCTGCTCCGACGGCTGAACCACGACAAATCCCTGACCTGCGAACTCGAGGGTGAATCGCTCGCCGGTCGTGCGACCGATCAGCGTGCCGAGACCGAACGAATCGTTCTTCTTGACCCTCGTCTCCAGAGACGACGACCATGCGACGGCCGCCTGCGGGTCGGCGAACGTCGGTTGATCGACGTTCAGTACCACCGGAATACCGTCGGTGGTGATGGCAATGCGGCCCCGGCCGGTGAACACGCAGTTGAAGAAGCCCGCGTTGCCGCCTGCCGCGGCTCCCTGCACACGCTTGATGTCATAGCTCAGCGTGGACTCGAAAGCCAGAACGTTGGAACCGTTGATGGTCAGACCGTCGGACCCGTCCAGGTCGATCAGGTGAACGTCCTGAGCTGCGTTGGCGAGAAAGAGATCCCCCTGGCCGGTGACCTTCATCAGCGGAACACCCTCGCCGGACAACGCCTGTTTCAGAGCCCGGCCGATACCACCCGAGCCCTTCGCCTCGAACTGCAGATTGCCCTGATACGCAACCATCGAACCCGCCCGGGCCATCACGTCGCCGTTCATCCCGATTCGGCACATCTTGCTGCCCTGCTTCTGGATACCCGAACCGGGAACCTCGGCGTGGGCGGGCGCGAACAGTTCACTTCTCATGGCCAGAACTCCTTGATGGACAGGTGAATTCACGGGTGCCGCGATAGCGTCCGCCGGCGGCTCGTCGGGAGTGTCGGGCGGCGGCTCGTCGTGCTCGACACTGATACCGAACGCCGCGGCCAACCCAGCCAGGCCATCGGCGTATCCCTGGCCGACGGCGCGGATCTTCCACTGCTCGCCGCGCCGGTAGAACTCGACACACACCAGCGCGCTCTCGTCACCGATGCCGTCTGCCGAGTAGGAGACCTGAGGTGCCGACGCGTCGGACACGGCAACAGATACCGGTCCGGCTGCTGTGAACGTCGTCGGTCCGGTGCCATCGAGGGAGGCAGCGATGACGACGGTGTCGATGTCTGCTGGAATCGCCGACGGATCCACCCGAACGAGATGGCCTGACGACGCCCGTCGGTAATCGACGCCTGCACCCTCGGGCTGATTCCAGAAGACCATATCGGCGTCGGACCGCACGCGGCCGTTGGAGGCCAGCAGCAGGGCCGACACGTCGACGTGCGTCGAACTACTCAGTTCGACCGTCAATGGACCGGTTGGTGCGGGGCAGTTCTCCCCGCGTGCGAGCACCTTCACAGGCACCAGTGTGCCAGGCACATCTGCTGGACGAGACTGTGCCGAGGTGCCCGGGGTCGGGTTTGAAGGTGTGCGTCAAGGGGTAGTACAGGAAGCCGAGCGGGTGGTCCTTGGGCTCATTCAGTTCTTGTCGAGAAAGGGTGCTCACTATGCAGTGGTGGGGTTGGGTCATTGTGGCCCTCGTGTTGATTGTGGCGATCGTCGGAGCAGTACTGCTGGTGCAGGCCCGGCGTCGGTCCGGAGGCGTGATCATCACCGCGCCGCGCAACGAAACGACCACGAAAAAAGAACCATGAGCGAAAAACTGATGCGGTCGAGCGAGATCGCCAAAAGGCCCGTGGTCACCTTCGCAGGCGAGGACGTCGGGCAGGTGAAGGACATCGTGTACGCCCCGGACGGCGGGGCCGTAGCTGGCTTCACCCTCGCAGGCCGAGGCCTTTTCTCCGGCCCGAAGAAGGAGGTCATGCCGTGGCGATCGGTGGCCGCTCTCGGACCGGACGCGGTGATGATTCTCAGCGAGGACGCTCTGACCCCGGCCGATCACATGTTCGCCGCAGCCGAGGACGACGGTGAGAATGCCGAGCCTGCACCGGAGCGTCGTGGGGACATCCTGGGTTCTACTGTCCTGACGGATACGGGAACGGATCTGGGCACTGTCGTCGACGTGATCATCGAGGTGAGCGGACGGAACGGCGGGCAATGCGACGTGGTCGGATACGAGATCAAGTCCTCCGAGTCGATGAAGAACAAGGGAGCAACCGTGCTCATCCCGCTGCCGGACACACTTGCGGCCTCAGGCGAGCACCTCATGGTTCCGGCCAGTGCCACCGATTTCGTCCGTGACGACCTCGCAGGTTTCGGCGCGGCCGTGGACGCCTTCCGCGCACAGCTGAAGGGAACTCGCTGATGTTGTTCTCAGAGTCCGTCGGTCGCAAGGTAGTGAGCACCTCGACCGCCGACACAGTCGGTGCCGTCGGGGAATTTCTTGTCGATCCGCGAAGTCGCACCGTAGCCGGTCTGCAGATCAAGAAGTGCAAAACCGGTGATGCGCTGATGTGGTCCGGTATTTCCGCGTTCGGATCGGACGCAGTGACAGTCGAGTCTGCGGACTCCATCGTCGACATCGGAACCGAGGACTCACTGTCCGAACTGCAGGGCAAAGCCCACCGTGTGATCGGTAAACGCGCGCTCAGTACTGCTGGGGTCGATCTCGGCACGGTGAACGACGTGGAGTTCGATCCGGAGACAGGGGCTGTAACGTCGGTGATCGTGGGCACCGTATCCATCGAGGGACGCACCCTCACTGGGGTCGGGTCGTATGCCGTCGTCCTCGATCATCGGGACCGCTGAATTCACACGTCACGGGTGTACGTCGGGGTGTCGACGAGAATCGACTATTTTGAGATCGGGAATCCCGACGATGGCGTTGGTGGCTGACGCAATACCTATTCCAGCTTCGTCCAGACCGGCGAGAATGTCGCGGGTCATGAGGTCCTTGATAGTTCTGACACCGCGATGCGGCACGAGGAACCGTAGGGACAGCTCGACCCAGTTGTCGGTGATCCGCCAGTAGACCGACGGGTTCAACGAAGTCGGTGCCAAGGCATAGCGCCTGCGCATGGACTCGAAAGCGTCGTTGGCTCTCTGGTCGTCCACCACCGCGTGGTCGCGTGCAGCACGGAGGAGGATCTGCTCCACCAACTGTCGGTCGTCGGTGTAGGCGATGGGCAGAACCATCTGTTCCCCTAGATATGGGAATTCACGGGTGTAGTTGTAGACCGGATCGGTGAAGATGACCCCGTTGGTGACGGTGACCAGGCGTCCGGTGTATTGGCGCGAGTTGACCCAGATTGCTGGATCGGAGTCCGACACAGCCGGCGGTTGGCCCATCTCCATGATCGTGGTCTTGAGAAAACCGAGACGTACGACGCCGCCGCGCACACCGCCCAAAGTGATCCTGTCGCCGATTCCGAAGGTGTCACCGCGCAGGATCACGAAGTAGGCGGCAAGCGAGGTGATCACCTGCTGGAGAGCGAAAGCCAAACCTGCACTGATCAATCCGACGCCGGTGGTGATATCGGTATTCGGGGTCACCCAAATCGATACCAGGCCCAGCACGAGAACGACGGCGACGATCACCTGCAGGCCCTGGCGCGCCCAGAATCGCCGCGAGTCACCGACCTCGCCCCCGAGGGATCGGCGCGTGAGTGCCAACACCAACCGGCGCAGAGCGAGCACGATGGCGACGAAGACGGCGGTGACCACCAGCTTCACGCCGGTCGTGGTGCTGACTCCCACGAGGGTGATCCCGAAGAGTTCGACGGACTGTGCCGTATACATGATGCTCACGAAATACTCCGACTGCCGATCAGGCTGCAGGCATCGACGATACGGGTGCAATCGGCACCGAAGTCGAGACTCGGCCTGACACAGTCCTGGTATCGGTGTGGTGCGACCGGGACGCGAGCGGACTTCCCGCCCATCCGTCGCGTGGTCGTCACAGCCGCGCCAGCTCGATGACTTCTTCTTCGGTGGGCGGACTCTTCGGGTGGTAGGACAGGCACAGGGGAGTGGCAGTACGGCGGAACTCCGCGCCTTCGACCGCCGCGTAGAACTGACCGGCGGGCAGGCGTCCGACGTCGGGAACCGAGCCACCCTTCACCCGCGCCATCTCTTTGGCTGCCTCGACCTGCGAGGGACTGTTGAGCAGGCCGTAGAACTGCGTGGACGCATTGCCCGCGATGCGGTTGTGCAGGCCTTTCGGGGATTGCGTGGCGAACACCAGGCCCAGCCCGTATTTTCGAGCCTGCGACGCCAGGGCCAGGGTGCTGTGGGTTGCCGCAGTGCTCCGGTCCGACGGCGCGAAATTCTGCGCCTCATCCATGACGAACAGCCCTCCGAGTGGCCGGTCGCCCGCCGGGTTCTTCTTGATCCAGGCGAACAGCCCCATCTGGAGTTGATTGACGAAGCTCTGCTTCTGCTCGTCGGTGGTCAGCCCCGCGAGGTTGATCACCGATACGCGGGCCTTCTTGCCCTCGGCCGGTGTCAGCAGGACCGCAGGGTCGACGGGCGTGCCCGCGCCGGCGAACATCGGATCGTTCGCGGCGGCGGCCTTGAGGTTCTCGGCCAGTCCGGCAGCGATACGCACCGCATCGCGCATCTCGCTCGCGTCCTCGGGGAATTCTTCCAACAGGTCGATGAAGTCCGACAGATCCCCGCCCCGCGAACGGCGACCGAACTGGTTGAGGGCCGACTTCAGCACTGCCCGACCATGTTTGGCCTTCTGTGACGTGCCGAGGACACCCGCGGCCGGCTCGAGCGAGGCCAAGGCGGACTCGACCGAGGCCTCGAACTCATCGGCGTCGCCCACGACACTGGCGAAGTCGGGTAGCGGCTGGAAGCTGAGCGGCCGACCGGCGGACTTGCGCGGCGTCCACACCACGACGTCGGTGTCGCGCAGGTATGCCGCTGCCTTGGCCTCGTCGCCCGGTGGCCATGTCCTCTCGTCCTCGGGCCATGCGGTGCCGAGCCGGGCCAGGTCGTTGTTGACGTCCAGCACGATCGCCGAAACACCCTGCAGGGCGCACTCTTCCACCAGTCGGCGGATCAGAACCGTCTTGCCCGAGCCGGATCCCGCGAAGATCGCCGTGTGCTTGCGCAGCGCTTCGAGTGGAACGACGACGTCGGCGCCGGTGCTCAGTTCGGCACCGACCACGATGGACGGCCGCCGCGACACCGCGGGTTGCGCTGCGACGCTGGGTGTCTCGGGTTCGATGAGCGCGGTGTCGTCGTCGACGACACTCACAGCGGGCAGCACCGCCCCGAAGAGTTCGACATCGTGTGCCGGCTTGCGTGCGAGCAACCAGGACGTGAGTGCGGGGGAGTTCTCGGCCAACAGGATCGACAACGCCGCCAGCGCCCTGCGGTCCTGGTCGCCGAGGGGCACCACGATGCCTCCGGCGCGGTGCAGGGCCGCGATCGTCTGCTCGGTTTTCGCTCCGTTGGGCCACGGGTCGTTCCTGATCAGAATCAGTCGCCGCTTCGGCATGTCGACGCGCAGTCCAGCCGTCGTCACGGCCCGCTCGACCCGGGCCAGCGCGGCCCGAGCATTGCCGGATGTGACCGCGCGGAAGCACCAGTGCTCCTCGTCGTCGGTGTCGGTGTCGACGGTGTGGCGCAGCCTGGCGTGCAGTGCAGGCTTGCCGCTCGGGGGCGGATCCTGGGCCAGGCTGTCGTCGGACGACTGATGCTCGTGAATCCACGCGGTCAATCCCGCCGACAGCAGTGCGGGAACGATCGAGTCCTCACTGTCGGGTGCCAACGGAACCGACACGTCCACCTGTTCGCACAGTCGTTTGTATCGATCGTCGAGCGCGTCGAGTTCGTTGACCCGCGCCGTGGGCAGGTCCGGCGCATCGGTAGGACCGGACCGGTCGGTGAAGCTCTCCAGCTCCGACGCGACGCCCGTGTCGAGGCAGTGCCTGATGTGCCGATCGACGGCGATGAGAAGTTGGCGCGGAGTGAAATCCGGGGCTTGCTCGAACGCGTCGGGAGCGACCGGCCACGTGGGGTGCGGCGGGGTGAACCCGGCTTCGAGGAAGCACGCCGCCAGCCGTCGTCCGAGAAGTAGGCGTCCGATGTCCGAGGAGGGAATCGGCTTGAGCGACTGGGTGACTCGGAAGCGGTCACGCATGGGCGCGACTCCGCGTGCGGCGATCAGTTCCCAGGCGCTCGACAGCGCGGAGAGTACCGAGGCAGTGCGGGGGAGAGTCTCGCGCAACGACATCAAGCCGTGTGCGAGCTGTTCGACGACCTTGTCTTCCTGTGCGTCGGCGAACTCCTGATCCGATCCGGTACGAGACTGCGCCACGAGCGTGTCGATCTGGTCGATCGCGAGAATCGTCGGCCCGGTGATGGCAAGTAGACGCGAGATGTTCTCCGCGATGCCCTGATGGCCGAGCTCGGCCCGACGAATGCCCCAGGCCGAGAACTCGTCGGGGTCGACATCGTCGATCGACTGCAGGTAAGCGTCACCCAGGTCCTGAACGGCGGAGTCGGGCGCGATGGACAGCACGAGTGCGCGCAGCGTGTGCTGCGACGTCCGTCGATGGCGGGGGTGAACCTTGTACACCGCAGTGACGAAGTCGTTCAACGTGTCCGCGTCGATCATGTTCTCGCCCATGATCTTTGCGCGCTGATCCTCGCCGATTTCGCCGATCTCGCACAGGCGTCGGAGCAACAGTGCGAGCTGGCTGTCCGATCCGCGGCCGGACGGACGCATCAGGTCGTCGAGCATCCCCATCAGCGTCGAACGCCAGAATCCGGCGGCGTCGAGCAACCTGATCAGGAAGAAGTAGCCGCCCTTGAGCTGCACTTCTTCGCGCACCTGGCCCAGCAGGTGCGTCTTGCCCGAACCGGCCGGGCCGCGCACGACGACACCCAGCGGGCTGGCGTCATCGGAGGCGTCGGCGTCGTCGTAGGCATTCATCACCTCGAGGAACACACGTTCGTGCATTCCCGGCACGTGCACGTTCGACTGCGAACGCCACACGTCGTCGGGCGTGGGTGCCCAGCTCAACCGCACCGATTCGAGAGCTCGGATCTGCTCGTTGTCCGTCATCGTCGACTCAACGCCCATCATGGTTCGATCGAGAGAAGGTGGTTCTGCTGATTACCGACGACGACGGCAGCGGCGCGTTCCTCGTCGGTCAGTGTCTTCTGATTTTCCTCGGGTATCAGCGAGACATCCGCCGCACGACGCAGACGCGCGAGGGCGTCGTCGAGAACGGGTCGGGGTATGTCGCGCAACTCGTTTCGCAGCCTGGAGAGCCGAACGGTGCTGCCGGGTTCGCGAGCAAGGCGTGCGTACGCCGTGCGAATCGAGGCTTCGATGTCGACGGTCTCCGGCGTGGTCTCGGTCTGCTCGGCGGGCGCAGGCTCGTCGCCGCGGGCCGAGAACACATCCGCCGGGCGGCTGTCGGTGCGATCGAGCCACCGACGCAACCCCGCCAACACGGTGAACATGGCCTTTCCCGCGCCGGTCGATCGAGCCGGTGGTTCACCGCCGATGAGTTCGCCGCAGATCCGCCACCCCTTGTCGGTGAGTTCGAGTGTCATCGGCCGCACGGACGAATTCACCTCGATCAGACCGGCGTTCTTCAGCTTGTCGCGGGACGGCTTCGCCAGCTCGGGACCCATCGCTCTGAGTTCGGAGTTCTTGACCGGACTTGCCTCGGCCATCAGGACGAGGAGCACTGCCGCTTCGGTCCCGTTCAGGTCTTCGGTACTCATCGAGGATCCCCCTTCGATCGTCTTCTCGATACTGCCTCGCGGATGGTAGCGACCGCACGTTGCGGATCGTCGATCACCTGAGCATTGGTGAAGCGCAACACCATGTAGCCGTGTGTCTGCAGCTGGTTGTCACGGACGCGGTCCTCGGCGAAACGTTCGACGGCCCGGTGCTCGTTGCCGTCGATCTCCACCACGACCTTCTCGGTGCGCCACAGTACGTCGACGGTGAACGGTCGGCTGAGCTCGCCGAGCCGGATCGATCGGTTGTGTTCACGCCCGGTGGCCCAGTCGTGGGCGTCCAGCGCGCGAGCAAGACGCTTCTCTGGTTCGCTTGCCGGGTGGGGGTGACCTGCGATCGGGGGATAGCCCAGTGGCCGGAATCGGTCGAGGACAGTGCTGACCCCGCCGGGAACTTCCGGCGCACGTACCGAGACCGATGGGAATCGGTCCATGTTCGACGCCCCGTCACCCGTCACCCACACCGCTGCTCCGGCGTGGGTGCACAACCATTCCGCAGCTGCCGTGACGACTCCGGTATCCATTCCGACCGGCACGACCAACACGAGGGCAGCAGTGCGTCGATGCTGCGCCGAGGCAAGTACTCGGGTCGACCCTGCTGCTCGGGTCTCGACGGTCAATGCGGTTCGACGCGGCGACCGCCCCGCGACTGCGGCCTCTGCGAGGGCCCCGACGTACGGACCGAAGTGTGCTGTATCGCCGGCGAGCCGCACAGCCGCGACGCGTGCAGCGCGCCGATCCAACGTCGACGAGCCTGCGTGCTGGTCGAATTCCGTGAGCAACAGCGGAATCGAGTCGACTGCGGCGTTCTCGAGTTCTGCGACCACCGCATCGACGAGATCGACCGCACGATTCGCCGTCCTGGGATCGGCCGCGAAGAACACGATCGAGGGCGCGTCCGCCGGCAGGGGGTTCACGGACTCGGCGAGTTCGCGCTCGGTGGCACCGCGCAGTCGGACGACGCGATCGAGTGGCAGACTCGACCACCATCCGCCGTCGTCGCCCGTCGACGTCATCGCCGCGCCCCGCTGATCCGAAGATGTCCCATCCCCGAAACCGTACCGAGAGTTCCGAGTTCGCAGGCGGCCGGTGCTCTCGGGATGACGATTTGGATCCCGGGGTCGCGGTCCCCTACACTTGACCGGTTGCCTGTGGCAGCGGTGTGCCTTCGTGCGCCCGTACCCAGCAGCCGACCGCGCGTGTCGGGACGGAAATCCGGCACGTACGTACATCCAGGTCAAGGAGAAGTTAGTGATTCAGCAGGAGTCGCGAGTACGCGTCGCTGATAACACGGGCGCGAAGGAAATCCTTTGCATCCGCGTTCTCGGTGGTTCGTCACGTCGCTACGCCGGAATCGGCGACATCATCGTAGCTACGGTGAAGGACGCCATTCCCGGTGGAAACATCAAGAAGGGTGAGGTCGTCAAGGCCGTCATCGTCCGCACCATCAAGGAGCGTCGCCGTCCGGATGGCTCGTACATCCGTTTCGACGAGAACGCTGCGGTGCTGATCAAGCCGGACAACGATCCCCGTGGAACTCGTATCTTCGGCCCGGTCGGCCGTGAGCTGCGTGAGAAGAAGTTCATGAAGATCGTCTCGCTCGCCCCGGAGGTGCTGTAAATGAAGGTGCACAAGGGCGACACCGTTCTCGTGATCGCAGGCAAGGACAAGGGCGCCAAGGGCAAGGTCATTCAGGCCTACCCCGCTGACTCCAAGGTTCTCGTCGAGGGTGTGAACCGCATCAAGAAGCACACCGCGGTCTCCGCCAACCAGCGCGGCGCATCCTCGGGCGGCATCGTCACCCAGGAAGCCCCGATCCACGTATCGAACGTCGCAGTGGTCGACTCGGACGGAAACCCCACTCGCGTGGGCTACCGGACCGACGAAGAAACCGGCAAGCGCGTTCGTGTTTCCCGGAAGAACGGGAAGGACATCTGAGATGACTACCACCGAAAACATCGCGGGCGAACAGCCCCGCCTCAAGGCGCGCTACCGCGCCGAGATCAAAGACGCCCTGAACACCGAATTTGCATACGAGAACGTCATGCAGATCCCCGGCATCGTCAAGGTCGTCGTCAACATGGGTGTCGGCGACGCCGCCCGTGACGCCAAGCTGATCAACGGTGCAGTTGCCGACCTCGCTGCCATCACCGGCCAGAAGCCGGAGATCCGCAAGGCACGCAAGTCCATCGCACAGTTCAAGCTGCGCGAAGGAATGCCCATCGGCGCACGCGTCACCCTCCGTGGCGACCGCATGTGGGAGTTCCTCGACCGTCTGGTCTCCATTGCCCTTCCCCGAATCAGGGACTTCCGCGGCCTCTCGGGCACGCAGTTCGACGGCAACGGAAACTACACGTTCGGCCTCAACGAGCAGTCGATGTTCCACGAGATCGACGTGGACAAGATCGACCGTCCGCGCGGCATGGACATCACCGTAGTAACCACCGCAACCAACAACGAAGAAGGCCGCGCGCTGCTCAAGCACCTCGGCTTCCCGTTCAAGGAGAACTGAGTCCATGGCGAAGAAGGCATTGGTCAACAAGGCCAACAAGAAGCCGAAGTTCGCGGTGCGTGCATACACTCGCTGCAACCGCTGCGGCCGTCCCCATTCCGTGTTCCGCAAGTTCGGCCTCTGCCGTATCTGCGTGCGCGAGATGGCACACGCCGGAGAGCTTCCCGGAGTTCGCAAGAGCTCCTGGTGATCTGAGGCCTTCGGGCTTCACCACACCACGCTGATGGGCGTGGGTTCCGACAGGAACCCACGCCCATTTCGCGTTTGCTCAGGTCTCCCGTCTCATACCGACCACACGTCGTTTCGTAGGTCGAGTGACCGAGTCAGATCCAGTGCGGCAGAACGGTCGTCGTTGTCGACAACCAAGAGAAGACCACGTTCGGACATCGACGACGCGAGAGCGTCGGTGGGAACCGTTCGACATCCGGGTGGCATGCCCGGAACACCGAGCTCACGATAGGTATCGGCAACCGCGACCACGTCCTCGACAGTGTCCATTCCCAGGATGGTCACGAAATGACCTACGTTCCAATCGAATTCGGTCAGTTCTGCGGTGTGTACATTCGCCACCAGACCGAATCGGAACTGCACGTCGGTAAGGCGGGCAAGTAGCAGGCGCAGTCCCTCGGCACCGGGCCCCATGATCGGAACCACTGCGACGCGTCGTTCGGTCGCCGTCTCGATGCCCGTTGCAAGACCGGCCGCTGTGGTCCCGGCCGCGTCGATCGATGCGGCCCTCGGCAGGCAATCCCACCCGTCGGTGATTCGGGGCGTTCCGGGAGGACGGGCCGAGACGGCCTCACCCGGCCAGATCGCGGATCCCGATGCGATCGCGAGGGCAGTGACATCCGGTGCGTCGTCGCCGACCACGGCCGTCAGTGCTATCGACGCCGAGAACGGTCCGCACAGTTGATCCGGCTGTGGCAGAGCGCTGTCGAGCGCAGCGACGATTGCGCCTGCGCCCGGGAACCGTCGCAACACGTCAGTAGATCCAGCGCAGCGATTCGAGCAATTCGTCCGCGGTGTGGCTCTCCGCCCACGCTGCGTCGGCGTCTCGGCAGGCAACGAATGCGCCCAGAAGGTCTTCGCCCAACACGTCTGCGACCAGCGCGGACGACAGTAGGTTCTCACATTGCTGCGCATGGGTCGTCGCGAGTGGAGAGATACCGGCGGCGTCGCGACGGGCATCATCCCAGCCGCCCACATCCTCCTGAACCGGTGGCGACAACTGCGCGCCGTCTGCCACTCCCGACAGGCCGGCCGCGATCGTGACGGCCAGCGCCAGATACGGATTGGCGGAAGCATCGCACGCCTTCAGCTCGACGTTGGTGTGATTCGGACCGAGGAGGGGTGTGGCCGGTACGAGTCGCACTGCTGCCTCCCGGTTCTCGACGCCCCAGAAACCGAAAGCACCGGCCCAGTAGCCGGGTCGACGTCGGAGCAGCGACCCCGAACTCGGTGCGGTGATGGCAGTGAGTCCTGGCAGCTCTCGAACCAGGCCTGCGATGTACGACTGCCCGGTTTCGGACAATCCATGATCGCCGTCTCCGGTCAGGGCGTTGTGACCGCCGCGAACCAGCGACGTGTGCAGGTGCCATCCGTTCCCCGCACTGCCGGACGACGGCAGGGGAGCGAAGCTTGCCC
Source organism: uncultured Rhodococcus sp. (assembly GCA_963517305.1). GTDB lineage: Bacteria > Actinomycetota > Actinomycetes > Mycobacteriales > Mycobacteriaceae > Rhodococcoides. Next base: position 126,150 of record CAUQEL010000005.1, read on the forward strand.
TCAGGCCGTGAGCTTCCGCCGCTGCGTGGATGGTCTGCCGCGCGAGAACTTGCGCATCGGCGGCAGCAAGCGGATCGAGTGGTGCGAGCGCGATCTCGAGTTGGGAACTGCCGTACTCGGCATGAATCTGACCGATGCTCACACCGTTCGCAGACAGGGCGTTCAGCAGCGATACGACGAAGTCGTCGACATCGCGTAGCGCGTTGGCGGAGTACGCAGGTCCGCGATGAGCGGAAGCTCCGTCCGATTCGCGGGTCAGGGCGAACTCGATCTCGAATCCCGCCCGTACCTCGAAACCGGCATCGGCCGCCTTCCGCACCTGCCGCTCGAGAACAGCGCGTTGATCGTAGGGCCACGGTGCGCCGTCGGCCGAGAGCTGCCGACCGTGCACCCAGGCCAACCCTGGTTGTCCTGCAAGTGGGACCACGCTCGATGCGTTTTCGATCACCGGAATCAACCGCACATCGCCGGACGGAGTCGACAGTCCCTCGTGGGCGAAGGTGATCCCGTCGTGCGAATCGAACACCGCGAACACCGCGGTGACTCCTACTCCGCGTCGTGCGACTGCGGTCAATTCTGCGGTCGGCACGGTGCGCGATCGGACAATGCCGTTGTTGTCGACCCAACCGATGGTGACCCCCGCGATGTTGCGGTCGCGCAGAGTGTGGGTGAGGTGATCGATGTCGACTGCCTTCGAGTCCGTCATGGTCCGACGTTAGCGAAAAGTGGACGCCGGGGTGTCCGACTGGACCGGAGCCGTCGCAGGGTGGTAGGGGCGATTTGGTCTTCGGGTGTGCGATGCCTACACTAGAGCGGTTGCCCGGGCTTCGTCGTGCCTGCACGCGAGTCCTTGCAATACAGAACGCAACCTCGAGTTCTCCGTACGTCAGCATCGAAATGCGGAAGCTCGAAACACCTGGCAGTGCAGCGATGCATTGCTTGGAGCGCAACCCCTGACCGGCAACAGTCGGTCAGGACATGTTCACTTCGTTGTAGGCCCACGATGTGACGAGCCAGGCCCGCCGGGTTTTCGAGAATCCAGGGGCACCAGCTCGCGCGTGCTGCATGGGAACCGCTGCGAGAAAGGTGCACAGGTCACACCATGACGATGACCGATCCAATTGCAGACTTCTTGACCCGTCTGCGCAACGCCAATTCGGCGTACCACGACGAGGTGAAGCTTCCCCACTCGAAGCTCAAGGCGAACATCGCCGAGATCCTCAAGCGCGAGGGCTACATCTCCGATTACCGCACGGAAGACGCCGAGGTGGGCAAGACCCTCATCGTCGATCTGAAGTACGGCCCGAGCCGTGAGCGCAGCCTCGCCGGCGTGCGACGCGTCTCCAAGCCCGGTCTCCGGGTCTACGCAAAATCCACCAATCTGCCCAAGGTTCTCGGCGGCCTGGGCGTGGCGATCATCTCCACGTCCACAGGTCTGCTCACGGAGCGTCAGGCGGCCAAGCAGGGTGTGGGCGGAGAAGTCCTCGCCTACGTCTGGTAGGGGAGGCCACCACCATGTCACGTATTGGAAAATTGCCGGTACCGGTCCCCGCTGGAGTCGATATCACCATCGACGGCCAGAACGTTGCGGTCAAGGGCCCCAAGGGTGCCCTGAGCCTGACGGTCGCCGAGCCCATCCAGATCGCTCGCGCCGATGACGGCACCATCGCCGTCACCCGGCCCGATGACGAGCGCAAGAGCCGTGCACTGCACGGACTCTCACGCACTCTCGTCGCGAACCTCATCACCGGTGTCACCAACGGTTACACCAACAAGATGGAGATTCACGGCGTCGGTTACCGCGTCGTACTCAAGGGCAAGGACCTCGAGTTCGCACTCGGTTACAGCCATCCCGTGCTGATCGAAGCACCCGAGGGCATCACGTTCACGGTCGAGTCGCCCACGCGATTCACCGTTGTCGGCATCGACAAGCAGAAGGTCGGTCAGATCTCTGCCAACATTCGTCGTCTGCGGCGTCCGGACCCGTACAAGGGCAAGGGCATCCGCTACGAGGGTGAAGTGATCCGCCGCAAGGTCGGAAAGACGGGTAAGTGATATGAGCCAGCAAACAGCAGACAAGGCGAACGTCGTCAAGCGCACTCCGCGTGGCACCGACGTCTCGACGAAGCGTCGCCTGTCGAAGGCACGTCGTCACTTCCGCCTTCGCAAGAAGATCTCCGGCACGCCCGAGCGTCCCCGCTTGGTCGTCAACCGGTCCTCGCGTCACATCCACGTGCAGTTGATCGACGACCTCGCCGGCCACACGCTGGCCAGCGCGTCGAGCATCGAAGCCGATGTGCGCGCCCTCGAGGGCGACAAGAAGGCCGTCAGCGCGAAGGTCGGCGAGCTCATCGCCAGCCGCGCGAAGGCAGCCGGTGTCGAGGCAGTCGTGTTCGACCGCGGCGGCAACAACTACAGCGGCCGCATCGCGGCACTCGCAGACGCAGCCCGCGAAGGCGGGTTGACGTTCTGATGATGACAATGACTGACAACGGAAGGACAGCCTGATGCCGGGACGTCAACGGCGTGACGGCGGAAGCGGCCCCGCCGGACAGAACAGTGGCCCCAATGCCGGTGGCGACAACAACCAGCGCGGCGACAACCGCGGTGGCGGTCGTGACCGTCGTGACAACGGCCGTGGCGGCAACGCTGCGGACAAGTCGAACTTCATCGAGAAGGTCGTCACGATCAACCGCGTCTCCAAGGTGGTCAAGGGTGGTCGACGCTTCAGCTTCACCGCCCTCGTCATCGTCGGTGACGGCAACGGACTGGTCGGCGTCGGCTACGGCAAGGCCAAGGAAGTTCCCGCGGCCATCCAGAAGGGTGTCGAGGAGGCTCGCAAGAGCTTCTTCCGCGTCCCGATGATCGCCGGCACCATCACGCACCCCATCCAGGGCGAGGCCGCAGCCGGCGTCGTCATGTTGCGTCCGGCCAGCGCCGGTACCGGCGTCATCGCCGGTGGCGCTGTGCGTGCAGTGCTGGAGTGCGCCGGTGTCCACGACGTGCTGTCGAAGTCGCTCGGTAGCGACAACGCCATCAACGTCGTGCACGCGACCGTCGCAGCCCTCAAGGGTCTGCAGCGTCCCGAGGAAGTTGCGGCTCGCCGCGGCCTGACCCTCGAAGAGGTTGCGCCCGCCGGAATGCTGCGCGCACGCGCACAGGCAGGAGCGGTGAAGTAATGGCTCAGCTGAAGGTCACCCAGATCAAGAGCACCATCGGCCAGAAGGCGAACCAGCGTGACAGCCTGCGTACTCTCGGGCTCAAGGGCATCCGCCAGACGGTCGTCCGCGAGGACAACCCGCAGAACCGCGGACTGGTCAACACGGTGCGCCACCTCGTAACTGTTGAGGAGGTCTAACCATGACCATCAAACTGCACCACCTGCGCCCCGCAGCCGGATCCAAGTCGACGAAGATTCGCGTCGGCCGTGGTGAAGGTGGCAAGCGTGGCAAGACCGCAGGTCGCGGTACCAAGGGAACCGGCGCACGCAAGAACGTGCCGGCACGCTTCGAGGGTGGCCAGATGCCCCTCCACATGCGGCTCCCGAAGCTCAAGGGCTTCACCAATCGCAACCGTGTCGTGTTCCAGGTCGTGAACCTGCGCGACATCGAGCGTCTGTTCCCCGAGGGCGGTCAGATCGGCATCCCCGAGCTCATCGCCAAGGGCGCCGTTCGCAAGAACGAGCCCGTCAAGGTTCTCGGCGACGGAAACCTGACCGTGAAGGTCGAGATCTCGGCCAACAAGTTCACGGGCTCCGCCAAGGAAAAGATCGCCGCTGCCGGCGGTTCTGCAACCGAGGTATGAGCATCGGTCCGATGTGCTGAGTAGCAGCGCATCGACCAGCAGTTCGTGACGATGGCCGCAGCCACAGCTCTAGCAGCTGAGCTGCGGCCATCGTTGCCTCGGCACCACCGTGCCGTGGTCGACCGAACGGACAGGGTCCAACACTGACCGTCGGGCGGTTCGATACGCACTGTTAGAGTTCTAGAGTTCACAGAAGTTCGTTTCGATGCGGGCGGCGAATGTCGCTTGCAGTCCATGCTCGTGAGGCTCACGGGAGCACCAGAGGCGCTCCCGACGAAGCACTCGCAGCGTCAACGCAGTCGTGCCAGGAGGATCTTTGCTTTCCGCCTTCGTGTCGGCCCTCAGGACTCCTGACCTGAGACGGAAGATCCTCTTCACGCTCGGTCTGGTGGCCCTGTATCGCTTCGGTGCCACGCTGCCGTCGCCGGGTGTCGATTACGCCAATGTCCGAGCATGCATCGACCAGGTCTCCGGTGGAGACTCGGCGGGCATCTACTCGTTGATCAACCTGTTCTCCGGTGGAGCGCTCCTTCAGCTCTCGGTGTTCGCGATCGGCATCATGCCGTACATCACCGCCAGCATCATCGTGCAGCTGCTCACCGTCGTCATCCCGAAGTTCGAGGAACTCCGCAAGGAGGGACAGTCGGGGCAGGCCAAGATGACGCAGTACACGCGTTATCTGTCGATCGCGTTGGCCATCTTGCAGGCGACCGGCCTGGTGGCCCTCGCCTCGCGCGGCCAGCTGCTTCAGGGATGCCAGCAGGACATCATCGCCGACCAGAGCATCTTCGGGCTCGTCATCATCGTGCTCGTCATGACCGCAGGTGCAGCCGTCGTCATGTGGTTCGGTGAGGTCATCACCGAGCGTGGCGTCGGCAACGGCATGTCGCTGCTCATCTTCGCCGGAATCGCCTCGCGTATCCCGTCCGAGGGCAACTCGATCCTCGAGAGCCGCGGCGGGTTGGTGTTCGGATTCGTCTGCTTCGCAGCGTTCCTGATCATCACCGGCGTGGTCTTCGTGGAGCAGGGTCAGCGCCGAATTCCCGTCCAGTACGCCAAGCGCATGGTCGGCCGGAAGATGTACGGCGGCTCCTCCACGTACCTTCCGCTCAAGGTCAACCAGGCCGGCGTCATCCCGGTGATCTTCGCGTCCTCGCTGCTGTACCTGCCCAACCTCATCGCCCAGCTCACCTCGGCGAGCACCGCGGTCGATCCGAGCTGGTGGCAGCGCATCATCAACGAGTACCTGGTGAACCCCGCGAACCCGGTGTACATCGCGATCTTCTTCGGTCTGATCGTCTTCTTCACGTACTTCTACGTGGCGATCACGTTCAACCCCGAGGAGCGCGCCGACGAAATGAAGAAGTTCGGCGGGTTCATCCCGGGCATTCGTCCGGGGCGCCCGACCGCCGACTATCTGAACTACGTCCTCAGTCGCATCACCTTGCCGGGCGCGGTCTACCTGGGCACCATTGCCGTGCTCCCGAACCTGTTCCTCGACATCGGCAGTTCGGGTGGAGGACAGAACCTCCCGTTCGGTGGAACTGCCGTGCTGATCATGGTCAGCGTCGGCCTGGATACCGTGAAGCAAATCGAAAGCCAGCTGATGCAGCGTAACTACGAAGGGTTCCTCAAGTGAGACTTGTTCTGCTCGGTCCCCCCGGTGCCGGCAAAGGCACCCAGGCCGTCCTCCTGTCCGAAAAGCTGGGCGTTCCGCACATCTCGACCGGAGACCTGTTTCGCGCGAACATCGGTGAGAAGACGGCGCTCGGACTCGAGGCGAAGAAGTACCTCGATGCCGGCGATCTGGTTCCCAGTGAGCTGACCATCGACATGGTCCGCAGTCGCCTCTCCGAGCCCGACGCCGTGAACGGCTTCCTGCTCGACGGCTTCCCGCGTTCGGTGGGTCAGGCCGAGGCACTGGTCGGCATCCTGGCGGATCTGAACGCGAAGCTCGACGCCGTACTCTCCTTCGTCGTCGACGAGGATGTCGTCGTCGAGCGCATGCTCGCGCGTGGACGTGAGGACGACAAGGAAGACGTCATCCGGAACCGACTCAAGGTGTACCGGGACGAGACCGCGCCACTGCTCGACTACTACGAGGGACAACTCGTCACGGTCGACGCCATCGGTGAGGTGGACGAGGTCAACGCTCGCGCGCTGAAGTCCATCGAGGACCACGGCAAGTAATGGCGTTCGGCCGTAAACGAAAGGTCGTGCCGTTCCGCAGTCCCGGCGAACTCGATGCCATGGCTGCGGCCGGCGCGGTCGTCGGCGCTGCGCTGGTGGCCGTGCGGAAAGCAGCGGTACCCGGTGTCTCGACTCTCGAGCTCGACCGAGTGGCCGAGGCGGTCATTCGTGACGCCGGTGCCGTGCCGTCCTTCCTCGGTTACCACGGCTTCACCGGCAGTATCTGCTCGTCGGTGAACGACCGTGTGGTGCACGGCATTCCGTCGGCAGACGAGCTCCTGGTCGCGGGCGATCTGGTGTCCATCGACTGTGGGGCAGTTCTCGACGGTTGGCACGGAGACTCTGCTTGGACATTCGGTGTCGGCGACATCATCGAGGCCGATGCGAAGCTGAGCGAGGCGACGAGGCTGTCGATGGAGGCCGGCATCGCTGCGATGCTTCCCGGCAATCGGCTCACCGACATTTCGCACGCGATCGAAACCGGTACCCACGCGGCCGAGCAGGCGCACGGCCGCAAGTACGGCATCGTCGACGGGTACGGCGGTCATGGCATCGGCCGGGAAATGCACATGGACCCGTTCCTGGCGAACGAGGGTGCGCCCGGTAAGGGGCCGGAGCTGGTCGTCGGATCCACCCTTGCGATCGAGCCCATGCTGACCCTCGGTACGTACGACACCGACATTCTCGACGACGGGTGGACGGTCGTGACCACCGACGGATCCCGGTCGGCGCATTGGGAACACACCGTTGCCGTCACCGAGGACGGCCCGCGGATTCTGACGCTACGACCCAGCTAGGGTCACCAGGTCAACGATCCGTAGCGTCGTCCTCCACGGAGCAGGCCGAGGTGCGCAGCCACCAGACGCAGCCAGAGTCGAGTGGGCATCCTGGTAACGGCAGTCGGAAGCAGCGGGTTTCGTACACCGAGCATCAGCAGGGCGATGAAGATCGAGCCCGCGCGGAAGGGCGGGCAGCCGTCTGCTCGGTAGAGGCCGCGCACGTGAGCCGATCCGTACCCCAGAGCGCCTGCCTGCTTCCAATTCTCCCGGTGGCCGGTGCGCAGTCGGTACGAGACCAGCGGTTCGGCGATGAAGTGCAATCGACAGCCCGCTCGCTGTGCGCGCCACGAGAACTCCATGTCCTCGCTGGCGTGTACGTACTCGAGCATGCCGCCGAGGTCGCGGTAGGGATGATGACGGATACGACGGGGTCGCCGGGGCGCGTGTCTGAACTCGAGAGGGGTGCCTTGCAGTCGTCGTCGCGGACATTGCCAGCGCTGCGAGCGCAGCGCGACGGCCTGTGGTTGTGCGGCTGTGATGCAGCCCGGCAGAACGGTAGCTCGGGAAATCGGACTGGGGCAACCGTTGACCTGGAGCATGGACGCGGGACGCATTTGGCCAGACGTGCATTACCCGGTAACATGGATCGACGGTGCGTCCTGCGTACCGGATGTTCGCGTGCCCTGGCGGCCTGCGAACCGTTCCGGCGACACGTCGGCCCGTTCACTCGGGTCGATCAGTGGGCATCACGGTAACGGAAACAGATGCAATCAACCAGGTGTGAGAGCCAGGATCGCGGAGGATATGGCCAAGAAAGACGGTGCTATCGAGGTAGAGGGCCGAGTTGTCGAACCGCTGCCCAATGCGATGTTTCGCATTGAGCTCGAAAACGGCCACAAGGTACTCGCTCACATCAGCGGAAAGATGCGTCAGCACTACATCCGCATCCTTCCCGAGGATCGCGTCGTGGTAGAGCTTTCGCCCTACGACCTCACGCGTGGACGCATCGTTTACCGCTACAAGTAAGAGCTTCCCCGGCCACGTCCGGTCGGGGAGAACCATGCTCGGAGCCACTGCAAGCAGCGGGGCCGAGCTACACACAGGAGATCAACGACGTGAAGGTTCAGCCGAGCGTCAAGAAGATCTGCGAAAAGTGCAAGGTGATTCGTCGTAACGGACGCGTCATGGTGATCTGCGACAACCTGCGTCACAAGCAGCGTCAGGGATAACCACCGAGCATTTCGCACGTCGGCTTGGCAACAGCTAGAAGATGACCTCCCAGCACCAACCGTGACACACGCGTCACGGCATACCCCCGGCACGGAGGCCGGGGCCCCACTGAGTTTGTTGAAAGACGCTTCACACCCCAGCGGTGAGAAGGACACAGGGGACGGACTGGGAGCAGACCTCCGGACAAGAAAAGGAAATGCCACATGGCACGTCTCGCAGGTGTGGATCTGCCGCGCGAAAAGCGCATGGAGATCGCACTGACTTACATCTACGGCGTCGGCCGTACCCGCTCCAAGGAAATCCTCACAGCGACGGGCGTCAGCCCCGACCTGCGAAGCAAGGATCTCGGCGACGACGATCTGCGCAAGCTCAGCGATTACATCAACGAGTCCCTCAAGGTGGAGGGCGACCTGCGCCGCGAGGTTCAGGCCGACATCCGGCGCAAGATCGAAATCGGCTGCTACCAGGGTCTTCGCCACCGTCGTGGTCTGCCCGTCCGTGGACAGCGCACCAAGACCAATGCGCGTACCCGTAAGGGACCCAAGCGCACCATTGCCGGCAAGAAGAAGGCGAAGTAATGCCCCCCAAAGCACGCGGTACCGGTCCGAAGAAGGCGCAGAAGACGCGTCGCAGGGACAAGAAGAACGTCCCGCACGGATCTGCGCACATCAAGAGCACGTTCAACAACACGATCGTGTCGATCACCGACCCCGCCGGAAACGTCATCTCGTGGGCGTCCTCGGGACACGTGGGCTTCAAGGGCTCGCGCAAGTCGACTCCGTTCGCCGCACAGCTCGCAGCCGAGAACGCTGCGCGCAAGGCACAGGAGCACGGCGTCAAGAAGGTCGACGTGTTCGTCAAGGGTCCCGGCTCCGGCCGTGAGACCGCGATCCGCTCGCTTCAGGCCGCTGGCCTCGAGGTCGGCACCATCTCCGATGTCACCCCTCAGCCGCACAACGGCTGCCGTCCGCCCAAGCGGCGTCGGGTCTAGCGGGAAGGAAAGGTTTAGAAAATGGCACGTTATACCGGTCCTATCACCCGCAAGTCGCGTCGTCTGCGCGTCGACCTCGTCGGAGGCGACCAGGCGTTCGAGCGTCGTCCCTACCCGCCCGGCCAGCACGGCCGCGCGCGGATCAAGGAGAGCGAGTACCTGCTTCAGCTGCAGGAGAAGCAGAAGGCTCGCTTCACCTACGGCGTCATGGAGAAGCAGTTCCGTCTGTACTACAAGGAAGCCAACAGGACCGTCGGCAAGACCGGCGAGAACCTGCTGACCATCCTCGAGAGTCGTCTCGACAACGTCGTCTACCGCGCCGGACTGGCACGTACGCGTCGTCAGGCCCGTCAGCTGGTCACGCACGGTCACTTCCTGGTGAACAACAAGCGCGTCGACATCCCCAGCTACCGCGTCTCGCAGTACGACATCATCGACGTCCGTGAGAAGTCGGCACAGACGCTGCCGATCCAGATCGCCCGCGAAAGCTACGGCGACCGTCCCGTCGCCCCCTGGCTGCAGGTCGTTCCCAACCGTCTTCGCATCCTGGTTCACAGGTTGCCGGAGCGCGCACAGATCGATGTGCCGCTCCAGGAGCAGCTCATCGTCGAGTACTACTCGAAGTAAGGCGCAGCACGCATGTGAGTCTCCCCGCGAGGCTCACATGCGTCTTCGCCTCCACACGTGGGCGTCAAATAGCGGACGCCCGTACAGGAGGAACACACAATGCTCATTTCACAGCGCCCGACGCTGACCGAAGAGGTCATCGCCGACAACCGCTCGAAATTCGTCATCGAGCCGCTCGAGCCCGGCTTCGGTTACACACTCGGCAACTCGCTCCGCCGCACCCTGCTGTCGTCGATCCCCGGCGCTGCTGTCACCAGCATCCGTATCGACGGCGTCCTCCACGAATTCACCACCGTCCCCGGAGTCAAGGAAGATGTCACCGACATCATCCTGAACCTCAAGGGCCTCGTGGTGAGCTCCGAAGAAGACGAACCGGTCACCATGTACGTCCGCAAGCAGGGCCCCGGCGCTGTGACCGCAGGCGACATCGTCCCTCCGGCCGGCGTCACGGTGAACAACCCCGATCTGCACATCGCGACCCTGAACGACAAGGGCAAGTTGGAGATCGAGCTCGTAGTCGAGCGCGGTCGCGGCTACGTCCCCGCCGTTCAGAACAAGGCATCGGGTGCCGAGATCGGCCGTATCCCGGTCGACTCGATCTACTCGCCCGTGCTCAAGGTCACCTACAAGGTGGAGGCCACCCGCGTCGAACAGCGCACCGACTTCGATCGGCTCGTTCTCGACGTGGAGACCAAGAATTCCATCACCGCGCGGGACGCGCTCGCTTCGGCGGGCAAGACCCTGGTTGAGCTCTTCGGCCTCGCCCGTGAGCTGAACGTCGAAGCAGAAGGCATCGAGATCGGACCCTCGCCTGCCGAGGCCGATCACATCGCTTCCTTCGGACTCCCCATCGAGGATCTGGACCTCACCGTCCGGTCCTACAACTGCCTCAAGCGCGAGGGTGTTCACACCGTCGGCGAGCTGGTTGGTCGTACCGAGTCCGATCTGCTCGACATCCGTAACTTCGGGCAGAAGTCCATCGACGAGGTGAAGGTCAAGCTGCATTCGCTCGGCCTTTCCCTCAAGGACAGCCCCGCGTCGTTCGATCCGAGCACCGTGCCTGGCTACGACGCCACCACGGGCACGTGGAGTGACACCGACGCCGGCTCCTTCAGCGACACCGAAGGTGCCGAGCAGGACTACGCCGAGACAGAACAGCTGTAATCAGCTCGCTGGAGCTCTTACTAGGAGATTCATCATGCCCAAGCCCACCAAGGGCCGCCGTCTCGGCGGGTCGGCGTCGCACCAGAAGGCCATCCTGGCCAACCTGGCGACGTCACTCTTCGAGCACGGCCGCATCACCACCACCGAGTCGAAGGCCAAGCGCCTTCGTCCCCACGCCGAGAAGCTCGTCACCCACGCAAAAAAGGGTGATCTGGCGCATCGTCGTGAGGTTCTCAAGACGATCAACAACAAAGATGTCGTGCACAAGCTGTTCGCCGAGATCGGGCCTTTCTTCGCCGATCGTGACGGTGGCTACACGCGCATCATCAAGACCGTCCCCCGCAAGGGTGACAACTCGCCGATGGCCATCATCGAGCTCGTCAACGAGCAGACGGTGTCCAACGAAGCCGATCGCGCACGCCGCGTGAAGGCTTCGCAGGCTGCTCCCGCCGCAACCGAGGCTCCGGCCGAGAACGCGACCGACGAGAACGTCGTCGAGGCTGTCGAAGCCGACGCGACCGACGCCGAGGTGGCCAACGCCGACGCAGTCATCGACGGCATCGAGGACAACGACGCACACGCGTCGGACGCCCCCGAGGCCGAGGAAGCAAAGAAGGACTAGTCCTTTTGAGCCCCGAGCACGATCCAAGCGGGCCCGCCATTCCCTCAGGGGAAGGCGGGCCCGCTTTTTCGGTACCCACCAGAATTCGGCTCGACATCGCCTACGACGGCACGAACTTCTCCGGATGGGCGCGCCAACCGGGTATCCGCACCGTCTGCGGAGTGCTCGAAGAAGCATTCTCCACGGTGCTTCGGCAACCGATAGAGCTGACCGTGGCGGGGCGAACCGACGCGGGGGTCCATGCAACGGGACAGGTGGCGCACTTCGATGCTGTCGACGTTCCGGACGATCACAGCAGACTGGTCCGGCGAATGGCTCGGTTTCTGCCCACCGATGTTCGTGTGCGGGCCATCAGCACCGTCCCCCGTGATTTCGACGCGCGCTTCTCGGCGTACCGCAGGAACTACGAGTATCGATTCGGCACGGCGCTCTACGGCGTCGACCCCCTCGACGTCGCCGGTGTCGTCTCCTGGCCGAGGCCCATCGATCTGGGCGCGGTGCGGGAGGCATCCGCGGGATTGATCGGTCTTCACGATTTCGCCGCGTTCTGCAAGCGACGTGACGGTGCCACCACCGTCAGGGAACTGCAGCGCTTCGACTGGGAGCGCGACGGTGATCGTCTCACCGCGTACGTCAGCGCCGACGCATTCTGCTGGTCGATGGTCCGTAGTCTCGTCGGTGCCATGCAGGCCGTGGGGGAGAGTCGCCGAACTCCCGACTGGGCGCGGTCGCTGTTGACTCGCCGCGAGAGGGCGAGCGAGGTGGCGGTGGCTCCGGCGCACGGCTTGTCCTTGGTTCGAGTCGACTATCCACCCGCCGACGAGCTGGCTGCACGGAACGCGGCCACCAGAGAAGTGCGGTCGGCGATCACCGGCGACGGTTGCTGTGGGGGAGAGGGCTGACCGGGCACCACCGGGTCTACTGTCGGAGCGATGCAGCCGATACAGCTCGCGATCGTCGTCGGTAGTGTGCGCGCAGGTCGAGTGGGTCCGACCGTCGCCGCCTGGGTACGAGGCATCGCCGCCGAGCGCGCCACCGTCGAGGTGGTCGACCTCGACTTGGCCGAATTCGACTTGCCGAATTCCCTCGTTCCATGTGAGGACTCCGAACGCTTCACCCGGGCCATCGGCGGTGCCGACGCCTTCGTGTTCGTGACCCCCGAGTACAACCACGGCGTGCCCGGTGCGTTGAAGACTGCCCTCGACACGGTGAAGTACGAATGGCGCGGCAAGCCGGTGGGATTCGTCTCCTACGGCGGGCTCGGCGGGGGAATTCGCGCCATCGAGCAACTACGGCAGATCACCGCGGAGCTGCACATGGTCTCGGTGCGAGACGCGGTGTCGCTGCATCGGGTGCGCAAGCGGTTCGACGAGTCGGGACGTATCGACGACGCAGCCGCGGTCGACGCTCTCGGGCGTCTTCTCGACCAGCTGGAGTGGTGGGCCGAAGCAGTGGCCTGCGTTCGTGGGCGTGCCGATTACCCCGGCTGAGAATCGGTCATGCTCGAACTGCGGGGCGCAGACTCCGGGGCCGGCCGATGAACGCCGTTTCCTGCGGAATCGTGACCAGTGTCAGCTCGACGTCGAGTGGACCGGACCGGACTCGAATTCGATCACCCGATGCATGGGGCTGGACGATCGTCAGATCCGGCTCCGATCGAGGCACGCTCGGCTCCTGATCCGGTCGGCCGGTCCGCGGCACATGCTCGCACAACGTGATCACGGTGACGCCCGAAAGTCCCTGCTGCGCAGGCGGTGCCGAACCGTCGGCGAAGTCGATCAGGATCACGTCGTACGACGGGCGGGATAGGGACGTAGTGCCGTCGACCAGCAGTCGATCGGGAGCGCCGATGGCGTCGAGGAGCGCGCGCCAGGCGTGGGGGCGGTCGGTGCGGACGAGGACCTTGGCACCGGTGGCGATGGCACGGAAGAGCAGTTGCTGAGCGAGGTAGAGCTCTCCTACGACTCGAACCCGAGTCAGTCCCGGTCCGAACAGCCGCACCGCGACACCGTGTCCGCGGGCGTCCGATCCCAGCAGCTGGCCGCAGCCGCTCACTGGGAGCATCAACTCGTTCACCGTCGAGATGTCGAGAATTCGTCTGGGAGACAACGACTTCGGTGCAGGTACGGCCAACGGAAGCTGGGCGAGGATGCCGTCCCGTTGACTTCCGCTCATCGAGGTCAATGCGCGTACACGAGGCTTGGTGATGGGTGTCCGGGCGGTGAATCTGCACGACCCATGGACGCGCACCTTTCCGGTGTCGCGGGTCGGCTGCAGGTGGAAGGACATTGTCGTTCCGAGGGACGGTGTAGCCCACAGGGTAGCGATGTCCTCGGCAGTGATTGCGCTGCAATCGATTCCGAATCCGGTGCTCGACGCACCCGGCAGGGGAGCTGTCGACCATGTCTGGGTCAGGTTCTCGGTATCGACCCCCCGGCAGAGGTGCAACACAGCCGTCCGAAGTTCGGAGCCCGTCAACAGTCGCGAGGACAGACCGTGGGCGTGCAGAGCACGAAGGACGCGCGTGCTCGCGACAACAGCGGTGCGTGCCGCGCCGCCCCTGCCTCCGCCTCTGACCTCGATCGCCCGAGCGTTCGCGCGCAGGTCGAGAGTGACTGCGACCCAGACGGTTCGCACCGCTACCGCCGGTAGCGGACCGATGAGTCCCTCGTACACCTCGGTGGCTACCGAACCTGCCGAGCTGCGGAAGCCGAGGGCGACGACGTCGATCGAACAGACCTCGATGTCGTGCTGTCGCAGACACGACGCCAACGCGTCGACAGGAAGCGCGTACTGCGTCTCGGCGCTCGCTCTACCGAGGACCGTGGTGGCGTGCTCGGGCGGGGCGATCTCGATGGTGCAGGTGACGGTGTCGCGCTGCCAGTGAACCCCGACCTGGCCCTCTGCGGAGTCGGTGTGTTCCGTGGTCACGCCGACAGCGGGGGCACGATCGGTGAGAAACCGCCAGATGGCCCGCACCCAGTCGACGACCGACCTGCGCCGAACGGCCACGAACGGAACGAGTGCTACCGCTGCAGCGGCGAGCAGCACCCACCCGGGCCGCACCTGTGCCGAGAACAGAGCCAGACCGATCGCCACGGCCACGGTCTCGGCCGCGATCACCCGCCGAACCGTGGGCGCGACGAAAGGAGCGGCGGCTCGCCCCCGCCCTGCCCAACCGGTACGCGTCATCGAAACCCTCCCCCCGAAGGTCGCAGTGCCCATCGGCGACCGCCGACGCGGTCGCCGAGGCGTGCGGACGAACTGTACTGTGTCGCGTGACCCGAATGGGGATCGGGTCGTCTGCACAATCCTGGGGAGGAATCGTGGCGTCGATCCCGACAACGAAGTGGCAGGTTGGCGGTTACCGCTTTCTCGTCCGCAGAATGGAACACGCGCTGATCAGGCGCGACTCTCGGATGCTGCACGATCCGATGAAGTCGCAGTCGCGGGCACTGCTGGTGGGTGTCGTCATCGCCTGCATCGGCTTGGCGGGATGCGCTGCCCTGGCACTGTTTCGGCCACAGGACAAGATCGGCGACGCGTCGATCGTGGTCGGCAAGGACTCGGCCGCGATGTTCGTGAAAGTGGACGACGTGTTTCATCCGGTGCTCAATCTCGCGTCGGCTCGATTGATAGTCGGCAGGCCCGACAACCCGTTGACGGTCAAGGAATCCGAATTGTCGTCCCGCCCCCGCGGCGCGCTGGTGGGCATCCCCGGTGCTCCGTCCGCGCTGCCGCACGACGGTGACGGCAGCGCCGAAACGTGGACCGTCTGCGACACCGTCGACCCGATCGCCGGAGTGACCTCGACGACGATTGTGGTGGGCGAACCTCGCTACGGTGACAACACGGCTGCGCTTGCCGACTCCGAGGCCTTCCTCTGGACATCGGCCGGCACTGCGTATCTCGTGCACGACGGCACCAGATCGCCGGTCGACCTGAACAACAGGGCAGTGGTTCGCGCACTCGGACTCGAAGACGCGACACCGTCCCCGGTCAGCGCCGGTCTGCTCAACTCCGTGCCCGAATCTCCACCCGTCGCAGCACCGTTCGTTCCCCGTGCGGGTGAGGCCCCCCCGTTCCCGTTCGACGGCCGGCCGATCGGTTCGGTGGTCCAGGTCGCCGGTCGCGACGTCCAGTACTACGTGGTTCTCGAGGACGGAATCCAAGCGATCAACGAAACTGCGGCACTGCTCATCAAGTTCACCGATTCGCAGGGCAGTCCGGACATCGCAGCCGTCAATCCCGACCTGCTCGCAGATGCTCCCAAAACCTCCTCCGGACTGCAGGTTTCGACGTTCCCGGCGACCACTCCCGCGATCGTCGATACCGGTGAGCGCCCTGTCGGATGCTTGACGTGGGAGCCACTCGCAGTTGCCGACGGCGGACCGTCGGCTCGACTGGTCGAGTCCGCTGGACGCGGGTTGCCGCTCGAGACCGGTGCACAACCGGTTGCGTTGGCTCAGGCCGATGGCAGCGGTGACGCCGTCGACCAGGTCTATCTGGCACCCGGTAGCGGCGGGTTCGTCCGCAGTACCGGTATCTCGACGTCGAGTACGCGTCAGGGCAGCGTCTTCTTCGTGGCCGACACCGGAGTGCGGTACGGCGTCGACGGGGCCGAGGCCGCGTCGGCGTTGGGGTTCGGGCCGCCGGCACCCGCGCCCTGGCAGATACTCCAATTGCTCGGCGGTGGGCCCACTCTGGGGCGCGGTCAGGCACTGACGATGCACGACGGTGTTGCTCCCGACCCGCAGGCCGCGGCCCTTCCGACGAAGTAGCGCCCCGGCTCAATCGGGTCTGCCGCGTCGGCGCAGAGGCACCGACAGTGCCAGCCCGAGTGCCACGATCACCGCCACGAGCACCGAACCGGTGACCGCTGCGGTCCGCGGGCGATGATCCGGCGTAGGCGGTGGCAACGGCGCACTCATCGCGACACTGTCTGCAGGGACCGACAGGGGAGCAGGCGTCACCGAATCGGTCACCGCTGCGAGCGGATCGACGATGCCGTGGCCGACGAGGGGATTCCACCCTTCGGCCGGCGCATGCGCCGTTCGTTCGATCCGGTCCACCACCTCGAGCGCCGACAGTTCGGGCCGGTGGGCGCGCACCAGCGCCGCCACCGCAGCCACCAGCGGTGCCGCAAAGCTCGTTCCGGTCATCGGAATCACGCCATCGGTGCCCCGGGTGCCGTTCGCCAATCCGTTGCCAGTCGGCGACAGCGAGGTCATATTCGAACCGGGAGCCGCTACGTCGACCCACGGGCCGGCCAGGCTGAACGACGACGGTGTGCCATCCGACTCGACCGATCCGACGGTCAACACGTCGTCGAACCAGGCCGGAGTCGCGATGGTCGCAAAGAAGGCCCACGGGTCCGCTTCGGGCCGAAGCGGGTCGGTCATCGGGTTCTGTGCTTCGCAGGCAGCGCTGCCGAGATTACCGGCAGCTGCGACGACGACGACATTCTTTTCGCGGACGGCGTACTGCACGGCCGCGCCCAGCGGACCGTCGGGCACCCCGCCTCCCGCGGGCACGCAGGCGACCTCGGAGATGTTGATGACCGAGGCACCCGAGTCCACCGCAGTCCGGATGGCCATGGCCATGGTGCGGACGTTGCCATAGCCTGCTGCATTCTCCGGCTCGGCCGCTTTCTCTTCCTCCGGTCTGTTGTCGACGATCTGAAAGACATTGCTGGACTGACGAATCGACAGTATGCGTGCGTCGGGAGCGCCGCCGGCGAATCCGCTGCCCGGTGCGTTCTGCGCGGCGATCAGGCCGGCGACCATCGTTCCGTGCGCATCGCAGTCGAACAACCCGTCACCTGAGCCGACGTAGTCACCGCCGGCGATCAGACCCGGTAGGCGCGGATGAGCGGTGACCCCGGTGTCGATGACGGCAACCACTTGACCTGCCCCACGGGTGATGGGCCAGACCGACGTGAAGTCGAGCGCTTTCAACGCGGTCGGCACGTCCTGGGCATCGGCGGCCGCGGACGGTAGGGCGCAGGCGTTCTTCTGTTCCGTGGGTTCGAGGGGGCCGGGAGCACTCGGCGGAGGCAGCTGGAACGGGTCGATCACCGGACGTTCGGCGCGGGCCGGATACACGCCGATGACGGCGTTCGACGACAGGGCGAGAGCAGTGAATGCCGCAATGACGACCGTTCGCTGCGTGCGCGGCGTCACAGCCCGCGGACGACGCTGTACAGACCGCACACCCACACTGCGATCGGAATGACCAGCGCGATGGTGGCATATTCGAGTAGTTCGGCCGATCGCCGCATCACCGGCGAGTACGTGCGAGTGGGCACCAAAGCCCCGAAGATCGATGCCGTCACCGCGCCGGCCAGTGCCACGCCGAACAAGGCGAGAGCGTAATCGGGTAGCGCAAGAACAGCACCGACCAGAAGCGCCAGCAGAATCGTCGTTCCGCCTGCGACCAGCGGAACAGCGTGGGTCACCACCGCATAGGTGCGTCCGCGCAGCATCAGGACGAGCGCACACAGCGCCGCGAGCGCGACCGCAGGCCACCGCACGCCACCCTCGGAATCGGC
The DNA here is from genome assembly GCA_963517305.1 of uncultured Rhodococcus sp. Classification (GTDB taxonomy): domain Bacteria; phylum Actinomycetota; class Actinomycetes; order Mycobacteriales; family Mycobacteriaceae; genus Rhodococcoides. The sequence continues at coordinate 144,107 of CAUQEL010000005.1, forward strand.
TGCCGCCGCAACGAGCACGCCCGCTACCACGGCGACGGTGAACGCCGACAGCAGTCCGGTCAGATAGCTACGCGCCCCGGCGGCGGCGACCTGCAGATCGGAGAACGAGATCGCGTCGAGTTCGGCTTCTTCGACCGTGTCCAACGGTGCTCCCGCGGTGGGAACCGGTGGAAGCGGCAACCTGGCCTGCATCATCGAGATGCGGGCAGAGAATGCAATTCCCGCCAGACCGGTGAGAGCAGCCGCAGTGCCGACGGCCGGTTGGGGCACGGTGGTGAACAGTGTGCACACCGAAGCAGCGAACATCAGAAGGGCGAGCACGATCGCAGCGGTGAACAGTGCGAACCCGGTCTCGCCGATACGAAGGGACAGCAGAGCGACAGCGCCTGCCATGGCCGAACCCAGCATCATCTGAGCCGCACCGAACTGCCCGGGCACCAGCACAGTTCCGCCGGTGAACATCAGCGCCACGGCACATCCGCCCAAGAGCACAGCGACGGCGTTCTGGTGATACACCCGCCCCAGAATCATTCCCGCGATCGCGAACAGAAGCGACGCGGTGACGGCAGCCAGCCCCTCGACGAGACTGCCGACGTGCTCGGCTCCCGCCCGGATCGGCCCACGCAACATGACCGCGCACGCCAGCAACACCAGCAGACCGGTGACGACCGAACCCACCGTGCGCGCCGTACGAGCAGTCCAGTGCGGAACATCGTCATCACCCGATCGAGCAACGGAATACATGAGGTCGTCGAACAGTGGAACCGGTGCCGGCCGCTCGGCGACACCCAGCACGAGCAACTCACCGTCGCGCACCGACAGTTCGGCCAACGTCGAAGTCGACGACAACGGTGGAAACCCGATCCGCGCGAGCGTCCACGCCACGGGCAACCCGTCCGACGCGTTATCCCCGTCGGTCGGCTCACTGCGTCCCGAACCAGGCCGATGAGCTGCAATCATGTCGACGATTCCCGGAACGAGAAGCGAGACCGGAACGTCCACCGGCAGCGCCATGTCCACCTGCGTGGACCTGGCCAACACGGTCACCCGGCAGACATCCTGCGCAAAGACGGACTGTGCGCCCGATGTCCGCCGACTCGCGTCCGCTGCGTCGGGTGACTGTGCCGGATCGGCAGGTGCTGTGCGTGACGGCTCGATGCCGGCCGATGGACGGATGTCGGCGCGTGTCATGAAGATCCCCCCGGATACGTTCGATTCGCGTGCCGATGCCCGCCCCAGTGGGCATCGGTGTCCAAACCTTACGACATCGCGCCGACAACCGATCACCTGTCGGGATCTGCCGGCGACGCGCGCAGCTCTCAGGCAGGAACCAGGTCACTGACCTGTGCGAGCAACTCGAACGAGCGAAGCCACGATGCGCGGTCGGACACACCGGACGCGACGATCAGCTCGTCCGCGCCGGTGCGTTCGGCGAATCGATCGAGGTAGTCCTTCACCATGTCCGGAGTGCCGACCGCCGAGTACTTGGTCATCTTCGCGATCTGTTGGCCCGCAGGCGCTTCGAGGACCATGTCGGCTTCCTCGTCGGTGAAGGTCCGGCCGCGGCCGAGCAGCAGGCTGACGCGACTGCGCTTGGTGCGCAGGAACTGTGCCTGTGCATCGGCGAGCGAATCGGCCGCGATCACGTTGACACCCACGATCAGGTGCGGCTCCGACAGTTGTGCGGACGGTCGGAAGTCACGTCGGTAGATCTCGACGGCCTGCTCGAGGGCGTCGGGTGCGAAGTGCGAGGCGAAAGCGTAGGGCAGGCCGAGTGCCGCGGCGAGCTGCGCGCCGAAGAGCGAGGATCCCAGGATGTAGAGCGGTACCTCGGTACCGGCGCCGGGAGTTGCGCTCACTCCGGGGATCAGGGACTCAGCCGACAGGTAGCCCTGCAGTTCCTGGACATCCTGGGGAAAGCGATCGGCCGACGCGGGATCGCGCCGCATCGCCCGCATCGTCACCTGGTCGCTGCCGGGGGCGCGGCCCAGACCCAGATCGATTCGTCCCGGGTGCAGCGTGGCCAAGGTGCCGAACTGTTCGGCGATGGTCAGCGGCGCGTGATTGGGAAGCATGATCCCGCCGGATCCGAGCCGGATTCGTTCGGTGTGGGCAGCGACGTGCCCGATGAGAACCGACGTGGCCGACGACGCGATCGTCTTCATGTTGTGGTGCTCGGCGTACCAGATACGTCGGTATCCCCAGTTCTCGGCATGCTGAGCGAGTGTGACGCTTGCATCGAAGCTGTCTCGGACTGTTTCGCCCTCGCCCACATGAGCGAGATCGAGGATGGACAGGGGTACGGACACGGTTGGGGCCAGCCTTTCGTTCGTCGAGCACGCGGCCGAGAAGCCGCATTGAGGTGCAACGGCGTCGGGCAGCGTTCTATTTCTCGTCGCACCGACCGGCAGTCCGTCCGCCCGGGGTCTCGACGGCAACTGTGGACCGCCCGGTCTTCGATGCGCTAGCCTGTCGTCCTGCGGCCTCGGGGGGAGGCTGCCGCGATGCAGTTCTGGGGGCGTAGCCGTGGGGGCGGATCCATGAGTACCGTGCGCTTCGTTCGCGGTGCCCGACGGGAAGTACCTCGATCTCCCGGCGGGGAAGTCACCCTGCAGCCGCCGCCCGAGATCCCGCGTGCGGTGCCGGGCAATCTGCTGATGAAGCTGATGCCGCTGGTGATGGTTGCGGCGATGGTCGGGATGGTCGCGCTGATGTTCACCTCCGGCGCAGCTGCGAACCCGATGATGTTGATGTTCCCGGCCATGATGTTGATGTCCATGGTGGGGATGTTGGCCGGCGGCGGGAAGTCCGGCGGAGCGCGCACGGCCGAGGCGAACGAGGACCGCAAGGACTACCTCCGCTATCTGGATCAGCTCCGGCGCGACGTCGCCGAGACCGAGCGAGCGCAACGCCGAGCCCTCGAATGGAGTCACCCGGACCCGGAGACGTTGTGGTCGATCGCCGGAACCGAGCGCATGTGGGAACGGCGACCGGCGGATCCGGATTTCGCTCACGTACGAGTGGGCTGTGGGGATCAGCGGCTCGCCACTCGACTGGTTCCGCCGGAGACCGGCCCGGTGGAAGAACTCGAACCCGTCTCGGCAGTGTCTCTGCGTCGATTCGTCCGAGCGCATTCGGTGGTGGCCGCGCTGCCGACTGCGGTGTCACTGAGGGGATTCGCGGCGCTGGCCATCGCGGGAGATCGAGACGACGCCCGGGCGATGGTGCGCGCGATGTTGGCCTCGCTGTGCAGCTTTCACGGACCCGACCACGTCGCGGTCGCGATGGTCTGCGGTCCGGACACCGTGCAGCAGTGGGAGTGGGCAAAGTGGCTTCCGCACACTCAGCACGACGCTCTGCGCGACGGCGCCGGGTCCGCTCGGATGATCTTCGGCAGTTTCCTCGAACTCGAGAGCGCGCTGGGCGACGTGCTGTCGATGCGGAATCGGTTTGCGCGCGGAGCTGTGCCGGTTGCCGGCGTCGTGCAGTTGGTGATCGTGGTGGACGGCGGGCTGCTCGACAACCGATCGACCGATCTCACCGACACGGGCCTCGATGCCGTCACGATCATCGATCTGTCCGGTCTGTGCCCCAGACTCGCTGCATCGCGTGGCCTTCAGCTGTTCGCCGAGAACGGATCGATCGGAGCGGTCAGCGGAACCACGGTCGAGGTGTTCGCCGTCGCGGATTCCATGAGCACCACCCAGGCGCACGCCGTGGCTCGACGCCTGTCGCCGTATCGTGCGCCGTCGTCCTCGTCGGTAGTCGATGTCGTCGACGTCGGCGGAGTCCGGATCTCGGGGTGGAACAGCCTGGTCGGTATCGCCGACGTCGGTGCACTCGACACGGACCGAGCGTGGACTGTGCGGCGCGGACGCGAGCGGCTGCGGGTACCGATCGGGGTCGCCCCCGACGGCAGCGCCGTCGAGATCGATCTCAAGGAATCCGCCGAGAACGGTATGGGACCTCACGGATTGTGTATCGGGGCAACGGGTTCCGGAAAATCGGAATTCCTCCGCACGCTCGTGCTGGGCTTGGTGTCGACTCACTCGCCGGAACAGCTGAACCTGGTGCTCGTCGACTTCAAGGGCGGCGCGACGTTCGCGGGTCTCGAGTCGGCACCGCACGTGGCCGCGGTCATCACCAACCTGTCCGAGGACCTGGCGTTGGTGGATCGGATGCGCGATGCCTTGGCCGGTGAGATGAACCGTCGCCAGGAGTTGCTGCGCTCGGCCGGCAACTTCGCCAATGTCTCCGACTACGAGAGGGCCCGCGCCGCGGGAGCGGACCTGGCGCCGATGCCCGCCCTGTTCGTGGTGGTCGACGAGTTCTCGGAATTGCTCAGCCAGCAACCGGAATTCGCCGAGCTGTTCGTCGCGATCGGCCGGCTCGGACGTTCGCTGCACATGCACCTGCTGCTCGCCAGCCAGCGGCTCGAAGAAGGAAAATTACGCGGTCTCGACAGTCATCTGTCGTACCGAATAGGCCTGAAAACGTTCTCCGCGAACGAGTCTCGATCGGTGCTCGGAGTTCCCGACGCATATCACCTACCCGCGCAACCGGGAGCGGGCTATCTCAAGTGCGATTCGGCCGAGATCGTCAGGTTCGCTGCGGCGTACGTCTCCGGTCCGTACTCGCCGCCGCGCTCCGGTCCCGGCGCGCGGCCCTCGCTCGGAGGAGACATCAGACCGAAGCCCTTCACCGCCTACGCGGTACCGCTCGACTCCATCGATCTCGGCCGCATCGAGGCGGCCACCGCGCCGCAGGAGCAGCCCGATCCGGTCGACTCCGAGAGCACCGGCGCGACGGTGCTCGACGTGGTCGTCGGACGAATTCGAGGCCGCGGAATGCCGGCCCACGAGGTGTGGTTGCCGCCGTTGGACACCGCACCGACGTTGAACCGGTTGCTGCCCGGATCGGTTCTGACCGAGCGCATCGGTCCGCTCGCCGCTCTGCGCGCCCCGATCGGCATCATCGACCGGCCTTTCGATCAGCGCCGCGATCTGCTGACCGTCGATCTGTCCGGTGCTGCGGGCCACGTCGCCATCGTCGGTGCCCCGCAATCGGGTAAATCGACGGCGCTTCGGTCGTTGATCCTGGCTCTCGCGATGACGCATTCGCCCGCCCAGGTTCAGTTCTACTGCTTGGATTTCGGCGGTGGAACGCTGGCCGGGCTGGCCGATCTACCGCACGTCGGATCGGTGGCCAACCGGCTCGATGTCGATCGGGTTCGGCGGACCGTGGCCGAGGTCGCCGGCGTCGTTCGGCAGCGGGAGAAGACGTTCCGCGATCGCGGGATCGACTCGATGGCGGAGTTCCGACGTCGTCGTGCAACGCAACCCCTCGACCCCGAGGATCGGTTCGGCGACGTCTTTCTCGTCATCGACGGCTGGCCGTCCATCAGGTCCGATTTCGAGAGTCTCGAACAGCAGATCGCCACCTTGACGACGCAGGGCCTCGCTTTCGGTCTGCATCTGATCCTCACCGCATCGCGGTGGGCGGAAGTTCGGCCTGCGACCAAGGATCTGATCGGTACCCGATTGGAACTGCGGCTGGGAGATCCGTCGGATTCGGACATGGGCCGCGCCAAGGCGGCGAGCGTTCCCGAGGGGCGGCCGGGCCGGGGCATGACCAGGGACGGACTGCATCTGCTGATCGTGCTTCCACGGGTTGACGATGTCTGTTCCGTCGACGACCTGTCTCGCGCAGTCGGTGAGTCGGTCGCCGCGATCGCGGCTGCATCTGCGGGAACCCCAGCGCCGCCGGTGCGGATGCTGCCGGAGCTGCTCGAACGATCCGCGGTTCTCGATCGACTCGGTGATGCGTGGCCGCGAACCCGTGGCGGTATCCCGGAGCTCGGAGTTCCCATCGGCATCGACGAGGCCGAGTTGGCACCGGTCGTGGTCGATTTCGCAGAGAATCCACACTTCGTGGTGTTCGGCGACAGCGAGTGCGGCAAGACCTCCCTGTTGCGCGGAATCTGTCGATCGCTCGTCGAGGTGAACTCGCCCGACACCGTCAAACTCATCGTCGCGGACTACCGCCGAACTCTCCTCGGCACAGTCGATTCCGAGCATCTGGCCGGGTACGCTGCCTCGCAGGCGACGCTGACGGCCATGCTCGTCGATCTCGCCGGCCGCATGGCCGATCGCATGCCGGGTGCGGACGTGACCCAGCAGCAGCTTCGCGAGCGGTCGTGGTGGAACGGCCCCGAGGTGTTCGTCGTCGTCGACGATTACGACCTGGTCGCCACGTCGTCGGGAAATCCGTTGGCCCCGTTGGTGGAGCACCTTCCCCATGCGCGAGACATCGGGCTGCACGTCATCGTGGCGCGTCGTTCCGGAGGGGCAGGCCGGGCGCTGTTCGACCCGGTGATCGGACGGTTGCGCGATCTGGTGACGCCGGGACTGGTCATGAGCGGAAGCCGCGACGAGGGGAACCTGCTCGGGACGGTACGTCCCAGTGCCATGCCACCCGGACGTGGGATATTCGTCGACCGGTCGCGCCAGGCACTCGTCCAGCTCGGACATTCGAGTTGACGAGCCCCTCGTGGCGTTATGCCGCAGTGCATCTGGGCTGCACGGAGATTTCCGTCGTCGCCACGGGCGGAGCATTCGAGGGTCCGAGAGAATGCGTCGGATCGGCGTTCGCCGTGGTGGAAAGCGGCCGTCTGGTGTTCGGTCGGGGCGCGGCGGGGGACGAGATTCCGCCCCTGCTCTGCATCGACGATGCGTCGATCCCGGTGGGGAGCACGGTGTGGGACCGGGAGGCGGTACTCCACGGAATCGTATGGTCGGCCCTGCAGGGTGCCGGGGTGCACGACCGACTCGACGTGCTCGAGATCGCGTATCCGTCGACCTGGGGCGAGCAACGCTCGGGGATCGTTCGCGCATTGTTCGCGACCTCGGCGAACGAGGTGGTGCTCGTGGAAACGGCCCAGGCCGCCCTGTCGTGGTCGGGTGAACGCGCGCCGTCCGCCGCGGTCGTCGTCGAAGTCGGGGCCCTCGATACGTCCGTCGTCGTCCTCGACGAGTCGGGGGCGCACGGCGGAGACACCGGCGCGATCCTGCCGTTCGGTACGGGTGACGACGACGGTTGGCGTCGAGCGGTCGGGGAGTTCGTTCGGTCGTCGGTCTCGCGCTGCCCCGAGGAGGTGTACGTGGTGGGACCGTCGAGCTCGAGAGCGGATCCCGTCGTCGATCACCCCACCCGATGGCTCACGGGCCTCGATGTCGCCAGGTCGCTGTATCGGCGAGCCGGGGCGGATCTCGTCCCGGCACCGTCGGTCCGTGCCGCGACGACGCGATCGGCGGCATGGCTCGACGACGTCGCCGCACCGCCGCGGCCCGGGGAGAAGCGGCGGCTCCCACTGCTCGCGGCTGTGGGAGTCGCTGCTGCGGTCGTCGTATTCGTTTGTGCAGCTGTGTATTTCACCGGAAATCCTCCGGATGGTTCCGATATTGCTGCGGCGCAGCCTTTTTCGCCTGTCGCGGCCCCGAGTGCCACGCCGTCGTCCGTCGTCGAACCGCTACCGACCACGATGGCGGACGCGCCGACGCCGGTCGAGCCGGTGACGTTCGTGTTCGGGCGGGTCTCGATGCGGTTGCCGGGCAGCTGGACGAGGGTGGACGACCCGGACCGCATGGTGCTGATTCCGCCGACCCCGCCCGAGCGTCGGATCGTCGTCACCGTGGCGGACCTGTTGCCGGGTTCGACGCAGGAGCAGGTCGCCGACGAGCTCCGGTCGGCCATCGATGCCCGTGGGCCGGATTCCACCATCGGATCCCTCGAATCCACGCGCGATTTCGGCGGCCGCGTCGGGCTTGCCTACACCGAGAGGCCGATCGACGACTCGACGGTGCTCTGGCGCGTGTTCGTCGAGTCCGACCTGCAGGTCAGCGTCGGATGCCAGTTCGAGGGAGACGACGCGGCGGTGATCGACGCCGAATGCGGGCAGGCAACGCAGACGTTGGACATCGTTCCGGTGCCGTGAGAGGGGCCCACACTTTTTCGTCCACGGCCGGAACCGAATCGAGGGGTCGTTGCGTCAAAGGAGATGTAGGGGAGTGAGCGGTCCGACAGTGGCCTCTCGGTCGAGCAGCACGTGCGCCGCGGGTGCACGTGAATCGAGTATCGAAGACAAGGAGTCGAAGTGGGATATCCAGGGGGACCGGAAGCTACGGGATCGTCGAACGGCGTCACGGTCACACCGCAGGAGCTCGTCGCTGCCGGAGCCACGATCGAAGGCCTGAGCGTGTCGATCAACGCGTCCAATTCGGCTGTTCGCTCGATCGTCGAGCAGACCGCCGAGGCGTGGGTCGGCAAGGCGGGCAAATCGTTTCAGGACGTCATGGCCCAGTGGGACACCAGTGCGCAGAAGATGCGGAGTGCGCTCGAGCAGATCTCCGCGGACATCAAGACCAACGGCCACGGTTACTCGGACGCCGACGACGACAACGTATCGGCCGTGAACCAGGTGGCCGGATCCCTGAACTCGGGACTGTCCTCGTTCAAGTGAACGACCACACGACTATCCACACGACCACGCTCGACCAAGGAGACTGAACCGACATGAAATACGACTTCGCGCAGATCGCGGCGCTGACCGAGGCGATGAACAAGCAGGCGAACGTGACCAAGGACCTCCTCGGGGACGTGGACAGCACCGCGAAGCGGCTCTATCAATCGTGGGAGGGCGAGGCGATGACCTCCTACTACGAGCTGCAGCGTCAGTGGAACTCTGCATCCGACGAACTCAACCTCATTCTGTCGAGCCTCGTCGCGGCAGCCCGCACCGGTGGCGAAACGATGCACGGCGTCGAGATGGCGAACAAGGCGCGGATGGCTCGCTGACCTGTCATCACGAAGTGTGGATGCCCCGACCGAGACATCGGTCGGGGCATCCGTCTTCTGGTGGGCTCAGTGTCCTGGTCATCACGCCGGTCGGGGTGTCTACTGGTCCGGTGACGGACTTCGGAGCAGTACTGGGGGCCGAGCGGTCTCGTGCCGAGCATCGACTGGCGTCGCTTCGGGCCGAACTGGCGTCGGTGATCGAAGGATCGCGGCTGACCACCGACGACGACGAGCATGATCCCGAGGGGTCGACGATCGCGTTCGAGCGAGCGAAGATCGCGGCGCTGATCAGCGACACCGAATCCGAGATACGCGACATCGGCGCGGCAGTCTCGCGGCTCGAGACCGGGACGTACGGTTCCTGTGAGCGGTGCGGTAGCGAGATCCCGGCGATCAGGCTCGAGGCGCTTCCCGCTGCCCGTCGGTGCATGCAGTGTGTCCGCCTGCGCTGACGACGTCGACGAGCGGAGGCGTTTTGACCTGGGCGTCCGCTCCCGGTATCGTTCCCCGTTGGCGTGTATGGGCTCGCCGCGTACTCATGTGCGTATCGAGCTCTTGTCCTCGGGTCTCAACTGGCCGCCGAGGGCATCCACTCGTCTTGGCCAGCAGCGACATCATGAAGACAGGAATTTTCTGTGTCTACTTACGCCCCGAAGGCCGGGGACACCACCCGGACGTGGCATGTGATCGACGCCACGGACGTCGTGCTCGGACGCCTCGCCGTCCAGGCCGCGACTCTGCTCCGCGGTAAGCACAAGCCCACCTACGCACCCAACGTCGATGGTGGCGACTTCGTCGTCATCATCAACGCCGAGAAGGTTGCCATCAGCGGCAACAAGCTCGACGGCAAGTTCCACCACCACCACTCCGGCCATCCGGGCGGTCTGAAGTCGCGCTCGACCCGTCAGGTCCTCGAGAGCAACCCCGATCGTCTCGTGGAGAAGGCCGTCGTCGGCATGATCCCCAAGAACAAGCTCGGTAGTGCCATCGCGAGCAAGCTGAAGGTCTACGCGGGACCGAATCACCCGCACGCCGCTCAGCAGCCCGTTCCGTTCGAGATCAAGCAGGTGTCCCAGTGACGGCGCCGGAGGGAAATGACGTGACGTCGCAGGAGAACATCGAAGAGATCGCCGCCGACGAGTTCGTGGCAGTCGAAGATCCCGAGGTGGTCTCGGACATCGAAGCTGCAGCCGCTCCGGCCCCGATCGTGTTCGATCGCCCGATCCAGACCGTCGGTCGCCGTAAGGAAGCCGTCGCTCGCGTTCGGTTGTCCTCGGGCACCGGCGGGTTCAAGCTCAACGGCCGCACCCTCGAGGATTACTTCCCCAACAAGGTGCACCAGCAGCTGATCAAGGCTCCGCTCGTTCTGGTGGACCGCGCGGAGTCCTTCGACATCGTCGCACTGCTGCACGGTGGCGGACCGTCGGGACAGGCAGGCGCATTGCGTCTGGCCATCTCGCGCGCACTGATCGAACTCGCACCCGACGATCGCCCGCCGCTCAAGGCCGCGGGCTACCTCACGCGTGACGCGCGTGCAGTCGAGCGTAAGAAGTACGGCCTGAAGAAGGCCCGTAAGGCGTCGCAGTACTCCAAGCGCTGACGCGTCTTACCCGTTTCATCCTCGAGGGCAGGCATCCAGCAGTATCGGACGCCTGCCCTCGAGGCATTTCCCACCACATATTCTCCGCTCGAAGGGGTTCTTGGTTCATGGCGCGATTGTTCGGCACCGACGGAGTTCGGGGACTGGCGGGCGGGGTTCTGACCGCTGAGTTGGCGTTGAGGATCGCGCGCGCCGCAGCCGCAGTGTTGGCACCGAACGTCGACGGCGTCAGGGCTGTGGCAGTGGTCGGTCGTGATCCGCGAGTGAGCGGGGCGATGCTGAGCGCAGCCGTTTCCGCTGGACTGACCGCATCGGGTGTCGACGTGATCGACGTCGGAGTACTGCCCACCCCCGCAGTGGCCTACCTCACCGCCGAATACGACGCGGCGCTCGGTGTGATGATCTCGGCATCCCACAATGCGATGCCCGACAACGGAATCAAGATTTTCGCCGCGGGTGGACACAAGCTCGACGACGACGTCGAAGACCGGATAGAAGCTGCCCTCGATCCCGAGGGGCGCTCCCGGAACGACGCACAGCGCTACGACGCCACCGGTGCCGCGATCGGCCGTATCGACCTCGCGCACGACGCAGCAGCCCGCTACACCGAGCATCTCGCCGAGTCGGTGTCGCATCGACTCGACGGCGTGACCGTCGTGGTGGATTGCTCGCACGGTGCCGCCTCGGTCGTCGGGCCCGAGATCTACCGGCGGGCCGGCGCGACGGTCGTGGCGATCAACGCAGAACCCGACGGCATCAACATCAACGACGGCTGCGGGTCGACGCACCTCGAGGGCTTGCAGAAGGCCGTCGTGGAGCACGGTGCCGACCTCGGTATCGCGCACGACGGAGACGCCGACCGATGCCTTGCCGTCGATGCGTCGGGCTCCGTGGTGGACGGTGACGCGATCATGACGGTGCTGGCCATCGCGATGCACGACGCGGGCCACTTGACCGACGACACGTTGGTCGCGACGGTGATGAGCAACCTCGGTCTGCACATCGCGATGCGCGAGGCCGGAATCACGTTGCGCACCACTGCAGTCGGAGATCGGTACGTGCTCGAGGAGCTGCGCCGAGGCGGCTTCGCGCTCGGGGGCGAGCAGAGCGGACACGTCGTGCTGCCCGCAGTCGGAACAACCGGAGACGGGATCGCCACTGGGCTGCGACTGATGGAACGGATGGCGCAGACCGGGCGTTCCCTCGCGGATCTGGCGTCGGCGATGCGGACACTGCCGCAGGTGCTGATCAACGTCCGCGTGTCCGACAAAGCAGCGGTGGCGTCGGCACCGTCGGTGTCGGACGCCGTGGCGTCGGCCGAGCGCGAACTCGGAGAATCGGGTCGAGTTCTGTTGCGCCCCAGCGGCACCGAACAGTTGGTGCGGGTGATGGTCGAAGCGTCCGAACTCGACGTCGCGACCCGGCTCGCCGAAGAGCTGGCGGGCCGGGTCGCGTCGGTCTGACGTCTCAGGCGGTCAGTTCGCGCAGTGCGGTCAGCTGCGCGACGCGTCCTGCGGTGTTCTCGGCGAGCGGCGCGACATTGAGAGTGGTGACACCTGCTTCGGCGAAGGCTGCCACTCGCTCCTTGACGTAGCTTTCCGGGCCGATGAGGTTGACCGCGCGAGCGAGCTCGTCGGGAACTGCCGCGGCGGCTTCTTCCTTCTTGCCGGCCAGGTACAGGTCCTGGATCTTCTCGGCCTCGGCCTCGTACCCGTATCGCTGGGCCAGGGAGTTGTAGAAGTTCTTGCCCTTGGCTCCCATACCGCCGATGTACAGCGCCAGGTGTGGCTTGACCCAGGGGAGGTACTTCTCCGCATCCTCGCCGATGGCGAGGGTGGGACTCGCGAAGACCTGGAGATCGCCGAGGGACGGGTCACGCTTGGCCTTGCCTGCTGCGAGCGAATCGCCCCACACGTCGGCGGCCTTCTCCGGGAAGTAGAAGATGGGCTGCCAGCCTTCGGCGATCTCGGCGGTGAGTTCGACATTCTTGGGTCCGAGTGCGGCGATGACGACCGGAATGCGATCGCGCACAGGGTGATTGATCAGCTTCAGTGGCTTGCCCAGGCCGGTTCCCTTGTCCGCGGGGAGCGGGATCTGGTAGTACTTGCCCTGGTGCTGCACCTTCTCGCGTCGCCAGACCTGGCGGCAGATCTCGATGACCTCGCGGGTCCTGGCGATCGGTGCGTCGTACTTGACGCCGTGGAAGCCCTCGACGACCTGAGGTCCCGATGCACCCAGTCCGAGTACGAATCGGCCATCGGAGACGTAGTCGAGACCGGCGGCGGTCATGGCGGTCAGTGACGGTGTCCTGGTGTAGATCTGGAAGATGCCGGACGCGATCTTGATCGTGCTCGTCTTGGCCGCGAGGAATCCGAGTTGGCTGACGGCGTCGAACGAGTAGGCCTCGGGCACGAAAATGATGTCGAGACCTGCCTTCTCGAGCTCGGCGACCTCGGCAACGGTCTCGTTGAATCCGCCGCTGTAGTTCAGCATCGTTCCGATGTGCATGGGACTCCTCGTTCGGTGAGCAGCTGGTGCAGCCACTTCAGGTACCTGTTACTGACATTTCACATCGGGACGTTACCGCTCCCTGGGGAACCGATGTGAGTCGGCGCACGTCATAGTGAGAAAGGGGCACTTCGAGGGGGAACGGGAACGTATGAGCGACGGAGTTCGGGTGGACGCGGACCGAGTTCGCGGAGTGGCAGATGGTTTGGCCTCGTCGGCGGAAGCGCTCGGCGACGCCGCCGATGTCGTTGCCGACGCAGGCTTCGGCGCAGCCGGGGCCGGACGGAACTACGGTGACCTCGGCGCTGCCTATTCTCAGGCGTACCTCGGGATCGGGCGTGCCGTCAGGGCATGGAGGTCCTCGGTCGACGACATGTCCGAAGCCATCACCACCGCGGTGAACGAGTACGAGCAACAGGACGACGCCACCGCGGTCGCGATCGAGTCACGCCGGTGACACTTCCTTCGGGCTCGTCCGGTGACGGGGCGTCGGTCGACGAGATTCTCGATGCGAACGCAGTCGGTCTGCTGTACTTCGAGCGCTTCCTGCCGTTGGTCGCCCGGGTTCCCAGCGTCGAAGTCCCGCAGTATCTGGACGTGTGCACCAGGTACGACGAGCAGCGCGGACTGAACCTGGGTGCGCTCGGAAACGATGCCGACGCCGTCGGGGCGGTGTCCGCGGTACTCGCCGATCAACTCGAGGAGCAGATTCAACTTCGTCGGGTTCTGCAGTTGCGCTGGCACGGTGAGGCGGGGGAGGCAGTGCAGACCCATCTCTCGGCCGAACAGGAGAAGGCTTCCCAGTTCCTCGAGTCGATCGAGGATTCTCACCAGACGATGTGTGCGGCCGTCGACGTTCTCCGTGACGCGGTGACCGACAAGGCCGAGCTCGTCGGCGGTCTCGACTCCGACCTGGTGGACGGCAAGGATGTCGACCAGATCGATGCCATTCTGGTTGCGTCGGGAATCGAGTGCCTCCCGGTCGATCGAGAGTCGGTGTTCCCACGATTGGCGTCTGTGTTCGAGGATCTGAACGACAGGGCGCGCAGCGTCGATGTCTCCGACGAGTTCGCCGCCGAGGTGGCCGAACGCTGCAGGCGATGGATCGACACCGAGTTCGTACCGCGGGTGCAGGGTACGTGCGAGGCCGTCCTCGCCGCATGTTCCGCCACGGACGCCGCCGTCAGAGACTGTCTGGCGTTGGTGGTGAAAGTTCTGGGCAGTGTCCACGAGCCATCGTTCGGCGAACTCGACGGGGGCGGTTGGTCACTCGAACCCGGTGTATCGGGGCCGTGGCCGGAGCCCGACGGCTCGTCGGCAGGCCCTGTTTCGGCCGAGATCGCCTCGGCACCGGCCGGTGTCGGAGCCGGACCGGCGGCGTCGCTTCCCGGTGGCAACGCCCTCGTCGGAGCGCAGAGCGTGGATCCGGCCGGATCTGTCACTGCCGACGGTCCTGTCACTGCCGACGGTCTTCTCACTGCCCACGGTCCTGTCGGTGACGACCTGGAGGATGCTCTGGACGGTCTCGTGGATCGAGTGGTCGCCCACATCGTCGACCGTGTCGACGAGGCGCTGACCGAGACGATCGACGATAGAGATCTCGACGGCTCCGGCGACACCGCAGTCGACGGCCGAGCCGGTGACGACAACACGAAGGAAGCGTCTCCGGACGAGAGTGGCGACCAGCGACCCGAGTCGGCCCCGTTGCCGCAGCCCGGTCAGTCGCAGCCCGGTCAGTCGCAGCCCGGTCAGTCGCTGCCCGCGGCCACCGACGAGCGTGGCCATCTCGAGGCCGAGCTCGACGGGCATCGGGCCCGCATAGCGCTCGAACACGACGGTGCGGTTTCCCTCGAACTCGAGACTCCTGGACTCGGAACTCGGTCCTTCGAGCTCGGAATCGGACCGTTCGGCCTACCCGAGATCGTCGAGGTTCCCGGTGTCGCCGACGCGGTGGACGCACCGGCTCAGGCTGTCGAACCCGCGCCAGCCGTCGAACCCGTGCCTGCGACCGAACCCGCGCCGCCGTCCGAACCCGTCGCTACGGTCGAACCCGAGCCAGTTGCCGAACCCGCGCCGCCGTCCGAATCCGGTTCGGATGCACAGGCTCAGTGCCCACCCGAATCATCCGACATCGAGCAGCCTGCTGTGCAGCGTCCGGTAGCGGCGGATCGACCGGTCATCGATGCAGAACCCGCCGACACGGGTACCGGTGCCGGCCTGAGTGAAGCAGGGGAGCTGTGAGTTCCGACAGCGGATGGCGTCGGGAATTGCATCGAATACGCGACGAGCACCGGATCGCGATGTCGCGGGCTGCGGAGGCGGTGAGTCGGGCCCAGGCACCTGCAGTCGACCGAGGCGGACGGAATTCGGCCCAGGTGAGCGGAGCGGACTCCGACGTCGAGCCGATGTCGGGCTCGGTGCTGCAACCGGCTCACCTGGATCGGCGCGAACCCACACCGCACGTCGAGACCGACCCCGAGGAACGGCCGAGGTCCTGGCTGGTCTGACACCGGTCGGTGGAGATCGGGACTAGCCCCGTCCGAGCAGTGCCTTGATCGACGCGGACGCCTTGGGCTTTTGCTGCGCGTCGAGTGGCGCATGCGGATCGACCGCTCTGGTTCCGTCGATCTCGCCGGTCGACCCGGCCAGTTCCTCGTAGTCGGAGTCTCCGGTCAGATGGAACAGCAGGAAAGCGGTGAGGACGGCGCGGGTGCGCTGCTGGGTCTTGCGGTCGGGCTTGTTGATGCCGAGTGCGCCGAGTATTCGGCGGCCCTCGACGAAACCGTCCGCGGTCGAGCCGTCGATTCGGCGCAGGATGGACGGCCCGCCCCAGGCCTGGGCGAGTGCGAGCGAGTTGTCGGTGAGCGAATCGGCGTTCGAGTTGTCCCCGACGACGAGTCCCGGCACGGCAAGTCCCGCGGCGGCGTCCTCGGACGAGGGTGCAGTCGGTGCGGGGAACAGTGCGGCGACGGTCTTGATGTCGGATCGCCGGGAGGCGGCGAGAACTGCGGTGCCGGCGCCCATCGCATGGCCTGCCGCGGCGAGTTTGCCCGGATCGACACTGATGTTGCCGGGGCCAAGCCGCACGCCCGTCATGATGTCGAGCACAGTGCCCAGATCGGTGGCCAGGCCGCGGTGGGACGGTACGAGACCGCGCTCGGTGTCCGGTGCCGCAACCACGATGCCCCAGGACGCGAGATGCTTCAGCGTGTCGGTGTAATGGCTGGGACGCAGCATCCAGCCGTGTGCGAACGCCACGCCGGGCAGGCCGAAGCCCTCGGCCGGGGTATAGACGACGCCGGGTTGCCCGGCGAGGGCCAGGTCGCCTCGGAGCACCTTGTGCGGGCCGCGCTTGGAGAGAGCAGATGCCAGCTTCTTCGGTTTCGCCACGAGAGATGACGCTACCGAACTGCGGCGTGTCCGGGGGACACCGGACACGGCGACACGAGCGAATGGGTCGTGCGCGCCCTGCCGAGTACCCTGGTTGTCCATGTGCGGAATCGTGGGTTACGTCGGCCACCGCCCAGCTCTGGGTGTCGTGGTCGAGGCGCTTCGGCGTATGGAATATCGGGGTTACGACTCGGCGGGCATCGCCATTCTCGACGGCGCAGGAGCGACGGCAGTCGAGCGCAAGGCCGGTCGACTGGCGAATCTCGAAGCGGAGCTGGACGACATCGGCACCGATACGTTCGTCGGCACCACCGGAATGGGGCACACCCGGTGGGCGACGCACGGCCGTCCCACCGATCGCAACGCTCACCCGCATCGGGACGCGTCCGGAACCGTTGCTGTGGTTCACAACGGAATCATCGAGAACTTCGGTCCGTTGCGCGCCGAGCTCGAATCCGACGGAATCGAGTTCCTGTCCGACACCGACACCGAGGTGGCCGTCCATCTCGTCTCGCGCGCCTACGCCGACGGCCCGACAGCAGGCGATTTCGTGGCCAGCGCGAAAGCAGTGCTGCGTCGTCTCGAGGGTGCGTTCACGCTGGTGTTCACCCATTCCGATCACGCGGACACGATCGTCGCGGCTCGTCGCTCCACGCCCCTGGTACTCGGTGTCGGCGAGGGCGAGATGTTCCTCGGGTCCGACGTCGCTGCGTTCATCGAGCACACCCGCGACGCCGTAGAACTCGGCCAGGACCAGGTCGTCGTGATCACCGCCGACGGCTACGACATCAGCGATTTCGAGGGCAACCAGGCGCAGGGGCGTCCGTTCCGAATCGACTGGGATCTGGCAGCCGCCGAGAAGGGCGGCCACGACTACTTCATGCTCAAGGAGATCCAGGAGCAGCCCGCCGCGGTGGCGGACACGTTGCTCGGCCACTTCGACAACGGTCGAATCGTGCTCGACGAGCAGCGACTGTCCGATCAGGAGCTGCGCGACGTCGACAAGGTGTTCGTCGTGGCCTGCGGTAGCGCGTACCACTCCGGCCTGCTCGCCAAGTACGCGATCGAGCACTGGACCCGGCTGCCGGTCGAGGTGGAACTGGCCAGCGAGTTCCGTTACCGCGACCCGGTCCTCGATCGATCGACCCTCGTCGTGGCCATCTCGCAGTCCGGTGAGACTGCGGACACACTCGAAGCCGTTCGGCACGCCAAGGACCAGAAGGCGCGAGTTCTCGCGGTGTGCAACACCAACGGCTCGCAGATTCCGCGCGAGGCCGACGCCGTGCTCTACACGCGGGCCGGTCCGGAGATCGGCGTCGCGTCGACCAAGGCCTTTCTCGCCCAGGTGACCGCGAACTACCTGGTCGGGCTGGCGTTGGCGCAGGCTCGCGGCACCAAGTATCCCGATGAGGTTGCGCGTGAATTCGCCGAACTCGAAGCGATGCCCGAGTTGGTGCAGCGAGTGCTCGAGACGGTCGAACCGGTTCGGGCGCTCGCGCGCGAGCTGTCGACGGCCACGACCATCCTGTTCCTCGGCCGACACGTCGGATACCCGGTTGCTCTCGAAGGCGCGCTCAAGCTCAAGGAGCTGGCGTACATGCACGCGGAGGGCTTCGCGGCCGGCGAGCTCAAGCACGGTCCGATCGCGCTGATCGAGGACGGTGTTCCGGTGATCATCGTGATGCCGTCGCCGAAGGGTCGGGCGGTGTTGCACTCGAAGATGCTGAGCAACATTCGCGAGATCCAGGCGCGTGGTGCGCGAACGGTCGTCATCGCCGAAGAGGGCGACGAGGCCGTGCGGCCCTTCGCGGACAACCTGATCGAGATCCCGGCGGCCTCGACGCTGCTGCAGCCGCTGTTGTCGACGATCCCGCTGCAGGTCTTCGCCGCCGAGGTGGCTCAGGCGCGCGGCTACGACGTGGACAAGCCGCGCAACCTGGCCAAGTCCGTCACCGTCGAATAGCACTCGGTATGCGCGGCTACTACACACCCGAGCAGATTCGGACTGCGGAAGCGCCGCTGCTGAAGTCCCTGCCGAACGGCGTGCTGATGCGCCGCGCCGCGTACGGACTGGCCACGGTCGTGGCAGGCGAGCTCGCCGTGCGTACGGGAGGCGTCGCGGGGCGGCGCGTGACGATTCTGGTGGGC
This sequence comes from uncultured Rhodococcus sp., assembly GCA_963517305.1. Classification (GTDB taxonomy): domain Bacteria; phylum Actinomycetota; class Actinomycetes; order Mycobacteriales; family Mycobacteriaceae; genus Rhodococcoides. Next base: position 162,606 of record CAUQEL010000005.1, read on the forward strand.
ACGGGCGACAACGGCGGCGACGGTCTGTGGGCGGGGGCGTATCTGCGTCGACGCGGCGTCTCGGTGTCGGCTCTCCTGCTCGACCCGACGCGGGTGCACGCCGAAGGTCTCGGGGCCCTGCGATCGTCGGGCGGACGAGTGGTGACTCGGTGCGGACCTGCCGACATCGTGGTCGACGCCATCGTCGGGATTTCCGGCACGGGTCCGCTGCGGCCCGATGCTGCTGCCGTGGTCGAGCAGGTCACCGCACCGATCGTGGCAGTGGACGTTCCCAGTGGAGTCGACGCGGAGACCGGTGCCGTCTCGGGGCCGGCGGTGACGGCCGATGTGACGGTGACGTTCGGTGCCCGCAAACCGGTTCACGTGTTGGCCGTACCTCGTTGTGGCCGAATCGAACTCGTGGACATCGGTCTGGAGCTGCCGGCTCCGGCGATGGCGTCGTTCGAGCCGGCCGACGTGGGCCGGGACTGGCCGATCCCGACAGCCGCCGATGACAAGTACTCGCAGGGTGTGGTGGGTGTCCTGGCCGGCAGCGCCACGTTCCCCGGTGCCGCACTGTTGTGTGTGGGAGCGGCGGTCGCGGCCACCTCCGGAATGGTCCGCTACGTGGGAAGCGCAGGCGCAGAGGTCGTTTCGCATTATCCGGAGGTCGTTGCCGCCCCGGAGTTCGACGCGGCGGGGAAGGTGCAGGCGTGGGTGGTCGGTCCCGGTTTCGGCACCGACGAGGATTCCGCCGAGATCGTGCGTCGAGTTCTGGAAACGGATCTGCCGGTCGTCGTCGACGCGGATGCGCTCACGGTCCTCGCGCGCAACGAACGCTGGGTCGTCGGACGCTCCGCACCGACTCTGCTGACCCCGCATGCCGGAGAATTCGCCCGCCTGACGGGATCGGACCCCGCACCCGACCGAGTGGGATCGGTTCGTGATCTCGCCGCGCGCTGGGGCGTCACCGTTCTCCTCAAGGGACGAGCGACGGTCGTCGCCGATGCGGACGGCACCACGTTCGTCAGCGATGCCGGGGGATCGGCTGCATCGACCGCAGGCTCGGGCGACGTACTGTCGGGCATCCTCGGGGCCCTGCTCGCGTCGGGAATGGCACCGTCCACCGCGGCTGCCTGCGGAGCGAAGGTCCACACGCTCGCCGCAGCCCGTGCGGCTCACGGGTCGGACGGAGAGTTCGCGGCACCCATTTCTGCGAGCCCGCTGTGCGAGTCCATCCCCGACGCCATCCGAACCGTGCGCTCGCTCACAGTCTGATCGAGGTCGTGCGTGGCCCACGGTCGACGCCGGGTGTGTCACGAGTTGTGGCACCCTGATCCGTCGTATCGGCGGCTCGGATGGCACTATCGAATGTTGTGAGTATCGGCTGCGGCGACGAGAGAACCGATCCTCGGACGGGTTCGGGGGCTGTGGCGTCCGTCGACCTCGACGCAGTGGCCCACAACGTTCGCGTGTTGCAGCAGTTCGCCGGGGATGCCGCCGTGATGGCCGTGGTCAAGGCCGACGGATACAACCACGGTGCCGTCGAGGTCGCACAGGCCGCAGTCGCAGCAGGGGCGCAGGAGCTCGGCGTCACCACCATCGGTGAGGCCCTCGAACTCCGCGCTGCGGGTGTGACGGTCCCGGTGTTGGCATGGTTGCACCGAACGGACTCGGATTTCGCCGCAGCGATCGCCGGGCAGGTCGGGATCGGGGTGTCCACGGCTGCCCAGCTCGACGCCGTGGTCGAAGCAGCGCGCCGAGTCGGTTCCACCGCTGATCTCTCGCTCAAGATCGACACCGGACTCAATCGAAACGGGGTCGCGGAATCGGATCTCGACGCCGTACTCGACGCTACTGCGGTCGCCGTCGCGGAAGGCGCAGTGCGACTGACCGGAATGTTCTCGCATCTGGCCTGCTCGGACGAACCGGCTCACCCCGCCAACGACGCCCAGGCCGAGCGGCTTCGCGACTCGGTGCGGCGCGCCACCCGGCGCGGAACACCTCCGGCCGTGGTGCATCTGTCCAACTCGGCAGCCACGCTGACCAGACCCGATCTCGGTTTCGACATGGTCCGCCCGGGTATTGCTCTGTACGGCTTGTCGCCGGTGCCGGAGCTGGGATCGTTCGGGCTGCGCCCGGTCATGACCCTGTCGGCGCAGGTGGCGAACATCAAGAAGGTGAGCGAAGGTGAATCTGTGTCCTACGGCTACACCTGGACCGCTCCCGCCGACACCGTGGTGGCGCTCGTCGCTCTCGGATACGCCGACGGGGTCGTTCGTCGCCTCAGCGGGCGGTTCGAGGTGACCATCTCAGGTCGTCGCTATCCCTCGGTGGGGCGAGTGTGTATGGATCAATTCGTCGTCGACCTCGGTGGTGACGGCTCGGGTGTCGCGGTCGGCGACGAGGCGCTACTGTTCGGTTCAGGGGACCGGGGCGAGGCGCACGCCCAGGATTGGGCGGATGCGCTCGAGACGATCGGCTACGAAGTCGTCACCGGCGTTCGTGGACGCGTCCGACGACGGTTCGTCGGTGCTCGCGCAGGGGAGGCGACGATCTAGATCATGCTCGGATTGCTGGAAAGTATTGCGATTGTGGTGCGCGAGACGGCGTTCCGGTCCAACAAGGACCCGCTGGCCACCGAGAATCTCGACCTGATGGACGCCGATCGCGGCAGTATCGTCACCGCGGACGACGGTGTACCGCTCTCGGTACGCGAAGTGGGTCCGTCGGACGCCGAGACCACCGTGATCTTCGTCCACGGTTACTGCCTGCGCACGTCGTCGTGGCATTTTCAGCGCCGCGCCCTCGAACAGCAGTGGGGCTCGGCGGTACGTATGGTCTTCTACGACCAGCGCGGTCACGGACGTTCGGGAGTGCCGAGCCCGGAGAGCTGCACCATCGGCCAGCTCGGCCTCGACCTCGACGCGGTGATTCGCTCGGTGGTACCCAAGGGGCGCATCGTTCTGGTCGGACACTCGATGGGCGGAATGTCGATCCTGTCCATGGCGCGGCAACGAGCGGACGTGCTCCGTCAGCGAGTCATCGGCGCAGTCCTGATCTCGACGACAGCTGCCGGTCTCGCGCAGTCCGGGGTCGGTCGTAGTCTGCAGAATCCGGCGGTCGACGCGTTCCGCCTCGCGGTACGGACCTCGCCCGGTCTCGTGCAGTTCGGCCGTGGTGCCGTGCGCGCACTCATCTCACCGGTACTGCGCGCGGCGTCCTACGGCACCAGGGTCTCCCCACGGCTGGTGGCGTTCTCCCAGTCGATGATCGACGACACGTCCGTCGTCACGATCGTCAATTTCCTCGAGACGCTCGAGTTGCACGACGAGTCCGAGGCCCTGCTGGAATTCGAGAACATTCCGGTGTCGGTGGTGTGTGGCGACGAGGACTGGATCATTCCGTTCGCGAGCTCGGAGGCTCTGGCTCGGGCTCTGCCGCGTTCGGAGATGGTGCGTGTGCGACAGGGTGGGCATCTGGTCCAACTCGAATTTCCCGAACAGGTCAACGGCGCGATACAGCGGCTCGTGGCACGGGCAACGGAGGCCGCGGGCAAGAAGCGGCGGTGGGGCGTTGTCTGACGAGCCGCTGACCTTGCCGGTCAACGTCGAATTGGTCACTGCCGCAGACACTGCCGAGTTCGGCGCCCGGCTTGCCGACATTCTGGTCGCCGGTGATCTGGTGATTCTCGACGGCCCGCTCGGAGCCGGAAAGACCGCCATGACCAAGGGGATTGCGGCCGGGCTCGGTGTGCAGGGCCGCGTCACCTCGCCGACGTTCGTCATCGCCCGTGAGCATCGGCCCGGGGCACGGCCCCGTGGGCTGCCGCCGGTCGCGCTGGTCCACGTCGATGCCTATCGGCTCGGGATGACGGGGCAGTCGGCCGTCGACGAACTCGATGCTCTCGACCTCGATACCGACCTCACCGATGCCGTCGTCGTGGTCGAGTGGGGCGAGGGATTGGTCGAGAAGCTGACGGACGGCCATGTGTCGGTTCGTCTGACGCGGGATCCGGACTCCGACGTTCGGCGCGTGACGGTGAGTCGGGTGCACGGCGGGGCGGATCCGCGAGAGCAGCGCTGACCGGGTACCGGGTGCGCGGACGTATCCCTGGTGACGGGTAATCTGAAATATCGTGCTTGTACTTGCCGTCGACACCTCGACCCCCGCCGTCACCGCAGGTGTGGTGAGTCTGACCGAGTCCGCCGCCGGTGCAGTTGTCACGACGCTCGCCTCCCGGGTTCGGGTGGACGCGCGATCGCATGCAGAAATTCTGACGCCCAACATTCTCGAGTGCTTGGCAGAGGCCGGAATCACCGCGGCCGAGTTGGGTGCCGTCGTCGTCGGCGTCGGCCCCGGGCCCTACACCGGCCTACGGGTGGGAATGGCGACGGCTGCGGCGTTCGGTGACGCACTCGGTCTTCCGGTGTACGGAATCTGCAGTCTCGACGCCATCGCCGCAGATGTCTCCGAGCCCGGGTCGCTGTTGGTGGTGACCGATGCGCGCCGACGCGAAATCTACTGGGCGCGTTACGAAGCCGGAGTGCGGGTGGCGGGACCCGACGTTGTCGCCCCGGCCGAGCTGGATCCTGTCGGAGTCGGCGCGGTCGCCGGATCGGCACCGCATGCTGCGGCATTCGATCTTCCGATTCGTGATGTGCAGGCACCGTCTCCGGCCGGGTTGGTCGCGGTTGCTGCCGCCGATATCGGCAGCGGGATCGTCCCGGGCCCGCTCGTCCCGTTGTACCTGCGCCGGCCCGACGCCAAAACACTCGACGAGCGCGCCGCCGCGAAGGCTCCGAAGTGACGGTGTCGATCGAGCCGATGACGGTGGCGGATGCTGCTCGGTGCGCGTATCTCGAGACCGTGCTGTTTCCGGGTGACGACCCGTGGGCCGAGGATGCATTCATCGCGGAATTGGCGGCGCCACACAATCATTACGTCACCGCGCGGGAGAACGGTGAGGTCGTCGGCTACGCAGGCATCTCGCTGTTGGGGCAGCCGAGCCGCGGAGCGTTCGTCGTCGGAGAGTCCGAGGTGCACACCATCGGAGTCGATCCGTCGCATCACCGCAAGGGAATCGGCGGGCGACTGCTCGACGAGTTGCTGCGCGTGGCCGACGAGCACGGTGGACCGGTCTTCCTCGAGGTCCGCACCGACAACGAGCCCGCCATCGAACTGTACCGACGCGAAGGGTTCCAAATCGTGGGCACCAGGGCGAAGTACTACCAACCGAGCGGGGCGGATGCCTTCACCATGCGTCGGTCCGAGAAGACAGAAGGATCAGCTCGATGATCGTTATGGGTATCGAAAGTTCTTGCGACGAAACAGGAGTCGGGATCGTCCGCTGGGGCGGGGCGGGGACCTGCGAGCTGATGGCCGACGAGGTTGCCTCCAGTGTCGACGAACACGCCCGGTACGGCGGAGTGGTACCCGAGGTGGCGTCGCGCGCGCATCTCGAGGCCATCGTGCCGACCATGCGGCGGGCTCTTGCGGCCGCAGACATCGAGCGTCCCGACGCCGTCGCGGTGACGATCGGGCCGGGGCTGGCCGGGGCGTTGCTGGTCGGGGTTGCCGCTGCGAAGGCGTACGCCGCGGCCTGGGGTGTGCCCTTCTACGCGGTCAACCATCTCGGTGGCCACGTCGCGGTCGATACGCTCGAGCACGGGCCGATGCCGTCGTGCGTGGCACTGTTGGTCTCCGGTGGGCACACTCATCTGCTGCACGTCGATGATCTGTCCCGGCCGATCGCCGAGCTCGGGACCACGGTCGACGACGCGGCCGGGGAGGCCTTCGACAAGGTTGCGCGGCTGTTGGGATTGGGCTATCCGGGCGGTCCTGCCCTCGATGATGCTGCGCGCGAGGGTGATCCGACCGCGATCGCCTTCCCCCGAGGAATGACCGGCCCACGCGACGCCCGCTACGATTTCTCGTTCTCCGGGGTCAAGACGGCCGTTGCTCGGTTCGTCGAGGCCAGGCACCGTGCAGGAGATCCGATTCCGGTCGCGGACATCGCCGCGTCCTTCCAGGAATCCGTCGCCGATGTCCTGACGATGAAGGCCGTCCGCGCGGCGACCGATGTCGATGTCGACACGATCGTGCTGGGTGGGGGTGCCACCGCCAACTCTCGCATTCGTTCGCTGATCGAAAGTCGTTGTGCCGAGCAGGGTTTGACGCTGAGAATTCCGAAGCCGCGGTTGTGCACCGACAACGGCGTGATGATCGCCGCACTGGGCGCTCACCTCGTTGCAGGCGGAGCCGAGCCCTCGGCGCTGACCGCCGTGACCGATCCCGGCCTGTCGGTCGCGACCAGTCAGGTGCCCGGCTGAGCGTTCTGTGACGTGGCGGTGGTCTCGGACGAGCGGGTTGTCGACGGCACGGCCGCAGACAGGGGCTCACTCGAGGGGGCCGGTGCAGGCGGCGACCATACCGTCGGCGGTGCCGTCAGTTCCGGTGTGGGTTCCGAACCGCTCACGTCGGTGGTAGGAACGCTGATCGACTCGGTCGGTACCGGAGTGAACTCGGGGGTGACCTCTGGCGTGGGCTCGGGCGTCGGACTCGGAACGATCTCGGTCGTATCGCTCGGGTCCGTAGGCTCGATCGGTTCGGAGGGCCGAACCGGAACCGTGGTGGCCGAGGTCGGCGGCTCGGCCGGGACAGCGGTGGTGACCTCCGGAGACACAGACGTGGGGTCCATCGGCCACTCGATCTGCGGAAGGTCGGGTGCCGGACGCAGCGTCGGGGTACTGGTCGGCGGAGCGGTCGTGGTGAACCGCGCCGACGATCGGCCGGCGTCGACCGAGGTGGCCGTGGGGTCGGATCCATCGCCGGGGGTGAGTCCGGTCGTGGGCGGGTTCTCGTCGGTGGACCGGCCCTCGGTGACCGGCATGCCGGCGTCGGGCGATTCGGTCGCGGACAGTGCGGCACTTCCGGCGGGCGAGACGCCGGGATCGTCGCTCGGCGTCATCGTCTGCACACCGTAGGCGAGCACCAGTCCACCGGCGACGACGGCGGCCGCGATAGCGCCGGAGTACCGGCTCATTCGGCCTGCGGTGTTGCGCGTGGCCGAGACGAGCTGGTAGCCGCCGCCGACGGTCGATGAGGCGACGGCGGCAGCGCCGACGGCCAGAACTGCGTCGGGTTCGGAGAGTCGAACGACCGGGGCGTGGAACTGATCGGTGAGCGTGGCGGCGAGCAGGGGAATGTGCGCCCCTCCGCCGATCAACACGATTGCCTCGGGTTCGTGAGTGCTCTCGTCGAACACCCCGCGGACGAACTGACCGGCGGTGTCGAAAATAGGGGCTACGGCGGTGTCGAACGCGTCACGGGTGACCGTCAGCGGGATTCCGCTGTAACGCTCGATGCGGACCTCGTCCTCGTGGGAGAGCCGTTCCTTGATCGATCGGTACCGCGCAGACCCGATTCCGCGGTTGTCGCGGATGTCGTCCCGAAGATTGTCACGGGTCATGTCCTGCACGAGGTTCTTGACGAGCACGTCGAGTGCGTCGCCGCCGACGGCGTCCGACCGGCCGTGTGCCAGCACCGTTTCGGCGGTCCGGTCGGTGACGGTGACCGACATCCCCGAGGCACCGAGATCCACCAGAGCGATCGTGTCGTACCGATCGATCAGGCCGGTGGGCGTCAGGTACGCGGACGCGGCTGCGGATTCGGGCACCAGTCGAACATCGCGGGTGGTGTGGGCCAGCGCCGCGCGAATACCCGCGGCGTGCTCCTCCGTGCGATAGGTGACCGCGATCGCGTCGGGGGACCGCTGGCCGGGGATCAGAGAGGCCATGAGTTCGATGGCCGAGGTGACCAGATCACCGATGTCGGTGTTGGCTTGGCGATCGGTCGAGACGGTGCGGTACTCGACCGTGCGACTACCGTCGGTGTCGACGGTGACGAGGGCTGCGCACACGACCTCGGATCCGGTGGATATTCCCACTCCTATCCGCATGCTGCACCTCCCGCCCCTGTGTACCTGTCCGGAATCGACTGCTCTGTGTGCCATGTCGCGGCACAGCTGTCGATCGTTATCGTTCGGACAGCTCCGTTATCGTAACGTTACTTCGGGTCGCGACGCGAGCGTAATATGCCACTCGGTCGGTTACCCGGCCAGTATTCATGGCTTCTCACCTGGCCTTTCGAGGTGTCCGCACGTGCGGGAAAACGGCGAGAAAGGACTCCCGCTGCTCGGCGTTTCGGGCCCGAATCCGGCCGTTCTCGGATCTCCGTGGTTGCGCGGATCAGCGCGCTATCACTCTCGTGCGCCCGCGTGCGACCACCGCGTCGCGAACCTGGCGAACCCAGCCCTTGAGTGCTGGCACTCTCGTGTATAGAGTGCTAGTTGGCACCGAGCGAAGTCCCGGCACCCGCGACGACGGGAACGAGTTCAGGCCGTGATTGTCAGAACCGCACGAGAAGTACTTACACACAGCTGTCCGGGGATCCGACCCCGGACGCGTACCCCATAACTTTGGAGGGCTCAACGTGGCGAGCGTGAAAATCAAGCCGCTCGAGGACAAGATCCTCGTCCAGGCCAACGAGGCCGAGACGACGACCGCCTCCGGTCTGGTCATCCCCGACACAGCCAAGGAGAAGCCCCAGGAGGGCACCGTCGTCGCCGTGGGCGAAGGCCGTGTCACCGAGAAGGGCAACCGCATCCCGGTCGACGTCAAAGAAGGTGACACCGTCATCTACAGCAAGTACGGCGGCACCGAGATCAAGTACGCCGGCGAGGAGTACCTGATTCTGTCGGCACGCGACGTGCTGGCTGTCATCGCCAAGTAGGCCACAACGCATCCCGCCCCGGTATCCGATTTTCGTGTCGGTCCCGGGGCGGTGTGCGTTCGATCGAGTTTCTTTACTCGAAGGAGTAACACCGAAACATGGCAAAGCAAATCCAATTCAACGAGGAAGCGCGCCGCGCACTCGAACGCGGCGTCGACAAGCTGGCCGACGCGGTCAAGGTGACGCTCGGGCCGCGGGGACGCCACGTCGTCCTGTCCAAGGCATTCGGCGGTCCGACCGTCACGAACGACGGTGTCTCGATCGCTCGTGAGATCGACCTGGAAGATCCGTTCGAGAACCTCGGCGCGCAGCTGGTCAAGAGTGTCGCCACCAAGACCAACGACGTCGCAGGCGACGGAACCACCACCGCGACGGTCCTCGCGCAGGCGCTCGTGCGCGGCGGTCTGAAGAACATCGCCGCCGGTGCCAACCCGATCGCGCTCGGCACCGGCATCTCCAAGGCGGCCGACAAGGTCGCCGAGGCACTGCTCGCCGCCGCAACACCGGTCGAGGGCAAGCAGGCGATCGCTCAGGTCGCCACCGTGTCCTCGCGTGACCCCGAGATCGGCGAACTCGTCGGCGAGGCGCTCACCCGCGTCGGCGCAGACGGCGTCGTCACCGTCGAGGAGTCCTCGACGCTGCTCACCGAGCTCTCGGTCACCGAAGGCGTGCAGTTCGACAAGGGCTACCTCTCGCCGTACTTCGTCACCGACGTCGACGCGCAGGAAGCAGTGCTCGAGGACGCGTACGTCCTGCTGTACCGCGAGAAGATCACCTCGCTTCCGGACTTTCTGCCTCTGCTGGAGAAGGTTGCCGAGAGCGGCAAGCCGTTGCTCATCATCGCCGAGGACACCGAGGGTGAAGTTCTCTCGACGCTGGTCGTCAACTCCATTCGCAAGACGATCAAGGCCGTGGCGGTCAAGGCACCGTTCTTCGGTGATCGCCGCAAGGCGTTCCTCGACGATCTCGCGGTCGTGACGGCCGGGCAGGTCATCACCGCCGATGTGGGTCTGAGTCTCAAGGAGGCCGGGCTCGAGCTGCTCGGTCGCGCTCGTCGCGTCGTCGTCACCAAGGACGACACGACCATCGTCGACGGTGCGGGCACGCAGGACGACATCGATGCGCGCGTCGGTCAGCTCCGCCGCGAAATCGAGAACACCGACTCCGAGTGGGATCGCGAGAAGCTCGAAGAGCGTCTGGCGAAGCTCTCGGGCGGCATCGCGGTCATCAAGGTCGGCGCTGCCACCGAGACCGAGCTCAAGGAACGCAAGTTCCGCGTCGACGACGCTGTGGCTGCGGCCAAGGCTGCCGTCGAAGAGGGAATCGTCCCCGGCGGTGGCTCGGCTCTGACTCAGGCAGCGTTGGCGCTGGCCGACGACCTCGGCCTGACCGGCGACGAAGCCACCGGTGTGGCCGTGGTGCGCACCGCACTCAACGCACCGCTGTTCTGGATCGCTTCCAACGCGGGCATCGACGGTTCCGTCGTCGTCAGCAAGGTGGCAGAACTGCCGAAGGGCCACGGATTCAACGCCGCGACCCTGACGTACGGCGACCTTCTGGCCGACGGCGTCGTCGATCCGGTCAAGGTGACTCGCTCCGCTGTGGTCAACGCCGCGTCGGTTGCACGCATGATCCTGACGACCGAGAGCGCGATCGTGGAGAAGCCGGAAGAGGCCTCCGAGCCTTCTGCCGGACACGGACACGCTCACTGACGTTCGGTGACACGAGAAAGCCCCCGACCCGGAAGGGTTGGGGGCTTTCTTGCGTGTTCGGGTGACTACACTGCGATGCGTCGGCGATTGTGACGAGCGTGCAGTTCCCGCTCGGTCTCCGACATTCCGCCCCAGATCCCGTAGGGCTCGCTGACATTGAGAGCGTGGGTACGGCACTGGGCGAGTACGGGGCAGCTGCGGCACATTTCCTTGGCTCGCATCTCGCGCTGTGCTCGTGCCCGGCCCCGCTCGCCGTCCGGGTGGAAGAACATGGACGAATCGACGCCACGGCACAGGCCGTGCATCTGCCAATCCCAAATGTCGGCGTTCGGCCCAGGGAGGTGATTCGGCTGCGGCATGGAAACTCCTAGGGTGGTGTGGCTTCTCGGATTCGTGATCCGAATGCCGACAACGTTATGTGGATCGACGAAATCGAGTCAATAGTTCTCTGCCGTGGGCAAATGCATAGTTATGGGGCAAAGAATTAACACGGGCGATATTTACTTCGACTCACCCGCGTGCGTGTCGTTCCTGTTGAAGAATCCTGCGACACGCGAGACGATAGAGAGTGCACCGGCTTTTCGGGTGCCGGTGCGGTGCTGCGGGGCGTGGGCGTCCAGCTTCGGTCGACAGCGATATCGCCGGTTCCGAACGTACCGAACTTGTCTGTGTTTCCGCTGATCACAGCCGTTTCGGTGGTGTCGAGGTCGGTTCGGCTCCACGCGACGGGCTCGACGTCGGTCCACTCGATCGAGACCACGCGAGGGGTCCGGCACGGTTGCGCGGATTGCTGGGCGACAGGCGAATGGACACGCATTCGGCAAGCGACGCACCGGAGCCCGACCGTTCGATCGAGTGCGCTGATTAACCTATTCGCCACACAGCGTTCAGATTTTCGTCTCCGAGTCGGCCCGTGTTCACATTGTTAATTCCTTGAAAACTGCATTCTGTGCGGGCGAAACGACGCGCTGATGCCCCTTTCGGGAAGATAGTGAATTCGCCCGGCAATTGTGTCGCGTCGAATCGGTAGGAGTCGGACGCCGTTCGTTGCCGGCGAAGGCCCTACCCTTGCGTCCGTGCCAACAGAGCAGATCTCGCTGTTCACCGCGACGCAGTCCGAACTCTTCGACGCTGCCTTCGGCGGCAACCCAGGCCGATTCCCGCTCCGCGCAGCCACCGATCCGTGGGAGAGCTGGTTTCGCAGCGTCGCGTTGGCAGGCCAGGGGCGGTACAGCGCCGCCGAAATCGAGCTTCGACGGCACAGGCCCCGCAGCCCGGAACTCCGGTCACTTCACGCGTCGACCAGAGCGTCGTGGTTGCGTCAAGTGGGCGATCACGAGCGCGCCCGCCGCTTCGACGGCATCGCAGTTCTTCTCGTCGGACTGGTAGGACCGCCTCTGTCGACGGCCTCGGCAGAGGCCCGCAGCGATGCGCTGACCGGCCTGGCCGCAGATGCATTGGGCAGCGGACGTTTTCACCTTGCGGACACCCTGCTGGCCCGTAGTGCGGAACAGCGGCAGGGCCCCGTCGGTCAGGGGCTGTGGCGTCCGGCTCTGCGGGCGGCGTGGGTGGCGGCCGAGCTGGCGATGATGCGCGGCGACGGACCCGAGGCGGTCCGACACGCCGAGGCCGCGCGAGCTTTCGCCAACGATGCCGATTCGTTACGCCACATCGTCAAGACCGACCTGGTGGCTGCGGCGGCACTGAGCTGTGTCGGTGAGACCACCCGCGCACGCGAGTCGGCCGTCCAGGTGGCCTGCGCTGCGGAGATGGCGGGTCTGCTGCCCCTGCGTTGGGCCGCGACGATGCTGTGCGAGGGAACGGGCGGGCTCGACGCCGGGATGACCTCGTCCGTCGATCTGGCTGCCGCCATCGACCGCCTGGGTGGTTCGACGGTCGGTTGACCAGGACCTGGGTCGGAGGCGGACCGAGTGGTTCGGTTGTGAGCGGGTGGTGTCGCTATCCTTGGTCTCGTTCCACCACCACGTGGAAGCGCTCCCAGGCGGGTGCGTACCTGTAACGCGGGGAAATTTGTCGACGATGAACAGTGCGGGTGAGGAGTTGGACTCTTTCGTCGTTGCCGCAGCGCAAGGCGATCGACTGGCTCTGTCCCGGGTCCTGGAATTCATCCGACCACTCGTCGTTCGGTACTGCCGGGCACGGGTCGGTTCGGCTGAGCGCGGTCAGCTTTCGGCCGACGACGTGGCGCAGGAGGTCTGTTTGGCAGTCATGACCGCCTTGCCGCGATACCAGGATCAAGGTCGTCCGTTCATGGCATTCGTGTACGGCATCGCGGCTCACAAAGTCGCCGACGCCCATCGCAGCGCCTCGCGTAACAAATCGGACCCGGCCGCCGAAGTACCAGATGTCGTGTCGATGGAGCACGGACCGGAGCAACGCGCTCTCGAATCCGAGTCGAGTCGACAGATGACTGCACTGCTGGACACCTTGCCCGCCAAGCACCGCGAGATTCTGGTGCTCCGACTGGTAGTCGGATTGTCGGCCGAGGAAACAGCAGCCGCCGTCGGCAGCACTGCAGGCGCTATCCGCGTGGCTCAGCACCGAGCTATCGCAAAACTGAAGAACGAAGTTGTGAGAGCAGGTGAAATGTATGGCTAGGGACAATGGTCACGGTGGCCCCGGTGAGACGCCGCGTCGCGGAATCTCGCGTATCGGTGAGCACGTGAGCTCCACTGGACCGAAGCAGAACGATCCCTATGCCGACATCGGCGCAGACGGTGGTCCTGTGGACCTCGTCGCCGTTCGTCGTGACGATGCCTTCATCGATGCGATCAGCGGTGACGGACCGATTGCCACCGATGACGCAGACGAGTACCAACTGGCCCTTCTGTTGGCCAATTGGCGAGCAGACGTGATCACGCCTGCGATGCCGGCCGGACCGTCCCTCGACGTGGTCGTCGCCTCGGTCGAACGCGAGAAGCTCGCCGCCGACATGGCGCGCTCGAGCTCGGCCGACCGCGGTGGACGGATGCGCTTGCTACGTCCCATCGCCGGTGCCGCAGCGGCGATCGCCGTCGTGATGGGTGGCCTGGTGGTCATCTCGTACAACTCGACACCGGACGATCCGCTCTGGAGCGTCAAATCGGTCGTCTTCTCCGAGCAGGCCGATTCGACTGTGGCGCAGATCGATACGACGTCCAAGTTGCAAGAGGCGGAGACTCTCCTGTCGTCCGGGGACACCACTGCAGCTCGCGCACTGCTCGACGGCGCGTCGAACAGCAGTTCCGCTGTGCTCGACGACGGTCAGCGCGCCGAGCTCGATCAGTGGCTGGCGCGTCTGCTGCAGGAACTGCAAGCGCTCACGCTGCCCGCACCTGTGCCGCCCCCGGCTCCGGTTCTCCCGGCTCCGGCCCCCAGCTCCGAGGCCCTCTCGCCGCAGGCACCGGTGGAGCAGGTCACTCCCGACACAACGGGTGTGCCGACCACTCCGGCTCCGACCACGACGACACCCGTGGTTCCGCCCTCGACGACCACTCCGAGTCCTGCAACGACCTCGGACGTCACGCCTACGGTGCTCGACGAGCCCGATCAGCCGACTGCAACTGCCGGCGGTAGCAGCTCGTCGGAGAACCGCGATCGCATGTCGGTTCCCTCCGGCGGCAGCTGACAGGTTTCGCCTCCCTCTCGGACAACGAAGAAGCCCGACACGATCATCGTGTCGGGCTTCTTCGTACGAAGCGTCGAGACAGTCAGCTGTCGAATCCGTCGCCGTGCAATGCGTCGTTCATGGACGCATCCGCAAAACCGCGGCAGTAATCCCAGGTCACATAAGCATCGGGCACGGGGTCGTAGGCCGGCTCGTGGGGCCGGACCGTCCCGTCGACCAGGAGCTGCAGCAGGTTCGCGCGCAGCATGTCCCAGTCGTGGTAGTGGTCCTGCTGGCAGTCCTCGCAGCACACGACGAGGCCGCGGATGCCGCGGTGGCCCAGGAGTGCCTCGTAGACCGCCAGGTCCGCCAGGTCTTCTTCGACGGCCAGGCGCTCCTGAGGATCGAGAGGCTGGCCTGGCTCGATGGCGTCGAGGGCGGCCGACGGGTCGGCTGGGTCTCCGGCGAACGGATCCGGGGGTAGACCGGGAGGCAGTTGATCGCGCACGCCTCCACGGTACGCAGGACTGGTGGGTCTGCGCCAGCCGTTCGCATGCGACAGGCCGGACGCGTCCGCCGTCGACACCGCCGCGGACCGCGATTTCGGTCTCGCAGGTCGCTCACAGCGGGAGGCATTCGCACTGGTTGTGCCCTAGCCGATACCATGGTTCACGGCGCTGAACAGATGAGTGCAAGTGCCGAAACTCCATCCGTTCTCCAATCCCGCACTGCGGTGCGCCTGCGAGCTCTCACCGGCCGCACGCAGCGCCGAAGTGCAACCAGGCTCTAGGGAGGGCCAGATTCGCATGAGTAGTCCCGGAGCCCACGTCCGCACAGGCGGCGACGATCCCAACAAGGTCGCGATGCTCGGCCTCACGTTCGACGACGTCCTGCTCCTGCCGGCCGCTTCGGATCTGATTCCCAGCTCGGTCGACACCTCCAGCCAGATCACCCGCGAGATCCGCCTTCGGGTGCCGCTGGTCAGCTCCGCCATGGACACCGTCACCGAGGCCCGGATGGCCATCGCGATGGCCCGCGCAGGCGGTATGGGCGTGCTGCACCGCAACCTGTCCCTGCAGGATCAGGCGTCCCAGGTCGAGACGGTCAAGCGCTCGGAGGCCGGGATGGTCACCGACCCCGTCACCTGCAAGCCCACCGACTCGTTGGCCGAGGTCGACGCCATGTGTGCGCGGTTCCGTATCTCCGGTCTTCCCGTCACCGACGAGACCGGCGCGCTGGTCGGCATCATCACCAACCGCGACATGCGGTTCGAGGTCGATCAGAACCGCCGCGTCGCCGACGTGATGACCAAGGCACCGTTGATCACCGCGCAGGAGGGCGTCACCGCGGAAGCGGCGCTCGGCCTGCTGCGTCGCCACAAGATCGAGAAGCTGCCGATCGTGGACGGCAAGGGCGCGCTCACCGGCCTGATCACCGTGAAGGACTTCGTCAAGACCGAGCAGCACCCCGATGCCACCAAGGACCGGGACGGTCGTCTGCTGGTCGGTGCCGCTGTGGGCGTCGGGCAGGATGCCTGGGCTCGCTCGATGGCACTGACCGACGCCGGGGTCGACGTCATCATCGTCGACACCGCGCACGGCCACAATTCGCAGGTGCTCGAGATGGTCAGCAAGCTCAAGGCCGAGGTGGGCGACCGCGTGCAGGTCGTCGGCGGCAACGTGGCCACCCGCGCGGGCGCACTCGCGCTCGTCGAGGCAGGTGCGGACGCGGTCAAGGTGGGCGTCGGACCAGGATCGATCTGTACCACCCGTGTGGTCGCAGGCGTCGGCGCTCCGCAGATCACGGCCATCCTCGAAGCCGTCGCCGCGTGCAAGCCGCACGGTGTGCCGGTCATCGCCGACGGCGGTATGCAGTTCTCCGGTGACATCGCCAAGGCACTCGCTGCCGGTGCGTCGACCGCCATGCTCGGATCGTTGTTGGCCGGCACCGCGGAGTCCCCGGGTGAGCTGATTCTGGTGGGCGGCAAGCAGTTCAAGAGCTACCGCGGTATGGGTTCGCTCGGCGCGATGCAGGGACGAGGGGGAGCGAAGTCGTTCTCCAAGGACCGCTACTTCCAGGACGATGTGCTGGCCGAGGACAAGTTGGTGCCCGAGGGCATCGAAGGTCGCGTCCCGTACCGCGGACCGTTGAACCAGGTCATCCATCAGCTCACCGGCGGTCTGCGCGCTGCGATGGGCTACACCGGGTCCAACTCGATCGAGGACCTGCAGAAGGCTCAGTTCGTGCAGATCACTGCGGCCGGTCTCAAGGAGAGCCACCCGCACGACATCACGATGACCGCAGAGGCCCCGAACTACACCACCCGATAGTCGCTTCGGCCGATCGTCGGCCGGTTCGATTCGCTCTCGAAGTAGAAAGGTGCGCGCGTGCGCGACCTCGTTGAAATCGGCATGGGCAGAGAAGCCCGCCGCACCTACCAGCTGGACGACATCGACATCGTGCCGTCCCGTCGTACCCGGTCGTCGAAGGAGGTGTCGACGGCATGGCAGCTCGACGCGTACCGCTTCGACATTCCCCTTCTCGCGCATCCGACCGACGCACTGGTCTCGCCCGAGTTCGCGATCGAGCTGGGTCGCCAGGGCGGGCTGGGGGTCATCAACGGTGAAGGGCTGTGGGCGCGCCACTCGGACGTGCAGGCCAAGCTCGATCAGCTGATCCACATCGCCGAGACCGATCTCGATCCCGACGCGCCGATCGCCTTCCTGCAGCAACTGCACGCCGCTCCGCTTCGGCCGGATCTGTTGGCCGCAGCGGTCGGTCAGGTCCGTGACTCCGGGGTGACCGTCGCCGTGCGCGTGAGCCCGCAGAACGCTCGCTCGCTGACGCCTGCCCTCGTGGCATCGGGCCTGGATCTGCTGGTCATCCAGGGCACGATCATCTCCGCCGAGCATGTGGCGCACGGCGAGGACGAGCCGCTGAACCTCAAGACCTTCATCGCGGAGCTCGATGTTCCCGTCATCGCCGGTGGCGTGAGCGATCATCGCACCGCCCTGCACCTGATGCGCACCGGCGCGGCAGGCGTCATCGTCGGATACGGCTCGGTCGAAGGTGGCACGACCACCGGTGAGGTGCTCGGCATCGGCGTTCCGATGGCCACCGCCATCGCCGACGCGGCCGCGGCACGTCGGGACTACCTGGACGAGACCGGCGGACGCTATGTGCACGTCATCGCCGACGGCGACATCACCACCTCCGGTGCCCTCGCCAAGGCCATCGCCTGCGGGGCCGATGCTGCGGTTCTCGGCGCTCCGCTCGCCGTCGCTGCGGAGGCTCCCGGTGGAGGTTGGTACTGGCCGTCCGCCGCGGCGCACCCGTCCATGCCGCGCGGCGCGCTGCTGCCGATGTCGGCGGGAGAGCGTCCGAGCCTGGATCAGGTGCTCAACGGACCGTCGCGTGAGTCGTACGGCTCGATCAACCTCGTCGGTGGATTGCGTCGGTCGATGGCGAAGTCCGGGTACTCCGATCTGAAGGAATTCCAGAAGGTGGGCCTGAACGTCAGGGCTTGATCAGATTGCTTTCGGCAGGGCGCGTACTCCTCTCACTCAGGGGTGCGCGCCCTGTCTGCTGCGTGTAGTTCAGGTAAGTCGACCCTGAATTGGTGCTACTTCTCGTAACAGCTAGAATCTCTTGTGGCGGTAGTCACAGGGGGTGTGCATACTGTTCCACAGCATCGGATGTAGCGGAGGTCACCATGGGTTCAGCTGTTCGCGCAACGGACTACGACGTCTTGATCGTCGGTTCGGGCTTCGGCGGGAGCGTCACCGCGCTTCGGTTGGTGGAGAAGGGATACCGAGTCGGCATCCTGGAAGCCGGACAACGCTTCGAGGACAAGGACTTCGCGAAGAACAGCTGGGATCTCAAGCGTTTCCTGTGGGCACCGAAGCTCGGCCTGTACGGCATCCAGCGCGTGCACCTGCTGCGCGATTGCCTCATCCTCGCCGGTGCCGGAGTCGGCGGCGGCTCGCTGAACTATGCGAACACTCTCTACAAGCCCCAGGCACCATTCTTCGAGGACAGGCAGTGGGCACACATCACCGACTGGAGCAGTGAGCTCTCACCGTTCTACGACCAGGCCACCCGCATGCTCGGCGTCGTGCGCAACCCGCACATGACCCCCGCCGACGAGGTGATGAAGTCGGTTGCCGAGGACATGGGCGTGGCCGACACATTCATTCAGACCCCGGTCGGCGTGTTCTTCGGCGAAGAGGCCGGCAAGACCGTCCCGGACCCGTACTTCGGCGGTGCAGGCCCCGAGCGCACCGGATGTATCGAGTGCGGCGAGTGCATGACCGGTTGCCGCCACGGAGCCAAGAACACCCTGCTGAAGAACTACCTCGGCCTGGCCGAGCGCGCGGGGGCCGAGATCGTACCGATGACCACCGTCACCGGTCTCGTTCCCCGATCCGACGGCACCTGGGACGTCGACACCGAACGAACCGGTGCTCGGCTGCGCAAGGGGCGCAAGACCTACAGCGCGGCCAATGTGGTTCTCGCCGCGGGCACCTGGGGTACGCAGAACCTGCTGCACAAGATGAAGGACACGGGCGCGCTGCCCCGTCTGTCGGACACGCTCGGGCAACTGACGCGCACCAACTCCGAGTCGATCGTCGGAGCCGCGAAGCTGGCGGTCGATCCGAACATGGACCTCACTCGCGGAGTCGCGATCACGTCCTCGTTCCACCCCAGCCCCAACACTCACATCGAACCGTGCCGCTACGGCAAGGGCTCGAACGCGATGGGCATGCTGCAGACGCTGATGACGGACGGCGGCGGGAAGATCCCCCGGTGGCTCAAGTTCGTGTTCGCTCTGATCGCGCACCCACTTCAGTTCCTCCGCGTCGTCAACGTTCGGAACTGGAGCGAGCGCACCATCATCGCGCTGGTGATGCAGAACCTCGACAACTCGATCACCACGTTCACCAAACGTGGTGCCTTCGGCCGCAAGATCTCGAGCAAGCAAGGGCACGGCCAGCCCAATCCGACCTGGATCCCGGAGGGCAACGACGCCACCCGGCGCATTGCCAAGAAGATCGGTGGCGTGGCAGGCGGCACCTGGGGAGAGCTGTTCAACATCCCGCTCACGGCCCACTTCCTCGGCGGATGCGCAATCGCGCTGGACTCCGAGCACGGTGTCATCGATCCGTACCACCGTGTCCACGGCTACCCGACGCTCAGTGTGGTCGACGGGGCTGCGGTATCGGCCAACCTCGGAGTGAACCCGTCGCTGACCATCAGCGCGCAGGCCGAGCGTTCCGCAGCGCTGTGGCCGAACAAGGGCGAGCTGGATCTCCGTCCGGCACAGGGGCTGCCGTACCAGCGTCTCGACCCGATCGCTCCGAACTCTCCATTCGTCCCGGTGGACGCTCCGGGTGGTCTGCGACTGCCGATCGTCGAGATCCGGTCGGGTTCCTCGGCGATGAACGTCGAGCATTCGGGTGTTGCGTGAGTGCTGCAGCGGTCCCACTAGACTGACCCGGTGACCGACTCCTCTGCACACGATCCCGCACATGCACGCCCGGTTCTCGTCGTCGATTTCGGTGCCCAGTACGCGCAGTTGATCGCCCGCCGTGTGCGCGAGGCCAACGTGTACTCCGAGGTGATCTCGCATACCGCGACCGCCGAGGAGATCGCGGCGAAAGACCCTGTTGCGCTGGTTCTTTCCGGCGGACCCTCCAGCGTCTACGCCGAGGGTGCGCCCGAACTCGATTCCGCGCTCCTGGACCTCGGCATCCCCGTGTTCGGTATCTGCTACGGATTCCAGGCCATGGCCCAGGCGCTCGGCGGAACCGTCGAACACACCGGAACGCGGGAGTACGGTCGCACCCAACTCAGCGTCGACGGCGGTCGCCTGCACGACGGTCTGCCCGCCACTCAGCCGGTCTGGATGAGTCACGGTGACGCTGTCACCGCGGCTCCGGAAGGCTTCACCGTCACCGCGACCAGCGCAGGCGCGCCGGTCGCTGCCTTCGAGAACGAGGGCAAGCGGATGGCGGGCGTGCAGTATCACCCCGAGGTTCTGCACTCCCCGCACGGGCAGCAGGTGCTCAGCCGGTTCCTGCACGAGACTGCGGGCATCGCCCCGGACTGGACTGCAGCCAACATCGCCGACGCTCTGGTGGACGCAGTGCAGGAGCAAGTGGGTCCCACGGGCAAGGCCATCTGTGGCCTCTCGGGCGGCGTCGACTCCGCAGTGGCGGCGGCACTGGTGCAGCGAGCGATCGGTGACCGTCTGACCTGCGTCTTCGTCGACCACGGACTGCTGCGCGCCGGCGAGCGCGAGCAGGTGCAACAGGATTTCGTGGCTGCTACGGGTGCCAAGCTGGTCACCGTCGACGCGGTCGATACGTTTCTCGGTGCGCTCGAGGGCGTCTCCGATCCGGAGGAGAAGCGCAAGATCATCGGCCGCGAGTTCATCAGAAGCTTCGAGGGTGCCGTCGCCGAGGTGCTGGGCGAGAACGCCGAGCACGGCGACGCTGTCGAATTCCTGGTGCAGGGCACGTTGTACCCGGATGTCGTCGAGTCCGGTGGCGGTTCCGGTACCGCGAACATCAAGAGCCACCACAACGTCGGCGGGCTGCCGGACGATCTCCAGTTCGCCCTGGTCGAACCGCTGCGTGCGCTGTTCAAGGACGAGGTGCGTGCGGTCGGACGCGAACTGGGATTGCCCGAGGACATCGTCGGCAGGCAGCCGTTCCCCGGACCCGGCCTGGCGATCCGCATCGTCGGTGAGATCACCCGTGACCGTCTGAACACGCTCCGCCATGCCGATTCGATTGTCCGAGAAGAACTTACGGTCGCCGGCCTGGATCAGCAGATCTGGCAGTGCCCGGTGGTGCTGTTGGCCGACGTGCGCAGTGTCGGGGTGCAGGGTGACGGCCGTACCTACGGGCACCCGATCGTGCTTCGTCCGGTGTCGAGCGAGGACGCGATGACGGCGGACTGGACTCGTTTGCCGTACGACGTGCTGGAAACGATCTCGACTCGGGTGACCAACGAGGTTCCGGAGGTCAACCGAGTCGTTCTCGACGTGACGAGCAAGCCGCCGGGCACCATCGAGTGGGAGTAGCGGCGTCAGCTCTTTCGGCTGGGTCCCAGTAGTAGCGCGAAGCCGACTACCACCGCTGCGACGACGAAGACCCAGCGGAACTGGACGTCGCCCAGTGCCGCGATCGCTCCCTGGCCGATGAGGGCTGCGACCGAGACGACCATGGCGGCCAGCCCGGCAAGGAGCAGCAGTGCCGAGGGTCCGCGTCGGCTCGATGTGCGATTCTCGCTGTCGGAACCGTCGCGGTCGTCGCCGACACGGTCGGTCTTGTTCTTCTTCACTGGGGGTGCCCCACTTTCAGTTCGCCGAGTGCCAGATCGCCCACGATCTTCAGTACCGGATCATCGGCGCTCGTTCCCGGACCGAACCTCGAGTCGGTGGGGCACGAACCCAACACCGCCTCGCACTCCACGGTCACGTTCATCGAATCGGGCACGGTCACCGATGCACTGCCCAGCGCCACATCGATCTCGACGGTGCGGTCCTCGGTGAGGTCGAGGCCTGTGAGGTCGAGGTCCAGCTCACCCAGCCCGACGTCGTAGGTGGTCGCGAGATCGGCAACGGTGAGCGGTGCGATGCGCTGCGTTCCCGACGCATTGCCGCCCATGTCCATCGGACCGACCGCTGACGCCAGGACGACGAAGCCGGCCAGGGGTGCCGCGACCACCAGCAATCCGTAGCCCTTGCGCAGGAATGCACCGAGCACGAGTCCCACGGAGATGACCGCGAGTGCGACGGCTCCGACGCGGCCCGCCGAGGCCCAGTCCCCGCCGGTTGCGGCACCTACCGCCGCAGTGATGCCGGCAGCGAGCAGAGCCAGGCCGAGAAAGCTTGCCGTCCAACGTGATCGACGCTTGCGCTCGATCGCCGCAGGTGGGAATGTGCCTGCCGGTTCGGGAAGATCCCAGGCGAACGGTGCCACACCGAGGGGGTCCCACGACGGGGGAGTCACGGTAGGCATGTCGGCCGGCTTCTCGGCCGGTGCGGTCGCCTTGCTCAGGTTCACGGTGTGCGCGTCGGCGTCGGCGTGCTCGACAGGCTTCGGTGTCGGAACATAGCTCTTCGGCAGAGTCGTGTACGGGGTGTAGCTCTGGTGTTGGAACTGCGGCGGACGATACTGCGCGGCCGTCCACTGCTCGGCCGACGTGCTGGGAGAACCGAAAGGTATCGGGGCGTAGCGATTACGGGAGAACTCCGCCGTCCGCATGTACGGCGGCGGCTCCGGGCACCGTTGGTGCAGCAACCACAGTCCGCCGAGCATCGCCACCAGAGAGATCAGCCCCGAACCGCCGAGTCCGACACCCACCGGGCCGATGGTCGACACCGCGATGACCAATGCCACCGCCACGACCACCATCTTGGTCGTCGAATCGGAGCTGGTGCCGCGCCCGACCAGCGACTCCGCGCCCGAGGCCGTGTCACCGGCGCGGTTGAGCACCAGCCACCCCGCCAGATACAGCACGATGCCGGTACCGCCGAACAAGGTGGAGACGACGAACGCGATCCGAATCAGAACGGGGTCGACGTCGTATCGATAGCCGATACCGGCTGCAACACCCGCCACATGCCCGCGTTGCGGCAAGCGGTGCGGACGGGTGCGCCACATCTGCTGAAGTTGATCCGAGACGGTCACGTTGCTCATGTCAACCATCGTGGCCGCCGCCACCACGAAACACATCAGGGATACCCCTGATCTTCATCCCCGAAATCGGGTCCACCTCGATGGACCCGCGAAACATCAGGGCGAACCCTGATGCGACGACCACCGCATCCGTGCCAGGATCGAAGGCGTGCACCCTGTCGACAATCCACCCGTTGACGCCGCCCGGAACACACCGTCTACGGCAGGCGACGCGAGGGATACCCATGCCACGTCGACAGTCTTCCCTGCCGCTCCTGCTTTCCCCGTCGCTCCTGCAGGCTCCGCTCCTGCCCCCTTCCAACGCCGCGGCGGCGGACGCATCGTCGGCGGCGTCGCAGGCGGGCTAGCCGACCATCTCGGCGTCGACGTGTTCAAGGTTCGGGTGGCGTTCGCGCTGCTTGCCGCGTCCGCCGGTGCCGGCATCGCCGCATACGGATTGATCTGGATGTTCACGCCCGCCGGCGAGGACACTGCGCACCCGAGTGCCGCCGAACGCCAGCGTGCGCTCGGGTTGGCCGCCATCGGTCTCGGCCTCGCCGTCGGGCTCGCGTGGCTGCTCAGCGGTACCGCTGCGTCGGTCATCGTGCCGGTCATCGTCGTGGTGATCGGTGCCGCCCTGGTATGGCGCGAGTTCGACTCCGAGGGACCGCGAACAGCTCTCGGGCTGCCCAAGCATCCGACCGTGTTGAGTTGGGCGAGGGTCGTCGGCGGAGCGACGTTGATCGTGCTCGGTCTCGCCGTGGTGGTGCTCGCCCGCGTCGATCTGGCGGCGCTGCGCTCGTCGCTGCTGGCGGTGGTGGTCACTCTCGTGGGCGTCGGCCTGTTGACGGTTCCCATCTGGTTGCGTACCTGGCGCGCGCTCGGTGCCGAGCGGTCTGCGCGCATCCGCAACGACGAACGCGAGGAAATCGCGTCGCACCTGCATGATTCGGTGCTGCAGACACTGGCCCTGATCCAGAAGCAGTCCGATCATCCACAGGAGGTGATGCGGTTGGCGCGCGGCCAGGAGCGTGAACTACGCAAATGGCTGTTCGACGGCGGCGACACCGACAACTCGAACTTGTCCGATGCGCTCGAGACCATTTCCGGTGAGGTCGAGGATCAGCACGGTGTCACCGTCAGACCGATCACGGTCGGTGACGTGCAACTACTGCCCGACGACGTCGAATCCGGCCTGTCCAGGGAAAGTTTCACGGCTCTGCTTGGTGCAACCCGAGAGGCACTGGTCAACGCGGCCAAGCACTCCGGTGAGACCAATATCGACCTGTACGCCGAAACCGAACCGGAACAGGTCAGTGTTTTCGTTCGCGACCGCGGTACCGGGTTTGACGAGTCCGCGGTACCCGAGGATCGACAGGGCCTGGCGAAGTCCATTCGGGGACGCATCGAGCGCCGCGGCGGCACGGTGCAGGTACGGTCGACCGTCGGCAAGGGAACCGAAGTGCGAATCTTCATGCCCCGCAACGGTGCCTCCGTCACCACCGAATCATCCGAATCCACCCAGCAGGAGCAGCCGACGTGACCGAACCTTTCCGCGTTTTCCTGGTCGACGACCATGCGGTGTTCCGTTCCGGCGTGCGAGCCGAACTCGCTCGCGAGGCGGACATCGAGGTCGTCGGGGAAGCGGGAGGCGTCGCCGAGGCGGTCTCGGGCATCGACTCGACGAAGCCGGACGTGGTGTTGCTCGACGTGCACATGCCCGACGGCGGCGGCGTGGCCGTGTTGAACCGCATCTCCGAGGGGCCGGTATGTCTCGCTCTGAGTGTGTCCGACGCCGCCGAGGACGTCATCGCCGTCATCCGCGCAGGGGCGAGGGGGTACGTCACCAAGACGATCTCCGGCTCGGAGCTCGCCGACGGTGTTCGACGCGTCGCCGGGGGAGATGCCGTCTTCAGCCCTCGTCTGGCCGGATTCGTCCTCGATTCGTTCACCGGTCGCAGTGCCGCCCCGGAGCCCCCGCTGGATCCGGAACTCGATTCGCTGACGCCCCGTGAACTGGAGGTGCTGCGGTTGTTGGCGCGCGGGTACACCTATCGCGAGATTGCCGAGGATCTGTTCATCTCCGTCAAGACCGTCGAGACGCATGCGTCGAACGTTCTACGAAAGACTCAGCAGTCCAACAGGAATGCGCTCACTCGATGGGCGCACAAGCGTCGGATCGACTAGGGGACGGGATCGCGCTTGACCTTCGACCTACCCGAAGCCTCAGGATTTCACCATGACTGATTCGGACGAAGAATTCCTGACCATCGGTGCGTTCGCTCGCACGAGTGGGCTGACCCCCAGCGCCCTGCGGTTCTACGACGACTGTGCATTGCTCGTCCCGGCCTCCATCGACGCCAAGTCCGGCTATCGCTACTACACCCGAGCACAAGCGAAGCGGGCGAACATCATTCGACAGCTGCGCGAGATCGGCATGCCGCTCGACAAGGTGGCCTCCGCCCTCGACGGCGACGGAGCTGCAGCGGTCGACATCGTGGATCGGCACGTCGACGAGCTCGCCGCACGAGCGCGGGCAGCAGCGGAGGCCGCAGTGTCCATCCGTCGGTTGTTCGGCGAAAATTACTGCACAGTAACGGTTTCTGCCGCCGAGTTCGCGTCGGCGGTGAAACAGGTCGCGTCTGCGGCCGGGACCAGCGAGGAGTTTCCGGTCCTGCGGGGCGTGCTGGTCGAGGTGGACGGTGGCACTGTCACCCTCACCGCGACGGATCGGTACCGACTGTCCACCCGCAGCCTCGTGGCCCAAAGCTCGCCTGGTGCATCCTGGTCGCGCATTGCAGCGGTCGGCTCTCTCGGGGCTCTACCCGCGTCGGGGAACTGTGTGCTGACGGCAACCGACGACGCGATGGTGCTCGAGTCCGAAGGCGTCCAGCGCAGTGTGGATCTCGTCGATGGGGACTTCCCCGACTGGCGGACGATCATGGACGGTCTGGCTCCGACCGCCACGAGGGTTGTGGTGCAACGAGATTTCGTTCCCCTCGGCAGCGGCACGCTGCGGATCGATGCCGGCCCGGACGGCCTGAAAATCGAGGGTGTCGCCATCCCCGCACGGATCACCGGTTCCGAGATCACGGTGTTCTTCGACGCGGCCGTCCTACAGGCTGCCGTCGCATCGGCCGTCGGACCGGACCTGATGCTCGATATCGCCGCTCCGGACCATCCGATGCTGGTGCGGTCGGCAGTCGACGGCGCTCTGACGACACTGGTGATGCCGGTTCTCGGCTGATCGAGTGCTTCCTGCCGTCGAAAGTCGGCGAAGTGTCGACTTTCGATGACTGGGTACCAGCTCCCACTGTCGATACCGTGAGCGTATGGACGACAAGATGCTCGGGGAGACCTCGCCGGCGGTGCTGTGGTTCTCCCGTGGTGATCGGTTCTTCCTGATCGCCGGTGCCGTGGTGATCGGTGGGTTGCTGGGATTCACGGTCCCGTATGTGGCTGAGTGGGGAGCGTCGCTCACCTGGATACCGTTCCAGGGTCCGTTGGAATTGATCGCGTCGTGGTCGCAATGGTGGGTGCGATACGTCTGCCTCGGAGTGGGGATACTACTGGGGTTGGCGCTGGTGGCCGTCGCGTTCTACGAGACCGCGCGAGTGACGGTATCGACGGCGCAAGTACGCATCACCGAGAGGGGCGAGACCGCCACGGTCTCGAAGTCTCGAGTCGGCACAGTCTTCGTGGACGGCAAGGAACTGGTTCTGCTCGACGATGCCTCGCGGCAGTTGGTGCGGGTACCGAGCGAGGAGAAGCGTGATGCCATCGAGGCGGCGTTCGAGGAGCGGGGCTACTCGGTTGCGCCCGGCGATCCGTACGACGATCTCTATCGCTTGTGGGTGCCCGAGACTCCTGGTCTGGCACCGGAGGTGAATGCGGTGCTCAAAGCTCGGCAGATGGCTTTGAAGAAGAAGGCCGCTTCGGATGCGCGTGAATTGCGTTCGGAGCTGGACCGACTCGGCGTGGTGGTGCGCGACAAGAAGACCAGCCAATACTGGCGCCCCCTGGTCAGATCATGACTGTGCTGCGATGGCATCGAGAACGTGCATGGGATATCGCCGCCATCGCGTTCGCGCTGTTGTTGGTGCTGTTGGTGGCCGCAGGCACCGAGGGGATGACCACCACTCGAACGGTCGTCTCGATCGTCGTCGGTGTTCTCGGTGCAGCGTTGTTGTGGTGGCGTCGCCGGTGGCCGATCGAGATCGCCGTAGCGCTGGCGGTGTGTGCTGTTCTCACCGATGCAGTGGGCGGTGCCGAACTGGTGGCCGTCTTCACCGTGGCGTCTCGAAAGTCGTGGCGGGTCACCGCGGCTGTGGTGGTTCTGCACGTTCTGGCGTCGATGATGTGGACGACTGTGTGGGTCGAGCAGTCGATTCTGTACATCGCGACAACCAGTCTCGCCTTTCTGAGCATCCCGGCAGCGTGGGGCATAGTCGTCAAATCGCGTCGCGAGGTGATCGATTCTCTGCGTGAGCGGGCAGAGCGAGCGGAATCCGAATCGAATCTGCGCGCGGAGACCGTTCGGGGACTCGAACGCGAGCGGATCGCGCGCGAGATGCACGACGCTCTCGCACATCGGATTTCGTTGGTCAGCCTTCATGCCGGAGCGCTCGAGGTGCGGCCGGACGTCGGTGCGAACGAAGTCGAGGCGATCGCATCGACCATCAGAGTCAATGCACACGGTGCCCTCGAGGATCTGCGGGAGATACTGGGAGTGCTCCGATCGGGTGTCGTGGCCTCGGCGCGTCCACAACCGGGTGTGGCGGATATCGGCGAACTGATCGAGGATTCGGAGAAGGCCGGTACTCGAGTGTCGTTCGTCGACGAGATGCCCTCGGACACAACGCTGTCGCCCTCCGTTTCCCGCACCGTTCATCGGGTGATTCAGGAAGGTCTGACCAACGCCAGGAAGCATGCGCCCGGCCTACCGGTGCGCTGCGGACTGGCGCTGGTGGGTGGCGATCTTCGAGTGTGGCTCGAAAACGGTCTCGGTACAGAGAGTTTCGCGGCTGTACCCGGTTCACGGTCGGGAATGATCGGTCTGAGCGAACGTATCGAGTTGGCCGGCGGACGAATCGAGTACGGCATCGCGCGTCGCGGAGACGGAGTGGTCTACCGTCTGGAAGCGTGGTTGCCGTGCCCGAAGTAGCCGATGGTCCCGAGGTGCTCACGGTGTTGCTGGTCGACGACGACGCGTTGGTTCGCGCTGGCCTGTCGCTGATCCTGAGCTCTGCTCCTGGAATCACGGTGGTCGGTGAGGCGGCCGACGGTCGCGGTGGCATCGAAGCAGTGCATACGTTGTCTCCCGACGTGGTTCTGATGGACGTGCGGATGCCGGTCCTCGATGGTCTCGCGGCCACCGAAATACTTCGCGCAGAGGGGTTCACGGCGGCCATCGTGGTGTTGACCACCTTCGATACCGACGAGTATCTGCTGCGCGCACTGCGAGTGGGCGCAAACGGATTCCTGCTCAAGGACACGCCGCCGCGGGACATCGTCGACGCGGTGCATCGCGTCGGAACAGGGGAATCGATGCTGTCGCCGACCGCCGTCGGACGCTTGGTTGCCCACTGGCGCGAGCAGGACGCTCGATCGCACGACTTTGCCACCGCGCGGGCGCAGGCCCTGCTCGATTCCCTGACCGATCGCGAACGCGAGGTTGCGGGTGCTGTCGGGTCGGGGAAGTCCAATGCCGAGATCAGTGCCGAGTTGTACATGAGTATCGCGACCGTGAAGACCTACGTCTCACGGATTCTGACGAAACTGGAGTGCAGCAACAGAGTTCAGATCGCGATCATCGTGCACGAGGCGCGCTGATCAGGTGCCCGATGTCGGGTCACATCACAAGCATGATCACCAGAACGACAGCGACCACGACGGCGAGCACGAGTGCTGCGAGGATCGCGGTCGACGGAATCGACGTTCGGTCACCGATGACGTCCTCGATGCGCATCAGGACGTCCTCGATCGGGTTCTTCTTCTTTTTCGGCAGATCGAACGGCGGTGGCGAATACGTCGACGGTACCGGATTGGCCTGGCTCTCACCGGGTTGCACGGCCGGTAGACCCGCGATGGTTCTTCCGAACTCCCGTGACGGGCGGCGAGATTCGGAGACCGGTGTCGAGCGCCTCGCCCACGCCGGGACCACGCCGTCCGCAGACGTCAGAGGCACCCCGCGCAGCTGAGCTATGTTGCCGCGCTTGCTGATCGCGGCGACGATGATCTCGTCGCGGGCCTGCGCCATGGTGGGGCGTCGGGCAGGATCGGGTTCGAGCATGTGCAGCAAGGGTCCCGTGAGATCGCCGCTGCGGGTGGGAGCGATGATCTGCCCCTTGGCAACCCGGTGCAGCAGTGCGATCGAATCGTGATCGATGTCGAACGGCGGTTTGCCTTCGATGGCCGTGTACAGCGTTGCGCCGAGGGAGAACACGTCGCTGGCTGCGGTGGGATCCTGTCCGCGCGCGACCTCGGGCGCGAAATATGCTGGGGTGCCGGTGATCACGCTGTCGTCGGCTGCTTCGACGTCTCCCTTGGCGCGGGAGATGCCGAAGTCGCTGATCTTGACGATGCCCAAATCTTTTCCGCGATCGGCGATCAGAATGTTGCCCGGCTTGATGTCTCGGTGCACGATCCCGGCCTCGTGCGCCTCGGTCAGGGCGTCGGCGATCTGTGCGCCGATCTGAGCGACCTCGAACGGCGGTAGCGAATCGGTGGTGCCGAGTGCCTGCGCGAGACTGCGCGAGGACAGGTATTCCATGACCAACCACGGCTCACCGTCGACGAGGGCGACGTCGTGCATCGCGATGGCGTGGGGGCTGGAGAGTCGGGCAGCGATGCGACCCTCGCGCATGGCCCGGTTGCGTACTTCCACGGCCTGCTGTGGGGTCAACCGAGTGGTGGACGTGACCTGCTTGACTGCCACCTGACGGTGCAGAAGCGTGTCGGTGGCGAGCCATACCGCGCCCATGCCTCCACCGCCGAGTTTGCCGGCCAGGCGGTATCTGCCTGCCAGGAGGTAGTCGGGCCCGACGCCCCGTCGAACACGCTGCTGATCCGTCACGTCCACAGGTTAGTTGACGATGGCGGGACGTGCCTGCAGCCGAGGAACGGAGGCATCTACCAGGGGCTTCGGCATCACCTTGACGAGTTGCCGTCCGAGCGGCTTTACTGAGTGCAGATCGAAATTGTGTTCGAATACGCCACTTCCCGCGTTCGTCGAACACCGAAGTTTCGGCTCGATTTTCTACGCCGTGAAGGGGAGTGACATGACTGTATCGGGAGCTTCTGTCACGCCGGATGCGCTCGACGGGTTGTCGCTGCCGGAGCGCGTGGCGTTGCTGCGTAGCCGGATGGCTGCCGTGCCTTCCCGGGGCGAAACGGCGTCGGTGCGCATCGAGAATTCGGACGCCGTCGAGCCCGTGCACCCGGAACCGTCGACGCAGCGTCCAACCCGTCAACGACCCGTTCTTCCGGTGCCGTCTGCGCTGATCGAGGTGCTGCCGCACGGCGGCCTGGTGCGTGGAACGGTGGCCTCGGTGTCCGGTGCCGGCTCGCTCCTGATCGGGTTGGTGGCTGCGGTGACCGGTGCCGGTGGGCATGTCGCCGTCATCGGGCAGCCCCGTTTCGGGATTCTGGCCGCGGTGGAGATGGGCGCACAGTTGAGCAAGCTGGCTCTGATTCCTGATCCCGGTCCCGACCCGGTGGAAGTGGCGGCCATTCTGCTCGACGGTGTCGACCTCGTGGTACTCGGTCTCGGCGGTCTGTCGGTATCGCCCACCCGGGCCAGGGCCGTGGTGGCCAGAGCGCGGAGCAAGGGGTCGACGCTGCTGGTGACCGATGGACACTGGGACGGGGCAGAGCTACGACTGGACGCGTCGGTGCACGGATACGACGGCCTCGGCACGGGCCGGGAGCTGGGCCGCGGCCGACTGCGCGGCGTCCGATTGTCGGTGTGCGCTCGCGGCAAGGCGATGCGGCCCCGCACCGTTCGACTCGATCTGCGTTCGGAGAACGGCCGCATCGAGTGGCATGCCGAGGAGCGCGAGCAGAATCCATTGTCGATCGCGGTCTCGACATGAGTATCAACCGTTCCAGCCGTGTTCTCGCCAGCCGTGTTCTTGCACTGTGGTGCCCCGATTGGCCTGCCGTTGCAGCAGCTGCCCAGGCAGATCTGCCTGCGACGCATCCGGTGGTCGTCACCTCGGCCAATCGGGTCGTTGCCTGCTCGGCGACGGCACGGGCGTCGGGTATCAAGCGCGGCCTGCGCCGTCGGGAAGCGCAGGCGCGGTGCCCGGATGTGCATGTCGCTCTTGCCGATACCGATCGTGATGCGCGACTGTTCGAGCCCGTGGTCTCGGCCGTCGCCGCCATTGCGCCGGGAGTCGAAGTGCTCAGGCCGGGCCTGCTGGTTCTCTCTGCCCGCGGCGTCGGACGCTATTTCGGTACCGAGCATCGGGCTGCGGAAAGGTTGATCGACGAAGCGTCGGCTGCCGGTGTGGAATGTCAGATCGGTATCGCCGACGAGCTGTCCACCGCCGTCGTCGCCGCGCGATATGCGCAGGTGGTGCCGCGCGGCGGGGGTGCAGGCTTTCTCGCGCCGTTGCCGGTGGCCGAACTCTCGGCAGAACCGAGCATGTCCGCCGCCGATCGCGGTGAATTGGTGGACCTGTTGCGGCGCTTGGGTTTACGTACCATCGGCGACTTCGCTGCACTGTCTCCCGGGGATGTGGCGTCGCGCTTCGGTACCGATGCCGTGTTGGCGCATCGCAGTGCTCGAGGTGAGCCCGAACGTCCGCCGTCGGCCAGAGCTCTACCGCCGGACCTGGATGTGGAGTACCAGTGCGATCCGCCGATCGATCGGGTCGACGCAGCTGCGTTCGCCGGGCGCGGGTTGGCCGAGCAGTTGCACACCAAGCTCGCTGCCGCTGCCGTTGCGTGCACTCGTCTGCTGGTGCATGCCAGTACCGGTAACGGCGAGAATCTGTCGCGGATCTGGCGGTGCGCCGAGCCGTTGACGCCGGAGGGAACAGCCGACCGCGTGCGGTGGCAACTCGACGGCTGGATCACCGGGCGCAGCGAGAACAAGCCGACGTCCGCGATCACCGTGCTGCGGCTCGAACCCATCGAAGTGGTGGCCGCCGGTGAGCTGCAACTGGGTTTGTGGGGCAGCGTCGGGGATGAGGACGAGAGGGCGCGTCGGGCATTGGTGCGCGTGCAGGGTCTGCTCGGCGGCGAATCCGTGCTCGGTGGTGTGCTCAGCGGTGGCCGCGGGCCGGCCGAGCGGATCACGCTGCGTCCGCTCGGTGACGAATTGGTGCCGATGTCCGATCCGTCGGATCCCTGGCCTGGACGGCTACCGGAGCCTGCTCCGGCGGCAGTGATCGAGACACGTCCGACGGTGATGCTGATGAATCGGGCGGGAACCGGAATCGGCGTCACCGATCGTGGTGTGTTCGATGCGCCGCCGTCGCGACTGCGCTGGGGGACCAAGGAATGGGAGTTGACGGGTCTGGCCGGACCGTGGCCGGTGGACGAGCGATGGTGGGACAGTGGCCACGGGTCGACGGGTCCGACGGCGCGAGCCCAGGTGGTGCTCGACGACGAAAGGGCCTTGCTGCTGGTGTTCGACGAGGGTCGGTGGCGGGTGGAAGGAATCTACGAATAGCGGCACCGCTACATTCGAGGGAATGCAGATGATGTCGGAGACGGTCGACCTCGATGGCGTCGATATCGCGTATCGCTCGTTCACCCCGCTGGGGCAGGCGAACTCGGATTCGGCACCGGTGATGCTGGTGCACGGCATGGGCGGTGACAGCACGACCTGGGATCGGTTCACCCGCGCACTCATTGCGCAGGGCAGCCGGGTGATCACCGTCGATCTGCGCGGACACGGCAAGAGTGCGCACACGTCCACGTACGAGTTCGATTCCTTCGGGGCAGACCTGCTGGCGTTGATCGACCACCTCGGGCTCGACGAAGTCGATCTCGTCGGGCATTCCCTGGGCGGATACGCGGTCTCACTCGTCGCTCAGCGTCGCCCGCAGCTGGTTCGGCGTCTGGTCCTCGAAGAGCTCCCGATACCGATTCGGCCAGGGGACGCCCCGCCGACACTGACCGGCAAGATGCCGTCGGTCACCGAACTCTGGCACGCAGCGACCAGCGTCGTTCTGCATCCCCGCGCGGTACTCGCCTTCGATCGCTCGATGACCACCACTGCTCTCGAACAGTTCCGTCGGCCGAATCCGCAGTGGTGGGAGTCGTTGGCCGACATCACTGCTCCGACGCTGGTGCTTCGGGGCGGTCCCGGCGGCATGGTCGATCCGATTCGGCTGAACGCGATGGTCGCCAAGATTCCGACCTGTCGCGTCGATGCGTTTCGTACCGGACACAGCATCCATCGCGACGGATACTCGGCGTTCGAGGCCGCCGTTCTCCCGTTCCTGACGCACTAGGGTCTGCAGGCATGACTCTCGGTGCGCTGGATCGTCGGATGCTGGGTTGGTCGGCACTGTTTTTCGTATCCCAGGCCAACATTGCCCGACTGCTCGGCCCCGCAGCTCCGAAAGTGCTTGCCGTGCAGACGGCGTGGTCCGCTCAGCGTTATCGGCAGATCCTGGCGAGCATGGACGAGACCGAGATCGCTCGGTTCCGCAGCCACTATCTGCCCGACTTCGTGCATCCGGCGATATACGCCATCGCACTACGTGCAGGAGCGGGGAGCCTGGCGGAGAAGACCCCGCTGAGCCCTGCGGCGACGACGGCATTGGCCGTCGCGCCCGTGGCCTCCGCTGCCGGTGACTACATCGAGAACATCGTCGGATTGATACTGGTCGACAACCGAGAACAGATCACCGACACCGTCGTCCGCGCCACCACCGCGGTCAGTACCGTCAAATGGGTTCTGGGCATCGGCACTCTGACGTACCTGAGTCAGGGATTCATACGGGTCTGGGGAAGGGCTCTGCTGCGCTGAATTCTGCCGGTCACCAGCTCGTGCCGGGTACCAATCTGCCGACGCGTCGGATCACTTTGCCGATGCGTGCGGTCGGAGCTTTCGGATCGTACGGTCGCACTCGGTAGGGCACTTTCCCGTCCTCGATCGGTACCGGTGTTTCGCCCTTGGCGGCAGCGGATTCGGCGAACGTGCGGTAGTGCTGATGCATCGTGCGGTCTTTGCCCTTGGGCGCGAACATGGCACCGAATTGTCCGAGTGTTCCCAACGGAGTGTCGATTCGCTTCGGCTTGTCGCTCAGTGCGCGAATCACGATCGCGGCAGCCTTCTCCGGTGAGAAGACCGGGCCGACGTTCTTGTCGCCCGTCGGGGTGATCATCGGTGTGTCCACCAGGGGCATGTGGATGGTGGTGTAGGTGATTCCGTCCGAGAGTGTTTCTGCGGCAGCAACATCGGTGAAGCCGTCCAGTGCGGCCTTGCTTGCCACGTAGGCGGAGAATCGTGGCGGGTGCCCCAGAACGGCAGCGCTGGAGATGTTGACGACGTGCCCGAAGCTGCGTTCGCGCATGTGTGGCAACAGTGCCAGCACCAGTCGAATGGCCCCGAAGTAGTTGACGGCCATGGTGCGCTCGTAGTCGTGCAAGCGATCGGTGGATCGATAGAGGGCGCGGCGGATGGATCGACCGGCGGAGTTCACCAGCATGTCGACGTGATCGTGTTCGCTCAGAACGGTTTTCACGGTCTGATCCACCGATTCGCTGTCGGTGACATCGCACGAGTAGCCATATGCGGTGCCGCCCGATTCGCGGATGTGCTCGACCACCTCGTCGAGTTGATCCTGACCGCGCGCGAGCAGAATGACCACCGCGCCCTTGCGGGCAGCTGCTTCGGCGCTGGCTCGGCCGATTCCGGACGAGCCACCGGTGATGACGATGTGACGGCCGAACAGCGGCCCGCGTGGGTCGTTTCGGCGGTTACGCTTGGGATCGAAGTTCTCCCGCCAGTGCGTCCACACGCGATCGGCGTACGTCCGCAGTGGTGGCGGCGTGATCGAGCTGCCCTGCAACGCTTTCTGTGTCGATGCCGACTCGAACACGGTGGGCAGAGTCAGGTGTTCGAGCATCACCGGTGGCACGCCGAGATCGCGCAGGGCGGCGTCGCGCTGTTTGCGTACGGCCCTGGATTTGGGGGAGACGACGGGAGCGACCAGCGCCCCTGGTACGTCGATGATTTTCGCGCGAGATCCGGCTGCCGACGAGAAGGCGGCATAGACCTCTGCCATCGACTGAGGTACCGGATTGACCAGATGGAACACGCTGCCGGGAGTGGTGTCTCGGTGTACGAGCTCGACGATGGCGTCGGCGACGTAGTCGACCGGAACGAGGTTGGTAGCGCCCATCTTCGGCACCGTGATCGGTAGCACGGAGGGCAGCTTGGCCAGTTGCGCGAAGAACGGAAAGAAGTAGTACGGGCCGTCGATCTTGTCGATGGCTCCGGTCTCCGAGTGCCCGATGATCGCGGCAGGCCGGTAGACCCGCCAGTCCGCAGCGCTGTCGCGCACCAATTTCTCCGACTCGAACTTGGTGCGGTGATAGGCAGTCGGAAATCCTTGCCCGAGATCGAAGTCGTTCTCGGAGAACGTTCCTCGGTAGTCTCCGGCAACGGCGATCGACGAGATGTGGTGCAGGCGGGCCCCGGTCTTCTCGGCGAGGCCGATCACCGAGGCGGTTCCGGCGACGTTGGTCGGGGTCTGCTCCTCACCTGCGGTCAGGTCGTAGACGGCTCCGAGGTGGAGAATGTGGTCGATGTCGGTAGGCACGTCTCGGAGTCCGAGCTCCGGCGCGGTGAGATCGCCGACCAGCGGGTGGATTCGGTCTCCGCCGTCGAGGTGCTGTGCCAGTCGTTCGAGGCGGGCCGCCGACTCCGGACGCACCAGCACGTGGACCGCGGCGTTCGCATCACGCTCCAGCAGTCGGGGCAGGACGTTCTTCCCGAGAAACCCGGTACCGCCGGTCACGATGTAGTTCGCCATGCGAGCCGACCTTACTCCGAAGTAAGTTCTGGTGCTAGTGCCCGATACCGGCTTTTTCGTGCACTTTCTTCATCCAGGCCGGTGCCCACCAATTGGCCTCGCCCATGAGTTTGACCAAGGACGGAACCAGCAACATACGGATGATCGTCGCATCGATGATCAGGGCCAAGATGACACCGACGCCGAGGAACTTCATGATCGACAGACCCGAGATCGTGAAGGCCCCGGTGACGACGATCAGAATCAACGCCGCCGCAGTGACGATGCGTCCGGTGCGTTGAGCGCCGAAGATCACCGCTTCCTCGGTACTCGCTCCGGCCGCGCGAGCCTCGACCATGCGCGACATCAGGAACACCTCGTAGTCGGTCGACAAGCCGAAGATGACCGCGAGAATGAGAACCACGAACGTCGACTCGAGCGGTCCGGGGGTGACGCCGAGCAGGCCGGCTCCGTGGCCTTCCTGGAACACCCACGTGAGTGCGCCGAAGGTGGCAGCCAGGCTCAGTCCGGCCATCAGGACCGCCTTGATCGGCAGCACGATCGATCCGAATGCGAGGAACAGCAACACCAGCGTCGAGACGACCATGATGGCGATCATCACCGGTAGCCACTTCGCAATCGCCGCATTGCCGTCGTCGACGTTGGCTCGTCCGCCGCCCACGAGGATCTCGGTGCCGTCCGGGGGAGCGATCGAGCGCAGCGCCGCCACTGCGTCGGATTGGGATTCGGCCTCGCTGAGTCCGTCGGTCGGTTCGCTGTAGGACGCCTGCAGCGTGACGAAATCGTCCTTGGATCCCAGGAATTCGGCTCGGGCGATACCGGGAGTGGATTCCACAGCGGAGGTCAGTGCCGCAATCGGTGCGCCCTGAGGCTTGACGCCGTCCAGGCCGCGCAGAACCACGGTTGCGCCCTCGCCGGTGGATTCGAAGTCGGAACCGAGGGTCTCGAATGCCATGCGTGCGGGGTTGTCCTTCGGCAGCGCCGTGTAGTCGACCTCTCCGAGCGATACCTTCAGGATCGGCGTGGCGATGATCAGCAACCCGGCGACGATGACGGCAGCGACGATGCCCGGATGCTTCATGACGCGGGTGACGACGCCGCCCCAGAACTTGTGTGCGCGTGCATCGCTGCGATCGGACGCGGTGCGCGACCACGTCCAGGAGTTGA
Source organism: uncultured Rhodococcus sp. (assembly GCA_963517305.1). Lineage (GTDB taxonomy): Bacteria > Actinomycetota > Actinomycetes > Mycobacteriales > Mycobacteriaceae > Rhodococcoides. The sequence goes on from CAUQEL010000005.1 coordinate 199,549, forward strand.
TGCGGGTGCCGAGAATCGCGAGCAGCGCCGGGACCGCGGTCAGTGACAGGGCGGCTGCACTCGCCACCGCGGCCATGGCCCCGAACCCGAGGGATCGGATCACCGCCTGCGGGAAGACGAGCATCCCGGCGAATGCGCAGATCAGCAGCAGTCCGGAGAAGACGACGGTCTTGCCTGCGGTGGCGACGGTGCGGATCGTCGCGTCGATCGGCGTCAGTCCACCGCGCAGCTCCTCGCGGAACCTACTGACGATGAACAGTCCGTAGTCGATGGCCAGGCCCAGTCCCAGCAACGACGCGACGTTGATGGAGAACGAGCTGATTTCGGTGAACTCGGTGAGCACCCGCAGGATCGCCAGGGAGCTGAGCACGCTCAGAATGCCGACGAACACCGGAACGGCTGCAGCGATCACGCCGCCGAAGATGAAGATCAGCAGCAGCAGTGTGATGGGAACAGCGATGATCTCGGAGCGGATCAGGTCGCGTTCGAGGGTTTCGCTGAGCGAGACTCCCACCACCGACGCGCCGGCGAACTGCGATTCGATTCCGGGCACTTCGAGCTGTGGTGGAAGCTCGCCGAAGGTGTTGAACGTGACGCCCGAGTTCGCACCGAGGGACACCGTGGCGAGCGCTTTGGTTCGGTCCTCGGAAACCAGAAATTCCTTGCTGATCGGGTCTGCGCTCCAGTACGAGCTGACGTTGCCGAGGGTGTATCGACTGCTGAACTCGTCGAGCGTCGCCTGCACCTGCGGTCCGATGTCGTCGATCGCTCGGCCTTCGGGGGCGGTGTAGATCGCGACGATGTCGGGGGTCGGTTGGCCGATGCCCTGCACCAGTCGCGCGACCTCGGACGATTCACTGCCGGCGTCGGCGTAACCGCCCTCACTCAGCTTCGAGAAGACGCCGAGTCCGAAGATCCCGCCGACTGCGACGACGGCGACGACAACTGCGAGTGCCCATCGTTTGTGCGATACGACGAACGATGCCCAACGCGTCACGTCTGTGCTCCGGCTCTGTGAAAGGGATTCGGTGAAAAAGGGTCAGTGGCGATTCGACTCTAGTTGATCCGTGTCGGACCCTCGTGTTCTCATTAGAACAAGTGTTCGATGGTACGGCGGCGTGAAGGGGGTGGGCTCGATGGGATGGAACGACGGACCACCCACGTGGTCGGAGATGGAGCGAGTCCTGTCCGGGCGTCCCAAGCCGGTGGCCGAGGGCGACGGCGGCGACAGCCCGGCCTGGTCACGAAAGCGGGACGTCTACGACCGCACCATCGACAAGCCCGCGCTGTCGGTGACGCCGTACGCGGAATTGCATGCGCACTCGGCGTTCAGCTTTCTCGACGGCGCCTCGCAGCCCGAGGAAATGGTCGAGGAAGCGGTACGCCTGGGCCTCGAGTCCATCGCCATCACCGACCACGACGGTTTCTACGGGGTCGTGCGCTTCGCAGAGGCAGCCAGAGCTCTCGGCATCGGAACCGTGTTCGGTGCCGAACTCTCGCTGGACACACATCGATCCCGAGCCGGGGAGACCGATCCCGACGGCACTCACTTGCTGGTGCTTGCTCGCGGCCAGGAGGGGTATCGCCGGCTCTCGCGTCGGATCGCAGCGGCACACCTGGCAGGCGGGGTCAAAGGCAAGCCGCAGTACGACATCGACGAGCTCACCGAATCGGCGGGCGGTCACTGGCAGATTCTCACCGGTTGCCGAAAGGGGCATGTCCGGCAGGCGCTTTCGCATGGTGGTCCGGAGGCGGCCGAGGCCGCGCTGCGCACTCTCGTCGACCGGTTCGGATCCGATCGCGTCACCGTCGAGCTCACCCGGCACGGCGTCGCAGACGACGACGAGCGCAACGACGCTCTCGCGACGCTGGCTCGGCGGTACGGACTTCCGACGATCGCCACCACAGCTGCGCACTACGCCAGTCCGCGCAGCAGGAGATTGGCCATGGCGATGGCCGCTGTGCGCGCACGGAGCAGCTTGGACGAGGCTGCCGGTTGGTTGGCACCGACCGGCGGCGGCCACCTACGTTCCGGGGCGGAGATGGCGGAACTGTTCCATCACTATCCCGGCGCGGTGCGCGGTGCCGTCGAGCTCGGTCGTGAGTGTTCGTTCGATCTGAAGTTGATCGCGCCGCGCCTGCCACCCTTCGATGTGCCCGACGGATACACCGAGATCAGTTATCTGCGTCGACTCACGTTCGAGGGGGCCGCTCGTCGGTACGGCTCGCAGTCGGCGAACCCGGCCGCCTATTCGCAGCTCGAGTACGAGCTCGACATCATCGAGAGGCTCGAATTCCCCGGTTACTTCCTGGTGGTCCACGACATCGTCCACTTCTGCAAGACACACGAGATCCTCTGTCAGGGAAGAGGTTCGGCGGCCAACTCGGCTGTCTGCTTCGCGATCGGCATCACCAACGTCGATCCGGTGGCGAACAAGCTGCTGTTCGAGCGCTTCCTCGCACCCGAACGCGACGGGCCACCGGACATCGACATCGACATCGAATCCGACCGTCGAGAAGAGGCGATCCAGCACGTCTACGCCAAGTACGGCCGCACTCATGCCGCTCAGGTGGCCAACGTCATCACCTATCGCGGCAAGTCCTCGGTGCGAGACATGGCCCGTGCGCTCGGCTTTTCGCAGGGGCAGCAGGACGCATGGAGCAAGCAGATCACCCGCTGGTCCGGAGTCGGTGATCAGGAAGGTGACGGCATTCCCGAGTCGGTTCTCGAACTTGCGCGGCAGATCGAGGGCTTCCCTCGGCACCTCGGCATTCACTCCGGTGGCATGGTGATCTGCGATCGGCCGATCGCCGACGTCTGCCCGGTGGAATGGGCGACGATGGAGAACCGCAGTGTGCTCCAGTGGGACAAAGACGATTGTGCCGCAGTGGGTTTGGTGAAGTTCGACATGCTCGGACTCGGCATGCTCTCGGCGCTGCACTACATGATGGACCTGATCGCCGAGCACAAGGGCATCGACATCGAACTCGCCTCGATCGACCTGTCCGAGCCCGAGGTGTACGAGATGCTCCAGCGTGCCGATTCGGTGGGGGTGTTCCAGGTCGAGTCTCGCGCGCAGATGGCCACTCTGCCGCGGCTCAAGCCGCGGAACTTCTACGATCTGGTGGTCGAGGTGGCGCTGATCCGTCCCGGTCCGATCCAGGGTGGTTCGGTGCACCCGTACATCAAGCGCCGCAACGGACTCGAGCCGGTGATCTTCGAGCATCCGTCGCTCAAGAAGGCGCTCGATCGAACACTCGGAGTGCCGCTGTTTCAGGAACAGCTGATGCAGATGGCCATCGATGTCGCGGGTTTCAGTGCTGCCGACGCCGATCAACTGCGCCGTGCCATGGGGTCGAAGCGATCACCGGAGAAGATGGAACTGCTGCGCGGTCGGTTCTACGACGGTATGCGCGATCTTCACGGCATCACCGGCGCGGCAGCGGACCGCATCTACGAAAAGCTCTCGGCTTTCGCCAATTTCGGTTTCCCCGAAAGCCATTCGCAGAGCTTCGCCTCACTGGTGTTCTACTCGTCGTGGTTCAAGTTGCACCATCCGGCCGCCTTCTGTGCCGGTTTGCTGCGCGCCCAACCGATGGGCTTCTACTCACCGCAATCCTTGGTCGCCGACGCCAGGCGACACGGTGTACTCGTCCACGGTGCCGACGTGAACGCCAGTCTCGGCCACGCGAATCTCGAAGCGGACGGCCTCGAGATTCGCATGGGTTTGGCGGATGTGAAGTTCATCGGGACCGCACTGGCCCAGAAGATCGTCGACGCGCGAGAGGCGCACGGGCCGTACACCTCGTTCCTGGACCTGACCGGACGCGTCGAACTGTCGGTGGCGCAAGCCGAAGCATTGGCAACGGCAGGCGCGCTCGGGTGTTTCGGCATCACTCGTCGAGAGGCGCTGTGGGCTGCGGGCGCGGCGGCGGGGGAGCGCCCGGGCTTGCTCCCCGGTATTGGGGCGTCGACGAAAGCGCCTGCACTACCGGGAATGTCGGACCTCGATCTGGCGTCGGCCGACGTCTGGGCAACCGGTGTGTCACCGGATTCCTATCCCACGCAATTCTTTCGAGATCGGCTCGATTCACTCGGCGTGATCCCGGCGAACCGGCTGCTGCAGATTCCGGACGGCGACCGGGTGCTGGTCGGCGGAGCGGTGACGCATCGCCAGCGGCCGGCAACGGCCGGAGGCGTCACGTTCATCAACCTCGAGGACGAGACCGGCATGGTCAACGTCGTGTGCTCGGTCGGGTTGTGGGCCAAGTACCGCAAGCTGGCGATCACGGCTCCGGCGTTGCTGATTCGAGGCAAAGTGCAGAACGCCGAGGGCGCGGTGACCGTGGTGGCCGATCATCTGCAACTGATGGATCTGCGAGTCGCGTCCAGATCGAGGGACTTCCGATGATCGGCGAAGTGCACAATCGAATGATGAAGCTGCTGCTGATTGCCGACACCCATCTCCCGAAACGGGCTCGCGCATTGCCCGACGAGGTATGGATCGCCGTCGACGCCGCCGATGTGGTGATCCACGCCGGCGACTGGGTGAACCTGGCCGCGTTCGAGGAACTCTCGCAGCGGTCGCGTCGACTGGTCGCGTGCTGGGGCAACAACGATGGTGAGGAGTTGCGAGCACTGATGCCCGAACGCGCCGACGTCGTACTCGGCGGGTTGCGGTTCACCGTGACCCACGAGACCGGTGCCGCGACGGGACGGGAACGACGGATGGCGGCCGCGTACCCGGAAACGGACGTGCTCGTGTTCGGGCACAGTCACATACCGTGGGACACGTTCGCAGACAACGGTCTTCGGCTGCTCAACCCGGGATCGCCGACGGATCGGCGTCGGCAACCGTTCTGCACGTACATGACGGCTACAGCCGAACACGGTGCGCTGACGAACGTGGAGCTGCATCGCATCGCCCCTCGATAGCGGCGATACGAAGTACTCACATTCCGCCGGCCACCCTGATGACGGTTCCGGTCGCGTATCGCGCATCCTCGGACAACAACCACGACACCGCCCCGGCGATCTCGTCCGGCACACCGGGGCGGCCGAGCGGGATGCTCGACGCCATCTTCTGTGGCCGCTCCGGATCTCGGTGGAAGTCGGTCTCGATGACTCCGGGTGCCACTGCATTGACGCGGATGTTCTGCGCAGCAACTTCTTTCGACAGTCCGACCGTCAGCGTATCGACAGCCGCCTTGGCTGCCGGTAGTGGACGTACATCCCCGGACTGCCCAGGGTTGCGGCAGCGGAGGAGATGTTGACGATGGAGCCACCCGATTCGGCCATCGCCGTGATCGCATATTTGCAGCAGGTGAGCACCCCGACGAGGTTGACGTCGAGGTCCGCTCTGATGGTCTCGATGTCGTTGTCCACCAGCGCTCCCACGGCACGCGCCGAACCGGCGTTGTTCACCAGACCGGTGACGGTGCCGATCCGGGCGGCCGCGGTGAAGAGATCGACCACCGACTGCTCGTCGGTGGTATCGGCCCGTACCGCGATCACCGTTCGGCCGTAGGTCGACAATTCGCTCGCAACGGCTCGAGCGGTCGCGGAATCGGTGCGATAGCCGATCACCACATCGTGCCCGTCGGACACCAACCGCCTTGACACCGCAGCGCCGATTCCGCGACTTCCTCCGGTGACGACGGTCAAGGGAGCACTCATCTGTCGACAATAGCCACCGCGCAGCAGGCACAATTCACTGCAGGCGCGATGCGCACGCACGGGAAAGAAGGAACCGACGTGATCGATCGACCGGAATTGGCAGCGTTTCTCCGGCAGCGACGGCAGTCGCTGCAACCGGAGGACGTCGGGCTGCCACGCGGGCAACGCAGGCGCACACAAGGCCTCCGCCGGGAGGAGGTCGCAGAACTGAGCCACATGTCGACCGACTACTACGCACGACTCGAACGGGCCACCGGACCCGCGCCGTCGGCGCAGATGATCGCCTCCATCGCACAGGGATTGCATCTGTCGCTCGGCGAGCGTGATCACGTGTTCCGACTCGCCGGGCACAATCCTCCCGTCCGCGGCTCGTCGAGCGAGTACGTCAGCCCAGGAATGCTACGAATTCTGGACCGCCTGAACGACACGCCCGCCGAGATCGTGTCCGAAATCGGAGAGACGCTCCGTCAGACGCCCCTGGGAGCGGCACTGAACGGGGATGCGTCGTTGCGCACCGGACCCAACCGGAGTCTGGGATACCGATGGTTCACCGACCCCGAGGCCCGGCAGTCGTACCCGCCCGAAGAACGTGCCGTGTTGTCTCGGGTGTACGCGTCGTGGCTGCGCGAGATCGTCACTCTTCGCGGACCCGAGTCGAGAGCTGCGCAGTTGTCCGCCGAGCTGCTCGAGGTCAGCGAGGAATTTCGAACCCTGTGGACGAAGCGCGAAGTGGGGGTTCACGCACCGGAGTCCAAGCGGTTTCTGCACCCGACGGTCGGCCTGCTGCAACTGAACTGCCAGACCCTGCTGGACCCCGAGCAAGGGCATCGACTGCTGGTGTACACGGCAGTACCCGGCAGCGAGAGCTATACAAAACTGGAACTGCTCGCGGTGGTCGGAACTCAGGTTCTGTCCTGACGAGATCGGCGATGGCGGTGTATCAGTGGATCGGGAAGTCCTGGATAAGCCCGGCACGGTCGTCGAACATGGGTTCTGCAGGTCGAATCCGCACCAACACACCAACACAGGAGCTTGTCATGGGCCGAACAGCACACACATCCCTTCCCGATCTGACGGGGAAGGTTGCCGTCGTCACGGGAGCGAGCGACGGAATCGGAACGGTCATCGCCACTCAGCTCGCCCGCTCCGGTGCCGAGGTCGTCATGCCGGTGCGCTCGGCCACCAAGGGGGAGCGGGCGGCCGAATCGATCCGGGTCGCGGTACCGGGAGCGAAGGTCACCACTCGGGCGCTGGATCTGTCGTCATTGGAGTCCGTTTCCGCTCTGGTGAACGATTTCTCATCCGATGGCCGGGCGATCGACATACTCGTCAACAATGCAGGCGTCATGCAGCCACCTGCGCGTCAGGTCACCCAGGATGGATTCGAGCTGCAGTTCGGTACCAATCACCTCGGCCACTTCGCACTGACTCTCGGACTGCTGCCGCTGCTGCAGAAAGGTAATGCGCGGGTCACCCATCAGACGAGCATTGCGGCACGGTCGGCGACCATCAATTGGGACGACCTCAACTGGGAGCGTTCCTACTACGTCATGAAGGCCTACAGCCAGTCGAAGCTCGCGGTGGCTCTGTTCGCACGCGAACTCGAGGCTCGTAGTAGGGCAGGCGGCTGGGGAATCACCAGCAACATCGCTCACCCCGGAATTTCGCCCACCAATTTGCTTGCGGCACAGCCGGGACTGGGGCGACCGAAAGATTCGGCCGGCAGACGGTTGATCGGCGTTCTTGCCCGCGTCGGCATTGCGGGCACTGTGGACAGCGCAGCGCAGCCGGGATTGATGGCGGCCGCTGGTAGCAACGCGCGTGGGGATCGGTTCTTCGGCCCGAAGCGACTCATCGGCGGGCCACCGACCGAGGTCGACATGTGGAAGCCGATGCGCAGGATGGACGATGCGCGTCGCTTGTGGGACGCCTCGGAAAAGCTGACCGGCGTGCGGCTCTCGTCCTGAACGGTAGTGGTTCTGAACGGTTCTCGGCCGTCACTGCGTCACCCTGACTCGCGCGTCACTGCGAGGCAGGTGCCGGCTCTCGGGCATGGTCGACCAGGTCGTGCACCAGCCCGATGATGACGTCCATCTGAGCGATGACTTCGACGCGCAATCGGTTTTGCTGGTCCTCCGGCATATCCGGAGTGTCCGGCCGGTCGAGCGACATCAGTAGATCGATGTTGGTGCGTAATGCTGTCAGCGGCTCCATCAGTTCCGCGCCGGCATCGATGATCAGTTGCCCCTGCCGCGCTCGCGAACGAGACAGGGAGGCCAACATCTCGTTGAAGCTGTTGGCCAATGAAGCCAGTTCGTCGTCTCCGTTGACGTCGATGGGCTCGAAATCTCCTGTGCGGGCAACACGCTCGGTGCCGGCCCTCAGTCGCCTGACCGGGCGGAGCCCGGTGCGTGCGACGGCGGCACCGGCGACACCTGCCAATGCGACGAGAAATGCCCCAACGAGGACCAGGGCGAGTGTGAGCTTGCCGAGTAGCGGTGACGCTCCGCTGAGCGATTCGGCCACCAGGATCGTTTCGCCTGCGTCGGTGCGTTTGGCAGAGATGTAATAGCCCCGTACCTCGCGCAGAGATCTATCAGTGGTGCCGTCGATAACAGATCTTTCTGCATCGTCCAGAACTCCGTCGGAATTGGTGAACGGCTCGGAGCCGTTCGTCGACGTCACCAATGTGCCGTCAGTCGTCGCGAATGCGACCTTCACCGCGGTTCCCTCGGTGTCTTCGATGCGGAAGCCGAGCAGATTGGCCGGAACCCCCGTTGCCGCGCTGGCAATGATGGCGTCGCTGTTGCGTTCCACGCGATCCGCGATCTGGGAGCGGAGGGCCTGCTCCGCGACGAGATAGATCGCGAGAGCACTCACTGCGACCGCCAGGGCTGCCACACTCATCGTCAACACTCGGATGCGGCCGTGCAACGTCAGTGCTCGTGGGCGAGCCGTTGCACGTGGATTGCTCATTTCTCGAGTATGCCGGTCGACGAGCGACGACCGTTCTGCAGGCTGCGTTGACCGACGTCGACACTCGGCGAAGGCCGACCGTCCATCGAGTTCGTGCACCTGGGTTCGACTTCCCGATCTTGGCGTGGGCATCGGCACGGGTCCGCAGTCCTCCGCGAATCCCCGATCTTCAGAAGGGCGGGGTGTCGGTGTCTTGGGTATCTGGCTCTGATTCGGACCTCGGGTTGTCGGGTGGGTGGGGGTAGGCGATGATGCCGGAGTTTCGGGGTGTGGTGGGGATGTGTGGTCTGAGGTCGTTGCCGAGGATGGGGACGGCTGTGCCGTTGGCGGGCAGGGTGATTCGGGTGGTCTTCGATGTCGATGTCCACAGGATGGCTCCGCCGGGGAGCATGACGGCTTTCCAGTAGCCGGCGGTTTTGACGGAGTGGTGGTATTCGCAGAGGCATTGGAGGTTGTTGACGGTGGTCCAGCCGCCGCCGAGGGGGTTGGCGTGGTCGAACGGGTTCACGTGGTCGAGTTGGCAGCGTGCGGCGGGGCGGTGGCAGCCGGGGAAGCGGCAGTGTCTGTCGCGGTGGCGGACGGCTGCGGTGGTGAGGGTGTCGGGGCGGTAGATCAGGGCTCGGTCGGTGAGTGGGCCGCGGGGGACGGATGTGCCGAGGGTGGGGTCGGCGGCGATGGCGGCTTCGAGCGCGGCGGCGAGGGTCGCGTTGCCGAGGTAAAGGCCACCGGCGGTGCAGCCGGTGCGGTGGTCCGGCCGGTTCGTCGAGCGTAGATCGAGTGCCCTCATGTTGCGGGCGGGATGTCTGATGGCGTCCAGATCGAGGGCAGAGCTGTGCCGTGTGCCCCTGCCGACGGGGGTGTGGGTGCAGAACAGCGCTGCGGCAGACGTCAGTGACTGCGTCCGTCGTGGCCTGTCTGCGCCTCCCCCGGGGTCGGGTGGAGATGGATCGGCCGCTGGATGGGCAGGGGCGTCCTTGGTTCGATCGTCCGTCGGAGCCGGTGACGCCGTTGTCTCTGGTTCCGGCGGGAGGACTCTTCCGTGCGTGGTGCTCGGTCCCGGTGTCGGTGTCGGTGTCGGTGTCGGTGTGACTGTCTTGGTTCGCTCAGGTTGGTCTGGGGCCCTCCGGGTCTCGGTTTTACCGGATGTAGTGATGGGCTCCGGCGGCGGCATCGGCGTAGGTCCATGTGCTGGATCCGGTGTTCGAGGTGATTCGCCTGTCGGGCTGGGTGTCGAACCAGTCGCTGTCGGTGCCGGCGCGTTTTTCGGCGATGCTGCGGGGGCGGATTCGTTCGCCGGTTCCGCATTCGGGGCAGTAGCCGAATCGGTGACGACATCGGCGGAAGCGTCTGTGGTCGTGCAGAATTCGGTCTCGGTCTCGGGTTCCGGGTCGCTGCCGGTGCAATTGTGAGGCTCGGTAGCGCTTGTTGCCGCAGCGTTCGTCCCTGATCCGGCGTCGGGCTCTGTTCCGGTTGTCGCTGTCTGCGACTCTGAGCCGGGCTCCTGCGTCTGGTCTTTCGGTGTTCGTTCCCATTCCCCCGTCTCCGGGTTCTGCACGGCGAGGCCGAGGGATTCGGCGAGAGTGATTGCTTCGGTGAGCAGGACCTGCCAGTGACTGTTGCGTGCCAACTCCATCGCGAGATCGGGGTCGATGGAACCGTGCCCGGCCAGATACGCCGGGTTGGCGAGCAAGCCGATCAGGGTGGCGATGTCGACGGTGATCATCGTCAACGGCACCCGCCGATCCGGCAACACCGCACCCTTCTTCGGGCAATCCTCCCGTTGGCACAGGCATTCCAGTCGAGGTTCGCCGTGCATGCGGGCCATGAACGCATCACACAGGCGTTCCTTCTTCCCGCGCGGGTCCTTCGGGCACAGGGTGTCGGCCATCTCCTCGAGCAGCTGCCATGCAGCGGCGGCTTCGGGTGCGGTCAACTCCGCCCGAATCCGGGCCAGTTCCCCGGCCGGGGTGTAGGTGACGGTGCGGAACTTCTTCGCGAACTCCCGCAGTGCTGCTGCTTCCTCGGGGGCGACGCGGACCAGGATCTCCCAGATCTCCTGCTCCAGCGGACCCGGGGACGACCGTCGGGCCGCTTCGACGATCTCGTCCTCGACCTTCTTCACGATGTCGTCGCTCAGGTTGTCGAGGATCCGGCACACGGTCCTCACGCGGGCGAGGTCGACCGCACCGGTCTCGAACGCGACCTTGAGCAGTGGCAGTCGGGTGTGCAGAGCGACGCCGACGGACACGTACGATTCGGCCACGGTCGCCGAACATCCCAACGCGACCGCCATTTCGGTGCGCCCGTATCGGCTGTAATGCGTGTGCTTGGTATCGAGGGTGATCCAGTCGCAATGCACGCGGTAGCAGGCGGAGATCTTGCGGGCCGCTTGCCGATTCTCCTCACACGCGGCCGCGGTCAACGCCTCCAGTGACACAGCTGGCAGTGCACCCATCTTTTCACCCCCCGGTGACCCGAAACAAGAACGCCTGTTCGAACTGAAAGAACAGTAACCCGGGCCACCGACAGAAACGGAGATCCACTTCGAGGAGGGCTTACTCGTCAGGTCAGGGGCGGTGTTCGGCCGGGTCGGTGCTCTCGTTCCATCGTTGCGCCCATTGCCAGAGCGGCTCGAGTGCCGGCCCCAACTCGTCACCGAGCTCGGTAAGACAATAGGAGCCGTCGGAGTCTTTGTGTAGCACTCGCGCATCGATGAGGGTGCGAAGTCGCGTGGCGAGCACGCTGGACGAGATGTCATCGGTACGTCGCCTGAGTTCGAGAAACCCGAGCGGTCCGCTCCGCAGCTCCCAGAGAATGCGCAGGTTCCATCGCTGTCCCAGGAGATCGAGTACCGCCATCATCGACTGTCGGGGTGCGTTTGCGATTTCCATCGCGCTCGATCATAGTGGTTCGAAAATCGAAGCAGTTCGAAACTCGAAGCGGAGGGTGTCGATGATGCATCGCGCGGTAGGAAAATCTGTGTTGATCACCGGTGCGTCCCGAGGAATCGGAGCGGAGACCGCGTTGCAACTGGGAGCCGAAGGCGCTGCAGTGGCGGTGAACTTCCGCGAGAAGAAGCGCAGAGCCGATGCTGTTGTGCACTCGATCGAGGAAGGCGGAGGACGCGCACTCGCCGTCGGTGCCGACGTGACCGACCCCGAAGAAGTCGACGCGATGCTGAACGCCGTCGGAGCCGAATTCGGCGCAATCGACGTTCTGGTTCTCAATGCGTCTGGTGGACTCGAGCTCGGTGCAGATCCCGGCTACGCCATGAGCATCAATCGCGATGCGCAAGTGGCGTTGGCTCGAGCGGTTGCCGACCGCATGAATCCAGGTTCACGAATCGTCTTTCTCACCAGTCATCAGGCGCATTTCTACGGCAGGAAGCCCGTGCCCGTCGAGTACGAGCCCATTGCTGCGAGCAAGCGAGCAGGGGAGGATGCCCTGCGCGAGATGATTCCCGAAATGAATTCTCGGGGAATCGACCTCGTCGTCTTGTCCGGTGACATGGTCGAGGGCACCATCGTGGTCACTCTGCTGGAGCGACGAAACCCCGAGGCGGTGGCCGCCCGCGCCGCGCACGGTGCGCTTCCAACCGTTGCCGAATTCGCGGCGGCTGTGGTGGATGCAGCCGTCACGCCGATAGAGAGGTCCGGCCACACCGTTTATGTAGGTGGAGCCGATTACCTCGACGAGTTCGTGTCGGGGTAATCGGCTCCGTTCGACTGGATTCGTGCTGTGCAACCGGGCAATCAGCTACCGAGGACGCAGAACTGGCCGCTCGTGAGGTTCAGTGCCAGTGACAGGGGTCCGACGCAATCGACGCCCTGCGCCTCCGAGGTAGCGCCGGATCCCCACCCGGCGACCGCGAGAGTCGTCTGTCCGGCGTCGGCCCACGAGTGCGCGATTCCGCCGCCGAGTGCCAGTGCGTATGCCGTTCCTGCATTCTTGCTCGCTCCGAGGGCGACGCCGTAACCGTTGGCGTAGGTGGTCGTCGCGCCGGGTCCGTCGTTGACGCTGACGGCGGTGCCGCTGTCGGCAGCGCCTGCGGTGGCCCGCCCGGTGCCGTTCGAGGTGGCTCCGCAGCTTGCGGTGTCGTCGACCTGGATGTCGTTGGCCGACGGCGGAGACACGCAGTTGACGGGGGCTGCCGACGCAGTGGCCGTGCCCGAGAGGGCTGCGACCGTCAATCCCGAGCCCACGGCGAATATTGCTGCGGTGCGGGCAATTCGACTACCGAACCGACTGGACGTGCGCGCGGGAGAGGAGTTGGAGGACGAGAGACGGGGCAGGGAAACAGAGAACAAAAGAGAGCTCCTTCACGAGCGAAACGGGCCGGTGCGGCACACGGTACCCCGCCCCGCGAGTACATGGCAGCAAGCAGGTGAGGTTTGTGTAACGGTGCCGCCGGCATCCGGTGACGGATCGTCGCAGAAGTCCGGTTTCTGGTACCCCGGCTGCAGCGGTGGTGGACGCCCGATGCACGTTCGGCTCGCTATCGCGCTCAACGCCCGATACGTCGAGTTCTGTTCCGTCACTTGACATGTCGGTGCAATGGACAGGTCTGGTGCTCGCGCCCGAGATGGCCGGCGACTCCGAGTGGTATCAATCCTCGGCACCGGTCGAACGAGAGAAAATCGTTACCGGGCAGCTCTCGATCACCGCCGGAAGTCGCGCAGTGGAGACGGTGACAGTCGCAGGAGGACGAATCGACGATCGCATCGAGTCACCCCATACCGGTGATTCCACTGGGGGGCTGCTCTCCGACGCGATCCGAAACGCGGGCGCGCTCGACAGTTCGGTGTCACAGAAGAACTACCTCTCCGACCAGGTCGATTTGTCGACGCTCACAACAAGTTCCACCTCCGAGGCCGACGGAACACCGACGAACCCGGGCAACTTCCGGAACGCAATGCAGGGCTGCGTAGCCGCGCTCCCGAAAGTGTCGACATCGCAGCGGACCCGACCTCACGAGTTTCACGGACCGGTGGCACCGCCGTACGTTGCGATCTTGTATTCGGTTGCCACGAGAGAGAGTTGCAGCTCGCGGATCCGACGTCGGACGTTGTCTCGATGCCCGACGAGCATGTCGAGTCGTTCCGGAACGGTATGTTCTCCGCCGTCGACGAGTTCGACGTAGTGCTGCAGGTCGCGCATCGGCATTCCCGACAACCGCATCCGGGTGAGGAACACGATCCGGCGGACAGCCGCGTCGTCGTACCGCCGATGGTCGAGTCCGTCGCGAGCAACCTCGATCAGGCCACACCGCTCGTAGTACCGCAGAGTGTGCGCGGAGATATCGAGGAGCTCGGCCACCTCGGCGATGCCGAGTGGTTCGGCGAGCTCTCCGGGTTCGATCAGCTCGTGCACCAGTTCGACGGTCAACGGTGCCTCCGAATCCGCCACGGCCGCCAGCGCCCTGTTCATCAAATCCGTCGTCGCCATGAGTACAGAAGATAGTCCGGGCGGTGCCGTCAGACCGGGCGGACGGATTCGGGTACACCCGGGAAGTCCGCGCTGGAAGACAGTTCGGCACAGGTCTCCAGAGACGCCAGTTCGCGGCGGTACGACTCGCGCAGCCGCCGGACGGCCTCGCGTCCGAGAGGAATACGCAGGGGAGCGGACTCCGCTCCGACCAGCTGACGGATGACGAGAGCCGCTCGGTGCGGGTCGCCTTCCTGTCGACCGTCGGCCGCGAGCATGTCGGCTCTGAAATCGCCGAGAAGATCGGCGTACGCATCCACGGGTGCGGCGCGTTCGAGTACGTCGGCGCTGTTGAAGGCGGTCCGAAATCGGCTCGGCTCGACGATCAGAACTCGAATACCGAACGGTGCGACCTCGCCGGCCAGCGCCTCCGACCAGCCTTCGAGGGCAAATTTGCCTGCCGAGTAGGACCCTGCGCCCGGGAACGAGATGCGGCCGCCCTGGCTGCTCATCTGCACTATCGTTCCGGTGCCCCGCGCCCGCATTTCCGGCAGCGCGGCACGGGTGAGGGCGGCGGGACCCACCACGTGCTGGTCGAGCATGTCTCGCAGCCGGGCGTCGTCGACCTCCTCGGCAGAACCGATCTGCCCGACGCCACCGTTGTTGACGAGCACGTCGACCCGTCCGAACCGGTCGATCGCCGCCTCGACCACGGCGGGAGCCGACTCGGTGTCGCGAACATCGAAGGCGATCGGCAGTAGCGACCTTGCGTGTTCGACGAGCAGGTCGTCGATGCGTTCGGGTCGACGCATCGCCGCGACCACGGTGTCGCCTGCTGCCAACGCGGTCTCGGTCAGAGCGCGCCCCAGACCGGAGGATGCCCCGGTGATGAGCCAAGTGCGTTGTGGAGTCATGAGACGGACGCTATGGCTTCGAGCGCGCTCGAACGCAAACCCGTCAGACGCTGCCCTCGTACCCGTGCTGGCGCCATGCCTCGTACATCGTCACTGCTGCGGCGTTCGCCAGGTTCAACGATCGGCGGCCCGGAATCATCGGTATTCGCAGTCGATCGGTCACATGTGGGTCGTCGAGGACGTCGTCGGGCAGTCCTGTGGGTTCCGGTCCGAACAGGAGGACGTCGCCGGGTTCGTACGCGACGTCGGCGTAGGACCGGGTTGCGTGGGCGGTGTAGGCGAACACGCGAGTCGGTGCCAGCGCAGACCAGGCAGAGGGTAGGTCCGCGTGCACCGTCACCGACGCCAGATCGTGGTAGTCCAAGCCTGCCCGTTTGAGCTTCGGCTCGGACATGTCGAAGCCGAGCGGGCCCACCAGGTGCAGTTCGCAGCCGGTCCCGGCGACCAGGCGAATTGCGTTGCCGGTGTTCTGCGGGATGCGGGGCTCGAAGAACATGAGTCGAAACACCCGGTTCACTCTGCCATCACGAGCCCGAGAAGTATGGGGCAGGTGGACGACGAACAGACGATCGGTGAGGACTTTTCCGACACGCGGCTGGACGGGCAGGAGTGGACCGGCAGGCAGTTCGTTCGATGTACTTTTCGCGACGCGGACATGAGCGGCGTTCGAACCGACTCGGTGGTGTTCACCGAATGCGACTTCACCGGTACCGACCTGACCGAATCGATTCACACGAACTCTGCATTTCGGTCGTGTACTTTCACTCGAACCAACCTGCAGCACAGTTTATTTCGTCATTCGACCATGATGGGATCGACGTTCGTCGACAGTCGCATGCGCCCAGCGACGTACGACGAGGTCGACTTCACCCTCGCCTCACTGGGCAACGCGGACCTTCGCGGCCTCGATCTGACGGGGTGCCGGATGCGGGAAGCGAACCTCGTGTCCGCAGATTTCCGGAAGGCCACTGTGCGGTCGGTCGATTTCGCAGGTGCCCGCACCGTCGACGCGAAGTTCGACGAGGCGGATCTGCGGGGAGCCGTCGCCGACGCATCGCTGTGGGTGAGCGCGAGCGTGCGCAACGCGAACATCGAGCTGATGCAGGCCGTGGCCTACGCGGCAGCGCACGGGCTGGTCGTCGAGGGCTGACGGTGGTGATCGGACCGGTGCGCCGCTGCTGACGCGGAACCTGGAACAATGACCGGGTGACTGCAACGATTCTCGATGGCAAAGCGACCCGTGACGAGATATTCGTCGATCTCACCGCCCGCGTGGCGACGCTGCGTGAGAAGGGCATCACCCCTGGTCTGGCGACCGTGCTGGTGGGCGACGATCCGGGCTCGGCCGCGTACGTCCGGGGCAAGCACAACGACTGCGCCAAGGTCGGAATCACGTCGATTCGTCGCGACCTGCCCGCGGACATCACCCAGGCAGATCTCGAAGCCGTCATCGACGAACTCAATGCCAACCCCGAATGCACCGGCTACATCGTCCAGCTGCCGTTGCCGAAGCATCTCGACGAGAACGCTGCACTCGAGCGTATCGATCCGGACAAGGACGCCGACGGTCTGCATCCGATCAATCTCGGCCGCCTGGTGCTGGGCAAGGACGCAGCACTGCCGTGTACACCTCGCGGGATCGTGCACCTGCTGCGCCGCTACGACGTTGCTCTCGACGGTGCGCACGCGGTGGTCATCGGCCGCGGAGTGACGGTGGGGCGACCCATGGGCCTGCTGCTCACGCGGCGTTCGGAGAACTCGACAGTCACGTTGTGCCACACCGGAACTCGTGATCTGGCCGCCGAGGTCTCACGCGCGGACATCGTGATCGCTGCTGCCGGAGTACCCGGGTTGATCACTGCGGACATGGTCAAGCCCGGTGCTGCTGTGCTCGACGTCGGGGTGACCCGCACCGAGGACGGACTGCGCGGCGATGTCGCCGACGGTGTCGCGGAGGTGGCCGGATTCCTTTCGCCCAACCCCGGCGGCGTCGGACCGCTGACGCGGGCCTTCCTGCTCACCAATGTCGTCGAGCGCGCCGAGCGCGTCGCCGCCGAGAGCTGAGCCAACCGGACGTGAACGATGCAGAGGATGCGCGAAGCGAGCCCGACGCGGGATTTCGCGCGGCAGTCGCGCGCAACCTACCGATCATCGCAGTCTCGGTCGTCGTCCTCGCCGCGTTGATTCTGGTGCTGGCCGATCGCTGGCGGCGCGGCGCATTCATCTTCGGATGCGCAGCGCTGCTGGCGGCCGTCCTGCGGCTGTGCCTGCCCGAAACACGTGTCGGCACACTGCAAGTGCGCAGTCGCGTGTTCGATGTGCTGGCGCTGGGCTGCGTCGGCGGTGCAATTGTCTTTCTGTCGCTGTCGATCGATCCGCTGGGCACCGACTGACCTCAGGGCTGCAGAGCCCGGTGAACGAGAGTGGTGTCAGCGTTGGCCGAGGCGAGCCAGCTCCATCGTCTCGGCGAGCAGCTTCGCCACCGAATCGGCCTCGGTGAGGAAGCCGTCGTGTCCGTCACGCGATTGGATCACTTCGAGTCCGCGGCACTGGGGGAGTTCGCGAGCGATCTCCTTCTGCAGTCGAAGCGGATACAGGCGATCGGAGTCGACTCCGCCGACGATGGTCGGAACAGCTGTGGACGCAAGAGCTTCGGCCACTCCACCGCGGCCGCGGCCTACGTCGTGGCGGTTCATCGCCTCGCTGAGCAGTACGTACGTCGCCGCGTCGAACCGGTTGACGAGCTTGGCAGCCTGATGCTCGAGGTAGCTCTGTGCGGAGTATCTGCCGCCGGCCCAGGGGTCTTCGTCGTTCTGCGGTGAGTTGCCGAACCTGATGTCGAGTTCGCTCTCGGTTCGGTACGTCAGGTGTGCGATCCGCCGCGCGATGCCGAGTCCGGCCGTCGGTGAGGTTCCGGTGTCGTGATAGTTGCCACCGAGCCAACCCGGATCGGCCTTGATCGCGGCGATCTGTGTTGTCTGAGTACCGATCTGATCGGCGGTTGCTCGGGCCCCGGTAGCGAGGATCAACGCGGCCGCCACTCGATCGGGGTATCCAACGATCCACTCGAGGGTGCGCATCCCGCCCATCGAGCCGCCGACGACGGCTGCGAATCGTTCGATTCCGAGGACGTCGGCCACGGCCGCCTCGGCAGCGACCTGATCGCGGATGGAGATGTCCGGGAAGCGAGACCCGTAGGGCATGCCGTCGGGAGAGACGCTGCTCGGGCCGGTTGTTCCGCCGCAGCCGCCGAGCACGTTGGTCGCGACGACGCACCACTCGTCGGTGTCGATGGGGCAGCCGGGACCGACCATTCCGTTCCACCAACCGGGCAGAGCGTGATCGGCGTCCGGCGGACCGGACACATGCGAGTCCCCGGTCAGGGCGTGCTCGACGAGTACGACGTTGCTGCGGTCGGTGGCGAGTTCGCCCCACCGCTGCACCGCGACGGTGACCTGGGGGATTCGAGCGCCGTTCTCGAGATCGAGACCGCCGATGTCGATGGTGCCCAACCGCCCGTCCGGAGACGGAAGGACCGTCTCCGGACGAACGCCTGTGTCGCAGCTGTGACTCAAGATGCCGCCGCGCTGAATCCGACCTCGAGATCGGCGATGATGTCGGCGATTCCTTCGATGCCCACGGCGAGACGCACCAGGCCGGGAGTGACGCCCGACGCCAGCTGCTCTTCCGGAGTCAGCTGGGAATGCGTGGTGGATGCGGGGTGGATGACGAGTGAACGCACGTCTCCGATGTTAGCAACGTGGCTGTGCAGAGTGAGTGCGTTGACGAACTTCTTGCCCGCGTCCACACCGCCCTTCAGCTCGAACGCGATGATCGCGCCTTGCCCCTTCGGCAACAATTCCTGCCCACGCTGGTACCACGGCGACGACTCGAGTCCGGCGTAGTTGATCGAGACGACGTCGTCGCGACCGGAGAGGAAGGCGGCAACCTTCTGTGCGTTCGCCACGTGCCGCTCGATCCGAAGGCTCAACGTTTCCAGACCCTGGCTGATGAGGAAGGCGTTGAACGGCGAGACCGCAGCTCCGATGTCACGCAACAGTTGAACGCGTGCCTTCAGCGCGAATGCGGGCGCGCCCAGATCGGCGAACACGACGCCGTGGTAGCTCGGGTCCGCGGTGGTGAAGTTGGGGTGACGGCCCTGCGTCCAATCGAACGTGCCGCCGTCGACGATGACGCCGGCGATGGCCGTTCCGTGTCCGCCGAGGTACTTCGTCGCGGAGTGCACCACGATGTCGGCACCGTGCTTCAACGGCTGCAGCAGGTACGGCGTCGCCACGGTGTTGTCCACGATCAGCGGGATGCCGTTCTCGTGGGCCACTGCCGAGATCCCCGGGATGTCGAGAATGTCGTTCTTCGGGTTCGAGATCGACTCGCCGTAGAACGCCTTGGTCGACGGAGTGATCGCGGCACGCCACTGCTCGAGGTCGTCGGGATCGTCGACGAACGAGA
The DNA here is from genome assembly GCA_963517305.1 of uncultured Rhodococcus sp. Classification (GTDB taxonomy): domain Bacteria; phylum Actinomycetota; class Actinomycetes; order Mycobacteriales; family Mycobacteriaceae; genus Rhodococcoides. The sequence goes on from CAUQEL010000005.1 coordinate 219,010, forward strand.
CGGTGATGCCCAGCTTGGGGAGCGTGTAGTGGAACAGGTTGTACGTGCCGCCGTAGAGCCGCGGGCTCGACACGATGTGGTCGCCCGCCTCCGCGAGGTTCAGGATCGCGAACGTCTCGGCGGCCTGACCCGACGCGAGCAACAATGCCGCCACGCCACCTTCGAGGGCGGCGATGCGCTGCTCGACGACATCCTGAGTCGGGTTGATGATGCGGGTGTAGATGTTGCCGGGCTCGGCCAGACCGAACAACGCCGCTGCGTGATCGGTGTTGTCGAACGTGTACGAGGTGGTCTGGTAGATCGGCAGAGCGCGAGCCCTGGTGGTGCCGTCCGGGGTCTGACCCGAGTGGATCTGCTTGGTCTCGAAGCTCCAGTCGGCTGCGGGATCGGTGAACGGATCCTCGGTGGGTGCTCCGGTGGCGTCGACGACGTCTGATGTGGAATCGGTCATGGCTGGTGATACTCCGTTTTCTTGAGACGAGTCTGTCTAAGACGAATCGAATGTCGAATGAAGCTCGACAAGTCGAGCGCTACGGGGCGTATCGGTACAGCAACACATGAGAGAACCTCCTGACAGGCCTCGGCCCCTGGGGACCGAAGATTCAGTGGGTCCGCGTCCTGCGGACCCGCGCTTGTCGATTCGGCACTCGCGTGCCGCATCGGCCTGGTCGTTCACCCGGGGCACCCCACCGCGGTTGGAGGGTTGCCGGCCAGCAAGCCGGGGCTCGATGCTGGCACTCATGACCTGGCGAAGATCTTAGCGGGTGACGGCACCCCACCGGAACAAGGGCTCGGCCGGAACTCGAGCAGATGCTCGGGTGAGCACTATCACCGCTCATCGACGCGAATCGGAGCCGCTTCCGGGAAGACAATTGACCGGAACGACGTTCCTGCTTCGGTCGGCCTCCGATCGCAGGCTCGACTTCGCGCCGTTTCCTCTGCCCCCGATTTGCACACGAAGGTTGTACTGCTGTGACTGTCACCGATTCCGCTCTGTCCCGAGTCAGCGCTGTGCGCGGCAAGGTGTCGAGTGGCCTGAGCGTCAGTCACCGACCGCACTCGACCCGCCGCAAGCTCGCGATGTTGGCCCTGTCGATCGGCGGCTTCGGGATCGGCACAACTGAATTCGCGTCGATGGGTCTGTTGCCGGACATCGCGACGACGATGGGCATCTCCGAGCCCTCGGCGGGTCACATGATCTCCGCGTACGCGCTCGGCGTGGTCGTCGGCGCGCCGACCATCGCAGCCCTGGCCGCCCGCGTTCCGCGCAGGATGTTGTTGTTGGCGCTGATGGTGGCCTTCACCCTCGGAAACCTCGGCACAGTTTTCGCGCCCAGCTTCAACGAGTTGGTGGCCTCGCGATTCGTTGCAGGTCTGCCGCACGGTGCGTACTTCGGGGTAGCGGCTCTGGTCGCAGCCCACCTCGCCGAACCGGGCAAGCGAGCCAAGGCCGTCGCAATGGTGATGATGGGACTCTCGGTCGCCAACGTCGTCGGCGTGCCGGTGGCGACGTGGATCGGACAGGCGTTGGGATGGCGCAGTGCTTTCACCCTGGTGGCCGCCATAGGTGCCCTCACCGTCGCCGCGCTCGTCCTCTGGATGCCACGACTCGACGCGATGCCGACCACCAGCCCCATCACCGAGCTGGGCGCACTGCGCCGCAGCCAGGTGTGGATGACCCTGTTCGTGGGCATCGTCGGATTCGGTGGCATGTTCGCGGTCTACACCTACATCGCGTCGACGCTGACCGACGTCGCCGGTCTCGCCCGCGCCTTCGTTCCGGTGGCCCTGATGATCTACGGACTCGGAATGGTCGTCGGAAACTACGCCGGCGGATGGCTCGCCGACCGGTACCAGCTCAAGGGCACCTTCGTCGGCCTGGCCGCCACTGCAGTGTCCCTTGCGGTGTTCGTCGTGGCCGCGCACAATCCGATCACCGCCCTACTACTGGTATTCCTCATCGGCGCGTCCGGATCCTCGGTGGTACCCGGTCTGCAAACGAGGTTGATGGACGTGGCCGAGGACGCCCAGACGCTCGCCGCATCGCTCAACCATGCTGCGTTCAACTTGGCGAACGCCATCGGAGCGGCAGTCGGTGGTGCCGTGATCGCGGCAGGATTCGGCTACACGGCACCCGCCGCCGTCGGCTCGGGCCTGGCTGTGGCCGGTCTCGGCGTTCTGGCCACAGCCATGTGGATGGACAAGCGTTCCGCCGCTCGGTAGCGCCCGGGTTCAGCCGGTGATCGTTGCCGCCGTTCCACCGAGGGCTTCGTCCAGAGCCGGAGCCAGCTTGTCGATCACGTACGGCAGGCTGAGCACACTGGTGAAGTAAATTGCGCCCGCCGTGACGCCGTCGGTGAACACGAGGTTGCCGTCCTCGACCGGCTCGAGCGCGTCGTACACCGGTTCCTTCTCCAATTCGGCGCGGTCGCCCGGGCTTTCGGTTCCCCAGATCAGCACGTCGGCGGCGTTGAGAACCGACAGGTTCTCGAGCGGGATGCTTGCCTGGCCGCCGCCGTCCGCCGGAACGTAGGCGTCGACGTCGTCGGGAATGACGAAGCCCAACTCGGTCAGGAAGTCCGTGCTCAACCCGTCCTGGTAGGCGATCGCCTTGCCCTCGTAGAACGCGTTCTGGAGGAAGATCGCCTTCCTGCCGGCGAATTCGGGGTGCGCGGCTGCGGCGTCGGCGAACTTCTGGTTCACGCCGTCGATCAGGGCGTCTACCTCGGTCTTCTTGCCGAGTGCACGGCCGATCTTCTCGGCCTGGACGTCCCAGGGCTCGAAGTAGGCGGTGGAGGCGTCCGATTGGGCGAGTGTGGGAGCGATGTCGCTGAGCCTGTCGTAGGTGTCCTCGGTGAGGCCGGCATTGGTTGCGATGATCAGATCGGGCTCGAGTGCGGCGATCTTCTCTTCCTCGAAGCCGTCGCCGGTGGCCGAGAGCACTTCGGGCTGCGCGTCGCCCAACGCGGCCTGTGCCCAGGGCCAGGTGGCGTAGGGCTGGTCGCCGTACCACTCCGTGACGCCGACCGGTACGACGCCGAGTGCGAGGACCGTGTCCTGCTCGGTGTATCCGGCCACCACGATACGAGTGGGTTCTTCTGGCACGACGGTCTCACCGAACGCGTGCTCGACGGTGACCGGAAAAGCCGCTGAATCGGACGAGCTATCGGCCGTCGGTGACGCATCGTCGGCGGAGTTCGAGCATGCAGTCAGCATCCCCGCGGTGGTCAGCGCAATCGCGCACACCGCCAAGGTTCGGTGAAGTGGTCGGATGCGCATCGAGACGCCTTTCGTGAGGGTTGGCCAACAGCGGGAAGGGTAGCCCACCCTAATTTCGATGTGTGACCGCGTCCGTCTGCCGCCGCGACGCCGAACGCCCTGCTCGAACCTTCACCGAACCTCCACATTTCCCGACGGGCTCCTCCATGTGCGCCCTCTAGGGTCAGTTCTCATGAGCCGCACAGTTCTCGTCGTCGATGACGAGCCCACGATCTCCGAAGCCGTTGCCGCTCGGCTGCGCGGCGAGGGGTACGAGGTCGTCACTGCCGCCGACGGCCCGTCTGCCGTCGACGCGTGCGCCCGGATCGATCCCGACGTGGTGGTGCTCGATCTGATGCTGCCCGGATTCGACGGGCTCGAAGTGTGCCGCCGTATTCAGGCGTCCCGCCCGGTGCCGGTGTTGATGTTGACGGCCAAGTCCGACGAGACAGACATGCTCGTCGGTCTGGGCGTCGGCGCGGACGACTACCTGGGTAAGCCGTTCAGTATGCGCGAGTTGGTCGCTCGCGTGCACGCCCTGGTTCGGCGTGCCGAGCGTACGGTGGCCGCTGAACCCCAGGCAGTTCGAGTCGGTGACGTGCAGATCGATCACCGGGAACGGCGGGTGACCAATCCCTCCGGTGACATCCATTTGACCAGAACCGAATTCGACATTCTCGCCTACTTGGCTGCTCGGCCGCGCACGGCGGTCTCGCGCGAAACGCTGCTGTCGGAACTGTGGGGCTGGGACGATTCGGCCAGCAGTAGGACGGTCGATTCTCACGTGAAAGCGTTGCGTCGCAAACTCGGTGGCGATCTCATCCGCACCGTGCACGGCGTGGGCTACGCCGTGGAGTCGCCGCGATGACGCGAATGCTGCCGCGCCCGTTGGATCCGTTGCGGTCGTTCAAGCTCAAGGTCTCGCTCGTCGTGGGCATCGTGCTGGTGCTCGCGAGCGTCGTCTTCTGGATCGGAGCGGGCTGGCAATTTCGCTACACCCTTCTCGCAGCGCTCGTCGTGTCCCTGGCCGCAACGCAATTCGTCGCCCACGGGATGACGTCACCGCTGCGCGAGATGACATCGGCCGCCAAAGCGATGGCGCGAGGTGACTATTCGACGCGAGTGCGGGCAACGTCCAGGGACGAGGTGGGCGAGCTCGCCACGGCGTTCAACACCATGGCAAGTGATCTGGAAGCCGCCGAGAAGTACCGCCGCGAACTCATCGGCAACGTCTCGCACGAGCTGAAGACGCCCATCGCCGCCCTGCGTGCCGTGCTCGAGAACATGGTCGACGGGGTGACCGACGCGAATCCCGCGGCGCTGTCGGTGGCGCTGCGCCAAACCGAGAGGCTCGGAGATCTGGTCAGCGAACTGCTCGACCTGTCGCGGGTGGAGGGCGGTGTGCTCACCATTGCCCCGGAGGAGTTCGCGGTGCGGCAATTCCTCGAGGATGCGACGTCCGTTCACCGAGAACGAGTGTCGATCGTCGTCTCGCCCGACGATTCGACCGTAGTGGCCGACCGATCTCGCATGACACAGGTGATCACCAACCTCGTCGACAACGCCGTGCGGCATTCGCCCCATTCGAGCACCGTGACGCTGCGGGCCCATCGAATCGGCGGAGCGTATGCATTCGACGTCGTCGACCAGGGCCCAGGCATCGCCCTCGCCGATCGCCATGCGGTGTTCGACCGATTCACCCGCGGCGGATCCACCGACGGCGGAACAGGTCTGGGCCTCGGCATCGCCCGCTGGGCCACCGAACTGCACGGCGGAACCATCGAAGTCCTCGACAGCGAAGTCGGCTGCCACATCAGAGTGGCCATCCCCGAGCACTGACTTTCTCGATCCATCCGAACCGCGACTGCACGTCCTCGTACCGCAGCCGCCGACCTTCCATGCCCGAAACACAGAAGAAGGAAGCGCCATGACCACGATCGACACTCCGATTCATCCGACAGCGAAGCACGGTCACTCTTTCTGGGGGCCTCGCACCTGGCCGGTGTTGCGGTATGCGCAGGCCCCCCGTGCGGCGCTGATCGGGTCCGCTGTTGCCGGGCTGATCGGTGCAGTGACGTTGGTGGACAACATGTTCGGTGTGCTGATCACCGCCCTGGCCTTCGTGGCCGTTGTGCTCGCAGCTCGCCGCGGCAGGCTCACGCCATGGGAATGGTCAGGGGTGGCAGGAGTGCTGGCATTGGCGAGCGTGTCTGCACTGCGATCGGCCGAGTGGATCGTGACGATGTCGACGACGCTCGCCGTCGTGGTCGCAGTGGTCGTGCTCTCCCGCGCCTGGACGTGGACGGGAATCGCACTCGGCGGTCTACTACCGGTGTTTCTGCCGGTGCGCGTGGCTCGGTGGACCGGGCGCGGAGCCGGTTCGATCGATCTGGAGGGGCCACGGCCGGTGCGGATCGGCATGGTCTCCGTTGTCACGATCGCGCTCCTGGTCGTGTTCGCAGCGTTGTTCGGTGCAGCCGACCAGCGTTTCTCGGATGCGCTGGGCGCGGTGACACCCGAGTTCGATGCCGCGTCCGTCGTCGGTCGCATTCTCGTCTTCGTGCTCACCGCAGCAGGTGCGCTCGCCGTCGCCTACGTCGCGCTGCATCCGCCTCGGTTCGATCGCCTCGCACCGTCGCCGCGTCGAACAGTGCAGTTGTGGGAGTGGATGGTTCCCCTCGGGGCGGTGGTGGCCCTGTTCGTCGTGTTCGTCGGGTTCCAGGTGCCGACGCTGTTCGGAGGGCAGGGGCACGTCCTCACCACCGAGGGGCTGACCAACGCCGAATACGCCCGGCAGGGCTTCTGGCAATTGCTCGCGGTCACGGTACTGACACTGCTCGTCATCGCGGTCACTGTCGCGAAGGCCCGCCGCGACGATCGGCGTGAACGAATTGCATTGCGGGCGTTGCTCGGAGCGCTGTGCCTGCTGTCGTTGGTGATCGTTGCGTCGGCCCTGCATCGAATGTCGTTGTACGAGCAGCAGTACGGCTACACGACGCTCAGGTTGTTCGTCACGGCGGTCGAGTGGTGGCTGGCATCGGTGTTCGTGCTGGTACTGGTGTCGGGCGTGCGGATGTCTGGGCGGTGGCTCCCGAGAGCAGTAGGTGTCGGTGCAGTTCTGACCGTGCTCGCGCTGGCGGCTCTGAACCCGGATGCGTACATCGCACGGCACAACGTCGATCGCTTCGAGCAGACCGGACGCATCGATACGTCCTACGTGGGTGGGTTGTCGGCCGACGCGGACGCGGAGCTCGAGCGACTGCCCGACTACGTGCGTCCGTGCGTACAGGCTCGCGGTCCGGTGTTCGTCGGCGATACCTGGCACCTGTGCACGGACCCTTCGGTATCTGTACCCTGAGCAACGACATCAGGTTCGGTGGCACACCAGGGGAGGTGCGGGATGAGATACCAGAGCATGGTTGTCACTTCTCTTCTCCTCGTGTCGCTGTACCTGACGATGCCGACCGCAACCGCAGACGTGGCCCTGATCCTCGTCGCGGCGCTGGCAGCGCTGATGGTGCTCGCGCACCGAGTCGATGTTCCCGCACTGCTGCGGTCACTACCGAATGTCGGCCCCACCGCAGAGGAACGCCACCTTCGCGGGTCGTTCCGGCGTCAGCATCGCCCGGATTCCCCGGGCCGCCCACAGCCACGAGCACCCGGTGCACTGGTGGGGGCGCTGTAGCTCGAAAGTTCCCCCACGCCTTCGCAACCCGTTGTCCGCGAAGCTGTCACGAGGAACCGAAGATGCTCGATTCTCGAACCCTTCACCTGGCGATTCGACGCTACGCCGGGACACTGGTCGGCGTCCTGGCCGTCCTGCTCGTCGTCTTCGCCGTCGTCGACGCACAACCCGCCGCACAGATAGCTATGTTCGGTGCGTTGGTCGCGGCGTCGCTGGTCGTCCTCGGTGCGCCGTCCGACCTCGCAGTGATCGCCCCGCTGTCGTCGTGCGCTGCAGGAGCGGACGGGCGGCGACTTCGGGGATCGTTCCGCAGGCAACAGCAACCCGATGCGCCAGGTCGCCCCATGCCCAGAGCACCCGGTCCGGTCCGTGGACCGGACCGGTGGCTCCAGTTCTATTGAGCCACTGCGAGATCCGGTCGACACGCCAACCGACCGACTTCTCTCACAGTGAGGTGCTCCACCATGCTCGATTTCGTCTACTATCCCGTCTCCGCGGTGCTGTGGTTCTGGCACAGAGTCTTCGGGTCCGTGCTCGGCCCCGACAACGGCTTCGCCTGGGCGTTGGCAGTGGTATTTCTGGTCTTCACACTGCGCACGCTGCTGATCAAGCCGTTCGTAAGCCAGATTCGTTCCCAGCTCGCCATGAAAAGGCTCCAACCACAGATCAAGGCCGTACAGAAGAAGTACTCCGGGGACCGTGCTCGACAGGCAACCGAGATGCGGAAGTTGCAGCAGGAACACGGTTTCAACCCCCTGATGGGGTGCTTGCCCCTGCTGGCGCAAGGCCCGGTTTTCATCGGTCTGCTGCACGTGCTGCGCTCGTTCAACCGAACCGGAACCGGATTCGGTCATCTCGGTATGACGGCCCAGGAGAACGCGAACACCGCGAACTACGTCTTCAGCGCCGCCGATGTGCAGTCCTTCCTCGACGCTCGACTCTTCGGTGCGCCGATCTCGGCTGCCGTCAACAGCTCTCGGGAGGTGCTCGAGGCCTTCGGTCCGTTCGGGGGTGTGCCGTCGGTGTGGGGCATCGCGCTCGTTGCGGTCCCGTTGATGATCGTCGCCGCGGTGGCCACGCATCTGAACTCGCGGGCGTCCGTGGCCCGGCAGGACGCGGCGGCGCTCGCCAACCCACAGACCGCGATCATGAACAAGATCGTGCTCTGGGTGTTCCCGGCAGGCGTGCTCGTCGGTGGGCCGGTACTTCCGGTCGCGGTGCTGCTGTACTGGGTGAGCAACAACCTGTGGACCTATGCCCAGCAGCACCTCGTCTATCGACGCATCGACCGGGAGCCGGTTGTTTCGCCGGAGGTGACATCGGCGGTCACCGCGCCGAAACCCGGGGCCAAGCCTAGGCGTCGGTAGCCGGCCGGAACGACCCCGATGAGCGGGAGTGGAGCCTGCAGGAACGACCCCGATGAGCGGGAGTGGAGCCTGCAGGAACGACCCCGATGAGCGGG
>CAUQEL010000006.1:0-207841 GCA_963517305.1 uncultured Rhodococcus sp.
TCGAGCGTCGGAATCAACGACAACCGACTCCAGACAGCTTGACAATGAGCGGCGTTCAGCGAGTGCGCGCGCGTTTGCGGCGAAACTGGGACCCGAGAGGCTCACCCCTCCCGCGTGATGGCCGCCAACACCGCCGTCAACACTCGAACAGCACCGTCTTTGTCCAGTGGATCGTTGCCGTTTCCGCATTTCGGTGATTGGACACAGGACGGGCAACCTGTTTGGCATTCGCACGAGACGATGGCGTCTTTGGTGGCCGCGAGCCAGTCGGCTATGGCCACGTGACCGCGGTCCGCGAATCCTGCTCCGCCGTCGTAGCCGTCGTAGACGAAGACGGTCGGCAGACCGGTGTCGGGGTGCAGGGCCGTCGAGACTCCGCCGATGTCCCAGCGATCGCAGGTCGCAACCAGGGGCAGCAATCCGATGGCGGCGTGTTCTGCCGCGTGCAGCGACCCGGGAAATCGTTCGTACGGAACGCCGCTGTGCTCCAACAACTCCGGCGTGATGGTGTACATGACGGCTCGGGTGTCGAGTGTCTGTGCGGGCATGTCGAGTTCGATGGAATCGAGGACCTCGCCGGAGAGCAAGCGTCGCAGATATCCGACGACCTGATGGGTCACGTCCACCTGCACCAGTGCAACCCGTACCTCGCCGTAGTCGACGGATTCGTGCACCGCGGTGATCGAGATGTCGGTGATCTCTCGGGCCGAGGTGTTCCACTCGGGCTGCTCGGCGTGCACCAGCGCGAGACCGGCATCGAGATCGAGTTCGTCGACGACGAACGACTCACCCTGGTGAATGTGGACGGCACCGGGGTGGGCGGTGGCGGGAGCTCTACCGCCGTCGACGGTGCCCAGCATGCGGCCGGACTCGCCGTCGACGATGGCCACCTGCACACCGGTGCCGCCGCGAATGTTCACCGCACCGTGCGGAGACAGCTGCTGCCCCTCGGGCGTGATGAACCACCCGTGCGGGCGCTTGCGTACGTAACCCTTCAACTCGAGCTCTTCGAGTACCGATTCCGCGCTCAACGACTCGGCCTCGGCCAATGTGATCGGCAGTTCGACTGCGGCGCAGAGCAATTGCGGAGCCAGGATGTAGGGGTTGGTGGGATCGGTGACGGTTGCCTCGACGGGCCTGTCCAGTAGCGCCGCCGGGTGGTGCACCAAGTAGGTATCCAATGGATCGTCGCGCGCGACGAGCACCAGGAGTGAGCCTTCCCCGCGTCGTCCGGCCCGGCCGCCCTGCTGCCAGAACGACGCGACGGTGCCGGGGAAGCCGGCGACGATCACCGCGTCCAAACCGGCGATGTCCACGCCCAGTTCGAGCGCATTGGTGGTGGCGACGCCCAGTAGGGTGCCGTCGGACAGATCGGATTCGAGTTTGCGCCGATCCTCGGCCAAATACCCTGCGCGATAGGCGGCGACGCGTCGTACCAATTGCGGATCGACGTCGGCGAGAATTCTCTGGGTACCCAGCGCGGTCACCTCGGCTCCGCGTCTGGACCGCACGAATGCCAGAGTTCGCGCGCCCTCCACCAGGAGGTCGGCCATGATGCGCGACGCCTCGGCGCCGGCGGACTTCCTTACCGGAGCGCCGTTTTCACCGGTGATCTCCTTGAGCAGCGGCGGTTCCCACAGTGCGACGGTGCGGGCTCCGTGCGGGGATCCGTCTTCGGTGATCTCCTCGCACGGAGCGCCGATGAGTCGACTGGCTGCTCGCCCCGGCTCGGATGTCGTCGCACTGGCCAGAACGAATACCGGCGATGCTCCGTACCGTGCGCACAGGCGTCGCAACCGGCGTAGCACCAACGCCACGTTGGATCCGAAAACGCCTCGGTAGTAATGACATTCGTCCACCACCACGTAGCGGAGATTGCGGAGGAAGCGCGACCACCGCTCGTGCGAGCCGAGGATGCCGAGGTGCAGCATGTCGGGATTGGTGAAGATCCATCGCGCGTTGGCGCGGGCCCACTGGCGAATCTCGGTCGGGGTATCGCCGTCGTACGCGCTGGGGAATACCTCGGCGAGTTCGTCTGACGCCGAACGCAACTCGTCGGTGATCGAGATCGTGGTGCGCAGCTGGTCGGCACCGAGGGCCTTGGTGGGGGCCAGGTACAGCGCGGTTGCCCTGGCGTCGGCGGACAGCGTCGTCAGAATCGGGAGTTGATACGCCAGCGATTTGCCCGACGCGGTGCTGGTCGAGAGCACCACATGACTGCCCTCGGCCGCGAGTGTTGCCGCGCGTGCCTGATGCGTCCACGGTTGTGCGACCCCACGAGAGGTGATCACCTGCACCACTTCCGGGCCCACCCACGACGGCCAGGAGGCGAACTGCGAGGCCCGTGCCGGCAGTTCGGCGACGTGGGTCAACGGGCTTTCGCTCGCAGGCGATCCGGCCAATACTCGATCCAGCAACCGCTGCCCGTAGCTCCCGGCATCCGCACCGCCGTGCGGATGTTTCTCGCTCACTGCCGGTCTCCATGCATTCGTTCGATCTACAAGTGCCGTCGGGCTGTTCGCGACATCCTCATGCTAGCGCGGACCCTGCTGGACTCCTTCGTGCCCTGGTGAAAGCGGCTGTTCACCTGTCGAGTGTTGTCGGTTTCGACAACACGGACAAAATGTTCGAAAACGGTCGACTTTCGACTGTTGCGAACGCGGAACTCATGGTTCACTTGACCCGGTCGCAGCTTCTGTGTTCGTTCTACGCTCGCAGGATCTATCGTTGCGGGCGCGGTACTGGAAGAGCTCGTCCGTCAGGGGGAATCCTGTGGGGGATTGTTGGAAAGTGCAGCGGTCGGAACCGGCCCGATGGACCGAAAGTGCGCTCCATCGAATCCGGTGTTAGAAAGAGAAGGAAAAGCATGGCTCAGGGAACTGTGAAGTGGTTCAACGCCGAAAAGGGCTTTGGATTCATCGCACCAGAAGACGGCTCCGCTGACGTCTTCGTTCATTACTCCGAGATTCAGGGCAGCGGCTTCCGCACCCTCGAGGAGAACCAGCGCGTCGAGTTCGAGGTCGGCCAGGGCACCAAGGGTCCGCAGGCAACGGGCGTTCGCGCAGTCTGATTCTCTTCTTTTCGGAGTCGAGAACCGTCATCCCCCTTTTCCACCGGTCGTACCTGACCGATGGAAAAGGGGGATGTTTCGTTTCCGTTAACCACCGGCGAGCGTCGAAAACAGTGAGCGCAGGCGTCGATGTCCTAATGTCCATGCTGTGAACCAGCTGTCCTTCTTCTCCGCCGAGTCGTTGCCGCCCGCGGTGACCGATCTCAGTGGGCTGCTGGCTGCCACCGGCCATGTCGTTACCTCCGCGGGTGCGGCCCGAATCTCCGTCGTGGTCGACGCGCAGTGGCGCGCGGATGCCATCGCCGAACTCATCGAGCAATGCGGGCTGACGCCGGAGCTCGGTCGATCCGAAGAGGACAGGCCACTGGTGCGTACCGCGTCGGTGCCCGAACTGTCCGCATTGGCGTCTCTGTGGACCAAGGGCGCTGTCAAGGCCGTCCCGCCCGGTTGGGTACCGGGTTCCCGCGAACTGCGCGCCTGGGTGCTCGCGTCGGGTCGCCCCGAGGCGGAGGGCGAACGCTACGTGCTCGGCCTCGATCCGCACGCCCCGGAAACTCACTCCGTCCTCGCCCAATCCTTGATGCGCGCGGGCATTGCTCCGACGCTCATCGGCACTCGCGGCTCCAATCCGGGCCTCAGAATCACCGGTCGACGTCGGCTGTTGCGCCTCACCGAGAACGTCGGCGAGGCTCCACAGAACGTGGACGCACGTACCAATTGGCCCCGCGCCGAGTAGGACGATCTGTGACTGATCTGCGAGTATTTGGCCGACGTATGTCAGTCTGTTAGTAGTGGGACAGGCAAATCTGCCTGTGAAAACGCACTAGGGAAGGTTCGGCAGCAAGGTGGCAGCACGTAACAACGGCACGGGGGACAGCTCCGCCGAGCCACGTCGTCTGGTCATCGTCGAGTCTCCGACCAAGGCAAAGAAGATCGCCCCGTACCTCGGGAGCAACTACGTCGTCGAGGCCTCCGTAGGCCATATTCGCGACCTTCCCCGCGGTGCCGCCGACGTTCCCGCCAAGTACAAGGGTGAGCCCTGGGCGCGTCTCGGCGTGGACGTCGACCACGACTTCGAGGCCCTGTACGTCGTCTCGCCCGAGAAGAAGGGCAAGGTCGCAGAGCTCAAGAGCCTGCTCAAGGACGCCGACGAGCTGTATCTCGCCACTGACCCCGACCGCGAGGGTGAGGCCATCGCCTGGCATCTCCTCGAGACCCTGAACCCCAAGATCCCCGTTCGACGCATGGTGTTCCACGAGATCACCAAGCCGGCCATCCTCGCCGCTGCGGCCGATACCCGCGACCTGGACCAAGACCTCGTCGACGCCCAGGAGACCCGTCGTATCCTCGACCGTCTCTACGGCTACGAGGTCAGCCCGGTGCTGTGGAAGAAGGTCATGCCGAAGCTCTCGGCAGGCCGAGTGCAGTCCGTCGCCACCCGCATCGTCGTCCAGCGCGAGCGCGAGCGGATGGCCTTCCGCAGTGCCGAGTACTGGGACATCTCGGCCACGCTCGACGCCGGAGCCGAGGCAACGCCGCGTAGTTTCGGTGCCCGCCTGGTCAATGTCGACGGCAATCGCGTCGCCGCCGGTCGCGACTTCGGGGCCGACGGCAAGCTCAAGTCCGATGCGGTGACCGTCCTCGACGAACCCCGTGCCCGACGCCTCGCCGAGGCTCTCGAAGGCGTCGATCTGACGGTCGCGTCCGCCGAGGACAAGCCCTACACGCGCAAGCCGTACCCGCCGTTCATGACGTCGACGCTGCAGCAGGAGGCCGCCCGCAAGTTGCGTTTCAGCTCCGAGCGCACCATGCGTGTCGCACAGCGTCTGTACGAGAACGGCTACATCACCTACATGCGTACCGACTCGACGACGCTCTCCGCGTCGGCGATCTCGGCGGCGCGAACCCAGGCGACCGAGCTGTACGGACCGGAGTACGTCCATCCCTCGCCGCGGCAGTACACCCGCAAGGTCAAGAACGCGCAGGAGGCCCACGAGGCCATCCGCCCGTCCGGTGATGTCTTCCAGACGCCCGGTCAGTTGCACTCGGCCCTGCAGACCGACGAATTCCGGCTCTACGAGCTGATCTGGCAGCGCACGGTCGCGTCGCAGATGGCCGACGTTCGCGGCACCACGCTGACACTGCGCATCACCGGAACGGCCGGAACCGGCGAGGAGTGCACCTTCTCCGCGTCGGGTCGCACCATCACGTTCGCCGGCTTCCTCAAGGCCTACGTGGAGAGCGTCGACGATCAGGCCGGCGGACAGTCCGACGATGCCGAATCTCGTTTGCCTGCACTGGTTCAGGGACAGGCCGTCACCGCCACCCAGCTCGATCCCGACGGTCACACCACCAACCCGCCCGCACGGTTCACCGAGGCGTCGCTCATCAAGACGCTCGAGGAACTGGGCATCGGTCGGCCGTCGACCTATTCGTCGATCATCAAGACCATTCTCGACCGCGGTTACGTCTACAAGCGCGGCAGTGCACTGGTGCCGTCGTGGGTGGCGTTCTCGGTGGTTGCGTTGTTGGAGGCGCACTTCGGGCGTCTGGTGGACTTCGACTTCACGGCGGGCATGGAGGACGACCTCGACGCCATCGCGGGAGGCCGTGAACGACGCGGCAATTGGCTGCAGAGCTTCTACTTCGGCGGCGACACCGGTGCCGAGGGTTCGGTGGCTCGCTCCGGTGGCCTGAAGAAGATGGTCGGCCAGAATCTCGAAGAGATCGATGCTCGCACCATCAACTCGATCCGCTTGTTCGACGACTCCGAGGGTCGCGAAATCCATGTGCGTGTAGGCCGTTACGGTCCGTACCTCGAGCGCATGGTGAAGAACGACGACGATCCCGACGGCGATCCGATCAGCCAGCGCGCCAACCTGCCCGACGATCTCCCGCCGGACGAGCTGACGATCGACTTCGCCGAAAAGCTTTTCGCCACACCGCAAGAGGGCCGCAAGCTCGGTGTCGATCCGCTGACCGGTCACGACATCGTCGCCAAGGAAGGCCGCTTCGGGCCCTACGTCACCGAGATCCTGCCCGAGCCGGAACCCGAACCCACGCCCCCCGAGCCCGATATCGTTCCGGTGCCGTCCGGCAACGACGGTGACGGCGGCGGCGGGGTCAAGACTGCGGTGAAAAAGGCCGCGGCCAAGAAAGCTCCGGCCAAGAAGGCGGCTGCGAAGAAGGCAACCGGTCCCAAGCCGCGCACCGGTTCTCTGCTCAAGTCCATGGATCTGGCGACCATCACGCTCGAGGATGCGCTCAAGCTGCTTTCGCTGCCTCGCGTCGTCGGAGTCGATCCGGAGTCCAAGGAAGAGATCCTCGCGCAGAACGGTCGCTACGGCCCATATCTGAAGAAGGGCACCGATTCTCGCTCGCTCGCCGACGAGGATCAGATGTTCACCGTCACGCTGGAAGAGGCGCTCAAGATCTACGCCGAACCCAAGCGTCGGGGTCGTCAGGGTGAGGCCAAGCCACCGCTGCGCGAGATGGGCGTCGACCCGATCAGTGAGAAGCCGATGGTGATCAAGGACGGTCGCTTCGGGCCGTACGTCACCGACGGCGAGACCAACGCCAGCCTGCGCAAGGACGACGAGGTCGAGTCGATCACCGACGATCGTGCGTCGGAGTTGTTGGCGGACAGGCGTGCTCGCGGACCGGTGAAGAAGAAGGCACCGGCCAAGAAGGCGGCTGCCAAGAAGGCACCGGCGAAGAAGGCCGCAGCGAAGAAGGCTCCGGCCAAGAAAGCTGCGGCGAAGAAGACCGCCACCAAGACCACGGCCGCGAAGAAGGCACCGGTCAAGAAGGCTCCGGCCAAGAAGACCGACACCGAGTAATCGCCGAGCTCGAAGTTATGGACGTTTTTCGCGCCGTATCCATCCGTAACTTCGAGTTCGCGGGTTCGGGTAGTCGGCCCCAACCACTAGGGTTGCGTGCATGGCGGGTGTGTTCGATCGATTGGTCGGTCAGGAAGATGTCGAGGCCGATCTGACGGCCGCAGCGGTGGCGGCTCGCAGCGGCGTCGACTCGTCGGCGATGACGCATTCCTGGCTGTTCACCGGCCCGCCCGGGTCCGGTCGTTCCATCGCCGCCCTGTGCTTCGCCGCGGCATTGCAGTGCACCACCGAGGGCGTTCCGGGGTGCGGACATTGCCAGGCCTGCTCGACGACGATGGCCGGTACCCACGGCGATGTGCGACGCGTCGTGCCCGAGGGCTTGAGCATCAGCACCAAGGAGATGCGCGACATCGTCTCCATCGCCTCGCGTCGACCCAGCACCGGGTTGTGGCAGGTGGTCGTGGTCGAGGACGCCGATCGACTCACCGAAGGTGCCGGAAACGTGTTGCTGAAGGTCGTCGAGGAGCCGCCTGCGCGGACGGTGTTCCTGCTGTGTGCGCCGTCGGTCGATCCGCAGGACATCTCGGTGACTCTGCGCTCGCGATGCCGTCACGTCTCGCTGGTGACGCCCACGGTGCCGGCGATCGCGCAGGTGCTGCAGACCCGCGACAAGCTCGACGCGGAGACGGCGGAGTGGGCCGCGTCGATCAGCGGTGGCCACGTGGGCCGCGCGCGTCGACTCGCCACCGACGAGGACGCACGGGCGCGTCGTAAACGTGCACTGGCTCTGGCGTCGGCTGCAGCTCGGCCCAATCAGGCGTACCTCGCGGCGGAGGAGTTGGTGAAGGCCGCCGAGGACGAGGCCAAAGAGATGAGCGCCTCGCGCGATGAGGCCGAAACCGAGGAACTGCGGACGGCCCTGGGTGCGGGCGGTACCGGCAAGGGTGCGGCAGGTGCGCTTCGTGGCTCGGCCGGGGTGCTCAAGGACCTCGAGAAGCGGCAGAAGTCGCGTGCCACCAGAACCGGTCGCGATTCACTCGATCGCGCGCTGATGGACCTGGTGGGCCTGTATCGAGATGCGCTCGCTCGCTCGTACGGATCGACCGCGACGGCGACGCACCCCGACATGGCCGAGCAAGTCGAGCGCATGGCCAAGGCGGTGCCGCCCGAGGCGCTGCTGAAGAGCATCGAGGCAATCCTCGAATGTCGAGAGTCGTTGGCAGTCAATGCAAAACCGAAGTTCGCGATCTACGCGATGGTGGCGACGCTGGGCGACGTGCTGCGTTAGAAACCTCGTCCGCGGCAGAGCTCGGGGGAGGGCGATTTTCGTTTCGACGTGATGCTCCGTTAGACTCATCAACGCCGAAAGGCACGCCGCCTTAGCTCAGTCGGTAGAGCATTTCACTCGTAATGAAAAGGTCAAGAGTTCGATTCTCTTAGGCGGCTCCACCAGCAGGCCCCTGACATGCACCAGCGTGTTGGGGGCCTTCTTTGATGGGCACGTTGAGAGGTGCTGTGTCATCACTGTGACATCAAGCGTTCCCACGGCATCGCAGGCAGACATCGCTCGGCAGTTCGAAGTTGTCGACCGATTTGGTCCATCCACACGCCTCGCAGCGCTTCTCTTTCGAAGGCCGAGATGGCTTCGGCGCTCGTTTGGCCCGACATCGTCTCATCGCCATCTGCGACCTGTCGTGTGAGCAATTGCGGTGATGTCCCATGGGCGCTGGCATGGCAGCGATCGTAAGAGCGATCTGAACACGCTGAGATCGGTCGCTGAGCACCCCCGCACGTCGACTGATCAATCACGCGGTACGTGACGTATACATGTGATTCGTCGGGTGGTGTGGTGCCTACTGGTCCCGGTCACCTTCGGCTATGGCGGCGATCGATTTCGTCAGATCCAGGGGGGCTATCCCCGTGACGGCGAGGATGATCGCGATCAGAGTCGGGGTCGCACCTATGAGAACGATCAAGGTGAAACTTATGAGCAGAAAGATGTACGTCAGCAGAACTAGCCGTGCTGCCTCCAACGTGATGTTGAGAGCCGTCGCGGTCCAGCGTGCCCCCGCCTGAACGGCGGCACGGGTCTCGTCGTCGTCTGCGAACTCGGCCTCGAAGGCTGCGAGCTTGGCTGCATCGACTTTCTCGTCTGTCACGAGCTTCGCTGCGGGACCGAGATCATCCGTCGGATCGAGGGGGATGGCGCGTTGGAGCTTTTGGCCCAGTGCTGCAGTCCAGTCAAGGTCCGCGGGTTTGGGTAGAGACACGATCGTCTTCGCCATACTACGAAGCATTTCGTCGGACTCGCGCTGAACCTGGGCAAGTTGTGCAGTGTCGATCTTGGTCAGGGCAACGGCGTAGCTGTCCAGAGCAGACCGGATCGAGTCGTTAGCTCGCGCCATCGCGTCAGTCAGGGCCCTTATTTGTGACTCAGTAGGGAAGAGGTTCGAGGCCTGTTGGCGACTGAGAGAGCGTTTCGCGTTCTCGACCGCTCTCATGGTCGCGGGGTCTTTGGCAGCCTCGACGGCTCTTCTTGTTGCAGGGTCTAGGGGGTCGAACGCCATGACCAGCCTCCTCGATGCATTGTCTGGCATCGGAAGCTACCGGACGCATACGACTATTCGGATACGGTCAGACGCTCTTTGCGCGCCTCGGGATGAACGACGCAACAGCATCAGCGGATGTCTGCGCTACTTCCTCGTACAGCGACACGTAGACGCCAAGAGTGAGCTTGAGGTCGGAGTTGATGGCGCTCATCGAAAATGCTCAACTTCGCTCAGCGAAAGTGCTCACCCGGTAGCGGTGATCACTGTAGCGGTTGACGGGTCCCGGTGACGGCTTTGCGGAGCTTCTCCGATCGTGCGTTGTGATCGCGGAGCCGGTAGGAATCACCGGACATATCGAGGACTACCGATCGATGCAGGAGACGGTCGAGCATGGCTGCTGCGACGGTGTCGTCACCGAGAACCGTTCCCCACGATCCGACACCACGATTGCTGGTGATCACGATCGATGTCTTCATATACCGTTGCGAGACAACCTGAAACAACGCCGAAGCCGCCTCTCCCGGCAACGGAAGATACCCGAGTTCGTCGATCACCAACAGTGTCGGCCCGGCGTAGAACCGCATCGTCGTCGCCCATCTGCCTTCGATCGCAGCCCGGTGACATCGAGCGGCGAGATCGGCGGCGGTGGTGAAATACGTCCGATACCCGGCATGCGCAGCAGCCCGCGCCAACCCGACCGACAGATGCGTCTTCCCGACCCCCGGCGGGCCGATGAGCAGCACATTGGTAGCGGTCTCCAAATATCTGCAGGTCGCGAGCTCGTCGATCAGCTTCTTGTCGACCCCGGCGGCATTGTCGAAATCGAAGTCCTCGAGCGATGCCGGGGTCGGCAGGCACGCGAACCGCAACCTGCCTGCCAACCGCCGCGCTTCGGTGGCAGCAACCTCGATCGAGAGCAACCGCTCCAGCGCCGCCGTCATCGACAGCTCCTCCGCCGCGGCCTGGTCGAGGACCGCCGGCAGTGCTTCGGCGGCGTCGGCGAGTTTGAGGACCCCGAGATGGCCACGCAGACGTTGGTAAAGGCTCGCTGCTTCGGCGGTGTTCGGTGCGGGAAGTCGATCGGCAGCGGCACCTCCTTTCGGTGTTTCACTCATGCGAGAGTGTTCCTTCCCCGTGCAGCCCGCTCGTAGGCCGAGAGGTCGATGACATCCGATGATGCTGCCGCGGAATCGGTTTCAGCTGCTCCTGTCGAGTTGTTCGTACTATGGAAATGGCTGCCACGCAATACTTCTGCCGCCCTGAGCGCATCAGGCCCGGGTGGTATCCGTTCTTTGCGGCGGTGCGGTTTACCGGTGTTCGCGGTCGCCATCGCGGCCCGTTCGAGTGCGACGACATGACCGCTGTCGCGGACAATCATTCCGAGACCGTCGGCGGCGACCGCATGCCTGGCGACAGTGATGCCGGAGGCAGTGATGCCGGAGGCAGTGATGATGTCGAGATGACTACCACCGACCGCGCGGGTGACGGTGACCTGCGCGGACGCCAACTCCGGCGGCACGGAGTACTGGTTGCCGCGGTAGGACACCAACGCTTGCCGCGACGCCGTCCGACTGTCGCCGAGAATCACCGGATACGCCGTCGCCGGCGGTTCCTGCAGGGGTTCGGCCGCTGCGAGGTCGGCGACAGTGCTGGTTCCGTCCGGGGTGTGGCGGGTGCGACTGTCGGAGATGGAGGCACAGAAGTTGTCGAGATGCGCTTGGGCCTGCTCGACGCTCATATCCGGTAACGATCGCCACCATCGCTGCGCTGCAGTGTGATTCGCCTTCTCGACGACACCTTTGCGGTTCCCTCTCCGCGGTGGGCAGATCGCGACCGAGACCCCGTAGTACTTCGCGACGCCGGCGAAGCTGGCGGTCACCGCACCGGACTCGGGGTAGCAGACAGTGGCCATCCGATCGAACCGCCAGACCCGGGTGGTGCCGCCGAGAGCGCGGACAACGCGGTCGAGATTGTCGACCAGATGCGGTTGATCCATGGACGGGGTCAGTACCGCCCGCCATTTCCCCGAGTGTGCGAGGGAGCCGACCCACAGGTGTGCTGTTCTGCCCCAACCCCATTCAGTGGGTGGGTTCGGTAGATCGACGTAGTCCCATTGAGTTTCTTCGCCCGGTGGGTGGTCGATGATGGCGTTGGCTCGGTCGGTTGCGGTCCTGCAGGCCAGGCAAATCGGTCGCAGTTTCTGCTGCCGGATCTTGCGGGTCATCGTCGGATATGACAGTGCAAAACCCAGGGCCAACAGTTCGTCGAACAGAGCAACCGCCCACAGGTGCGGATCCTCGGTGAATCGGTAGCGGATGTAGTCGACGAAGTCCTCGAACGGGTCCATCGTGGACTTTCGTCGCACACCCGGGGTGGTGGTTCCGTTGATGTAGTTGCGGACGGTGCGGCGGTTGCGGCCGGTATGGCGGGCGATGTCCGAGATCGACATGCCTCGTTTGTGCAGTGCGGATATCTCCATGTCCTCTTCCCATGTAAGCATGAGATCGCGGGTCTCCTTCGGGACGCTGGTGTGTGGTCAGAGACCACCAGCATCGGAGGAGGCCCGCCCTCATTGGCGGAGCCACACGGGTGAGCACTTTCAGAGATCAGATCTGGGCACTTTCACTGAGCGCCGTCAGAGTGGCCAAGGGTTGCTTGAACAGTCTTCGGATCGAAGCCTGACGCGATCATGAGGCTGCCGGCGGTGTGGCGAACGTCGTGCAATCGGACGGGGAGTAGGTCTTGATCGAGAAGTATGCGCGCGAAGTGCTTAGTCAGCCATGACGGATCGAGGTCGGAACCGTCTTCGGTGGTGAAGACGCGATCGGTGGTGTTGTTGACCTCGCCCAGGGCAAGTCGTTCGCGAGCCTGCGCGGTTCGGTGAGCTTTCAGTACAGCCACACCTTCCTGACCCAATGCGATGACGCGCCCACCTGCGTCTGACTTGGGCTTGTCTTCCATCACGGTCCTGACGACATTCACAAGCTGGCGGTCGATGGTCAGTGTCGCAGCGTCCCAGTCGACATCGACCCAACGCAGACCCAGCACTTCGCCAGGGCAGTCCCGACATGTGGTCGAACAGGATCGTCAGCTACTCGATCGACTCCAGGATGAAGGCCTCGTTAGCGGTGTCCGCATTGGATAATGCTGTGGCGCAAAGAGGCTCGGTGGGGCCTATCGTTCACTCGGATCGCGGTAGCCCAATTCCGGTCCAGGAAGTTCGTACATGCACTGTCGCGCAACGGTTTACGAGGTTCTATGGGGCAGGTCGGGGCGTGCGGTGACAACGCCGCGATGGAGTCGTTCTTCGCACTCGTGCAGAAGAACGTCCTCGACCGCCAGCGGTGGTCGACCCGCGAGCAACTACGGCTGGCGATCGTGGCCTGGATCGAGAAGACCTATCACCGCAAACGCCGTCAACGATGCCTCGGCAAGCTCACTCCGATCGAGTTTGAGACAATCAACCGGACCGCACGCGCGGCCTGAATCACTCAACCCCACGAGTCAACTGAAGTGGGGGCAGTCCCTTTCGCCAAGGCACTCGACGACCTGCGCGACGACACGAAGGCGGCTGTCCAGGTGCGTCACAACCTGAACATCGCCAAGTCCCGTACCAAGGCGGGGATGAAGTACAACCGAGGACTTGCGCAGCACTGGGTCGAACCAGTCAACGCGTAGCCGCCCAGCCCGTCGCCTGTCTTGAGGATGACGGGCTGAGTGGTAGACGCGCCAGCTTCTGATTGCAGATCAGATCGATGGTGACCCAGCCCACGTCAAATTGACGTGTGCACAGACCATGCACAGACGACACGCCGCAGGTGAAACACGCCGCGAATACCGTTACTCACATGCATGTAATTCGTTCCACAGGCGCTGACGTGCAGATCAGCAGGTGTGGGCGTCGATGATCCACAGGCTGTCAACACGTCAACCACAGATCTATCCACAGATGTCCCCAGATTGTCCACAGATTCATCCACAGGCCTTGTTGTGACTGTCGAGGGGTACGTCCATGCTGGTCGCACACGACGAGCGAGGTGAGCGCGATGCAGTGGATGGACCTACCCGATCGAAGCGCACGGTTCAACGATCTGATGCGCCAGACGTACCAACTTCTGGACGATGCGGCGAAGCTCTGCGCAAACGAGCCCGTCACGGAATCCGAGGCGGCGGAACTGAACTGGATCACGATTCACCTCAGCGACCTCGAGCGACTCGTGGGCGAGGAAACCGTCCGGGAAATGAACGCCGGTGCTGCGCAAAGGCGGCGTACCGGTGTGTGAGAGACGGCGTAACGATCTGAACGTGCACGGCTTGATGACATACACCACGAAAAGCGCACGGACGCACTGATAGCCAGAAAAGCCCCACACCGTTGCATGTACGGGTGGGGCTTCGTTGTGTCCGCTTACAGGTCGACGGTCGGGTCGAGTAGCAGGGTCAGGGTCGAGCAGTACGCAGCGGACACCGGGTCGTGCGCAGCGATGAAGTCGAGGGCGCTGGACGCAAGCTCAGCGGCGGCTTCGGTCGTCTCTGCGATCAGCGCTAGGTCGACGCAATCGGTGGTGTGGCGATACCCGATCAGGTCCGCGACGTAGGCGGTTGCATCAGGCAGGGCGATCGCAGCGTGTGGCATACCTCGATCCTAAGAGACTTTGCGCCCGTTTCTGAAGCAAAAACCCTGGACTGCAACAGTATTCAGGTACACGTCGCCGTTTGGAGCACAAAGTGTCGGTGCTCGGTAGTAGCGTCGCACGCGTCAGGCGTTTCCTCCCAGCACTGAGGCGGCGTTGACACGCCCATGCCCTGGTGACGACGGTGGAAGTTGCGCACGGGCTATGGTCGAAATAATCTGAACTGTGCGGACTATGGATGAGGTGCTCGTGGACGACGAAGCTGAGCGCAAGTTCACGGTAGTCGATCTGTTCTCCGGTGGCGGTGGGATGAGTTACGGGTTCCATGCCCATCCTGCTTTCGAAGTGGTCGGGGCGGCGGATGCTCAGTTGGGCAAGCCCTCCAGCCCCGCAGGATCGCTCGCCTGCAACTCCACGTACCAGCTCAACATCGGCATCGAGCCCGTACAGGTCGATCTGTCCTCGATCACCCCAGCGAAGCTGAAGAAGGCTCTGGGTTTGACGAGCGGTGTGGACGTACTGTCAGCGTGCCCCCCTTGCACTGGCTTCAGTCGCGCGAACTCGAACAACCACTTGGTGGACGACGCGCGAAACAGTCTGGTCACCCGAGTAGCGCTGTACGCGAAAGCTCTCGAACCTCGGGTCATCGTCATGGAGAACGCGCGCGAGCTTTTGAACGGTAACTTCCGTGCTCACTTCCTCAAACTCGAGTCCAAGCTGAACGCTCTCGGATACTCAGTCGAAGCCGACGTGCACATGCTCACCAGCTTTGGGCTTCCTCAAGTGCGCGAACGGGCTCTGATCGTTGCAACGCGCGACGGTCTACACCCCCGGACACTGGAGAACTTGTGGGAGGGCTACACGGTTTCGAGTGACGCTGCGACGGTGAAGCGCGCGATAGGCCAATTGGCAAGCCTGAGCGCGGGCGGGATCGACCCGCACGACGACGCGCACATTTCTCCTCGATTCACGACACCGATCAGCAAGGGGCGCATCGCGGCTATCCCACACGACGGTGGATCGTGGCGTGACTTGATCGCCGGTGGAAAGAAGACAGAGAAGTTTCTGACGCCCGCGATGCTGCGTCTGATTGAGCGCAAGAAGCTAGGTAGCCACCCAGACGTTTACGGGCGCATGGCGTGGAACAGGCCGGCCCCGACGATCAAGCGTGAGTGCGGACATGTCGGGAATGGTCGGTATGCGCACCCCACCGATAACAGACTGTGTAGTCTGCGGGAGCTGGCAATCTTGAACGGGTTCCCGGCTGACTACAAGTTTGGGGGATCGAGCCTTGCGAATAAGTATCGTCACGTCGGAGACGCTGTGCCTCCCATGATCGCGTTCCAGATCGCCTGTGCAGTCGAGTGGAGCCTGACTGGTAATCGCCCTGACATTGCGTCGGTCGTTCTGCCCAAGACATCTCTGCAAGTCGAGGACATCAGGTCCATCGACGCGTGCGACGAAGCGGCGTGAAACGCGAAGACCTCCACGGCAAGATCGATCGACTGAACGACCAGGAAGCTGAGGTCGTAGGCGAGTTCGTGGACGCACTCCTTGCACCGGTCAGTGCGGAGCTGCTTCCTGGGTCGTGGTTGGCAACCAAAGAGTGGTCTGAGGCGTTCCTAGCTCGACTGCGTGCGCACCATGCGCTCAGTCGCGAGCCGTTGTCCACGACGCAATTCGAGGCGGCCTTCGAGGCTGCGTGTATGGCGGCCGGGTGGGGTGTGGTGTCCTCGGCGTCTGCCACACAGAGGTTCTTCGACACGACGATCTTGGTTCCAGGTCAAGTTCCAATGCCCATTTCGTTGAAGGCATCGTCGGCGTCGGATATGCGTAAGACGTACGTGCACATCTCGAAACTTACAGAGGCAGCGTGGATTCAGGACACCCGGAAGCAAGCGGATCGACAGGCTCGCATCGTCGAATTGTTTGCAGACTACCGAAAGTCCACCTACAGCATCATTATCCTGCGTGGCTTTAAGGAACCTGATGGCGTTCAATATGAGCTGATCGAGATACCGACTGAGCTGTTCGAGGCTGTCGAAGACCTCGACTTGGCGAGTGCTCAATTGGCGACAATTCCCGTACCTGTTAACTCAGTCACGCCTTACATGAAGATTCGTGTCGATCGCTCGGACGCAAAGATTACGCTTACAGGCATACAGCTCTCAGTTTGCGACGTGCACTGTAGATGGAAACTTGAGTCGCAGCACTAGCGCGTGTGAACGGGAGGTGTTTGTTTGTGTCGGATGACGTAAAGACTGTCGATGAGGAAGTTGTCAAACGTCTTGCAATATTTCGCGATATGTTGGCCGGAGACGACAATGACGAAAGGATCGTTCGTAGTGGAATTTTGTATGGATCGGCCTATGCAATTCTGGACGATGCTGCGTACAAGCTACGTGAGGCAGTAGCCAACGAATTTGGATTAGACGCAAACCAGGACGTTTTCATGGTTGGCTCTGCAAAACTTGGCTTTAGCATCGCTCCAAGGAAGAGGTTCATACCCTTTCATGACCGCTCGGATATCGATCTTGCGATAGTCAGCGAGGCTCTATTCAAGCGCGTGTGGCATGAGTTGGACGAGTATCGCGCGGCCAATGGACGATGGAGTTCGCATGGTGATTTCGCAAACTACTTAGCGCGCGGCTGGATTAGGCCCGACAAGCTGCCAAGAAGTAAGACGTTTGACTTCTCGAATGACTGGTGGAGTTTCTTTAAGTCTCTGCAGAATGCCAAAATAGGCGGCGGAGTCAAGATAAACGCCGGCATCTATCATGATATGAAGTTTTTAGTCAGGTACCAAGAACGCGCAGTAAGTGCGTGTCGTGGAGCGGTGAGGATGGGGTCTGCAAATGAAAACATCGGCGACGAATAAAAAGATCCGGGTAATCCTCACGGGGATTCGCGATGAGGTGCTGATCCCGAATCCGAACTTCCAGAGACGACTTGTCTGGTCGAACGCGCACAAGGTGGCGTTGATTAGGACCGTACTAGATGGTTTGCCGTTTCCTGAAATCTTTATCGCCGCCGGTGAAGTTGATCCAGATACAGGCGACGGCACCGAACTCATCGTCGACGGCCAGCAGAGGATTACAACGCTGAACCAGTATTTCACTGCACATGTTGATTTGAAGCTCACTGCGTCGGGTGGAGTCCCGCCTTATAAAGACTTGGAAGATCAGGCAAAGCTGGACTTTCTCGCCTATGAAGTCGTCGTTCGTGATCTTGGTAAGTTGACGTCTGACGAAACAATTTCCATCTTCAAGAGGATCAACTCGACGAACTATGCCCTCAATGCGATGGAAGTGAATAACTCGCGATATGACGGAGAACTGAAACGGTTCGCTGAACGTCTAGCAGCGCGAGATTTTTTCGTCGAGCATAAGACTTTTACGTCGCTGGACGGCCGTAGGATGAATGATATTAGGTTCACGCTTACGCTAATTATCTCGATGATGAGTGGGTACTTCAATCGGGATGACGATCTTGAAGAATATCTCGAACGGTTCAATGATGAGTTTCCAGACGAGCGCCAAATCACTGACCGAATAGATCGAGTAGTGCACTTGCTTGAAAAGGCTAATTTGGGCCGTAAGAGTAGAATATGGAACAAGGCGGATATGCTCACTGCGTTTATCGAGCTCGACCGAGTTCTTAATATCGAGCAAAAAGAAATTGATGCAGCGGCCTTCTCGGACTCCATCACCAAGTTCTACGAAGACGTCGCTAACGCGACCGAATCGAGCGAGTTGAACAAATCGGCGTCAGAATACTATCGAAGAATCACGGGCGGGATTAACGATCGAACGAATCGCTTGAATCGTGGTGATGCGTTTCGGGAGGCAGTGCTGGGGCCCCTTATTTAATCCCGCATGTCGCGTGAACAAAGTCGCGTTCAGGCCCCCCACGGACGAACTGAGGTGTCCACAAGAATGCCCACACCGATCGTGCGATGTGTGCGATTCGAGTTACAGTTCGTCTGCAGCTATCTTGCGAAATATCTGTACCACACGGATGGCGTAGACGTGGTCGTGCGGCGTGGTGGGGTCGCTGAAGTCGTCCAGGTTGAATGTGGTGATCGTTTCACCCGCCTCGTTCAGCACGACAAACGAGCCATCGTCGAGCTGTGCAACGGTGTGGACGATGCGCGCGATGTTCACTTGGCTTCAGCCTCGGCGGCCTTGGCGGCGCGTTCCTTGGTCCACGTCATGAAGCGAGTCTTCGTCTGTGTGAGGTCGGATGCAACGAAGACGTAGCGTGGCCCGGCTCCACACGCCTCATAGTCATTGCTCGCGCGTAGGAACATGCGCAGCTCGCGAGGTGTGGTGGACAGTGCCTCGGCTACCTCGCGTGTGGTCAGTGTTTCGATCTTCTTGGGTGTTGCCATCGTGTCCTCCTGGTCGGGTGGTGTGCGACAGCAACGTAAGAGACTTCGATCGCGAGTCCAATGCCCTGCACGTCAACGCAGAGACCTTCGGTGGCGCAACGTCATATGCGAACACGTGATCCATCCGTTAGGCGTTCACTACCGCACTCAGACGTACACACGGATGCACCTGTCATGTCAACGATTATGTGCACACATTGTGATCACACACGTTCGAGTACGGGCGCATACGGCGCTCGGCCACGGTAGGCGAGAAACATGGTCTGACCTGTGCAGATGTGCAATTAGTGCGTACTGGCGAATACGGCGAAGTACCCCAATGTTCCGACTCGTAATGAAAAGGTCAAGAGTTCGATTCTCTTAGGCGGCTCAGGGAACGAAAGCCCCTCACCAACAGGAACCGGTGAGGGGCTTTTTCGTGTTCTGCTCCGGTAGGCCTCAGGCCGGCTGATGTGGTGGTGCCGCGCTCGCGAGCGTGTTCTCGGCTGACCTTTCCGCGTCGGCCAGCCGGTCCGTGGGGTGAGCGCTGACCGTCTCCCGGTCGTCGTTGTGTGGTTGCTGCCGACTCCAACAGGTACCGCTTGTGGTACCTGTACCGAAATTGGTACCTTTTCGCACTGGAGGCGATATCCCGCGCAACGCGGGGTCAAACGGAAAGGCGTTGCCCGCGCAAGGCGGGCCGCACACGTCCGACGGCGACCGCCATCGCCACGGACCGGAGGAGCCGAGATCGAAATGTCAGCCATCACTCGCACCGAAGCCCGCAAGAGTCTGTTCCCGCTCGTCGAACAGGTAGTAGAGGATCACACCCCCGTAGAGATCGTCTCAAAGGGAGGCAATGCGATTCTCATGTCGAAGGCCGACTACGACGCGATGATCGAGACCTCGTATCTCTTGCGCAGTCCCGCCAACGCAACCCACCTACTCGAGAGCATGGAGCAGGCCCGCCGCGGGGAGGTGAAACCCAGAAAGCTGGTCGAATGACCGAAGTGCGATTCACCGAAGAAGGATGGGACAGCTACACGTCCTGGACCGTCGTCGACAAGAAGATGCTCGCCCGCATCAACAAACTGATCGACGCGGCTGTGCGCGACCCATACGCCGGGATCGGCAAGCCCGAGCCTATGAAATATGCTCTGGCGGGGGCATGGTCACGACGAATCGACACCGAACACCGACTCGTCTATCTGCCTCTCAGCGACGACAATCCAGACCTCGTCATCGTGTCGGCGCGGTACCACTACTGACAGATTTCTGCGCCCGGTCATTGATCGTCTGATCGCAGCGACAGCGCCGGATCGACCTCTTCGCCCCGTCGATCCTGCAAGATTCAGTTCATGCGAACCGACAGCGCCCGCGGCGATCTGATGACGGCCATCGTCACCACCGGCACCGGTGGCTACGACAAGCTCGTCGTGTCCGAGGTGCCGAGACCCGTGCCGGGGCCGGGTGAGGTCCTCGTTCGAGTGTTGGCGGCCGGGATGAACAACACCGAAATAAACACACGCGTGGGCTGGTATCCCGACGGCGGGTGGAACGATACGACGCCTTTTCCGCTGATTCAAGGCACGGACTGCTGCGGGGTCGTGTGCGCGGGTGCCGAGACCGAAGAATCCATCGTCGGCCGCCGTGCCCTGGTTCGCTCGTGCATGCGCGTCGACGGATTCTCGTCGGGCGAGACGCGCTGGTTGGGTTCGGACATGGACGGCGCGTTCGCCCAGTTCGTCGTCGTTCCGGCGAGCGAGATCTTCGTGGTCGATTGTGACTGGACCGACGCGGAGCTGGCGACGATTCCGTGCGCGTACGGCACCGCGGAGAACATGATCGCTCGCGCGGGAGTGCGCCCAGGGTCGACGGTGCTGATCACCGGCGCGTCGGGCGGAGTCGGTTCTGCCGCAGTACAACTCGTCGCGCGACGCGGCGCACGCGTGATCGGCGTCGCGAGCAGTACCAAACACGACCAACTGCGCGAACTCGGCGTCGACGAGATCTACGGGCGCGATGCGGATCTGGTGGGCACCCTCGGCAAGCACAGCGTCGATGTGGTGATCGACAATGTCGCAGGCTCAGGGTTCGGTCCGCTGCTCGACCTCCTCGTGCGCGGAGGAACCTACGTCTCCTCCGGCGCGATCGCAGGACCCGTCGTCGAGCTGGACCTACGAACCATGTACCTGAACGATCTGACGCTGCTCGGGTGCACGGCGTGGAGCGAGGACGTATTTCCGAACCTCGTGTCGTACATCGAAGCCGGTGAGATTCGTCCACTGCTCGCCGAGTCGTTTCCGCTCGAGCAGATCGCGGCGGCGCAGCAGCGCTTCTCGGAGAAGAGTCACGTCGGAAAATTCGTGCTCGTCCCGCCTGCGATCCGCGATCACTATTGATTCCCAAGGCACACTGGATAGAGTGTTCGCCTCCCTCGCCCCGGCTCGTCGCCGCCTCGTGTTCGCTGTACTCGCTCTCGTCCTGGTCGGAATTCTCGCGGCCGTGGCTGCCGTCGTCTCATCGCGCGTCACGAGCGACCCCGTCGCCAGCGTCGACCAGTCCGTGCCCGGCCCGGTGCTGCTGGTCCCCGGATTCGGCGGGTCCACCGATTCGTTGGATGTACTCGCGGCCGAACTACGGAATGACGGCCGCGACGCGACCGTCGTTCCCCTACCCGACGGCGGCGTCGGCGACCTGACCGTGCAGGCGCAGACCCTGCGCGATGCCGTCGACGCGGCCCTGACTCGGACGGCAGCGACCTCGGTCGACGTCGTCGGGTATTCCGCAGGTGGGGTGGTGGCCCGGATCTGGGCCACCGACCTGGGCGGTGCCGAGCAGGCCCGACGCATCGTGACCCTCGGCTCCCCACACCACGGCACTCAGGTGGCGGCTCTGGCGGCCCAGGTTCTGCCCGACCAGTGCCCGACGGCCTGCCAGCAGCTGGCCCCGGACAGCTCCGTGCTCACCGCATTGAACTCCGGTGACGAGACGCCGGAGGGGCCGCAGTGGGTGTCGATCTGGACCGAATTGGATCAGGTGGTGACCCCGCCGACCTCGGCTCAACTCGACGGGGCGATCGACATCCCGGTTCAGAGCGTGTGTGCGGACTCCGCCGTCGATCACGGCAATCTGCCCCGTGATCCTCTCGTCGGCGCGATCGTCTCCGCCCAGTTGGACGGCAGTTTTACCACCCAGCTCGGCGCGGGTGATTGCAGCCGTCTCAGCTCGTGATGTCCTTGGTCGTGAAGTTCGCCCACGCCGCCCCCAGGAGCACGACGACGTAGACGCCCTGTAGTCCGACGCCGCGCACCAGGTCTCGTGTCGGCACCGGATCGCGGAAGAGATCGACGAAAGCCAACCAGTATCGCGTCGGAAGGTACGGCGCGATGGCGTCGGCGGCGTCCAACGTCAGCAGCAGCGAACTGGCGATGAGGAACGCCAGCGCGCCGAGTGTCGCGGCGAGTGGGGAGTCGGTCAGTGTCGAGAGGAACAGGCCCATGGCGGCGACCCCGAGCATGGACAGCGTCACGTAGAGCACGGCGATGACGGTGCGGCCGGCGACCTGTTGGTCGGTCAGTACCGTGCCGGACACGCTGGAGACGCCGGCCAACGACGTGGTGTCGAACAGCGTCGTGCCGACGAAGTACGCGACGGCGGCCACGATGACCACGGCCAGCAGCACGACGGCGGCCACCGAGATCAGCTTTGCCATCAGTAGCTTGGTCCGTCCCACCGGGCGGGCGAGTAGGTAGCGCAGGGTGCCGGCCTGGGCCTCCCCGGCGACGGCATCGCCGGCGATGACCGACACCGCTACGGGCAGAAACAGTGGCAGCACGATCGCGAGGGCAGCGAGCGGGAAGAGCTGGCCGTTGGTGAGCACCGCGGACAGAAACGCCGGGCCTTCGCCTGGCCGCGGACCGACGTCGGTGAGGGCCAGCAGGCCCGCGACGACGGTGGGCAGCAGATTGAGCAGGAGAATCACGACCCACGTGCGGGGACGGCTCAGCATCGCGCGCAGCTCGACGCCGATCATGCGGTCACCTCCGTCCGAGTGGAGCCGACGGGAGCGTCGATTCTGTCGGCACTCGAGCCGGTGACGGCCAGTACGGACTGCTCCAGACTCATCTGCTGCGTCGTCAGTTCGCTCACCCGCACCCCGCCTTCGACGAGCAATCGATTGAGCAGGGCCGAATCCGGGTGTTCGATCACGAGCTGCTGTCCTTCACGGTGAAGCACGGTGGCGTTCTGGACTCCGGAGAGCACGGTGACGGCCTCGGCCGGGTCCGGGGTGCTCACGAGCACCCGGCCGGTGGGCTGCTGGAACGCCGAGAGCTGATCCTGCAGAACGAGGCGACCCCGATCGAGCACTCCCACTCGGTCGCACAGTTGCTCCACCTCGGCCAGCAGGTGGCTGGAGAGGAACACCGTGGTGCCCTTGGCGTGCAGGCCCAAGAGCAATTCTCGAATCTCCAGGATTCCCTGTGGGTCGAGACCGTTGGTCGGCTCGTCGAGGATCAGCAGCTCGGGGGTACGCATGAGCGCCGCGGCCAAGCCGAGGCGCTGCCGCATGCCGAGCGAGTACTGCTTGACCGGTCTGCGTCCCACGCCGGCGAGGCCCACCTGCTCGAGGGCTTCGCCGACGCGGGCGTTCCTGGTGCGCCGGGACCCGCCCGGCCCGGCCGCGTCGAGCAGGGTGAGGTTCCGGCGTCCGGAGAGGTTGGGGTAGGCGGCGGGGTTCTCGATCAACGCCCCCACCCGCGGCAGCACGCTCCTGCGTCGTCGCGGCATCTCCTCGCCGAGTACCTGCATCTGCCCGGAGGTCGCCAGGACCAGCCCGAGCAGCATCCGCACGGTCGTCGTCTTGCCGGAGCCGTTGGCGCCGACGAAGCCGTAGATGTCTCCGGCGCGAACATCGAGGTCCACGCCGTCGACTGCTCGCACCGATCCGTAGCTCTTGGTCAGGCCGGTCGTGTGGATCATGTGGCTGCTCCTTCGAGCTGCTGGGCGGCGGTGGCCAGGGTCTCGGCAGTGACGGTGCCGGAGAGCAGGTAGCGACGCCGGTCGGCGGTGGGCTCGGTGATCAGCACGTTCAGCGGGCCGATCGTGAGAGCGACGCTGCTGCCGGTGACGACCGCGCCCGGCGCGGCCCGCAGCTGCTCGACGAGACCACGGGCGGCGCGACGCGGTAGCGGAGCGGCGATCAACTCCGTCACGCCGCGACCGTAGATTCCCACCGCACCCTGGCCGCCGCGGTCCCTCAGACCGAGGCCGGAAAGAGTCGAAGGAAGACGGGCGGAGTCGATCCGGTCGGCGAACGAGGCGATGTCGAGACCGTCCTGCTGCTGCACATCGGTACCCGGCGGCGGGACGAAGCGAACGGTATCGGCGTCGGGGGTCGCGGAGGAGAAGTCGAGGAATCCGGTGCCGACGATAGGGCGAGTGGCCCCGTCGCCCAGCACATCCACCTGCAGCGGCAGCCCAGTCTCTGGGTCGGCCCACACATCGACCTCCGTGATGGTGCTCTGCGGCTCGTTGGGAATCAGCCGCAGGCCAGGGGCGTCCCGGCCGGCAATCCGACGGGTCGGCAGCCGGGTGACCTCGTCGGGGGTCGCCTCGCTGAGCAACCGCTGCCCGAGCTCCGGGGGTAGCAGGTCGGCTTGGCGAGGCAGGCGCAAACTCGGTTCGGGGACGGGGGTCACCACGGCCGTGTTCTGTTCGTAGTCCCAGCTCCACAGGCGAGCCGGGCTCCGGTAGAGACCACGCTCACCGGCGAGGCGAACGGTGTCGACGCGCCAGCTGTCCGGGCTGCGATACCAGGCGCGCAGGGTCGTGGTGTCGCCCAGCAGATCCGGTAGACCGCCGAGACCGTCGGTGACCGGCAGCGTGACACCGCCGACCGCCTGCGCGTAGCCCGAGTACGGAGTCGCGGTGGAGGACTGGACGCGGGAGAGCAGTTCGGCCGCACCGATGTCCGATGCGTCGACGGGCAAACGCTCGATCACCGCGGGGGTGGCGACGAGCACGGCGATGCTGAGCACCACTGCCAGCCATCGCCACTTTTTGTGCACTACATCGACCGTACGGACGTACCCGTTGTGCTGCACGGCGGTGACTCACCGACCGAGCTCGTTCTGTAGGCGACGGGCGGCCGCTTCGAGGGCGGGAACTCGACCGCGTCGCGGCGCGCGTCGTGCGAAGAGGACCAACGCCGCGGTGGCCTCGACGGTGAGCACGGCAATGGCTGCGATGTCGGGATCGGCGAGTCCGTCGCTGCGGGCCACTCGATCTCGACGAATCGTCGGCAGCTCTCGCTGAAACTGCGCGGCTCCCTCCGGGTCGTCTGCACGTAGTCCGTTCAGGGTCCTTTCTCGCACGGGCTCGTCGGTCAGGGCGAGCAGGAGTCGTCCCGCCGCGGTACGCAACGTGGGTCGGGGACGGTGGTCGTCGGCCACCATCTGAATGTGGTCGGGTGCGCGAGGCCCCGCATGGTCGAGGTAGTAGATCTCGTGCCCCACCAGGGCGGCAATACCGATCGGTGCCCTGGCTACCCCGCTCAGGCGAACCAGCTCGGCATGGTCGACTCCCGAAGCCGTCGCCGATCCGGCGATCATTCCGAGCATGTGCGGGCGGAGGCCGAGGCCATACCGCTTGCCCGTCATCGTCAGGTACCCGAGTACGCACAATTCGCGGACGAGGTCCTGTGTCGAACTCACCGGTGCCTCGATCCAACGCGCCAGCTCCGACAGTGTGGGTGGTTCGTCGCTGCGTGCGACGTAGTCGAGAATGCGGTCCGTGCGCATCAGCGTCCGATGCCCCTCACTACTCATTGCACCATATTACGGATATACGTAGACATGCGACCAGATCTTCGGTGTGGTTCATCGTGGAGTTGTGACCCCATCGGTTCCGGATCCGAGAACGATGGCGCGTCAACAGGATTGCCATCGGACCGCAACTTCGAGAGGGATGTCGAGCGATGAAGACGAACAAGAACGAGGGCGAGCAGACCGGCCTCCTCGCGGGGATCCGAGTCATCGAGTTCGCGAGCGTGATCATGGCACCGTACGCCGGGCAACAACTGGGTGACCTCGGAGCCGACGTGATCAAAGTGGAACCGCCGGGCGGCGACATGACCCGCACGATGGGCCCCGCTCGCCACACCGGAATGGCTGGAGCGACCCTGAATCTCAACCGCAACAAGCGAAGCGTCGTCATCGACGCCAAGGCCCCCGGCGGTCGGGAGGCCATGTTGGCGTTGGTCGCCACCGCGGATGTGTTCATCACGAACGTCCGTCCGGACGCAATCGAACGTCTCGGACTCACCTACGACGACCTCCATGCCGTCAACCCACGACTGATCTACGCACGCGGACAGGGCTTTCGAAGCGACAGCAGATACGGAAATCACGCAGCCTACGATGACATCGTCCAGGCCGCGTCCGGCCTGGTTGCCCTGAACGAGCAGGTCACCGGCGAGCCGTTTTTCGTTCCGACGGTGCTGGTCGACAAGATCTGCGGCATGCAGATCGTCTCATCGGTGTTGGCGGCGTTGGTGTTTCGAGATCGAAATGGAGTAGGACAGAACATCGA
Source organism: uncultured Rhodococcus sp. (assembly GCA_963517305.1). Taxonomy (GTDB): domain Bacteria; phylum Actinomycetota; class Actinomycetes; order Mycobacteriales; family Mycobacteriaceae; genus Rhodococcoides. The sequence goes on from CAUQEL010000006.1 coordinate 26,055, forward strand.
AATTCCGATGACGGACACCATGCTGGCCTTCAACCTCGTCGAGCACCTCGCCGCGGCAACGTTGGATCCCGAAGCCCCATACGGCTATCGGCGAGCGCTGAGTTCGTCCCGCCGGGCTCAGCGCACTGCCGACGGGTCGATGTGCATCCTGCCGTACAGCGACCGAAACTGGCGCGACTTCTTCATATTCGTGGACCGGAGCGATCTCGTCGACGACCCACGGTTCACCTCGATGTCCCGACGCGCCGAGAACGCCGACGACCTTTATCGACTGGTCGCGGAACTGACCCCGTCACGAACATCCGCCGAGTGGCAGGAGTTCTGCGACGGTGCCAGCATCCCCGCCGCACCAGTCCTCGACCTCAAATCCGCGAGCGAGAGCGATTACGCCGTGGCCGGGGGACTCGTGGTCGATGCCGAGCACCCCACCGAGGGAACCTATCGCCAGGTCGGCGTCCCCGTTCGTTACTCGGCGTACCCCCAGCCGACCATTCGGCCGTGCCCCTCTATCGGCGAACACACCGACGAAGTGTTCGCTGAAATCGGCTACTGGACAAAGCATTCCGACAGCACACCGGATCTCACCACCACTGGAGCGACATCATGACCATCACCATCGACCGCGAGCGAGATCTCGCAGTGGACAAGCTCATCCGATTCCCCGACATCGATCTACCCGATTCCGCGGTCGACCTGCGTCATCAGGTCAGAGAATTTCTCGGCGAGGAACGACGTCGCGGAACGGTCCTGGGCCGCCCCGACTCGTGGTTGTCGGGTTGGGACCGGGGCTTCAGCGAGCGGCTTGCAGAGCGAGGCTGGGTAGGCATGGCGCTACCGACTCGATACGGAGGCAGTGGCGCGGGACCGATTGCTCGATATGTCGTCATCGAAGAGCTGTTGGCAGCGGGCGCACCCGTCTCCGCCCATTGGGTGTCCGATCGGCAGGCAGGTATCTCGATCCTCGGCCACGGCACCGACGAACAACGTGAGACCTTCCTCCCCGCCATCGCAGCGGGCAAGTGTTTCTTCTCGATCGGGATGAGCGAAAGCGAGAGTGGGTCCGACCTCGCTTCGGTGCAGACGCGCGCCGAGAAGATCGATGGCGGTTGGAGGATGAACGGCACCAAGATGTGGACCGGGGGCGCTCACCTGAACGACTACGCAATCGTCCTGGCCCGCACCTCGGACCACGAGAACCGCCACGACGGACTCACGCAGTTCCTCGTCGACCTGCGGGCTCCGGGAGTCCGAGTGGAGGGCATCACGTTGCTGACCGGTGAGCACCGCTTCAATGCGGTGCACCTCGAAGACGTCTTCGTCCCCGAGAACCGCGTCCTGGGCAACGAAGGCGACGGTTGGAAGCAGGTAACCGGCGAGCTGGCCTTCGAGCGCAGCGGACCCGAACGATTCCTCTCGACCTTGCCGGTACTGGAATCACTGCTCGGTGTTCTCGCTGAGCAGTCCGACACGGATCATCAACGTGCGGTGGTCGGCACTCTCATGGCCCGATTGGTCGCATTGCGGGCACTCTCGCTTGGCGTCGCGTCGGCCCTGCAAGCGGGGCAGTCCCCGGACGTCCAGGCCTCGATGGTCAAGGACCTCGGCACCCGCTTCGAAGGCGATCTCGTCGAGCAGGTCCGCCAGATATCCCCGATGCCTCCGGCCGTCTCGGCGACGATCGGCACCCACCCCGAGCTTCTCGCCTTCGCCCTTCTCCACACACCCGGATACACGCTGCGCGGTGGAACGAACGAGATTCTGCGCGGCATCATCACGAAAGAGGTCACCGCACTATGAGTACCACCACGATCATCGGAGAGCCTGTTCGTAACCATGCCGGACCCCCGACACGAGACGTCGACGCAGTGCTCGAGTCCGGCTACTCGTCGATGCGCGCGCCGATCGGTGAGTCCGTCCTCGTCGCAGGGCCTCTTCTGCGTTCGGTGAACCAGGCTGTACCAGAGGGCCTTTCGACAATCGGTGTCGCTGATTCGACGTCCCTCGTCGTGCGCTACACCCAACCGAACGTCGATTCCACGGTAGGACCCCTCGGCGCGGAAGGCGTCGGCTCCTCGATCACCGTGACCGGCACGGTCGCCCGAGTCCCGTTCGCAGATTCTGCCGACGCAGTGCTGGTCTTGGTCGAAACGCCGGGTGGTCCCGTGGTTTTCGTCGCACCCGACGACGTCCGCTCGCTCGACACCGGCACCGATCTGGCCGGAAACCCTTTGTCCACCCTCATGTTCGACGGGGTGGAGATCGAGTCCCCGGCACCGGTCTCGCGTCAGATGGTTGCCGACGTGCGGGTTCGTCTGGCGCTGGTTCACGCGGTGCTCATTGCCGGGGCGGCGCAACGGTGCGCGGAGATGACCGTGGCTCACACCTCGACCCGTAAGCAGTTCGGCCGCACGCTCGATCACTTCCAGGCAGTCAAGCAGAACGTAGCTCTGCTCCTGCAAGAGGTGGCGTTGGTGCGTGGGGTGGTTCGACTCGCCTTGCGACACCTCGACGCTGCCGGTTCCGAGCCGTTGTCGGCCGCGGGCCGGACTGCCGCTACCGCAGCAGTGGTCCAAGCCTCGGTCTCGGCCGGAGAGATCGCCCGCCTGTCGCATCAATTACACGGCGCAGTCGGGTTCACAGAGTTGAGCGATCTACACCTGTACACCACGCGGCTGTGGGCGTCGCGCGACGCTATCGGCGGGGGCTGGAACTCCGGACTGGGCGCATCGGCACTCGCCGCGGGCGCTGACGGTGTGTGGAACCTCGTCACCGCATGCACGGAAGGACTGAACCGGTGAGCATCGACGGGATTCGGATCGGCACACGCGATCACGTCGGCTGGATCGAACTCGATCGTCCGGAGAAGAAGAACGCATTCACCCCGGATATGCTGCGCGAGTGGGGGGTTGCGTATCGAAGGTTCGAAGCCGACCCCGATGTGCGGGTCGTTGCCGTGACCGGGACCGGTGACGCGTTCTGCTCCGGCGCAGACCTGGGGTCACTTACCCAGGGACAGTCCTCGCCGCTGGAGAGTCGGCGCATGATGACCGAATACGTCCAGCCCGTCGCATTGGCAGCCGACGATCTGACCAAGCCGCTGATCATCGGTCTCAACGGTGTCGCGGTCGGTGCCGGCCTCGACATGGCGCTGGCCGGTGACTATCGCCTGGCGGCCGACACCGCGCGGTTCTCCGAGGGCTACATTCGCGTCGGATTGGTGCCCGGAGACGGTGGATGCCATTACCTCCCTCCGATCATCGGCCGGTCGCGCGCTCTGCACATGCTGTGGACCGGCGAATTCGTGGACGCTGCAACGGCTTTGAGCTGGGGTCTCGTCGACGAGGTGCACCCTGTCGAGAAACTGCGCTCTGCCCTCGACGCGACGGTGGCCCGGCTGGCTGCACAACCTCCGGTGGCGGTTCAACTCATCAAGCGGGCGGTTCGTGCCGGTACCCATGGCGACCTACGACTCTCGCTCGACCTGATCGCATCGCACCAGGCCGTCGTGCAGTCCACGCAGGATTCGGCCGAGGCGATGGCCGCGTTCACCGAGCATCGGAAGCCGCACTTCGAAGGTCGGTGACCGGCACCGTGTCCTGTCGCTAGCTCTCGAGCACGAACTCCGCGCGACCGTAATTGACACCGTTGATCTGAAGCTCGATGGCGTGTGGGCCGGGGTAGTACGTGCGCGTGGTCAACGTCCGAAAAGAGTGTTGCCGTGCAACGTCGATGCTCTCACCGGGCTCGATGGTCTTCGTCGTCAACTTGAACGTCTTCCCCGTCATCCCACCGTTGGCCTTGGTGTGGTGGACGATGTAGTCGATCGCGACTTTGGCTGGTTCGGTGCCGACGTTGCGGACCGAAGCATCGAAGCGCACGCTCTCACCGATCCGTAGCTCCACGACATCGAGGGTGGGGCCCGTCACCTCCAAGTCGGCCGGACCGAACCCCAATAGGGCGAGCGCATCGGCGTTTCCGTTCTTGATCACGGTCCGAAGCGCATGTCGCACGAGCCGGTTGGTGTGCGCGTCCGGGTCGTCGAGCCACCGGGCCGCGGCCCGGACGACCAAGTCCGGGACGTCCCGGCTGAAGTCGTTGAGATGATTGGCGACCGAACGTCGAACATAGTCGCTGTCGTCTCGGTAGAGCCTGTCCAGAATCGGCACCGTGACGCCCGGGCGTGCGAGAAGGTCGGGGACGCGCACCGACCACGGCAGGTAGGGGCGGGTGCCTTCCGACGCCAGACGTCGTACGTGCTCGTCCGATGATTGCGTCCATTCGAGCGCGATCTCGAGAGCCCGATCTGCATCGGCCCGCAGAAAAGTACGGATGGCGAACTCCGAGCTGAGTCGGCCGGTGAGTTCGGCCAGCAGCGACATCCCGTCGTCGAACGCGGCGGATGTCTGCTCGGCCACGGCTTTCATGGCCACGGCGCTCGTGACCGGCCAGATCGACCAGCCGTGCAAGCCCGGATCCTCGGCAGCCTGTCTGATGGTGCGAGCGAACTCCGCGTAGTCGCCGGGCAATCCCGTGAGGAGGGCATCGCGCAGTAGATCGGCGCGTGCCCGAAGCGCGAGCGGTCCCAACTGATCGACCGATCCTGTCAGTAGTGACAGATCAGCACTCGGTGCAGCGTTGCGAATGGTCCGAAGCAGCGTGCGGGCTGCATCCGGGCCGATGAGTTCGTCGGCGAAAGGCATGAGAGCTTCTTACCCGAGATCCATGAGCTGCGGAATTCTCGGAGCTGAAATGGGCAGGATCGGAGCTGCGCTTATCGGGAAGGTTTGACCGTCCCCGGGCGTTGACCACAGGTAATGGACAACGTTCTCTCCGCCCCTACTCGACTGTGGACGCCCTCTCGCGTCCTGGTCACCCGGTCTGCGTCCGAGTTTCCCCATACCGCGGAAATCATTCGTCGATGCGAAGCAGCCGGAGTGACCGAGATCGATGTGTTGCCGGGGGACCGTCTGACCGGCCTGCGCGGTGAGTCGGAGCGGGAGACCTATGCGCGTGCCAAGACGACGATGGCGGTGGTGGTGGCACCACCGAGTGTGCTGAAACCACAACCGATTCCGCCGAGTGCAGATTGGCGTATCGATCTGGCGAAGGGATGCCCGGCGCACTGTCAGTACTGCTATCTGGCGGGCTCGTTGTCCGGGCCGCCGATCACCCGGGTGTTCGCCAATATCGACGACGTACTGGCCGGAATCGGCACCCATGCCGGCCGCGGCACCATCACCACGGGAACCGAGGAGCGTGGACACGAGGGCACCACCTTCGAACTCTCCTGCTACACCGACCCTTTGGGGATCGAGCACGTGACGGGATCGCTCGCCGAGGCCGTGCGCAGGGTCGGCGCAGGAACCTACGGCGACGACGTGTCGCTGCGTTTCACCACAAAGTTCGACGACGTCACCGAGTTGGTGACGCTCGATCACGGGCGAAGAACTCGAGTTCGCCTGTCGGTCAACGCCGATGACATCGCCCATCGATTCGAGGGTGGAACCGCGAGGATGCCTGCTCGGATCGAGGCGCTGAGACAGTTGGCTCTCGCCGGATATCGAATCGGGCTGACCATCGCTCCGATCATGCCGATACCGCAGTGGCGCGAACAGTACGGTCGACTGCTCTCGAACGTCGCCGACGCACTGCGCGACATCCCCGATCTCGACCTTACTGCCGAGATCATCACCCATCGATTCACGCCGTCCAGCAAGGACGTGCTGTTGAGTTGGTACCCGGGGACGAAGCTCGAGATGGACGAAAGTGCCCGCACGGCAAAAAGAAACAAGTTCGGCGGAGTGAAGTATGTGTATCCCAAGGACACCATGTCGGAGATGCGTACGTGGTTCGTCGAAGAACTGGAGTCCGTGCTCCCCGACGCGCAGCTTCTCTACTGGACGTGAAGAAGCCCGGCCTCCACCGTCGTGCGGTGGAGGCCGAGCTGCGGGAGGGGGATAGCTACTTCATCTTTCCGAACGTGGCGTCGATATCTGCCATCTCCATCTCGGCGGTCTGCTGAATCAGCTCCATGAGGTCGGTGTCCAGGCCGGGAGCAAACTCCTCGAGCCGCTCCGGTGAGATTTCCATCGGAGTTCCGGCGGGGGCCTGCTCGCTCGCATCGAGATTCGTGCCGTCGTTCGACGGGGACATGCCCTGGAAAATACGGCCGGCCTCGGATGCGCCGGTCAGGTCGAAGCTGTACTGCTTGCTTTGCAAACCGAGTTCGACCAACTTCTGGACCTCGGGGAACTTCTCGGCGTTGGTCTTGGGGATCGGTAGCGTCTTCTTCCAGTCGACACCCAGAGTCTCCAGCGCTTTCGCGTAGCCGTTCTCGTGAGCCTGGTCGCGCACGATCAGGTACGAAATGGTCGATCGCGCAGCCTTGTTGGCGGTCATCTCGTACATGCGGCACTTCTGCAGGCGACCGGTCGACTCGAGCATGAGGTTGTACATCAGATCGAGGACCAGGTTGCCGGAGTTGTAGACGTAGCTACCGCTCCACGGGTTGCCAACGGAGTCGACAGGCAGTGCGCCCTGTGCGCCGACGAGGTAGTGGTGGATATTGCCCTGCGACAGAGCGAGATTCAGCGGAGTGGCTCCGCCGGCACCGGGCGTGTCGAGAGGATCGCTCACCTTGCCCTGGTACTCCGGCGAGCCGTCGAGCAGACGCGAGATGGTGGTGCCGATCAGCTCGACGTGGCTGATCTCCTCGGTGCCGATGCCCTGGATGAGATCACGGTACGGCTTGGCTGCGGCACCGCGAAAGTTCATGGCCTGAAACAGGTACTGCATCATCGTTCGCATCTCACCGAACTGTCCTCCGAGGCCTTCCTGGAGGGTGTTCGCGGCGGCGGGATCGGGCTCGTCGGTGGCGATTTCGTGAATGAGTGATTGAACGTGCAGGTACATGAAAACCTCCGAATGGCGACCAGCAAAGTTTGCTGCCCTCGAACAGTGGTTGCCCGCAATGTCCACGTCTGAATCCTGGGCCCCCCTCGGCATGGCCGTCGACCAGGCGATCTATCCCTTGCCCAGTGCCCGGTACATCGAACCTGCGCTGTTTCGCTCGAGGAATCCGGTGTCGACGAGTTCGCGTCGCAACGTGGCGTAGTCGTCGTCGAAGAATCGGCACAATTCGTTCACCTGATGCTCCGAGGACCACGTCGTCGAACTCAATTGGTATGCAATCGCCTTCAGGAATTCGGTTCGATCTCGGGTGTATCGAGACATCTGTGTCGGCGGCGGCGTCGTTCGCGGAAGTTCCCGAAATTCCTCGAACGTTTTCTCGTCGACGACGAGTCGATCGTCCACCCGAGTCACCACCGAGAGGGCGAACAGGCGCGCGATCGCCTTGTGTAGTGCACGGCCCGGCAGCCCGGTGTGTGACTGCAGCGCAGCCACTGTCGTGATTCCACTGCCGATCGCGAACAGGACCGTTCGAAGATCGGGATCTGCGAGAGCATGGAGGACGCCGGTGGCGCGGCCTGGCAACGGCGCATCGTCGTGGATGCCGATGGACTCGAACCGCAAGGGAACCCCGGTGGCGGCCACCATGTCGTCGGTGAAATTGACCTCTCGTACGGGGTCGGGTCGTCTCCTGAGTAGGCCAACACCCGTCGAATCATCGGCGTCGGCTCTCGGGAGTGTCATGGCCTCGACGTCGTCGGCGCAGAAGCGCAGTATCGCGTTCCACAGCGGGTTCGCCTCAGCCGGCAGGTACGAGTTCTCCATGGCGAGAATGCCGTTCGACCTGACATGTGGCCACAGTGCACGCACGAATCGTGCATCCGCAGCGAGGGATTCGCCGTCGATCCACACGAGATCGAACGGGCCGACGTCTCGCAGGTGTCGCGGTGGCATGTCGAACAGGGAGCCGTCGATCGGCTCGACGAAGTCGAATCTCGGTCGATTCTCCCGAGCGAAACGTTCGACGCTGGAATCACCGCCATCGTCGGCGAAGCTCACGAGTCGGGGAGCGATCCCGCGACCGACCGATTCGAGTGCGCGTGCCAGTGCGATCGTCGAACTCCCGGAGCCGACGCTGAGTACATTCGTCGGTCGGATCAGCGTCACGAGGCCGGACAGGATCTCGGATGAGCTGCCGGTGCGATCCTCGGAACTGGCGGACATTGTCACCCCTTCGGGACGTCCTCGACGTCACGGTCGCTGTACCTAAATTTCGGTGAATCCACCCTCCCACAGGACGGGCAATCGACCGTGGATCGCGATGTAGCCGGTGAATAATCAAGCTCGGAGAGGTCGGTATTCACGATCCCATCCGACTTCAGGAGTGACATGGCAATTCTGACGTACAACATGCACGTTTCTCTCGACGGTTTCATCGAGGATTCCACGGGCAGTCTCGACTTCTCCATGCCGGACGACGAGACGCACAGCTTCTCCAACCGGCAGACGGAGTCCACTGCTGCCTTTCTGTTCGGGCGTCGACTGTACGAGGCCATGGAGGACTACTGGACAGACCCGCTGCGAGCGGAGGGCGACGCTGTTGAGGCGGAGTTCGCGCGACTGTATGTGGACACTGCGCGCATCGTCTTCTCCGACACTCTCGATTCGGTGGCCGACGGGTGCCGGTTGGTGCGCAGTGCCGACGCCGTCGCCGAGGTCCAGCGTCTGAAGCGGGAGACCGAGGGGACGTTGGCCGTGGGCGGTGCCGCATTGGCAGAGTCTTTGGTCGACGAGATCGATCAATTCGAGGTCATGCTCCTGCCGACCATCCTGGGCGGTGGCAAACCGTACTTTCCCGCCGGTCATCACCTCGACCTGACACTCGCGGAGCAGAAAGTGTTCGCTGGGTCGGGGTGGCTGTACCTGCGCTACAGCGTGTCTCGCTGACATCTGACAGGTACGGGGCCGGGTTGGGATAACCTCGCTGCAGGACACCGGCGGGCGGGCTCGTTCGCGTTCCCGGTCCGGCCCACACCCCAGCAGTTCAAGACCCCGCGGAGGTCATCGATGCTGCACTTCCCTTCCGACGCGGATCCGGACGCTACCGAGGATGAGTCCGAACGATGACCGGCTGGCTCTGGGTCGTGATATTCAACGCGATCACTGCGTCGGCGTACCTCGGGATCGTGCTGTTCATCGTTCGCGGGCTGAGTCGCACCGCCCAGCTTCGGAAGAACCGATTGGCGCTCGCTACCGCGGCCATCTTCACCACCTGCGCGGCTCACCACGTGCTGCATGCGGTTCACCTGCTCGCGGGGGCCGGGCACGGCGAACACTCCGGCGGCGGAACGATCGCGATCATGCGGGAGTCCATGGGCGGCGGTCTCGATATCGCGGTGACCTTGTCGACCGCGTTGGCAGGTGTCGTGTATCTCGGAATGCGCCGTTCCTACGGACCACTGCTTCGGTCGCCGGCGATGTTCGACGACGCCGGTGAGGCTCGGTACCGTCAGCTCGCGGCGAATCTTCCCCATACGACGGTGTTGATCGTCGACCGCGATCTTCGATTCGTCCTGGTCGAGGGTGCCGATCTGGTTGCGGAGGGTTACGACCCGCGCCGGATGGAAGGGAAGTTGCTCGAGGACACGGTGCCACCGGCGGTCTTCGCGCACCTCGAGCCGTACTACCGAGCAGCTGTCGCGGGAGAGGAATCCTCCTTCGATTCCGTCAGCGCCGGGACCGGAAGAATCTTTCAGGTACGAGCCCGGCCGCTGCGCGACGAGGCCGACGCCATCGTCGGTGCCATGGTGCTGTCGGAGGACGTGACGGCCGAACGTGAGGCGCGGGCGGAGCTGGATCGGGCGCGAGCATTTCGCGACGCCGTGTTGACCGCTTCGCCGGATATCGCGACGGTCGTCGACGTCGACACGGGAAACTTGACGTGGGCGTCGCGCAGCCTCCGCTCGTTGATCGGTATCCCGAACCATGATGCGGAGGGTCGTCGCGACAGAGATCCGACGATCGACGGTGCCGAGGATCCATCCGACATCGCGGTGCTACCGGAAGATCTCGACATCGTCGCGTCGGCCGACAAGGATGCTGCATCGTTGGCAGACGGGGAGAGCCTCACGATCCAGTACCGAGTGCGTGGTCTCAGCGGCGAGACCAGGTGGCTGTCGCGTCGAACCACTCCCTTCCGCCGCGGACCGTCGGGAGAAGTGCTGCAGGTGCTTTCGGTCCTCCGTGAGGTGACCGACGTCGTGGAGGCCGAGCGCGCTCTCGAACGTGCGGCGCTGCAGGATCCGTTGACGGGACTCCCCAATCGGATGCTGCTGTTGGACCGGATCGGCTCTGCTATCGACCGTGGCGCTCGCACCGGTACCGCCGCGGTGGTGCTGTTCTGCGACCTGGATGGTTTCAAGGACGTGAACGACAGCGGCGGACATGCGGCGGGCGACGCGGTGCTGGTCGAGGTGGCACGGCGTCTGCGCGCGATATTGCGAACCGACGACTTCATCGCCCGAGTGGGCGGTGACGAATTCGTCCTGGTCCTCGACGCCCAGATGGAGGACCCCGCGTCGGACGCGGATGGTCTCGCCGGCAGTGTGGCCGCGCGGATCAAGGCCGCGCTGTCCTCGGTCATCGAGTTCGAGGGACGGCAGTACGAGGTGTCGGCGAGCATCGGAATGGTTCTGGCTCGCAGAGGTGCCACTGCTCAGGATGTGCTCCGGGACGCAGATTCTGCGATGTACCGGGCCAAGCAGGGAGGCAAGGACCGAGTCGAATTGTTCGACGATTCGGAGCAAACTGTCGCTTCCGTCGAATAGGCGATCGCGGGAACCGCACAATGAACGCATGACTGCAGGAGATCCCGGCAACTGGTGGACGCTTCCCTCGCATCGACTGTGGCTCGACACCGAATCGACTCGACTTCTCGGTTTCGGGAGCACACTCGACCACCCCGCCGGTGGAGCTGTGTGGTTGGACGAACGTGGGCACCCCGACCTCGATCATCCGGCACATACGTACATCACCGCCCGGATGGCGCACGTCCACTTTCTCGCGTCCTTGCTGGGGCAGCCTGGTTCACGTAGGAAAGCCGATCGCCTCTTCGATGGGCTGTCGACTACGTTGCGGGACAGCAAGAACGGCGGCTGGTTCGAGTCCAGTGCCGACGCGTCTTCGCCCGATGCAGTGAAATCGGCCTACACGCATGCCTTCGTGGTGCTCGCCGCGTCGGCTGCCACCGCGGTGGGGCACCCGGGCGGAAGGGAACTTCTCGACGAGGCACTCGATACCGTCGACTCTCGATTCTGGGACGATGGATACGGAATGTGTTCGGACACCTGGACTGTCGACTGGACCGAGCTCGATCCGTATCGCGGGATCAACGCCAACATGCACATGGTCGAGGCGCTGCTGGCCGCCGCCGACACCGGTGCCCCCGAGATCTGGCGCGAACGGGCACTACGTATCTGCGACAACGTATGTCGATGGTCGGCGGCCAACGAGTGGCGCATCCCGGAGCACTTCACGGCCGAGTGGATCCCGCAGCTCGAATACAATCGCGACGACGTAGCGAATCAGTTCAAGCCCTACGGGGCCACCGTCGGCCACGGCTTCGAGTGGGCGCGACTCCTCGTGCAAGCAAGTCTCGTCGCGGGCGGGCGGGACTACGTCGACGCGGCCGAGTCCCTCTACCACCGCGCTGCGGTTGACGGCTGGCAACCCGGGCCCACTCCCGGCTTCGTCTACACCACGGACTGGGCCGGCAAGCCGGTCGTCACCGGTCGTCTGCACTGGGTGTTGTGCGAGGCGATCGGAGCGGCGGCGACACTCGCGCGCTGCACCGGAGAAGACCGGTACGGCAACGACTATCGAGTGTGGTGGGACGTTGCGGCCGACTATTTCATCGACTTCGTCGACGGCTCCTGGCATCACGAACTCGATTCCGACAACGTTCCGGCAGCGACGGTGTGGAGCGGCAAACCCGATCTCTACCACGCCGTCCAAGCGACGTGGATCAGTCGATACGCGCCGAGCTCGAGCATGGTGGCGATGCTGAGCACTACAGCCGAAAAACCATCCGATGGGTCTGTATTGTTTCCTCGTGCCCGAAGGTAGAAAACACGACGTCATCATCGACGTCTCCGTCATCGTCACGGTCGTAGCTCTCGGGGTCGTCGCAGCGGGCCTGCTGCGATCGCCTGATTCCGCTGTGGCCGAGGACGATGTGCCTGTTGTGTCCGAGCCGATCGAGTATCCGGTGGACATCCCCGGCTGCCCGGAGGTCGATCCGCCCCCGTCCGATGAGGGTGAGCTGGTCATGTCGTCGTCGATCGTGCAAAGCACCCCGTCGTACGACGATCCCGCCTATCCATGGCTCACCTCGGGCAAGGCAGGTGCAATGTCCGACGCCGTTCTCGCTGCTCTACCGGCCGATGTCACCGTCGTGTTGGCTGCTCCTTCGCAGTCACTGACCTTTCAACCGGTCGACGACCTCGGCGGTGGTGCACCGGAGGGCTTCGAGCCCAGGTCCAGCGCAGCGGGCACGTTGACCCGGGACGACGCCTCGGCCTACGCAAGCGTCGACGTTCGACCCTCCGAGACCGGCGTGCCGCCCTGTGTCGCAGGCGCTCTCGATGCGCGAACCACCGCGCCCGACGGCACCGTTGTCGATACCAATGACAATTGGTACGAGTACGGCGGTAAGCGAACGCACTTCAGGACGGCCACCGCCTATCACCCCGACGGGACTCAGGTGACAGCCAATCTCACCGAAGCCACGTCGGCCGAATTCCCCCTGCAGACATCCGAGTTGGCCGCCGTCGCGGCGCTGCCGGATCTGCGTCTCACGGTTCCGGCTCCGGCCGGAGCCTCTGCTCCTCGGCAGGATTGCTACGTCTCTTCGAGCGAGACCGGAACTGTGGACGACATTCAGCCCGTGTCCGTCGATGCTGCCAACGACGCGTTGACGAACACGTGGGAGTCGCTGCCCGACGCACCGCCGTTGAACCGACCGATCGGGTCTCTCGTTCCCGGTTCGTACGGTTCCGGGGTATGCACCGATCTCGAGGTCGTCGGTTCCGATATCGGACTGTCGATTTCCGTGTCCGGAGGAGCGGCACTTCCGGTGGCGATGGATCCGTACGATCCCGAGTCTGCATACGGACCTGTCATCGATTTTCGCACTCTGCCCGACGGTTCGGTGGTCGAGAGCTACGACGTCGATATCGTGAACAGTCCCGTGTCCGAGGACGGAACCACGCAGCTGACACGGTCGGTGACCGTGACCCGGCCGTCGGGAGTGCAGGTGTCGGTGCGATCGTCGGCGGCTCTCGACCGGACTCAGTACGCACCGCTGGTGTTGCCGGACCCACTGCCCTTCGAGGTTCTCGATGCCGTGGCACAGGCCCCGATTGCGCAGTGGCCATGAACAATTCGAGATGGAGCCCGAACATCAGAGCTGGTGTCGCGGTGGCGGTTGCGGTCGTGTCCGTCGTCGCTGCAGTCGTCGTAATATCGATGCAGGAAGTTCCCGTCGAACAACCGACCGACAGTCAGGCGATGACACCGACGTTCTCGGAGGAGACGATCACCACGCCGGTGCCGTCCGGGCCTGTCCTCGACCCGAGCTGGCAGATCGACGCGGAGACGGTGTACGGTCGTCAGTTCGCCGCATTTCGTTCTCCTGCAGCAGATCTCATGTTCGACTCGGGTGCCACCGGCGCGGTCGATGCCGGTGATGTTCTCATCACTGCTATCGGCCTACCGAATCCGCGCTCGTACTCGGTGGACGCGATCGAGTTCGTGGCCGTCGATGCCGAGGACGGCGATGTCCGCTGGAAGAAGTCGCCCGGCAGTGTCGATCAATGTGCGAGCGAGGCCATCGGTAACGAGATCGTCTGTCTCGACTCCTATTCCGACATCCCGTCGATCGTGAGGATCGGCGTGGACGACGGTGCGGCACGGAGAACGCCGATCCCCGAAGCCTGGTTCCCGTACGCGATCGAGAGCGACGGGGAGTCCGTCTTCCTGCTCGAGGGCAACCCGGAGGACGGTGAATCGGTACTGTACGGCGGTTCTGTGGATGCTCTCGACAACATGTGGTCGCGTCCGATCACGTCCTCCGCGGGGTGGGACGGCGTCGAGGGCCCGCTGATTCACGTGTCCGACGGGCGCGGTCTCGTCACCCTCGGCGGCGAGGCGAGCTTCTTCGACCCACGAACCGGCACGCCGGTCGAGGGGCTCGAAGTGACATCGGATGCAACCGTCGTCGACGAGAACGGTTCGCAAGTGTGGACGCTGCGAGATCCGTACGCTACCCAGACTTCCGTCGGCAACACCGTCTACTCGTTCGAAGAGAACGCACTCGTGGCCACCGCGGATTCGCATGATGTGCGATGGCGGTGGCCACTTCCCGAGAGGTCCGACGGATTCACGGAATCGGGCTCGATAATCGAGACCCGCTCGGGTGTGTTCTTCCTCGGAACCGGTTTGATGGTTCGTCTCGAAGCGGTTCCGTCGTGACGCCGTGATCGATCGAAACGGCATCACGTAGAACTACTCGCGGTGCGGAGTTCGCTCACCCGTGTTCGGGTCCACGTCGAACAATTGGTCGGTGTTGTCGGGGGCATAGACGACGGTCTTCGATTCGAGCTTGCGTCGTCGAGCGCCGTCTCGAACGGCGAAGAATGCGCCTGCGAACAGCACGATCACGGCGATTCCGGCAATGATCGCCCAACCTTCGAAACCGCCCGCCAACGCGGCGATCAGACCGCCTGCAGCGGCGATCCCGGCGAAGATCAGGATGACGGCCAGCATGTTCTCGACTGCTCTGGCCCAACTTGTCTTGGTAGGCCTTTTCTCGACCATAGGGGCAATTCCTTTCCATCAGCTCGGACGGCGGATACCCGAAAGCCCGTTGTCTAAGCCCCCGAGGTGCTATTGGGCCTTGCGTGCCCGGTACGCGGCAACGGCAGCGCGGTTGCCGCAGGTGGTGCTGCAGAACCGGCGGGACCGGTTGCGCGAGAGGTCGAGGACCAGTCCGTTGCAGTCCGGATCGGCGCAGACGTCGAAGCGTGAGAGTTCGTCCGCCCGGATGACGTCGATCATGGACATCGCGGTCTCGACGACGATGCGGGTCGCGAGTGGACTGTCGTCGGCGACGGCATGAATGTGCCAGTCGAGATCTCCGTGACGAACCAGCCGGGGCAGGGCGGAGGATTCGGCGAGCAGCCGGTTCACCTCGACCACGGCGTCGTCCCGGCTGCTGGTGAGCAGGGCGCGCAGGGTCGGCCGCAGTGCCCGCACCGCCTCGAGCTCGGCGTCGTCGCCGTCGAAGCGGCCGGAATAGCCCTGTGTGGTGAAGAATTCGGCGAGCTGCTCGCGCGTGGTCAACGTGTCCGGTTCCTCGGCGGAATTGACCAGAGCCACAGCCGACAGCAGTGACAGTTCCGCGTCATGAGCAAAAAGCATGTTGACACCTTACCAAGCCACTCCCTACTGTCACATGTCATGACGGCTTACACTCATGACGCGAACGTGGATCCGGCGGCCACCCACGATGCTGCCGCGCGGTCGCGTCGACTCTCGGGACTCGGTTTCGCGCTGCTCTCCGCGGCGTCGTTCGGGCTCTCCGGCTCACTCGCCACGGGACTGCTCGACGCCGGCTGGACGGCCGGGGCCGCGGTGACCGCGCGGATTCTGCTGGCCGCGGCCGTCCTGCTGATTCCGTCGATCCTCGCGTTGCGCGGACGGTGGGGCTTGCTGGCGAAGAACTGGAAGCTGCTGCTCGCGTACGGAGCCTTCGCGGTGGCCGGGTGCCAGCTCGCTTTCTTCAACGCCGTCGGACGGATGGAGGTGGGGGTGGCGTTGCTGATCGAGTTCACCTCGCCCGTGGCCGTCATCGGCTGGATGTGGTTCCGTCACCAGCAGCGTCCGGGCCGCCTGACCGTGGTGGGCGCACTGCTGGCCGCGATGGGACTCGTGCTCGTGCTCGACCTGATCTCCGGAGCCGACGTCGACGGCGTCGGCGTGCTGTGGGCGCTCGGCTCGATGGTCGGTGCGGCCGTCTACTGGGTGCTGTCCGCGGACGAGAGCAACGGGCTCCCGCCGATCGTGCTCGCCGGAGCCGGCCTGCTCACCGGTGGGCTCATCCTGCTGGTCGCCGGTCTGATCGGCATCGTCCCGTTCGCTGCCCCGCTCACCGACGTCACGTTCGTCGATGCGGTTGTGCCCTGGTGGGTTCCGATCATCGGCCTCGGCGTCGTGACGGCCGCGCTGGCCTACGTCCTCGGGATCGCCGCGGGCCGACGCCTGGGGTCGCGGTTGGCGTCGTTCATGGGATTGATGGAAGTTGTTGCAGCACTGGTGTTCGCGTGGCTGCTGCTCGGGCAGGCTCCGGCGCCGATCCAATTGGCCGGTGGCGCACTGGTTCTGCTCGGCGTGGTCGTCGTCAAGTCCGGCGAGCGGGCCACGGCGGAGGAGCCGGTGGAGCCGCTGCAGAGCAGGGCTTGAAAACTCACTAGCCGTCGACGCGGCCGAACACCACCGCGGCCAGGATGGTGTGGGCGCTGGCGATCACCGAATCCAACGGTTCACGTTCGGGTGAGAGCAGCCACTGCTGAGCGATGGTGAGGACCGCGCCCACCAGGCCCATGGCCAATGTTCGACGGTTGGGTCCGGCGAGCCCGCGGCTCGATCCGACCCCTTCGGCCACCTGGAGCACCGTCTCGGAGAACGTGGTCGTGGTCTTGCGGTAGAGCGCATCGACGGTGGACGAGACTCCGAGGATTTCGACGAAGGCGATCCGCGCAGACTTCGGATTCTCGGCGACGAACGTGAAGAAGCCGGTGAGGGCTCCTCGGAGAACCTGTTCGGTGGAATCGGCGTCGGCGGCGGCACCGGCCAGGATGGTCTCGCGCATGGCGTCGGTGGCACGGGTGTAGGTCGCCACCAGCAGGTCCTCGCTGTTGGTGAAGGACTCGTAGAAGTAGCGCTTGGTCAGGCCCGCCTCGCTGCATACCTTCTCCACGGTTGCCGTCCGGTAGCCGGTGGTGCCGAAGACCTCGACGGCTGCGTCGAGCAGGCGAATTCGACGCTCCTGCTGCCGCTGCTGCGGGTCGGCACCTCGGTAGGTGCGGCCGACTTCACTGTGATGCGTGGTCACACACAGATCTTGACACCGCTCGGTATCAGATGCAAAGTGTTCGCAGACAAGCATTCCGATCGAGGGGGAGCACATGGCGGCGTCGACGCTACGCAACAAGGTCGTTCTGATCACCGGAGCAGCGCGCGGAATCGGTGCCGCAACGGCGCGGGAGCTGGCCGGCCGAGGTGCTCGCCTGGTTCTCGTCGACGTCGACGAGGCACCCCTCCGTGAACTCGCGGCCCAGCTCCACGCGGCGGCATTCGTCGCGGACGTTCGGAATCTCGACGACATGCAGCGCGCAGTCGACGGCGGAATCGAGGCGTACGGCGGCATCGATCTGGTACTCGCCAACGCCGGAATTGCCAGCTACGGATCGATCATGCAGGTCGATCCCGCCACGTTCCAACGTGTCATGGACATCAACGTCATGGGCGTGTTCAACACCGTTCGCGCGGCCTTGCCCTCGCTCATCGAACGCAACGGGTACATCCTCGTCGTCTCCTCGCTCGCGGCGTTCACTCCGTGCCCCGGCCTGGCCGCGTACAACGCCAGTAAGGCTGCGGCAGAACACTTTGCGAATGCCCTCCGGCTCGAGGTCGACTACCGGGGCGTCGACGTCGGTTCCGCGCACA
Source organism: uncultured Rhodococcus sp. (assembly GCA_963517305.1). Lineage (GTDB taxonomy): Bacteria > Actinomycetota > Actinomycetes > Mycobacteriales > Mycobacteriaceae > Rhodococcoides. The sequence continues at coordinate 43,749 of CAUQEL010000006.1, forward strand.
TGGCATGGATCGACACACCGATGGTGCAGGACGCCAAGTCCGATCTCACCGCATTCCAGGATCTGCTCGCGATCATGCCCGGCCCGCTCGGCAAGACCATGACCGTCGAGCAGTGCGTCGACGCCTTCGTCGACGGCCTGGCCAAGCGCAAGCGTCGCGTCTACGTGCCCCGCTGGGTGGGCGCAGCGTCGTGGTTCAAGGCCGTCATCACCTCGCGGGTCGGCGATCGCAGCATGCTCGCGCACGTGCCGACGATCCTGCCGAAGATGGACGAAGAAGTAGCCCGCCTCGGCAGGTCCGAGAGTGCTCGCAACAAGACCAGCTGACCGAAAACATCGAAGGAATCGCTGACATGACTGCCGTACTGCCCTCTCCCGAGGTCGACGTCCTCATCATCGGTGCCGGCTTGTCCGGTATCGGGGCCGCGCGCCACCTCGGACACGATCTGCCCGGCAAGACCTACACAATTCTCGAGAGCCGCGGTGCGATCGGTGGTACGTGGGATCTGTTCCGCTACCCGGGAATTCGCTCCGATTCCGACATGTACACCCTCGGATACAGCTTCAAGCCGTGGACGGGTGAGAAATCCATCGCCGACGGCACCGACATCCGCGAGTACATCGTCGAGACCGCGCGAGAAGCAGGCGTCGACAAGCACATTCGGTTCCATCACAAGGTCGTCGCTCTCGAATGGTCGTCCGAGCAGCAGTTCTGGACGGTCACTGCGCAGCGTACCGATACGGACGGGAGTGGAGCCTGCAGGAACGACCCAAATGAAGCGACCGTCACGATCACCGCGTCGTTCGTGTTCTCTTGCAGCGGTTACTACAACTACGACAAGGGCTTCAGTCCGGAGTTCGCAGGCCAGGAGAACTTCGGCGGGAAGGTGATCCACCCGCAGCACTGGCCGGAGGATTTGAACTACTCCGGCAAGAAGATCGTCGTGATCGGTAGCGGCGCAACGGCAATCACATTGGCCCCCAACCTTGCTCGTGACGCCGAGCACGTCACGCTGCTGCAGCGCTCGCCCAGTTACGTACTCTCGCTGCCGTCGCAGGATCCGATTGCGCAGACCCTACGCAAGCGCCTGCCGAAGAAGATGGCGTACAGCGTGACTCGGCTCAAGAACGTGTCGATGGCGATGCTGATCTTCACGTTGAGCCAGAAGTACCCCGAGTTCATGAAGAAGCGGATCCGGAAGCTGCAGGAGGGGTGGCTGCCGAAGGGATACGACCTCGACACCCATTTCACCCCGTCGTACAACCCATGGGACCAGCGCCTGTGTCTGGTACCCGACAACGACCTGTTCCGTTCGATCCGCAAGGACGAGGTCTCGATCGTCACCGATCACATCGAGCGCTTCACCGAAACCGGCCTGCAGCTGAAGTCCGGCCAGCACCTCGATGCCGATATCGTCGTCACCGCAACGGGACTCAATCTCTCGGCGCTCGGCGGTGCGCAGTTCAGAATCGACGGAAACGACGTCGCCCTGCCCAGCACCATGGCCTACAAGGGCATGATGCTCACCGGTATTCCCAACTTCGCCTTCGTCGTCGGCTACACCAACGCCTCGTGGACGCTCAAAGCCGACATGGTCTCGAACTACGTGATGCGACTGCTCGCGCACATGGACGAGCAGGGCTACAGCACGGTCGAGCTCGAGCGTGATCCGTCTATCGAGGAAGAACCGTTCCTCGATTTCGCAGCGGGATACGTGCTGCGGGCGGTGGACAACTTCCCGCGGCAGGGGAGCGAGACCCCGTGGAAGCTGCGCATGAACTACTTCCGCGACCTGCCGGTGCTGCGCTACGGCAAGGTCGTGGACAAGGCCATGAAGTTCGGCCGTCCCCGGTCGAAGGTCTCCGTCGGATCCTGATGGGAATTGTTTCGGTTCGGGTGTGTTGGTTCTCGATATGAAAATTGGAATCATCGGTAGTGGATTCATCGGCGGCACCCTGGTTCGTCGGTGGGCGGCGCTCGGTCACGAGGTTCGATTCTCGAATTCACGCGACCCGGAGACCTTGGCGGATCTGGCTGCGGAAACCGGGGCGACGGCAGTGTGGGCCGCCGACGCCGCGCAGGACGCCGACCTGGTGCTCCTGAGCATCCCGCAGAAGAATGTTCCCGACCTTGCCCCGGGGATCGTCAGCGCCCGCAAACCGGGAGCCCCGATCATCGAAACCAACAACTACTACCCGCAGCAGCGCGACGGGTTGATCGAGGACATCGAGGGTGGCACGCCCGAAAGTGTGTGGGTGTCTCAGCAACTCGGTGAGCCGGTGATCAAGGCGTTCAACGGAATTTGGTACAAGCACCTGCTCGAGAAGGGCGTGCCTACCGGGACCAGGGGTCGGATCGCGCTGCCGATCGCCGGGGACGACGACGATTCCAAGAAGCTTGTGTTCTCGGTGATCGACGAGCTCGGATTCGACCCCGTCGACGGCGGAACCCTCGCCCAGTCGTGGCGTCAGCAGCCGGGAACGCCCTCGTACGGCAAGGACTTCGGAGTCGACGCTCTCGTCGAGGCGCTGGGCCAGGCGACCGACCAACGCAGTGCGGAGTGGAAGGCCTGAACCTGATTCTCGGGTTATTCAGCGCGGCAGCTATTTGACGCGGCCCTCGCGGAGTGTGCGCTCCGCGAGGTCGCGTAGCGGCCCGGTCAGGTTCGAATCGCCCACCCGGCACGAGTGCTCGCCCACCGACACGCTCCAGACGAAGGTGTCGCGGGCGTTCGACTCGGCCGCGTCGGCGGCCTGCTGATCGGCAATGTACGGCTGCGCGGCCTCGACCAGCGACTGCCATTCCGGCTCGTCGGTCTCGACGACTCCGCGCTTGGACATCCCGGCGACGCCACCGGTTCGCAGTACCTCGATGCGCAGGCTCATCTGCCTTCGATCACACCCGATCGTCGCTCGGCTCCCGTGTTGACTGAACTCCCACGGTAGACCAACCCTGGGCCACGGCCTCGGCAACGTCGGAGCCGGCTCCGAAGCGCTCGGTTGCTGCGGCGAGGGTCGCGGCGGAGAATCCGGCGAAATCGACTGTCGAGGACAGTCCGCCGACGGTCATCGTGTCGAACCAGACCTGCCCGACGCGATCCCAGGCCGGACCACCGAGAGTGGTTGCCGCAACGGCGAACGCGCGGTTCGGGATGCCCGAATTGATGTGCACACCGCCGTCGTCCTCCGTGGTGACGACAAAATCGTCCATGCTGGCCGGCTGCGGATCCTTGCCGAGCACATCGTCGTCGTAGGCGGTGCCGGGCTCGATCAGCGAGCGCAACGCCTTGCCCTGTACCGCGGGCAGGAACAGGCCTTCGCCGATCAGCCACGACGCGTCCTCGGCGTTCTGCCCGGCCGTGTATTGCTCGACCAGTGCGCCGAACACATCGGAAATGGACTCGTTCAGCGCGCCGGCCTGGTCCTTGTACTCGAGCGGGGTGGTGTACTGCGTGAACCCGTGCGCGAGTTCGTGTGCGATCACGCCGAGCGAGACGGTGAATCGAGCGAAGACCTCACCGTCACCGTCGCCGAACACCATGCGCGAGCCGTCCCAGAAAGCGTTGTCGTAGTCCTGGCCGTAGTGCACCGTCGCGTCGAGGGGCAGGCCGCTCCCGTCGAGACTCGAGTACCCGTACACCTTCTCGAAGAATGCATACGTGGCCCCGAGGCCGTCGTACGCCTCGTCTGTCGCGGCGTCGCCGGTGGGATCCTCGCCCTCGGCCCGCACCTGTTGGCCGGGTAGGTCGCGAGTGGACTTCGCGTCGGAGATCGTGCGCTCGAGTGTGCCACCGGTGCGCGGAGCGATGGCGGTGCGCGCCTGCACCACCTCGCGTCCGGCACGCATCTCACGATCGGCGAGCAGCGTGGCGCGAGCCCCCGGACCCTGCAACCGCTCGAGCAGAAACGGTGGAACTACAGAATGGAATGTCATACGCGGTGACCCCCTAGGTCCGTGGCATGTGCGTTGATGCATCCCAGTGTGCACGAGGGGACCGACACGGCGACGAACTCGAATGGCGGTTCGGACTCGAACCCACATCGATCCAGATCGGGGCCGTCAGAAACGACGACGCAGGCGCATTCCGATCGGGCGGCCATCGGGGTCGACGAACAGGCGATAGGCGAAGGCCGCGAGACGCTGTTGCCAGACGGGCGGCACCGAGATCTCGTGGTTGCGCAGCCGGCTGGCGGGCCGGGGCGCGGATGAGGGATTGCGGTGCCATTCGTCGAGGGCGTCCGCACTGGTCGCGATCGTGTCGAAGAATGATTGTGGATCTACGAGGTCGGCGTCGTCACCGTCGGCCCGGCCGAGGTGCTCGCGAATCAGTTCCAGACGAAGGTTGCGGGCATGAGTGCGGGCACCGTCGCCCAGACCTGCGGGGTCGAGAGGTTCGCGAGTGTCCCGTTCTTCGTCGACGATGGCGGCCGTCAGCTCCGAATCATGGGTCCAGGAGCGGCGATTGAAGTTGTCCGAACCCACTGCGGTCCACACGTCGTCGATGATGCAGACCTTGGCGTGGACGTATACCGGTATGCCACGGTCGTTTTCGATGTCGAGAACCAAAACCCGATCACCGCCGGCAGCGCGGATCACCTCCAGTGCGGCCGAGTGTCCCAGCAGCGCAGAGGGAATGGTGAGTGGGCTGTCGTCGTCGAGATGCTTGGGAACCACCACCACCAACCGCAGGTTCGGCTTACGGCGCAGTGCCGCGGCGAACACTCGCGCGACGTCGACCGACCACAGGTACTGGTCTTCGATGTAGATCAACTCGGTTGCTCGGTGCAGAGCCTTGGCATACGCACGTGCGGCGCTGCGCTCGCCCTTGGTGGCAAACGGGTAGGCGGGTCGCCGACGCGGGTAGGTGCGGAGCAGCTGAACCGAGCACGTGCCCCGCGGATCCGGGGGCGCAGCCGCAGCCGGAAGCTCCGACGGTTCTCGGGTCACGCCGCGCAGCATGTCGGGTATGGCGTGCCAGGGGAGCCGGGACAGGGCTGCGGGATCCTCCCAGCGCTCCCGGAAGACATCTTCGACGTCCCGCACTGCGGGTCCTTCGAGCTGGACCTGCACGTCGTGCCAGGCCGGGATCTCGCCGTACTCGGGAGGGAAGGGACGTGAGACCGGATCGCCGAAATGATCGGCGTCGTCGCGTCGAGCACGGGCCAGATCGATACCGCCGACGAACGCGACGTCGGGCAGATCCTTCCTGCCGTATCGCACGACGACGAACTTCTGGTGGTGGCTTCCGGTGACCAGCACGCGCTGGTCGAGAATGACCTCGCCGCCCGCCTCCTCCAGCCGCAGCGCGAGCTTGCGATTCTTCGGGCCCGTGAAACCGAGGGTCTCCATGTGGGAGCGCCACACCATGCCCTTCACGACGCCACCGCGGTGCGCCACGCCGGTGAGCGCATCCTCGACGGTCACGCCGTCGTCGGTGAGCAGCTGCTCCGGGTCGCCGCGCCAGTCGGTGAACAGCACCAGATCGTCGCGCTCGGTCTTCTCCAGTGCCTGCGCCAGCGCCGCGAAGTACGTCTTGCCGTGCACGAGATTCTCGACGCGATTGCCCTCGGTCCAGGCTGTGATTCGAGTGTCGTCGTTGCCGCGCTCGGTCGCGGTGAGGAACCACGGGTGCGCAGGATCGAAGTGCCGGGTCGGGGCGGTCAGAGCTGCGGTGGATCGGCCGAGATTCTCGGCAATCCCATCGACGACGCGCCGGATGCGCTGCACTATCACGTTGGCATCATTCCATCCTGTTTGAAGCGGGGGGAGGGCGGGCACCCGAGCGATATGACTCAGGTACCCAACGTCACGCTCAGAAACGGCAAGCAGATCCCGCAACTCGGCTACGGCGTGTTCCAGATCGATCCCGAGAAGACGGCCCAGGCCGTCGAAACGGCCCTCGAGATCGGCTACCGCCACATCGACACCGCCGAGATGTACGGGAACGAGAAGCAGGTCGGCGAAGGTATCCGCAACTCCGGCATCGACCGTGAATCGGTCTTCGTCACCAGCAAGCTCAACAACGGCTTCCACAAGCCCGACGATGCGCGCACGGCATTCGACAAGACGCTCAGCGACCTCGGAACCGACTACGTGGACCTCTTCCTCATCCACTGGCCGCTCCCGACCCGTTACGACGGCGACTTCGTCTCCACCTGGAAGACGTTGGAGGAGTTCGTCGCCGACGGTCGCGCACACAACATCGGCGTATCCAACTTTCAGCCGGCCCACCTCGACCGGTTGGCGGAGGAGACCGAGACGGTCCCCGCGGTGAACCAGATCGAGGTGCACCCGTACTTCGTCAACAACGACGTGTGGGCCTACGGCCGTGAGCACGCCATCCCCACCGAGGCGTGGTCACCGATCGCCCAGGGCAACGTTCTCGACGACGCGGAACTGAAGCGAATCGCCGACGCGACAGGAAAATCCGTCGCACAGGTGGTGCTGCGCTGGCACATTCAGCGCGGCAACATCATCTTCCCGAAGTCGGTGACGCCGGAGCGCGTCAAGGCCAACTTCGAGATCTTCGACTTCGAGCTCAGCTCTGCCGATGTCGACGCCATCACAGCCCTGGACAAGGGTGAGCAGGGCCGTAACGGCCCGAACCCGGACACCTTCGACATGATTCCGGACTAGTACAACGAACTGTGGGCTCGAACGTGTTCGTCACGTTCGAGTCCACAGTTGTGTCACGTGATTGACTCACGTGATCGTGAGCGCCGATCCCGTTGCGGCGGTGACCTCTTCGGAGGTCACTCCTGGTGCGAGCTCGGCGAGTGCGAGTGTTCCGTCACCGACGACGTCGATGACGGCAAGGTTGGTGATGATGCGATTCACGACGCCTTGGCCGGTCAACGGCAGGGTGCAGGCGTCGAGGATCTTCGGGTTCCCGTCGCGGTCGGTGTGTTCCATGACGACGATGACGCGCCGGGCACCGTGCACGAGGTCCATCGCGCCGCCCATGCCCTTGACCATCTTGCCGGGCACCATCCAGTTGGCGAGGTCGCCGGTGCGCGAGACCTGCATGCCGCCCAGCACGGCGGTGTCGATGTGGCCGCCGCGGATCATGCCGAAGCTCAGCGACGAATCGAAGTACGCAGCACCGGGATTGACGGTGACCGTCTCCTTGCCCGCGTTGATCAGATTGGCGTCGACCTCGTCCTCGGTGGGGTACGGCCCGGTGCCGAGGATGCCGTTCTCCGAGTGCAGGGTGACCTTGACCGAGTCGGTCAGGTACCCGGGGATCAACGTCGGCAGTCCGATGCCGAGATTGACATATTCCCCGTCGACCATTTCCGCTGCGGCGCGCTCGGCCATCTGGTCGCGGGTCCACCCTGTGCTCATGCTCGAACTCCTGAACTGACGGTGCGCTTCTCGATGCGCCTGTCCTGTGGCCCGGTATGCACGACACGTTGGACGAACACTCCGGGAAGATGTACGTGGGCCGGATCGATCTCGCCCGGCTCCACCAGATTCTCGACCTGCGCGATGGTGATTCTGCCTGCCATCGCGGCGAGGGGATTGAAGTTCATCGCAGTTTTGTCGAACACGAGATTACCTGCTGTGTCACCGATCTCGGCGTGCACCAGCGCGAAGTCGGCGTTGATCGACTCCTCCAGAACGTAGCGCTTGTCGCCGAACACCCGAGTCTCCTTGGGCGGCGACGCGATCGAGACGGAACCGTCGGCGTCGTAGCGCCACGGCATCCCGCCGTCGGCGATGGGGCTGCCGACTCCTGCTGGAGTGAAGAACGCGGGAACTCCGTTGCCTCCGGCGCGAAGTCGCTCCGCCAGAGTTCCCTGCGGGGTCAGTTCCACCTCGAGCTCGCCGGCCAGGTACTGCCGGGCGAACTCCTTGTTCTCGCCGACGTAGGAAGCAGTGACACGGCGAATTCGCCCGGCGGCCAGCAGGATTCCGAGCCCATAGCCGTCGACGCCGCAGTTGTTGGAGAATACTTCGAGCTCGTCGGCGTCGGTGTTCGCGATGGCCTCGATGAGGGCGTCGGGGATGCCGCACAATCCGAAGCCGCCGACCGCGAGGGTCGCTCCTCGTCCGATGTCCGCGACCGCGTCGGCGACGGACGCGTAGGTCTTTCCAGTCACTTGCAGCTCCTGATGTGTTCGTTGAGCAAACGTTGTAGTCAGTGAACCTGAGCTGTGTATGCAGGTGAAGAGAATGCTCTCTTTTGCTCGTTCGTTGAACGGATGCGGACAAGGCGTCCGTTGAGTAGACGTACGATGGCCGGGTGACGCAACCGGATGCCAATGCAAGTGTGATCGGCAAGATCTGTTCGTTGCTGCGTGCGGCGGGAAGCGAGGAGCCGTCGGGTGCCTCGACCACCGCGCTCGCTCGGGCGACCGGTATCGCGCGACCGACCGCACATCGCCTGCTGGCGTCTCTGGCCGACCAAGGATTCGTCGACCGCGACGCCGCCACCGGCCACTGGTCACTGGGCCCGGAGATCTATCTGCTCGGATCGATGGCGGCAATGCGGTACGACGTCACCGACCAGGCTCGAAAAATTGTGCAGGCGTTGGCTATCGAGAGTGGTGAAAGTGCGTTTCTGTCGGCCCGGCGCGGGGCGGAGACGGTGTGCCTGCTTCGGGTCGAGGGGAGCTTTCCGTTGCGCTCGCACGTGTTGTACGAGGGCATTCGGCTACCGCTCGGGGTGGCGTCCGCAGGCCTGGCCATTCTTGCGCACCTTCCCGATCGGGAGGTGGACGAGTATCTGGGCGGAGTCGACCTGGTGCCCGAGTGGGGAGAGACACACTCGGACAACGCGATTCGGCACCGCGTCGGGCTCACCAGGACAACAGGCTTCGCCGTGAACCCTGGACTGCTGGTGGAGGGCAGCTGGGGCCTCGGTGCCGCCGTGTTCGACCGTGCCGGAGGTCCTGCGTGGGCGCTGAGCCTGACAGGTGTCGAGACGCGATTCCGTGATGATCGACGACGGGAGCTGGGCAAGATGTTGCTCGACGCGGCGCACCGGCTCACCGTGCAATTGGGGGAGCGTCCCAGCCCCGGCTAACTGTCCATCTCTTCGAGAACGTCTGCGGCGTCCTGACTGCCTGCCGTGGCCAACCTCTGCAACTCGTCGCGGTCGCCACGTTCATCGGCGAGCTCGACGAGAATGTCGACGGCATCGCTGCTGCCCGCATCGGCGAGAGAGCGGAGTTCGTCGAGGTTCTTTCGAGAGCCTGCGAGTTCGACCAACTGGTCGAGGGCGTCGTGATCGCCCTCGTGTGCTCGAGCTCGCAACTCGGCCATCTCGGACGCCGCGGAATCGGGCTCGCTCATGGAGTGGAGTGTAGAACTGTTCGGCAGATAGTGGCAGGTCAGCTGCCAAATATTCTGATTTTTCGTTCTTGTCGGTGGCCCGGGTTACTGTTCTTTCAGTTCGAACAGGCGTTCTTGTTTCGGGTCACCGGGGGGTGAAAAGATGGGTGCACTGCCAGCTGTGTCACTGGAGGCGTTGACCGCGGCCGCGTGTGAGGAGAATCGGCAAGCGGCCCGCAAGATCTCCGCCTGCTACGACGTCCATCGGAGTTGGATCACCCTCGACACCAAGCACAAGCATTACAGCCGATACGGGCGCACCGAAATGGCGGCCGCGTTGGGATGTTCGGCGACGGTCGCCGAATCGTATGTGTCGGTGGGCGTTGCCTTGAATACTCGGCTTCCGCTGGTGAAGAAAGCATTCGAGGCCGGCGAGATCGACCTGCCGCGCGTGCGAACGATATGCCGGATCCTCGACAACCTCTCCGACGACATCGTGCGCATGGTCGAGGACGAGATCGTCGAAGCCGCCCGCCGCAATTCGCCCGGTCCACTCGAGCAGGAGATCTGGGACATCCTGGTGCGGGTCGCACCCGAGGAAGCAGCAGCACTACGCGAGTTCGCGAAACGATTCCGCACCGTCACCTACACCCCGGCTGGGGAACTCACCCGCATTCGGGCGGAGTTGACCGCACCCGAAGCCGCCGCCGCGTGGCAGCTGCTCGAGGAGATGGCCGATACCCTCTGCCCGAAGGATCCGCGCGGGAAGAAGGAACGCCTGTGTGATGCGTTCATGGCCCGCATGCACGGCGAACCCCGACTGGAATGCTTGTGCCAACGCGAGGATTGCCCGAAGAAAGACACAGCGTTGCCGGATCGGCGGGTGCCGTTGACGATGATCACCGTCGACGTCGCCACCCTGATCGGCTTGCTCGCCAACCCTGCGTATCTGGCCGGGGATGGGTCCATCGACCCCGATCTCGCCCGGGAGCTTGCACGCAACAGTCACTGGCAGATCCTGCTCACCGAAGCGATCACCCTCGCCGAATCCCTCGGCCTCGCCGTGCAGAACCCGGAGACCGGGGAATGGGAACGAGCACCGAAAGACCAGACGCAGGAGCCCGGCTCAGAGTCGCAGACAGCGACAACCGGAACAGAGCCCGACGCCGGATCAGGGACGAACGCTGCGGCAACAAGCGCTACCGAGCCTCACAATTGCACCGGCAGCAACCCTGAGCCCGAGCCCGAGACCGAGGCCGAATCCTGCACGACCACAGACGCTTCCGCCGATGTCGTCACCGATGCGGCTACTGCCCCGAATACGGAACCGGCGAACGAATCCGCCACGCGCGAAGAGTCCGACACCGAATCAACCAGCGCATCATCACCGGATCCAGCGCAAGCACCTGCGCCGATGCCTACACCGGAGCCCGGCACTGCACCTGACCGAACCGAAACCCGCTCTGCTCCTGATCAACCCGAGCGAACCGGGACAGTCCCGCCGACATCTGGACCACCACCGGCAACAAGCCCCACGCAAGGAACAGTTCTCGCGTCGGACCCGGAGACAGCGACAGCACCGGCTCCGATGGATGGTCAGGCGGGGGAGACCCCTGCCCATTCAACGGCAGAACCAGCTCCACCCGACTCCAGCGGAGGCAGCGACAACCAGAGACGGACCCAGTCACTGACGTCCGCTGCAGCCCTGTTCTGCACCCATACCCCTGTCGGCAGGGGCACACGGCACAGCTCTGCCCTCGACCTGGACGCCATCAGACATCCCGCCCACAACATGAGGGCACTCGATCTACGCTCGACGAACCGGCCGGACCACCGCACCGGCTGCACCGCCGGTGGCCTTTACCTCGGCAACGCGACCCTCGCCGCCGCGCTCGAAGCCGCCATCGCCGCCGACCCCACCCTCGGCACATCCGTCCCCCGCGGCCCACTCACCGACCGAGCCCTGATCTACCGCCCCGACACCCTCACCACCGCAGCCGTCCGCCACCGCGACAGACACTGCCGCTTCCCCGGCTGCCACCGCCCCGCCGCACGCTGCCAACTCGACCACGTGAACCCGTTCGACCACGCCAACCCCCTCGGCGGCGGCTGGACCACCGTCAACAACCTCCAATGCCTCTGCGAATACCACCACTCCGTCAAAACCGCCGGCTACTGGAAAGCCGTCATGCTCCCCGGCGGAGCCATCCTGTGGACATCGACATCGAAGACCACCCGAATCACCCTGCCCGCCAACGGCACAGCCGTCCCCATCCTCGGCAACGACCTCAGACCACACATCCCCACCACACCCCGAAACTCCGGCATCATCGCCTACCCCAACCCGCCCGACAACGACGAGCTCGACACAGACGACACGGCAGCACCGCCGTTCTAGGCGATGCTGCCGTGGATCCCCGCCCGCTCCGTCAGACCAGGTGCTGGATGTGGTCGCGGGTGAATTCGATGCGCTCGTCGACGCGTCCGTCCCCGACCTTGTTCACCCACTCGGAGTCGGACAGCAGTGCACGTCCCACGGCCACCAGATCGAATTCGTTGTCCTCGAACTGGCCGACCAATGCATCGAGTCCGGTGACACCGGATGCGGCATCCTCCGACCACGCCGACGTGAACACCGAGTCGAGGCCCACCGACCCGACCGTGATCGTCGGGACGCCTGTGAGCTTGCGGGTCCACCCGGCCAAGCCCAGCTTGCCGTCCAGCTCCGGGAATGCCGGATCCCAGTGGCGACGGGTCGAAGCGTGCAGGATGTCCACTCCGGCGTCGACCAGAGGAGTCAGGACGCGTCCGAGTTCCTCGGGGTTCTGTGCGATCCGCGCGTCGAAGTGATTGCTCTTCCACTGCGAGAAGCGGTACACGATGGCGAAGTCCTCGCCCACCGCTGCGCGGATCGCGGCAACGACCTGCGCGGGGAAGCGCGTCCGAGCTTCGAGGGAACCACCGAACTCATCGTCGCGCACATTGGTTGTGGCCCAGAGGAATTCGTCGAGCAGATACCCATGCGCTCCATGCAGCTCGAGGCCGTCGAAACCGGTGTTCTTCGCGTTGACCGCAGCCTGCACCCACTGCGAGGTGAGGTCGTCGAGGTCGGTGTCGGTGAATGCCCGACCCACCGAAGAACCGTCGAGAGCAATGCCCGACGGACTCACGGTGGTGACGTCCGGGAAGAGGCGAGGCTCGGTGCCGCGCTCGACGCCGAGGTGCCACAGCTGCGGGATGATCGCGCTGCCCTCGGCGTGCACAGCGTCGACGACGCCCTTCCAGCCCTCGAGGCTGGCGTCACCGTAGATCCGCGGTACACGGGTGTGAGGGCCGGCGGCTGGATCGGGTATGTAGGTGCCCTCGGTGATGATGAGGCCGGTGCCACCTGCGGCGCGCTTGCGGTAGTACTCGGCGACATCCGGGCCGGGGATGCCGTCGGGAGAGAAGGCGCGCGTCATCGGGGCCATGGCGAAGCGATTGCGCAACTTCAGCGACTTGACCTCGAACGGCTCGAAGAGCCCGGCGGTGGACAGATGCTGTGTCGTGGATGCAGTTTCGGTCACGCCTGCGCACAACCGGCATCCACACCGAGCTATTCCCGGCGCAGGGCTGTTAGCGTCGGAGACTTATGAGCCCTTCGCCGCTGATTTCTGCCGCGCAATTGCACGACCTCTTCGAGATGGGACGCGGCCCGGTCGTCCTCGACATTCGATTCGTTCTGCAGACCGGCAGCGACAGAGCCGGATACGAGGCCGGTCACATCCCGAACGCGCAATTCGTGGACCTCGACGCGGAGCTGGCGGCTCCGCCGGATCATGGGAGTGGAGCCAGCAGGAACGACCCGAATCATCGCGGCCGCCACCCGTTGCCCGACGCCGAGACTTTCGTCGCAGCGATGCGCGGTGCCGGGGTGAGCGACGATTCCTCCGTGGTGGTCTACGACGCGGGACCGGCAACTGCAGCGGCGCGCGCGTGGTGGTTGCTGCGCTACTTCGGGCACCGCGACGTGCGTGTCCTCGACGGCGGCCTCGCCCAGTGGACCGCCGCCGGATTCCCGATAGGTACCGAACCGTCGATCGTCGCGGCCGGATCGTTCACCGCGAGGCCATCCCTGGCGTCGGTTCTCGAGGTCGACGATGTGCTCGAATTCGCGCAGAACAACATTCTGCTCGATGCCCGGGCACCCGAACGATTTCGCGGAGAAGTGGAGCCGGTGGATCCCGTGGCTGGTCACATCCCCGGCGCGGTCAATCGGCCGACGACCGAGAACGTCGATGCGGACGGGCGGTTCCTGGCGCCGGAGGTACTCAATGGCACATTCAGTGGACTTGTGCCGGAGGGGAAGGACGTCGCCGTCTACTGCGGATCCGGGGTGACTGCGGCACATCAGATTCTCGCGCTCGAATTGGCGGGCATCGATGCTGCCTTGTATCCGGGCTCGTGGTCGGGGTGGATCACCGATCCGACGCGTCCGCGGGCCTAGAGGGGCACCTCTGAGCAGCGTGTTCATGCAACCAGGGTTGAACTTGAATCCGACTTCAACTATACCTGGGGCATGAAGGTAGAAGGCAAAGTTGCCATCGTCACCGGAGGTGGTGGCGGAATCGGTGGGGCCATCGCCGCTCGACTCTCCGAGCACGGCGCACGCGTCGTCGTCTCCGACCTCGACGACACCACGGCCCGATCCGTCGCCGACGCCATCGAGCGCGACCGGCCGGGAACGGCTGTCGCCGCTGCAGCGGACGCGTCGAACACAGAGGACATCCAACGGCTGATCGCGGTGGCCGAGGACTCGTTCGGACCGGTCGACCTCTACTTCGCGAATGCAGGCATCAGCGGCGCACCTGGACTCGACGCCGCCGAGCAGGACTGGGACCTCTCGTTCGATGTCAACGTGCGCGCGCACATCCGCGCTGCGCAACTGTTGGTGCCGGGCTGGCTCGAGCGCGGTGAGGGCTACTTCGTCAGCACCGCGTCCGCGGCCGGCTTGCTCACTCAGATCGGCTCCGCGACATACGCAACGACCAAGCATGCGGCAGTCGGATTCGCCGAATGGCTCAACGTCACCTACGGCAATCGGGGTATACGCGTGAGCTGCCTGTGCCCGATGGGTGTCAACACCAAACTGCTCTACGAGGGACGCGAATCCGGAGATGCGTTGGGAGCGGCGGCAACTGCCGCGGTTCTCAGTGCCGGGGCCGTACTCGAACCACTCGATGTCGCCGATGTGGTGCTCGACGCCATGGACCGCGAGCAGTTCCTCATCCTGCCGCACGAGAACGTACTGGACATGTACCGCAACAAGGGTGCCGATTACGACCGGTGGTTGCGCGGCATGCGTCGCTACCAGGACAGCTTGCTCGACAACAACCGATAGGGGCCCACCGTGGCATTTTTCGAGACCTCCGACCGTGCGAAGAAGTACGAGTCGGATCTGTTGGAGTTAATGGACTCTCACATCTACCCGGCCGAGGCAGTGTACGAGCAGCAGATGCTCGAGTCGGGTGACCCGCACTTCCAGCCGCCGATCATCGAGGACCTGAAGAAGGAAGCGCGCTCGCGTGGACTGTGGAATCTGTTCCACCCGCATCCCGAGTGGGGCCCCGGTCTGACCAACCTCGAATACGCACCGCTGGCGGAAATCATGGGACGCAGCCTGCTCGCTCCCGAGGCATGCAACTGCAACGCACCGGACACCGGCAACATGGAGGTGTTCACGCTCTTCGGCACCGACGAGCACAAAGAGAAGTACCTGAAGCCGTTGCTGGACGGCACCATTCGCTCTGCCTTCGCGATGACCGAACCCGACGTGGCCAGTTCCGACGCCACCAACATCGCGATGAAGATGGACCGCGACGGTGACGACTTCATTCTCAACGGGCGCAAGTGGTGGACGTCCAATGCGATGCACAAGAACTGCAAGGTGCTCATCGTGATGGGTAAGACCGATCCCGAGGCGGCCACCCACCGTCAACAGTCGATGCTGGTGGTGCCCATCGACGCTCCTGGTGTCACCGTGCTGCGCAACCTGCCGGTGTTCGGCTACATCGACCGTGAAGGCCACGCCGAGGTGCTCTTCGAGGACGTGCGGGTGCCGGCGAAGGACGTGCTGAAGGGGCCGGGGGAGGGCTTCGCCATCAGCCAGGCCCGCTTGGGGCCGGGCCGTATCCACCACGCCATGCGCACCATCGGAGTGGCCGAACGTGCGCTCGAATTACTCTGTCGCCGTGCGGTATCGCGCGTGACGTTCGGCAAGCCGGTGGCCATGCGCTCGAACATCCAGGACTGGATCGCCGAGGCGCGCATCGAGATCGAGAAGACACGACTGCTCACGTTCAAAGCCGCGTACCTGATGGACACCGTCGGAAACAAGGAAGCGCGCACCGAGATCGCAGCAATCAAGGTTGCGGCACCGGAGATGGCGCTGAAGATCATCGACCGTGCCATTCAGGTCCACGGCGGAGGCGGAGTGTCCAACGACTTCCCGCTGGCCATGATGTACGCCCACATCCGCACTCTGCGGCTCGCAGACGGTCCCGACGAGGTGCACAAGATGGCGATCGCGAAGATGGAACTGAAGAAGTACCTCTGAAGCTAGCTCGCCGAAGGAAGGTGAGCCTGTGCTAATTTCTCCGCATGAAACGGACATTCCTGGGGTGTGTGCTTGCTCTGACGACAGCATCGGCGCTGGTCGGGTGCAGTAGCGGGGCAGCTGACGACGCCGGACCCGAAGCCCGCACGGTCACGATCGACACCCTGGCCGGACCGACGCAGATCACGGGAACGCCGGAACGCATCGTCGCCTTCGGGCAGCAGTGGGTCGATGCCCTGCTGGAATTCGATGTGCAGCCCGTCGGGTACGTTTCTGCCGGTTCCAACGGAAACGAGCGGGGCCTCTACCCCTGGCAGACCGAGGTGGCGGACGATTCCGTCATGCTCGACGCCTCAGCCGTCGACCAGGTGGGTGGGGCAGTTCCGACGGAGCAGATCGCGTCACTGCAGCCCGATCTGATTCTGGTGTCGGGCATCCCGTCGATCGATCCGTATCGCGGGCTTTCGGACATCGCACCGACCATCTTCCCGAAGGCGGAGAAGGTCGAGACGTGGGAGTCGCAGATCGAAACCCTCGGACGCGTTCTGGACCGGGAAGGCGATGCGAGCCGAATCATCGAGGAGGGTCGCGAATTCACCGACGGAATCGTCGCCGACCTTCCCGGGCTGAACGGTAAGACCGCGGTGCTCTCGCAGTTCATCTTCAGCACGCAGCAGTTGGCCGTCGTCGCCGATCCCGAGGACGGTGCGGCTCAGATCTTCGACAGTATCGGGCTCAGTGTGCCCGAGAACCTGGTGAACTCACCCGACATCTCGCACGGACGCGTCGTGCTCAGCCCCGAGCGTCTCGATGTGTTGACGGCCGATCTGGTGGTGATGCTCCCCAACGGCGGCACCCGCGACGATCTCGAGAAACTGCCCGGGTTCACGAGGCTTCCGGCGGCCACCGGAGGGGGCCTGGCCGTCGTCGATTACGCGACTGTAGTAGGAATCAACCTGCCGTCGAAAGCGTCGGTCGAGTTCTCGTTGAACAAGATTCGGCCGCAGCTCGAGGCAGTAGCAAGCTAGCTCCGGGGTGACCAGGCTGGGTCACGGCCGATGAAAGCCATCAGCTTGTCCTGAGGGGAAGCGTCGTCGGCAACAGGGATGGCGGGCCCATATTGCCCGCTGTCCCGCAGCATCTGTTCCATCGGTCGCATGGCCTCGAGAGCGGCAGCGCAGCGCTCTCGACCCAGATCGGGCTCTCGGCCAAGGGCTTTCGCCAGGTCCCAGGAGTGCATCCAGACGTCGGCGGTATAGAACATGTCGATGGCCTTGTCCACCGGCATGTCTCCGGTGTGCGGGTTGCTCAGCATCCGGTCGGCGGGGTCGTCGAGAATTGCTTGGATGTCGGCGACGTGCTGGGTCCAGGCTGCGGCCGGATCGGCTTCGACGTCCAGGGTCTGCAATTCGATACCGGCCCCGCCGACGAGGAAACCGCGGGACCACTCGATCAGGTGACGCACGACATCGATTGCAGCCCAACCTGATACCGGGCTCGGCCGAGACCAGTCCTCGGACGAGGCGGACCCGACCAGCGCGGTGAACATCGCCGCGTCCTGTAGGTGCTGCTGGGCCGGACCTGTGCTGTGCAAGAGCAGTTCGTCGAGCTTGTCGTAGCCCTCCTTCATTCCGACGTCCATCCCACTCGACAGCATGCCGTCGCGAGAGGCGAAGTCCGAGAACACACTCGACACCCTTAGGCGCGTGCCTTCGCCAAGGCTCTCGAAGGTGAGCGTTTCGAGCGCGACCGAGTCGGGCAAACCCTCCCAGGTGAAGGTCCACACGATTCGCTCGTTCGCACGCACCTCGTGGAAGCTGCCGTAGAAGGCCGCGATCTCCTCACCGTCCCGGTCGTTGGCGAAAGCCCAGGCACCTCCGGTGCGCCCCTCCCACTTCAGGATTCGGGTCGTCAACGATCGTGGACCCACCCACTGGCGATAGAGCTCCGGGTCGATGTGAGCGCGAAATACGCGCTCCGGTGCCGCGTCGAACTCTCGGATGATCTCGATCGTGGGAACTTTCGCGTCCGCGACGATCTCGGTCTCGTGTGCAGTCATGACACTTCTTTCGTCTCCGTGGTCTTGTCGTCTGCGATGGTGTCCAGCAGGGCGTCGAGGCGTCGATAACGTTGCTCTGCTTCCTGGCGATAACGTTCGATCCATTTCGTCATCAGACCGAACACCTCGGCGTCGAGATGCACCGGACGACGCTGGGCATCCCTGCTGCGCGTGACCAATCCGGCCTCCTCGAGCACTTTCACGTGCTTCGACACAGCTTGCAGGCTCATCTCGTACGGCTCGGCCAATTCGCTGACGTTCGCGTCACCGCCGGCGAGCCGGGCGACGATGTCACGTCGAGTGGGATCGGCCAGGGCGGCGAACGTTCTGTTGAGCTGCTCTGTTCGATCGTCCATGGGGTTCCTCGCTGTGCGTTGTGGTCGAGAGTAGGCCGCTCACCGGTCGTAGTCAACCATCTGGTTGATAAAACAGATCGCCTACCCTGGCCGCATGAGCGTCGGTGATGACATGGTGCGGGACGTGCTCTCCCGGGCCCCGGGGCATCCGCTACGGGTGGCGATCGACGGGGTGACGGCTTCGGGTAAGTCCACCTGTGCGCGGTGGCTGGTGGATGCCATTGCAGCGCAGGGTCGTCCGGCATGTCATGTGACCATGGACGGCTTTCATCACCGGCGCGCCCACCGGTATCGCCAGGGTCGGGCGTCGGCTCTCGGCTACTACCAGGACGCATATGACTTCGAGGCACTGTGTACCCATGTGCTGATCCCGTTGGGACCGAACGGAAGCGGTGAAATCCGACGTCGGATCATCGACCTGGCCACGGACGAGCCGGTGGATGATCCACTCGAACCTTTGCCGGCCGATGCGATCGTGGTGGTGGACGGAACCTTTCTGCACCGGCCGCCGCTGCCCGACTACTGGGACTACACCGTCTTCGTCGACACTCCCATGGATGTCGCTCGGGCTAGAGGCGTAGCCAGGGACGCGGATGCGCTCGGGGGTGCGGGGGCGGCAGCTAGAACTGGTCGGGCTTGAACTGTGGTAGCTCGACTCTTTCACACAGCTCAGAGCACCATTCTTCTCTTCTGTCACGCCACGTCAACCTCCGGGCGTGACAGCCCGAGGCTGGGTTCGGCATGTCGAGGAAGAACGTACATCTGAATGATGGGCAAGCGCTCTCGTGTGTGCTTCGATCTGGGTATGAACGAAGCGCGCATTTTGAGTTCGAAGGGCCGTCGGAGAATAGCAAGGCTGACAGCAGCTACCACCGTCTTTACGTCGATTGCAGCTTCGTTCATAGCAGCTCCCACAGCGTGGGCGGCTGACTCGGACTGTGTGCCAGTGGTCATAATTCCATTGCGAGGAAGCGGCGAAACGACGGTTGGTGCGACGAGTTATTATCCGGGCCAGTCTGGCGATGGGTGGGAGGGCCCCACCTTGCAAAGGCTCCTCGGTCCGGCAGCATCGGGTGGGTATCTGCGCGATGCGCCGATATTGGAAGTACCTGCTCCAGGTGGCGTCGGCGAACGAGGCTATCCGGCGGTCCCTGTGGAACGGTCGGAATTTGGTGGAATACCCAACAACCTCGATGAAATACAGGACTCGTCGTGGGACGGAGTCGACGCAGCTAACAGCGCGTGGTTGAACTATGAACGTGCGCCTGGGTGCGACAGGCCTAAGATAGTCTTCATTGGCTACTCCCAGGGTGCAATGGTGGCGAGACGAGCGGCGATCGTCCTTGAAGAAGGATATCCCAGGCTCGGTTTGGATACCTCACCAGTGGCCGGCGTGTTTTCAGTGGGTGACCCATTGCAGGCCCCAGATGCTGACGGTGTCTACGGGAGCGGTTCTGATGGTAACGGATCTATTCGCGCCGCCGGTCTTCAGCTCGGCAACGTGTCGGAGACTGCTTACGATGACAAATTCTATTCCTCGCCTGGTGTGGATCGGGTGTCAATTTGTCACGACAAAGATGTGATCTGCTCTTTGGAGCCGCCGTTTACAGAAGAAGCGCACTTAACCTACTTCGATGCTGACTCAAAATTCGTCCGAAAAGCAGGTGACGGTCCCTCGTCTTTTGATGAAATCGAGTTCATGTCGAAGGAACTCAGGGCCACTATATCCAAGGCGCGATTGGCTTACGGATTTGGTCCGAAGGTCGAGCCAATACAGGATGTGTACAGGCCAGGTGATTCGGTGACCGCCTCCTATGAGCTAGATGGCCCGGCAGCTTCGGGAGACCGACTCATGCTGGTAAATCTCTATACTGCCATCGACAAATGTCAGATCGCGATGTCCGTGTTGAACCGGGCATCAACACAATCCCCGGCCGTCATGGATATCATTCAAGTAACCGCCAACGGCCGTAGGCTGACAACGCCAATGAGCTTGCTGGGGTACCAAGATCCCATCGCTCTTACGCCCGACGCCACGTCCGTTGAAGTCTCAATCTCTCTGAACAACGAGGCGTTGCGTGACGCCGCGCTGACCAAATTCCAGCCTAATGCCGTTATCTATGGGGGCCTGGAAGATTATGACACCAATCAAAATGGAGTTTTAGATGGCATCGAGGCTTACTCCGCATACGAATTCGCCCTTTCTCGGGAAGGTTGCGGGGTTGGTCAGGACAATCCAGACTCCGAAACCAACTGGATGGCCGACCAGATGTTCGGCGACACCGTCGTCCAGTCATGGCAGGATTCCCCGCCACTGAGGTTCCAACTGCTAGCAACCGGCACGTCCGCAGCGCCTGTCGACAATGCACCGAGTTTCGGCAGCGCTGACCTACCCTTCTGGTGATCCCAGTGGGTTTGAGAACGGGGCGTGGCAGGAACGCACCCGTTGGCGGAACCTCAGTAGGTGAACAGCGGGGTAGCGCTAGCTAGGGCCTTCGACCAGCGCTATCACGCAGCGTTCCGGATCTACCTGGACGAGGTGGATCCACGCGAGCGAGCCAGTCGGGTGCTGCCCGGTATTGACAGCCTGCTGTCCAAAGGTGAGAATTGACAGCATCCTGTCACTCGACGTGAGGCCCTCGATGATCACCATTGCGCTCTATGCCACCGACACCATGGCCGACTGGGAGTACGGATACCTCATTGCGGGCCTGGCCATGGCCCGCGAACAAGACCCGGACGCCAACCGGTTGATCGTCGTGTCCGAAACGGGGGAGGCCGTCACGACGAAGGGGGGATTGCGAATCACTCCCGACGTCGCGGTCGCCCATCTTCCGACCCTCGATGCTTTGATTCTGCCGGGCGCGGATACTTGGGACTCCGGGCACGACACGGTACTGAAGGTCGCCGCCGAACTGGTTGCGGCGGGGAAGCCGGTCGCCGCGATCTGTGGGGCAACATTAGGTTTGGCCCGAACTGGACTGCTCGACGACCGGCCACATACCTCGAATGCCGCCGAGTTCCTCACCCAGGCAACCGAATATCGGGGAGCGGAGCACTATCGCGACGAGAAGGCGGTCACCGATGGCACCGTGATCACCGCAGGCGGCGTGCACCCGTTGGAGTTCGCGAAGCTCGTGTTCGAGCGGCTGAACGTGTTTCCGCAACCCGTCGTCGACGCCTGGTACGGCCTCTACACGACGGGGGAACGCAAGTACTACGACCAGCTCGCGGGCGCATGACGCAACGCACCCCCGAGGGCGACGCGCTCACTGCGCTGGTGTTGCCCGCCTTCGAGCTCAACGGTGAATTCCTCGCTGCCGCTTACGACATCACCGAGCCTGCGGGTCTGACTCCGGCGTGGTGGCAGGTTCTCGGGGCCACCCTGGACGAGCCGCTGTCGGTCGCTGACATCGCGCGACGCGTCGGGCTGGGATTGGCACGGCAGAGCGTGCAGCGGACGGCAAATCTGTTGGTGGACAAAGGCTGGGCCGTGTACGTCGACAACCCGAACCACAAGCGGGCGAAGCTGTTGGAACCCACGGCCAAGGGTCGCGACACCGTTGCCGAGCTACGGGTTGCGCAACATGCATGGTCCGATGCCGTGGGAGCCGCTGTGGGAAAGAGTGAACTGCAGGCCTTCGCGGCAACCCTGGAGAAGATCCTCGCGGCATCCCGGGACTATCGCGGTGGCAGTACATAATTCGGGCATGGTTGCGCTCGGGGTACTGCTGACCGGATTGTTGGCCGGATTGTCGATGCAATCCGACGGCATCGACATATTCGGCGACACCAGGTTCGGCGGGCTGCTGTTCTCCAGTGGCGGTGTTGGAGTCGCGGCCGCAGCGAACCACGAAGTCATCGGAGTACCGTTTTCGTCATGGCTTACAGATACCTCGGAAACAGCGGACTGAAGATTTCGGAGATCACCTACGGCAACTGGTTGACCCACGGATCGCAGGTGGAGAACGACATCGCCACCCAGTGCGTACGTGCGGCCCTCGATGCGGGCATCACCACCTTCGACACCGCCGACGTCTACGCGAATGGTGCCGCCGAGACGGTGCTCGGGGACGCGCTGAAAGGGGAGCGTCGGGAATCGCTGGAGATCTTCACCAAGGTCTACTTCCCGGTCGGGCCCAAGGGCCCCAATGACACCGGGCTTTCACGCAAGCACATCCTCGAAGGCATCGACGCGTCGCTGCGTCGACTCGGCACCGACTACGTGGACCTCTACCAGGCGCATCGCTACGACGTCGAGACCCCGCTCGAGGAGACCATCGCCGCCTTCGGTGACGTCGTCCGCCAGGGTAAAGCGCTCTACATCGGCGTCTCCGAGTGGACCGCCGATCAACTGCGCGCCGGGCAGGAACTCGCCCGTCAGAACGGCTTCTCGATCATCTCGAACCAGCCGCAGTACTCGGCACTGTGGCGCGTCATCGAGGATCAGGTGATCCCGACGTCGAAGGAACTGGGCATCTCGCAGATCGTCTGGTCACCCATCGCGCAGGGCGTTCTCACCGGTAAGTACCTCCCCGGACAGCCGCTGCCCGACGGCTCTCGCGCCAAGGACGACAAGGGCGGCGACAAGATGATCGCGCGCTACCTCGACGATCAGACGCTCACCCGAGTGCAGCAGCTCGAGCCCATCGCCGACGATCTGGGAATCACCATGGCGCAGTTGGCCGTTGCGTGGGTACTCGCCAACGACAACATCGCCGCCGCACTCGTCGGTGCCTCGCGTCCCGAGCAGATCGCCGAGAACATCAAGGCCTCCGAGGTGACCCTCGACGCCGACGTGCTCGCCAAGATCGACGACGCACTCGGTGATTCCGTCGAGCGCGACCCGGGCAAGACGGGCTCGCCCGAGGCACGACTGGTCTGACCGCCTGAGCGCGTCGGTCCGATCCGAACAGGGTAGTAATGAGGTATGGACACGATCACCGTCGACACACCTCAAGGCCAGGTTCGCGGTCGGACCGGCGCAGGCATCTTCTCGTTCCTCGGAGTTCCGTACGCCGAGGCCCCGTTCGGGCCCCGTCGATTCCAGGCACCCTCGCCGCCGCCCACGTGGGACGGGGTTCGCGACGCCCTCGAGTTCGGGGCCACCGTCCCCAAGGTGGGATACCGGCCACCGACCAGCGAGATCCTCAGCGAACCGGTGATACCCGGTGACGACTGCCTGAACGTCAACGTCTTCACCCCCGACATCGGTGGATCGGCGCCGGTGTTCGTCTGGATTCACGGCGGGGCATTCGTCAACGGCAGCAACGCCATTCCCACATACGACGGTTCCGCCTTCGCACGAGACGGCGTCGTCGCCGTGGTGATCAACTACCGCCTCGGAGTCGACGGTTTCGCGCTGATCGACGGTGCCCCGGCCAACCGCGGAATGCTGGACCAGGTCGCGGCCCTCGAATGGGTGCGTGACCACATCGCCTCCTATGGCGGCGACCCCGCGCGGGTGACCATCGCCGGGGAATCTGCCGGCGCGATGAGCGTCGGCACCCTGATGTCGATGCCCAGCGCCGACGGGCTCTTCCAGCGGGCGATTCTGCAGAGCGGAGCCGGGCACCACGTCATCACCGCCGAGACCGCCGCGAAGGTCTCCGCGGCGTTGGCCTCGGCGCTCGGCGTCGAGGCCTCGGTCGACGGTTTCGGTTCGGTGCCGGTGGATGCGTTGGTGGACGCACAACGCGAACTGTCCGATCGGATCACGGCCGAGGCCCCGACCGGAGCATGGGGTGAGCTGGCCCTCAATGTGATGGCCTTCGAGCCGTACATCGACGGAGATGTCGTTCCCGCGCTTCCATTTTCACGAATCATCAGTGATGGCGCGAGCGCGCAGGTGGACGTGCTGATCGGAACCACCAGCGAGGAGCACGCGTTCTTCATCGTCCCGGCCGGGCTGGTCCCACACCTCACCGAGGACTACGTGAAGATGGTCCTCGCCGGGTACCGAGCCGACCCGTCGGCGCTGGAGAAGTACCGCGAACAGCTGCCCGACGCCTCGGCCGGTGAGCTGATGATCGCCGTCATGACCGACTGGTTCTTCCGGATTCCGGCCACCCGTCTGGTCGAAGCCCGCTCCGGAAACGCCTTCGTCTACGAATTCACCTGGCGCTCATCGCTGTTCGACGGCACTCTCGGAGCCTGCCACGCGCTCGAGATCCCGTTCGTGTTCGACATGTTGCACAAGCCCGAGACCGAGCGCATCACCGGGCCGAATCCGCCCCAGCAGGTGGCCGACCGGATGCACCGCGCCTGGGTCGACTTCGTGCGCGACGGCTCTCCCGGCTGGGACTCGTACGGCACCGACCGCGCAGTGATGATGTTCGGCAACGAACCCGGCGTCGCCCTCGACCCGAGGCCGGCAACACGCGCGGTGTGGGACGGGGTGCGCTGACCTACTCTCCGCAACCTGCGAACGTCGTCTGCGAGGTCGCTCGCCGGCGGGTTAATCTCGGATATGCGCAGATTCCTTCCCGGTTTCGGTACGAGTTCTCCGGCCCCCACGCGGCCTGCTCGCGTCGTGGTGGTCGGTGGCGGCTTCGGCGGCTTCAACGCCTTGCAGCGACTGGCGAAGCTGCTGGGGCCCGATCGCGCGGTGCTGACGTTGGTGGCCCCCACCGATTACCTGCTCTACAGTCCACTGCTGCCCGAGGTCGCCACCGGTGTGCTCGATCCGCGGGACATCGCCGTCTCCACCCGTCAGACACTGCCGCGCGTCAAGTTGGTGCTCGGTCACGTCACCACCGTCGATTTCGAGTCGCGCGAGCTGACGGTGACCGGCCCCGACGGTGACTCGACGCTCGAGTGGGACAAGCTGATACTCGCCCCAGGGTCGGTGACCAAGCAGTTCGACATCCCCGGCGTCGACGAGCATGCGTACGGGCTCAAGACGTTGAGCGAGGCCGTCTACATCCGCAACCATGTGCTCGCGCAACTCGACGCAGCCGATGCACTGCCCGATACCCCGGAGGGCCGGAGTGAACGCGCCGAGCGGTTGACGGTGGTGGCTGTGGGCGCGGGCTACACGGGCACCGAATTCGTTGCGCAGATGCAGAATTGGGTTCGGGGTATCGCATCTCGGTGGGCGAGCGTCGACCCCGAGGAGGTGCGCTGGGTCCTCGTCGACGTGGCCGATGCGGTACTTCCCGAGCTCGGTGAGCGACTCGGCCGAGAAGCGCTCGCGGTGCTCGCCGAGCGAGGTGTCGACGTCCGGCTCGGGGTGTCGGTGGCCGCGGCCACCGCAACGTCGGTGACGCTCACCGACGACGAGGTCATCCCCTCCCGAACTCTGGTCTGGGGAGCCGGCGTCGCACCGAGCCCGCTCATCGCGCAGCTGGGTCTGCCGACAGCGGGCGGACGCCTCGTGGTGCGGGCGGACATGACCGTCCCCGAGGTATCGGACGTTTGGGCGATCGGCGACGCGGCAGCGATCCCCGATCTCGCCGCCGACCCGTCGAAGCCGACACCACCGACGGCTCAACACGCCCAGCGTCAGGGTGTTGCCGTCGCACGCAATGTCGCGGCGTCGATGGGCGTCGGGCAAGCGCGTCCGTACAAGCACAAGGACTTGGGGCTGGTCGCGGATCTCGGCGGATTCGACGGTGTCGCAAAGCCTCTCGGAATTCCGCTGACCGGGCCCGTGGCGAAGTTCGTCGCGCGCGGCTATCACCTCTACGCGTTGCCGACGGTCTCGGCGCGAGTGCGGGTGGCCACGGATTGGCTGTATTCCTCGGTACTGCCGACCCGCGTCGTCAATCTCGCCCAGGTGCGATCCGAGGATGCGCTGATCAAGAAGGCTCAGGCAATCGACCTGTACGACCGGACGTAGACGAGAGGGCCACATGGCATGCCGCATCAGTGAACTCGTACTCGAATGCCGTGACCCGGAACTGTTGGCTCGATTCTGGTGCGAGGTACTCGGTTTCGTCGTACTCGATCGCGAGGGCGAGGAACTGATCGAGATCGGGCCGGCCGAGGGATTCGGTGGACCCAAGCCCACGATCATTCTGAGCAGACACGAGCAGCCGAGAACGGGAAAAGGTCGGCTGCACATCGACGTCAACCCCACCGACCGGGATCAGGACGACGAACTGGAACGGCTTCTCGCGCTCGGTGCCCGCCCGGCCGATGTGGGCCAGACGGGCACCGAGCAATGGCACGTCCTCGCCGATCCCGAAGGCAACGAGTTCTGCCTGCTTCGGGCGCGGCTGTCGTAGGTGCCCACGTGAGCGCGGAGCCTGCGGGTCGTTCCGCAGGCTCCACTCCTGCCTCGTAGCCTGCTACGAAGTTCCGCTCACATCGGTCACCGAAGGTGATGCACTTCCTGCAGCCCGTAGACCGGGGTGTCGATGCCCTCGTAGCGCGCCTTGATCTGCAGTGCGAGGTAGAGCGAATAGTGCCGGGACTGATGCAGATTGCCGCCGTGGAACCAGAAGTTCTCCTGCTGCGTCGGCTTCCACATGTTGCGCTGCTCGCCCTCCCACGGACCGGGATCCTTGGTGGTGTCCGATCCGAGGCCCCAGCATTTGCCGACCTTGTCCGCGGTCTCCTGATCGATCAGGTCGGCGACCCAGCCGTTCATCGAGCCGTAGCCGGTGGCGTAGACGATCAGATCGGCCGGAAGCTCGGTGCCGTCGTCGAGCACGACGCCGGTCTTGCTGATCCGGTCGACCTGTCCGGCAACGAGTTTGATCTTGCCGTCCGCGACCAGCTCGGATGCGCCGACGTCGATGTAGTAGCCCGAGCCGCGGCGCAGGTACTTCATGAACAGGCCGGATCCGTCGTCACCGAAATCGAGTTGGAACCCGGCCTTCTCCAGCCGATCGTAGAAGTCCTTGTCCTGTTCCGCGATCTGCTGATACACCGGAATCTGGAACTCGTGCATGATTCGGTAGGGCAGCGACGCGAATGTGAGATCGGCCTTGCCCGTGGTCATTCCGGACTCGACGGCCCGCTCGGAATACAGATCCCCGAGCGCGATCTCACACAGCGAATCGGACTTGACGATGTGCGTCGACGAACGCTGCAGCATCGTCACGTCGACGCCCGTCTCGTACAGCGCCTTGCAGATGTCGTGCGCAGAATTGTTGGAGCCCACCACCACGACGCGCTTGCCGACATACGCGTCGGGACCGGGGTGTTCGCTGGAATGGTGCTGCTCGCCCTCGAATTCGTCCATGCCGGGGAAGTTGGGGACGTTCTTCTTGCCGGACATTCCGGTGGCCATCACCAGCTGCTTGGGCCGCAGAATCACTTCTTCGCCGTCGCGATCGACGACGACCGTCCACTCCTTCGCCACCTCGTCGTAGGTGGCGGACTTCGCGGTGGTCTTGGTCCAATACGGCACCTCCATGACCTTGGTGTACATCTCGAGCCAGTCGCCGATCTTGTCCTTCGGCGCGAACACCGGCCAGTTCGGCGGGAACGGCAGGTAGGGGAGATGGTCGTACCAGACCGGATCGTGCAGGCACAGCGACTTGTAGCGTCCCCGCCACTGGTCGCCGGGGCGCTCGGCACGGTCGACGACGATGGCCGGCACACCGAGTTGCCGGAACCGCGCGCCCAGAGCGATGCCGCCCTGGCCTCCGCCGACGACGAGGGCGTACGGCTGCACGCTGTAGCCGAGTTCCTTCTCTTCGATCTCCTTCTTCTCCGCCCAGTTCTGGGTATCGGCATTCGAGCCGTGCACCGCGCCCTTGATGCGCGACTTGCCCTGACGCTCCTCGTGGCCCTTGAGTTCCTGCATCGTGGTCAACAGAGTCCAGGCCACGTCCTCGCCCGTGTCCGCGTCCACCGTCAATCGCAGATGCCCTTTGCCGCGGCTCGTGGCGGTTTCGAACTCGATCCACGCCGAGATCACGCCGTCCGCCTCGTCGGGGACCTCGGTGGTGTGGAAGCCCGTCGGGTCGGTGTCGTCGAGCCGCTCGGACAGCATGTCGGACACGCCGTCACGCCCTTCGACGGTCTTGAGGTTCCAGGTGAACGTGACGAGATCGCGCCAGAAGCTGCTGACGGCGAACATGCCGGCAACGCGAGGAACATCGCGTGCGACCAGCGCCTCCTCGAACTTCGACAGCCAGGCGTCGACCCGTTCCTGAGGACTACGCGTGCGGGTGATCTCGATCGGCTCGATTGTCTGGGTCATGAAAACTCCTAGCAATTCGTGGTTCAAGCGATGTGACCCAGCACACTCCTCTCGGGCGCAGGGGTCGAGAGTTGCAGTGGGTTGCAGTGCGAATCGGGTGCAGCCGACCGCGCTCACCGCGGTTGGTTGCACCCGATTACGAGTCAGCGACTGCAACGCGCTGCAACCCTGTCCGAAGTGGTCGGCGTCACATAGACATGAGTGCATCCGACGATCAGGAGTGAAGCGATGCGTGCAGCTGTGTATTACGGCCCCAACAAGGTGGAGATCACCGACGTACCCGAGCCGAATCCCGGTGAAGGCCAGGTCAAGGTCAAGGTCGGGTTCAACGGAATCTGCGGAACCGACCTGCACGAGTACTACGCGGGCCCCATCTTCATCCCCACCTCCCCGCATCCGCTGACCGGACAGGAGATGCCGCTGGTACTAGGGCACGAGTTCTCGGGAACCGTCACCGAACTCGGCACAGGCGTGACCGGCATCGCCGTGGGCGACCGCGTCGCCATCGAGCCGCTGTACCGCTGCGGCCACTGTGGTCCGTGCCGGGCCGGCAACTACAACATCTGCGCTCAGATCGGTTTCCACGGACTGATGTCCGACGGCGGAATGGCCGAATACACCGTGGTCCCCACCGACATGATTCACGCCTTGCCCGACAACGTCTCCCTCGAACTGGGAGCCCTCGTCGAGCCGATGTCGGTCGCCTATCACGCTGCGACACTGGGAGATCCGAAACCCGAGGACACCGCGATGGTGTTCGGAGCCGGCCCCATCGGCATCGGACTGTGGTTCGCCCTGCGCGGCAAAAGTCTCGACAACGTCTACGTCGTCGAACCGTCGCCGACGCGTCGAGCATCGATCGAGGCCCTGGGCGCGAAGACTCTCGATCCGACGGCAGTGGACGTGCCCGCCTTCATCGCCGACCTCACCGACGGCAACGGAGCCGACGCCATCTACGACGCGGCAGGCGTACAACCTGCCGTCGAGACCGCGCTCGGATGCATCGGTGCGCGCAAGCCGGTGGTCAGCGTCGCGATCTACGAAAAGCCCTTGACCACACCGCTGCAGAAGCTCGTGATGAACGAATCCCGAATCCAGGGCTCGCTCTGCTACACCTCCGCCGACTACGAGGCTGTCATCGATCTGATGAGCCAGGGCCACTACGACACGACGGGGTGGGTCGACAAGATCGCGCTCGACGGAGTGATCGACGACGGGTTCGAGGCGCTGCATGCAGGCACCAAGATGAAGGTGCTGGTCGACCCCTCCACTGGAGCAGCCTCATGAGCGCGGTGTTGGTCACGGGAGCAGGTCAGGGCATCGGGCGTGCCATCGCGTTGCGGTTGGCCAGCGACGGTCACGACATCGCCCTGGCGGACCTGAACGAGGACAAGATCGCAGGCGTCGCCGACGAAGTGCGTGGAACGGGCTCGAAGGCAACGATATTCGTCGTCGACGTCAGCGATCGCGATCAGGTGTTCGCCGCCGTCGAACATGCACACGAAGCGCTCGGCGGCTTCGATGTCATCGTCAACAACGCAGGGATTGCACAGGTGGCTCCGCTGGACGATGTTCGCCCCGAGGATACGAAGAAGATCTGGGCCGTCAACGTCGACGGCGTGCTGTGGGGAATCCAAGCTGCCGCAGCCAAATTCAAGTCCCTCGGTCAGAAGGGCAAGATCATCAACGCGTCCTCGATCGCCGGTCACGACGGGTTCGCGATGCTCGGGGTCTACAGCGCAACCAAATTCGCGGTTCGCGCGCTGACCCAGGCGGCGGCGAAGGAGTACGCCGCGGAGGGGATCACCGTCAACGCGTACTGCCCCGGTGTTGTCGGCACCGACATGTGGGTCACCATCGACAAGCGTTTCGCCGAGTTGACCGGCGCCGCGGAAGGCGAGACGTACGACAAGTTCGTCGGCGGTATCGCTCTCGGTCGGGCGCAGACTCCCGAGGACGTCGCGGCGTTCGTCTCGTATCTCGCCGGGCCCGACTCGGACTACATGACGGGTCAGGCACCGTTGATCGACGGTGGTCTGGTCTATCGGTAGCCCCCGTTCATGCTGATCTGTGAGCTGGAGCACAATTGACTGTGATGACGCAGTCGACAGGTCCCGAACCTGCGCTGGCGGCCGGCGAAGACCCGCGTCGCTACGCGCAGATTCTCACTGCCGTGTACGACGCGACCATGACCGGCGGCAAGTCGCCGGCACGCCCCAGAGAGGTCATCGGGGATTCGTGGCGTCGGTTGCAGACCCTGGGCATCGACCCGGAGCTGGGGAAACCCGCCGAAACGCAGATGGACGTCTCCGACCTCGAACTCAGCCGTCGGGAATCGGGATTGTTCGACATCCTCGACGACCTGGCGCGCGGACTGGAGTCGGTGGTCCAGGACGGCGACAACATTCTCGTGGTCGCCGATCGGCACGGCAGGGTCCTCTGGCGCAGTGGATCGACCTCGGTACTCGACCGCGCCGACGACCTCGGCTTCGTCGAGGGTGCGAACTGGGCCGAGGATTCGGTGGGCACCAACGCCATCGGAACGGCCCTGGTCTCGCGCCGCGCGGTTCAGATCTTCTCGGCCGAACACTATGTGCGCAGCCATCATTCGTGGACCTGTGCCGGAGCGCCCATTCGGGATCCGCGAACCGGCCAGGTGCTGGGTGCCATCGACGTCAGCGGCCCGGCGAAGACGGTCCACCCCACCACAATCGCACTGGTCGACGCCGTCGCAAGGTTGGCCGAATCCCAACTGCGAGAACTACATCGGAGCACACTCGATCGATTGCGTTCGGTGGCCGCACCGATGCTCGCACGCCTGCAGTCCCCGGCCCTGGCCGTCGACGCGAACGGCTGGGTCGCGGCCGTCGAATCGGTGGCGCTCCGCAATCGCATCCTGCTGCCCGAGGACCTCGCGACCGGACGCTTCTGGCTGCCGACCCTCGGCGTGTGCGACTTCGAACCCCTGCCCGGTGGATGGCTGGTGCGCCCGACAGGCGCTGCGGAATCGTCTGCTGCGGACTCGGGCAACACAACGAGAATCTGCATCGACCTGCGCAATTCGCAGAAGCCTCGCATCGAGGTGCGCAGCGAGGTGGGGGAGTGGACCCACGAGCCGACGCCCCGGCACGCCGAGATCCTGTACCTGCTCGCCACCCATCGCCAAGGACGGACTGCCGCGCAGATGGCGGCCGACCTCTTCGGCGACGATGGCCGCGCGATCACCGTGCGGGCCGAGATGTCGCGGCTGCGCAAACACCTCGCCGGCATCATCTCCACCCAGCCGTATCGGTTGGACGAATCGGCGACCGTGGAGGTGATCACGCCGTCGGACATGAGGCGGTTGCTACCGCATTCGTCGGCCCCTGCGATCCGGGCGGCACGGGGCTGAGCGGTGCCGCAGAATCGGGCTTGACCTTCACACCGTGACAAGGTCTTGGCTGACCGTCATGAACTCGATGAATCTCTTGAGTGGGGCACTCCAGCACAGCAATCCGTCGGTTCGCCTCCGGGCCGCGCTCGACATCGGGACGTCATCGGACCCACGGGATCTCGACGCCCTGTTGCAGCGGTGCGCCGCCGAACCCGATTTTCAGGTACGAGAGATGTTGACCTGGGCCTTGATTCGGCTTCCCGCGTCGCTGACGGTTCCGCGGCTGATCGAGGAGGTACGCACCGAAGGAGTCCTCGCTCGAAGCCAGGCGCTGCACACGTTGTCCAAGATCCGGGACCCGTCGGCGTGGCCGGTGATCACCGAGGAACTGATCTCCGACGCCGACGACGAGGTGGCACGAAGCGCCTGGCGAGCAGCGGTGGTCCTGGTGCCGGCGGGGAGTGAATCGGCATTGGCGACGATGCTGTCCACTCAACTCGGCCGAGGTGGGCACGACGTTCGGCGAAGCCTCGGCCGCGCGCTGGTTGCTCTCGGATCGGTGATCGAACCCATGCTGCTGCACGCCGCGTCGAGCAAGGACGTTGCCGTTCGCGCCCACGCGTTGGCCACCGAGGCGCTGCTCCGTGATCCGGACGCCGGGTTCGCAGTGTTCGAGGCCAAGCGTGTCGATGCTCTTGGCGTAGTCGACACGGCGGGGTGAGATGGAACGATGTTGATCGGTGAGGTGGCGCAGCGCTCGGGCGTCAGTGCACGCATGCTCCGGCACTACGACAGGCTGGGGCTCGTGCGCCCGACCTCGCGCAGCAGCAGCGGCTACCGCGAGTACGCCCCGGAGGACGTTCGACGCCTCTTCCACGTCGAGTCGCTGCGTTCGCTCGGGCTGTCGCTGAACGACGTCGGTCGCGCGCTCGACGACCCGAGTTTCGCGGCGTCCGGACTCGTCGACGAGCTCGCCGCCCGAGCCGAGGAACGCATCGCGCGCGATACCGAGTTGCTCACGCGGTTGCGTCGAATCGGCGACCCGCGGCCCGAGGACTGGGAGGACGTACTCGGAACCGTCGCGCTGCTCGGTGATCTGCAGTCGGTCAGTGCCGGGAAGCGGCAAACGGCGGCGCTGTCGTCCGCCGGAGATCGACCCATACCGGCTGACGCATTGGCCGAAGCAGTGCTGCGCGAGCCTGCGCCCAATGTGGCAGGCGCACTTCGCTGGGCCCTCGCTCGGACCGGAGGCGACGCCGTCGTAGCGCTCCGGGAAGGTCTGGAGTCCCCGGACCCCGAGGTCCGACTCCGCGCCGTCGTCACCCTTGTCGAGATTCGCGATCCTACCGCCACCGACGTGCTGCGGGAGGCGCTCATTCACGACGACGGGCAGGTCAGGCGGATTGCTGCGCTGGAACTGGCTGCGCGCGGGGTGACCGATGCGGTCCCGACGCTGATCGAGATGGTCTTCGTAGGCATCAACGACGTGGATGCCGCCGACGCCCTGGGCATGCTGGGATCCGCGGACTCGATCGTGGCGGCGCTGCTGGACGGGCCAGGCGATGTGCCGACGCGACTGCGAGTGACCCAGGCGCTGGCGAGTATCCCGGGGCAGGCAGCCTCGCGCGCGTTGCGGGAGTTGACCGGAGACACCGACCG
Organism: uncultured Rhodococcus sp.; assembly: GCA_963517305.1. Classification (GTDB taxonomy): domain Bacteria; phylum Actinomycetota; class Actinomycetes; order Mycobacteriales; family Mycobacteriaceae; genus Rhodococcoides. The sequence goes on from CAUQEL010000006.1 coordinate 77,223, forward strand.
TTCGATTGCCCTGACGGCCGAATACATCCTCGGCCGGCGGGAATGAGCCCCTTGGGTACCGTCGGACACATGAAGGCATTCGGACTCCTCGCGGCACTGATGATCACCTCGACCCTGACTGCCTGCTCCACCGCAACCACCCCGGCTGCACCCACCGAACCCGCCGCCGAGAACCAGGTGACCGTCGCCGATCGGATGTACTCGCCGAAGACGTTGACGATCTCGGTGGGAGACACCGTCACCTGGGTGTTCGCCGATCGCGGCATGGCCCACAACGTCGTCGCCGACGACAACTCGTTCCGGAGCGCTCTGATGGAGACCGGACAGTTCACGCACACCTTCGACACCGCGGGCACCTTCACCTACCACTGCACCCCGCATCCGGACATGACGGCAACGATTCTCGTCGAACCGTGATGGACTGAGTGCATGACGGCACCGACCCGAGGACGCAGCATCGCCGCACCCCTCGGCGTGGCCGCTGCCGCTGTCGGTGGGGCAGTACTGCTGTACGTCCGCGACCCACGCACCTCGGCGTATCTTCCCTGCCCGCTCCACGCACTGACCGGACTGTGGTGCCCCGGCTGCGGCACGACCCGGGCTCTCGGTGACCTCACCCGCGGAGATGTCGCCGCGGCCGCGTCGAGCAATGTCGTTGCGGTTGTGTGCGTCGTCGTTGCCCTCGGGCTGTGGGGGTTGTGGCTCCGAGCTCGTTGGATGCAGATGCCTCTGACGTTGCCTCGCCCGAACCGCCTGGCTGCTGCTGTGGTGCTCGCCCTGCTGACCGTCTTCACCGTGGTGCGCAACACCCCGTGGGGCACCGCGATCGCCCCGACCTGAAACGACTAGGAGTAGCTGTGCTGCTGGAAATTTTCTCGATCATCGTGCTGCTGGGCGTGCTCATCGCGCTCATCCCCACGGCCCGCCGCGTGTTCAAGAAGGGTGACGACGAATGAACGACTCTCTGCGGGATCGCGTCCGCGCGAAACTCCTGGCGCAACTCGCCGACGACGGAGGCACCGCCGCCGAACAGGCCGAGGGGGACGACCCGCGCCTGAACGCCCTGCGCGACGACCTCGACGCACTCGACGCGGCACAGGACGGGGATCCGGTGATCGACGACATCGCCGCACGGCACTGGGTGCCCTGACCGACTCCCGCACCCCGCCCCTTTGGGGAGTCAATGTCACGTTGAGTGGACTTTTCTGGGTACCGAATTGGTGCACAGTTGAAGCGCATCTAGTATCTATGTTGTGTCCGAGACAAAATCTGCCGCCGATACGGCGTATGCGACGGTCAAGGAGCTCATCGTCTCGGGAGAACTACCCGGCGGTGAGCTCGTCAGTGAAGGCGAGATCGCAACCCGCCTCGAGATCAGCCGCACCCCCGTACGCGAGGCGTTTCTACGCTTGCAGGTCGAGGGGTGGATGCGTCTGTATCCCAAGCGCGGCGCACTGGTGGTGCCGATCGCGGTGGGGGAGGCCGAGAGCGTCGTCGACGCGCGACGGCTCGTCGAAGCAGGCAGCGTCCGCGCGTTCATCGCCGACGCGAGAGCCCGCGAATCCGTGGTGGCCGCCCTGCGCGAGAACCTGCAGCTACAACAGCAGCTGGCCGTGGACGGCACGGCCGCACAGTTCAGCGCCGTCGACGCAGACTTCCATCGCACCGTCGTCCATGCCGGCGGCAATCCGTTGCTCGACGCGTTCTACGACGGACTTCGCGAGCGTCAGCGGCGGATGACCGCAGCCTCGGTGACGCGTGATCCGGGTCAGATCTCGCGCATCGTCGACGACCATCGCCGACTCACCGACCTCATCGAGGCCGGCGACGCAGACGGATTCGAGCGGGCCGTCGAACAACACATGCTCGGGGTGCACGGCCTACGACCGGACAGAGGGGGAGCACGATGAGCGAAACGCTCACGAACGATCGAGATATCGAGCTGAATGCACGACGCTGGCTGCTGGTCGCGTCGGGCATGTTCGCCGTGGCGTGGGGCGGTAACGAGTTCACACCGTTGCTGGTGATGTATCGACTCGATCATGGCTTCTCGGCCGTGGTGGTCGATACGTTCCTGTTCGCCTACGTCCTGGGCATCATTCCGGCGATGCTGATCTGCGGGCCGCTCTCGGATCGACTCGGCCGACGCCCGATCATGTTGCCCGCCCCCGCAATTGCCGCAGCCGGGTCCATCCTGATCGCGCTCGGACCGGACAGCGCCTACATGCTCTTCGGTGGCCGTGTGCTCAGTGGCATCGCGCTCGGAATCGGCATGGCCGTGGGCGGCAGCTGGGTCAAGGAACTCTCCAGCCGCGATGCCACCGCCAAGCCCGGTGCCGGAGCGCGCCGCGCTGCGATGTCGCTGACGGCGGGATTCGCCCTCGGTGCCGGAGTTGCCGGCGTGCTCGCGCAATGGGCACCCTGGCCGACGCACCTCGCCTACAGCGTGCACGTGCTGATCTGCATCATCGCCGGTGTCGGCATGCTCTCGGTTCCCGAAACACGGACTGCCACAGCGGTATCGAAGAAGAAGCGCCTGCGCGACGACCTGAGGATCCCGTCCGCCTCGCATCGACGGTTCCTGTTCGTCGTGCTGCCGTTGGCACCGTGGGTCTTCGGTGCGGCGAGCGTCGCCTATGCGGTGCTGCCGTCACTGATGGCCGACGCATTGGCCGACGAGCCCGGTGGCGGCTATCCCGTCGCACTCTCGGCGGCGATGGCGGTGATCGCGTTAGGCTCCGGGTTCGCGATCCAGGCCGTCGGGCGTCGCATCGACACACCTGCCAACGCGCGAGGCGCACTGGTGGCGCTGACTCTGCTGGTGATCGGTATGGCTGTCGCGGCATGGGCTGCGTCGGTGCTCACCATTGCCGCGGCGCTGATCGCCGCAGCCGTCCTCGGATGTGGTTACGGCATGGCGTTGGTCTCGGGTCTGCAAGAGGTGCAACGCATTGCGGGCCCCGACGATCTCGCCGGCCTCACCGCGGTGTTCTACTCGCTGACCTACCTAGGCTTCGCGGTGCCTGCTGTGCTCTCGGCGCTCACCGAGACCTGGCCCGGGGTGGTCACCTATCCGATCATCTTCGGTGTCGGCGCGGTGCTGGCGGCGCTGTGTGGACTGGTGGTGCGGTTCAATACGTCTGCTCACTTGCCGAGCGCATAGGGGCGGTTCGGCCCTAGGATCAGCGGCATCATGCTGCAGTCCTCGCGCACGGTCCCGCCGCATCGGGTTCCTCCGACGGTGGCGCTCGCGGGTGCGACCGTATGGAACCGGCGTGAGGCGTACTGGTTTCTGATCGCGGTGATCGTGCCGGCCGCCTGCTGGTCGAGATATCCGACGGCGGTGCCGTACGTCTTCGCGGTCGTTCTGCTCGGGGCTCTGGTGTTTCGCTGCAGACGGATTGCCTGCTGGGTGTCGATGCTGCGCTGGGGACTGATCGCCGACGTCGAGACCGTGGACACCGCACAGCGTGGCGGCCGCAATCTTCGCCTCGCGCACGCCACCGGATGGAACGTCCAACGGCGTTGGTACACAGGCGCTGTCACCGAATCCGCAGTGCGCTACCGGGCTGGAGAAGCGCGCGGTCACCTGTTCGTTCGGGGACTGCCGTTCACCACCGGTGTGGTGCTCGCGCACTCGAAGCAGCCGTCGTCTGCCATGGCCATCAGCGATTTCCCGTGCGATCTGCAACTGGACGGTAAGGGACGCTGGGCGGCGTCGTTTCCGACGGGCTTCTGGTTGCAGGCACTGGCAACGTCGGCGATGTACGGCTACGCCGTGGCAGGCCTCGCGGTGTCGCTCCGGTATCGCTGACGCAGCCGAAACGGTGGGTACCGTGAAGTGGGCACACATTTCGTACGACGGGAGCGGGCATGAAATACAACTACTCCGGACCCTGGCCGATTTTCGCCGTGCTGGCCGTGGTCGTGGGCTGGGTGCTGTTTCAGGTCGTGGCACTCGACGCGAGTGTCGGCCGTGCCATCGCGTCGCCGATCAACCTCTTCGCGCTGATGTCGGCGGGCTTGATGACCATCGGCTACGCGCAGAAGCGCCGTCGCCGTATCTGACCGGCAGATCGGCTCCCCAGACTTGGATTCGGGCCTCCGATTGCAGGCCGGTTTCCGAAACTGGGGAGCCGATTCGCGACGCTGGAACTACGGCAACGACGGCATCTGCTTGTCCACGAGCCATGCGTCCCACAGACTTCGGGGGCAACCGAAGCGGGAAGCAAGGTCGGTGAAGTCCGCCGTTGCGACCGTCGAGTAGCGGTACTTGGAGGTCCATTCCTGGATCAGGCCGAAGAAGCGCTCGTCGCCGATGGTGCGCCTTACTGCGTGCAGTGCCAGTGCGCCGCGCTTGTACACGCGGTCGTCGAAGATGCGCGCAGACCCGGGATCGGTGAGCTGAATGTCCATGGCCAGACCGCGCTGAATGGTGTGCGCGCGCTTGGCCTTGTCGTGAGCCGTTGCGCCGCCGGAGTTCTCGGCCCAGATCCACTCGGAGTAGCAGGCGAATCCCTCGTGCAGCCAGATGTCGGCCCACTTGCCGAGGGTCAGCGAATTGCCGAACCACTGGTGCGCCAACTCGTGCGCCACCAGACGCTCGTAGTACCGAGAACCGGAACAGTGATTGGCACCGAAGATCGACAGCCCCTGCGCCTCGATCGGAATCTCGAGATCGTCGTCGGTCACCACCACGGTGTACGACGCGAAAGGGTAAGGGCCGTAGAGCCGTACGAAGGTATCCATCATCTGTGGCTGACGACCGAAGTCGTGATCGAACTGCGCTCGCAGGTGCGGCGGTGTGATGGCCTTCATCGGCACCGGCCCCGGGCTGACGATGCGATGCTCGTACGGACCGATCTGGATGGTCGCGAGGTAGCTGGCCATCGGCTCGGGCTGCTCGTACACCCACGTGGTGCGGCTGGCGCGAGTCTGCTTGCGCACCAACGTGCCGTTGGCCACCGCGTAGTACGGCGAATCGGTGGTGATGGTGATGCCGTAGCTGGCCTTGGACACCGGATGGTCGTCGCACGGGAACCACGACGCCGCGCCGTTCGGCTGACTCGCGACGAGCGAGCCCTCGGTGAGCTCTTCCCAGCCGACCTCACCCCATACACCGTTGATGGGCTTGGGTGTTCCGCCGTACGCGACCGTGACCACCAGTGCCGCGCCCGACGCGATGGGCTTGGCGGGCGTGATCTTGAGCTTGCCGCGCTGGTGGCTGAACTTCACCGAACGCGAACCGTTGACCGACACCTTCGACACGTTCATCGCCGGGCCGAGATCGAACGCGAATTTCGACACCGTCGCCGTGGTGACGGCGGTGATCTTCGCCTTGCCCGTCAACCGGTTGCTCTCGACCTTGTACTCGAGGTCGAGTTCGTAGCGCGAGACGCGATAACCGCGGTTCCCGTTCTGCGGAAGATACGTATCGATCGGATTGTCACTGGAGTCGACGTCGAACACCGGTGCCACGAGCCTGTCCGGCACGGAAGATCACCCCTCGTTTCGGTCGTCGCGGATCCGCGGAAAGGGATCACCCTTGGCCCACGGCGCGATCGGATTGCCCTGCCAACGAGTATGCGCGGGAACCGTATCGCCGCGCATCACCAGAGAGGCAGGCCCCACCGTCGCGCCGTCACCGATTCCCGACGCCGGCAGCGCAACACAGTGTGGTCCCAGTGTTGCGCCTCTGCCCAGATCGACCGTGTCCATGGACATGATCCGATCATGGAACAAGTGCGTCTGCACAACGCACCCTCGGTTGACCGTCGCACCGTCGGCCAAAGTCACCAGATCGGCCTCGGGAAGCCAGTACGTCTCACACCAGACCCCGCGGCCGATATCGGCACCGAGCCACCGCAACCACATGTTCAACACCGCGGTGCCCTCGGCGGCGCGCGCGAACCACGGCGCGGCAACGGTCTCGACGAACGTGTCGGCCACCTCGTTGCGCCACACGAACGAACTCCACAGCGGATGATCGGTCTTGCCGATCCGGCCCACCCACGACCACTTCGCCAACGCCGACACCGCAGCAGCCACGAAACCGGCAACGAGCAGGACGACGCCACTGAGCAAAGCAGCCAACCAGTACCCGACGGAGTCGGCGAGCGCGGTGAGCGAGAACAGCACTGCGAGCCCGATCCCGAACGTCACGACGACGGGAATCAACCGACACGTCTCGACGAACGACCGGGCGACCTTGAGCTTGCGCGGCGGATCGAACGTGCGCGACGAGTCCGCACTACCGGCGGCTCGACGCAGCCGCACCGGCGGACTACCGAGCCACGACGAGCCGGACTTCGCCTTGTCCGGCGTTGCCGACAGCACCGCGACCAGACCGTTCTTCGGGACGGTTCGGCCGGGACCGGTCATGCCGGAGTTACCGAGGAACGCCCGCTTGCCCACCTTGGCGTCGCCCAGATGCATCCAGCCGCCGCCGAGTTCGTAACTGGCGACCATGGTGTCGTCGGCGAGGAATGCGCCGTCGGCGACCGTGGTGAACTTGGGAATCATCAGCACCGTCGACGCCTCGACGTCCTTGCCGATCTTTGCGCCGAGCAGCCGGAGCCAGTGCGGAGTCAACAATGACGCGTAGAGCGGGAACAGGAAGGTGCGCGCCGAGTCCATCAGGCGTTCGGTGGCCCACACCTGCCAGCCGATGCGGCTGCGCACCGGGTGGTAACCGCCGACGAGTCCGATGCTGAGCAACCGCACCGCGACGACGGTGATCAGCGCGAACACCGCCAACGACACCAACGTCGCGACGGGCAACATCACCAGACCACGTTCGAAGGCGTCGAACACGGAGTCGGCGGTGTGAATCCACCAGCCCATCAGCACCAGGCTGACGCCGATCGAGAACAGTGCCATGCCGGACAGGAACAGCGACGCGACGCCGTACGCGAACACCCACTTCGTCGCGCGCGGCGGCGTTTCCGCGGGCCACGGATGATCGGCCTTGCCGACCTTCTGGGCCGGCGAACCGGACCACATCTGACCGGCCTTCACCCGTCCGACGACGGCAGAGCCTGCCGTGACGACCGAGTTCTTGCCGACCTTGGTTCCGGGCAGAAGTGTCGAGCGGGCACCGACGGTGGCACCGGCACCGATCTCGACGCCGCCGATGTAGACGAGATCGCCGTCGATCCAATGCCCGGACAGATCCACCTCGGGTTCGATGGAGCAGCCGTCGCCGAGCTCGAGCATGCCGGTGACCGGCGGCATCGTGTGCAGGTCGACGCCCTTGCCGATCTTGGCACCGAGAGCGCGCGCGTAGTAGACCATCCACGGTGCGCCCGAGAGGTTCGATGCACCACTGGCATCGGTCAATCTCGTTGCCGCCCACAGCCTGATGTGCATGCTGCCGCCGCGCTTGTACGCGCCCGGTTTCAAGCCCGCCAACAGGATGCGAGATCCGATCACCGAGATCGCCATGCGGCCGACCGGCGTGATGAACAGGATGAATGCCACGAGCACCCACCACCACGACAGCGTCGGAGCCCAGGGCACGTCGCCGAACCAGGACATGACGTTGAACAGCAGCCCGAGCCAGGTGACCCACTGCAATCCGGTCAGGGTGGTCAACGGAACCGTTGCCGCGATCTGCGCCCACTGCGCCGTGCGCGACGTCGGCGCGACCTCACGAGGAATGGCCTCGACGACCGGCTTCAAGTCGTCGAGATACTGCGCCAGCGAACCCAGCCTCGGATGGTCGTAGAGCTGTGCGACGGTGATCTCGGGGAACCGCTCGCGCAACGCCGTCACCAATTGCGCGGCCGAGAGCGAACCGCCACCGTTGGCGAAGAAATCGGCGTTCTCGTCGGACACCTGCGCGCCGAGGATGTTGGTCCACAGTTCGGCAACCCACCCGGCCGTCCCGCCGAGCGAAGACGCGCCCGCCATGCCGGGCAGGGGCCACGGCAGTGCATTGCGGTCGACCTTGCCCGAGGTGCGCGTTGGCATCTCGTCCACCAGCGCGAGGCGCGGGACCAGTGCCGCAGGCAACTGTTCGGCGAGCAATTCGCGAGCGGCTTCGAGATCGAAATCGGGGTTGGTGCTGGCGAGATATCCGACCAGCACCGAGTTTCCGGCAGCCGTCTTGCGGATGGCGGCCGCCGCACCCCCGACGCCCGGAAGTGCTTGCAGCGCATTGTCTATCTCGCCGAGCTCGATGCGTCGACCGCCGAGCTTGACCTGATCGTCGGCGCGACCCTGGAACAACAGACCTTCGAGCTCGAGCTTGACCAGATCGCCGCTGCGATACGCCCGGTCCCACCCGAGAGACGGCATGGGCGCGTACTTCTCGGCGTCCTTGGCCGGGTCGAGATACCGAGCGAGACCGACACCGCCGATGACCAACTCACCGATTTCGCCGACCTGCACCGGGGTGCCGGAGCCGTCGACCACAGCGAGGTCCCACCCGTCGAGGGGCAGACCGATCCGGACCGGGCCCTTGCCGTCCATGATCGCCGCACACGCGACGACCGTTGCCTCGGTGGGGCCGTACGTGTTCCAGACCTCACGGCCCTCGACGGCGAGCCGCTCGGCCAACTCCGGCGGGCATGCCTCGCCGCCGAAGATGAGCAACCGCACCGCTTCCAGCGCGACAGCGGGCCACAGCGACGCGAGCGTGGGCACCGTCGAGACGACGCTGATGTCGCGGGAGACGAGCCACGGGCCCAGATCGAAACCGGACCGCACCAACGACCTGGGCGCGGGAACCAGACACGCACCGTGCCGCCACGCCAGCCACATCTCCTCGCAGGAGGCGTCGAACGCCACCGACAGTCCGGCCAGCACTCGATCGCCCGGACCGAGCGGATCCTTCTGCAGGAACATGCGGGCCTCGGCGTCGACGAACGCCGCCGCGTTGCGATGACTGACGGCAACGCCCTTGGGAGTGCCCGTCGAACCCGAGGTGAAGATGACCCACGCATCGTCCTGCGGGGTGGGCGGTCCGGCATGGTGTTCGGACAGGTCGTGCGCAGGAACGTCCTGCTTGGGGGCAGTGCCGGCGGCGATTCCGCCCGCAGTGACGATGGCGGTCACCTGTGCCTCGCCGAAGACCAACTCGGCGCGCTCCTCGGGATCGTCCGCGTCCACCGGCACGTAGGCGGCACCGACCTGAAGGATCGACAGGATCGCGACGTAGAGGGAGAAGGAACCCGACGGCATGCGGATACCGACGCGATCGCCGCGCCTGACACCGGCGTTGGCGAGCCACTGAGCGCCCTCGGCGATGTCGTCCAACAACTCCGAGTAACTGACCGACACGGCACCGTCGTCGATCGCGGGGGCGTCGGGAAAACGATGGGCCGTGTCGCGGAGGATGTCGATGAGCGTCCGGGCGGGTGGAGCCTGGGGCGAGCGAAGAAACGCCGCCGGGGCAGGTGCGATGTCCGCGCTCGAACCCGGCAGATCGTTCTCTTGATGCACAGACAACCGGGCGCCCTTCTCGTTTCTTCTTGTAATGACTCTGTGGTGCTGGCGAGCAGCAGCGCCGTTGGTTATCTCACGTTCTGTTTGCCAGCAGGTGAACGAGCGCGCTTTCCCACCGCGGGAATCCTACTGCTGCCTGCGCGTGAGTCCCGGCTTGACAGAACCGCAGCGAGTTTGCGAGTGTCTTCCCCACGGTCACGAGTACCAGCATCAAGCCCCGGCTAGCTGGTCGGCAACCCTCCTCCGCGGTGGGGTGCTCCGGGTGACGACCAGGCTGATGCCGGAAAACCGGCGCGGCAAGCGCGGACTCGCTCACCACATCCTTCGGTTGCGGGTCCCTCGAACGTGAGGGCTCGATCTGTCATGACATCTGTACTTTCCCGCCCCTGTGCTCCTTTTGCCCCTGTTTCGGGCACGGATCTACAGGTACCGCTGGTCCAGGGCGGCACATGCACCTACGCAAACTTCGATTACGCCGCCAGCGCGCCGGCGCTGGACGCGGTGACCGATCGGATCGCGGAACTGCTGCCGTTCTACTCGAGTGTGCATCGCGGTGCCGGCTACGCCTCGCGGGTCTCCACGGCGGCGTACGAGAAGGCTCGGGTGACCGTCGCCGATTTCGTTGGTGCACAGAATGATTCGGTGGTGGTGTTCACGCGGAACACCACCGACTCGCTGAACCTGCTGGCCGCATGCGTGCCGGGTGAGACCGTGGTGCTCGACATCGAGCATCACGCCAACCTGCTCCCGTGGCGTGATCGACGAATGGTGGTGGCCGTGTCGACCCTGGCCGAGACCATCGTGCGGCTCGACGCGGAGCTCGCCGCGAAACCTGCTGCGCTGCTCGCGATCACGGGTGCATCGAACGTCACCGGTGAGGTTCTGCCGACCGCGGAACTCGCAGCACTGGCGCATCGGCACGGCGCACGCATCGCGGTGGACGGTGCCCAGTTGGTTCCGCATCGTCGGGTCGACATCGCGGCGCTCGGCGTGGACTACCTGGCGTTCTCGGGGCACAAGCTCTACGCCCCGTTCGGCGCGGGAGTGCTTGTGGGAAGACGTGATTGGCTCGATGCCGGTGAACCGCACCTGGCCGGCGGCGGCGCGGTGCGCAGTGTGGGCATCGACCACACCGACTGGGCTCCGGCGCCGCAGCGGCACGAGGCGGGCACACCCAACGTGCTCGGCGTTGCCGCACTCGCTGCGGCCTGCGAGGCCATCGCCGGATTCGACGATGCCGAGCTGCAGGCGCACGAACATGAACTGTCGTCCCGCCTGCGCGACGGTTTGGCCGCACTGGACGGCGTCGAGCAGCTCCAGGTGTGGGCCGATGCACCCGACAGTGTTGGCATCGTCACGTTCACCGTCGCCGGACGCGATCCCGGTGAGGTGGCTGCGTACCTGTCCGCCGAACACGGCATCGGCGTGCGCGACGGAAAGTTCTGCGCACACCCACTGCTGAGCAGGCTGGGGCACGCGGCCGGAGCAGTGCGAGCCAGTATCGGGCTCGGCAGCTCCTCGGCCGATGTGGACCGACTCGTCGACTCCCTCGCCGCCCTGATCGAGTCGGGACCGAACTGGAACTACGCGGAGGACGCCGGCTGGTGGAACCCCGTACCCGACCCGCGACCTTTCCCCGAGCTGGCTGATGGGGCCGCCGGGGTTGGATCCCCGTGCACCCCCGCAGACCGTTAGCATGGCGTCATGACCGTGAGTGTCGGGTGGACGGGCAACCGCCACTGGTGCAACAGATACGTGGATCTGTGCCGCACTGCGTCCGGGTCGTGTTCGAGTTCGGCTCCGCTCCGACCGAATACGTTCACCGACTTCTAGAACCAGGACCACCGCTCATGTCGCACAACTTCACCCGCGTCGCCGTCGACTTCTCTGCAGGTTGGACCGAACTGACCGTGCCACCGGACGGGGCCGTGGTCCACATCCAAGCCTCCGACCTGCGGGAATCCCAGCAACACCGGGCCCGGGTGCGGGCCGAGGCAGTCGACCGCGGCGAATCTGCCGACAGCACAGCAGTGTTTCTCGACCTCGAGATCCACATCGCGGCCGATGCCCGGACGGCCCGTCGGGAGTTCGCGGCACTGGATGCGCCGACCGGCCCGGCGTCGATCCGCTACGTCGGAACACCGTCGGGATTGGCCAGTTTGATCTCCGACGTCACTGCGGCAGAAGTGGCCGACGGCGTGACGTTGACGGTGCTCGGCGATGTCGCTCGCCAGTCTGTTCTGATCACCGGCGAAGTACTGCCGCTGCTGGGATCGCGCGGCACTCGGTTCGATATCGATGCCGTCGACGCGGTCCTCGGCGCACCGATCGCCCCGACTCTCGCTTCCTGAGTAGGTGTTCAGGTGACGTCGATCGCCAGACCTGCGGTGATGCGCACCAGCTCGGTGAACGTGGATCGAAAGATCGTGTTGGTGTGGCCGGCGGCCGCCCACACCTCGGCGTAACCGGCCAGATCCTGGTCGACGAACGTGTCGAGATTGGTGGGGTGGCCGACCGGGGCGATTCCCCCGATCGGCTGCCCGGTTGCATGCTTGGCCGTGTCGAGAGGCGCGCGCAGCAACGTGCCGCCGAGTCGCTCTCCGGTGTGCTCGAGCTGAACATTGTGAGCACCGGAGACCAGTAGCAACACCGGCTCGTCGTCCAGCAGAAACACCATCGACTTCACGATCGCGCCTACCTCGACGCCGAGAGCAGCCGCTGCATCGGCCGCGGTGTGCGTGCCCTCCGGACTGCTGACCACCACGCCGTGATGGCCGCGAGAAATCAGAGTGTCGGCAACATGGGCTGCATTCGGATGAAGTAGCCGGGACATGAACCAACCCTATTGCCCCGCGACAGGTTACGCAGAGGCTTGCTTATCTGGTCATTCCGCAGGCTCCACTCCCGCCAGGTCACCGAACAGTCTCAATCGCGCCATGCCCCCGTCGGGGAAGATGTCCATGCGCACCTCGGAGACCGGGGTGTCGTGGGTGAGTACGAAGCGATGTCGGGTGTCGGGCTGCAGCGTCGTGCGTGGCAACAGTTCGATCCATTCGCCGTCGCCGAGCCGGCCCCGCAGCGATGCCGCACCGGGAGCGTTTCCGAGGAAGCAGGTGGTGTCGAGCTCGGCGAGCGAGATGTGCCCGGTACCGGCGAGCTGCACCTGAACCCAGTCGTTCGCGTCGTTGCGTCGACGCGAGGTCTCCCAGCCCTCACCCATCGACCGCGGGGGACCGGGGAAGAGCAGGTTGTTGGGCGAGCTGTAGAACATGTTGGAGCACGCCGAGACGTACGCGCCGTTCTCGAGTGCAGCAAGATCCACCGGCCCGGTAGCGAGGAACTTGGGGTCGGGCTTGCCGCGGCCCAGCACCCGCAACCGCGCCACTCCGCCGTCGGGATAGATCGACAGCTTCACGTGCGTCCACCTCGCATCGGAGGCAACGGTGAACCTGTTCTCGCTGTCGCCGTCGACCGGGCTGCGCGGGACGATGGTGGTCCACTCGGTCTGGGCGTGAAGCTCTTCCGGTGATGGAAATCCGTCGACCTCGGCGGCCTCGATCGAGATCTCCGGCGGATAGTTTCCGGTGAACCACGCGGTGTCGACGACGACCGCCGAAACGACCCCCGGCGCTCCGAGACGCACGATCGCCTCGTCGTAGCCGGCCTCGCGTCGGCGTCGCGTCTCCCACCCGTCGTAGATCTGGCCCTTGTGCCCGAACGTCGCCGTCGAATAGTCGGCTTTGCCCGGCCTGACGAGATTCTCCTTCTCCGCGAACGTCTCGTCGTTCGCCCACACGACTGCGCCTCCGAGAGTGCGGACGGCGAGATCGGGCAGTGGCAGAGGGAAAGTGGAGGTCATGAAATCACACTTTACTGGTTTCGCTTCGGCCCACCGGGTTGTGTGCGGACCGGCGGCGCACTGCTGCCGCGACCATCAGCAGCGCGCCGATCACGATGTAGAGCGTCAGGCCGAGTGCGGGTTGCCCCAGCCCGGTGCCCGAGAAGTACACGATGCTGCGCACGCCCTCGGTGCCTATGCCCGGGGTGATCCACCGACCGATCGAGGCGTAGAGCGACGGTAGGACGTCTGCCCCGAAAGCGCCTCCTGCGCTCGGGTTTCCGAGGATCACGAACAGCACGATCGCGGCGGGGACCGCGGCGACGCCGATCAGTGCGCGCAGGCCCATGGTGAACAGTCCGGTGGCGAACACCACGCCTGTACCGAGCAAGGTGAGCGGAAACCAATGGCCGGCAAAGGTTTCCAGGACGTGGGTGGTGAGGAAGGCTCCGAGCGCACCCGATACGGCCGCGTACACCGCGAGAATGCCGACGTGAACGTAGGTTTCGCGGCGTGAGTCCGGTGCGCCGATGAGCAGTCCGAAGGCGGCTGCCAGCAGGTACCCGCCGACGACCCAGCCGACCGAGAGGTAGAAGCCGGAGAGCCCCCGGTTGTCGTGCACACCGACCGGAATCTCGTCGCGGACCACGAACTGGCGACCCTGCGCGGCGTCGACCTCGGTGAAGATCGATTCCAGCGCAGTCGCCACGGAACTGCCCGCCGCGCTCGCGGTGATGAGGGTGTCCGTTCCGTCGGCACCGACGACGTAGGCCCCGAGAATGTCCCGATCGCGGAGCAGTGAACGGACCTGCGCGGTATCGGCTGCGGTGCGTGCCTCGAGCGGGGTGCCGTCGATGGCGTCGAGGCGGTCGACGGTCTGCTGGTCCAGCCCCTCGGGGAGGCCGGCCTCGGTGACCACCGCGATGGGGATCGCGTGCGGCGTCGGCTGATGGAATGCCGAGACGTAGCTGAGGATGAAGCCGAGTTGAAGTACCAGCACCGCGGCGGCGAGCAGTGACATCTTGCGCATGGGTTACTCCTGAATCTTGTCGATACCCGAGGTATTGGATACTCTAGGTATCGTGAATGCCGACGAGCAAGAAAAGTGGGGGTCGACACAGGATCGGCGACGACCCCAACGCACCGACGTACGGGATCGGCTGCTCGCCGCGGCAGCCGACGAATTCACCGAATGTGGCTACGCCGCAGCCAAACTCACCGACATCGCAGACCGGGCGGGCTTCACCAAGGGTGCCGTCTACTCCAATTTCGAGTCCAAGCAAGCACTGTTCGCCGAACTGCTCGCCCGGCGTTCCCTCGACCTCGCCGCCCGCGTGCTGGCCCACGTATCCGATCTGGACTCCGGTGCAGCGGCCGGAGCAGGCGGCGGCGAAATCGCGTCCTGGGTGGTGGCCGAGCCTCGCTGGCCGTTGTTGACCGTCGAATTCGGCATTATCGCCGGACGCGACCCGGTTGTCGCCGAGCGCTACCGTACCGACCGTCGAGCACTGCGGCGCGAACTCGAACGCCTCATCGCCGAGCGCGCAGACCAGTGGGGCGTCGGCAAGAACTTCGATGCCCGACGCCTCGCGACGTCACTGGCGGCATTGATCTCCGGATTGGCCGTCGAACATTCGGTGGATCCGGAGGAAATCGACGAGGAAGTCATCGCCGACGCGGTGTCCGAACTGTTCGCCGGAGCGATAGCCAGGACACATCTCGATTGAGGGACACCGCACCGGGTAACCCGGGTAGATGAATGCTCAGAATCCGGAACCCGACTCCACCGCAGGACTCGAAGCGGGAGGCGGCGTCACGCCAGGAGACACCCCGCCCGCCGAAACGGGAATCGGGGGACCGAACCACGAACCGCCGCAGCGAAACCGAGTGATGCCGATCGTCGTCATCTGCATTGTGGCATTCCTGGCGATCCTGATCGCCGGCGGACTGATCGGTCGTGTGGTCGGACTGTTCGGCTGAGCGAGGGGCGGTGGCCGGTAGTCAGTACTGCGGCCGGTAGTCAGTACTGCGGCCAACCGCCTTCGGGCCCGAGCAGGCGATCCAACCGGATGTGGTTGATCTTCGCCAGCTCGTCGCGCATGACCTTGCGTTCGGTTTGGTCGTCGTTGTCGAGGCGGTGACCCAGATCCACCAGGATGTCGCGCGGCTCGAAGCCCTCGGGCTCGAACAACCGACTCGACACGTACGGGAAGCCGAACCGGTCGCAGTACGCCCTGGCCGCGGTTCCCAATGCTCCGCGAGTGTCGGAATCCATGGCCGCGCACACCTTGCTCGGCTCCGGCAGCGTCGCGGCGAGCGAATCCACATCGCCGTCGGAGAGTTCGGTCAGTTCCGCGTCGGCCGCGGAGAACAGATCTGCGCGAGAACGATACCTGCGGCCGTCCGCCACCCTCGACGCCCACGCCACCGAGCAGCAGCACTCGTACAGCGCATGCACCGCCTTGCGGCGCGGCAGATCGTTGAACGTCTCCAGGCCGAGTCCCTGATGCATCAGCATGAGTCGATGATGGGCCCGATTCGGTGCACGCACCAGAGCTGAGCAGGGACTTAGCGCAGACGTTACGTGCCGTAACATGCGGTGCGGGAATGGGTAACGCTGCCGCTAGGCTCGCAGGCATGACCGAACGAACCTGGAAAGCCTTCTCCGTGGAGATCGCGGACCACATCGCGCACGTGACACTCCTCGGACCTGGCAAGGGCAATGCCATGGGCCCGGACTTCTGGAGCGAAAGCCCCGAGCTGTTCGCTCAGCTCGACGCCGATCCCGAGGTTCGTGCAGTCGTGCTCGCAGGCTCGGGTAGGAATTTCACCTACGGACTCGACCTCGCCGCGATGTCGGGAACGTTCGGTCCGCTGATGGCAGACAAGGCACTGGCCGGTCCGCGAACCTCGTTCCACGACACCATCAAGACGATGCAGAAGGCCATCAACGCTGTTGCGGACTGCCGCAAGCCCGTCGTCGCGGCGATTCAGGGCTGGTGCATCGGCGGTGGCGTCGACCTCGTCACCGCAGCGGACGTGCGATACGCGAGCGCCGATGCGAAGTTCAGCGTGCGCGAGGTGCGGGTCGCGATCGTCGCGGACATGGGCTCGCTGGCCCGTCTGCCCGCGATCATCGGCGATGGCCACATGCGTGAGCTCGCCCTCACGGGCAAGGACATCGATGCCGCGCGCGCCGAGAAGATCGGCCTGGTCAACGACGTGTTCGAGGACCACGACGCCACCCTCGCCGCCGCTCGCGAGTGCGCCGCCGCCATCGCTGCCAATCCGCCCCTCGTGGTGCAGGGCATCAAGACCGTGCTGGATCATTCTCGATCGTCGAGCGTCGACGATTCGCTGCGTTACGTCGCGGCCTGGAACGCCGCCTTCCTCGCCTCGCACGACCTGACCGAGGCGATCACCTCGGTGTTCGAGAAGCGGCCGGCGCAGTTCACCGGTAACTGACGTGGTCGAGTTCGCCGAGGAGCTGGGCACGCAGTTGGTTCGGCTACACCGCCTGCGTGAGCGCAACATCGCTGCGATCTCGTCCTCGGGCGGTGTCGACGGGGCTGCGTACGTCTGCCTGTTCAGGCTTCTGCGTGACGGACCGATGCGGTCCAGTGAACTCGCCGCCATGGTCGATTCCGATCCGTCGACGGTGAGCAGACAGGTGGCTCAGCTGGTCGAACGGGGGCACGTCGAGCGGTTGCCCGACAAACGTGACGGTCGAGCGTTCGTGCTCGCGGTGACGGCGTCGGGTCAGGAAGCGGCGGCGGCGATCCAGCAACGGCGAACCGACAATCTCGGACGGGTGATCGAGGGATGGGCACGGGAGGATCGAGAATCACTCGTGACGTTGCTCGATCGTTTCTTGACCGATTACGAAACGATCAGGCCGAACCCACCCGACCGGCGCGCCGGTAACGTCTGATGCACGACTGAACGACCGCATCACCTGACGCGCTCCAGGATCGGCCGCTTGTCAGATCTCGCATGCTCGCCCGAACAGTCGGAACGGACGGAGGGGGAAGCGGGTGCCATTCGATCGCGATCGACCGCCGCACAGCCGGTCGAACGGGCCGAGGACAGGGTCGGTGCGGCTCGAGCGTCGCGTCGCCCTGGGAATCGCGGCGTTGGTTCCCTCGTTCGGTCTGATCGGGGTCGTCGCGATGCTCTCCTCTGACGGACCCGAGGGCACGGCGGCAAAAATTGCCTGCGCACTGGTGCTGATCTCGACCGTGCCGGTGGGAGCGTGGTGGTTTCTTCGATCCTCCGATGCGTCGCACATGCCCGGGTGGTTCGTGCTGTACGCCGACGTGGGAGTCGCGGCGATGCTGCTCTGCTTCGCCGCGCGCGACCTGGCCCTGAACGTAGCGGCTCTGTTCGCGGTGATCGGCATCTACATCGTCTACTTCTCGCGGCGGCGAGTGCTCGAAACCCACATGCTGTTCGTCAATGCCGTGGTCGTGGTGCTGGCCGCGCTGGCGTTCGCCGAGGACACGCACGATCTGGCGTCGACCGTCACCAGGACCCTGGCGACTCTGCTGGTGGTGAACTCGGTGCTCGCGTTTCGAGCGGTGATTCAGCGCCAGCTCGATCTCGCCAACACTGATTCGCTGACCGGACTGCTCAACAGGCGCGGGCTCGAACTACGGCTTCAACGCATGATGGATTCGTTGGACCCGGACCGCTCGGTCGCGCTCATGGTGGTCGATCTCGATCGGTTCAAACGAGTCAACGACACCTTCGGTCATGCGGTGGGTGACCGAGTGCTGCTCCGCACGGCCCGCAGGCTCACTTCGATCACGGGGGCGCGGCCGTGTGTGGCACGCACCGGCGGTGAGGAGTTCACGATCGTGCTGCCGGTCGACGATGCCGCCGTGCACCGTATCGCCGAGGAGATTCGTGCGTCGATTCACGACCCCGCCGACGACGTGCCGGTGACGGTCAGCGTCGGGGTGGCGCTGCTGGACGGCAGCCGGTGGTCCGCCGCCGCCGAATCCGGTGACAATGCCGACCTGGTCCACAATGTGCTGCTCGACGCCGACACGGCGATGTACGAGTCCAAGCACGCGGGCGGGAACAGAGCAACGGTGTACGTCGGCGAATGAACCGCCGGCGTACACCGTTCGTCGTTCGGGGAAGAACGTGCTCCGTGCGCGTCAGCGCAGAGCGCTCTTGGGGTCGTTCCACAGCTGGTCGGTGAAGTCCTCCAGCGCGACGAGGACGATGGTGTCCTCGGTGCGGCGAAGGATCGACTTGCTCGCGCGCACCTGCACGATGTCTCCGGTCTTGTCGGTCATCCGCCACAGGGAATCCGCGCGGGTGGCCACCGTGGTGAGGAACATGTCTGCGACGTTCACGCCCTCCGGTGCCCGGTCCGGGAAGATGTCGTGCAGGTGGAAGTCCTCCCGCTCGGTGCGATCGAGACCGAACAGATCGTCGAAAGCCTCGTTCGCGAAGACGATGGCACCGGTGGGATCGACCGCGAGGATCGGCACCGGAATCCGGTCGAGAACGACCGTCACCGGCAGATCGGGAAACTGCGTCGGATCCGAGATCGGTCGCGAATCCAGATTGCGCCGATCCCCGTTGGAAGTGCTGTCGGTCATACGTCTCCCCAAACTATGTTTCGTCGGCCCACGGCCGAGACGAGGTGTGGTGCCGAAACGATCAGTGACCCGGATTGTCCGCCAAGCGCTTGAATGATGCAGCGATTTCGGCCTCTGCCTCCGCGCGCCCCACCCAGTCTGCCCCGGTGACGTGCTTGTTGGGTTCGAGATCCTTGTAATGGACGAAGAAATGCTTGATCGCATCGAGCTCGAACGTCGAGACGTCGCTCAGATCCTGGATGTGATCCCAGCGGCTGTCGCCTGCCGGAACGCACAGCACCTTGTCGTCGCCGCCGGCCTCGTCGACCATCTTGAACATCGCCACGGGGCGTGCTTCGACGACGACGCCGGGGAAGACCGACTCGGGCAACAGAACCAGTGCGTCGAGCGGGTCACCGTCCTCGCCGAGCGTGTTCTCGATGAAGCCGTAATCGGCGGGATACGCCATCGCGGTGTAGAGGTAGCGGTCGAGGCGAACACGTCCGGTGACGTGGTCTACCTCGTACTTGTTGCGCTGCCCCTTGGGGATCTCGATGGTGACGTCGAACGGCACGTGCAGTCCTCACTGTCGTCGTCGAGCCGGAACGGCTCGAGTCGTTGCGAATGTGTCGATGGTGGCGGCGCAAGGCTACCGGACCCGAGGATACTGTTGACTGAACCATCATGGGTACGACCACGGCAGTTACGGAGGAACGGTGGCGGGGCTGACACGGCGGTTCCTCGGCCCCACAGCGGGTCGACGGCGCAGGAAGAAGCGCGTGATCCTGACGCTGTGCGCTCTGTTCGTGGTGATCCTCGCAGTGACGACCGCCGCGCTGGTGCTGCCGTCGGTGTCCGACGGTGCCGAGACCGCAATCGAGCCTCCACCCGAGACGGTGCTGCCCAACCCTGCGATCACCCCGTTCCCGGAATCGGCACCGATGCCGAACGCGGCAGGGCTGGCAGCTGCGCTGGCCCGAGTGGTCGACGATCCCGCCCTCGGCACGTTCACCGGAACGGTCGCCGACGCGCAGACCGGGCAGGTGCTCTGGTCCCGAAACCCCGACTCTCCGATGACGCCTGCCTCGACCACCAAGGTGCTCACCGCGGCCGCTGCGATGCTCGGGCTCCCGGCCGATCACCGCGTCACCACCCGGGTGGTCCAGGGCAGCGGCGAGGGCAACATCGTGCTGATCGCGGGCGGCGACCCCACACTCACCGCGCTACCGGTCGGAACCGACGGGTTCTATCCCGGCGCGGCGCGCATCGACGACCTGGTGGAGCAGATTCGGCGCAGCGGAACGGTGGTGCGCAGCATCGCCGTCGACACCTCGATCTATTCCGGTGACACGATGGCGCAGGGCTGGTTTCCCGCCGACATCGCCGCCGGTTCGATCACGCCGATCGAACCGATCATGCTCGACGGCGGAAGATCGGACCCACTCGTCGACGAGTCACCGCGCAGCACCACCCCGGCACTGGACGCCGGCCGCGCACTGGCCGCGGGGCTGGGCGTCGACCCGGCCGCGGTGACGACCGGCAAGGCTGCCGACGGGGCCGATCAGATCGCATCCGTCGAATCCGCGCCGCTGCGAAACCGCTTGCAGCAGATGGTATATCGCTCCGACAACGTCCTCGCCGAGGCTGTCGGGCGCGAACTCTCGCTCGAAATGAACACGGCCGCAAGCTTTTCCGGTGCAGTGGCGTCGATCGGGCAGACGTTGTATGCCGCAGGCTTCGACATGGCCGGACTCACGCTGGAGGACGCCAGCGGGCTGTCGGTCGACGGCAGGATTCCGGCCAGGCTGCTCGATCAGGTGTTGACCTCGGCAGCCGGAACCGAGCAGCCGGCGCTGCGTCCGATGCTCGACTATCTTCCCGTCGCCGGTGCCACCGGAACCCTGACGGATCGGTACGCCTCTGGAAATCGAACCGGAGCGGGCTGGGTTCGCGCGAAGACCGGAACCCTATCTGCTGCAAGTGCTCTGGCGGGATATGTGGTCGACGTCGACGGCCGAATCCTGACCTTCGCACTGATGTCCAACGACCGGCCGCCCGACGTCAGTCGCCCCGCCCTCGATGCCGTCGCATCGACCCTGAGATTGTGTGGTTGCCAGTGAACACGGACGCAGCATCGAAGACCGAAGACAGCGAAGCCACCTCCGGTTTCGCCGGTGCCGTCGACTGGTCCGTGGCGGCGAAGACCGGAGCGAAGCTGGCCCGCAAGGGCCCGGCCACATCTCGCTACACCGCCGCTGCAGCCGTGGAAGAGCTTGCCGCTGCATCTATTCGGGCCGAGGGGCCGGTTCGCGAAACCACCGGCCTGGCCGACGGACTCCCCGTGCCCGACGCCCAGGTGGTCGACCGTGCCGGCTGGATTTCCGCGGCCGCGGCGTCGATGAAACACCTGACCGGAGACGACGACGGTACGCCGCCGTCCGGTCTGCTCGGCGGAAAGCCGGCCGGACTGCAGGCCGGGGCGATGCTGGCCTTCCTGTCCAGTGCAATTCTGGGACAGTACGACCCGTTCACCGGCGAGAACGGAACGCTGCTTCTGGTCGCGCCCAACGTGATTGCCGTCGAGCGCGCGCTTCGGGTGTCGCCGAGCGACTTTCGGTTGTGGGTGTGCCTGCACGAGGTGACGCACCGAGTGCAGTTCTCGTCCGCTCCCTGGCTCGGCGGCTACATGCGCGAGAACGTGGGCGTGCTCTCCGACGCCGCCGACGAGCCGCTCGCCGATGTCGCCAACCGGCTGACCGGCGCGCTGAAGGCCCGAAAGAATCCGAGCGGGTCGTCCAAGTCCGAGGACGCAGGCATCGTCGGACTCCTGCGCGCCACCCAACCGCAGCCGCAGCGCGACGCCATCGACCGACTCCTGGTGTTGGGCACCCTGCTCGAGGGCCACGCAGACCACGTGATGGACGCCGTCGGACCGGCCGTCGTGCCGACCGTGACGCAGATCCGCGGTGCGTTCGATCAGCGCAGGCAACGCAAGGTGAACCCGCTGCAACGCGTCATCCGGGCATTGCTCGGCATGGACGCGAAGATGGCGCAGTACGTGCGCGGCAAGGCATTCGTCGATCACGTCGTCGCCGCGGTGGGCATGGAACGCTTCAACACCGTGTGGACCGGGCCCGACACCCTGCCGTTGCTGTCGGAGATCGAGGACCCCGACGCCTGGATCGCCCGAGTTCTGGGCTAGTGCTCTTCCCTGAAGGCCCCGCGCTGCTGGAGATCAGGCATGCGGTGCGTAGCTGGCTCGCGGTCCATCCCGGGCCGGTTGCCGTCGCATTGTCCGGTGGAGCGGATTCGTTGGCCTTGACCGCCGCGACCGTGGCCGAGGCTCCGAACGTGCTCGCGTTGATCGTCGATCACGGTCTGCAGGCCGGCTCGTCGGAGGTGGCCTCCACCGCGGCGGCACGTGCCCTCGCGTTCGGCGTCGAGGACGCACGTGTTCTGACGGTGCAGGTGAACGGTTCGGGAGGGATGGAAGCAGCCGCCCGTCGAGCCAGGTACGACGCGTTGAACCGGGCCCGCGGGGACGCGTCGGTGCTGGTGGCGCACACCCTCGACGATCAGGCCGAAACGGTGTTGCTCGGGTTGGGGCGCGGATCGGGACCGCGGTCGATCGCCGGCATGGCGGCCTTCGATGCGCCGTGGGGTCGGCCGCTGCTGGGAGTCAGGCGCAGCGTGACGCGGGCTGCCTGCGTCGAGTTGGGGATCGAACCGTTCGAGGATCCGCACAACAGCGACACCGATTTCACTCGGGTGCGGTTGCGTCACGAGGTGCTGCCCCTGCTCGAGGACGTGCTTGGCGGTGGTGTCGCCGCTGCGCTCGCGCGCACCGCCGAGCAGTTGCGCGAGGACGGCCGGGTGCTCGACGCGATGGCCGAATCGGTCGTCGACGCCGATGCCCCCGACCTCGAAGTCGCGGCGCTCGACCCGCTCGATCCCGCCGTTCGCCGGCGAGTACTGCGCCGATGGTTGCTCGGCCGGGGTGTGACGTCGCTGACCGACCGGCAGATCCGGGCCGTCGATGCCCTTGTCGGACGGTGGACGGGTCAGGGCGGAGTTGCGCTGCCAGGAGGAACGCCCGACGCCAGGTTGGTGTGCTCGCGTCGGCATGGCAGGCTGAGCGTCGGCCTGGAGAACGAATGAAGGGAAACCCCGTGTACGAGGGCGACATCGAATCGGTTCTCATTTCCGAGGAACAGATCAAAGCACGCACTGCGGAACTCGCAGAAGAGATCGCCCAGCGGTATCCCGAAGGCTCACCGGAAGGTGATCTGCTCCTGGTCGGCGTCCTCAAGGGCGCGATCATGTTCATGACCGACTTCGCCCGGGCTCTGCCCATTCCGGCGCAGCTCGAGTTCATGGCGGTCAGCTCCTACGGGTCGTCCACCTCGTCGTCGGGCGTCGTCCGGATCCTCAAGGACCTCGACCGCGACATCACCGGACGCCACGTGCTGATCGTCGAGGACATCATCGACTCCGGTCTGACGCTGAGTTGGCTCAAGCGCAACCTCGCGACCCGCTCACCTGCCTCGCTGTCGGTGGTGACGTTGCTGCGCAAGCCCGACGCCATCAAGGTCGACGTGGAGGTCGCGAACGTGGGCTTCGACATCCCCAACGAATTCGTCGTCGGCTACGGCCTCGACTACAACGAGCGCTACCGGGACCTGCCGTACATCGGCCTGCTCGACCCCAAGGTCTACAGCTGAGTTCGTTTCTTCGGTCCACCCCGTTCGCGTGAATGGACCATTGCCGCGCCGAGACGTATGCAATGGTCCATCGATCCGGATAGGGTGCCCAACAGGTGGGGAACTGCCGGGGGAGTGCAGTCGTTGGAGGGGAAGAAGCGTCGACGCAAACAGGTGCGTGGACGCACAGCGCCAGGTATGAGCGAGTCAGATGTCCGAGTCTCGCGCTAGCCTGGAGTATCCGGCGGGCAGGGAGCAGCCAGCGCGCGGGAGCGGACTGAAAGGACACGGCCGACTCGGCTGAAGCTGTATGAATCGGAAGACAGTAATACGAAATCTTGCCATCGTTTTCGGCATTCTGTTGGTGATCTATGCCTTCAGTTACTTCGGTAACGACACGCGGGACTGGAAGACGGTCGACACCTCGGTGGCGATCGCCCAACTCGACGACCGCAATGTCGAGTCCGCGCAGATCGACGACCGTGAGCAACAGATTCGGCTGACTCTCAAAGAGGCGTCCGACGCCACGGACAACCAGACTCAGATCATTGCGAAGTATCCGGACTCGGCCTCCGAGCAGATCTTCGACAAGGTCGACTCGCAGGGGCTGACGAGCTACAACACCACCGTCACCCAGGAGAGCTGGTTCAGCTCCTTCCTGCTGCTGATCCTCCCGATGGTTCTGATCCTCGGCGTGATCATCTTCGTGATGAGTCGCATGCAGGGTGGCGGACGCGGTGGCGTCATGGGCTTCGGCAAGTCCAAGGCCAAGCAGCTGACGAAGGACATGCCCAAGACCACCTTCGCGGACGTCGCAGGCGCGGACGAGGCAGTCGAAGAGCTCTACGAGATCAAGGACTTCCTGCAGAATCCGGCCCGCTACCAGGCGCTCGGTGCCAAGATTCCACGAGGTGTGCTGCTGTACGGCCCTCCCGGAACCGGTAAGACGCTGCTCGCGCGCGCCGTCGCAGGCGAGGCAGGCGTGCCGTTCTTCACCATCTCCGGCTCGGACTTCGTCGAGATGTTCGTCGGTGTCGGTGCGTCCCGTGTGCGCGACCTCTTCGAGCAGGCCAAGCAGAACAGTCCATGCATCATTTTCGTCGACGAGATCGACGCCGTCGGTCGTCAGCGCGGCGCAGGCATGGGCGGCGGTCACGACGAGCGCGAACAGACGCTCAACCAGCTCCTCGTCGAGATGGACGGCTTCGGCGAGCGCACCGGCGTCATCCTCATCGCCGCCACCAACCGCCCCGACATCCTCGATCCCGCGCTGCTGCGCCCGGGCCGCTTCGATCGCCAGATCCCGGTCGGTGCCCCCGACCTGGCGGGGCGTCGGGCGATCCTGAAGGTGCACTCGGCCGGCAAGCCCGTTGCGCAGGACGCCGACCTCGAAGGTCTCGCCAAGCGAACCGTCGGAATGTCCGGTGCCGACCTGGCCAACGTCATCAACGAAGCAGCACTGCTCACCGCCCGCGAGAACGGCACCGTCATCACCGAGGCATCCCTCGAGGAGTCGGTGGACCGCGTCGTCGGTGGCCCGCGCCGCAAGAGCCGCATCATCAGTGAGCACGAGCGCAAGATCACCGCGTACCACGAGGGTGGACACACCCTCGCAGCGTGGGCGATGCCCGACATCGAACCCGTCTACAAGGTCACCATCCTCGCCCGCGGTCGCACCGGCGGCCACGCGATGACGGTGCCCGAGGACGACAAGGGCCTGATGACGCGGTCGGAGATGATCGCTCGCCTCGTGATGGCCATGGGTGGCCGCGCGGCCGAGGAGCTCGTCTTCCACGAGCCGACCACCGGTGCGTCCTCGGACATCGACCAGGCCACCAAGATCGCTCGCGCGATGGTCACCGAGTACGGCATGAGCAGCAAGCTCGGAGCCGTCCGGTACGGGCAGGAACAGGGCGACCCGTTCCTCGGCCGTTCGATGGGCCAGCAGTCCGACTTCTCGCACGAGGTTGCCCGCGAGATCGACGAGGAGGTGCGCAAGCTCATCGAGGCTGCGCACACCGAGGCGTGGGCCATCCTCAACGAGTACCGCGACCTGCTCGACACCCTCGCCTCGGAGCTACTCGAACGTGAGACGCTCACCCGCAAGGATCTCGAGAAGATCTTCCACAGCGTCACCAAGCGACCGCGTATCACCCTGTTCAACGACTTCGGTGATCGCAAGCCCTCGGACAAGCCGCCGGTCAAGACCCCCCGCGAACTCGCCGCCGAGCGCGGCGAGCCGTGGCCTCCGGTGCCGCCGGCTCCGAAGCAGCTTCCGCCGCAACAGTTTCCGCAGCCCAGCTACGCCGGTTCGCCGCAGCTGAGCAAGGGTGGCTACCCGAACGGAAGCAACGGATACGGCGCTCCGACCAACGGCGGTCCGACCAACGGTGCTCCGACCAACGGATCGCCGAATACCGGGGACGTCAATGCACCGAACACCGGTGGTGGTCGAAGCAACTCCCCCGCGACCGGTGGCTACAACGGCGGTGGTTACAGCGGCGGCGGCTACAACGGTGGTGGTTACAACGGCGGGCCGAACGGAGGTTACGGCGGCCCGGTCAACGGAGGTGCTCCCAACGGAGGCGGTTACTCCGAAGGCCATCGCAGGCAGGAACCCCGCCCGAGCGGTCCAGGCCAGGGCTCGCGTCCCGATTACGGTGCCCCGGCAGGGTGGTCGGCTCCGGGTTGGCCGCCGCGTGACCAGTCCTCGGTTCCCCGTTACCAAGGACCGACCACGCCGCCGGCTGCCAACCAGCCGAACCGTGATCAGCCCGAATCGGATCGACCGGACCAGAGTCGGTACGAGCCGCCGCAGGGACAGCCGCCGACGTACCGACAGCACCCCACCTATCAGCAGCCGCAGGCATACCAACCGCCGGCCGCTGAGCCGTCGAACCAACCACCGTCGGACCAAGCGCCGGAGTATCAGCAGCCGCAGTATCAGCCGGATCCGTTCCGGCCGGACGCTCGGGATCAGGGTCGTACCTCTCGGCACGAGCCCCCGTACGGCCAGAACCAGGACGATGCTGCACCGGCCGAGGCGTCGCCTCCCACCTGGGAGGTTCCGACTCCATCGCAGAGCTATCCGCTGCCCGGAGACGAGCATCCCTCCAGCAGCCCGTCCGAGGACTCGCGGCGAGACGATCGAGCCGAGGACGACGGCGACGAAGGTCCGCGGACACAACGCTGGGAAGGGCCGGGCGGTTCGTACCGCTAGGTCGGTCATTAGGCTGACTGGGTCGACCATTTCGGTCGGCCCAGTCCGTCGTTCGAACCGTGCTGGAGGCCGGCGCAGCTGCTCTGTGAAGAACAGGTGCAGGTCGGCCCAGCTGTCACATTCGCGGAGCCCAACCGGAGGTACGTTCTCGTGTCAGTCAACCGGACCGACGAGTCGGCAATCGACTCGGCAGAAGTCCCAGCAGCGCAGCAGCGGGCAGTGGAACAGACGGTGGCCTACGCCACCGGCGCGGTCTTCGACCAGCCTCGCGCCGAGGCGGCCGTGCGTGAGCTGTTGATCGCCGTCGGTGAGGATCCGGACCGTCCAGGTCTGCTCGACACCCCGGCCCGCGTCGCGCGCTCCTACCGCGAAATCTTCGCCGGGCTCTACACCGACCCGGACACGGCGTTGAACACGACGTTCGACGAGGGGCACCAGGAACTGGTTCTCGTCCGCGACATCCCCATGTACTCCACGTGCGAGCATCACCTGGTCTCGTTCCACGGCGTTGCACACGTCGGCTACATCCCGGGCAAGAGTGGCAAGGTCACCGGACTGTCGAAGCTGGCGCGCGTAGTGGACATGTACGCCAAGCGCCCGCAGGTGCAGGAGCGACTGACCAGCCAGATCGCCGACGCGTTGATGCGCAAGCTCGACCCGCGCGGTGCAATCGTCGTGGTCGAGGCCGAGCACCTGTGCATGGCCATGCGCGGGATTCGCAAGCCGGGTGCCAGCACCACCACCTCGGCGGTGCGGGGTCTGTTGCAGTCCAGCGCGGCATCGCGTTCGGAAGCTCTGGACCTTATTCTGCGGAAATGACGCGTCCGGTCGATTCCCGATGAGCCCGGCGCGAAGCATCCCACCGGCACCCGTCGTCATGGGTGTCCTCAACGTCACTGCCGATTCGTTCTCCGACGGTGGTCGGTACCTCGATGTCGATGCTGCCGTCGAACACGGTCTGGCGATGCATCGTCGCGGAGTCGACATCGTCGATGTCGGGGGAGAGTCGACGCGGCCGGGAGCGGACCGGATCGATCCGACTCTCGAGGCGCAGCGCGTCGTTCCGGTCATCGCCGCACTGGCCGCAGCAGGGGTGCCCACCAGCGTCGACACCATGCGTGCCTCGGTTGCCGAGGCCGCGATCGAGGTCGGGGTCGGGGTCGTCAACGACGTCTCGGGCGGTCGGGCGGATCCGGCCATGGCCGGGGTGGTTGCGGACGGCGGATTGCCGTGGATCCTGATGCATTGGCGAGCTGCCGGATCCGAATACCGGCACGCCGGCCCGGCCGATCGATACGACGACGTGGTCGCCGACGTCCGGAGCGAACTGCTCGAACAGGTCGATCACGCAGTGGCGGCGGGAGTGGACACGGCGATGCTCGTGCTCGATCCCGGCCTCGGATTCGCCAAGAACGCCGATCACAACTGGCAACTGTTGCGCGGCCTTCCCGACCTGGTGTCGGCCGGCTTTCCGGTTCTGGTCGGGGCTTCCCGTAAGCGCTTTCTCGGATCGCTGTTGGCGGACGAGGACGGCTCTCCGCGGCCGCCGGACGGGCGAGAGATCGCGACGGCCGTGGTGTCGGCACTCGCCGTCGCCGGGGGAGCATGGGGTGTGCGCGTGCACGACGTCCAAGCATCACTCGACGCGGTCGCTGTCGTACGGGCATGGCAGGGTGATCGGGCATGAGCGAGATCAGCAGCCGCGTCGGTGCCGGGACGCGTCGCGGCGACCGCATCGAACTGCGAGGCCTGACGGTGCGTGGCAATCACGGCGTCTTCGACTTCGAGAAGCGAGACGGACAGGACTTCGTCGTCGACATCACCGTGTGGATGGACCTGCGGCCCGCGGCCGAGACCGACGACCTGACCCGAACGCTGCACTACGGAGAACTGGCCGAGCGCGCTGCGGCCGTCGTCGCGGGCCCGTCCAGGGACCTGATCGAGACGGTCTCGGCCGAGATCGCCGAGGTCGTGCTGGCGTACGACTCGCGCGTCGACGCGGTGGAAGTGGTATTGCACAAGCCGTCGGCCCCGATCCCGCTGACGTTCGGGGATGTCGCCGTGGTGGCGTATCGGGAGCGGCCGTGACCCGGGCGGTACTGTCCATCGGCAGCAACATCGGTGATTCCCTTGCCCACTTGCGCTCTGTCACAGTCGAATTGGGTTCGAGGCTGGTGGCCTGCTCGCCGGTGTACCGTTCCGCTCCCTGGGGTGGCGTCGAGCAGCAGGACTTCCTCAATGCCGTCGTCGTGGCCGAGGACGACGCCTTCGACGCCTTCGATTGGTTGCGCTTCGGTCAGCGCCTCGAGGAGGCGGCCGATCGCGTTCGAGTGCAGCGGTGGGGACCGCGGAGCCTCGACGTCGACGTGGTGGTGTGCGAGAACACGATCAGCGACGACCCCCGTTTGATCCTTCCGCACCCGCGCGCGCACGAGCGGGCGTTCGTCCTGCTGCCGTGGCTCGACGTCGAACCGGACGCCACCCTGCGCGTCGGCGACGACGAGGTGCCGGTGACCGAATTGCTCGCGCGACTGAGTCCGGAGGAGCGTGCGGGAGTTGTTCGGCAGGAGTGGAGCCTGCAGGAACGACTGGAAGGGCAAGAAGGCGTCGGTGATGGGTCGTGGTGACCAATCCCACCAAGGTCTGGGATGTCTTGGGTCTTTTTCTGGTTGCCTCGATCGGTACGTGGCTGCTGGTGAGGGTCTTCTACGGCTCGTTGCCCCCGATTCCGGTGTATGCCGGGGCGTCGTTGTATCTGGTCGCGGTGGTGCAGGTGGTGACCGCGGTGATCGTTCGCAATCGCATCGCCGAGCATCGGGTGGGCGGCGGTCTGCACGACCTGCATCCGTTGACGGTGTTCAGGGCGTTGGTGTTGGCGAAGGCATCGATGCTGGTGGGAACCGCTGTCGTCGGAGTGTGCGTCGGATTTCTGGTGTACGTGATGCCGCGTGCGGCGACGGTGCGGGCCGCGTCGTCGGATCGGGCCGGAGCCGTCGTTGCGCTCGTGGCCGGACTGGCCGTCGTCGCTGCGGCGGTGTGGCTCGAACAGTGCTGCCGGACACCGAAAGACCGTGACGACGAGCGTTCTCGGTAACGCCCGAAACATTTGATTGTTACCTCGGTTGTGCAAGTGATCGGTCGGGGATGACTATTTGCGAACGATTTGCCGGTTACCCTTGTGAACATGACAGATCAGACTCGCGCAAAGAAGGGGCGCCGTAAGAGGCGCAGTGCGAGCCAGCTGTTCCTCGCGGCGCTCGTCGTGTTCGGCATCATCGCCAGTGTGTTGTTGCTCTTCACCGAGAGCGTGCAGTGGATGCGGGTCGGTGTTCTCTCGGCGCTGTGGGCTGCGGTGATCGGTGCGTTCGCGATGACCAAGTACAGGCGCGAGGCGGCCGCCGATCAGACCAAGGCCAAGGACCTGCAGACGGTGTACGAGCTGCAGTTGGCTCGGGAGATCTCGGCGCGACGCGAGTACGAGATGAGCGTCGAAGCTCGGGTTCGCGGCGAATCACAGCTCGAGATCGATGAGGTAGCAGCGCTGCGCAACGAACTCGCTGCCCTTCGCCAGAATCTGCAGGTGCTCTTCGACGGCAATCTGCCCACCGAACGTGTCGCACTGCGGGCCGAAGCGATGAGGATGCAAGAACTCGGCGGACGCGGCTACGACAGCTACCAACCGGCACCGTCCGGCCTGTACGTCCCCGGTCGCGGCAACGGCAACGGCTCGATGGCGCCGGGAACCGGCCTCAATGGTGTCGGAACGCCGTACGACGAGCCGGTCACGGCCGAGACATCGGTGCTGTACCCCGAAGATCCGGACGAGATGCCGCAGGCCACGGCATCGGTAGCTGCACCCGCGGCTGCCGAACCGACTCGGGATCGGTACGCCGAGGAGTCGTTCGCGGAAACGAGTCACGACGCCGACGAGTCCGACGCCGGCGAGGACCCGTTCGAGCGACCGGTAGCGCAGGCACGTCCCTACGGCGCACCGAGACCGGCCGGACGCGTCACCCCGCCCAGCTCGCCTTTCACCGCATACGACTTCGAGCAGAAGCGTCGACCTGCTGCAGAGCCGGCACCGGCGGCGGAGTTCGAGCCACAGGCCACTGCCGAGACCTACGAGACTCGGCATGCGGAGGCCGATTCGGCCGCTTCGTACTCCACGGAGTCGTTCTCGGCAGTCTCGTTCACCGGGGAGTCCCAGTCGGAGCCGGCCGAGCAGTACGCAACCGATCCGGCCCACGATTCGGACGCGGATCGGAACGACGACACCCTCTCGAACTCTCGCTCGTCATTGCGTGACTCGGCGGACGCGTTCTTCGCGGCCGATCGTGACTACGAGACACCGGCCGAGGACACGTCGGCCTCGCCCCGGCGCGGTCACAGGCGCGCGGAGTCGGCCGCCGACGAGGATGCGTCGGGCGCGCACTCGAACGGTCGATCCGTTGCCGAGATCATGGCCGGTCTGCAAGGCGGAGAGTCCGGTGATGCGGCCGTGACCGATCCGGGCACACGTCGTCGACGCCGTCGCGCAGACTGAGAACCAGATCACACAGCTCTTCCATGGCCTGCGAGGGGTCGCGGTCGCTATTGTTCCGTGCAGGACGTCTGGTACCCGCAGAGCGGGACTGGAACGAACGAGAGGAAGTTTTCGGTGACCTTTTCTGGCACCGGTGGTCTGTCTCCGGCTCGCTTGACGGTTGGTGTCGTCTCCGCGGGGCGGGTGGGTACCGCATTCGGTGAGGCGCTCGAACGCGTCGGGCATGTTGTCGTCGGTGCGGCTGCCGTGTCGGATGCATCCATCGCGCGGGTGCGTGAGCGGCTGCCCGAGTCCCAGGTTCTGCCCGTCGACGAGGTTGCTCGTCGCGCAGAACTGCTGATTCTGGCCGTACCGGACAGCGAGTTGGCGTCGATCGTCGCGGGTCTGGCGGCCACCGGCGCGGTGGCACCGGGAAAATTGGTGGTGCACACCTCCGGCGCGAACGGAATCTCGGTGCTCGAGCCTCTCGCTGCGCTCGGTGCCGTGCCGTTGGCGATCCATCCGGCCATGACGTTCAGCGGCGGAGTCGAGGACACCGACCGGATGACGGCGGCGTGCTTCGGCATCACTGCAGGCGACGAGATCGGCTATGCGGTGGCGCAGGCTCTGGTTCTCGAGATCGGCGGCGAGCCGGTGCACGTGCCCGAGAACAATCGAGCGCTCTACCACGCCGCGCTCGCGCACGGCAGCAATCACCTCGTCACTCTGGTGGTCGACGCGGTCGAGGCGCTCCGAGTTGCATTGGCCGGACCGGGTTTTCCCGGTTCGGACTCCGAACGCGGTGTGCCCGAGCGTGTTCTTGCTCCACTGCTCGAAGCCGCGCTGGACAACGCGCTGCGCAACGGACAGTCGGCGCTCACCGGGCCGGTGGCCCGCGGCGACACCGCTGCAGTCGGCAAGCATCTCGATGTGCTCGAGTCCGTGGATTCGAGGATCGCAGCCGGATACCGCGCGCTGTCGTTGCGATCGGCGCAGCGCATCGGTGCCAAGGCAGACCTGATCGAACTTCTGGAAGGGAATCGATGACCCTCGCGGGCAGTTACACCAAGGGGCAGTTGACGGTTCACCACGATCCTGCGGTGATCACGTCGGTGTCGAAAGCACTGCGAGGCGTCGGGAAGCAGGTAGCTCTTGTCCCGACCATGGGCGCGCTGCACGCCGGGCACCTGCAGCTGGTGCGGCAGGCCAAGCTCACCGGTGCCGTGGTGATCGTGTCGATCTTCGTCAACCCGCTGCAGTTCGGTGTGGGCGAGGACCTCGATGCCTACCCGCGCACCCTCGACGCCGATGTCGCGCTGCTGCGTGAAGAGGGCGTCGAGCTGGTCTTCGCGCCGTCGGCGTCGGACATGTACCCGTCGGGTCCGCGCACCACGGTCAATCCCGGTCCGCTCGGCGCAGAACTCGAAGGTGCCAGCAGGCCAACTCATTTCGCAGGAATGCTCACCGTCGTGGCCAAGCTGCTGCAGATCGCCGCACCGCATCGCGCGTACTTCGGCGAGAAGGACTACCAGCAACTGACGCTGATCCGGCAGATGGTGCGCGATCTGAACTTCGACGTCGCCGTCATCGGGGTCCCGACGGTGCGTGAGCAGGACGGTCTCGCGCTGTCCTCGCGGAACCGGTATCTCGATGCCGAGCAGCGCGACGCGGCGATGGCGCTGTCGGCCGCACTGGTCGCCGGGGCACACGCTGCGGCCGGCGGTGCGGAGGCCATCATCGCCACCGCGCGTGCCGTTCTCGACGAGGCACCGCTGGTGCAGGTCGACTACCTGGAGGTGCGCGACCCGCATCTCGGCCCGGCTCCCGAGCGTGGAGACGGAAGACTGCTCGTGGCAGCCAAGGTGGGCACCACGAGATTGATCGACAACGTCGGTGTCGCAGTCGGCACCGGCTTCCTCGAGTACCCTGACGATCCGAAAAGTGGAGAGTGACACGATGTTTCGCACCATGATGAAGTCCAAGATCCATCGCGCCACCGTCACGCACGCAGACCTGCACTACGTGGGTTCGGTGACCGTCGACCAGGATCTGATGGAGGCGGGCGACCTGCTCGAAGGCGAGCAGGTCACCATCGTCGACATCGACAACGGCGCACGACTCGAAACGTATGTGATCACCGGTGAGCGCGGCAGCGGTGTCATCGGAATCAACGGAGCTGCAGCGCATCTGGTGAACCCGGGCGACCTGGTCATCCTGATCGCCTACGGGGTGATGAACGAGCAGGAGGTTGCCGACTACGCACCTCGGGTGGTGTTCGTCGACGAGAAGAACCGGCCCGTCGAACTCGGCAGCGATCCGGCTCATGCGCCCGCTGGCTCTGGTCTGATCACACCGCGCGATCTGCGGGCCGATTCCGTGCTGGTCTGATTCGATGCTCCTCGCGATCGATGTGCGCAACACCAGCACCGTGGTCGGGCTGTTCACCGGCACCGGTGATCACTCGAAACTGCTTCGGGACTGGCGAATTCGAACCGACCCCCATGTGACGGCCGACGAGCTGGCCCTGATGTTGCGCGGCCTGCTGGGTGAGGACGCCGAACGGATCACCGGGGTGACTGCGCTGTCGACCGTGCCGTCGGTACTGCGGGAGATGCGGACGATGCTCGCCCGCTACTGGGATCACGTGGTCCACGTGATGGTCGAACCCGGTGTGCGGACCGGCGTGCCGTTGCTGGTCGACAACCCCAAAGAGGTCGGTGCCGATCGCATCGTCAATACCCTTGCAGCACACGACTTGTACGGCACGGCGTGCATCGTGGTGGACTTCGGAACCACCACCTGTGTCGACGTCGTATCCGCCAAGGGCGAATTTCTCGGCGGGGCCATCGCTCCGGGACTCGAGATGTCGGCGTCGGCCATGTCCACTCGCACTGCCACGCTGCGCGAGGTGGAGATGATCCGGCCCCGATCGGTGTTGGGCAAGAACACAGTCGAGTGCATCCAGTCGGGCACCATCTTCGGGTTCGCCGGTCTGGTCGACGGCCTCGTCGGGCGAATTCGACGCGAGGTTCCCGAGGTGACGGGCGCAGACGTCGCGATCATCGGCACCGGCGACATCGCGGCGCTGATCCTGCCCGAGTCGACGACCATCGAGCACCACGAACCCGACCTGACCCTCGAGGGGTTGCGCCTGGTCTACGAACGCAACATGGCCAAACGCCGCCCGCGTTGAACGACTAGCGCTTCGCGGTGCCGTGTGTCAGAATTCTCGGCGTGATGACGTGCATGGCCACCCAGGAGTGTTGTCGAGGCTGAACCCTGCCTCGTTCGTAACACACCCCTGGAGTAGAGCTTCATGCTTTCCACACCTGTAATTTCTGCACCCTCCCGTACCCGATCGTCGTCGCGTTCGGTCTCGACGCTTCCGACGCGGTTGCGTCCACCCGACCTGCTGCGCATCACCGACCAGGGCGCATCCGACGTCCTCGAGGGCCGCTTCGATCACCTGCTTCCCGTCGGCGGTCGCTGGCCGACCGACGAGCGTTGGGCCGCCCGACTGCATTCCGACGACGATCTCGACGTCTGGTTGATCAGCTGGGTTCCCGATCGATCCACCGAACTGCACGATCACGCCGGCTCGCTCGGTGCGCTCACCGTTCTCAGTGGCTCGCTTCTCGAATACCGTTGGGCCGGAACCGGACTGAGGCAGCGTCGCCTCGACGCCGGTGATCAGGCGTCGTTCCCACTCGGTTGGGTTCACGACGTGATGCACGATCCGGCGTCCGAACCGGCCGGCCCCACCCTCAGCGTGCACGCCTATTCGCCGCCTCTGACGGCGATGTCCTACTACGAAGTGACCGAACGGTCCACGCTGCGCCGCACCCGTAGCGAGCTCACCGACGAACCCGAGAAGGCCACCGCATGACCATCGTCGAAATGCTCGAATCCGCACGCGAGACCATCGATCGAATGACCGTCTTCGAGCTGCGCGACGCGGTCGCCCGCGGAGCCGTCGTCGTCGACATCCGCCCCCAGGCGCAACGCGCCGTCGAGGGAACACTGCCCGGGGCGCTGGCCATCGAACGCAACGTCCTCGAATGGCGTCTGGACCCGACGAGCAATGCGCGCCTGGCGATTGCCGTCGATCATGACGTCGAGTGGATCGTCATCTGCTCCGAGGGCTACACCTCCTCGCTCGCCGCGGCGTCTCTCAAGCTGCTGGGGCTGCACAAGTCGACCGATCTCGTCGGCGGTTATCAGGCGCTGAAGTCGGCCGGGTTGCTCGGTGTGTTGACGCAGGCCAAGCACTGCGTCCGTGAGGCCGAGGCCGTCGCAGCGCACTGATCGTTCGTGCAGACTCGGTCTGTAAAGTGTCTGCGCGTGAGTGATACAGCTTCTACCCAGCAGGCCGACGACACCCCGGAGCAACTACGGATTCGTCGTGCCAAGCGCGCCGCGCTGCTCGAGCGCGGGGTCGAGGCATATCCGGTGTCGGTCCCACGGACCCATTCCCTGCTCGAGATCCGCACCGAGTTCCCCGAACTCGAACCCGATACGACGACCGGCCTGATCGTCGGAGTCGTCGGCCGCATCATCTTCGTCCGCAACACCGGCAAGCTGTGCTTCGCCACCCTGCAGGAGGGCGACGGCACCCAGCTCCAAGCGATGATCAGCCTGGCAGGCGTCGGCGAGGACGCACTCGCCCAGTGGAAGTCCGATGTCGATCTCGGCGACTTCGTGTTCGTGCACGGTGAGGTGATCAGCTCCCGTCGCGGCGAGCTCAGCGTGATGGCCGACGCCTGGCAGATCGCGTCGAAGTCGCTGCGCCCTCTGCCCGTCGCGCACAAGGAACTGAGCGAGGAGACGCGGATCCGGCAGCGTTACCTGGATCTCATCACCAACCCGACCTCGCGTGAGACCGCCCGCAAGCGCATCGCCGTGGTCCGGGAACTGCGCAATGCCCTAGAGCGTCGTGGATTTCTCGAGGTCGAGACGCCGATGTTGCAGACGCTGCACGGCGGCGCAGCGGCTCGGCCGTTCGTCACCCATTCCAATGCGATGGACACCGACCTCTATCTGCGCATCGCGCCGGAGCTGTTCCTCAAGCGCTGCGTCGTCGGCGGTATCGAGAAGGTGTTCGAGATCAATCGCAACTTCCGCAACGAGGGTGCAGACTCCTCGCACTCGCCGGAATTCGCGATGCTCGAAACGTACGAGGCCTACGGCACGTACGACGATTCGGCGAAAATGACGCGTGAGCTGGTCCAGGAAGTGGCCATGGCCGCCCTCGGATCCACGGTCGTGACTCTGCCCGACGGCACCACCTACGACCTCGGCGGTGAATGGACGACGCTCGAGATGTACCCGTCGCTGTCGGAATCGCTCGGGTTCGACGTCACCCCCGACACCACCGTCGAGGAGCTGCTCGCGATCGCCGACAAGGTGGGCGTCGAGGTGCCGCGCAAGGACGGCGTCCCGATCTACGGCCACGGCAAGCTCGTCGAGGAGCTGTGGGAACACCAGGTGGGCGACGCGCTGACCGAGCCCACGTTCGTCCGCGACTTCCCGGTCGAGACGTCCCCGCTGACGCGTCAGCACCGCAGCAAGCCGGGCGTCACCGAGAAGTGGGACCTGTACGTCCGTGGGTTCGAGCTGGCCACCGGCTACTCCGAGCTGGTCGACCCGATCATCCAGCGCGAGCGTTTCGAGGATCAGGCGCGCCAAGCCGCCGCCGGCGACGACGAGGCGATGGTGCTCGACGAGGACTTCCTCGCCGCGATGGAACAGGGCATGCCGCCGACCACCGGAACCGGCATGGGAATCGACCGTCTGCTGATGGCGCTGACCGGCTTGGGCATCCGCGAAACGATCCTGTTTCCCATCGTCAAGCCGTCTCAGGCCTGATCGGACGGTAAAGAGTTGTTCGCCAGCAGCGGACAGTGAATGGGAAACGTTTTGCATAGTGCCTGCGTTATGAACAGTAAGCAGGCAAGGCAGTCCGCACACGTGGGCCGTTGCGCAGCATTTCAGGGGTGGAGGGTCGGCGTTCGTAACGTCGGCCAACTACAGTGAGAAGCAGTCTTACCTTCAAATGCACAAGCGACCCGGCGTGTTGGACACTGCGGCGCTAGAAGAACTGGTGGGCGAGCTACCACCCGCCAAGAAGTGAGGGAGAGCGATGTTCGAGAGGTTCACCGATCGCGCGCGGCGTGTTGTCGTCCTGGCTCAAGAAGAAGCCCGGATGCTCAACCACAACTACATCGGCACGGAGCACATTCTGCTCGGCCTCATCCACGAGGGCGAAGGTGTCGCAGCCAAGTCTCTCGAGTCGCTGGGCATCTCCCTCGAAGGAGTACGCAGCCAGGTAGAGGAGATCATCGGGCAGGGTCAGCAGGCTCCGTCCGGTCACATTCCGTTCACCCCGCGCGCCAAGAAAGTACTCGAGCTCAGCCTGCGTGAAGCACTGCAGCTCGGCCACAACTACATCGGCACCGAGCACATCCTGCTGGGACTGATCCGCGAAGGCGAAGGCGTCGCAGCTCAGGTTCTGGTCAAGCTCGGAGCCGACCTCAACCGCGTGCGCCAGCAGGTCATCCAGCTGCTGTCGGGCTACCAGGGCAAGGAACCGTCCGAGAGCGGCAGCGGCCGCGGCGAGGCGGGCACCCCGTCCACGTCGCTGGTCCTCGATCAGTTCGGACGCAACCTCACCCAGGCCGCGCTCGAAGGCAAGCTCGACCCGGTCATCGGTCGCGCGAAGGAAATCGAGCGCGTCATGCAGGTGCTCTCGCGTCGTACCAAGAACAACCCCGTCCTCATCGGTGAGCCCGGTGTCGGTAAGACCGCAGTCGTCGAAGGCCTGGCTCAGGCCATCGTCAACGGCGAGGTCCCCGAGACGCTCAAGGACAAGCAGCTCTACACCCTGGACCTCGGCTCACTCGTGGCCGGCAGTCGTTACCGCGGCGACTTCGAGGAGCGCCTGAAGAAGGTGCTCAAGGAGATCAACACCCGCGGCGACATCATCCTGTTCATCGACGAGCTGCACACGCTCGTCGGCGCAGGTGCCGCCGAAGGTGCCATCGACGCAGCATCGATCCTCAAGCCCAAGCTGGCTCGTGGCGAACTGCAGACCATCGGTGCCACCACCCTCGACGAGTACCGCAAGTACATCGAGAAGGACGCGGCTCTCGAGCGTCGTTTCCAGCCCGTCCAGGTCGGCGAGCCGACCGTCGAGCACACCATCGAGATCCTCAAGGGTCTGCGCGATCGCTACGAGGCTCACCACCGCGTCTCGATCACCGACGGTGCTCTCGTCGCGGCCGCAACGCTGGCCGACCGGTACATCAACGATCGGTTCCTGCCCGACAAGGCAATCGACCTCATCGACGAGGCGGGCGCGCGGATGCGCATCCGCCGGATGACCGCGCCGCCAGACCTGCGCGAGTTCGACGACAAGATCGCCGACGCGCGCCGGGAGAAGGAATCGGCCATCGACGCACAGGACTTCGAGAAGGCTGCGAACCTGCGCGACAAGGAGAAGACCCTCGTCGGTCAGCGTGCCGAGCGGGAGAAGCAGTGGCGCTCCGGAGACCTCGACGTCATCGCCGAGGTGGACGACGAGCAGATCGCCGAGGTGCTGGGCAACTGGACCGGCATCCCCGTCTTCAAGCTCACCGAGGAAGAGACCACGCGTCTGCTCCGCATGGAAGACGAGCTGCACAAGCGGATCATCGGCCAGGTCGAGGCAGTCAAGGCCGTCTCCAAGGCGATCCGTCGTACCCGTGCAGGTCTGAAGGACCCGAAGCGTCCGTCGGGCTCGTTCATCTTCGCCGGCCCCTCGGGCGTCGGTAAGACCGAGCTGTCGAAGGCTCTCGCGAACTTCCTCTTCGGCGAGGACGACGCACTGATCCAGATCGACATGGGCGAGTTCCACGACCGCTTCACCGCGTCGCGTCTGTTCGGTGCTCCTCCCGGATACGTCGGCTACGAAGAGGGCGGCCAGCTCACCGAGAAGGTCCGCCGCAAGCCGTTCTCCGTCGTGCTGTTCGACGAGATCGAGAAGGCACACCAGGAGATCTACAACACCCTCCTGCAGGTGCTCGAAGACGGCCGTCTCACCGACGGCCAGGGACGCACGGTCGACTTCAAGAACACCGTGCTCATCTTCACCTCGAACCTCGGTACCTCGGACATCTCGAAGGCAGTGGGCCTCGGCTTCTCCTCGGGTGAAGGCACCGGCTCGAACTACGAGCGGATGAAGCTCAAGGTCAACGACGAGCTGAAGAAGCATTTCCGCCCCGAGTTCCTGAACCGTATCGACGACATCGTCGTGTTCCACCAGCTCACCAAGGACGAGATCATCCAGATGGTCGATCTCATGCTCAACCGAGTCGAAGGTGCGCTCAAGAACAAGGACATGGCGATCGAGGTCACCGAGAAGGCGAAGTCGTTGCTCGCCAAGCGCGGATTCGACCCCGTCCTGGGTGCGCGGCCACTGCGTCGCACCATCCAGCGCGAGATCGAGGACCAGTTGTCGGAGAAGATCCTCTTCGGCGAGATCGAAGCCGGCCAGATCATCTTGGTCGACGTCGAGAACTGGGACGGCGAAGGCGCAGGCGAGGACGCGAAGTTCACCTTCCGCGGCGAGAAGAAGGCCATCATCGTCCCCGACGAGGTCCCGGTCGATCTGGCCAAGGCCACCGGAGACAGCGACAGCGAGTAAGTTTCACAGCACACGACAACGGGCGATCCTCTTCGGAGGCTCGCCCGTTGTCGTGTGTCCACCCCTGCCCGCCTGCCCGCCCGCCCGCCCGCCCCGTTCGCGTCAATGGACCCTTGCACCGCCCAGACGTATGCAATGGTCCATTCACGCGCGCAGAGGTCGGGCGTGAATGGACCATTGCAACGGTCAGACGTGTGCGGTGGTCCATTGACGCAGCAGGAGGACCCGAGCACCGAGGGCCACAGCGATGACAGCAAGTTCTGCCAGCACGATCCAGAACAACAGCGCGATGTCGGGAGCCCAGCGGGCCAGTGTGGAGATCGGCGCACCGGCGAGCGCGGGGAGCGAGAAGTACAGCAGCCCGCCTGCGCCGAGGGCAGTCAGGGCGCGAGCGGGTGCCCATCGTCCGGGAGCAGTTCTGAATCCGAGCAGCGTTCTCGTCGCACATATTGCCAACAACATCGCGAGTGCGGTCGACGCGATCAGCGCGGTTTCGTACAGGCCGAAGCCGGCGGCACGAGGCTCGTCGATGCCGAGTCGGGCGAGTACGAGGGAGCGGGCAGCAGAGGCAAGTGCGTCGGCCTCGAGTTCGCCGTACCTGTTGGTCGCGAAGACCACGGCCAGGTGTCGTTCCGGAACGAGGGCGACGTGAGTGAAATAGCCGGGGACCGCACCGGAATGCCAGCGCATCTCGGTACCGTCGGACAGTGTTTCGACGTACCACCCGGATCCGTACGCCGCACCAGAACCCGTCGGCACCGTATCGGGACTGTTCGACGCCGGAGCGGTCAGTTGCCGGGATGCGTACCGGGAGAGTTCGTCGACGGAGCCGCTCAGATATCCGTAACCCATTCCAGCGGAGTCGATTCCGGTGTCGATGCTTCGGGGGAAGGTGAAGAACGGCACGTGGCCCGGTGCGACGGTGTCGGCGGTGTGCACTCCGGTCTCACGGGCGACGACGTCGGCGAAGGGTTCGTCGGTGACCTTCTCGACGATCGCCTGCAGCAGTAGGTAGTTCAGGCTCGAGTAGCGGAAGGTGCCGCGGTCGGCGACGGCGACGTCCAGGGTGGGGACGACGTCGAGCGCTCGCTCCGTACGCCCCCACACGTCCAGTTCGGTGACGTCGTGGGGGAGACCGCTGGTGTGGTGGATCAGGTCGTCGATCGTGACGTCGCCCGGAACGATCGAATCAGTTTCCGGCAGAATCGAATTCACGGTTCCATCGAGCGTGAGGGCTCGACGTTCGGCGAGCGAGTGCACCGCCGCCGCCGTCACCGACTTCGAGACCGAACCCCACACGAACGGCGTCGCCCCGTCGATCGGCACACCGTCGCCGTCCAGCCCGTACTCGACGTTCTCCACCACCTCGTGCTCGTCGACGACGCGGAACGCGACCCCCGGCAGTCCCAGTTCTTCGGCGACAACGTCGATGTCCGACGCCACGCCTGGGTCCGGCTGGGTGGGGGAGCCTGCGGTCAGGACTGCTACGACGGTCAGTATGGCGTGGACGATGCGCATGGATGCAGTGAACCAACCTCATCGTGGTCCACGCCTCGGTGAACACCCTGATTTCACACCTGAGATCAGTTCCTGTGCACGAGCTCGGCGATCCAGGGCATCACGTCGTTGTAGGCCGCCAGGGCTCCGGGTTGGTGGTTCGCACCCTCGACCGGGATGGCCGGGAGGTCGTATTCGCGGTAGGTGATGTCTGCACCCAGATCGCGCCAGCGCCGAAGCAGGGTGCGGCTCTGCTCGATGGGCACGGTGTCGTCCTCGACCGCGTGCGAGAGATACACCGGCATGGCAGGGGCGATGCGCCCGACGGTGTTGGTCTCGGTGATGTCGGCCAGGACCGGGTTGCTCAGTTGTTCGGCGAGTGGTCGGCCGTCGCGGGTCAGCTCGGTCGTTCGCACGGTCGCGGTGGCCGCGCGGTCGGTGGTGCACCAGTTCTGCGCG
This sequence comes from uncultured Rhodococcus sp., assembly GCA_963517305.1. GTDB lineage: Bacteria > Actinomycetota > Actinomycetes > Mycobacteriales > Mycobacteriaceae > Rhodococcoides. The sequence continues at coordinate 119,177 of CAUQEL010000006.1, forward strand.
GCGTCGAGCGCGGCGATCCCGTCGGAGTCGAAGAGGTCGCGGATACTCGCTGCTCGTTCCGGGTAGGCGTTGATCATCCCGTCGACGGCGAAGAGCACCGCGCTGCCGAGGCCGGTGTTGTCGAGTGGGGCGATGTTGAGCGTCGGATCTGCCGGTGGCGCACCTACATACGCTCCCCGGATGTTCAGCTCCGGGGCGTAGGTGGCGGCGAGTTCGGCAGCTGATGCGGACGCGAACCCGCCTTCGGAGTAGCCGAACAGCACCACCGGTGTGGTGGGTTCGACCTCTGCGGTTCTGGCGACGTCGAGCAGAGCTCGGCCCGAGGCGATCCGGTTCAGGTAGGTGTGCCCGCCGGGGGTGCCCAGTCCCTGGTAATCGGTTGCGACGACGCGATATCCGGCCAGCAGCAGCGGCAGGATGGCCGGGGACGATCCCACCGTCCCGAGAACTGCCGACCCGGCGCAGCGGTCCGCCATACCGGACGTGCCGGGCGCGTACGCGATCACCGGTCGAGGGCCGGGGCCAGTCCACGCAGCTGTGGGGGTCATGGTGTAGCCGGATACGACCATGGGCTGATCGTGTGTGTCGGTGGACCGATAGAGAATCCGTTCGATGTCGAATCCGAGTCCGAACCCTTTGGGCGAGTTGACGGGCCGGCTTCGGACCACTTCGCCGGGCGTCGCGGTGCCGAGCGTCGCCACCGGCGCGTCGTAGAAGTCCGCCAGGGGACGGGCCCCGGCCTCCGGCGTCGAGAATCCCACGATCGACAGGATCGCTGTTGCCGCGATCGTTGCCCGGCGCGAGAACTTTCTGGATTGTCGCACCCGTCGTGTCCTCTTCCTTGCACTCGGTAGCCCGGTCATGCCGCTGACGTTAGCCTGAGAATCAGGCCTACGTCAGGGTCGACAACGAAAGGATTCGATTCGATGCCAACTCGCACTTCACGCACAGCTTGGAACGGAACGCTGGAAGAAGGCTCCGGCCAGGTCGAGCTGTCCAGTTCCGGTGCAGCGACTTTCGACGTGTCGTTTCCCAAGCGCGCCGCCGAGAACGCCGACGGCACCACCAGCCCCGAGGAATTGATCGCCGCGGCGCATTCGAGTTGCTACGCGATGCAGTTGTCGGCACTGATCGCCGAGGCGGGCGGCACCCCACAGAGCCTCGAGGTCACCGCCGATGTCTCGCTCGGTCCCGATGAGCCGGGTTTCAAGCTGACCGGGATCAAACTCACCGTGCGGGGTGAGGTCGAGGGGCTCGACGCCGACGGCTTCGCGAAGGCAGCTCAGGCGGCAAAAGAGACCTGTCCCGTCAGCAAGGCTCTCACCGGCGTCGACATCACGCTGGACGCGGCTCTCGAGGGCTGAACGGACGAATCACCCGATGTGAGACTGGCGAACAATCGCCAGGTTTGAAATAGTTCGTTACTCGACCCATCTGCAGGGTCATTCGGTAACGAATCATGGTGAAACGTCGGGTTCGATCGGCAGATGCGTACGTTCGGGGTACGCACCGACCGGCCTAGGAAGGATCAGCCCCACCATGTTGTGGACGCGCTTCCTGGGCCTCGGTGCACTCGCCGTTGCGGCGTACATTCTTGCCCCGCCCGGAATACCCCAGGATGCGATCTACGCAATCGTGCTTCTGGCCACAGTCGCTGCGTTCGTGTACCGCTACATTCGGGAACCCGGCCCGGACAAGCGGACGTGGAAGTACCTGGCCGTCGGCGTCGGCTCCTGGGGCATCGGCGACGCGCTGATAGCGATGGTGCAGGTCGGCGATGGACGAGTATCGACGTTCTCCTCGTCCGACATCTTCTATCTGTTCGGCTATCTGATGATCGCCGTCGGCTTCGCCCGAGCCGCCGACGAGAACGGGCTCGTGTTCGGGATCGAAGAACTGCTCGAATGTCTGGTGGTTGCCGTCGGTTTCGGCCTCGCCACCTGGGTGTTCGTCCTGTCCGACGATTCGGTGTCGTCGTTCTCGTCGGCGATGGAACTGTGGCCGGCCACGGTCTACCTCACCATCAATGCGTTTCTGCTGACGCTCGTCGGCAGTCTGTACCTGCTGACCCGGTCGACCACGGTGCCGTTGCTGGCGGCCACGGCAGGCGTCGTGTTCCTCGTGTCTGCCGACTTCGCGTCCTATGCCACGGTGAACACGTCCGAGCTCTATCGTTCGACTCTCCTGAACACGCTGTGGCTGGCCGCGTACGTGTGTTTCGGAGTGATCGCCCTGCACATCCCGGAGCGGACGGTATCGCGGGTCGCCCGGTCCAGCCCGTTCAAATTCGGGCGCGTGAGATTTCTCGGACTCGCGGTCGCGGTCGCGGTAACGCCCCTTGCGATGGCTGTTCAGTTGGCCCGCGGAATACCCGTCCAGCAGTGGGGTTGGGTGATCGTGTTGTCCTCGGCGCTGGTCATCGCGCTCGTCGGGTGCCGGATGGCGTGCTTCCTCAATACGCTGCGGCTGCAGGCCGCCGTGCTGGAGGACGTGGCTCGGACGGACGCGGTCACCGGCCTGGCCAGTCGTCGACTGCTCCGAGAGCGGTTGGACACGATGCTCGCCACCCGTGGTGATTCGGACGTTTTCACGCTCGTGGTGGACATCGATCGCTTCGCCCAGATCAACGAGACCTTCGGGTACAGCGTGGGAGACAGTGTGCTGCGCGAGATCGGTCTACGCCTGGTCGCATCGGTGCGATCCGACGACCTCGTGGGGCGGCTCGGTGGGGATCAGTTCGTCGTCGCCATGCGTCGGCGGCCGGCCCAGATCGACGTATCGGACACCGCCGAGCGGCTCCAGTTCGCAGTCAGTAGAACGATGTTCGTGCACGACATCAACGTGGCGCTCGATGCAACCGTCGGAATAGCCGCGGCCGGGGAGCCGGAGGCGAGTCCGGTCGACGGTGAGGCGATGCTTCAGCGCGCCCACGTGGCGTTGACGGCAGCGAAGGCCGGTCACACTCGTGTCGGTCGCTACGAACCCGACATGGATTGCGACCGTCACGATCAGATGCGGTTGCTGGGGGAACTCGACAAGGCCATTCGTGACCACCAGCTTCGAGTGTTCTTTCAACCGTGCCTGGATCTGGAATCGGGCAGTGTGGACCGCGTCGAGGCGTTGCTGCGGTGGCAGCATCCACGTGAGGGTTTGATCGGACCCTCGATCTTCCTGCCCGACGCCGAGCGCACCGGCATGTTGCCTTCCATCACCGCGCTCGTGCTGGACGAGGCGTTGGCGCAGTGCAGCGCGCTGCGCCGACGCGGCATCAATTTGTCCGTCTCGGTGAATCTTTCGGTGAGAAACCTACTGGACGAGACGCTCACCGAACAGGTCGCGGCCGCGCTGGCGAAATATTCGGTTCCCGCGCATGCCTTGGAGTTCGAGGTCACCGAGACGACGGCGATGACCGATCCGGTGCGCTCGGTGAACGCGTTGACGTCCCTGCGCAGCCTCGGCGTCACCATCGCGATCGACGACTACGGCACCGGCTACAGCTCGTTGGCCTATCTGCAGACACTCCCGGTGCAGACCCTCAAGATCGACCGCTCGTTCGTGTCGAAGATGAACACCGACGAAACCGACGCATCGATCGTGCGCTCGACCATCGACCTGGCTCGAAGCCTCGGGGTGCGGGTGATGGCAGAGGGGGTCGAGGATGCGGGCACATTGGATGCCCTCCGAGAGTTGGGCTGCGACGGTGCCCAGGGCTACGTCCTCGGTAGGCCGATGCCCGCCGAGTTCCTGGCCGATGCCGTGGCGAAACTGGACTCGGAGATGCCGACGAAACTCGAATGGGAGCTCGCCCGCGAACGCATCTGAGCGCACGCGTGAGCTCTCACGTCGTGGCGGGCACGTCCAGTACGACCTCGAATTCGAGCAGCGATGCTCCGGACGAGACCGGCTTCGCGGGACGGTCACCGGCGTGAGCCTCCCGCGACGGTCCCGCTGACCACGCCTGGAACGACTCCTCGTCTTCCCACTGAGTGACGACGAAGTAGCGCGACTCGCCCTTGACCGGCCGCAGCAGTTGGAATCCGAGGAAGCCCGGGGAGCCGTCGACCGACCCGGCGCGCGCGGCGAAGCGCTTCTCGAGTTCGGGGCCTGCGCCCTCGGGTACGTCGATCGCATTGATCTTCACAATGGCCATGCCCGCGAGATTACTCCGCCGATATGCTCGACGGTGATGCTCTACGACGAGGGTGGATCCGGCCGTTCGATCCTGCTGCTGCACGGGCTGATGGGCAGCGCCGCCACCTGGCGTCGGCAGGTTCCGTGGCTCCGAGAGTTCGGGCACGTGCACACCTACGATGCGCCGGGGCACCGTCGCCCTCCGCCGGCCGAGCTCACCACCGAGTTCTTCGTGGCCGATCTGCTCGGGCATCTCGAGGCGTTGGGTCCCAGTGTGCTGATCGGTCATTCGATGGGCGCACTGCACGGTTGGTGTGCGGCCGCCCAGCGACCGGACCTGGTCACCGCCATGGTGGTCGAGGACATCGCCCCGGACTTCAGGGGCCGCACCGCAGACGACTGGGCCACGATGATCCGGGCGTGGCCCCAACCCTTTCCTGACGCCGATGCGATGCGGGCGTTCTTCGGAGACGTTGCGGGACAGTACTTTCTGGATTCCTTCGAGCGGGACGCCGACGGATGGCGGCTGCACGGTGAGGTGGACTTCTTCGAGGCGATCTCGCAGGAGTGGGGGACTCGGCACTTCTGGGACGAGTGGGATGCCGTCGACGCTCCGGTGTTGCTGATCGAGGGTGAACACACCATCACCCCGGCCGGTCAGATGCAGCGGATGCACTCGAGCAAACCCGGATCGGCGTACGTGCGGATCGAGAAGGCGGCGCACTTGATTCATGACGAGGCACCCGAGCGTTATCGCGTGGCGGTCGAGGAGTTCCTGCGCGCACTAGGATGATCCGAATGCCGCTCGCGAAGCTCAACGGAATCGACCTCAACTACGACGTCACTGGCGACGGTCCACTCGTGGTGTTGGTGATGGGAACCGGTAGCCCGGGACGAGTCTGGCGAACCCATCAGGTTCCGGCCCTGGTGAAGCAGGGGTACCGGGTCGTCACCTTCGACAATCGCGGTATTGCACCGTCGTCCGAGTGTGCGAACGGGATGACACTCGACGACCTGGTCGCCGACACCGCTGCCCTCGTCGAGCACCTCGGGGGAGGGCCTGCGCGCGTCGTGGGCACCTCGATGGGTGCCCGCGTCACCCAGGAATTGGCTTTGGCCAGGCCGGATCTGGTGTCGCATGCAGTGATGATGGCCACCTACGGCAAGTCCGGGACCTTTCGCGAGCAACTGTCGAAGGGGGAGAGAGACCTGCACGACGCCGGGATCGAACTCCCCGCGTCGTACCGGGCGGCAATGACTGCGATGCAGAACTTTTCGCCGAAGACCCTCGCCGACGACTCGGCGATCGGTGATTGGCTGGCAATCCTCGAATACTCCGGTGGCAAGAAGACTGCGGGTATGCGGGCGCAGATCGGACTCGAAATGCGAAGCGGGACAGATAGATTGATGGCATACCGGAGGATCGCGGCCAAGTCGCTCGTCATCGGATTCGCGGACGACCGGATGATCCCGGTGCAGCAGTGCCGCGACGTCGCCGCCGCGATCCCGGGTGCGCGCTACGTCGAGATCGCCGACACCGGGCACTTCGGCTACCTGGAACGCCCGGATGCGGTCAACGCGACTGTCGTCGAATTTCTCGCTCAGTAGCGAACTTTCGGCGGCGGTGTGCGAAGAAAGGCCACGCAGCACACCGCGGTCACCGCCATCGCCGCTGCCATGACCGAATAGGCGAATCGAAAGTCCGTCAGCCCGGCGACGATGGTGAGCAGCGCCAACCCCATCGCGCCACCGAACTGCTTGGACGTGTTCATCAATCCCGACGCGGCTCCGGCGTCGGAGCGCGCCACCCCGCTGGTCACCGCAGTGGCCAGCGGGGTGTTGAGCAGCCCGCCGCCGATCCCGATCAGAATCGACGGCAGCCCGACTGCGGCGAGGTAGCCGGGCGAATTCGAGGCCGCAGCGAGGCCGAGCAGTCCGGCGGCGGCCAGGGTCGCGCCGGCAGCGGCAACCAGGTGCGAGGGGCATCTGCGCATCAGAGCAGGAGTGACTGCGACGCCGGTCACGACGAGAGCGGCAGTGAGCGGTAGAAAGCCCACTGCCGCCTGCAGTGGTGACCGCTGCAGGAGCTCTTGCATCTGATAGGTCAGGTACAACCAGATCGGTATCTGGAACACCGCACCGGTGAGCAGTGTCAGCAGATTTCCCGCGACGACGGTGCGATCGGCGAACAGCCGCAACGGGATCAGTGGTGCGGTCGATCGACGAAGGCGGAGTGCGAATCCGATCGATCCGGCCACGGCGAGAACAGCCGTCGACAGGGACACCGCCTGCGAGCCGCCGGCTCCGAGCTGGGTGACCGCCACGGTGGACGCGCCGAGGGCCAATGCCCCGAAAGCGGCGCCGACGATGTCGAGCCCGGGCCGATGTGCCTCGGTCCCGGCTCGCCGAGCGTCGAGATGTCGACGAGCCGACATCAGCAGGACGACGCCGATGGGCAGGTTGATCAGCAGAACCGACCGCCACGAGACGTACTCGGTCAGCGCGCCTCCGGCGATGTTGCCCACTCCACCGCCGGCAACGCTGATCGCCGTCCACACCGCGACGGCACGCGTGCGCATCGGCCCCTCGGGGTAGGTGAGAGTGAGCAACGTGAACGTGGCCGGGGAGACGATCGCCGCGGCCAGACCCTGAACGATGCGCGCGGACACCAGCATCGAGCCGGTGGATGCGATTCCGCCGACCACGCTGGCGGCGACGAACAGGGAAACGCCGAAGAGAAAAACCCCGCGGATGCCCCGGGTGTCGGCCGCGCGGGCTCCGGCGAGCAGGGCCGCCGCGAACGCGACGGTGTATCCGCTGGCGACCCACTGCACGTCTCGGTCGTCGATATGCAGTGCTCGGGCGATCTGCGGCAGTGCGATGTTGACAACCGAGGAGTCGAGCACCACCAGCAACTGGGCCAGGCATGCAACGGCCAGGACACCCCACGAACGCTCTCGCGTCATGCTCGACTCCCTCGTTTGGTACAGCTGTATAACCGCCGCTTGATACAGTTGTATCAAACACGGGCGGATGGGTGGAAGATGGCCGGCGAAGACCGACGAGAGCAGATTCTGGCGGCCGCAGAGCGGGTTGCGACCGTCGATGGGCTGGAGGCACTGACGATGCGGAGCGCCGCCGAGGCAGCCGGGGTGTCGCTGCGCCTGGTTCAGTACTACTTCCACTCCAAAGCAGGTCTGCTCGACGCCGTTCTGACGCGCTTCTCCGAGCGCGGCTACGCGGACTCTCGATCCCGGATCGACGCGATCGACGGCGCTTCGGCAGCCCGACGCCTGCAGATGTTCGCCCGTTCGGTGTTGCCGACCGACGACGAGGGCAGGCGCTTCCATCGCCTGGGAGTGTCGTTCGCATCCTTGGCGATCCGGGAACCGGACCTGGCGCAGGCCGCGTATCGAGCCAATCTTGCGGTGCTGGAGTCGGTTCTGACCCACATGATCGGGCAGGCCGCAGCGGAGAGCGGCTCGGATCGAATCGACGCCGTCGCGGAGGCTCGACTGCTCATGGCCGCGTTGCACGGTTTGGGGACGATGACGATGGTCGGGCAGATCGACGAGATCGAGGCGGCCGAACTGGTGGACCGATTGCTGCGCGGCAGAACATGGTTCGACGCCAACGGCCGGAGTTAGCCGTCCGAACCCTCACCCGCGAGGGCGAACAATCCCGACTCGGTCTGTTCGATCAATCCGTCGGTCAGCAGTGAATGGAGAGCTCGGTCGCGTTGCGTCGGGTCGGTGGGCCAGACGATGTCGAGTTGGGCGCGCTCGACCGGACCGGTGCTCTCGCGCAGGACCGACATGAGCTTGCCTCGCACCTGACGATCCGTGCCCGCGAACTTCTGGACCTTCTTGGCCGGGCCGGTGTGCGCTGGCCTGCCCGCCTCGATCCAGGCGCACTCCGGCAGCGGACACAGCAGGCATGCCGGATTCTTGGCGGTACAGATCAGTGCGCCCAGTTCCATCAACGCCGCCGAGTAGCGGGCGGCGCGCGGGACGCTCTCCGGGAGCAGCTGTTCGACGTCGGCCAGGTCCCGCGAGGTGGAGGGATTCCCCAGCTCGGCGTTACCGTGCAACGCACGCGCCACGACGCGTCGAACATTGGTGTCCACCACCGGAACTCGCTGACCGTAGGCGAAACACGCCACTGCGCGCGCGGTGTATGCACCGATACCCGGCAGGCTCAGCAGTGTCTCGACATCGGCAGGCACCTCGTCGCCGTACTCCTCGGCGAGCACCCGGGAGCACTCGTGCAACCGCAGTGCTCGACGCGGATAGCCCAACTTGCCCCACGCTCGAAGCACCTCGGCCTGCGAGGACGCGGCCATCGCCGACGGCACCGGCCAACGCTGCACCCACTGCTCCCAGATGGGCGCGACCCGCACCACCGGCGTCTGCTGCAGCATGATCTCGCTCATCAGAATCTGCCATGCGCTGACGCCGGGTCGCCGCCACGGCAGATCGCGTCCGTCGGAGTCGAACCACCCGAGCAGTGCGTCGGCATCGATCGGCAAGTGGTCGCCCTTCTCGTCGCGTCTGTGATCGGTCCCAACAGTAGTCAACCCAACTCGCCCTGCGCCCGCTGCGCGTGCACAATGAAACCCATGCCTGCTTCGAATCCGATCGCTGCCTGGAAGTCCCTCAAGGAAGGCAACCAACGGTTTGTCTCCGGAGAGGTCCTGCACCCGTCGCAGGGCATCGAGGATCGTGCCCGCCTCGAAAGTGCTCAGCACCCCAGTGCCATCCTCTTCGGTTGCGCCGACTCGCGTGTTGCTGCCGAGATCATCTTCGACCAGGGCCTCGGCGACATGTTCGTCGTACGTACCGCCGGTCACGTGGTCGATTCCGCGGTTCTGGGCTCCATCGAGTACGGCGTCGCCGTGCTCGCGGCCCCGCTGATCGTGGTGCTCGGCCACGATCACTGCGGTGCAGTCAAGGCGACCGTCGACGCCCTCGAGAGTGGCGACGTGCCCGGTGGATACATCCGCGACGTCGTCGAACGCGTCACCCCGTCGGTGCTCTCGGCTCGCCGCGACGGCTACCAGGCCGTCGACGAGTTCGAGGCTCGGCACGTCGAGGAGACCGGCAATCTGCTGATGCAGCGCTCGCGGATCGTCGCCGAGAAGGTCGAGGCCGGGGAACTCGCGATCGTCGGTCTCACCTACCAACTGTCGAAGGGCCATGCGCAGTTGCGTGAGGTCATCGGCGACATCGGCGAAATGCCTGCCTGAACCGGCTCGGATCCCATTTCGGTGAGTTCGCTGACGCGACACGCCGTGTGGGCTCAGGGATAGCGTGGCTTCGGCCGCATACGGTTGATTCGTGTTGGAACCGACCGGGCCTTTGCCTCCCGAAATCTACTGGCGACGCCGTGCGCTCGCTATCGGTGCGGCCGTTGTCGTCCTCGGATTGATCGTGTGGTTCATCGCTTCGCTCAGTGGCGGTTCCGACGACACCGAGGCCGCTCCTGCAGGCGTCGTTGCTGCTCCGGCGACATCCTCAGCTCTGCCGTCACCCAGCTCTTCAGCCTCCGACGCCGACTCCGCCGGTGCGGGTGGCTCCGGCGGCGGTTCGGGTGGATCAGGTGGTTCCGGCGGCTCGGGTGGAGCCACCGACTCCGCTGCCGGTGGCGGCGCAGCTGCGACCACCAGCGGTGCGCCGGCTCCCGTGATCTCCAACCAGTGCCCGGATCAATCTCTCGCGATCAAGGTGACGCCGGAGAAGGCCACCTACCGCCTGGGCGAAGAGCCCGTGTTCACCGTGGTCATCACCAACATCGGCTCCACCGAATGCCAGCGCGATGTCGGTGCCGGGCTGCAGCAGGCGCTCGTCTACACCCTCGACAATCAGCGCATCTGGTCCAACATCGACTGCTTCCCCAACGCCGCGTCGGATCTGCGCACCTTCAAGCCCGGCGAACAGGCCGGCTTCACCGTCAAATGGTCCGGTACCAACTCCGTTCCCGGCTGCGGCGAAGAGCGCATCCCGGTCGGTGTCGGTGCCTACCAGGCGATCGCCCAGCTCGGCGAGCTCAAGAGCGTCCCGGAGCCGTTCAACATCACCGGCTGAGTACGGTCGAATCCCATGACCACCTCGACAGCTCTCGCCAGGGCCGCCTACAAGACGTTCGAGCCCTTCCACGTCACTGCGTACTTCAATCCCGAACTGGGATCGGCGTACGAGGACACCGGCCTCGACGGGCACGCCTGGTACGTCGGAGCACGGGCGGCCCCGATGGGTCCCTGCGCGCCGAGTGTCGTCGCAGCTGCGTTCTACAACTTCAATCCGGCACTGATCGACCGTGCGTGGCCCGCCGCCGTGGCCGTCGGACTGGAGGCGGTGTCCGATCGTCGGTGGACCCTGCTCGACTCCGTTCTCGGAACGGCACTCGGCCCCTTGGCGGAGGATCCTGCGCTCACCACGTTGGCGGGCCGTCTGGGCGATATCGGCGACACCGCCTCGTTCGCCGGCCGGCCGCTCGCGGCAGCGTGGCACTCCGCCGCTCGACCCGAGGTGCCGCATCTCGCCCTCTGGCACTCGATCACCGTCCTCCGCGAATGGCGCGGTGACGGACACCTCGCCGCCCTGATCGACGCAGAACTCGACCCCACGGAAGCCGCCGTCTTCCACGAGGCCGACCGCACGACCCCGCAACCCGGTCGACGAGCGCTCGGCAAGCGCATCACGCAGCTCACCCGGGAATGGTCCGAGAGCGAATGGGATTCCGCCGCCGAAAGACTCGCCACTCGCGGACTGCTCACCATCTCTGCCGAGGGAGAGACGTTGACCGATGACGGCGTCGCGCTCGATCAGCACATCGAGGATCGCACCGACATCATGGCTTCGGCCGTGTGGAAGAACGTTCCTGACGCCGAGCAGTTGATCGCCAGTGCCCGGCCGTACGTGAAGGCCGTGATCGACGCAGGCTTCCTGCCGGGGACGAAGAAGAAGGCGTCCTAGTCGTACGGCCCCGAGATCGACGCCTCGGCCAGTCTGGAGAGTCCCTCGCGGATGTGACGAGCCCACAGTCCACCGATGCCGTCTACGGACTGCAGGTCGGCTGCGGTGGCCGCGAGCAGCCCCTGCAGCGTGCCGAACGCGCCGACCAGTCGGTGAATCTGGCTGAACTGCAACCTCGGAACTCGGGTGAGCACCCGGTACCCGCGGGGGCTCATCGGGGTGTCGAGGGCCTCTATGGTCGCGGGATATCCGAAGGCGCGGGCCAGCGTCGTCAGATCCAGCAGATCGACGTCGGTCAGCTTGTCCAGTGCGGCGAGCGCCTTCTCGACTCCGGTGGTGCTCGACGGTTCGTTACCGGCGAGGTAGTCACGGACGATCAGTTGGCGATCGACGTCGTTGTCGCCCAACAACTCTTCGAGCTGGAGGGCGAGCTGCCTGCCGTCGGTGCCGAGTTCGAGGACGTTCTGCTCGATCTCCACCGACACTCGCCGCACCATCTCGAGGCGCTGCGCGACGGTCAGGGCGTCGCGCAGGGTCACGAAGTCCTCGATCTCGACCACCGAGAGTTGACGGGTGTTGTCGTCGAGACGGGCCTTGTAGCGCTCGAGGGTCGCGACGGCCTGATTGGCGCGCGAGAGGATGGTGGCCGAGCCCTCCACGACGTGCCTGATACCGCCGATGTAGACGCTGACGATGCTCATCGACTGGCTCACCGAGACGACGGGATAGCCGGTCTGCATGGCAGTTCGCTCGGCGGCGCGGTGTCGGGTACCGGACTCGACGGTGGGGATCTTGTGGTCGGGCACGAGCTGCACGTTGGCACGGACGATTCGCTTACCGTCGGTCGAAAGCACCACTGCGCCATCCATTTTCGACAATTCGCGAAGTCTGGTCGGCGCGAACTCGACATCGAGCTCGAACCCGCCGTCGCAGATCGCCTCGACCTCGTCGTCGTATCCGAGGACGATCAGGCCGCCGGTGCGGCCGCGCAGAATTCGCTCGAGACCGTCGCGCAGGGCGGTTCCCGGTGCGAGCCGGGCGATGGTCTCGCGCAACGCTGGGGACGGCGTGGTGCCCTCCATGGCCAACCCCCTCGTGTCATGGCAGCGGCTTCGGCTCGGGCTGCGGATACTGTGCGTGCGAACAAAGAGTACTTCGCTGCTAGATGCGGGCAGTCAGACAAAGAATACTGCCCGGTGTCATACGGGCCGCATACGCGTGTATGTCAACGCCTCGCCGACGTTGGTGACGGTCTTGACCTTGATGCCGTCCGGTATGGGGCCTGCGTCCTCGGGGACGATGGCGTAGTTGAAGCCCAGCCGCGCGGCCTCGGCGAGACGGCGACCCAGTCCGGCGACGCGGCGCACCTCGCCGGCCAGGCCCACCTCGCCCAGAATCACCATTCCCGGGGGAAGTGGTTGATCCCGGACCGCCGATGCCACCGCCGCAGCCAGTGCGAGGTCAGCGGACGGTTCGCTGGTGCGCATCCCGCCGACCGTCGCCGCGTAGACCTCCGCCTTGGACACCTTGACTCCGCAGCGCCGTTCCAGCACGGCCAGGATCATCGCCACGCGGGCGTGATCCAGCCCGCTGACCGCGCGCCGGGGCGACGGCATCGCGGTGTCGACGATCAACGCTTGCAGCTCCGCCAACAACGGCCGCTTGCCGTCCATCGTGACGGTGACGGCAGTTCCGGGCACGGCATCACCCCGATGATGCAGGAACAGCCCGGACGGATCACTGATACCGACGATCCCGGTTTCACGCAGCTCGAAGCAGCCGACCTCGTCGGATGCGCCGAACCGGTTCTTGACGCCGCGAATCATCCGCAGAGTGGAATGCTTGTCGCCCTCGAAGTTGAGCACCACGTCGACGAGATGCTCGAGCGACCGCGGACCTGCCACCGCGCCCTCCTTGGTGACGTGCCCGACGAGCAGCACCGCAACCCCGGTCGTCTTGGCCAGTGTGGTCAGCGCGCTCGTGATGGCGCGAACCTGGGTGACGCCGCCGATGACGCCGTCGACGTCCGCGGCGAGCATCGTCTGCACGGAATCGACGATCAGCAGGCTCGGCTTGACCTGCTCCACATGGCCGAAGACGGTGGCGAGGTCGGACTCGGCGGCGAGGAAGACCCGCTCGTGTACCGCGCCGGTGCGATCGGCCCGCAACCTCACCTGACCCGCCGACTCCTCGCCCGTGACGTAGAGCGCACGGCGATCGGGTGCCGAGCGGGCCCACCGATGCACCACCTCGAGCAACAGCGTCGACTTGCCGACTCCGGGCTCGCCGGCAAGGAGCACGACCGAACCCGGGACGAGACCGCCACCCAGAACGCGGTCGAACTCGTCGATCCCGGTGGTGTTCGCCTGCGAGGTGGCACTGCTGATGGTCGTCAGAGCCGCAGCGGGTGTCGTGGGAATCATGGCCCCGCCGCCCGAACGAAGGGCCGATGCGCCTGCGCGGGTCGCGAGCGGAGCGGCAGTGGCCTGGACCTCGTCCATCGAGCCCCAGTCACCGCATTCGGGACAGCGACCGACCCATTTGGAGACCGAGTGACGGCACGCAGAGCAGCGGTAGCTCGACTTCAGTTTGACCACGCCGCGAGCCTAACGATCGGCACCGACAGGGTCGGGGCGGCTATTCGCCTTCGCTGTGCTCGGACACTGCGGATTCGTCGCGCTCGAGCTCGTGACCGGCATCGATCGGAACGTTGACGACGACCTCGCCCGCGTTCGCGAACTCGAACGTGACCGGCAGCGTCAGGCCCGGTCGAACGTTCTCGGAGATGTCGGCCATCTCGACCTTGATCAGCTGGATCGGCACCAGTGGATCGTCGAGCTGAACGTCCGCGGGCGAACCTGCGCCGAGCGCGGTCAGCGGAGCGATCTCGTTGCTGCCCGATTCCGCCTCCTCGACGATGGTGACCTGAGCTTCGGGGGAGGAGATGTCGGTCAGCTCGTCGGCCACACTCGGGTTGGAGTTGATGGCCGTGAAACCTAGCTCGACGGTGCCGCCGGGCATGATGCTGTATTCCTCGGAGGTGGGGTACACCACGTGCACGTTGCGCAGCTGGATGTCTCCGACGTCGACGGAGTTGCCGTTGACCGCGGCGACCTGAGTGGCCGTCTGGGAGATCTGACCTGCGCCGCACGCGGTGAGGGCGAACGCGCCACCGGCGAGAAGAGCGAGGGCGGCGGCCGTCCTGCGATGGCGGCCAAGCGGTGTCGCAGCGTCGATTGCAGTCACTTCGGTCGTCCTCCATGTGGTGCCGGGCCGGCTCGGTCCATCTCGTCCACTAGGCAGAGTAGTAGTTCTCCCCCACCGGCCGCTCGTGGGGTCTGCCAGCGGCCCGATGACGCCAGGTGAGGGTGCCTGTCAGGCGCGGGGACGGCGGAACGACCCACGTGAAAATGTGGCCCCGGATACACGTCGATCCGTCTGTGTCAACCCCTGATTCGGCACCGCTATGCCCCTGACCTGCACCGTTGATATGAGCCGTGGTATTCTGGGTAAATCGAAAGGGGCACTTGTCACATGATTTTCAAGGTCGGAGACACCGTCGTTTACCCCCATCACGGAGCGGCGCTGATCGAAGCGATAGAGACACGCACCATCAAGGGTGAACCGAGAGAGTATCTGGTTCTCAAGGTCGCGCAAGGCGACCTCACCGTTCGAGTTCCCGCGGACAACGCAGAATACGTAGGCGTTCGCGACGTCGTCGGGCAAGAAGGTCTCGACAAAGTCTTTCAGGTGCTCCGCGCACCGCACACCGAAGAGCCCACCAACTGGTCGCGTCGGTACAAGGCCAACCTGGAGAAGCTTGCTTCCGGTGACGTGAACAAGGTTGCCGAGGTCGTCCGCGATCTCTGGCGACGTGAGCAGGACCGCGGACTCTCGGCAGGCGAGAAGCGCATGCTCGCCAAGGCACGGCAGATTCTGGTCGGCGAGCTCGCGCTCGCCGAGGGAACCGATCAGGCCAAGGCCGACACCATGCTCGACGAAGTTCTCGCTACCGCTTCTTAGAGTGAACAGCTTCCTAGAGTGAACGGTACTGCCGGCGACGTGGTCGCCCTGGTACCCGCTGCAGGCAAAGGCCTTCGGCTCGGATACGACGAGCCGAAGGCATTCGTCTGTCTGGGTACCGACTCTCTTCTGACACGGTCCGTCGACGGTCTCCGGGCCTCGGGTGCCGTCGATCGCATCGTCGTCATCGTGCCGGCCGAGCTGCTCGACGCGGCCCGCCGTCATGTCGGCGACGACGTCACCGTCGTGGCCGGTGGGCTCGAGCGGACCGACTCGGTGCGCGCCGGTCTCGCCGCTGTCGGCGACGCA
Source organism: uncultured Rhodococcus sp. (assembly GCA_963517305.1). Taxonomy (GTDB): domain Bacteria; phylum Actinomycetota; class Actinomycetes; order Mycobacteriales; family Mycobacteriaceae; genus Rhodococcoides. The sequence goes on from CAUQEL010000006.1 coordinate 134,614, forward strand.
GCCGTCGTGCTCGTCCACGATGCAGCCCGGGCCCTCACCCCACCGACGCTGATCGCCCGCGTCGTGGCCGAGGTACGAGCCGGGCGCTCTGCCGTCATCCCGGTTCTTCCGGTCGTCGACACCATCAAGGAAGTCGACATCATGGGCGCAGTGGTCGGTACCCCGGACCGCGCGAGTCTGCGCTCGGTGCAGACCCCGCAGGGCTTCGACGCCGACGTCCTACGCCGGGCGTACGACGCGACATCCGACATCTCCACCGACGACGCGGGCCTCGTCGAGCGCATCGGCGAGACGGTGCACTCCATCGTCGGCGATGCACTCGCGTTCAAGATCACCACTCCACACGACCTGCTACTGGCAAAGGCGCTGCTGTGAACAGTCGAGACGAGCTGTGAGAGTCGGCATCGGCACCGACGTCCATCCCATAGCGCCCGGTCGGCCCTGTTGGCTGGCGGGTTTGCTGTTCGAGAACGCAGACGGACTGGACGGGCATTCCGATGGCGACGTGGCCTCGCACGCCCTGTGCGACGCGCTGCTGTCCGCGGCCGGACTGGGCGATCTCGGATCGGTGTTCGGGACCGGTCGTCCGGAATGGGACGGGGTCAGTGGAGCCGCCATGTTGACCGAGGTCAAGCGGCTGCTCGACGCGGACGGATTCGCGATCGGGAACGCTGCGGTGCAGATCATCGGCAATCGGCCCAAGATCGGACCGCGCCGCGTCGAGGCCCAGGAAGTTCTTTCGCGGGTGCTCGGTGCGCCGGTATCGGTGTCTGCGACCACCACCGACGGGCTCGGGCTGACCGGTCGCGGTGAAGGAATCGCGGCCATCGCGACCGCACTTGTCATGACGAGGTAAAACCACCGGTAGCATTGCTGGTCGTGACCCTTCACCTACACGACACCGAGACGAGGGCCCTGCGGGAATTCACCCCCTTGGTCCCTGGCCATGCATCGGTGTACCTGTGTGGGGCAACGGTGCAGGGCGAACCTCATATCGGCCACGTGCGCAGCGGCGTCGCGTTCGACGTACTGCGCCGCTGGTTGCTGGCCCACGATTACGACGTCGCCTTCGTTCGCAACGTGACCGACATCGACGACAAGATCCTCAACAAGGCACGTGACGCGGGTCGTCCGTGGTGGGAGTGGGCCGCTACCTACGAGCGATCCTTCACCTGGGCCTACGACCGGCTCGGGGTGCTGCCGCCGTCCGCGGAGCCGCGCGCGACCGGGCACATCACCCAGATGGTGCAGATGATCGAGCGTCTGATCGAACGCGGCCACGCCTACGCCGATTCGTGCGGGGACGTCTACTTCGACGTGCAGAGCTTCCCGAGCTACGGCGCACTGTCCGGGCACAAGCTCGACGACGTGCACCAGGGCGAGAGCGTCGCCGAGGGCAAGCGTGACCCGCGCGACTTCACGCTGTGGAAGGGCGCGAAGCCCGACGAGCCGTCGTGGCCGACGCCGTGGGGCCCCGGCCGTCCGGGCTGGCATCTCGAGTGCTCGGCGATGGCGGAGAACTACCTCGGTTCGGATTTCGACATCCACTGCGGAGGGCTGGATCTGGTGTTCCCGCATCACGAGAACGAGCGCGCGCAGTCCATGGCGGCTGGAGACGGCTTCTCGCGGTACTGGCTGCACAACGGGTGGGTGACGATGGGCGGCGAGAAGATGTCGAAGTCCCTCGGTAACGTGCTCTCGGTGCCGAACGTGCTGAAAAAGGTTCGGCCGCAGGAGCTTCGGTACTACCTCGGTGGAGCGCACTACCGCTCGATGCTGGAGTACTCCGATACCGCGCTCGAAACCGCGGCCGTGACGTACCGGGGCATAGAAGGTTTCGTCAGACGAGCCGTCGAACGCGCCGGTGAGGTGCCGATGGGCAAGTGGACGGCCGGATTCGCCGAGGCTCTCGACGACGACCTCGCAGTTCCCAAGGCGCTGGCCGAGATTCACGCCACCGTCACCCTGGGCAACACCGCACTCGAATCCGGTGACCTACCGGCAGCGGTGGAGTACGCAGGCAGTGTGCGGGCGATGCTCGACATCCTCGGTGTCGACCCGCTCGATCCGCACTGGAGCAAAGACAGTGGTTCCGACGCAGCGGCTCTCGGCGCCCTCGGCGTCCTGGTCCAGGCCGAGCTGGAGCGTCGAGCAACGGCAAAGGCGACCAAGGACTGGGCCGCCGCCGACGACATACGCGATCGACTTGCGAAGGCCGGAGTCGACGTGACAGATACACCCAACGGGCCCGAATGGTCGCTGGGTACGAGTAAGACCGACGAAGCAGGTTTGTGATGGCAGGGAATTCGAGCAGGCGCGGCGCAATCCGCAAGGACGGCACCAAGAAGGGACAGGTTGCCGGATCCGGTGGCAAGCGTCGGAAGGGCCTCGAGGGCCGTGGCGCGACGCCTCCCGCCTCCGAGCGCACCAAGCATCCCGCCGCGCGTCGGGCCAAGCTCGCCGAGAAGTCCGCAACGAACCGCGGCGGCAACACCGGTGGCCGCGCGGGTGGCAGGCCCGCCGGACGCAAGGCCGAAGACGGTCCCGAGGTGGTACTCGGTCGCAACCCGGTGGTCGAGTGCCTGCGTGCAGGCGTGCCCGCCACCGCACTGTGGGTTGCCGTCGGTACCGACAGCGACGATCGACTCAAGGAAGCCGTGCAGCGCGCAGGCGATGCGCGGATCTCCATCCTCGAGGTTCCGCGCTCGGACCTGGACAAGCTCAGCGCCAACGGACTGCACCAGGGCCTGGCCCTGCAGGTGCCGCCGTACCGCTACGCGCACCCCGACGATCTGATCTCGAACGCGCGCACGCACCAGGAGCCGGCACTGCTCGTGGCGCTCGACAACATCACCGACCCGCGCAACCTCGGTGCCGTCGTGCGATCGGTCGCTGCCTTCGGCGGCCATGGTGTCGTGATCCCGCAGCGTCGCAGTGCCAGCGTGTCCGCGGTGGCATGGCGAACCAGTGCCGGTGCCGCAGCTCGCCTGCCCATCGCGCGAGCAGTGAATCTGACTCGTACGCTCAAGGATTGGCAGTCCAAGGGCGTCACCGTCGTCGGCCTCGATGCAGGCGGCGACACCGAACTCGACACGTTCGACGGTAAAGGTCCGGTCGTCATCGTCGTCGGATCCGAGGGCAAGGGCCTCTCGCGTCTGGTCAGCGAGACCTGCGACCACATCCTGTCGATCCCGATGGCGGGGCCGGTGGAATCACTCAACGCATCCGTCGCCGCGGGCGTCGTACTGGCCGACATCGCTCGCCAGCGTCGCGGGTAGGCATTGAACCGCACACCCTTTCTGCGAACCTCACACCCTCGCTCACGCGATAGCCGGTGTGTGAGGTGGGCAAAAGGGGTGTGAGGTTGTCCGGGGCCGGGATCAATCGACAGCGCGGAAGTGTATCTGCGTTCCCGGCGTCAACTGCGCGGCTGCGGACACGTCCGCCGCGGTGACGACGGCGATCACCGGATAACCGCCCGTGACGGGATGGTCGGCGAGAAACAGCACCGGCTGCCCGGACGGCGGAACCTGTAGCGCCCCGAGAATCATTCCCTCACTGGCCAATTCGCTGTCGACTGCGCGGGCCAGCGGCTCGGAGCCGTCGAGCCTGATTCCGACGCGATCGGTGTCCGGCGTGACCGTCCACGGCTGCTCCAGCAGCAGCGATCGGGCGCGCTCGGTGAACCAGGTCTCGCGCGGTCCGAACGTGACGTGCAGTGTGGTTCGAATCGATGGCGGCGGCACGAAATCTGCTGCGGGCCATTGCCCGCTGTCGCTGCCGACCGCGAGCACAGTGCCGGGGTAGAGCGCTGCCGGTCCGAGACCGGACATCGTGTCCGTCGCACGGCTGCCGAGGACTGCGGGGATGTCGATCCCGCCCCGCACGGCCAGGTAGCTGCGCAGACCCCATGTGGGCGTTGCCAGTTCCAGCTCCTGTCCGGCTCGGACCACGAGCGTCGAATGCAGTCCATGCACGGTGCCGTCGACGCGGCAGATCACGTGCGCTCCGGTGACGGCAACGATCGCGTCGAACTCGGCGCGTAGCTTCAGGCCACCGAAGGTCACTTCCAGCGTGGCGGCGTCGGAGTTGTTGCCCACCAATCGGTTCGCAGCATCGTGTGAGTGCCGGTCTGCGGCCCCCGAGCGCCCCACGCCGATCGACGCATACCCTGGGCGACCGCGATCCTGGACGGTGCACAGTGGTCCCGTCTGCAGAACGGTCAGTGCTCTCATGCCTGCTCGAATCGCACGGTGGTGCCGGGCCGCAGCAGCGCGGGTGGGTCGCGGTCCAGGTTCCACAGTTGCGCGTCGGTGCGTCCGATCAGTTGCCAGCCGCCGGGGGAGGAGCGCGGATAGATGCCCGAGAACTCACCCGCCAGCCCCACCGAGCCCGCCGGGACGCTGGTGCGCGGCGACGTGCGCCGCGGAACGTGCAGGCGCGCATCGGTGCCGACGAGATAACCGAAGCCGGGCGCGAAGCCGCCGAACGCAACGGTCCATGTCTGATCGATATGCGCGGCAACGACTTCGGTGGTGGGCAGGCCGGTCAGTCGGGCAACCTCGTCGAGGTCGTCGCCGTCGTAGACCACCGAGATCGTCACGGTGTCGGAGCGGTGATCGTCTGTGTGGACCGCGGGTTCGGTGGCCGAGATCCAGTTCAGTATCGGCTGCTTCGGCCCGTCGAACATCACCAGCACGGTGCGGGCGGCGGGAACCAGGTCGACGACTCGAGGCGGTGGATCGGCCACCAGCGCGCGGTAGTACGCCATCGTCTCGTCCAGCCCGTCGAACTCGACGAGTACTGCATTCTCGCCCGCCGGGACAATGTGCATCAGACGAAGGCTGTCACGTCGATACCGTTGCTGCGCAGCAGTTCCGACACGGCTGCGGCCATCGCGACCGCGCCGGGGGAGTCGCCGTGCAGGCAGATCGACTCGGCGGCAATGTCGATGCGCGAGCCGTCGACTGCCAGGGTGGTGCCGTCGGTGATCATGGTCAGCACACGCTGGGCGACGGCGTCGGGATCGGACAGTACGGCACCGGGTTCCGAGCGGGGCACCAGCGTTCCCTGCGGGGTGTACGCACGGTCGGCGAAAGCCTCTGTGACAGTGCGGAGCCCGGCTCGTTTCGCTTCGTCGAGGAACACCGAACCGGGGAGTCCGAGCACCGGCAGCGTGGGGTCGTAGGCGAGAACGGCGTCGACCACGGCCTTGGCCTGACCGTGATGGTGCACGATCGCGTTGTACAGCGCGCCGTGCGGTTTGACGTAGGCAACGGCCGAACCCGATACCCGAGCGAGGCCGTCGAGTGCGCCCATCTGATAGATCACGTCGGCGGTGAGGTCGGCGGGGGAGACGTCGAGAAAGCGTCTACCGAACCCGGCGAGGTCGTGATAGCCCACCTGCGCTCCGATTCGCACAGCTGCGTTCGCGGCCGAGCGGCACGTGCGCAGCAGGATGGTGGGATCACCGGCATGAAAGCCGCACGCAACGTTGGCGCTCGAGACCAGGGCGAGCATCGCGTCGTCGTCGCCGAGAGTCCATGCACCGTAACTTTCGCCGAGATCGGCGTTGAGGTCGATGGACACCCTCGTCATCCTAGGCGGCAACCAGCCGTCCGGAATTGGCCTTGCGGGTTCCGCCGATCGCGCGGCAGAGTAGGTAGATCACGAAGGAGATGGTGGTGACGAACGTCGACACCGGAAGCCCGGGGGCGAGGGAGAGCAGGATGCCTCCGACGGCGGCGATCTCGGCGAACAGGATGGACAGCAGCGTCGCCTTGAGCGGGCTGGCAGTGACCCGTGCGGCGGCTGCGGCGGGAGTGATGAGGAGCGAGAGCACCAGCAGCGCTCCGACGATCTGGACGCCCAGTGCGCAGGCGACGCCGACGAGCACGGCGAAAACCACCGACAGTGCCCGGACGGGGACGCCGCGGGCCAGCGCCACCTCGGGGTCGGTGCTGGCGAACAGCAATGGCCGATAGACCACGGTGAGGACGATCAGCACCAGGACGGCGCACACCAGCAGCAACTGGATCCCGCTCTGCCCGACGCCGACGATCTGACCGATGAGCAGCGAGAAGCTGGTGCCGGTTCGGCCGGGATAGAGCCAGATGAACAACACCGACAGGCCGAGGCCGAAGGACATGATGACGCCGATGACCGAGTCGCGGTCGCGGGCCTTGCTGCCGAGCAGGGCGAACATCACCGCCGCGACCACGGACCCCACGATGGCGCCGAGGCCGACGGTGATGCCGACGAGCAATGCGGCGGACGCGCCGGTGAGCGAGAGTTCACTCGATCCGTGCACCGCGAACGCCCACTGGCGGCTGACGATCAACGGGCCGAGTGCGCCGGCGAGCAATCCGAGGATCGCGGCGGCGAGCAGTGCCTGCTGGACGAAGTCGTAGGTCAGAAGATTTGCTGTGGTGTCGAAGTCGAGCATCTTCGAGAATGCGTCGAGAACCTTCTCGTTCATGCCTTGTCTTCTCTGTCGTGCGGCACGGGTGGATGGTGGGCACCGGCCGAGCCGAGTGCATCGATGGAGTCACCGGTTCCGACCACGATGAGCCGGCCGCGAACCTTCAGCACCTCGACCTCGGTGCCGTAGAGCTCGGACAGGACCTCGGTGGTCATGACGTCCGCGGGAGTGCCGATGCGGAACCGGCCGTCGACGATGTAGACGATGCGATCGACGAGCGGGAGAATCGGGTTGATCTCGTGCGTCACGAACAACACTGCCGTCCCGTGCTCCCGCCGTCGGCGATCGATGAGGCTCGAGACCAGAGACTGATTGGCGAGGTCGAGGCTGAGCAGGGGCTCGTCGCACAGCAGGACCGACGGATCGCCGACGAGTGCCTGGGCGATGCGCAGCCGCTGCTGTTCACCGCCGGACATCGAGCCCACGGGCGCGCCCGCGAAGGAGTTGGCGTCGACCTGATCGATCGCGCGCTGCACCGTTTCCTTGCGTTTCCGCATGCCGCGCAGACCCATGCCCCACCGATGACCGTCCCAGCCGAGGCCGACGAGATCGCGTCCGCGCAGGGGTAGATCGTCGTCGATGTTGCGTTGCTGGGGCACGTAGCCGACGCCCGACTGGCCGCGACGGACGGGATGGCCGTCGATCGCGGCCGTGCCGGACGTGAGGTGATTCTGGCCGAGCAGCACCTTGAGCAGAGACGTCTTGCCCGACCCGTTGGGGCCGAGAACGGCGATGAACTCGCCCTTCTCGACCGCCAGATCCAGGTTCTGCCACAGCGTGCGCTCGCCGAACGCCAGTCCGGCATCGCGCAGTTCTACAGCAGGCATGTACTACAGCTTTCCATCAGCCGGTCCGAGATCAGGAGTCGGATCGGCTCAAGGGGTGGTTGCGAGAGCGGCCTGCAGATCCGTCGCTGCCTTGGTCTGCCACTCGAGGTACGTCATCCCGGCGGGCAGAGTTTCGGTGACCTCGACGACGGGGATGCCCGCGGCCTCACTGGTGGAGCGAATGTCCTGTGTCACAGCATCTTCGGTCTGGGTGTTGTAGATCAGCGCGCGGACGGACTTCGAGGTGAACAGATCACGCGTTGCGGCGATCGATGCCGGGGACGGGTCGTTGCCCTCCTCGATGGAGTCCTTGAAATCCTCGGGGGTGCGATCGTCGAGATCGGACTCCTCGATGAGGTAGTGCGCGATCGGCTCGGTCTGCGCCACCGGTGCGTCGGGGTGATCGGCAGCGATCTTCGCCGTCACGTCGGTGATGCCGTGGACCTGCTCGTGGAACGCCTCGGCGTTGGCGGTGTACTGCGCAGCGTTGTCGGGATCGAGCTGACCGAGCTTGTCGGCGATCTCCTCGGCGGTGTGAGCCGCCACCTCGGCGTTGTACCAGACGTGTTCGTTGACCTCGCCGTGCGAATGGCCGTCGCCGTCCGTTGCTTCTGCTTCTGTTTCCGGCGTCGCTTCGTCGGAGGCGGGCTCGGAGTCGTGATCGTGGCTGTCTTCGAGCAGAGAGAAGGCATCGACGGACGGCACGTCCTGGCCCTCGGATCCGAGGATGTCCTCGATGAACTGGTCGTAGCCGCCACCGTTGTAGACCACGAGCGACGACTCGGCCACGGAAGCCGCGTCGGCGGGGCTCGCCTCGTAGGAGTGCGGGTCTGCGGACGGGTCGGAGATGATCGACGTCACTGTCGCCAGGTCGCCTGCAACCGCCTCGGCGACGCTTCCCCAGACGTTCGTGGACGCGACGATCGTGATCGGTCCATCGACCGCGGTGGCCGGCGCTGACTCGGTGCTCGCGGATTCGGTGGAGCTGCACGCGCTGAGTGTGAGGGCTGCGGCGCAGGTCAGGCCCAGTGCAGCCGTGAGCTTGGTCCGGGACGCGCGATGGGTGGACGACATCGATGTACTCCTGTGAGCGGAACTTGACGCTAATGGAAACCGTTACCGTTGTACTCTAGCGCGCAGCGGGGTGCTGGATCGAATCGGACGAACGAGACCTCGAGTTTCTCTACGCCGTGTTGTGGGACTAACGTCCCGGTTATGGTCAGGTCAAGCGAACCGCGACGTCAGGCGACGTTGGCGTCGATCGCAGCCGAGCTGAAGGTATCGCGCACCACCGTCTCGAACGCCTACAACCGACCCGATCAGCTCTCTCCGGAACTCCGCGAACGCGTCCTCCAGGCCGCCAAGCGCCGCGGCTACGCCGGACCCGACCCCGTCGCGCGATCGCTGCGCACCCGCAAGGCCGGAGCCATCGGACTGCTCCTCACCGAAGCCCTGAGCTACTCCTTTCGCGACCCCGCCGCGATGAGCTTCCTCGCCGGCCTCGCCGAATCCTGCGAAGCGGCAGGGCAAGGTCTGCTGCTCATCCCCGCCGGAGCCGAACGCGACGACGTCCAAGCCGCCGCCGTCGTCCAACAAGCAGGAGTCGACGGCTTCGTCGTCTACTCGGTCGCCGACGACGACCCCTACCTCGCTGCCGTTCGCGAACGCCACCTACCGATCGTCGTCTGTGATCAGACTCGCAACATCCCCGAAGCTGCCCTCGTTGCCATCGACGACCGAGGCGCAATGAAAATGCTTGCTGCACATCTCATCTCACAAGGACACGAGCACCTCGCCGTCCTGTGCATGAGGCTCGGACGCGACCGCCGCGATGGCGTCGTACCCCCGGGGCGGTTGGCGGACAGCCACTTCCACGTCCAACGCGAACGCATCGCCGGAGTCCAGGCAGCCATGATCGACGCCGGACTCGACCCCGATATCCTCACCGTCGTCGAACGCTTCGACCACACCGTCCGCTCCGGGCACTCCGCGGCCGCCCAAGCACTGCAGGCCAACCGCGAAACCACCGCCCTGCTCTGCACCACCGACGTCATCGCCCTCGGCGCACTCAACTTCGCCCGAGTCTCCGGAATCGATGTACCGAGCCAACTCTCGGTCACCGGATTCGACGGCATCTCCGACGCCATCCGCGAGAACCTCACCACCGTGCGCCAAGACGCCGAAGAAAAAGGCCGCCGAGCAGGCAAACTGGTGCTCTCGTCCTCCCACTCGGGCATCGTCGCCGCCGAAACCCTCCCGACCGAACTCTTCCGCGGCCGAACCGCAGGACCGCCGCCGAAACAGCCGCCCGCTATCGCTTGAGCTTTGCCGCCGTCCCCCCGTTCGCGTCAATGGACCATTGCACAGCTCAGACGTATGCAGGGTGACATTCACGCAGCGGACCCCGGTGGGTCAATGGACCTTTGCACGGGTCAGACGTATGCAATGGTCCATTGACGCGGAGCGGGGGCGGGGGTGGAGTGAGCCCTAGGCGCTGAGCAATCTCGCGCAACGCAGCAGACCCAGGTGACTGTAGGCCTGCGGATGGTTGCCGAGGGATCGTTCGGCGATGGGGTCGTATTCCTCACTGAGCAGTCCGGTGGGGCCTGCGGCACTGACGAGTTGGGCGAACAGTGCTTCGGCTTCGGCGCGTTGTCCCACCAGGAGGTATGCCTCGACGAGCCAGGCCGCGCAGAGGTGGAAGCCACCTTCGCCGCCGGGGAGTCCGTCGTCGTGGCGGTATCGGTAGACGGTCGAGCCGCTGCGCAGTTCGGCTTCGGTGGCGGTGACGGTGGCCGCGAAGCGTGGGTCTGCCGGGTCGATCAGTCCGGACAGTCCGATGAACAACGTCGCGGCGTCGAGGTCGGTGCCGTCGTACGCGGCGGTGAAGGACTGCACTTCCTCGTTCCAGCCGTTGGCGAGCACTTCCTCGCGGATGGTCTCGCGCAGAGTTACCCAGCCGGGTTCTGTTGTGCGACCGAAGGTTTCGGCCAGTCGAATGGCGCGATCGACGGTGATCCAACCCATCACCTTGGAGTAGACGTGGTGACGGGGGTTGTCGCGGATCTCCCAGATGCCGTGGTCGGGCTCGAACCAGCGACGCTCGACGGCTTCGACCATGGCGCAGACGAGATCCCAATCGTCGTCGGAGAGACCGTGGTCCGAGCCTGCGGCCTTGCGTGCATGGGCGAGAGCGGACACCAGTTCGACGATGGGGCCGAAGACGTCGAGCTGAACCTGTTGATTGGCAGCGTTTCCCACGCGTACCGGACGCGAGCCGGCGTATCCGGGCAGCTCATCGATGACGGCTTCGGGCGGGAGTCCGAGGCCCCAGATGGTGTAGAGCGGGTGTAGACGCTCGGGGCCGGAGACCGATTCGAGTACCCCGTGGATCCAGGAGAGGTAGTTCTCGGCCTCGGCCGTCGATCCGACGTCGACCAGCGCGGATGCGGTGAGTGCGGCGTCGCGCAGCCAGCAGTAGCGGTAGTCCCAGTTACGTACTCCGCCGATGTCCTCGGGCAGTGAGGTGGTGGCGGCGGCCATGATCGAGCCGGACTCGGCGTGTACGAGGCCGCGGAGGGTCAGTGCCGATCGCTTCATCAGATCGCGCTTGAGCGGGGGCAGGTCCAGGCCGTCGGCCCAGTCCTTCCAGTACGCCTCCGATGCGCGGCGACGCTCCACCTCGTCCCACGGGTGCGCGCTCAGATCGTCTGTGCCGAGCCGCAATTCGAGAACGATCGGTCCGTCGGATGGATCGACCTCGGCGTGTGCCGTTTGCTGAGATCCGTCGGAGACGATGTTCCAGGTGACGCCGGGACTGCGCAGCACCATCGGATCTGCCGTACCGAGAATGCGCAGACCGTCGACATCGGGTTCGAGTGAGGCCCAGGCCTTTCCGAACTCCGGACGCGGCGCGAAGGTGACCACGGCTGTGGCCTTGCCGGTGATGACTCGCGTCAGCGCGGTCTGGCCCTGGCCGATGTCGTGCGGCAGGTAATCGGTGACCTGCAGGCTCGCCCACTTGGTCTGCACCGTCATCGTGCCGTCCACGTACTGCTGACTCAGTGGGAGCGACGCACGGGTGGGGCCGACGCTGAAGTGGCCGGCCTGATCCCCGCCGAGCAGGTGCGCGAACACTGCTGCGGAATCGGGTTCGGGGTGACACAGCCAGGTGACGTCGGCGTCGGGGGTCAGTAGCGCAACGGCATTGGGGCTGGCCAACATCGTCAGTCGTTCGATGCGTGGGGCGTCGGCTCCCGAAAGCCACTGCCGACGCTCCTCCAATAGGAACGCCAGTGCCAGCGCGACCTGTTCGGTGCTGTCGATGCGGAACCCCGCGAGGGTGTCTCCCGGTCCGATCTTGACGCCGATGTCCGGCCCGTGCAGGTGTCCGAACGCTTTCTCGTCGGTGACGTCGTCGCCGAAAAAGACTGCGGCAGTAGAGGCTTCCTGGTGGCGAAGAATGTCGAGGGCGACACCCTTGTCGGTGACGATGACGGCCAGCTCGATGACGGACTTACCCTCGGTTACCTGAACGCCGTCCCGCGCAGCTGCGCCGGATCGCACCGCTGCGAGCGCTTCGTCACCGGCGGCGGTCTCGGCGTTGCGGACGTGCAGCGCGACGCTGGCCGGCTTGGTCTCGATACTCACGCCCGGATGGGCGTCGGCGATGGCCTGCAGTTCGCCGGTGATGACGGTGAGGAGTTTCTTGGCGTTGTCGTCGATGGCGTTGATGAATCCGGCGTCGAACTCACTGCCGTGGCTGCCCACCAGCTGCACCTCGGACGGCAGGCGCGAGAGGATCGCGAGATCGCGGAGGGCACGTCCGGAGATGACAGCAGCGTTGGTGCCGGCCAGGGAGGCGAGCCCGCGCATGGCGCTGACCGACTCGGGGTGTGGGAAGGCCTTCTGTGGGTCGGAGACGATCGGCGCCATGGTGCCGTCGTAATCGGACGCGACGAGCAGACGCGGAGTCCGAGCTACTCCAACGAGCGCGCGGCGAAGTTCGAGCGGCAATTCGAGAGCAGTCACCCGTCGAATCTAGGCGATGAACCCCGCCTCGGCGTACCTGGCTTTGTGCGCGCGACGCATCACTGCTGGTCGGGGACCAGACCGGGCGACGGAGTCACACCGGAGGCGGCCGACATCGAGGCGGCGGACTTGGTGACGATGGCCAACATGGCTCGCTGCGCGCCGTCTGCGTCGCCGGACTGGATCGACGACGCGACCACGCCGTGCAGGCGGATCGCCTCCGGGTCGGCCTGCCGCGACATCAGGGCGTGGCGGGTGCGGCCGGCGAGCACCTCCACCACGATGTCGGACATCGACCGCAACATCGGGTTGCCCGAGGCCGCGAGCAACGTGCGATGGAAATTGCTGTCGTGTTCGAGGTAGGCGTCGGAATCCGCGGCCCGGGACGTCGACGACATTCCGATGACAGCGGCCGTCAGCGCGCCGCATTGCTCGGGCGTTGCTCGATGCGCCGCGAGCTTGGCTGCCAAAGGCTCGATACCCGAACGCAATTCGCTGAGCAGCAGCAACTGCTCGGCGCGGGCGGGCCCGGCCAGTTGCCAGCGAATGACCACCGGGTCGAGGGAGTTCCAGTTCTGCGAGCCCTGCACGGTGATCCCCACGCGCCGACGCACGGTGAGCAACCCCAGCGATTCCAGAACACGGACCACTTCCCGGACGACGGTCCGCGACACGGTGAACCGCACGGCGACGTCGTCGGCCGAGATTCGGGTCCCGCTCGGGATCGCGCCGCTCACGATGTCGCGACCGAGCTCGTCGAGCACCGAATCGTGAAGCTGGCGGAAGTCGCTGGTCTCGCTCATGTCCGATCGATCGTCCCACGGGTTGCCCGGATTCTCGCGTCTGTCCGATCCGCCGGAGCGAGATGGAGCAGTATCGAGGGATGGCATCACAGACGACAGGCAGAGCGCATCATCCGGTTCTCGTAGTGATGGGAGTGTCCGGTTCGGGCAAGTCGACGGTGGCGGGAATTCTCGCCGGTGCGTTGAAATGGGACCTGCAGGAGGGCGACGACCTGCATCCGGACGCCAACGTGGCCAAGATGGCAGCCGGTCAGCCGCTGACCGACGAGGACAGGTGGCCGTGGCTCGACGTGATCGCGGAGTGGATCACCGAACACACGACGACGGGCCGATCGGGGATCGTGACGTGCTCGGCGCTCAAGCGGTCGTACCGAGACGTGTTGAGCGCGGCATCGAGGGAGGGGTCGGAGGTGATCTTCGTACATCTGGCCGGAACCAAGGATCGGATCAGCGGTCGCCTCAATGCTCGGATGGATCACTTCATGCCGTCCTCGCTGCTCGACACGCAGATCTCCACCCTGGAGCCGCTGGGTGAGGACGAGAACTCCATCGTCGTCGACATCGGTCCGCCCCCGACCAAGATCGCCGAGCACATTCTGCTCGAACTCGAGAAGCGAGCGGGAATGTCCGAGAGTCACTGATCTACGAGATTCAAGCAAGCATGCTTGCTTTTAAGTACTACGAATGACCGAAGGGACTTGTAAAAGTATGACGAATGCGAGAGAGTGAGCTTGTTCACTTTTCAGTGAGGAGACAGCTCATGGTGCGAGGCGCACCCGCCAGGCCGGTCCAACTTCCCGTCCCCAACGCAGACGTATGGGACTGGCAACTCGACGGCCTGTGTCGCGGATTGGACTCGTCCGTGTTCTTCCATCCCGAAGGTGAACGAGGTCGCGCCCGCACCGCGCGTGAGAAATCCGCCAAGCAGGTCTGCGGCCGCTGCCCGGTACTCGAACAATGCCGCCAGCATGCTCTCGAAGCGAACGAGCCCTACGGCGTGTGGGGCGGAATGTCGGCACACGATCGCGCCGACTTCTACCGCGGAGCCGTCCGAACCGCTTGATTCTGCGAGAGCAAGTCGGCGAGATGGCAGCGGGGGATGGTGGCAAATGCGCGCGCATTCGCCAGACGCGTTCACAATTGCCAACGCTCGCTTAGCGATTCCGCGCGCCCCTGGCAAACGCGCGCGCGTTTGCGAAGAACTGTCCGCGACGCCTTCGAGCTCTGACCGTCGCGGGCTTGCCCGAACTTGTCGGTGGCTTCGTGTTTCATGACGATCCATGAACAAGGTCCTGCGTGCCACGCTCGTCAGTGCGGTCGTCATCACCACCGTCATCGGAATTGCGTCGTTCGTGCTGAGCTTCGCCGCACTGTGGGATCTCGCCACGATGGCAGGGGTTCCGCGCTCACTGTCCTGGCTGTGGCCGGTGATCGTCGACGGCACCATTCTGCAGGCCACGATCTCTGTCATCGCGCTCGCCCAATTCGAGGATCAACGCAGTGGTCGACGCTTCTTCTGGGGCGTGTTGATCACGGCAGCTCTGGTGAGTATCGGCGCAAATGCCATGCACGCCTTCATCTCCGACGCCGGCACACTGCATCCCGCCCTATCCGCGGCCATTGCCACCGTCGCCCCGGTGAGCCTGTTGGCCGCAACCCACGGACTCGGCATCCTCGTTCGGGTACCGGCGGAACTGCCGAAGACGATCGACATCGCCGACGAAGAACCCGCCGCCGAAGAGGTGGCAACCGCGGTCCCGAGAGCCCAGCCCGTGACACCTACGCCCGAACTCTCCAGCCTCGAGATACCGACTCCCGCGCCGATGGAGCGCACCGAGCCGGTCCGCGTCGAGCCGGCCCACACCGAGCCGGTCCACACCGAGCCGGTCCTCATCGAGCAACCGACGCCCGAACCGGCGGTTGCCACGGTGCGCACGGTCGAACCTCTCGACGACGTCGATCGCTGGATTCTCGATGAGGAACGGGTGGACGACCTCTATCCCGTCGACGCCCCGTGACGGCCGGTGGCACCATCGAAGAATGAGTTCACATTTGCCGAGATCCGTCGTTCCCGAGAAGCCGAAGCCGGGCCAGGAGTCCGTCTGGGATTACCCCCGTCCGCCCAAGCTCGAGTCCTCGAACCGTTCCCTCGTCGTTCGGCTCGGCGGCGAGGTGGTTGCCCGCACCACCGCCGCGTACCGAGTGCTCGAGACGAGCCACCCACCGACCTGGTACATCTCCCCGGCGGACGTCGTCCCGGGTGCGCTGACGCCCTCGGACGCCCGCTCGACGCACTGCGAGTGGAAAGGCGCGGCAACGTACTGGGACGTGCACGGCGGAGATGCCGTCGCACCCGCCGCAGGATGGAGCTACGAGAACCCCACTCCACGTTTCGCCGAGATCGCCGGATACCTCGCCTTCTCGCCGAGCCGCGTCGAATGCGAGATCGACGGTGAGGCCGTACGACCACAGGAAGGCGGGTTCTACGAGGGCTGGATCACCGACGACGTGGTCGGGCCGTTCAAGGGGATCCCGGGGTCCTACGGCTGGTGACTGCCTAACTGCCGGGCAGCTCTGCGCGGGTGATGATCTGAATCGAACTGCTCGCGCCGGGGTCGCTGCCGGTCACCAGTACGTCGCCGGTTCGCGGATCGACCGCGACCGAATTGGCCTGCGTCACCGTCGGGACATCGCCCAGGGTGCGCGGGGCAGCGGGATCGGACACATCGACGACCCTCAGCACGTTCGATGCGGTCAGCGTCACGAACAGCAGCCGGCGTTCGGGATCGACGGCGAGCCCGTACGGGTTGCCGGGCGCATCGATCGACGCGATCTGACGAATGTCCCCGGCCGCGTCGACCGATGCGAGAAGGACCGTGCCGCCGTCGGTGTCGGCGAACCCGGCCACCGTCTGATTCACCGTCACCGCGTGCGTGAGCTTGACGCCGATCGGAGCCTGCGCCACCTCCTGCTGCGTCGCACCGTCGTAGACCCACACACCGTTGCCCTGCACATCTGCGACGGCAGCGAACGGGCCGAGAGCGGCGACACCACCGGGTTGGACGGGGCCAGGCGGTAGATCCGAGAGCACCGACCCGCCGCGCAGGAATATCACTCCTCCGCCCATCTCGTTGGTGGCCACGATGGTGCCGTCGGAGGTCTGCACGGCATCGTGCGGTTGCCGGCCGACGCCGGTGGCGGTCGACAGAATCGCGCCGTCGGCGAGCGAGATCTCGAGCAGTTCGTCACTGCCCTCGAGCGGAACCAGCACCGGGCCGTCGGGACCGGCCAGCGAGAGGTGACGCGGCGCACCCGTCGTAGAGACCATCTGCCGCACGGCACCGGTGGCCGCGTCGAACAGCACCACGCCGTCGGGCTCACGCACTCCGGCAGCAGCGATCCCGGACGTTCCCACCACAACGCCTTCGGGAGCGCCCGGAAGTGGAACGACGGTACCGATCGGGTCGGCGGAATCCGGAGCCTGTGCGGGCTCGGCCGCCGGAGTGGTAGCCGGAGTGGACGGTTCGGGAGGCGATTCGGCAGCAGAGCAGCCGGCCACGAGCAGGCAGGCAGTGGCCACCGCAACCAGACGCGCCCTCATCGGCGGTACCGCTCGAAGTGCAGGGCGTCGTCGAGGGGACGCCGGGTGCGCCAACCGAAGCGCTCCAAATCGGGTACCTCCTGGAACGATTCGACCGGGCCGACGCACAGCCAGGCGATCGGGCGGACCGGTGCGGGGATGTCGAGTAGTTCGGTGAGGTATTCCTCGTCGTAGAACGAGACCCAGCCGACGCCGACGTTCTCGGCTATCGCTGCGAGCCAGAGGTTTTCGATGGCGAGTACGGCGGAGAACAGTCCGGTGTCGTCGACGGTGTCGCGGCCGAGGACATGCTGCCCTCCACGGCCGGGATCGTAGGTGACCACCACACCGGTTCCGCTCGTCTCGATTCCCTCGATACGGATGGGGTCGAACGTCTTTCGGCGTTCGGCGTCCAGCTTGTCCGCGAAGTCCTGTCGGCAACCGGCCACGTGGGCGGCGAATGCGCTCAGAGTATCGGGCTTGCGGACGACGACGAAGTCCCAGGGCTGGGTGTTGCCGACGCTCGGGGCCTGATGCGCAGCTCCGAGTATTCGGCGCAGAGTCTCGTCGTCGACGACGGTTCCGTCGAACTCGGCGCGGACGTCGCGGCGAGATCGGATCGCGGCGTACACCGACAGGGCTGCCTCGGTCATGATATCCGTTCTCCTGTAGCAGTATTCAGACGTTCGTTCAGCTCGGCGACCAGGGCGGGGAGTCGGTCTGCCGACGTGGGACGGCCGAGGTGGTAGCCCTGCGCTCGTCCGCACCGTAGCTCGCGCAACGCCGTCATCGTCACCTCGTCCTCCACTCCCTCTGCCGTCACCGACAATCCCAGCGTACGGGCGAGTTCTACGGTCGAGCGCACGATGGCTTCGTGCGCCGGGTTGTGGGCCATGCCGCCGATGAAGGTGCGGTCGATCTTGAGCTCCTGTACCGGCAACCGCTCGATGTAGGCGAGCGAGCTGTAGCCCGTGCCGTAGTCGTCGATGGCGACCTGCACACCCATCGCATGCAGTGTCGACAGTGTCTCGGTCGCGCCCACCGGGTCGGTCATCGCCGAGGTCTCGGTCACCTCCAATGTCAATAGACCGGGTGGACAATCGAATTCCCTCAGCGCCGTGCGCACCTGTCCGATGAGGGTCTCGTCGAACAGATTGCGGGTCGAGATGTTGACGGCGATGCTCAACTCGAGTCCCTCGGACATCCACTGCCCGCGTTGGGCGAGGGCGCGGGTGAGGACGTAGCTCGTCAACGGGCGGATCAGACCGGTGCGTTCGGCGGTGGGCAGGAATGCGCTGGGGGACAGGACGGTTCCGCTCGGATGATGCCAGCGCAGCAGTGCTTCCACGCCGACGACGGTCATCGTCGTGAGGTCGACCTGCGGCTGATAGTGCAGTCGTAGCTGGTCCGATGCGAGTGCCGTGGTGAGTTCGCCGAGCATGATGAGTTGCTCGCTCTTGTCCCGGTCCATCGACCGGTCGTAGTACGCGACGCGCGACTGGGCGGCTTTCGCGGCCTGGACGGCGAGGTCGGCGCGCTGCACGAGGCGATCGGGTGTCGTCTCGTCCTCACCGTCGCCGGCCGGAGAACTCGACGCGACGCCGACACTGGCTTCGATCAGCAGGGTCATGTTCCCCACCTCGATGGGTGTCGCGAATTGGAGCTGAATGTCGTGTGCCAATGCGGCCGGGTTCATCGACTCCGATGCCCCACACAGCGCGAACTCGTCACCGGCCAAGCGCGCCAACAGAATCGAATCATCGACGACGCTTCGCAGGCGCTGAGCGACCACCACGAGGACCTGGTCGCCGAGGCCGCGTCCGAAGGTGTCGTTGATCGCCTTGAAACGGTCGATATCGACAGTCAGCACAGTCGATTCACCCGCATTGCCCCAGAGTCGATGTTCGAGGGCCCGCAGGTTGGCCAGGCCGGTGAGGTGATCGGTATCGGCGACGGACCGTAGCCGGACGGTCTGAGTGTGCAACAACCGCAGCAGATCCGTGATGCGGAGCATCACCAGGACAACCAATGCCACTGCGCAGAGCAGTACTGCCCATCCCCACTGGGCGATCGGCTCGTCGCGAACGACCTCGATGAACATCACGATCGGCGCAGTCAGGGTGGCCGCGGTCAGCACGACGACCGTGGGAGTGGTGAACGACGCCATCAGATGGGCGTCGGATTCGATGTTCGGGTTCGTGATCCGCCGCATGGACGGGTGAAGGGCGGCGACGCCGATCAGAACGTAGGAGATGGTCCATCCGACGTCGAACGGAGACCTGTCGGAGGAGGAGTCCGACACCATCGCGAAGTTGTTCACGGTGTCGGTGACGAGGAGCAGCGCAACGGCGATGGTGAGCAGTCGATAGGACAGGGCTCGCCACTGACGTGAGCCGACGAAGTGAGCCAGCAGTCCCAGCAGGAAGATGTCCATCGCGGGGTACGCGACCTCGACGAGGCCGGCGATTCCGGAGACACCCTCATCACCGAGTGACGGCTGCACGACGAACACCCAGGTGAGCAGTCCGAACGCGACCATGATGATGGCACTGTTGGCGACATGGCCGCGTTCGCTCGCTCGCCATGTGTGCCGAGCGAGGAGAAACAGGCCGAAACCGTAGGCCGGATAGCCGAGGAGGTACATCGCGTCTGCGAGCGACGGATACGGAACGCTGCCCCGGGTGATGTGGATCCACTCGTAGACGATGTCGCCGAGCACCCACATGGCCGTTCCTGCGGCGATGGCCAGCCACGCCGTGCGGTTGCGCGGCCGGTGCATTCGGGTGCCGATGACGGTGGCGGCGACGGCGGAGGCTCCGACGAGAACAAAGACCGACTGGCCCCAGACAGTGGTCGGTACCACGAAGTAGGCGGCGCAGCCGACTGCGCCGAGCACTGCGTACCACCGCCACCAGGCCGTCACGATTTTCTCCAGCCGTTCACGCCGATCCGACGGCTTCAACAATGGCACACTCGGTGATCCGGGTCACTTCGCCACCCTGATTGCTCTGGCTGTGCACGGAGGAGTGTCGGTGGCACGTGCGAGCATGGTTTCGTGGAGTCGAACACTCGGAATCCGGCGAGCATCATGCACGCCGATCTCGACTCCTTCTATGCCTCGGTGGAGCAGCGCGACGACCCTCGGTTGCGTGGCAAGCCGGTCATCGTCGGCGGGGGAGTGGTGCTCGCCGCCAGCTACGAGGCCAAGGCGTTCGGGGTGCGCACGGCGATGAGCGGCGGGCAGGCCCGCGCGGTGTGCCCGCAGGCCATCGTGGTCCCGCCGCGTATGGAGGCGTACTCGCAGGCGAGCACGGACGTGTTCGACGTCTTCCACGACACCACGCCGTTGGTGGAGGGCATCTCGATCGACGAGGCGTTTCTCGACGTCGGCGGTCTCCGCAAGATATCGGGCAGTGCCCTGGAGATCGGGGAGCAACTGCGACGGGACGTCGCCGAGCAGGTGGGGCTGCCCATCTCCGTCGGCATCGCGACCACCAAGTTTCTGGCGAAGGTGGCCAGCGCGTTCGCCAAGCCCGACGGACTGTTTCTGGTCCCGCCCGGTGGCGAGCTCGAGTTCCTGCATCCGCTGAACATCGAAAGGCTTTGGGGCGTAGGCAAAATCACGGCCGAGAAGCTGCACGTCCTCGACATCAGGACCGTCGGTGATATTGCAGCCTACGGAGAGCGGTCGTTGGCTTCGGTGCTCGGCAAAGGTGCGGGTGCCCACCTCTACGCGCTGGCCATGGGCCGGGATCCGCGACGCGTCCAACCGGGGAAGTCGCGCAGTTCCATCGGCGCACAGCGAGCACTCGGACGCGGCAGGCACGACGCGGCCGAGGTGGAGGCGTCGTTGATCGGGCTCGTCGATCGCGTCACGCATCGGATGCGCGGGGCACAGCGGACCGGTCGAACCGTCATGTTGCGCTTGCGTTTTGCCGACTTCACCCGCGCCACTCGGTCGCACACACTCGATCGAGCGACCGCCGACACCCGAGACATCCTGGACGCCGCACTCGAACTGCTTCGCGATGCGGCACCGCTCATCGCGGAAAAGGGCATCACCCTCGTCGGTGTCACCGTGTCGAGTATCGACAAGGGTGGGGCGGAACAGCTCGAGTTGCAGTTCGATGCACCGTCGGTGCGGACGCCGCCGGAGGCATCGGCTCTCGACCGCGCGCTCGACGGGGTGCACAAGAAGTTCGGATCCACCTCGCTCACTCGTGGAGTGCTGCTCGGCCGCAATCCGGGAATCTCGGTTCCGCTGTTGCCGGACTGACTAACTGCGAATTGTCGGTTGCACCCGAAAGCCGGTGGGCATCATGGTCAGTCGCTCCACGACCTGCAGGTTGTACGACGGGTCGGCTTGCAGATCGAAACGCTGGAGAATCGTTCCGAGTACCAGGACCGCCTCGTGAATGGCGAATTGTCTTCCGATACAGGCGCGTTCACCGGTGCCGAAGGGCTTGTAGACATGAGCCGGCCGGGCTCTGATGCGGTCGGGTAGAAAGTTGTCCGGGTCGAACTCGCCGGGGCGATCGCCCCACACCGGATCGCGATGCAGGGCCGTCACCAGCACGATCGCCCAGTCCCCGGCCGCCATTCGGTAGCCGTCACCGACGGTGGTCTCGGTCCGAGCTCCTCGACCGAACGCGGGAACCGTCGGCCACAGGCGCAACGATTCGTCGAGGACTCGGCGGACGTATCGCAGCTTGGGGATCTGGCCGAACTCGGGTTTGCCCGCACCCCAGACCTCGTCGACCTCGGCGCGGGCCCGCTCGAAGACCTCCGGATGGGTCGCCAGGTAGTACAAAGCGAACGACAGTGCGCCGGAGGTGGTTTCGTGCCCGGCGATGAGGAACGTCAGGATCTGATAGCCGATGTTGGCTTCGCTCAACGCGTTCGGATTGTCGACCTCGCGTGCCGCGTCCATCATGATCTGCAGCAGATCGTTGAAGTCTTCGGTGGACCGGCGCCTGGTCCGGACGACGTCTGCGAGGACGTCGGCCAGGTACTGCTTGTTGTGTGCGTATTTTCGGTCGGATCGTGCGAACAGGGGCTTGGCGAACGCGGGGATCTTCAGCAACGCACGCCGCTGGTTGTAGGTCAGTGCGCCGACCATGGCGGAGACGAACGGATGCGGCTCGGTCCGGTCGAAAGAGCCGAAGCTGTAACTGAATCCGGTGCGACCGATGGTCTCGAGCGTCAGCTTCGTCATGTCCGAGGACACGTCGGTCGTTGCGCCGGTGCGTGCGCGGCCTTCCCAGTGCCGAACCAGATCGTCGGCGACGTCGACCATGATGTCGTGGTAGCCGCGCATGGCACCGGCGGTGAACGCCGGACGCAGAAGATCGTGGGCGCGTTGCCAGTTCGGCTCGTGGCTGTAGGCAGTGAACAGCCCGTCGGCCCCGATGTCGCGCAGATTCTCGACGCCGGGAGGCAGAAACTTCTCGAAGCGCTTCTCGTCGCACAGCTCGCCCACCACGTCGGCACCGGAAGCGAAGACGAAGCGCCGGCCGAGGACGTTCCGCTCGAACATCGGGCCGAGGCGGCCGGCCATGGCGGTCGAATCCTGAACCGGGGTGCGCGGGTCGACGCCGACGAGGTCGCCGAGCACGGGAATTCGGTACGGGGGATGCGGCAGAGCGCCGTTTCGTACCGCGAACTCTGTCGACATCGCCACTCCATGGTTCGCTTGTTGAATCGGTGTTTAATAGTGACCGTACTCACTGTTGAACTCGTGTCAAGTAAAGTTCGAGGCCCATGACCACACCTCGCAAGCGGATGACGCCGACGCAGCGGCGTGCGCAATTACTCGAGATCGGCTCGGCACTGTTCGCCGAGCGGCCCTACGAGAACGTGTGGATCGAAGAGGTTGCCGATCTCGCGGGCGTCTCACGCGGGTTGATGTACCACTACTTCCCGTCCAAGCGGGAATTCTTCGTCGAGATCGTGCGCACGGAGTCCGAGCGAAACCTCGACCTCACCGCCCCGGACACCTCCCTTCCTGTCCTCGACCAGATCGCCGCCGGGCTCGATGCCTACATCTCGTACACCGACGAGCACGCGCACGGCGTCCGAGCTGTCAACCGTGGGTCTCTGCTCGGGGACCGACGAATCGACGACATCCTCACGCGCGAGTTCGAGATCCAGCAGGAGCGGATTCTGGCTGCTCTGCCCGCGGAATTTCGCGACGACGACATGGTCCGCACCGCGCTGCGCGGATGGGTGGCCTTCGTGCGAGCGGTGTGCCTGGACTGGGTGGAGCGCAGAACTCTCGACCGGGAACAGGTCCGTGCGCTGTGTCTACGTGCCGTGGCAGGTCTTCTCGAGGTGTGAGCTGCGGAGCTATCGTCGACGCATGTGCCGAAACATCACCACCCTGCGAGGCTTGGAACCCCATGCCACCGACGAGGAGATCGAAGCGGCCGCGCGTCAGTACGTCCGCAAGATCAGCGGCGTGCAGAAGACGTCCGACGCCACCCGTGACGCCTTCGAGTTGGCCGTCGCCGAGGTGACGGCAACGACGCACCGGCTCCTCGATGCGCTCCCGGAGCGGCGTCGGCCACCGCCCACGGTGCCGCCACTGAGGCGTCCCGAAGTGCAGGCGCGAATTGCTGCGAAAGCCGGGTCCTGAGGGCTGTTTCTAGAGGGTGCTGTCCGGCGGCACCGCGGGAAGTCCTTCGCTCACACGGAGCTTCTCGGCCATCGAGCTGAGCAGGTTCTGGGATTCCTCGGACAGGTCGAATGCCCGCGCGGACAGCCGGCGTAGCCCGTATCCCTGCAGCCGGGTGAGCAGTTCGAGGTCGTGGTCGACCTTGGACGCATAGATGTCGTCGAAGAAGTAGTCGGGCTTGACCTTGAAGAATGCGGCGAGCGCCGCCACCGTGTCCGCGGACGGATTGGCGCGCTGCCCTGACCGTAGTTGCGAGATGTACGGCTTGGAGATCTGGTGCCCGCGCAGGGCGAGAGCGTCGGCCACCTCGGCATTGGTGTGTGGCTTGCGGCCGGGCGGGTGGATCGTGGAGAACAGGTGGTTCAGACGTGCGGCGAAATCAGCGGACATCGGAGATATGTGTGCCTTCCTGATACAGCCGCTGCCCACCCGGGCAGATCGGTCCGCCGCGGACCGAACCGGCTCATAGTAGCCGCTGCTCTGGATCCGGCGAACCGTGGCTGACCTGCAGAAATTCATCCGAAAATCGGACTGATCGGTTTCATGCGGTGGGCGACGTGCGGGGCCGAGCTCGTACAATCGGGCGCCCCGGAGACTGTGTCGAACGAATGCTTTTCCACAGAATCGGACACGTTGTTCGAACCTCGGTGGCAGACTGTCATGCCAGGCGAAGGGGGTGGAGATGACCGGTCGTCGACGACGAACGTTCGATTCACGAGACGGTGACGCGGAGGTGGTCGAGCCACTGCTGCGCGCAGTGCTGTCCTACGCGCCGCGGGACGAGTCGCCCACGCCGCACCCGTCCGAGGGAATCACCCTCCGGGCCGAGGACGGCTCCGGGTTCGTTCGGCTCGAACTCGCCATCGCGGGCGATCTCGGCGCGGGTATTCCGGGGCCGTTCGGGTCCAGGTTCTACGAATGCGGATCGTTCGAAGTGATTGTCCCGCAACGAGATCCCCAGGACGGTGCGCTGTTGATGATCCACCTGCTCGACGCGCGAGCGCCCCACAGATTCGAGTTCGCCACGTCCATGCCGCCCCGGTGGAGCCTGCGGCTCGAGCACGACGGCTCGGTGTCGGTACTCGACGATCTCGGCGATGCAGTGATATTCATCGGCCGCCCATGGGCTTTCGACTCCGACCTGCATCCGGTTCGCGTGCACTACACCGTAGAGAACGACCTCCTGGTGCAGAACGTCCTGGCCCCCGCGGACACCGGATATCCCATTCTGATCGATCCCGATCCCGACGCGATCATCACCGGAGACGGCCGACTCATCACCGAGACCTGGACTCCACGACTGGTGGCAGGCGGAAGCGTCGAAGACATGCCGCCGACATCGTTGTCCAGCTGAGCGCGTGCCCCGCGGCCACATTCAGAATGGGTCGTGCTGAATGTGCTCCATCGGCGTGCCGACCTTGCGGAGGGCGTAGATGGTCGTCCGCACCATCGACGGCGACCCGCAGATCTGAATCTGCCGATCGGCCCACGAGCCGAACTGGGTCACCACCTTGCCCACCGCGCCGTGCAGACGGTGGTGCATTCCCCACGGTAATTCGCGAGGTGTGCCCGAATACCACCACGGATCCTCGAGCTGCTCGGTCACCGGAACGACCGTCAACCACGGGTTCGACAGCGACAACTGCCACAGCGTGTCCAGATCGTAGAGATCGCACGGATACGTCCCGCTGACGAACAGATGCACCCGCGGATTGTTGGTGCGCTGAGCCATCTCCATCACCTGCGCACGCAGCGGAGCCAGACCGGTGCCTCCCGCGATCATCAACACGTCCTCGCGGATCGCCCGATCGACATGCATCCCGCCCAGCGGCGGACTGATGGACCAGCGGTCACCCACAGAGGTCTCGGAGACCATCGCCGGCGACACCCAGCCCCCGGAGACGCGTCGAACATGGAACTCGATCTCCCCGTACGGATTGCTCGGAATGGCCGGCGACAGATACCGCCACAGCTTGGGCCGCTGCGGAATCTGCACGCTGACGTACTGCCCGGGGAAGTACGGGATTTCGCCGTCGGTCTTCAGCCGCACCACCGCGAGGTCGTCGAGGAGCCGATGATGTTCGACGACGGTGGCACTCCAGAACGGCGGCAGTTCGTCGTTGTCGGCGGCGACGGCCATCGCATCGCCGACGACGGTGAGTGCGTCTTTCCAGGCCGTCTCGACCTCGTCGGTCCACACCTCGTTGCCGGCGAAGGTACGGAACGCGCTGATCAGAGCCGAGCTGCCCGCCCGGAAATGCGCGCCGGAGATTCCGTGCTTGCGATGGTCCCGGCCGAGTTGCTCGATGAACGGTTCGACGCGGTCGGGGTCGTCGAGATGCTCGAAGATGTAACCGAGAGCCATGACGAAGTGTTCGCGCAACGCATCCATCGACGCGGGGAACAGGGCACGGAACTCGGGGTACTCGGCGAAGAGATGGCCGTAGAAGGACCGAGACAACCGCGCCGGGCCGTCCTGGGCGGCCACGACGGACTTGAACCCGGTGCGAACCAGAGAGATCGTGCGCGCGTCGAGCATCGATCCACCTCCACCCCACCGAATCACTGCCGATGACACAGCCACCGTCGACCGTCACCAAAGTAGACCGATCGAGGATATCCCGCATTCCGCCGGATGGGCAGAAAAATAAGGTTGAGCGGAACAGACTCAACTTCGCTAGTGTTGTACCGAGCGACAGTCGTTGATATCCCACCCGAAAGAAGGTGACCGGTGGACAGTTTCACTCCCACCACGAAGTCGCAGGCAGCATTGTCCGCTGCTCTGCAGGCCGCATCCGCGGCCGGTAACCCGGATATTCGTCCGGCACATTTGTTGGTGGCGTTGCTCGATCAGACCGACGGCATCGCCACACCCTTGCTGAAGGCCGTCGGCGTCGACCCCGCAACGGTGCGTCGAGAAGCGCAGAACCTCGTCGACCGCATGCCCTCGGCATCCGGTTCGACCACCACTCCGCAACTCGGCCGTGAAACCCTCGCCGCGATCACCGCCGCGCAGCACCTGGCCACCGAACTCGACGACGAGTTCGTCTCCACCGAACACATCATGGTGGGCCTGGCTGGTGGAACTGGTCGTTCCGCAGGCTCCACTCCTGCCGGCAGCGACGACGTCGCCAAGCTCCTGACCGGCCACGGAGCCGGACCGAACGAGCTGCGCGACGCCTTCCAAGCCGTCCGTGGCAGCGCTCGGGTCACCAGCGCAGATCCCGAGAACACCTATCAGGCACTGGAGAAGTACAGCACCGACCTCACCGCGCTGGCCCGAGCAGGCAAGCTCGATCCCGTCATCGGACGCGACACCGAGATCAGGCGCGTCGTGCAGGTCCTGTCACGGCGCACCAAGAACAACCCGGTGCTCATCGGCGAACCCGGCGTCGGCAAGACGGCCATCGTCGAAGGACTCGCGCAGCGCGTCATCGCGGGAGATGTTCCGGAGAGCCTGCGCGGCAAGACCGTCGTGTCCCTCGACCTCGGTTCGATGGTCGCGGGCGCGAAGTTCCGCGGTGAATTCGAGGAACGGCTCAAGGCCGTGCTCGACGACATCAAGAACTCCGCCGGTCAGGTGATCACGTTCATCGACGAGCTGCACACCATCGTCGGAGCAGGCGCGACCGGCGAATCGGCGATGGACGCGGGCAACATGATCAAACCGATGCTCGCCCGCGGCGAACTGCGCCTCGTCGGTGCGACGACCCTCGAGGAGTACCGCAAGTACATCGAGAAGGACGCCGCCCTCGAACGACGCTTCCAGCAGGTCTACGTCGGTGAACCGTCGGTCGAGGACACCGTCGGCATCCTGCGCGGACTCAAGGAACGCTACGAGGTGCACCACGGCGTCCGGATCACGGACTCCGCCCTCGTCGCCGCCGCCACGCTCAGCGACCGCTACATCACCGCCCGGTTCCTGCCCGACAAGGCCATCGACCTGGTGGACGAGGCCGCGTCCCGGCTGCGGATGGAGATCGACTCACGCCCGGTCGAGATCGACGAGGTCGAACGCGCCGTCCGTCGCCTCGAAATCGAGGAGATGGCCCTGGCGAAGGAGACCGACGACGCGTCGAAGGCTCGGCTCGACAAGCTCCGCCAGGAGCTCGCCGATCTGCAGGAGAAGCTCGCCGGTCTCAGTACTCGCTGGCAGAACGAGAAGAACGCCATCGACTCGGTGCGGGTCCTCAAAGAGGAGCTCGAGAACCTGCGCGGCGAATCCGACCGCGCCGAACGCGACGGTGATCTGGGCAAGGCGGCCGAGCTGCGCTACGGACGCATTCCGACTCTCGAGAAGGAGCTCGCAGCCAAGACCGAGGACTCGCCTGCTCAGGGCGACGTGATGCTCAAGGAGGAGGTGGGACCGGACGACGTCGCCGACGTCGTCGCGGCCTGGACCGGAATTCCGGCGGGCCGGATGCTCGAGGGCGAGACCGCGAAGCTGCTCCGCATGGAAGACGAGCTCGGCAAGCGAGTCGTCGGTCAGAAGGACGCGGTACAAGCGGTGTCCGACGCCGTCCGACGCTCCCGCGCCGGTGTGGCCGATCCCAACCGTCCGACGGGATCGTTCCTGTTCCTCGGACCCACCGGCGTCGGCAAGACCGAACTGGCGAAAGCGTTGGCGGAGTTCTTGTTCGACGACGAACGCGCGATGGTGCGCATCGACATGAGCGAGTACAGCGAGAAGCATGCCGTCGCTCGGCTCGTCGGTGCACCTCCGGGCTACGTCGGCTACGAGGCCGGTGGCCAGCTGACCGAGGCGGTGCGCAGGCGTCCGTACACGGTGGTGCTCTTCGACGAGGTCGAGAAGGCGCACCCCGACGTGTTCGACATCCTGCTCGCAGTGTTGGACGAAGGACGGCTCACCGACGGCCAGGGCCGCACGGTCGACTTCCGCAACACGATCCTGATCCTCACCTCCAACCTCGGTGCCGGCGGTACCAAGGAGCAGGTGATGGACGCGGTACGGCGTTCGTTCAAGCCCGAGTTCGTCAACCGACTCGACGACGTGGTGGTGTTCGACGCGTTGTCCGAGGATCAGCTCGAGTCGATCGTCGACATCCAGCTCGGCTTCCTCGCCAAGCGTCTGGCGGCTCGTCGTCTGACGCTGGACGTGTCGTCGCCGGCGAAGATGTGGCTCGCGGTGCGCGGCTACGACCCGCTGTACGGAGCGCGGCCGCTGCGCCGACTGATCCAGCAGGCCATCGGGGATCAACTGGCGAAGCTGCTGCTCGCCGGTGACGTCCACGACGGCGATGTGGTGTCGGTCGATGTCAGCCCGGATGGCGATCGCCTGATCCTGGGCTAGCCGCGGTGTTCTCCGGAACAGGCCCGCACGAGCACTGCTCGTGCGGGCCTGTTTTGCGCCTTCGATCGGGGTGTACCGGGTAGGTACGCTCGTGGAATGACGAATCCGGACGACCCGCGGTCACCTCGAGAACGCGATCAGGACGCGGCCCGCCAGACGGAGTCATCCGAGCCGACCCAGGATTACGGTGGTCAGTACCCCGGAGCCCAGCCGTACCCCGGAGCCCAGCACTACCCCGACGGCGCTCACCCCACCGAGGCATATCCGACGCAGGCGTACCAGAACCCGGCCCAGCCGAATCCGGACCCACAGGCGTATCCGCCGGGGTATCAGCCCACGCAGGCATTTCCGCCGTACGACCCCGAGCAGCAGGCGGCGGCGAATCAGGCCTACGGCCAAACCCAGCAGTACGGCCAGCCCCAGCAGTACGGTCACACTCAGCAGTTCGGCCATGCCCAGCAGTTCGGCCATACCCAGCAGTTCGGGCAGCCGCCGGAGTACGGCGCTCCGCCTCCCCCCGACCAACCGAACGCCGCCGATTCGGGCAGCAAGGGCCCCCGCCCGTGGGTGCTGGCGCTGATCGGATTCGTCGTCCTCGCCATCGTCGTGGTGTTCGGAATTTCCTTCCTGAGCGGGGGATCGGACGAACCTGGCACCACGGCCACCGGCCCGTCGACGTCGACCTCGATCCGGCCGCCCACCTCGAGTGCGCCCACGACCGCGCCGCAGCCCACCGAATCGGGCACGGCCACCACCCCCGAGCTGATCCCGGGAGGAATCCCCGAGATTCTCGGTCGGCTGGGCTCGTCGGTGGGAACGATCACCGCCAACGACGGTTCCACGCTCACCATCGATGGACTCGACGGCGCTCCGGTGACGGTGCAGACCACTCCGCAGACCCAGATCATCTCGTTGAGTGGCAGCGACGTCGCGTCTCTGGCAGTCGGCGCGGGGGTCGTGGTGCAGGGAGAGGCCGTCGAGGACGGAACGATTCGCGCGAACCTGATCATCGAAACGCCGAATCTCGGTGGATAGGCGGCGGGAGTGGAGCCTGCGGAATGACCTGTAGGTGGTGCAAGGGGTCTTAGGGACCGTTCACAAGAGCCGGCGGTGGTGGGCGGCGCAGAGGTTGATGTCGATTAAGGTGGTTCGCGATGACGGCAATGTGGTTCGGCCTTGCGGCAATTGCACTGATGGGTGCAGTGGCGCTGCTCTACATCGACAGGTCCAAGCGAGATCAGTCCGGACGTGTACGGCAGATGTGGGCCAAGGCTCAGGGGTACGAATATCGGCCGCACGATCGAGAACTGGTCACGCGGTTCTCTCGCGCTGCCCTGTCCAAGCCCGAGTTCGACGTGGCTCTCGGGGTGGTGACCGGCGTTCGGCGCGGTGAGGAATTCGTTCTCTTCGACGTCGAGGAGACGGGCACGATCGTGGCGGTGCAACGCTCGGTCGGTTCCGATGTCGACATCGACCTTCGACCCAGGTCGACGCCTCCGCCGCGCGAGGAAGACATGGAACTGCTCGGCTCCATCGGCCCGCGCGTGGTGTTCGCCACCGACGTCGATATCGCTCGGCGCGTCTGCGATCAGCGGATGGCTGCGTTCACCGAGTCCATCCCGGCGAATCTGCAGCTGCTGTGGAGCGAGAAGGACTGGACACTCGGATCTCTGCCGCTCAACAGTGCCGGTCGAGATTGGGATGCCGCGATCGACGCGGTCGCGCGATTGTCGGGCATGTTGCACGTGTTGCCCCCGGTTCGCGGAAGCGCGGTGTACGGCTCACGCCCCGGCGATCCCGGCCGTGACCGGAGCGATCCGAGTAGGCCTCTGGTGCAGGAGGCACACACCCAGCAAGCACGCGTGCCGCAGAATCCCCCGACTCGCACGGCGGAACCCCGTATCCAGGCGGTTCGAGACCCGGAGCCGCGTGTTGCCGAGCCGAGAACGCCTGCGCCCAAGACACCCGAGCCGCGTCCGCAGGAGCCGGGACGTAGGCCGCGCCCGCCGAGGCCCGATGCGTCCGGTCCGCAGGCTGCACGTTCGGCGAGTCCCTCGCGCCCGGTGCCGCGTCCGGCCGCTTCGCGTCCGATTCCGTTCGACTCGGAACGCCGACGCAATCAGCCCTGACGAAAGTTCGGCGTGTTTACCGGCGCAGAGGCGCTTACGCGGCTAAATTCGTACCCTGTGACGGTTTCTTCGGGTGTTGTCGTGGCAGTCCTGGTCCTGGTTGTCGTGGTCGGCTACGTGTTGATCGCGGTGCGTCGACTCGGCCGGTACAGCGAGCAGACGGAACAGAGTCTGCGGCTGGTCGATGTCGAGCTCGATCGGCGTCACGAGCAGTTGGGACCGTTCCTCGCTGCCGCGGAGGCCACCGGGCTCTCCGGTGATCTGCTGCGTCAGCTCGGCGGCGCACGTTCGTGGTCCAAGGCCGTACGCGATCGCAGCCTGGGTCTGCAGGCGCAGGCCGCTGCGGAGAATGCGTTGTCCGCCGCGTTTCATGCCGTGCTCGCCGACGCCGATGCGCGTCAGAATGCGTTGGGCAATTGGTCGTTTCACGGTCCGGCCGGAGAATTGAACGTCACCGAGCGTCGTATCGCAGGCGCGGTGCGCGTGTACAACGACAATGCGTACCGGTTGTCGCAGGCGATCGACACGTTCCCGTCCTCGCTCGTCGCCAGGTCTCGCTCGCTGACCGCACCGGAACCGTTCGTGGAGACCAAGGAACTGCTCGACGAGCAGCAGTCGGCCGACATCGCTGCCTAGCGGCAGCACGATCGGCGGAGCCGGCGGGTGCGCTCGCGCGGGTCGGTGGGTAAGTTCGTATCGACCCATCGAAGATCGGTGGTGCGACGAGAGGAATCCGAACATGGCCGAGCGTGCCGCGAATTCGGACCGGCAGGAACTGGCCGATTTGGTGAAAGAGCTTGCCGTCGTGCATGGGAAGGTCACGTTGTCGTCGGGTAAGGAAGCCGACTACTACGTGGATCTGCGTCGCGCGACTCTGCATCACCGGGCGGGTGCGCTGATCGGTTCGTTGATGCGTGATCTTGTTGCCGACTGGGATTTCGTGTCGGTCGGTGGTCTGACGATGGGTGCGGATCCGGTGGCGATGTCGATCATGCACGCGCAGGGGCGTCCGATCGATGCGTTCGTGGTGCGCAAGGCCGCGAAGGCGCACGGCATGCAGCGCCAGATCGAGGGCCCGGACATCGTCGGCAAACGCGTTCTGGTGGTGGAGGATACGACGACCACCGGAAATTCCCCGCTCACCGCGGTGCAGGCTCTGCGGGACGCGGGCGCGACGGTCGTCGGAGTGGCCACGGTGGTCGATCGGGCGACCGGGGCGGACGAGGTCATCGCTGCCGAGGGGCTCGAATATCGATCCCTTCTCGGCCTGGCGGACCTCGGCCTGTAGCCCCGGTCTCGAAAGAGCTTGTCAGCGAACGAGTTGCGCGACGACGACGAAGTTGTCGTCGGTGGGTTCCCCGCCCTGGACATCGCAGTTGGCGAGGATCAATCGCCCCGGCACCGAGCGTCGGAGTTCGTTGTCCGCCAGCAGGGATCCCTTCGGTAGTGGGCCGACCGATTCAACCGCGTACTGCAGGGTGCCGCTCG
Organism: uncultured Rhodococcus sp.; assembly: GCA_963517305.1. Classification (GTDB taxonomy): domain Bacteria; phylum Actinomycetota; class Actinomycetes; order Mycobacteriales; family Mycobacteriaceae; genus Rhodococcoides. The sequence goes on from CAUQEL010000006.1 coordinate 166,937, forward strand.
CTGTGCGCAACACGACGGTGTCGCCCGGTGTCACCACGCGTAACGCCTTGAACGGAGCATCACGCTTCGAATAGTTGTGTCCCGCAACCACTACCGTCTGTTCGGTGGATGTTCCCGGCATGCCGCTCTCGGCCCACCACGCGGGCAGTTCGTCGACCGGGTTCAGCACCTGGCCACTGTCGCCGCCGCGGTAGAGCGGGTCGGGATGGATGGGGCTGCTCGAATAGGTCGTGCCGTCCGAGGACCGGAGTTCGATGTATTCCGGCGCAGCGGGAGCGACGTCGCTCGCCGGTGCAGCCACCGAGATCTGTGCCTGCACCGGCGAGCGATCGGGCGCGGCGATCCCGACTTCGTCACTCGCACAACCTGATACGAGTAGAACGAAGGTCAGGATCGCCGTCCATAGCCAGCGGGTGTTACGAGGTGGCATCGGTGGAGCTGCGGCGACGCAGGTAGAACGCTCCGCCTGCTGCCGCGACCACGACCACGCCGACTCCGGCCAGAATCACCGGGGTGTTGGACGAGCTGTCCGACCCGCCCGACGCCTCGTCGGAGGAATCGCCGAGAGCGAGATCGACCGGCGGCAGATCGCCGGCAACGCTGACGACACCGTTCTCGTCGGTGGTGAAGTAGTCCGCGACGGTGAACGATCCGTCTTCGTTCTTGACGCCGACCAGTGAAACACCGGTCTTGTCCACCACGACGGTGGTGTCGTCGACCTGGGTGACCGGAACATCTTCCTTCACGGTGTCACCGAGGTTGATGGTCCAGCTGAACTTCGGACCGCTGGCGGCAAGTTCGTCGGCCTTGGCCTTCAGGTCCGTCTGTACCTTGGCGGCGGCGTCTGCGCTGGCCTTTGCCGCAGTGGCCTCGGTGTTTGCCAGCGCCAAGTCGGCCTTGGCCTGGTCGGCCTTGGCCTGCGCTCCGGTAACGGCGTTCGCTTTCGCGGTGACCTCGAGATCAGCTGATGCCTTCGCTGCGACAGCAACATCCAGCTTGGTCTGCGCGTCGGCGGCGGCAGCTTCGAGCTTCGCAATGTCGGCGTCGGTGGGTGCGGCGTCCAGTGCCTCCTGCGCTGCCGTGAGGGCTGCAGCTGCTGCGGTTGCTTCGGCTTCTGCAGCATCGGCCAGCTCGCGAGCCTCCGTAGCCGCCTCGGTGGCGGCCTGCGCTTCCTCTGTCGATGCCGCAGCGGTGGCCTCGAGCTCCTTTGCTGTGGCTTCTGCTGCGGTAGCGGCGTCGGCGGTCACCCGTGCTTCGACGGCGGCGGACAACGAAGCCGCTGCCTTGGCGGCCGCGGATTGCACGGCCGCCGCGATCTTCTTGAGGTTGAGGGTCTTGAAGGCGTCCTGGACGGCGACGAGTGAGTCCTGGACCGCCTTCGCAGACGTCTCGGCATCAGCGGCTGCGGTGGCGGCTGCGGTAGCTGCCGCGCTCGCCTTTGCTCTGGCTTCGGCGGCGGCAGCAACGTCTTCGGGGTTCCCGGACGCCTTCGCGACCGTCTCGAGCCTCACAGCCTCGGCTTCGGTGCGCGTTACTTCGGCATCCGCTTCCGTTTTCGCGGTCGCTGCGGCGTTGGCCGTGGCCTGCAACGCTGCCGCTTTGTCTTTGGCTGCCTGAGCTGCGCCGGATGCTGCGATCTGATCGACCTTGGCCGCAGTCGCAATCACGTCGGCTGCCGCGGCTTTCGCTACGGCCTCGGTCGATTCGAGCTTGGCCCTGGTCAGTGCGCTACTCGCGGTGGCATCGTCGGCCTTGGCCTTTTCGAGCTCGAGCTGCGCAGCTGCGGACGCTGCGGCTGCGGCTCTGCTAGCTGTTTCGGCGTCGGACAACGCCTTCTTCTCGGCGTCGGAGAGCTGAGGAATGAGCTCGACGGTGACGGTGGCCGATCCGTCCTCGTTCATCACGACGCCGGCCGAAACCTGAGGCATGGGGCGATCGGTCGACGGTGCGGCGGGTGGCACGATCGGAAGGTCGCCCGCGGCGACTCTGGCGTTAGGAGCGACGATGTCGCCTACCGGAGGCGTGGTGCCCGTTCCGCCCTCGGGGACCGTGGCCGATCCTTCGGTTCCAGCTGTACCCGAGCCCTCGGTGCCCTGCTGTTCCGGTGTGGTCTCCCCGGAGTCGGTGCCGCCTTCTTCGGCGGGCGGTTGCTGCTCTACTTCCGAACTGTCGGTGGGCGTACCAGGCGTGTCCTGCGCACTGGCAATTCCCGGTGCGGCGATGGAGAGGGACAGTGCCATGGCGGCCCCGGCAGCGGCGAGGCGCGCCCTCTTGGACCTGGCGATCGACTTCTGCGACATGGAGATTGTGGCCCTTCGGTCAGTGGCAGCATCGTGCTGCGCGCACCCGCCCTCCCACGCGGAACGGGTGTTGTTGGTGAGTCACACGAACAACCGTGTTGACGTGACCGTAAACCAACCGGCCGGTCTCGGGGAACCGTTAGTGGCCTTACCTGAGAATTGGTTATGAAAGTGTTACTGATGAGACACATGTGACGAGAGGGGTTTCGGCATGGAACGGCGGTCGAGATGTGTACCTCTCGACCACCGCGAAAATCCCTCCATGTGAACGTATTTCAGTCACCGACTGTCACGGCACGGGCCTCGTCGATGCTGTGAGGTGCAGGTTCGTGGTCGTCGACATGAGCGAGCACCTTCCGGCCGGTCGCAAGCACCACGATGGCGAGGGCAGTGCAGGCGGCACCCACCCAGAACGGAACGTGCATGTTCGACTCGCCCAATTTGCCGGCCAGGTAGGGAGCCGCGGCCCCGCCGGTGAAGCGAACGAAGCTGTAGGCCGCCGATGCCGTCGAGCGCTCGACCGGTGCCGAGATCATCACGGTCTCGGTGATCAGCGTGTTGTTGACGCCGAGGAACAGTCCGGCCACGACGGTTCCCACGATGAGGACGGCCTTGTTCTCGGTGAACATCGCCATGATGCCCAGGTCGAGGGCGAACAGCAGCAGCGCGAGCATCATCATGTTCAGCGTGCCGAAGGCCCGCTGCAGCCTCGGGGCGATGAACACCGACGCGACTGCCAGGAACAGACCCCAGCCGAAGAAGATGAAGCCGATGGAGTAGGTGCCCATGTCCAACGGGAACGGGGTGTAGGCGAGGAGGGTGAAGAATCCGTAGTTGTAGAGCAGCGCGGTGATGCCGACGGTGAGCAAGCCGCGGTGACGAAGCGCGCGGAACGGATCGAGGACGGATGTGGTGTGCGCGGGCTTCGGGGTGTCCGGGAGCATGACGATGAGCAGGATGAATGCGACGGCCATCAGCGCGGCAACTCCGAAGAACGGGCCGCGCCAGCTGAATCCGCCGAGAACTCCACCGACAAGGGGGCCGGTGGCGATTCCGATGCCCAGTGCGGCCTCGTAGAGGATGATCGCGCGAGCGACACCTCCCGAGGCAGCGCCGACGATGGTCGACAGGGCCGTCGCGATGAACAGGGCATTGCCCAGTCCCCAGCCTGCGCGGAAACCGATGATCTCGCCGACCGAACCGGACGTGCCTGCCAGGGCTGCGAAGACGACGATGATCGCCAGTCCCACCAGCAGGGTGCGCTTGGGTCCGAAGCGGCTCGACACCACTCCGGTGATCAGCATCGCGACACCGGTCACGAGCATGTAGCTGGTGAACAGCAACGACACCTGCGACGGCGAGGCATCGAGTTGTTCACCGATGGGCTTGAGAATGGGATCGACGAGGCCGATGCCCATGAAGGCGATCACGCTGGCGAACGCGACGGCCCACACCGCACGCGGTTGCTTCAGCAGGCTGTCGGGGGTGTTGCTGGTGGTCACGAAGATGTTCCTCTCGTTCCGCGATCGACGGGCTCGAGGATGCTGCGAAGCTCGCTCAGTCCGTCGGTCAGTTTCTGTATCTGTTCCGGGTCGCGATCGGACAGGTACGGCACCAGTCCGTCGACGATGTGGCGTCGACTCGCGGCGAGCCATCGGTGGCCGGCATCGGTCATCTCGATGAGGACGGCACGGGAATCGTCGGGATCGGCGGTCCGGGTGACGAGGCCGCTCTTGCTCAGCTTGGCGAGCAAGGCCGTCGCCGACGGTTGGGAGCAGCGGTCCAGCTCGGCGAAGGTGCTGATGCGCAGTGGCTGATATTCCTCGAGCAACGACAGCGCTCGCATCCACGCTCTGGGCCATTCGTCGCTGCCGAACCGTGCGGCCAACCGGACGAATCGTGACGAGCTGGTGACCAATTGCGACAGGAGGTCCCGGATGTCTGCGTCGGAGTGACTCACCGGATTATTATTACATACGCTAACTATCTACTTCGAGAAGCGCACCGTGCCCTCGAAAGGGCTCGGTGGCGACGAGTCAGTACCGGCGCAGCAGATCGGCGATGTCTCGGTCCCATTGGGCGTCCCGTAGACCGTCGTAGCGAAAGCGCATCAGGTGATAGAAGCCGAGGAGAAGGGATGCCACGAGCACCCAGCTGCCGATGGTGTTGAAAACGGACGCGGCGACGACGTCCGACGAGGTCAGTGGTCGCATGCTCGGCTCGCCGCTGTTGTCGACCCAGATCTGTGTGGTGGTGCCGGCAGGCGATCCGATGTCGACGCTGACGCGTCCGGTGTGCTCGACGCCTCGGTAGACCCACCGCGAGTCGACGGCGATCGCCGCAGCGCCGGACGCGCCGAATTCGGTCGATGCGATGGGTGCGGATTCGGCTACGGCCGTCGTGGTCGCGGTGACCTGGTGGATCGAACTCTTCTGGTTCTCGAGTCGTTGCTGTTGATCGGTGTGGGCGGTTGCGCCGATCCACAGCGACACCGGAACCATGAGTATCAGCAGGGCGGTCACCCACTGCTTGATACGTGCCTGGCGGACGTCGCAGTCGCGAAGCAACGGGTTGGGGTGGCCGGCGAGGGCAGAGCGTCCTGCACTGTGCTGCCCGGTGAGTTTGCGACGCATGCTGGTCCCCACTACCTCGAAATTAACCGACCGACCTTTCCACGATGGCGACGCGACCTGCGAGTATCAAGCGAGAGGGGTCAGCGTCACATGTGACGCTCACTGTGACGAGATTGCTCGGTGGAGGTCTGCGATGGGTTTCGATCGGATTCGGCGGGCGCGTGCGGCCGCGCTGGTGGCGGGAGCGGTGACCGTGGTCGGTGCGTGGACGGGGTCGATGCCCCTACAGCGCGTGGCCAAGCCACTGATAGTCCCGGCACTGGCGAGCGGGCTCGATCCAGCGCGAGATCGGGTGCTGTTGGCGGGTCTTGCGGCCGCCACGGTGGGCGATGTTCTGTTGATCGACCCCGACGACGACTCCGCTCTGGAATGGGGCGCGCGTGCGTTCGCCGTGATGCAGGGCACTTACTCGTATCTGCTGTTTCGCAGGGGTGCGCGTCCGACGCTGATCGACGCCGTTCCGCGATACGCCGGTTGGGCGGCCGCGGCGACGCTACTTGCCAAGCGCCAGCCCGCGGTGGCGTCGACCCTGATCGCATACGGTGGGGTGCTCGCGACCACGTCGACCCTGTCTGCTCGTTCGATCTCACGCGGCGGCGAGCGCAGACTGATGATCGGCGGCGTTCTGTTCACCGTCTCCGATGCGCTGATCGTGTTGAGGCGGCTCTTTCTGGCCGAGGACCGACAGCGCCGCGCCGCGGAGGCGATCATCCTGTCGACCTACGTGGCGGCGCAGGTCCTACTCGTCGAGGCCCTGGCTTCGGGGTAGCAGCAGCACCCGCTCACGGTGGGCCGGGTCGACGCGAACGGCGATGACGGTGCCCGGCTCGAATCGCGAGGTGTCCGAACGGGGGATGTCGTAGACGATCTTGCCGAAGTAGCTGCCCGAGCCGGGCACGGTGAATTCCAGGTCCAACTCGGCGGTGTTTTCGTCGATGCGGCGGATGGCATCCACCGTTGCCCAACCTTCCACCCCGTGTTCGATCAGTTCCTTCTGCTCACGCGTCGGTCGTCCGGCGATCATCATGGCCAGCCCGAGAGCTGCGCCGAATCCGGCGACCAGGGCCGCGAGCTGGTACGGAAGCGTCCCCGGTGGGGTGCGGTCCATCAACCAACCGATCCAGATCGCCAGTACGAGTGCGTAGCCGATCGTCACGGCGAAGAAGGATCGCACGATTCTCGCGTTGTTCACTTCGGTGCTCCTGCGCCGCTGAAAGCGGCTGTTCGATATTCGACGATAGGGGGTTACCGGTAAGTAGGGTTACATGTACGGTGATCGATGTGACTCGACCTACTGTCTTCATCTCAGGTGCAGCTGCCGGTATCGGCCGCGCGACGGCTCTCAAGTTCGCGGCCAGTGGCTACCTCGTCGGTGCATATGACATCGACGAGACCGGCTTGGCGTCGCTCGGCAAGGAAGCTGCTTCGCTCAGCGGCCGCGTGGTCACCGGCACCTTGGATGTAACCAACTCCGACCAGTGGGAAACCCGGTTGAAGGAGTTCGTCGCCGAGGGCAACGGCCGACTCGACATCCTGATCAACAATGCCGGAATTCTGGCCGCGGGTGCCTTCGAGGACATGCCGCTGTCGGTGCACCGTCGTCAGATCGACATCAACGTCAACGGAGTCATCTACGGCACCCTCGCGGCTTTCCCCTACCTGAAGGACACTGCAGGCGCGCAGGTCGTCAACTTGTGCTCCGCGTCGGCCATCTACGGCCAGCCCGAGTTGGTCACCTACGGCGCGACCAAGTTCGCGGTGCGCGGCATCACCGAGGCATTGGATCTCGAGTGGAGCAAGTACGACATCTCGGTCAAGGCCATGTGGCCGCTGTTCGTCCAGACGGCGATGACCGAGGGCGTCTCGACGGGCACCACGAGCTCGTTGGGTATCAAGCTCACCGTGAAAGATGTGTCCGACGCGATCTTCGACGCGACCCGTCCGGTGAAGCGTCGGTTGCACAAGGTGCATTTCCCGGTCGGCCTGCCGTCCAAGGCTCTCTCGCTCGGGTCACGCTTCTCGCCCGCATGGCTCACTCGTGAGGTCAACCGGCGCCTGAGCCACACCTAGGACTTATCGCCGAACGATGCCGGCGGTACGCCGGTATCGTCGGTCTTTCGAGCAATCGGTGTCGAAAGGTGGGTCGGGGTTTCTTCATGCTGAGTACGTGGGGTTCGAGCGGGCAGCGGTCGAGCAGGGAAAGGCAAATGGGTTGGGCACGAGCCTGGTTGGTGGGAATCGGGGCCGGTACCGCGCTCGTTCTCACCGGTTGCAGCAGTGAGTCCGCGGCCCAGCCTCCGCCGCCTGCGTCGACCACCACCGTCGCGCCTACGACGACGACGGCAACCACCACCCCTGCGCCGGTGACGACCACGGAGGTACCACTCCCGCCACCTCCGCCTCCGGTGGAGCCGCCGCCCACCGAGGAACCGCAGACGACGTACGCCGCCATCGGCGGTGCGTACTACTTCAGTTCCCCCGACGGTCTGTTCCAATGCGGAATCGTGCCGCTGTCGAGCCGTACCGAGGCCGGGTGCCAGGGCACCACCACTCCGGTGCCGCCGCGGCCCGAGGATTGCATGATCAACTGGGGCAACGGTATTCGAGTCACCAACGAGGGTCCGGCTGGATTCATGTGTTCCGGCGGCGTGGTCTACACCTCGGGTGGGGACACCATCGATCCACCGCTCCCGGTCGGCGCGACCATCGCCGAGAACGGATTCACCTGCACCTCCGCCGAGAACGGCATCTCGTGTGTCGACGACGCGACCGGACACGGCTTCCGCATCGCACCGAACAGCAACGAAGTCTATTGAGCGAGAACACGATCGACAGCGAACCGTCGTCGGACGATGCCGGCCCCACCGAATGGGGTGAGAACCCCAACGGCGTCGGACCGTGGTTCGACACGCACGCCGAACCGCCACCCGACGATCCACGGTTGGACCCGGAACTGCTCGCAGGCGGTGATCGCCGCAACGTCGTCGACGCCTACCGCTACTGGCGACGCGAGGCGATCGTAGCCGACATCGACACCCGCAGGCATTCGCTGCACGTCGCCATCGAGAACTTCACCAACGACGCCAACATCGGGACGGTGGTGCGCACCGCGAATGCCTTCGCGGCGCAGGCGGTCCACATCGTCGGGCGTCGGCGGTGGAACCGGCGCGGTGCCATGGTCACCGACCGCTACCAGCACATCCATCACCACGACTCGGTGGAGGCGTTGATGGCGCTCGCCGAGGAGCAGGGTCTCGTCGTCGTGGCCGTCGACAACACCCCGGGGTCGGTACCGATCGAGACGGCGGAGTTGCCGCGCCAGTGCCTGCTGCTCTTCGGACAAGAGGGACCGGGTGTCACCGATAGCGCGCGGGAATCGGCCTCGATGACGGTATCGATCGCCCAGTTCGGTTCCACCCGAAGCATCAATGCAGGTGTTGCCGCCGGAATCGCCATGCACTCGTGGATTCGGCGGCATGCCGACCTCGATACTGCGTGGTGAAACCGCGGCGGTTCCCGGGATGGTTTCCGGGGCGGGATGTAACGAATCAGCAACGGTAGTGGCAGGATTGCGGGTATGCAGGAGTTGTGGTCGCAGCGTGCGGACGCCGCGGAGGGGGCCGTCGTCGCGCGGCACATGCGTCGGCTGTGGGGGCTGCCGGGCACGACGTTGGGAGTCGTCGCCTGGCCACCGGTGCGCAAGGAGCGGATGTTCCTGCGCTGGCACTACTGGTGGCAGGCCCACCTGCTCGACTGCGCGGTCGACGCCGCAGATCGCGAACTCACCGCCAAGCGCCGTCGGCGACTGAACAAGATCACCCGCGCACACCGAACCCGCAACGTCAGCGGGTGGACCAACAGCTACTACGACGACATGGCGTGGCTCGGGTTGGCGCTCGAACGCGCTCAGCGGCAGCACTTCGTCGGCAATCGCGGTGGCATCCAGCAGATCGAGATGGAATTGTTCGACGCCTGGGCTCCGGCCGAGGGCGGAGGCATTCCGTGGCGCAAGAAGTCGGATTTCTACAACGCACCCGCCAACGGTCCGGCCGCGATCATGCTGGCGCGCACCGGTCGGCTGTGGCGCGCCCAGGAGATGGCCGACTGGATGGACCGCACCCTCAAAGATCCGCGCACGGGGCTGATTCTGGACGGAATGCATTCCACTCGCGCACTCGTCGAGGCCGGAAAGCCCGGCGAGATGGAACGCGCCGTCTACAGCTACTGCCAGGGCGTCACGTTGGGCCTCGAGACCGAACTCGCCGTTCGACTCGGCGAACCCAGGCACGCCCAGCGAGTCCATGCCCTGGTCGACGCCATCGACAACCACCTGACCCGCAACCTCGTCATCACCGGCGGCGGTGGGGGAGACGGCGGCCTTTTCAACCCGATCCTCGCGCGCTACCTGGCGATGGTCGCGGTGGAGCTACCCGGAGACTCGGACGCCGACGACCGAGCACGCGAACTCGCAGCAGCGATCGTGCTGAACTCGGCCGAGTCTGCGTGGGAGAACCGCCTCGAAGTGGAAGACAACCCGCTGTTCGGGGCCGACTGGACCCGCGAAGCCCGCTTCCCGGGGCAAGGCCTGCACATCGCCACCTTCACCGAAGGAACGGTCCGACCGTCCGACGTCCCCGAACGGGACCTCTCGGTGCAACTCGGCGGCTGGATGCTCATGGAAGCCGCATACCGCGTCGCAGCTGCGGGTTTCTAGAGCACTGCTCGAGAGAACCTACTCGACGACCTCTTCGACCTCGATGGTCTCCTCGGGGCGTGCCATTTCCTTGCGGTACTGCCAGATACCGAGCCCGGTTCCGACGACCAGCAGCACGATCATGCCGATCAGGACTGCAGGCATCAGCCACGGGATGCCGTCGATGAACGAGCCGAAGTAGAACCCGATCAGCAGCAGTACCGGAGCCCAGATGATGGCACCGAGAGTGCTGGCGATCGTGTACTTGCGGTGATCCATCTTCGCGGCACCTGCGACCAATGGGCACAGGGTGCGCACCCAAGGGATCCACCGCGCGACCAGCACCGCCCAGAATCCGTGCTTCTCGAGCAGGAGATTGACCTTGTGCAGGTTCTTGGTGTTGAGGTACTTGCCGTTCTTGCGGGCCACCAGCGTCGAGCCGGTCCGGTGGCCGATCGAATACCCCACCTGGTTGCCTGCGATGGCGGCGACCATCGCACCGAGCGACAGCGCCCAGATGTGACCGGTGCCCGACGCATGGGTCGCCATCACGATTCCGGCCGTGATCAGCATCGAATCCCCTGGCAGGAACAACCCGATGATCACTGCGCATTCGATGAACACGAAGGTCATCACGACGATCCACACGACGAGGGGGCCTGCTGTCTCCAGCGGACCGAAACTGCCGACGGCCTGAACGGACACGGACGGCAGCGCAGTGGTAATCGACGACATGGACTCGATCACTTTCGGAGGATCTCGATCAGGACTTCGTGTCCGGGGCGACGGTCTCGATCACGTCGGTGGCCTCCCCGAGCGGAGTCTTGCGGGCCTTGATCATGCGCTTGCCGACCTCGATGACGATGGGGAGGACGGAGACGGCGACGATGATGAGGAAGATGATGTCGACGTGTTCACGGATGAACGCGATCTGCCCGAGCAGGTACCCCATCACGGTCACGCCCGCGCCCCAGAGGATGCCGCCGACGACGTTGTAGGTGAGAAACAGGGAGTACTTCATGTGCGACGCACCGGCGACGACCGGTGCGAACGTACGCACGATCGGCACGAAGCGCGCCAGGATGATGGTGATCGGACCGTGCTTCTCGAAGAAGATGTGCGATTCGTCGATGTACTTCTTCTTGAAGAATCGCGAATCGTTGCTCTTGAAGAGGGCCGCGCCACCCTTCGTGCCGATGAGATAGCCGACCTGATCGCCGAGGATGGCCGCGATCGGGATCAGGATCACGAGGGTCCAGATGGACGCGAACGGCTCGATCTCGGTGGACTTCGACGCCGCGATCAACCCGGCTGTGAAGAGGAGAGAATCGCCTGGGAGCAGCGGAAACAGCAGCCCCGACTCGATGAAGACCACCAACAGCAGCCCGATGAGCACCCAGTGACCGAAAGAGTTGAGCAGGTTCACGGGGTCGAGAAATCCGGGCAACAGGGCCAGGTTCGTCGTCATCGTGTCCGAGGCAGCTAGGAGACTCACCGCGCCCACACTACCGGCCGAAACTGGTAAGTCCTGAACGAGACGATGCCGCCCCGCTGAGAACGTGACGGCCTGTTCGGCACCGTCGACGGGCCGTCGCTCCCGGCCGACGTCAGCGGGAGTGGAGCCTGCGGAATGACCGGAGGGGCGCGGGAGTGGAGCCTGCGGAATGACCGGAGGGGCGCGGGAGTGGAGCCTGCGGAATGACCGGAGGAGCGCGGGAGTGGAGCCTGCGGAATGACCAGGGGAGCGCGGGTACGCACGACACCGGGCCGGGAGGTTGCCATACTGCACTGGACACAACCGAACTTTTCAATGGAGGAATGACGCCGTGCCTATCGCAACTCCCGAGGTCTACGCCGAGATGCTGGGCCGGGCGAAGGAACACAAGTTCGCCTTTCCGGCAATCAACTGTGTGGGTTCCGAGTCCATCAATGCCGCCATCAAGGGCTTCGCCGACGCGGGTAGCGACGGCATCATCCAGTTCTCGACCGGCGGAGCCGAGTTCGGATCGGGACTGGGCATCAAGGACATGGTCGTCGGCGCTGTGGCGCTCGCGGAGTTCGCGCACGTGATCGCCGCCAAGTACGACGTCACCATCGCTCTGCACACCGACCACTGCCCCAAGGACAAGCTGGACACGTACGTCCGTCCGCTGATCGCGATCTCGCAGGAGCGCGTCGACGCAGGCAAGAACCCACTGTTCCAGTCGCACATGTGGGACGGCTCGGCCATCCCGATCGACGAGAACCTCGAGATCGCCAAGGACCTGCTGGCCCGCGCTGCGGCAGCGAACATCATTCTCGAGGTCGAGATCGGTGTCGTCGGCGGCGAGGAAGACGGCGTCGAGGCCGAGATCAACGACAAGCTGTACACCTCCAACGAGGACTTCCTCAAGACCGTCGAGGCGCTCGGTGCAGGCGACGCGGGCTCGCGGTACCTGCTGGCGGCGACGTTCGGCAACGTGCACGGCGTCTACAAGCCGGGCAACGTCAAGCTCAAGCCTTCGGTGCTCGCCGACGGCCAGAAGGTCGCGACGGAGAAGCTCGGTCTGGCTTCGGGTTCCAAGCCGTTCGACTTCGTCTTCCACGGCGGATCGGGATCGGCGAAGAGCGAGATCGACGAGGCACTCGAGTACGGCGTGGTGAAGATGAACGTCGACACCGACACCCAGTACGCGTTCAGCCGTCCCATCGCCGGACACTTCTTCTCCAACTACGACGGTGTACTCAAGGTCGACGGCGAGGTCGGCAACAAGAAGGCCTACGACCCGCGCAGCTACCTCAAGAAGGCCGAGGCAGGCATGACCGCCCGTGTCGTCGAGGCCTGCAACGACCTCAAGTCCGCCGGTCGCAGCGTGTCCGCCGGATAGAGCGGCTTCGCCGCATGTGCGCAGAAACTCGTAGCAGGCTACGAGTTTCCGCGCACATGCAGCGTCAGCTGCACACCTTCCACTGCCCGCCCTCGAGGCGCAGATCGAAGGTGCGCGGCGATCGATCGTTCGGGTTGGCATCGGTGTGCGCGATGACCTGAGCGATCGCGGTGGTGTCGTCGCCGACCTGGATGGCGTCGATGCTGTCGAGGGTCGGTACGTTGCCCTGCTCGAGCGAGGCGCGATGCACCTCGGCGAATTCCGCCTCCGGGATGTCTCGGTAGAACGTCGCCAAATCACCGCACGAGGTACTGCGTAGCGTGGCGAGGTCGCCGCCGGCCAATGCTCGGGTGAAGGAATCCACGGTCGTCCTGATCCGGGCCTCCGGGGAGTCGTCGACGCTCGTGCGGTCGACCAACAGGTATGCACCGGCGGCCACTGCCCCGATCACGACAACCGCTGCCACCAGCGCCGCCCACCACTTCTTCCGACTCGGTGTGCCGGGGTCTGTCGGCGACGGCCCGATGCGCTGGGGACCGACCTGCTTGGGGCCCGGCTTCTGCGGCTCGATCTTCCTCGGCCCGACTGGTTGCGGCACAGCGGCGGGTGATTTCTTCTCTGCCGCAACATCGTTCGTCGGGGCTTCGGACGGGTTTCGTGGCGGGATACGGCGCGGGGCCGCGGTGGGCTTCGCGACCGGCTCGTCGACCTGCTTCTTCTTGCCCGGATCGATCTTCTCGGTGGCTGCGTCGACCTCGGAGGGCGCATTCTTCTTCTCGTCCGGCATGCGTTCTCCCTCGTTCACCGAATTCTTGCAAGAGCGGGTACTACCGAAATTTTGGTCAGCTGGCAGCCTATCGACCGTGTCGGCCGCTCAGCGCGAGCGCCACCGGGGGTGTTCGGACACGATTCGGTGACGTAGGGGCACAATGAGCGCCATGACTTCTTTCGGTGATCTGCTCGGACCCCAACCCACACTGTTGCCCGGAGACGACGAGGCCGAATCCGCGCTGCTGAACCACGAGGCGCCCGAGACCGTCGCGTCGGCGCATCCGACGGCGTCCATCGCGTGGGCCTACCTGGCCGAGGCCGCGCTCGAGTCGGGTGCCACCATCACGGCGTACGCCTACGCTCGTACCGGTTACCACCGAGGTCTGGACCAGTTGCGTCGTAACGGATGGAAGGGATTCGGGCCGGTCCCGTACAGCCATGAGCCCAACCGAGGATTCCTCCGATGCGTCGCAGTCCTCGCCAAAGCGGCCCGCGACATCAACGAGCACGACGAGTACGCCCGCTGCCTCGACCTCCTCGAAGACTGTGACCCCAAGGCAGCAGAAGCGCTCGGCCTGGGCTGATCGGGCCCGCGCCAGCCGGGCGCGAGGCCGAACCCGGCTGAATTCGGGCAGTGCTCGGCTGAAGTTGTCGCTGCTGCCGATCATTCAATGCGCGTTGGCGGCAGGTGTGGCGTGGTTCGTGGCGACGGACATCGTCGGTCACGAGAGCCCGTTCTTCGCACCGATCGCCGCTGTCGTCTCCCTGGGCGTCTCGCTCGGGGCTCGCCTGCGCCGATCGGCCGAGCTCGTCGTCGGAGTGACGGTGGGCATCGGCGTCGGAGATCTGCTCATCTCGCTGATCGGTAGCGGGCCGTGGCAAATCGCGCTGGTGGTCGTGTTGGCGATGTCGGCTGCGGTGTTCCTCGACGGCGGCCCCATCATCGCGATGCAGGCCGGATCGTCCGCGGTGCTGGTGGCGACACTCATTCCGCCCGGCAACATGGGTGGCCCCAACCGCATGGTCGACGCGTTGGTCGGTGGTCTGGTGGGCATCGCGATCGTGGCGTTGATCCCGACGCATCCGGTGTGGCGGGCCCGTAAGGATGCGGCGAGCGTGTTGGCCACTGCTGCGAGTGTGTTGCAGAAGGTAGCCGACGGTTTGGTGGCGAACGATCCCAAACCGATCGAGGAGGCATTGCGGAAAGCGCGTGCGACGCAGTCCGGTATCGATGCTCTGCGGACCGACCTCAAGGGCGGCCGGGAGATCGCGCGAATTTCGCCGATGTATTGGAATCACCGGAATCGTCTGGCGTCGCTGGCGGCAACGGCCGATCCGATCGACAACGCCGTCCGCAACATCCGGGTGCTCGCGCGACGGTCGCTGACGCTGGTGCGCGACGACGAGATCCTCGATCCGCGTGTCGTCGACGAGGTGGAGAAGTTGGCGCATGCCGTGGAGGTGCTGCGTCAGATGATCCTCGCCGATCCGGGGCAGAAGCCGGATGCGGCCGAGGCGGCGCGAGTGTTGCGGTCGGTTGCGGCCGGTGCCAAGCCGGAGTTGATCTCGAACGCCGGCCTGTCGGCGACGGTGGTCCTGGCTCAGTTGCGGTCGATCATCGTCGACTTGCTGCAGGTCGCCGGGCTCAAGCGCATCTCGGCGCTGGCGACTCTGCCGCCGACGGTCAAGCATCCGCACGTCCCGCCGGAGTTGTGACCCGAGCACACCATTGCATATATGCGTATGTACGCATATGGTGACTCCCGGAAGTAGATTTCGGTCATAAGGGGATTCATGGGCGCGGGTCACGGGCACAGTCACGGCGTGGGCGGTCACACGCCCGCAGGTGCGGGGCCGCCCAGGTCTCGCGTGCGCAAGATGATCGTCGCGCTGGCCATTCTGGTGGTGTTCCTCGTCGTCGAGGCCACCGTGGCCTTGGCGATCGGGTCGCTCGGCCTGCTCGCCGACGCGGGCCACATGCTCACCGATGTGCTCGGCATGTCGATGGGTCTGATCGCGCTGATGCTCGCGCGCAAGGGAAGTGCCGTAGCGGCAAGGACATTCGGCTGGCATCGGGCAGAGGTGTTGACCGCCATAGCGAATGCCATTCTGCTGCTCGGTGTTGCGGCATTCATCATGTACGAGGCGATCTCACGTATCGGCGATGCACCTGAAATCCCCGGCGTGCCACTCATTCTCACCGCGACGGCCGGCCTCGCCGCCAATATCGTCGTCATGCTGCTCATTCGCGGAGACGCCAAGGATTCCCTGGCGGTCCGCGGTGCGTACATGGAAGTCCTGGCCGATGCGGTCGGCAGTGTCGGCGTGCTCGTGGCCGGCGTGCTGATGGTCGTGTTCGGGTGGACCTGGGCAGACATCGTCGTCGGTGTCCTGATCTCCCTGTGGGTGATCCCGCGCGCGATCAAGCTCGCCGGCTCGGCGCTGCGCATTCTCACCCAGGCCAGTCCCGGGCACGTCGACGTCGACGCGTTGACCGGCGACCTGACCGCCCTACCGGGCGTGACGGGAGTTCACGACCTGCACGTGTGGACGTTGACCACCGGAATGGACGTGGCCACAGTGCATCTCGAATGCGAGGGCTCGTCGTCGATGGTCCTCGACAGGGCTCGGTCGTTGCTGTCCGCCTACGGCCTCGACCATGCCACGGTGCAGGTCGAACCCACCGCACACGGCCGAACCTGCAAGGAAGAGCTCACCTGGTGACGGTGCGCACCTCGGAGCCGGGACGCCACACGTCGATCTGCATGTGATCGTCCACCAGTGAGGTCAGCACCACCTCGGTGATGTCGAGATCGAACACGTGGTACGGCACCAGCTCTCCCGGTGACGCGTCGAATATCGGTTGCAGCACAGCAGGATCGGTGATTTCGACGGCACGCCCACCGATCTTCGCGTCCCCGCCCTCCATCGAATGGTGACCCGGATTGCTGTGCAGCGCATACCGTCCGTCGCGCTGCAGGTCTCGTGCTTTGACGGCACCGAGCATCGAACCGAGGCGTAGTACGCCACTGTCGTCGAACTCGACCTCGGTTCCGCTGACGCGCGGTGAGCCGTCCGCCCGGAGCGTCGCGAGTACATGGTGCTTGTGGGCGGTGAATCTGGCCCGCACTGCCGAGGCCAGGTTCGGGGTGGCTGTCGAGAAGTCGTTCCACGTCGTCATGTGTCGAGTATCGACCCCCGTTGCTGACATCCTGTGTCAGTAATATCGGGCAGATGCGTTCCGCACGATTGCTTCGGATCATGCTGTTGCTCCAAGAGGGGCGACAGGCGACCGCGCAGTCTCTCGCGGACGAGGTCGAGGTATCGGTGCGCACCATCTACCGCGACATCGGCGCGCTCGGGGCCGCGGGCGT
The DNA here is from genome assembly GCA_963517305.1 of uncultured Rhodococcus sp. Taxonomy (GTDB): domain Bacteria; phylum Actinomycetota; class Actinomycetes; order Mycobacteriales; family Mycobacteriaceae; genus Rhodococcoides. Next base: position 183,575 of record CAUQEL010000006.1, read on the forward strand.
GCCGCTGTGGACCGAATCCGGACCCGGCGGCGGCATCCGACTGCTCGACGGGTGGCAGTCGAAACTGACCGGCATGACCGGTACCGAAACGTCGGCGCTGATGCTGCTCGGTATGCCGTCGGTTGCGGCCGACCTCGGATTGTCCGACGCCACCGCCGCTGCCGAGAGCAAGCTCCTCGGCGCGCTGCCGGTGTCGCTACGGGCGAGTGCCCAGCTGTGGCGTGAGCGTGTGCACGTGGATGTTCCCGGGTGGTTCACCGCGCCCCTTGCGAACGAGCTGGTGCCGGTGTTGTCGCGGGCGGTGCTCGGTGGTCGACAGATCGAGATCGGCTATCGCGGCAGGAGTCGGGTTCTCGGGCCGCTCGGCCTCGTGGTGAAGGCCTCGGTCTGGTACCTGGTGGCCCAGGAGTGGAGCCTGCGGAACGACCCGAATGCTCGTGGTGAGCGCGTTCTGTCGTTTCGGGTCGATCGGATCGAGAGCGTGGCGGAATTGGCGACGGAGGTGCTTCGGCCGGCCGGGTTCGACCTCGCGCAGTGGTGGGGTGACTCGATGGCGGAGTTCGATCGGTCGCTGCTGAGGTTCCCCTGTCGAGTCAGATTGTCCGACAACGCGGTCCGTGCGCTGCCTCGGGTGATCGGCGTCGCGGCCACGCCGGATCTCGGCTCGCCCGATGACGACGGGTGGACGGAGCTGGAGTTGATGCTCGAGAGCGAGGAGGTCGCTCTCGCTCAGCTGATCGCGCTCGGCGGGGGAGTCAGCGTGTTGTGGCCCGCATCGTTGCGTCGATCGCTGCGTGATGTCGCGTCGAGCATCGTGCGTGAGAACAGTTGAGTCACAGCCAGAATCGCATCAGGTAATTGCCGTTGCCGGCGAAGAACTCGGGAACGCCGGACAGCCCGAACAGGGAGTAGATCGCCCCGAAGAATGCGGAGTTGACTGCGGGCACGAACAGCAACGCGACGAGAACGAGAATTCCGTAGGCCTTGAACTGGTTCAGCGACGCACGGGTGGCGGGCGAGAGCGAGGGCTCGAGTGCGGCGTATCCATCGAGTCCGGGTACCGGGATCAGGTTCAGAATCGTGGCCATGATCTGCAGGAATGCCAGGAAGCTGAGCCCGTACCAGAAGCCCTGATGGGTGCCGTCGGTGCCGAACATGCGAATGACGCTCAGGAGTGCCACGGCGACAACGGCGTTGGCGAACGGTCCGGCGAGGGCGATGCGCCGCTGCGTCGACGCCGAGAACTGGCCGGTGCGCAGATACACGGCACCGCCCGGAAGTCCGATTCCGCCGATCGCGATGAACATCACCGGCAGGACGATCGAAAGCAACGGGTGGGTGTACTTCAGCGGGTTGAGCGTCAGGTAACCGCGGAGTTCGACTTCCCGGTCGCCGGCCCGAAAAGCTGTGTACGCGTGCCCGAATTCGTGCAGGCACACCGAGGCGATCCACCCGGCGAGGACCAGCACGAACACCCCGAGGCGGGCGGTGAGAGAGGTTACGTCCTCTGCCGTCCACGCCAGTGCGCCGCCCACTCCGGCGACCGCGAGAACGGCCACGAACACCGGGCTCGGCAGAACAGGACTGCGCCGCAGCGGAACGGTCATCGGACCAGTAACCACTCTTCGTGGTGTCGGTAGAACGTCGACCTCTTCACCGTTCTGTCGCCGGCGATGCCGTCGCGCATCAGGTCTGCGGCGGGGGAGCCGAGTTGCATCGCGCGTCCGCTCACCCAGCGGCGAGGCAGAAATCGTCGACGGCCGATCACTCGCGCGCGCAGTCCCGGCAGCTCCGGGGTCGGTGCCACCTCGACGCCGGGTACGACGCCGGAGAACAACCGAGTGTCGTCGACGTAGGCCTCGCCCTCGAGTTCCGCGCCGCCCCCGCCGCCGAGCAGTGCCCGACCGACGACGGCCTTGCCTGCGTCGTCGCGAATGAGGGGCGTGCTCGACGCCTTTCCTGTCAGTGCAACTTTGGCGGCACGGGATCCGGTCCCGAGCTTGTAGATGTGTGCGGCGTTGGTCGCGGTCTCCGGTACGAACGCAACTTCGACGTGCAGACGGTCGGTGCGCATCAACCTGGTGAGAACGGCGGCCAGCGAGGCATCGTCGCCCAGCACGATGATGCGTGGTGCGGGTGCGGATTCGATGTCTGCGAACAGCGCGCTGCAGTCGTCGTCGGTGGGCACGGCATCGGCGTTGCGCAGTGGGACGTCGGTCAGCGTGATCGGCAACGGCGGGTTTCCGCAGTGCAGAACGAACGGTGTCACGGCGCTCCTAGATCTTCGGTGAACCCTCGAACGACCATAGTGCCCTCGTTTCGGCTCCACCGTAGCGGCATGCGGGCCAGCTCACCGCCTCGGCTAGACTGTTCTCCCGGCCACTGTCGCGCCTGCGACAAATGGTGACGGCTGCGTTCGATCGAGCAATATTTGCAGCACGTCCTCGCACGAAAGCAACGTAGGAGAGCACATGCCGGCGATAGTCCTGATCGGCGCCCAATGGGGCGACGAGGGCAAAGGCAAAGCCACCGACCTTTTCGGCGAACGCCTCCAGTGGGTCGTTCGCTACCAGGGCGGCAACAACGCCGGCCACACCGTGGTCCTTCCGAACGGCGACAAGTTCGCGCTGCACCTGATCCCGTCGGGCATTCTCACGCCCGGCGTGAAGAACGTCATCGGAAACGGCGTCGTCGTCGACCCGGGTGTGCTGCTCACCGAGCTCGACGGCCTCGAAAAGCGTGACGTCGACACCACGAACCTGCTGCTCAGCGCCGATGCGCACCTGATCATGCCGTACCACGTGGCCATCGACAAGGTGACCGAACGCTTCCTCGGAGCCAAGAAGATCGGAACCACCGGCCGCGGCATCGGACCCTGCTACCAGGACAAGCTCGCTCGCGTCGGCGTCCGCGCAGCCGATGTGCTCGACGAGAAGATCCTGACCCAAAAAGTCGAGGCTGCACTGGAATTCAAGAACCAGGTGCTCTCGAAGATCTACAACCGGCGGGCGCTGGACTCTCAGCAGGTCGTCGACGAGGTGCTCGAGCAGGCCGAAGGTTTCAAGCACCGCATCACCGACACCAGGCTGCAGCTCAACCTGGCTCTCGAGCGCGGCGAGACGATTCTGCTCGAGGGATCGCAGGGCACCCTGCTCGACGTCGATCACGGCACGTACCCGTACGTCACGTCCTCGAATCCGACGGCGGGCGGTGCGTCGGTCGGATCGGGTATCGGACCCAACAAGATCGGGACCGTCCTCGGCATTCTGAAGGCCTACACGACGCGTGTCGGCTCGGGCCCGTTCCCGACGGAGCTGTTCGACAATCACGGTGAATACCTGGCCAAGCAGGGCGGCGAGGTGGGGGTCACCACCGGTCGTGCTCGACGCACCGGCTGGTTCGACGCCGTCATCGCGCGCTACGCCACCCGCGTCAACGGCATCACCGATTACTTCCTGACCAAGCTCGACGTGCTCTCGAGCCTGGACACGGTGCCCATCTGTGTCGCGTACGACGTCGATGGCGTCCGGCACGACGAGATGCCGATGACGCAGACCGGTTTCCATCACGCGAAGCCGATCTACGAAGAGATGCCCGGTTGGTGGGAAGACATCTCCGGTGCCCGCACGTTCGAGGAACTGCCCATCAACGCGCAGAACTACGTCCTGCGTCTCGAGGAGCTCTCCGGTGCGTACATGTCGTGCATCGGAGTCGGACCGGGCCGCGACGAAACCATCGTTCGGCGGGACATTCTGCGGTAGACAGTTCTGCGAAATTTCAAGCCCCGAGGCCCACGGCCTCGGGGCATTTTCGTGCGTGCAGCCGAGTCGCTGCAGTCAGACGGTGTGTCTACACCAAAACGGCGATCTAGACCGACAAGAGCTCTGAAAAGCGTCTTTGCTGCCAGCTTTCAGGCGTCGAACAGCGGTTAATGCCTGGTAATCAACGTAATTTATGTCCGCTAGTGGTTTACACCGGGCAATCATGTGTAATCCTGGAGTTCGTAATATGCACCCAAAAAGACTCCTGGACTTTTACTCTCGGATGGGTAACAGACCGGGCGGTCGTTGCGAAACAATGGATGTCGCACCAGTTGCGGAGGCCTCTTCGGATGGCCGACCGACCCACACCGGGTCACCCCCTCACCCGGCCTGTTCTCGAAGGCCTACGAAGAAAGCAGAACGTACATGAACAAGGCAACCAAGGGTGCAGTAGCGGCAGGGGCGGCGGCGGTACTGCTGCTCGGTGGTATGGGTTCGCTGGCTCTCTGGAACGACAGCGAGACACTCGGTGGTGGAACGATCACCTCCGGCGACCTTCGCCTCACACTAGACGAGGACACGGTCAATTGGCAGGACGTCTCTGACGACGTCACGCCTCCGGTGGACATCAATATCGACACGTTCCGCATCGTGCCGGGTGACACGGTCGCATACACGGCTGACTTTTCGGTTGAGGCCGAGGGTGAAAACCTCACAGCAAATCTGACAGCTGACGTCAGCAATGTCGTCGACGTCGAATCACCGGACTCGGCCGAATTGCTCGCCGCCATCACTACATCAGTTGCCGCCACCGACGCTGCCGACAATCCTCTACCTACGGATGGCGCGGGAACTGCCGTGATCACTCGAACGACGAGCGCACCCGCTGACCAAATCATCAGCGTCGAGGTCCGATTCACGTTCAACCCCAACACGGGCGAGCTGACGGGGCAGACCGGCACCGAGGCACAGGACCAGAGCATCGATCTGTCGGAATTCACCCTCGATCTCACGCAGATCCGTCCGCTCTAAGTCCTGGTTCCTTTGAAGCACGGTCGATACTGGGCGCTGGCAGCCGCGTCCGTCCTTGTGGTGAGCTTCGGCTCGGCACAGGTGACGGGCGCGCTGTGGCGCGATGAAGAGGTGATCGGGGGCGGCACCATCACCTCGGGCACCCTGGACATCAAGGTGGGAGAAGCCGGTGCCGAGGTGAACGATTTCACGATCGCAGGGCTGGGGTCGTTGAACTTCGAGCCGAACGGATTCGCTCAGGCACCGTTGTCGATCCGGAACTCCGGCACCACCCCCTTCCTCTTCCGACTGCAGGACACAACCGTGAGCGGAACGCTGCCTTTCACGCTGACCGCAAGCACTGTTGCCGACGTCGAGGCGTGTCCGCCAACCGGTTCGCCGACCGGCGCAACTGTTTTGTACAACGACACCGCAGCAGGTGCGCAGGTGCCGGCCGCACCCGCAGCCCGCCCTCTCGCTCCCGGTGCGAGCGAAGTGTGGTGCTTTCGACTCACCACCTCCGATCAACCACCTCAGAGCGCATCCTCGACAGTGACGTTCTCCTTCCGAGCGGATCAGGCATGACCACCGACGACACCGACGTCATCCCGGTCGTCCCGCCGCGCGAGGATGACGACGAGCGCACGGGCGTGTGGTGGTGGGTGAGCCGGATCGTGTCCTACACGTTGCTGGCCGCGATGGTTCTGATTCTTCTGGCCACCGTCGTCATTCCGCGTGTCACCGGATCCACGCCGTACACCGTGCTGACTCAATCCATGGAACCGACGTATCCCCCCGGCAGTCTGATCGTCGTGCGACCCGTCGAGCCGAACGAACTGGCTGTCGGAACGCCGATCACCTACCAAATACGTTCGGGCGAGCCCGAAGTGGTGACGCACCGTATCGTCGCCACCCGGCAGAGCGGCCGCGGTGAACTCACATTCATCACCCGCGGTGACAACAACGGTGCCGACGACGAGAACCCGGTGCAGGTGGGTCAGATTCGCGGTGAAGTCTGGTATTCGGTTCCGTACATGGGCTACGTCAACAATTGGCTCAACGGCGAGCAGCGCAAGATCACTGTTGCGATCATCGTCATCGGTCTGTTCGGCTATGCGCTGGTGATGTTCGTCGGGGCCGGTATGGATCGCCACCGGAGCCGGAAGGAGCAGGCGCGGTGAAGCACAGCACGTTCGTCGCCTGCACCGCAGCTTTTGCGGGCAGTTCGGTCGTTCTGCTGATGGGTGCTGGTCCAACTCAAGCGGCACAGACGATAAAGTACAGCGCCGACGGCGAGCGGTGGGATACCGATTTCACAAGCCCGTTGTTCGACAAAGACATTCGGTGGGTTCCGCAGGACTCTCGCAGTTCACAGTTTCATGTCTTCAACGACACCGACACCGACGGGCGGTTGTGGGTGTCTCTCGACAGTGACAATCCGGCATTCGTTCGCGCCCTCGATGTCTCGATCGGTGACGCCGTGACCGAGTCATGCGCATTGACCACCATCCCTGCCGGGGAGAAGAAACGTATCGATGTGGTCGTCGCGATGTCGGAAGCAGCCGGCAACGACACCCGAACCTCCACAGCACAAATTGATCTGATTCTTCAGTGGGACAACAGTATGAGCGACGTGTGCCCGGAGCTGTCGGGTACACGGATGGATATGGAAGGGGCGCAGCCGTGATATCGCGTCACAAAGACTCAGTCGGTGTGAAGACGGTTCTTCGCCGAATCGGCCTCGCGCTCATCAGTGCTCGAGCTCGGGCCATTATGTCGATCGGCATCGTCCTCGGACTAGGTTCGGTCGGGACACTGGCAGCCTGGTCGGACACCGCAACTGCGACGTCCGGCGTATTTACTACCGGCAAGATTGACATCAAGTTGGGCGACCCGGCAGTGGACACCCTTCCGCCTGCGTTCACTACGACTATGACGAAACTCGACCTGTTTCCGAACGACACGCGTTCGGCTAACTTGATCGTCTCGAATTCAGGAACCGTGGGGTTCACCTATTCGATAACGGCCACGGTCAACAGCACCAGTACGCCCAGCCTGGGACCGCTTCTCGAGTCGACGGTCTATCTCGGTTCTGCCAATACCGCGAACACCTCCTGCACGGGCACCATTTTGTCTACCGTGACCGGACTCGCTACGCCGCAAAAGTTTTCGCATCCGGATCGGGCGCTAGCGGGCCAAGGAACTACGCTTCCTCTACCCGCTCCCAAGGTCGACAATCTGTGCATCGTCGTGAAAATGATCGGTACCACGTCTCCGTCCTCGGCTGCTACCGGCACGGTCAGCTACAAGCTCGACGCGACTTCGACGTAAATCATGTCCGAGACAACCGAAAGCAACAGCGAGGCTAGCAGGACTCGCAGTCGTAACCTGTGGAAAGAGACTGCCCTCACTATCGGTGCATTGTCAGGCCTGATTTGCGTATCGATGGCTCTGGCGGCGTTCATTTTCGGTATTACTCCGTTGATCTTCAGGTCGGGGTCGATGTCCCCGGCGATCGACACCGGTGCGCTGGCGTTGAGCAAGAAGACTCCAGCTCTAGATATTCGGGTCGGCGACATCGTGAACGTGACCAACTCTGCGGGAAATGGGATTACTCACCGTGTTGTGGAAATCGGAGCAGTCGGAACCGACAGTGCACAACTGATTCTCAAAGGCGACGCGAACGCAGAAGTGGATGCACAGTCGTACGTTGTCTCGGACGCGCGTCGAGTTCTGTTCAGCATCCCAAAATTGGGCTACGCGGTCAGTTGGCTGAGCGGACCCGTAGCCGTCTTCGTCGGCGGCATCCTTGTCGGCGTGTTGCTGACAGTTGCTTGGAAGCCGAGGCGAGAGCGTAGCTTCGGGTTAAGCGAGCCACCCGTGACCGAGTCCGAGCTCGAGCCGAGAGGTCGACACAGCAAGACGCCGTTAGCGGTGATTGCAACGCTGGCCACGGTCAGCGCGATGGGTTTTGCGGGAAGCCAGACGCCGACAACCTTAGCCGCTGGGTTGGATACGGCCACTGCGACGAGTGGGGCCCTACGAGCGCTCCCACTCGCGCCTCCTGCGAGTCTTACCTGCGCAATCAGTGGAAGGAATTCGATCCTGTCTTGGCCTGCAGTGCAGGCCATCGAGGGCGTGAACTACACATACCAGTATGTAATGAGGCGTCAAGGGTCCCCCACAGTTCTGGCCCGGACGGCCATCACTGCTGGACAAACGTCTGTAACGATTGTGAACTCGGGCCTGCTGGGACTTGGCCTTGGTGCACTGACCGGCGAGTACACGTATGCGATCGAAACAGTTTTAGGTACTCGAACATCTTCTGAGGGGCCGACGAGAACACTGACCCTGAATGGCACTTTGTTTTTCCCAACCGCTACTTGTAATCCCGCAGGAACGAGCAATAGCAACGCCGTAGCGGGCCGAAGAGCCCCGGCACCGACGAACACTGCTTCAGTGGCTCAGGCCACCACTGCGGAATCGTCGACGACCGCTGAACCGGTAGTAACCGCTCCCCCGACTACGACCGTTCCTCCGACTACGACCGTTCCCCCGACAACTACGACTACGCTCCCTGCACCTCCACCGCCGACCACAACGACCACGCCGCCCACCCCCGCGGCTCTGGCCACCCCGGTGACGTCGCCGTCGGGTGCGTCGACTGCCCAGGTTGTCGACATCGACGGCTCTCCGACACTCCAGATCGTCGACACCACCGGAGCAGTCCAGTACAGCGCTCCCGCCACGTCCAGTGAGGCGTACGGCTACGGCGTCAACTGGTCCGCCGGTGATCAGTTGTGGCTGCTCGGCCCGGATCAGCTCGTTCGGTTGGATGGTGCCGGCGGAGCATGGTCGCGAACATCGGTCGATCCGACGGCAACGGATCAGATTCCGGCGGATATTCTCGCGCTATTGAATTAGCGCCGTCAGATATATGTCCGAATCGAACTGCACATCTGCTCGCCTGCGTGGATAATTGCGACCAGGTAAAGCGACGGAAGGTCGAGCGATGACTGAAAATTACAACGGATTGGAAGTTTTCAGCTACCAATTCGATCGCTTCGCATACGAACATTCCTGGATCGGCGCTCAGGCCGGTGAATTCATGCTCGGTCCCGAGGGCGGGGGAATGCTCGAATTCACGCACGCTACCGTGTTCGCTCTTCCCGAAGGTGGCGCGCACGAAGTGCACGGTCCGATTCTCGACTGGTACCTCGGCCACGGGGGACCCTATGGCGCACTTGGCTATCCGATCAGCAACGAGCGTCCGACGCCCACCGGATCCGGTCGGTACAACCTCTTTCAGCGTGGGGCCATCGGGTGGTTGCCGGACGTGGGTGCATTCACCATCGGGGGTCGACGCGAGGAATCCGGTGTGAGCCCGGGGTCGGAAGCTGGAATGGTGTCGGGGGTCGACGCTCCTGTCGCGGCTCTCGGAATATCAGCCTGAAACCCTTTCTCCCTCCCCGTTTCTGCCCGTTTATTCAATCCAGCAGTTCAAATTCGATGCGCAGTAATTCAGAACAACGTCGGCTCGTCGAAGCCTGGAACTCCTTCGATACCGAGTATCTTTTGTTTGGTATTCGTACCACCCGGCGCCGAGAATCCGCCGACTTCCGTGCCTGCGCCGAGCACCCGATGGCACGGGACGATGATCGGCACGGGGTTACGTCCCAACGCACCGCCCACGGCCTGGGCTGCACCGGGGTGGCCGAGTCTGCGAGCAATGTCGCCGTAGGTGAGTGTCGCGCCCCGGGGAATCCCACTACACACGGTGTACACCGACGCGTCGAACTCCGAGACGTCGAGGACCAGCGGAATCGGACTCATGTCGACAGTTCGTCCATCGAGCAGTGCGACGATTCGCTCGATCGCGTCGGCCGCGAGTGCGTCGACGGGTCCTTCCGCTGCACCGAAGCCGGCAAGGTAGTCCACCATCGCCTCATCCGACGGCTCGGGCAGGGCGACGGCGAGCACTCCGTCGTCCGTCCATGCGATGCCGCAACGGCCGATGGCGGTGTCGAAGAGCGTGCTGCTCGGCATCGGTCCAGTATCCACCTGCACTCGGTGTACGGTCCAGTTGAATCCAGAATGGACTTGAATCTCGGAGGCCAGTGGGCGAATACTGGAGTGCATGGCTTCGAGAGTCCTCAATGCAACGTCACTGGCCCGCGATCTCGGCAGCTGGCGCGGCGACGCGTCCTCGGATGGATCCGGTAGGCGCAAGGCCTCGCGTCCGACGTATCGCGCGTTGGCCGACGGCGTCCGTCTGCTCATTCACGACGGCCGGATTCCGCTCGGCGTCGGTCTGCCCAGTGAGCGTGATCTGTCGGCGGCCCTCGATCTCAGTCGCACCACCATCACCTCCTCGTACTCGGTGCTGCGAGACGAGGGTTATCTGATCAGCAAGCAGGGATCGCGCAGTACCGTCGCCCTCCCGGCTGCACCGACCCCCAATGGGTTGTTGATTCAGTCGACTTCGCCATCGGGTCCAGTGGTGGATATGTCTCACGCGGCGATGGCAGCGGAGGACGGCACCATGACCGCGGCGTACGAGTCTGCGCTGCAAGCACTTCCGACGTATCTGCCGACGCACGGCATGGAGCCCATCGGTCTGGCGGTGCTGCGGGAGGCCATCGCACAGCGCTTCGTCGAGCGTGGCCTGCCGACGACGGCCGATCAGATCATGGTGACTTCCGGTGCGCAGCAAGCTGTTCGGCTGTTGCTGGGTACGTTGACCTCGCCCGGTGATCGAGTGCTGATCGATCACCCGACGTACCCCAATGCCCTCGAAGCCATCAGACGTGTGGGTGCCCGTCCTGTGCCGGTACCGGTGCGCCCCGCGGACGGCGACTGGGATCTCGACGGAATTCGCAGCGCTGCACGGCAAACGGCAGCCAAGGTCGCATATCTGATTCCGGACTTTCACAACCCCACCGGGCAGGTGCTCAGTGCCGAAGGCAGGGCCGAACTCGCACGCATCACCCGCGACACCCGCATGACGCTCATCGTCGACGAAACGATGGTGGACCTGTGGCTCGACGCCCCGCCTCCGCCGCCTGTCGCGTCGTTCGGGCGGGTCTCGGGGTCCGACATCGTCACGATCGGCTCGGCCTCCAAATCGTTCTGGGGCGGCCTGCGCATCGGATGGATCAGGGCGCATCCGTCGCTGGTCTCTCAGCTGGCAGGTTCGCGGGCTGCGCACGACCTCGGCACCTCGATCATGGATCAGTTGGCGTCGTCCTTCCTGCTGCAGGATGCGGAACCGGCGCTCGAGCTCCGTCGATCGCAACTACGTGAGCGTCGCGACGTGCTCGAAGATGCTCTGGCCGAACATCTTCCGGACTGGCGCTATCGCCGCTCCGAGGGCGGCATGTCGCTGTGGTTGCAGCTGCCTGCGCCGGTGTCGAGTGCGCTCGCCGCCACCGCGCCCGCTTTCGGGGCAGTGTTGGCTGCGGGCCCGCGATTCGGCGTCGAGGGTGCATTCGAGCGCCATATCAGGTTGCCGTACACCCGTGAGCCGCAGGAGCTCAGGGCCGCGGTGATGGCCACGGCTGCTGCGTACCGTGCCCTGGCCCCCAGTGCCGAATCGGAACAGCCGGCGCTGGTGTTCTGAGTGACCGTGTTCTGACCGCGAACTCGAAGTTGTGGACGGAAATCAGCGGAAAAGCGTCCATAACTTCGAGTTCGGCGTAAACAGATCAGACCCAGACCGACGCGATGTCGGTTGCCGTGGCGGGCGGTGGCGTCGGGACTCCGTTTTCGGTGCGGGAGAAGCGCGGTGTCGGGCGGTGCTGCGTGACGCCGCCGATGTCGATGAGGGAGTCGCGATCCTTCATGTGCGGGTGGTTCGGGGCCTCGGCGAAGGTGAGTACCGGTGATACGCAGGCGTCGGTGCCGTCGAAGATCGCGGCCCATTCGTCGCGGGTCTTGGACAGGAACGTCGAGGTGAATCTCTCGCGCAGTTCGGGCCAGCGCGACTTGTCCATCTGCGGCGGGAGATCTGCGTCGGAGAGGCCGAGGCCGGTGAGCAGCTGGGCGTAGAACTGCGGCTCGAGGGAGCCGATTGCCATGTACTGACCGTCGGAGGTCTCGTAGGTGTCGTAGAACGGTGCGCCGGTATCGAGCAGGTTGGTGCCGCGGTCGTCGCTCCAGGCTCCGACGCCACGCCAGGCCCAGATCATGTGCGAGAGTGCGGCGGTGCCGTCGACCATGGCCGCGTCGACCACCTGGCCCTGTCCGGAGTTCTGTCGCTCGTAGAGCGCCGCCATGATGCCGAAGACGAGGAACATCGAGCCGCCGCCGAAGTCGCCGACCATGTTCATCGGTGGCACGGGCCGCTCGCCCTCGCGGCCGATTGCGTTCAGGACGCCGGTGACGGAGATGTAGTTGATGTCGTGGCCTGCGGTCTGCGCCCACGGGCCTTCCTGGCCCCAGCCGGTCATCCGGCCGTACACCAGGCGAGGGTTGCGGGCGAGGGCGTCGTCGGGTCCGAGGCCGAGACGTTCGGTGACGCCGGGGCGGAAGCCCTCGATCAGTACGTCGGCGCGTTCGACGAGCCCCAGAACCTTCTCGATGTCGGCGGGATCCTTGAGATTGGCCTCGACGATGGTGCGGCTGCGCAGCTGGTGGTCGTGGGGAGAGATCTGCCCGGCGCGCTGGACGCGTACGACGTCTGCGCCGAGGTCGGCCAGCAGCAGTGCGGCGTGTGGGCCGGGCCCGATGCCTGCGAGTTCGACGACGCGGAGCCCTGCGAGTGGTCCACCAGTGTTCGACACGTTATTTGCCTCGTTCCGACTCGTCAGCTGCGAATGTGAATGGAGACTAACTTGTACTAGGTCGTCCAACCGATCGGGGTGTGGATAATAGGGCTGTGACTGCCCCAGATCCCGTCCGTATCGGTACTCCGCTCACTCCCGGGGCCACCCGGGTGATGCTGCTCGGCTCGGGTGAGCTGGGCAAAGAGGTGATCATCGCGTTCCAGCGCCTCGGCGTCGAGGTGATCGCCGTCGATCGCTACGACAACGCCCCCGGTCATCAGGTGGCCCATCACGCGTTCACGATCGACATGAGCAACCCCGAAGAACTGCTGGCGCTGATCGATTCGCAGCAGCCGGATTTCGTGGTGCCGGAGATCGAGGCCATCGCCACCGACGCTCTGGCCGAGGTCGAAGCGCGGGGCAGGAGCGTGGTGATCCCGACCGCTCGCGCGACGCAGTTGACCATGAACCGTGAGGGCATCCGGCGTCTCGCGGCCGAGGAGCTCGGGCTGCCGACGTCGCCGTACGCGTTCGCCGACTCTCTCGAAGACGTGCGAGATGCATTGTCCACCATCGGCTTTCCCGCGGTCATCAAGCCCGTCATGTCCTCGTCGGGCAAGGGGCAGTCCGTCGTGCGCAGCGAGTCCGACGTCGAGGCGGCGTGGGACTACGCGCTTAAGGGCGGCCGCGTCGACCTCGGCCGCGTCATCGTGGAAGGATTCGTCGATTTCGATTACGAGATAACACTTCTCACCGTCCGAGCGGCCGACGGAACCTCGTTCTGCGAGCCGATCGGGCACCTCCAGGAATCCGGCGACTACATCGAATCCTGGCAACCACAACCGATGTCCGACGCGGCCCTGGCCGGTGCGCGCGATGTTGCCGAGCGCATCACGACGGCGCTCGGTGGGCGCGGGTTGTTCGGCGTCGAACTGTTCGTGCAGGGCGACAACGTGTACTTCTCCGAGGTCAGTCCGCGGCCGCACGATACGGGCCTGGTGACGCTTCGTACGCAACGGTTCTCGGAGTTCGAGCTGCATGCCCGGGCCGTTCTCGGTCTGCCGATCGACACGACACTGCTCTCACCCGGAGCGTCGGCGGTGATCTACGGCGGCGTCGATGCGGACGGGATTCACTTCGACGGCGTCGCCGACGCGCTGGCTGTCCCCGAGACCGATCTTCGCCTGTTCGGCAAGCCGACGAGTTTCGTGAGGCGTCGGATGGGCGTTGCGGTGTCGACGGCGTCGGACATCGAGACGGCGCGAAGCCGGGCGCGCGAGGCAGCGGGCAAGGTTCGCCCCACCGTCTGATCCGACACAGGGCAGACTGAGCCCATGAGCGTGCTCGGTGAGGTCCTGGTCGGCCTGGTGATTCTGGTCGGCCTCGTCGGTATCGTCGTCCCGATTCTGCCGGGCACCATCTTGATCTTCGTGGCCGTCGCAGTGTGGGCGTGGGTCACCGGCGGAGCAGCCGCCTGGACGGTGTTCGCGATCGCGACGGTGCTGTTGGTTCTGAGCGGCGTCGTGAAGTACACCTGGCCGGGCCGGCGTATGCGGGAGGCCGGAGTGCCGATGCGATCGCTGATGATCGGCGGACTGCTCGGCATCGTCGGATTCTTCGTCATCCCCGTCGTCGGACTGTTCATCGGCTTCATCGCCGGCGTCTACGTGGCCGAGGTGCCCAGGCATCGCAATCATTCGGAGGCTTGGAGATCCACCGTGCACGCCACCAAAGCGGCTGGGCTGTCCATCCTGGTGGAGCTGTTCGGTGCCCTACTCGCCTCGGCGGTGTGGCTCGGCGGAGCTCTCTTCGTCTGAGGTCAGGGGACGCGGTACCAGGCCCGCGCATTGGCGTCGAGCACCGCCGGGAGATCGCCGCCGACGGCGTGAGAAATGATGTCGATGTCGGTCTCCGAGAACGGACGCGGGGCACGGGTGCCCGGTAGATCGGTGCCGAACATCAACGCGGCCGGATTCACGCGATGAATCTTCTGCAGAGTGTCGATGATGTCGAGGTCCACCCGGCCGAATCCCGTTGCCTTGACGCGTACTCCGCGATCGACGAGATCGAGCAGATACGGCAGGCCCTGCGTCGAGAGACCCAGGTGGTCGATGCTCACGGCCGGTAGTTTCGCGAGAATCGGTTCGAGCGAGAGCAGCAGCGACGCATCGACGTACAGCTCGGCGTGCCACCCCACCAGATCGTGGACACGACGCGCCGCAGTGGTGAGCATCTGAAGATCCGTCTCGCCGCGTTTGAGGTTGAACCGCATTCCGCGCACGCCCGCGTCGTGCAGCGCGACGATGTCCTCGTCGGAACATTTGGGATCGAGCTGAGTGACGCCGACCCAGCCGCGTCCCAGAGTCTCCAAAGCGGCCAGCAGGTAGGTCTGATCGGTGCCCTGAAACGATCCCGAGATCACCGCGCCGCCGGTGATACCGAGGCCGTCGACGTCGTAGAGGTAGTTCGAGATGGTGTACGGATCAGGCAGGAAACCGTGGTTCTCGATGAGCGGAAACTTCGGGTCGATGATGTGTAGGTGGGCGTCGAACACGGGCCCCAGCATGCCAGCTCACGCATTCGGCGTCGCGGCCACCGTTCGCGGTGTTTGAATTCGAAACATGAAACCGGAGACCACAGTCGTTCTCGATGGATACACCTACTTCGAATGTCCGCGATGGCACGAGGGGAGGATCTGGGTATCGGACTTCTACTCACATCGCGTCCTGTCCGCCCTCGAGGACGGCTCCGACGTGCGCGTCGAAGCCGAGGTGCCCAATCAGCCGTCGGGCCTGGGATGGTTGCCCGACGGGCGGCTGCTGATCGTGTCGATGCGCGACTACAAGTTGCTTCTGCGTGAGCACGACGGCTCGATGACCGTGCACGCCGATCTGTCGACGTATGTTCGGGCGAATCTCAACGACATGCTCGTCGACGCACAGGGCCGTGCGTACATCGGGAATTTCGGCTTCGATCTGATGAACTTCGCGCCGGTCGAGACGGCCGACCTGATTCGCGTCGACCCGGACGGTTCCGCGCACGTCGTGGCGTCGGATCTGTACTTTCCCAACGGGATGGCGTTCACGGCTTCGGGCGAACTGCTGGTGGACGAGACGGTCGGCAACCGGGTCAGTGCCTTCGACATCGCCGAGGACGGGTCGCTGGGGGAGCGGCGCGACTGGGCGAAGTTCGGTGAACTACCGACGTCGACGGACATGGCGACGGCCATCGGCGAGGTGAAGGTTGCCGCCGACGGATGTTGCATCGATACCGACGGCACGATGTGGATCGCCGACGCGCTGGGGCAGCGAGTGCTGCACGTGGCGCCGGGCGGGGAGATTCTCGAGCAGCTCGATTTCGATCTCGGGGTCTTTGCCTGCGGGCTCGGCGGATCCGACGGCCGCACGCTGTTCGTCTGTGCTGCACCGGATTTCAACGAACATCAGCGCAAGATCGAGACCGAGGGCAAGCTCCTGGCAGTCAGGGTATAGAGCGCTCCGCGCATGTGAACGGAAACTCGTAGCAGGCTACGAATTTCCGTTCACATGCGGCGCAGCCGCTCTAGGCCTTGTCGGGCTCGGATGCCTTGAGCATGTCCTCGCGCTCGACGACCTTCACGCGCTCGCGGCCCTCGGGCTCGCCGAGTGAGCGCTCGTGCGCGTCGAGGCGGTACCAGCCGTCCCACGTGGTGAAGGGAACCTGCTTGCCTTCGAGGAACGAGGTGACGGCGTCCAGATCCGGCTCGGCCGCACCGGCGAAGTTCGGCGCATCCTCGAGCAGGTTGGCGACGGTCTCGTTGGCATCACCCTTGGTGTGACCGATGAGGCCGACGGGTCCGCGCTTGATCCAGCCGGTGACGTAGGTGGCCGGAACGGGCGTGGTGGACGACGGGGACTCGACGACGCGTCCGGCCTCGTTGGGAATGGTGCCTGCCTGCTCGTCGAACGGGAGCTGGCTGATGTTCTGACTGAGGTAGCCCACGGCGCGGTACACGGCCTGAACGTCCCAGTCGTTGTACTTGCCGGTGCCCTTGACGTTGCCGGTGCCGTCGAGCTCGGTGCGCTCGGTGCGCAGCCCGACAACCTTGCCGTCCGCGCCGAGTACCTCGTGCGGAGACTCGAAGAAGTGCAGGAACAGCTTGTGCGGGCGAGTGCCGACGTCGCGGATGGCCCAGTCCTGCAGAGTGTTGGCGACCATGTCGATCTGCTTGGAGCTGCGGCGAGCCTGCTCGGAGCCCTCGTCGTAGTCGATGTCCTCGGGGGCGACGATGACCTCGATGTTGGGGGAATGGTCGAGCTCGCGAAGCTCGAGCGGGGTGAACTTGGCCTGAGCCGGTCCACGACGGCCGAAGACGTGCACCTCGACGGCCTTGTTGGCCTTGAGGCCCTCGTAGACGTTGGCCGGGATCTCGGTGGGGAGCAGTTCGTCGCCGGTCTTGGCGAGGACGCGTGCGACGTCGAGGGCCACGTTGCCGACGCCCAGGACGGCTACCTTCTCGGCGTCCAGCGGCCAGGTGCGCGGCACGTCCGGGTGGCCGTCGTACCAGGAGACGAAGTCGGCGGCGCCGTAGCTGCCGTCGAGGTCGATGCCGGGGATGTTCAGGGCGCGGTCCGCGTTGGCACCGGTGGAGAAGATGACGGCGTCGTAGAACCGGCGCAGGTCGTCCAACGTGATGTCGGTGCCGTAGTCGATGTTGCCGAGCAGGCGAACCTGCGGCTTGTCTAGCACCTTGTGCAGGGCGGTGATGATGCCCTTGATGCGCGGATGATCGGGAGCCACGCCGTAGCGGATCAGCCCGAACGGCGCAGGCATGCGCTCGAAGAGGTCGATGCTGACGCCCGGCCCGCTGACATTGTGGTCGGACTTCATGAGCGCGTCGGCGGCATAGATGCCTGCCGGTCCGGCACCGACGATGGCGACGCGGAGTGGACGAGTCTGATCGGTCATGTGCAGCGAGCTACCTTCTTCGAGGGAAGTGCGGACACCCCAGCATAAATTAAGGACAACCTGAGCTGGGGCAGTGGGCAACTTGCCGGATTTCCCGGTTTCCGGTAGGAATTGCTCTGTGGAGACGACATACCTGGTCCGACGGTTCACCGTCGACTTCTGTCGTACCTGCACCAACATGTGTTGTCGGTGACAAGACCCGACGCCCTTCCCCTCCTCCACCAGGACGGGACCCCTCTCTCGACGGCAGCGCTGCCGGATATCAGCGCCCGACCGTGCACAGATTCGAGGACACATGACCACTCTGGAACAGACCTCCACGCTCACTCTCGACAAGCTCGGCCCGTCGTTCGGTGCCGAGGTCATCGGCCTCGACGTCGCCTCGGCGTCCGACGCGCAGATACACGCCGTGGGCCGCGCCCTCGTCGAACACAAGGTCCTCGTGCTCCGCGGGCAGTCCATCGACGACGCGGGACACATCGAATTCGGCCGCAGGCTCGGTGATCTCACCGCAGGTCACCCGGTGCACGACAGCGGCCACGTCGCCCCCGAGGTCTACGCCCTCGACAGCCAGGACAATGGTTTCGCCGACGTCTGGCACACCGACGTGACGTTCATGGAACGCCCGCCGATGGGTTCGATCCTGCGTCCCGTCGTCCTGCCACCGCACGGCGGCGACACCAACTGGGCCGACAGTCAGCTCGCCTACGAATCACTGTCCGCACCGGTTCGCCGAATGATCGACGGGCTCACGGCAATTCACGACGGCAACCGAGAATTCGGCTACTACCTCGCGCAGAAGCGCGGCGGGAAAGGCAACGTGTGGGACGGCAAGGAAGTCACCGCGCTGGTCCCCGTCGAACATCCCGTCGTGCGGGTCCATCCGGAAACCGGCCGCAAGGGGCTGTTCGTCAATCCTGGTTTCACCTCCCACATCGTGGGTGTGTCGGAGGCCGAGAGCCGCGGAATCCTGGATCTGCTGTACGCGCACCTGACCAAACCCGAACACATCGTGCGGCACCGCTGGCGGCTGGGCGACCTGGTGCTGTGGGACAACCGCAGCACCTCGCACTACGCCAACCGCGATTACGGCACCGAGCACCGCAAGATGCACCGCATCACGTTGCGTGGC
The DNA here is from genome assembly GCA_963517305.1 of uncultured Rhodococcus sp. Lineage (GTDB taxonomy): Bacteria > Actinomycetota > Actinomycetes > Mycobacteriales > Mycobacteriaceae > Rhodococcoides. Next base: position 202,189 of record CAUQEL010000006.1, read on the forward strand.
GACATTCCCGTCGGACCCCGGTAGTTCCGGGCCCGTCGGATCGAGGAAGATTGCCTACATGGCGTCGTGGAGTGAACGTAGACAGCAGTGGGTCGACAGTCGTGAGGAAGCGCGCAACAACGCGTCCCAGGCGGCTGCCGACTCCGGCGAGCAGCGTCCGCCCAACGCCTGGCCGTTCATTCTCGCCGTCGGCGTCGTCGTGGTGCTGCTCGTCGGCATCTTCGCTGCCTCGAAGATCGCGCCTGCCGAGGACAACGTGACACAGGCTCAGTTGCTCACCGACAGCCTCGACGGTTTCCTCGAAGCGCAGAACACCGGGGACGCGGAGTTGCTCCGCGAGAACACCTGCTTCGATCAGGTCGAGGGCCTGATTCCGGGGGACGATGCGCAGTACCGAACCGATCGAGCGGACGAGGTCGAGCGCAACGGCGAGACGTCCATCGACGGTGTGCCGTCCGAATATCAGGTCAACGGCGACCGCGGAATGGTCACGGTCCCGCTGAAGGAAGAGAAATCCGGAGTGCAGACCGACGACGTGTGGAAGTTCGTTCGCGTCGACGACAAGTGGTTGGTGTGCAATGTCTGATCTTGGTATGTGTGACGTGAAGGCAAGTGACGGAAGGCTGATCAAGTGACCTACGCAGGTGACATAACCCCCGAAGCTGCCTGGGAGTTGTTGCAGAGCAACCCCGAGGCGGTGCTCGTGGACGTTCGTACGCGCGCCGAATGGCAGTACGTGGGAGTTCCCGACACTTCCGGCATCGAACGCCCGACGCACCTGATCGAGTGGGTCAGCTTCCCCGACGGTGCCCGGAACACCAACTTCGTCGACGACTTGAAAGCCGCAGGCGTCGACGGCGATCGACCGGTCGTGTTCCTGTGCCGCTCCGGTCAGCGATCCATCGGCGCCGCCGAGGCCGCGACGGCTGCGGGAATCGGCCCGTCCTACAACGTGCTCGACGGTTTCGAAGGTGCCACCGACGCCGACGGCCACCGCGGAGCCACGGGTTGGCGTGCGGTCGGGTTGCCCTGGAGGCAGTCGTGAGCGGGAATCCAGGCGGCGGGCAGGAGCGAAGCGACAAGGGGATTCCACGAGGCGGCGGATTCGACAAGCCCTTGCCCGAGGGTGTGGGTCTGGGGACGCTGGGAGTTCGCGGCGGCCTGATGCGCTCGGGGTTCGACGAGAACGCCGAAGCCCTCTATCTCTCTTCGGGGTTCGTGTACGAGAGTGCCGGAGCGGCGGAGCAGGCCTTCACCGGCGACATCGATCATTTCGTGTACTCGCGTTACGGCAACCCAACAGTGAAGATGTTCGAGGAGCGACTGCGCCTCATCGAGGGGGCCGAGGCATGCTTCGGTACCTCGAGCGGAATGTCCGCGGTGTTCACCGCATTGGGCGCACTGCTGAAGGCCGGTGACCGATTGGTCGCTGCCCGTAGCCTTTTCGGCTCCTGCTTCGTCGTCTGCAACGAGATTCTGCCGCGCTGGGGTGTCGAGACCGTCTTCGTCGACGGTGAGGACCTCGATCAGTGGGAGCAGGCGCTGTCGGTGCCGACGACGGCGGTGTTCTACGAGACCCCGTCCAATCCGATGCAGTCACTGGTCGACGTCAGGCGCGTCTCCGAGCTGGCTCATGCTGCCGGCGCAACTGTGGTGCTGGACAACGTGTTCGCGACGCCACTGCTGCAGCGCAGCCTCGAACTCGGTGCCGACGTGGTCGTGTATTCCGGTACCAAGCACATCGACGGCCAGGGGCGGGTGCTCGGCGGGGCGATCCTCGGATCGAAGGAGTACATCGACGGTCCGGTGCAGACGCTCATGCGCCACACCGGTCCGGCGCTGAGTCCGTTCAACGCATGGACACTGCTCAAGGGTTTGGAGACGATGCCGGTGCGGGTGCGGCATTCGGTGAATTCGGCGCTTCAGGTGGCGCAATTCCTCGAGCGGCATCCGGCCGTCCGCTGGGTGAAATATCCCTTCCTGCAATCACATCCGCAGTACGAGCTGGCGAAGTCGCAGATGTCGGGCGGGGGTACCGTCGTCACGTTCGAGCTGGACGCTCCCGAGGGTGAGGGCAAGAAGCGGGCCTTCGAGGTGCTCGACGCACTGCGCATCGTCGACATCTCCAACAACCTCGGCGACTCCAAGACGCTGATCACCCATCCGGCCACCACCACACACCGTGCGATGGGTCCGGAAGGCCGTGCAGCAGTGGGCATCACCGACGGCGTCGTGCGCATCTCGATCGGTCTCGAGGACACCGAGGATCTGATCGGGGATCTGGACCAGGCGCTGAAGTAGTCGGCACAGCGGTCGATTGCGTGATGCTCTCGGATCGACGTCACTGCTCGAAGACGCTGAGCACCGTTCTGAATTTCGCTGTGGTTTCATCGAGTTCGGCGTCGGGATCCGAATCCGCGACGATTCCGCCGCCGGCAGTGGCAGTACCCGACAGCCCGTCCGCCGAGAGTTCGATGCAGCGAATGGTCACCATCCATTCGCCGTCGCCGCTGCCGTCGGTCCATCCGATGGCACCGGCGTAGAAGCCGCGGGAGCCCTCGACGTCCGCTATCGCAGCCATGGCCGCGGCTCTGGGGACCCCGGCGACGGCGGCGGTGGGGTGCAGCGCCAGTGCGAGATCGAGTGCCGAGGTCGCGGGATCGGCCAGGGTTCCGACGATGGGCGTCGACAGGTGCCACAGCTGCGGAGTACTGCTCAATTGTGGCGACTCGGGCACCTCGAGCGTCTCGCAGAACGGCGTCAACGCAGCCCTGATCTCGTCGACGACGAAGCGATGTTCGGCCTGATCCTTCGCACTGGCCGCCAACGCTGCGGAGATGCGCGCTTCCTCGTCGGGGTCGGTCGATCGTGCTGCCGTTCCCGCAAATGGATGGCAGGTGACGATGTTGCCGCGCTTGCGCACCAACAGTTCCGGACTCGCGCCGACGATGTGCCTACCCCGATGGGTGGTGGGGGACAGATCCGCCAGAAAGCCGTTGCCCATCGGATCGCGCGTGACCAGCGCGCTCAACACCGAAGCGGGTTCGATCGGCGAATCCGCGGTCACCTCGATGGCCCGCGCAAGCACGATCTTCTCGGCCACACCGGCTTTCAATTGCTCGACGACATCCCGCACTCGCTGCACGTGAACGTCCGGATCGGGAATCTGCCGCGCAACGGTCACCTCGGGTAGCGACGGCAGAACGTCCACGGTTGCCCACGGCCCGTCGAGGCGGTAGAACTCCTCCGGCTCGATCAGGGCGGTGGCGTCGGACATGTCGAAGGGGAGTGCGCCGACGACATTTCGGCCCTCCCGCACTGCGGCCACCGCGTCGGCGATATCGGGAAACGCGTGCCGGACGCCCAGCCCGACGACGTGGTGATCCTGCCGGGAGAGTACGAATTCGAGAGTCATCAGAACGGGTTCTGAGTGCGGCCCACCAGGTCTGCGACGGAATCGAGGACCTTGGTCGGCCGGTACGGATACTGCTCGACGGACTGGACCGTCGAGATCCCGGTGAGAACCAGAATGGTCTGCAGACCGGCTTCGAGGCCCGAGAGGACGTCGGTGTCCATCCGGTCGCCGATCATGAGCGTGTTCTCGGAGTGCCCGCCGATCGCGCGCAGAGCCGAACGCATCATCAACGCGTTGGGCTTGCCCACGTAGTACGGCTCCTTGCCGGTGGCCTTGGTGATCAGCGCGGCAACCGAACCGGTGGCGGGCAGCGAACCCTCGCGGGACGGGCCGGTGGCATCGGGATTGGTGGCGATGAACCGCGAACCCTTCTCGACGAGACGAATCGCGGTGGTGATGGCCTCGAACGAATACGTCCGAGTCTCGCCGAGCACCACGTAATCGGGGCTCGAATCGGTGAGGGTGTAGCCGATGTCGTGCAACGCGGTGGTCAGACCCGACTCGCCGACGACATAGGCACTGCCGCCCGGCCGCTGATTGCCCAGGAACGTCGCGGTGGCGAGAGCGGAGGTCCAGATCGACTTCTCGGGAATGTCCAGACCGGTGAACGCCAGGCGTGCCCGCAGGTCACGCGGGGTGCGAATCGAATTGTTGGTCAGCACGATGAACGGAATCTCGTTGGCCTGCAGCTCGGCGAGAAACGTGTCGGCACCGGGAATCAGATGATCCTCGTGGACGAGCACGCCGTCCATGTCCATCAGGTACGTCCACTGCTGAGGCTTCTCGATTTCACTCACCTAGGTATTTTACCTATTTGCTCATTCCGCAGGCTGCACTCGCGGTTACCCACTCGCGCGGCCAACTCGCGCGGTCAACTCGCCTGTTGCTCGGCGGCACGACGGGAGTTGGTTCTGAGTAGCTGCCGCTCTCGAGCCGTCGTTCCGCCCCAGACTCCGAACGGCTCGTTGGCGGCCAGAGCGAATCGTCGGCACGCCTCGACCACCGTGCAACCGGCGCACACTTGCTTCGCCCGGTCCTCACGTTCACGGCGAGCGGATCGCGGTTCGCCGTGCGGAGAGAAGAAGATCTCCGAGTCCTGCCCGCGGCACCGTGCGTCGACCTGCCAGTCCCAGGATTCGACGGCAGGGGAGATGCCGCACTCGATCATGGCAATCGTGCTGTTCCTCGACATCGTCCGATCGTCGCCGGATTTCGGGGCGCGCACAACAATTCGGATCAGTGTGATTCGAGGACGGATGGGATATCGCGGCGGGCACATGCTGCCTGAGTTCCTTCCTCGTTCCAACGACAATGCCAACGACAATGCCAACGACGATGCCGACAGAGATGCACGTGCTGAAGGCAGAGCTGTGCCCTGAGATGGTGCTGGCCGTCATGCGGGTTGTCGTGGTTCCTCGTCGCCGGAAGCGTCGTGGTTGTCGGGTGGGTAGAGGACTTCTTCCGGGTGGTGTGCGTGGTTGATCAGGCCGCGGCGTTGGGGGTCCATCCCGGTTGGTGGGTGCCAGAGGGTGCGTCCCGGGTATCGATGTGCTGCTGAGGTTTTGGTGGTGGCCCATTTGCCGGGTCCGGTGCCGACGAGTGCGTGGTGCATGTCGCAGCCGAAGGTGAGGGAGTCGATGTCGGTGTTTCCGCCGTCGGTCCAGTCGGTGACGTGGTGGGCTTGGCACCAGGTTGCGGGGCGGGTGCAGGAGGGGAAGCTGCAGCCGCGGTCTCGGGCGATGAGCACGATGCGTTGGTCGGCGGAGGCGATGCGTTTGGATCGGCCGAGGTACAGGGCTCTGCCGTGGTCGTCGAAGATCGTCAGGTAGTGGTGGGCGTGGGAGGCCATGCGGATGGCGTCGCGGATCGAGATGCGTGATCCGGTGGCGGTTTTGGCGTATCCCAGGCCGGCTTCGAGGTCTTTGAGGGTCATGGTGACGATGGCGGTGACGGGTAGGCCTCGGTGGGTGCCGAGTGTGCCGGAGGCGAGGGTCTGCCTCAGCGCCAGTTTCAGGGCGTCGTGTTGGCGTTCGCGTGGGGTGCGGATGTCACGAGCAGCGGCAGCGTCGTGCGCCGCTGCCTTTCTCAGCGCTTCGTCGGTATCGGTATCGGATTGTGCTGTGTTGTCGGGTTCGGCAGTGTCTTCGGAGTCTGTGCCGCAACCGCATTCGATGCCGCCTCCGCAGTTGCCGTCTCCGTCGCATGGACCGCCGCCCCACAGTCCCTCGCCGCTCGGCG
>CAUQEL010000007.1:0-194528 GCA_963517305.1 uncultured Rhodococcus sp.
ACGAGTGGGGAATTTCGGTGAGCGCGGTTGGGGAATTTCGCTGAGCCTCGTCACCGGGTCGACGTCGATTGACTTCGTCGGACTTCGGAAGACGCTCGACCCCGGAACTCGCTCAACACTTTGATCTCGGTTCGGATGTTCCCACCTGAACTCGGGCGGGCACTTGAACTCCCGAATCGTCAGCTCAGGGGGTGTATATGGATCCACACCGGTCCGCGAAACCGTGTGAGTTACTACCAGGAGGTTAGGGGTTCAAATGCCCGTCCGAAAGGCGAGTTCTACACTGTAATGATGAATATGTCGTGGCTCGAGAGCAACGACTTGCAGCGCTCAGAGCGCTCCAAATCAACGTGCATTCAGGCGGATCCACCACGGTCCACACGGTTTTACCAGACGAATCTCGGTGTCACGAGCGTGTCACATGTCGGTACGAACGAGGGTGGATTCGGGTGGTACGGACTGGACGATTGACGCAGGTCAGAGTATCTGTGATGGTTCCATGCGGACGTATCTGGTTGTCTCGCAACATACTTGTAAGCGAGCGGTCAACGGTTCAATCCCGTTAGGAGGCTCGTTCGGACGGCCCTGACCAGCGAAAACGGTTGGGGCCGTCCCTTTTTGGCCTATTTCGGCCGCTCGTTTCTTGCGCGAGCCCGGTTCGTCCACCTGGGTTTATGGGTCGCTTGTGACCTGGGGTTTTGCCGGTTCGGCGGCTCGATCCGGCGTTCGGTGTCACAGAATGTCACAACTCGTCGCTAACTCATCGGTGAGCGTTCGTGTGGATGTAGGTGGATGTGTACGGACTGGGCAGGTGATGGCCGGGCCGAGGTGCAGTGTTGGAATCAGTGTCGGTTCTGTAGGCTTGGAGCCTACGTATCCGACATTTGATGGAGGTAACTGTGACGACAAGCGATGTGCGACGCCGTCATGCCGGGTTACCTCCCGCGTTTGCACGGCTTCCGATGCGGATGGTGCGAGCCGCGACAGCGGCCGATGTCTACGCGCACCCGCGAGCCGAGCTTGCGCGGCTGACGGACCTGGGCCTGCTGCACCGAGTGGCGACGGGCTTCTACGTGGCCGTGCCCGACGATCGGGTCGGGACCGAGTGGATGCCTGGCCTGGAGGCTGCAGCAGTTGGTATCGCTGTCGCGGCGTACGGCCGCGATGACGCTGTGGTGATGGGTATCAGCGCAGCGCGGTTGCACGGTGTTCTTCCGCGTGCGTTGGCGACGGCTGTGGTGGCTGTGCCGACGCGACACGATCCGATTCGGTTGGTGGATCGGCCGGCGTTGGTTCGGTTCGTCGTGCGCGACACCGCACGTCTGGATGCGGAGCGTATCGATACCGAGTTGGGTCCGGTGTTGGTGACGACTGCGGAGCAGACGGTGTTGGATCTGGTAAAGCGTCCGGGTCTCGGTGACGCCGAGGCTGAGGTGTGGCCGGCGGTGGAGCAGTTGTATCGACGGTGCGATCCGAAAGTGTTAGCCGAGATCGCTGGGGCTCAGAAGATGCGAATGACGTTGACGCGGCTGCAGGCTCGGTTGGGGGAGAAGTAGTGAATCCCCGCGAGTTGGCCTCGGTGGCCGCGCAATTCGGTGTCGCGCGTGCACAGGTCGAGCGGGATCACCTGATCTCGCACCTGCTCGGCTATCTGAGTGCGCATTTCGCGGATCGGATTGTGTTCATCGGCGGAACAGCCTTGGCTCGAACCCATTTGGTCGATGGTCGTCTCAGTGAGGACATCGACCTGATTGCGGTCGGTTCCAGATCGGAGGTCGCTCGTGATCTCGACCGCGCTCTCCCACGCGCGGTGATGCGCAGCCACGGGCGTCTGGTGTGGGATCCTGCGATCAGCGAGGTGCCTGAGCGCCTCGGTGCAGTGTTGAGGTCGCAGTCCGGACTGGCGGTCAAGGTGCAGTTGCTGTCGGCGGAAGGTCGCCCAGCATGGCCTCTGGAGAACCGGCGACTCGAACAACGGTTTGAGGATGCACCGGGAGCTGAGTTGACGGTACCCACGCGGCCCGCGTTCGTTGCGGGTAAGACGGTGACCTGGTGTGAGCGGCGGGCGTCGCGTGATCTGTGGGACCTGTGGGCACTCAATTGCATTGGCGCATTCGAACCGGAAGTGGCCGATTTGTATCGGAGGTTCGGGCCCACGAACAAGTTGCCTGGTGAATTGCAGTTCGCGGATGCTCCGACCGAATCCGATAGGGAGAGCGAGCTTTTGCGCGTCCGGACCCGTATCTTGCGAGCTGGGTGGTCGATCAGCCGTCGTAAGCGTGGAGGTCGACATCGGGGAAGCGCTCATCGAAGACGCGTTGGACATCGGGGTTGACCGCAGCGAGAACCTGATCGAGGAGCGTGCCGAGTTGCAGCGTCTGCGAGTGTCCTAGGACGTCGATCATGACGCGCCTGACTTCGCGGACGTGCCCGGGGGCGGCCTGGGCGACCACGTCCTTACCCTCCTGCGTCAGAGCCACCTCTGTGAAGCGACCGTTGTCGGTATCCGGTCGGCGACGCACCCAGCCGCGATTCTCCATCTTGGTCAGAGTGTGTGACAGGCGAGAGATAGAGCCACCGACGAATGCGGCGAGGTCACTCATGTGGACCGTCTGATGGGGCGTGTCCGATATACATGAAAGGACCATGTAGTCGAAGTTGTTGATTCCCGCGTCTTGCTTGAGCTGGGCACTCAGGACTGTCGGCAGCGACTCGACCAGACCGGCGAGCGTCAGCCACGCCCGGATCTCCTCCCGGGTCAGCCATTGGGGGTCGCTCGTCATCGCCCGAGTGTAGTTTTCGAGTTCGACGGGCACGTTCATCGACCTCGGTGGACATCGCGTAGGCCGCGCTTCGCCGGCGGTGACGCCAGGGTGCGGGAGCTCTGCCTGAAGTATCGAAGGTGCACTGCTACGTGCAGCGCTGCGTTGTGTTCTTACGCGTCTGGTCCGATCAGGACGATCCCGTATTTGGGTGCGGCGAGCATCATGCGTGCGATCTCTGCGTCGTCGATGGCTGGGGCGGGGCCGTTGTTGGTGGCGGGTTGGCCGGACTCGCGGAGGAAGCCTTCGATCCCGCCGGGGGTGAAGCCCAGCAGGATTTGGCTCGGTGTATCTGCTGTGTTGCGGAAACTGTGGGCAATTCCTCGAAGACCGAACGCGAAGTCACCCGGCCCGGCGGCGTGGGTCGCGCCGCCGATGGTGATCTCGAACGTCCCGTCGAGAACGGTCCAGAACTCGTCCTCGTTGGTGTGGATGTGCGGGGGCGGGCCACCGCCGGGGGTGGTGATGCATTCGATGACTGCGAAGCTTCCACCCGTGTTCTCGGCGGTTGCCTTGTAGATCATGGTGTCGGCGACGAACCACACCCGCTCGCCCTCCCCGGCTGCGACGGTGAAACCTTCGACGGGAGTGGTTGTCTCCCCGCCGCTTTCGGTATCACCGGTGGTACCCCGCGGATTGTGTTCACCTGGGAGTGGTTCGAACTCGCTCCTGTGCGGGGATATGCCCGCGGTCGTCCGTGCCGGTGTCGATGTCGTTCATCGACACCTTGACGGTAAACACGCACTGTTGAAATATCAACTATGGGTGTCGAGGTGTTCCGAAGGGGGAAGTCCGGACGGGACAAGGAAAGCTTTAAGTCTCGACCCTGTGGGAGGGTCTCAGGACGTGAGCTTGGCTTGGTAGCGATCGAGCAGCGACGGAACGCCGGCGGTCGGGGGTGCCCACGAGTTCGGAACCGGACAATCGACGGCGACACGGCGGGCCGCAGCCACGAAGTCGCGGGTCAGAGGCGAGTCGACGTCCGAACGCCACCCGATGGACAACGGTGTGGGGGGTATACCCGTAACCGGAACGAATGCCAAACCTGGCCTCGCATAGAACCTTTGAGTCGACGCTTGTGAGAACGCCACGCCCTTGCTGGAGAGGATGGCTTCGAAACACTCGTCGACAGTGGAGACTTCGGCACCGAGACGAACGGTCTCACCGTCTCTCGAGCTGACGGCGAGCCAGAAGTCCCTCCATGATTCCGGGCTGCGCCTCGCGACGAACGGTTGCCCCGCCACTTCTTCGACACTGGTCGAATCTTGCTGCGCCAGAGGCGAAGTGGATGCTACGACAAGCACTCTCGGCTCCACGAACAGTGTCTCGAGCGCAAGCCAGTCTTGCACGACGACCGGCGGCCTGACGAACGCGACATCGACCGACCCGTCGCCGAGCCCGACGTAGGGGTCGGTGAAGTCGAACGACTGCATCTCGACCGCGACGTCGGGGTGGAGAGCACGGAAAGCCGACAAGATGTCCGGCGTCAGTTCCGCGGCAGCGTTCGCCTGGAATCCGACGATCAGGTTGTTGCGCCCACTACGGCCCACCTGACGTGTCAACGACGCGACACGCTCGGCATCGGCGAGAAGCTGCCTGCTCCCGTCGAGGAGCTTGTCCCCGGCAGGGGTCAACGAGACATGACGGGAATCGCGGATGAACAGTGCGGTTCCCAAGGAGTGTTCGAGTTTGCGAATCTGCACGCTGAGCGAGGGCTGTGCGATATGCAGCCGCGCTGCTGCCTTGCCGAAATGAAGCTCTTCCGCGACGGCCACGAAATACGACAACGGCCTGAGCTCCAACGGAAGATTCACGTCCCCGATGCTATTCCCGCAGCTAGACCAGCACCAGTAGTTGTTTCCTATCGATCGGGCGACCGATTGGTATTGGACGAACCCGCAGGTCCAGCGTGTGATGGGTCACATGACAACAGCAACCGACACCACCACCCAGACCCCGGAACAGTGGGCCGACGCGTTCACCCAAGCATCCGACGCAGACGCCGAGATCTCCGCGCACGGCACGTACTTCACTTGCTCGTACCTCCTCGACATGGACACCCACTCCTTCGTCATCGAGATGTCGAACGGCAAAGTCCACGCAATCGCCGTCGACCCAGGCCCGCTCGACCGGCCCTATCAGTTCGCCATCCGCGCCGGCGTCGAGACGTGGCAGGGCTTTGGAGTTCCCGTTCCGGCACCGATGTTTCACGGCATCTGGGCGGCGTCGTTCCAGCGCGACATGAGGCTCGAGGGAGATGTCCTCGTCCTGATGCAGAACCTGCGCTGCGTTACCCGCCAGATCGAACTGCTGCGCGCCGTCGGCGTTCCGGTCTAGTCCCCGACTCACACACGACTCACCGAAGGAACAGAACATGAGCAAGATTTCACCTGTGACCGGCCATTACGTCGATGTCGACGTCGACGGTCTTCTGTACAAGGTCTTCTACCTAGAGAACGGCACCGGCCAACCGTTGGTATGCCAGCACACCGCCGGGTGCCACAACCACCAGTGGCGTGGACTGCTCGAAGACGAGGACATCACGCAGAATTACCGCGTGATCGCGTACGACCTGCCCCGCCACGGCAAGTCCGATCCGCCGGAGAACACAGAGTGGTGGAAAGAGGAGTACAAGCTCTCGGCCGACCATTACGCCAACTTCATCGTGGCCCTGGTCGATGCACTCGAACTGGAGAATCCGATCTTCATGGGTTCGTCGTTCGGTGGCAACATCGCCTTGCAGCTGGCGCTTCGCCATCCGGAACGCTTCGCCGGAGTCATCCCGGTCGAGGGAGCCGACTACTCACCGGGCTTCTACCTCGACTGGTGGCAGCACCCCCACGCGAACGCTGCGCAGGTGTGCGCAAGTGGCACATGGGATCTCATGGCACCACAGTCGCCGGAAGCCGACCGGTGGAAGACCTGGTTCTACTACACGCAGGGATCCGAGGCGTTCAAGGGCGACTTGCACTTCTACTCCGTGGACCACGACCTGCGCGACAAGCTCGACCAGATCGACGGCGACCGTTGCCCGGTCGTCATGCTGACCGGCGACTACGACTACCTCACCACCCCTGAGGACAGTGCCCGCACAGCTGCGCAGATCAAGAATGCGAAGTTCATCGAGATGAAGGACATCGGGCACTTCCCGATGAGCGAGAACCACCCGGTGTTCCGGACGTACCTCATCGAGGCGCTCGAGGTTCTGCAGAAATCCGCGTCCACCTCGGTCTCCGTCTGATCTGACCCTGCACGCCCTCGATGCTCGCCGGCCTCCGACACGGGGCCGGCGAGCATTCTTTTCGGCCCTCGAAAGGGAGATCCCGATGTCCGTCACACACTTTCCGTTCTGGGTTGCCGGCGAAGCGACTATCAGCGGTGTCGCTACCGAGATCCGCAATCCGTTCGACGGTCGCATCGTGGGGACGGTGTTCGAAGCGGCGTCGGAACACGTCGACGCCGCGATCGAGGCGTCCGCCGCGGTGGCGGACGAGTTCGCGGGAACGCCGGCCCACGTTCGGTCGGATGCGCTCGTACATGTCTCGACGCGTCTGCACGAGCGTCGGGAGGAAATCGCTCGGCTCATCTCTGCCGAATCCGGCAAACCGATCAAGTGGGCGCGAGTCGAAGTCGCTCGCGCGGTGTCGACATTTCGGTGGGCGGCCGAGGAAGCACGACGATGGAGCGGGCATCTTCAGCGACTCGACACCGACGCTGGATCGGACGGCCGCTTGGCGCTGATTCAGCGCGTCCCACGCGGTCCCATCCTCGGAATTGCACCGTTCAACTTTCCGCTCAATCTGGTGGCCCACAAGGTGGCACCGGCCCTGGCGGTCGGCGCGCCGATCATCGTCAAACCTGCGCCGGCCACCCCGCTGACAAGTTTGGTGCTCGGCGGAATGCTCGCCGAGACATCGCTTCCGGCGGGTGCGTGGTCAGTGCTGACCGTCTCCAACGACAAGGCATCGGACATGGTCGTGGACCCTCGGCTACCGGTTGTCTCGTTCACCGGATCGGTCCCGGTGGGTTGGTCGATCCGAGAACTCGTTCCGCGCAAGCACGTCACGCTCGAACTCGGAGGTAACGCCGCGGTGGTGGTCTGCGCAGACTGGGCCGACGAGGAAAAACAGGAGTACGCAGCCGAGAGGATCGCACGATTCTCGATGTACCAAGCGGGTCAGTCGTGCATCGCGGTGCAGCGGGTCTTCGTCCACGACAGTCTCTACGACGCCATGCGCCGCCGCATTCTGGCTCACGTCGCGTCGCTGTCGACCGGTTCACCCGACGACGACGAGACCGACGTCGGCCCCCTGATCGACGACCGCGCAGCCGTACGCGTGGAGGAGTGGATCGAGGAAGCCGTCGAGGGGGGAGCCACCGTTCTGGCCGGCGGCGGACGCACGGGCGCAGTCGTCGAACCGACGGTCATCGAGGATGCACCGCCAGGGGCCAAGGTTGTGGACCACGAGGTCTTCGGGCCCGTTGTCGTACTCTGCAAAGTCGCCTCGGATGCGGAGGCATTCGAACAGGTCAATGAATCCCGATTCGGATTGCAGGCGGGCATCTTCACGTCGAACCTGCAGACGGCGTTCACGGCGTCACGCGTCCTGGACGTCGGCGGGGTCATCGTCGGTGACGTGCCGAGCTTCCGCGCCGATCAGATGCCGTACGGCGGAGTCAAAGATTCTGGGATGGGCAAAGAAGGGGTGCATTCGGCGATGGAGGACCTGACGCAGGAGAAGGTGCTCGTTCTGACCGGTATCGAGATTCCCTGAGATTCGGCACGACCCACCCAACTCCGAATGCCTGTTCCGACGGCAAATTCACAGTGCGCCGGCTTTCCCGGCTCTTCCCAGATGACGGTGTAGGTCGGCCGGGCGCGTCGGTCCGCAGGTAGACGTCGAGGTCTCCCGACGATGGAGGTTCCTACGCCATCCATCCGAAAGACCTCGACGTGTCCGACGCTACCCCGCCGGCCGGCTTCGGCCGCCTTGACCTGAGCGCCTTCGCGGCTCATCCCAATCGACCCTGATCGGGTCTGCTGACCCCCTCGACGAGAACGCAGCGACATCACAGCCACCCGACCCCGACCGTCCGGGAAGCCGGGGCACGTCACATGGCCTGTGCTGCGGGCGTGTCGAGTGGGTCGTCCAGGGGCGACGCAGGAGCGTCGACGCGACGTGCTGAGAGGTGGTTCCAGTCGAGCGCTAGGACACCGGCTACAGGCATGGCGATAGGTCAGGAACGGCGTCGCTCCCTGCGCAGGAGGGAGCGCAGAGTCTCGGCGTTTGCGTAGCCGACCCGTAGCGCGATCTCGGCGGAGGTGAAGTCCGTGGTTGCTGAGAGGTGCCGAGCTCGTTCGGTGCGAAGCCGTTGGACGAAGCCGAGCGGAGTGAGGTTGAGCGCCGCACGGACTCGTCGTTCGAGGGTGCGCCGGCTGGTGCCGAGCGACTGCGCGACGAAGGCGACGTTGAACGGTTCGTCCAGGCGGGCGCGCACGAAGCGTTCGAACTCGACGACGATCGGGTCCTCGTGCCGGAGATGTTCGTAGGCGACGAAGGCCGCCTGCGACGGACGCTCGTCGATGATGAGGAGCTTGGCGACATGTTGGGCCAGGTCGGGGCTGATCGATCGCACGAGTGAGAGCGCGAGGTCGATGTGGGCGAACGCGGCGCCGGCGGTGACGAGGTTCCCGTCGACCACGACCATGGTGTCGAGATCGAGGGCGACGGTCGGATAGCGCTTCCGGAACTCCGGCCCCAGGAACCAGCTGGTCGTCGCCCTCCGATGATGCATCCGTCCGGTCTCGGCGAGAGCGAACACGCCGGTGCACGCCGCGGCGATCCGGGTGGTCGCCTCGTCGAGGCGCCCGAGTGAGGCGATGACCGAACGAGCATCTCGGCTCTGGAGGGCGTCGTGGGTTGCGGAGGCCGTGAGGGTTCCAAGCGCAGGGACGACGACCACGTCGAACTCTCCGGACTCCGACAGCGGGTGGTCTACCGACAGGGTCATCGATGCCGTCGTGGTCACTCGCCGTTTCGGTCCGAGGATGGCGAGTTCGATCGGGTCGATCCGCGGGTCGACATCGCCGCGGGCTCCGTCGGCCACCCGCACGATGTCGATGACCGACGCGACAGCCGAACCGAAGCAGCCGTCGATCGCGATCAGTCCGATACGCATGGCGCGAACAATAGCAATACTGTCGTATACGCCACTCCCCACCGGCCCTCGCTCGTCATAAGCTGAACTCGCCCCACGAAGAACCCCGACTTCAAGGAGAACCCCTCATGTCCACACCCGCATCACTTCCGTATGCCTTCGTCGCCAAGATCGTCGCGGCCGATGGACAGCACGACGCGCTCGCCGATCTGCTCGCCGGCGCTGTCGCACTAGCCAACGAAGAAGTAGGAACGACTGTCTGGTTCGCGGCTAGGACCCACGCCGACACCTTCTGGATCTTCGATGCATTCCCCGACGAGGCCGCTCGCGACGCCCACGCCAACGGCGCCATCGTCGCAGCCCTGATGGCCAACCAGCACCTCCTCGGCGCAGCACCCGAGATCCTGGCGGCCGACGTCCTCGCGTCCAAGCTCCCGTAGTCCGCCAACGCACGAGACGATCGCGCCCCGCCGAGCCGTCGGACCCGACCGCCTCGACACCCGCACCACGTTGACGATCCCCGACGGGCCGATCACGAGGAGGCCAGGCAACACCAGGCGCAAGCCTGGAGCGGCACTGTTTCACCGGTGGTCATCGAGAGAGCCAGCGCGGCTCCATGGCAGCGCAACTGTGTCAACTTGCCCTCCGTCCCGCGAGGCGCCGTGGGCGGGGTCGTGGTTGCGATCCGTTGCCGTGACGGGAGACGCGTTGCGCGTCGCAGCGATGACGGGTCGTTGGCGTTCCGGGGCGTTGCGTTCGTGCGCGCCGCGCGTGCGGCATGGAGCATCTCGCTGCGCACACAACGATCGCTGCGCCGACGCACCGTTGACACCTCGCACGTCCAGGTCGCGACACAACGCCACGCTGCGTTGCCGAGCGGAGCGAGGCCTATCGGCACACGGACAGGATGCCGGCCGCGAGCGCTCAGCCGGCGAGGGGTCCGTCGCAGAGGAGAGCGACGTCGGTGTCGGGCAGAGCCGTGAGGCCAGCGCATCGCGCGACCACCAGAACCGAACCGACGACCTAATCACGTCGGCTCTGCGTCTATCGCTTGATGCGCCCACTGGGTGAACGAGCCGCTGACCTGCACAAACGCCGAGCGTGGGGGACGCTGCCATCCGGTGGTGACCGACGACGACCGACCAGTACCGACCGTTTTACCGGAGTTTCACCGGAGCTCGCGGCGGCGTCGAAGCCGAGCAAGCTCCATTCTTTAGCTCACCGCTTTCCCGTCGGGGCCGCGAGTCAACCGTTCGCCCTCACGCCAGGCAAGACCGAAACCAACAACAACGGGACTGCGCGAACGACCGGGTGTTTGTCGGTCCAAAGAATACTGATGTTCGTTCGAGCCAGTGGGCCGAGGTGTCGGATGTGTTGTACAACGTCGGTTTACAACTACCGTATTTGGGTGGAGTTGGGTCTCGGTGTCACGAGCGTGTCACATGTTGGTACCTACGAGAGTGGATTCGGATGGTCCCGCTTGGACGGTCGATGCAGGTCAGCAGCTCCATGGTGGTTCCATGCGGACGTATCTGGTTGTCTCGCAACATACTTGTAAGCGAGCGGTCAACGGTTCAATCCCGTTAGGAGGCTCCATTGCTCCGATCCCGCTGCTGGGGTCGGAGTTTTTTTTGTGTCTGTGCGGGCCGGTGTGGAGGGTTCGCGCGCAGATACGCCCCTCGTGGGAATTCACGGTGCCTGCAGGCGGTGCGGATTCCGACGAGGTGCGTATTTGGCCGGCAACGCCTGCCGTTTCAGGGCGTACGCGTGGTTGCCAGTCGTCGCTGAGCGATGGCGACCACAGCCACAACCGCAACTCCGATGGCGAACAATCCCAATGCAGCGGGCCATTCGTTGCCGACGGCCAGCAGCTCTCTGTTCTCGCCCTGCCACGGCCACAGTGCACGCAACGACCCCAACAGCAGACCGGCAGCGGCGACCATCGCCAAATTGTGGTAGTTCGCCAGCAACCACTCGAGCACTCGAACGAAGCTGACCAACCCCACCAGAGCACCCAGGGTGAACACGGCCAGATACGTCAGGTTCCGCTCGTCGACGGCGGTGAGCGTCGGCGCGTACAGGCCGATGACCAGAAGAAAGAACGACCCCGACACGCCTGGCAGCACGAGCGCACATATCGCGATCGTCGCGGCGAAGAACACCAGAATCAACGACGGATTCGACGCCTCGGCCCCGGGTAACGACGTGAGTACGACGACAGCGACAGCGAGAACGACGAACAGAGCCACGGCGGACAGTCGGGACCGGGTGGTGGGGAACGCGCCACGCGTGATCTCCATGAACGGGATCGCCACCGACATCGCGATCATGCCCATGAACAGTGCCTTGGAGTAGACGGGCTGATTCGTGACGAAATCCGCCATGATCCCCGCCACCGAGAACACCATCAACAGCATGCCGACGCCGACCGTGACGAGCAGCCACCAATCGACCTGACGGACCTCGGCGCGCACGTCGGACCGCGTCACCACGGCCTTGGGGATGTCCGTCAGATGCTTCGCCGACGCGATGGCCCTGGTGTAGATGCCGGTGACCAGGGCGACCGTGCCGCCGGAGACCCCGGGGACCGTTTCCGCCAGTCCGATCAGACCGCCGCGAACGACGTTGGCCGCCAATTCCGTCGCCGGCGGCCGCCCCCTGACAACCTCATCGAGTCCGGGTCGATCCTGCTCCTTGTCACCATGGTCGGAGGGCGTCTTCCGGTTCGTCGTCATGCCCGAATCGTCCCAAACGCGTCCATGCCGCCTGACACCGGCTCGACAAGCTCGAGTACAACCCATCTGCAGGGTCCCGTACGGCGGGCAGCAGGCACGGTGCCTCACCAGCCGTTCGACGATAGACCGCCATCGGTGCAGCGTCGTGAAAATCGTTCGGTGAACCCGGCCGTCGTTCCGATGGCAGCGCGAGGATGAGCGTGGGGTCGGGCCCCGGAATGTGGGCATGCACCGGGCTCCAGCAGTGCCTATGTGGTGCGGTTCAATCGAGAAACGCCACCACTCTGGCCGGCGCTGCGCTCGCATTGCTGAGCCGGATCGGGAAGAAGCCCACCATGAAACCCGTCGGGGGCAGCTGATCGAGGTTGGTCAACTGCTGCACGATGAACGCCTCGCGCTGCTGGATCGCGAAGTGTCCGTCCCAGATCTCCGACCCGTCGCCCTCCTTCTGGAAGGCCTTCTTCATCACCGAGAAGGGTCTGTCCCACCCCATCGCGTCGGTTCCGAGGATGGTCGCACCAGCGGCCGTGAGGAAGTCGGTGCCGGCCGCTGTCATTCCCGGATATTCGAAGAACTCCGGGTCGCGCGTCGTGAAACGTTCCTGCCCGGTTCGGATGAGCACGGCGTCGCCGTCGGTGATCGGCCGGCCGACCGCGTCCAACGCTGCCTCGAGTGCTGCGATCTCGATGGCTTCACCGGGCCGTGCCGACGATCGCACGTCCAAAACCATTGCCGGGCGGTACAGCTCGTCCAACGTGATGTCGGTGATGGTTCGTGCGGGTCGCCCCTCGCAGGTACTCCCGCTGTGCGACGGCGCATCGACGTGCGTACCGCAGTGACTGTTCATGGTCACCGTGTCCTCGCCCCAGCCCTCGCCGTGCGGCAGATCGGCAGGGCTGCACTCGAACAGGCCCGTCATTCGCTCCAAGCCGCCCTGCGCGGGCGAGCTGTAGTCGATGGTGGGACCGAGAACTGTTCGGAAGAACTCGTGGGTTGCCGGCAGTGTCAGTTCTTCGGATGATTGCATGACTCTGGACAGTTCGACGAGACGGGTCAATTTTCTACTCCTCGTAGATGGGTGTTGGGTGTACTCGGTTGTCGCCGCGGCATCGTTGGTCTCGACGTCACTCGTCGGACATCACGGCCACCTTGTTGCGCAGCGTGCCGAGTCGTTCGATCTCGAGCTCGACCGTCGCTCCATCGGTCAGGGTGCGTCCGAGTTCGTAGCCGGAGCCGCTGAGAACGGTTCCGCTACCGATGATTTCGCCTGCGTACATCTCGCGATCCACGCTCAGGTGCGCGATGGCTCGCTCGAAGGTGAAGGAGATCGAGCGCGAGTTGCCTCGCGACCACTCCACACCGTCGACGCGGGCAACCATCTCCAGAACGTACGGATTCTGGACCTCGTCCGGGGTCACCACATAGGGGCCGAAGGTGTTACCTCCCTCGAAGTCCTTCCCGCCGGCCGGGCCGAGTCTGGTCGACATCACTGCGCCTTGGACGTCTCTCAAGCTCCAGTCGTTCATGATGGAGTATCCGAAAATGTGTGCTGCGGCGTCGGATTCGGCGATGTTTCGACCGCCGGTTCCTAGAACCGCTGCGTACTCGAGTTCGTAGTCGAGAAACCGTGATGTTCTCGGAGCCGTGATGAGGTCGTCCGGACCGCTCACCGACAGATGGTCGGACGTGTAGTACACCGGCTGCTTGGTCAGGAGTTCCGGTAGGTCGCATTCGCCCGCCGCCTCGAGTCGTCGGAGCTCGGCTTCCGGGTCGGAGGTCGCGGCGGCCCGCCGTTCGGCCAGCTGCCGCATGGACGGAGCCAGGTGCTCGGTGAAGAGCGTGCAATCTCTGATTCGGACGGGCCGCGGCAGGGGCGCGCACACCGCGACGCTGTCCAGCGGAACCAGCGACTCACCTGTCGGAGAGGTGTGTGCGAGGCGGGCTGCGTCCCAGACGTCGGTGCCACCTTCGATCACGTCGCGGATGTCTCGGAACCGGGTGCCCAACGCAACTGTCAGGTCGACTACGTCCGCATCGGACTCGCCGGAGATCACGCCGGCCCGCGTGGTGTCTCCGTGCTGGAATGTCATGTACCGCATCAATTCTTCCTTTCACTTCGACGGGTTGCCCGGGGCTCCGTCGTCGACTCGGTCATTTCGGTGTTCGCACGGGTCACAGGATCACCGGCCGGGTTTCCCAGCCTCGTGCGACGACGTTGGTGGTGCGCCGCTTGGCGGGGGTGTCCCCCAATCGCAGCGCCGGGTACTGGTCGAGAATGTGGTCGAAGATGACCTTTCCCTCGAGGCGGGCCAGCGGGGCACCCACACAGAAATGCACTCCGTGGAAGAACGCAAGGTGTTTGTTGTCAGGGCGGTCGATCATCAGAGTGTCCGGTTCTGGGAACCTGCGCGGGTCGCGGTTGGCGGCCCCGATCACTGCCATGGCCAAGGACCCCTCGGGAACGGGCGTCGAGCCGATGACCGTGTCCTCGACCACCTTTCGCAACACCATGTGCAGAGGTGGCTCCAGTCGAAGGATTTCCTCGAGAACGCTCGGCAGGAGAGAGCGGTCCGCACGGACTGCTTCCAACGCCTCCGGGTTGTTCAGTAGTTCGGTGAGTCCGGTGCCGACCAGTGTGGTGGTGGTTTCGTTGCCCGCAGCGAGCAGCAGTGCGATCTGTGCGACGAGCTCGGCCGCCTCGAGGACGTCGCCGCTTATGGTCTTCGTCTTGACCAGCTCGCTGATCAGGTCTTCACGCGGATTTTCGGTTCGTTCCACGATGAGTCCGGCGATGTAGTCGAACAACTCGAGCGAGGTGATGATGGCATCGTTGCGTGCCTCGCCGACGACGATGGGATCGAACGTTGCCGCGAACGCGTACGACCAGCGGCGAAATTCGGAGTGAGCACTCGCAGGGACCCCGAGGATCGCGGCGATCACGGCCACCGGCACATCGGCGGCGAATCCCGGCATGATGTCGAACTCTTCACCCCGCGGGTAACGAGCGATCGCCTCCTCTGTCACCGAACGAATGGTGGGCTCCCACCCAGCGACAGCGGCCGGGGTGAACACGTGCCGGAATGCAGATCTGATTCGGGTGTGCACCGGCGGATCGGAGAACATGAAGAGCGTCGACGCTGCGGCAACGAAGCGGGAGTGTTCGGAATTGTCGGCATCGTGCCAGCTGGGTGACGAGTCGAAGAACAGATCGCTGGAGAACCGCTTCGGGTCGCTTCCCAACGCCCGAACGTCGTCGTATCTGCAGACGAGGTATGCCCCTATAGGCGCGCACCAGTGAACTCCATCGCCGAGTTCACGCAGCTCAGCGTAGGCGGGATATGGGTCGGCCAGCCCTCCGCCCAACAGGTCGGCCATCACGACCTGCGCTCTTTCGGCGTCTGTTGTGCTGGCGGCGGGTGCGGGTGCTTCCGCAGGTTCAACGGTCATTGGGGGCTCCTCCGATTTGCGTGGCACGTACCACGTTCGATGTCGAGTGTGTGCTGAGTCATAGCAAAAGTCAACGCTTTGGCGGTAAAAGTCGACACAGTGTCGACAAACTGCGCGCTCATCGGAAACCGGAGGAGCTAGCCTGTGAAGTCATGGTCAACGAGTTCGAGAATGCCGCCGCGTCGCCGCGTGATGCCCCGGTCCGGCGGCACGCGGCTCACGCGCCCCGGGTGGGCGACCGTCGACGATCGCTGATCCTCGACAGCATCGAAAAACTCCTCGCCACCGTTCGCATCGCGGATCTGTCGATGGATTCCATCGCCAAGGCGTCGTCCATTTCGAGGTCCGGTATCTACTTCTACTTCGCGAACAAGTTCGAGGCCCTCGACGCGTTGATAGATCGAGCCACCGACGAATTGCGGATCGAAGGACACCCGAAGTCTGCGGAGGAGTCCGTCGAAGACTTTGCGGCACGTCTCGTGAGTGCGGCCGTCCATGGTTGGAAAGCCCACAAAGACACTTTCGCCGCCGCGGTCGAGATGGCCTCGACAACCACCTCCGCAACCCCATGGCGGATGATCATGCAAGAATTTGCGCGGATCATCGCCGACGCGATCCTCGCCGAAGACCACGAGCGCATGACGGATGACGTTGCCCAACAACGAGGCGAGATCGTCTGTTGGATGATCGAACGCAACCTCTACATGCTCTTCGCCCGCGAACACACAACGGCAGAGCGGCAACTGCTTGCTCGGGAACTGGAAAGGGCAGCAGTCGTCGTGATCCGAGCCTGAAGTAGCTGCCGACATACGGCACTCATGGACAACACATATTGTTTCCAATCCGTTGGCGGAGCAGGGCACTGCCGGATCCCGGCGGGACAGTCGATCAGATCGAGCGGGCGCTGGTCGACCAGAACGATTCGCGCACATCCTTTTTGAGAACCTTTCCGTTGACGCTGCGGGGCAGGCTGTCGACGAAGAGCACCAGTTTCGGGGTGCGGATGCCGCCCAGCCGCTTCCGGCACAGCGCAATCAACTCGTCTGCCTCCACCGACTGCCCTGGGTTCAGCTCCACCACGGCGGTGACCCGCTCGCCCCAGTCGTCGTCAGGAGAACCCACGACGGCGCAGTCCTGAACCGCTGGATGCGACCAGATGACCTGTTCGACTTCACCGGGGTACACGTTGAACCCGCCGGTGATGATCATGTCCTTGATGCGGTCGGTTACGTGCAGATAGCCTTCGGCATCCAGATGTCCGAGATCTCCGGTGTGCAGCCATCCGTCGCGAAGCGTCTCTGCCGTGCGTTCTGGATCTTTGTAATAGCCCTTCATCACCAGGTCGCCGCGCACGCAGATTTCGCCGGTCCGACCGGTCGGTACCGATTCACCCGTCGTCGAATCCAATATCTCGACTCGAACCAGAGGATACGGTCGCCCGCACGCCGACAGCCGGTCGTCGGTGGCGATCGCCCCGTCGACGAAATGCTCGGACGGCCGCAGAAAGGCAATCCCCGCGCATGCCTCGTACTGTCCGTAGATCTCGATGAAAACGGAACCGAGCCGCTCGATCCCGATACGCAGCTTTTCCATCGACATCGGAGCTGCGCCGTACAGCAGGTATCGCAGCGTCGATGTGTCATGGTCTCGGTCGTCGAGGGCGTCGAGCAGTCGGTAGATCACGGTGGGGGGCAGGAACATATCCGTGACCCCGAACTTCGCGACAGCGTCGAGAACGAGATTCGGACTCGCACGCGGAATTATGACAACGGTTCCACCGCGCGCCGAGGTCTGCAATGTCATCAGCCCCGCCGTATGTGTCATCGGAGCAGCGGCGAGGTTCACGATTGGTTCGTCGTTGTCGTATGCGATGGCCAGCATCTGATGAACGACCATCGCGGCCAGGCTGCGGTGGGTGTTCATCACTCCCTTGGGCGTACCGGTCGTGCCGCCGGTCGGCCCGATCACTGCGACGTCGTTCGGATCCTGAGCGAGATCGAGCCTGCGGTCCGAGGCCTGGGCGACCCATGTGTGGAGCGACGGGTCGACGGTGGAATCGTCGAATGCCACCAGCAGCACGCGTGGGCACGCGGCGCGGATGACGGCGATGTCCGCGCCGAGCGAGCTGTCGTAGAACAAGATCGCGACGTCGAAACGCTCGATCAAGTCCGCGTTGTCGGCGGCTGGGCTTGCCGGGTTGAGTGGCACCCACGCGGCACCGGCACGCCAGATGCCCAAGACCGTGATCCAGGAGAGGGGCGAGTTCGGCGACAACACGGCGATGGGCGTTTCCTTCACAGCGCCGGCGTCGATCAGAGCGTGAGCCACGCGGCAGGACATCAGGCCGGCGCGGTTGTACGTCCACGACTCGTCGGAAGTGCAGTACGCGACCGCATCGGCCGCCGCTGCCCAACCCCTGTCGAAGAAGTCGATGACCCCCATGACTAACGCTTCCCGAGAATGATGACCGAAGTCACCGCTTCTTCGCCTCGGTGGAACCCTCCGCCGTTCTCGGCCAATGCCGTTCGGGCACCGGGGACCTGTCGGGTCCCGCAGGTGCCACGTAGCTGTTCGGTCAGCTCGAAGATCTGGCCGAGACCGGTGGCACCGATGGGGTGCCCTTTGGATTCGAGGCCGCCGGAGGGATTGACGGGAATACGTCCGCCGAGGGAGGTATCACCTCGAAGGGCTGCGGGACCGCCCTCACCTCGGGGCACCAGTCCCAAGACCTCGGTCTGCAGGACTTCGGCGAATGCACACGCGTCATGAACTTCTGCGACGTCGATGTCTTCGGGACCGAGCTGGGCACGCTCGTACGCCGTAGCAGACGCCACCTGGCTGAGGTGTCCGTCGAATGTGCCTGTGTCGCGGTCGCTTCCGGTACCCACCACCGATGCCAATACCTCCACCGGCCGCTCGGACTGCAGCCGACGAAGCCCGTCGTCACTGCACAGAATCACCGCGGCAGCTCCGTCGGTGATCGGTGAACACATCGGTACCGTCAGCGGATAGGAAAGTTTGCGAGCCGCTAGGACGTCGCCGATCGACATGGCTGTGCGGTAGTGCGCACGCTCGTTGTCGACGGCGTGTCGGTGATTCTTGGCCGCAACCGCGGCGATCTGCTCGGCAGTGGTCCCGAACAGGCGCATGTGTTGACGGGCCATAGCGGCGTAGATATCCATGAAGATCGACCGGTTCCCCAGGTCGCTGTCGTCCACGTCGCCGCCGAGCTGCTGCAGAGTTCTCTGCAGCTGCCCCGGGTCCGACACGTCGTACGCTGTGTCGAACATTGCCATCGTGCGCGAAGGATCGTCGATGTGCATCTTTTCGGTACCCACTGCCAAGGCCACGTCGGCGTCCCCGGCGCGAATGAAGGTCGTTGCCAGGTTGAACGCCGATGCTCCTGTCGCGCATGCAT
Source organism: uncultured Rhodococcus sp. (assembly GCA_963517305.1). Lineage (GTDB taxonomy): Bacteria > Actinomycetota > Actinomycetes > Mycobacteriales > Mycobacteriaceae > Rhodococcoides. The sequence goes on from CAUQEL010000007.1 coordinate 18,582, forward strand.
TTTCCACGTTGTAGACCGGAATGCGGCCGATGCCCATCTCGCGTAGGGCGATCTCTCCCGAGACCATGCCCTGACCGTGTAGAAGACTGTTGGTGACCGAGGCGAAAAATGCGACGTCGATGGACGCGGGGCCGGCGACATCGCCCGTATCGGCCAACGCCTCGCCCACCGCCAGCCGGGCCAGGTCGTAGTTGGTCCTTGCGGGGTGTTTACCGAACGGTGTCATCCCCACGCCTGCGATCCACACTCGCCGAGCCGTCACTGGTCGTTCTCCTGTCGTCGTGGTTCGTCGGTCGCGGCGCGCCCTGAAGGCTTGTTCGATGGGAAACCGGGCGTCTGCAGCCGAATCCGTTGTAGCCGTGTGGATGCCGACCATCGAGTGGCCGAGGCCGGATGCGAGCCGTTGATCGGCGTGAGGCATATTGCCGCGACGTCCATCGAAACGTATGCGGAGCGTTCCTGTCACCGTTCAACGGCCAACATCGCGGACGATTCGTTGTCGTCGCGTCCAACGTCCTGGCCGATGGTGAAAATCGACCCGATATGCCTTGACTGCGGTCGCCATCGAACACAAGATCGCGTAACAGGTGTGATCCACGCCATGCCCGGCCGTGCCGGAGAGCCCGCACATTCGATCGGCGGAAGCCGACCAGGAGGACCCTTGTGACCCCGAAACACACTGCAGAGACGGACACCCGCCGGCCGGGTGAACCGGCGGCGGAATCGAACGCCTCCCCGTCGATCGTCGACACCGACACTTTCAGGATCGAGGTGCGCGGCGGTCAATGCGCGGGTAGCGGTGGATGCAGGACCGCTGCTCCACGACTGTTCGACTTGGGCAATGGAGGGTTCGTGCGTGTCCTGAACACACGTCCCGCCCTCACCGAACTCGACGACGCCCTCGAAGCACACGACGCCTGCCCGTTGGGCGTGATCGACGTTCTCGATACAGGAGGCAATTCCCTTGCGTGACAACGCCATATTCGACGATGTGATCACCACCGACATTGCGATCATCGGTGCCGGGCCTGTCGGGTTGTTCGCCGCGTACTACGCGGGATTCCGAGGCAAGACCACTACCGTCATCGATGCACTCCCGGTCGTGGGCGGGCAAGTCAGCGCCATGTATCCCGAGAAGCAGATCTACGACGTCGCAGGCTTCCCCGCGGTGACGGGTCGGGATCTCATCGATCGACTCACCCAGCAGACAGCGCCTTTCGACCCGCACTACCTGCTCGGCCAACATGCACAGCACCTCGAACTGGTTGAGGCGCGCGACGAACCGTTTCCCATCCGCATCCGGACGTCGTCGAACACCACGGTTGCCGCGTCTGCGGCGATCATTGCCTGCGGAGTAGGCGGATTCGCCCCTCGACCGATGCCGGACGACGCCGGAGTCCATCCGCAAGACGTCGACCACTTCGTCACCGATCCGAGTCTGTATCGAGGCCGTGACGCCGTGGTGATCGGCGGCGGGGACAGCGCTCTCGACTGGGCATTGTCCCTCGTCGGCGTCGCCTCGTCGGTCACAGTGGTGCACCGGAGATCGAGCTTCCGCGCACACGAACACAGTGTTCACTCGGCGAAGGCGGCGGGAGTGCGACTGATGACCGATGCCCGCGTGGTCTCGAGTGTGTACAGTCCCGCGCTGACCTCCGTAGCGGTGGACAGTGGACCGGGCGGCCGAGAAGAACTGTCCTGCAGTCGAATCGTCGCTGCACTCGGTTTCACCGCGCGTCTCGGACCCGTCCTCGATTGGGGTCTCGACATCGAGGACAACCGGCGAGTGCGAGTCGACACGCGGATGTCGACGTCCATCCCCCGTGTCTTTTCCGCAGGAGATATCACCACCTACGACGGCAAGGTTCCTCTCATCGCAGTCGGATTCGGTGAGGCAGCAACGGCCGTCAGCAACGCCTGCGCGCTCATGGACCCCACCGCAGCGTTGTTCGGTGGTCACTCGACCGAGCAGGCCGAGCAGCAATTGGTCGGAGGGTCGATCCGATGACATTCGTGATCGGAGGGCCCTGCGTCGACGTGCACGATCGTGCGTGCATGGACGAATGTCCAGTGGACTGTATCTACGAAGGCGACCGCAAGCTCTATATCAACCCAGCGGAATGCATCGAATGCGGAAATTGCGAACCGGCCTGTCCGGTGAACGCCATTTTCCCCGACAGGTCACCGGCCATCGACCAGGAACTGCACACAGCCGACAACGCCGCGTTCTTCGAGACGATTCTTACCCGCCGGTCGGAACCGTTGGGCAACCCCGGCGGGGCAGGATCGGTGGGACGAATCGGAGTCGATACCGCATTTGTCGAGGCGCTCGATATCACGAACCGCTGAGGCGCTCGATCTTCGCGTCGTTTCTGGGCTTGCATTCATCTGGTGATGCCGTGCATGTCGACTTCCAGTGCCCACGCAATCTCGATGAGGGTGTCGGTCGAGTTCAACGAGGCCGCAGTGATCTCCTCGAACTTGCTCAACCGGTATCGGAGCGTGTTCTTGTGCATGTACATTTTTTCGGCGGCTGTATTGACGTTCCGATCGTTCGCCAAGAAAGTGCGAACCGACTCCAGTAATTGATCGCCGAAATCGCCCTTGTCTCGCAACGGCGTGATGTACCGATCGACCAACAGTCGCGAGACCTCGAGCTCGTTGACGGCGGCAAGACGCCAGCTCAAATCGGCGAGCGTTACGACCCCGGTGCGACCCAAATCGGCCGCGGCCTCCAAGACGCGGCCGGCCACGGAAAACGAGTGAGGTGCTGCCGCCAAGGTCGTGGAAGGCCCCACACCGACGAGCGAACCCGCGACCTCGGGAGGGATCTGCTTCGTCAAACCGATTGCCTCACCTCGGTACGGCACGACCACCGCCACGGTCGACGGTGCGCTGCCTCGCTCCAGCGCCTGGCAGACGTGGAGCAAATGTTTCGCGTCCGTGACCCGAGCGCGGATCGCGTAGAAGCTGTCCGAGTTGTGCAACCCTTTCGCGGCGGCTGCCCGAATGACCTCGGGCGAGTCGCTGTTGCCCAACAACAGGGTGTGAATCAGGTCGGCTTTGGCCTGATCCTCGAGTACCGCAGACTCGATGCTGAGCGTTTGGTATTGCAGAGCAACGCATGTCATGAACGCATCGCTCAACGACCACAGCAGTCTCGACGACGCCAGAACGCTGTGCGGGGTCGCACCGGAGCCGAGCGCCACGGCGACGTAGTGGTCATTGATCAAGGCCATGCTTATTCGATAGGACCGCATCATGTCTTCGACGGGAATGCCCTGAGATATCCGCCGTCGTACAACGACCTCCGCCGACGAGGTGAGTACCTGATCGGATGGGAGATGGCCGGTTGTCAGTACTTCGACGACCGAGCGCAGGTTTCTCTGCACAGACTCGGCCACCTCAGACGGATCCAAATCGCCGTACGCTCCGAGGCCTCGAAAGCTCTCGGCAGTCGATGCGATCAACGATGGGGTGTCGGCAATCAAACGCGTCGCGATGGTGCCCGACGATACGCTCGATGTGTGTTTCGACTGCATCACCGTCACACTCCTCCAGTACCGCAGCATTGCCGAGCCAACGATATGTGTGGCGGCTCTCTGTCGGTGAGTTGCTCTGTCCCGCAAGCCTATGTGTGACGGCCTTTGTGTGACACAGCCGTGCCCGATTCGTTGCGCCTACATCTCGCCGGCGCTGCAGCGGGCGGCAGGTGGTGATGGAGTGACGAGCCGCCCTGTGCTGAGGTCCACCAGGATCGAATTGCGCCCGATGACCTTGCAGCACTTGGCCTTGCTACACGGCCGGCAAAGCTGCTGCGGGTTCTCCCTTACCAGGGCGCGCGCGTTCCATCCCACGACCACATGGCTCCCGTGGGGCCGTCGTCCGGCAGGAGGGCGAGACGGACAACTCCTGTGGCCGCCTCGGCCGGGTCGCCGCCAGCCGACATACCCGCGACGAGGTTGGTGCGGCGCAGACCGGGCGCCAGTGCGTTGACCTTGACGTTCTCACCGAGAGCCTGAGCTGTCAGCAGCGTGACGGCGTTGACGGCCGTCTTGGAGCTTCGGTAGGCCAAGCCGCCGCCCTTCACCGCTTCCCAGTCGAATTGCGGGTTCGAGCTGCTGTTCCAGGTGAGTGATCCGGTTCCGCTGGAGATGTTGACGATGCGCGGATGCGAAGACCTCTGCAATGCGGGGAGGAATCCCTGAGTGACGCAGATGAGGCCGAAGACGTTGGTCTCGTACGCGATACGCAACTGTTCGAGCGTGATGCCGTCGATGTCGTCGTTACCTGGGTTCACTCCGGCGTTGTTCACGAGTATGTCCAATTCACCGACCTGTTGCACGGCTGCGGCGACCGAAGAAAGGTCTGTGACGTCGAGCTGCACGGCGCGCGCGGCGGAGCCCAGGTCCGCGGCTACGCAGTGCCCCTTGTCGAGATCTCGCGCTCCGATCCATACGTCTACGCCGACAGCGAGCAGCTGCCGCGCCGTCTCGAGACCGATGCCACTGTTCCCTCCGGTCACCAGGGCCACCGAGCCAGGCTCCGGTGAAGGAAGTTCTGCGGGGAGACGTTCGATGTCTGTCATGTCTTTCTCCAACTCCAACGATGTAGTTGGAATACTAGCTCGCTCACCGGCGATCTCCAACTGAGAAGTTGGTAATCTCGGCGGATGGGCTGGGACACGGACGGGACACGGCGTCGACTTCGTGATGCCGCACTGGTGGAATTCGCAGCTCACGGATTCGACGGAACGACCGTCGCGTCCATTGCAACTCGATCAGGCGTCAACAAGGAGAGGCTCTACAGCTATTTCGGCGACAAAAAGGCCCTCTGGGACCTCGTACTGGCCACCGAGTTGGAGCGCCTTGCCACCGGTGTCGAACTCGCGGGGGTCGACTTGGACGACATCGGCGAATTCGCCGGCGCGACCTACGACTACCACGTGTCCCACCCCGAACTGGGCCGCCTGCTGCAGTGGGAGGGGCTACGGTCGGGCCCGCCGGCGCACGCCGAGGTACGCACAACGCACTACCGCGAGAAAGTGGCGCGTTTCGCCGAGGCCCAGCGACACGGCCTCATCGATTCCGAGATCGATCCCGCGCACTTGGTCTTCGCGCTGATCGCGCTGGCAGCCTGGTGGCAGACCGTGCCGCAGCTCGCCGAAATGATCACCGGTGCCGGACCCGAGGACCAGCAGGCGCGGGTTACGCGTCGCCGCTTCGTCGTGGAGGCAGCGAGGCGAATAGCGTCACAATCAGGGTCGTGAGGGGCAATACGTGCCCGTGGCGGAATCCGCTTATGCAAGAGGCCGACACTCGGCGTGGGGCCCAACCGGCGATGCGGCTGGTGCCGGCCGCGACGGCGGCAGAGGTCTAAGCGCACCCGCGGTGGTTCGGTTCGTCGTCCGCGATACCGCACGTCTGGATGCTCAGTGCGTCGATACCGAGTTGGGTGCCGTGTCTAGGTCGCAATCCGGTGTGACGGACGGGGTGCAATTCGGGACGGACTACATCGGAAGCGGCCCTCGAGTTGCAGCCGCTTCACGGCGAACAGTGCTGTCCTGCAGTCGCTTCCGCGCCTCGATAGCGGGGGAGCGGGCATCTTCGGTATGCGTGTCGAACGATGAGGTCTGTCGGGACCGCGGTTACGTGTACACGCGGCCCCGACAGAAGTCGTGTCTAGAACAACGACGCGACGAGACCGCCGTCGAGGACGAGGCTGCTGCCTGTGCACCACGATGACTCCGACGAGGCGAAGAATGCGACGGCTGCAGCTACTTCTTCGGGCGTTCCGTAGCGCCCCTGTTTGGACGCAATGAGGTCGTCGAACCCGCCGGCGGGAAGCCCCAGTGCCGCCTCGAAGTGCGGACGGGCCGTGGTCACCAATTCGGTATCGATGAACCCGGGCAATACCGCGTTGACGCGAACTCCGTGATCACGAAACTCGACGGCTGCAGTTTCGGTCAGATTCTTCACCGCGGCCTTGCTCGCGGCATAGGGCGCTATCAGGGCGGACCCCGCGGTCGCGGTGATCGAGCTGATGGTGACGATCGCCCCGCCTCCGGACGCGGCAATCGCAGGGGCTGCGTATCGGATGGTGAGGAAGACACCGTCGAGATCGACCGCCGTGATCTTGCGCCAGTCGGCGTACGACATTTCCGCGATGGGCTGTACCGCGCCGACACCGGCGTTGGGCACCGCAATGTGCAGCGCGCCGAAGCGGTCTACGGTCTGTTCCACCAGTGAACGAACTTGATCTTCGTCGGTGACATCCGCCGCGATCGCGACGGCCCGCTCGATCGAGTCGGCAACGTATTGTGCTGCGGCGTAGTCGATGTCGGAGACCACGACGGTAGCACCGTCCGCGCTCAGTCGGCGCGCGATGGCGGCCCCGAGACCGGCACCTGCGCCGGTGACCAGTGCTATGCGGTTCTCGAGCGAGTCGTGAATTGGCATGGGAATCGTTTCCTTTGCTGTTTGGAGGGCAGGATCAGATCAATGAGGCGGTCAGGCCGCCGTCGAGGACGTAGTGGCTTCCGGTGACCCAGCTTGCGCGGTCGGAGGCGAGAAAGCAGGCGACTTCGGCGATGTCCTGCGCGGTGCCGAGCCGGCCCTGCTGTGCGGCAACGAGATCGGCGAAGGGGACCGCAGTCGCAGCCTCGAACTCGGGTCTCAGCCGGTCGACCATGGTGGTATCGGCGAATCCGGGGCAGACTGCATTCACGCGAATGCCCACGCTGCGGAGTTCGACAGCGGCGACTCGGGTCAGCTGGATGAGGGCTGCTTTGGACGCACAATACGAGCCGAGTAGCAGGCTGCCTCCTAATCCGGCGATCGACGAGATGTTGACGATATTGCCTGCGCTACGGGAGAGGGCCGGGACGGCCGCTTTGGTCGCGACGAATGGACCCCGCACGTTCACAGCGAAGATTCGGTCGAAGCTCTCGGTGGTTTGTTCGGCCAGTGGAGCCGCAATCTCGATGCCGGCATTGTTGACCAGTACATCGATTCCGCCCAGCAGTTCTTCGGCTGCGTTGACGGCATCGACGACCTCGTCTTCGTTCGTCACATCGCAATTCGACACCCCGGCCGCTCCTATCTCGTCGGCAGTGCGACGAGCGGCATCTCCGTCCAGATCACTGATCACCACTCGCGCACCGCGGCTGATGGCGAGTTCTGCTATGCCTCTTCCGATGCCGGCTGCTGATCCGGTGATGAAAAATCGCTTGCCGTCGAGTTCGCTCATGTCGGTTTCTTTCCAGTAGTCGTTGTCGAGGTGGGTACAGGAGACGCGCAGGTCGAGGCAGAGCACTCGCCCGGCCGCCACCTGGGAGGACAGAGGTAGGTCCGAGAATTCCGTCATGCCCATTCGGTTCGAGCGTTCTGCGGCTCGAAGAATTCGGTGCACTCGGCTCCCCGCTGATTCAGGGCGAATTATGTTCGCCAGCAACATGTTACGCCGGTTTGAGCACCGATGGTCCGAGAAATTCGCAGACCTGTAGGGCGAGGGCGAGGTCGAGTTTGTCGGCGCTCACCGTATGTTGGTCCAGGGCTTTGTTGATCCGGTACTTGACGGTGTTTCGGTGCAGGTTGAGGTGTTGTGCTGCGCGCAGATGGCTTTCGTCGTGCGCGAAGTAGGCGTTCAGGGTTGTGCGGAGGATGGCTGCAGCGGGGGTGTCTTCGGCCAGTGCGCCGAGGCGCTCCCACACCCAGGCCCTGGTCGAATCCAAATTCTGGGCGAGCAACGACACGATCGCCACGCCCTTGTCGCCGAATCCGACGATCGATCGAGTGGGAGTACCGGGGACGGTTGCGACCGAGTATGCCGCGCGGGCTTGCTCGTGCGAGCGGCGAAAGCCCTGAATTCCGTAGGCGGGAAGACCCGCGGCAAGGCGGGTCGAGTCATCGAGGTCGAGGACCGAAGACAGCTCCGCGGTATCGAGTGCGGACGTTCGCGAACCGAGTGGAATCCACGCCCACACTGTTCTCCGGTCGATCGCCGTGATGATCGGAGGACCATTGGATTTTGCGAAAGCCGCAGTGCGGCGGGCAATGTCATCGATCGATCCGAGGGTGGTTGCGGCGTCGGGTGCGCTGTTCCAGACCACTACCGCAAGGTGTTGTTGATCGAGCCGGTAACCGGTCTGATTCTCGAATGCTGCCGAGTTCTCGCTCTTGTCGGCCAGCAAAGTGTGAATGGTGGAGGAATGCACGTTGCCCTGGGCACCGATCCACCGTCTTCGCTCGCTTTCGTATGCGTCGAAGACGAACAGGGTGATCCAGTCGATGTAGTTGTAGATCACGTCCGAAATATGTTCCAGCACAGGTAGTTCGAGGTTCGAATCGAGTTCGAGCTTGTGGATCTCCTCGAAACACTGGCGCATCATGTCGTTCTGCCCCATGTGGTAGGCCCGCACCAGGGAGTTCGACGGTACATCCCGTTGCGCGAGGCGCAGAGCGTACTCGACAGCAGCGGTGGTGGGCTGAAGATGGTCGACGGGTATGTCGTTGGCCAGCACGTGGATGATGGTCGAGACATTTCCGTGCACGGATGCTTCGAGGAGCTCGACCAGGACAGGGTCCTCGTCGAGTTGATCGATGTCGTGTGCGAGAAGACTGGTCATCGAGCGCACGATGTCGCTTTCCCTGGCCGCCAGCGACCGGGCGATGCCGGCGGAGGCGACCAGAACATCGGCGGCGGCCGTTGCAGGCACGCGCGCCAACCGCCCACGCGCCACAGCCCGGCGGTCCTGGGAGCCAGGGCTCGTCATCGGAGGACCCTCGTGGACTTTCTCAGATACTTCAACGCAGATTCGGCGGCGTTGAAGCCGCACATGCCGTGTGCGCCTGCTCCCGGTGGGGTCGACGCCGAGCAGAGGTAGACCCCAGGGACGCCGATACTGTAGGGATCGAGGGCGATTCGGGGCCTGAGCACCACCTGCAGCTCGGTGTTCGCGCCTCCGATGATGTCTCCACCGACGTAATTGGGGTTGGAGCGCTCGAGGTCTGCCGGTGACGTCACGGTCGTTGCGACGATGATGTCGCGGAAACCCGGTGCGAACCGCTCGATCTGGGCGATGACGGCTTCCGTTGCATCACCGGTGTACCCGTTGGGCACATGGGCGTAGGCATACAGCGGATTGATCGTCCCCGCGGACCGCGTCGGGTCGGCGACATACTGCTGACCGACCAGAACGAAGGGGCGCGACGGCATCCGGCCCTGGGTGATGTCCTTCTCGTTTGCTGCGATCTCCTCGAACGTTCCGCCGAGGTGGACGGTACCGGCACGAGCGCAGTCGGAGTTGGTCCAGGGAACGTCGCCGTCGATGGCGAAATCGACTTTGAAGGCCGCCGGGGCTTTACGGAACTTGCTGTAGGCCTTGGCAACACGGTTCGGTACCGCGTCGCCGTAGATCTTCAGTGCAGCACTCGGTGACGTATCGAGAAGAACGATATCGGCCCGGGGAATGTCGGAGGCAGTCCGAACGGTGATTCCCGTGTCGATCTTGCCGCCCCAGTCGCGCAGCATCGATGCCAGCGATCGGGAGATCGCCTCCGAGCCCCCCTCTGCCACCGGCCAACCGTATCGATGCCCGGACGCGGTGATCATCAGTCCGACAGCCGAGGTGGCGGGTCGGTCCAGCCGGTAGAACGTATGTGCCGCAACACCTCCGAACAAGGCCCTCGCCTTCTCGGTGCGCCACCACCGTGCTGCGACCGTGGCAGGCAGCAAGGCGCGGGGGCCGAAAGCGACGAGAGGCAAGGGGTGTCGGGGCACGTTCGCTATCGGGCGCATCAGGTCCGCCGCAAGGACATCGAAATTGCGTGCGATATCTCCGAACATTCGCTTCCAGCGAGTCCCATCGGGCCCGAGCCCGTCTGCGGTGGCATCGATGGAGCGGTAGATGAGCCCGGCGTCACCGCCGTCGAGCGGATGGGCGCAATCGACCTCGGCCCACTTCCAGTCCAGGCCGTAGCGCTCGAGATCGAGACTGGCGAGGTACGGAGAACCTGCGCCCATCGGGTGAATCGCGGAACACAGATCGTGAATCACACCGGGCACCGTCAGCTCGCCGCTGCGGGTGCCACCACCGATCGTGTCGGCCGCCTCGAGTACCTGAACATCGACTCCGGAGCGGGCGAGGTGTACCGCGGCAGCGAGCCCATTGGGCCCGCTGCCGACGACTACGGCGGTGCTCATACTCGGTGACCGCGCTGTGATGTGGGTGCGACGACGGAGTCGCCGGACTCGGTTGCGGTGGTGTCGCGCATCTTGGGTTCCTCTACGGTGCCGGGGTCGGTAGCGGCGCGGTTGGCGTCGATGTCCAGTGTCCATGTCACATCGACCGGAATGGGGCCGTTGGGCAACCACGGTTGTTCGTTGATGGCATCGGCGACCTTGTACGTGCCGCGTTCGATGACTCCCAGCGCGGCGTCGATGACCTGATATTCCTGGTAGTTCTTGTGAATGGGCTGCGATTCGATCCACACCACCAGGAACTCTCCCGGGGCGAAGTTGCATCGGCGCTGGATTGCGGCGATGAGCTTGTCGTCGTGCAGGTGCCCGTCGCCGAAGTTGAACGCGACCACCGAGTTGCAGGAGAACTCTCCCTCGCGGAGCGTGTAGGTGTCGATGTCGTCCCCGAGATGGTTCATCATCAGTGAGAACAGGGCGCGTCCCTGGCTGTGCAGCGAACGCCATCCGAGAAGTTGGTGCATCACGACGTCGGCGACCTCGGGTGGGTAGCTGGCCAAGAGCTGGGTGCGCGTGTTCTGGCTGGGACGCTCGATGAACTGATCGAGCTTGTCCTCGCATCCCGGGGCGAACGCCCACGTCGCCGAGGCCCAGTTGCCGGCGTACTGCCGCATCGAAGGCAGGAACGAGACCAGGTCGGGTCGAAGATTGCCCAGGATGGGAAAGAACACCAGACCCGCGACGATGAGTGCCAACAGCGCAGGCGACGAGAAGTCCCACACCGCGTAACCGTCGGCGTTGGGGAAACCGAGGAACAAGAACACCGCAGCGAAGGCGAAGAGCAGGTTCCACTCGAGGGGAACAGCGAGCGGGAACGTGGAGGTGATGAACAGATGGAACGCCACCATCAATCCGGCACCGGCAAGTGCGACAACAGCATTGGTGGTGAACAGAAGAACCATAGGGGTAGCGATCTCGACGAGGGTCCCCAGGACGTGGCCGACCCCACCGGCAACTTTGGAGGGGCGAAGGTCGTGGGGGAAGTTGCGGTAGTGCGCTCGCTTGAGAGCCTTCGACGGAATCCACGGCGTGTTCGAGAGCATGGGAGGGATCACCATGGAGAAGTGATGGCCGAGCTTGGAGATGCCGGCACCGACCCACACGGTCACGATGAGCAGTTTGAGGGCGATGATCATGTCGACGAAGGGCAGGAAGCCGAAGAACAAGACCGCGGGGAAGTACTGCTCGCCGCGGGCGGCGATGAAGATGACCTTGTCTCGCAGTCCGATCAGAACCAGCAAGGCTGCGAGCGACATCATCAGTGCGGGGCGCACCAGCCCGTTGTTGTCCGCGAGGGCGGCGTCGATCGCACTGGTGTGTACGCCGGGAAGTGCAAGCGCAACAACGATATTGACCATAACAGCGACATACACGACGACGTCGAAGACGGTACGGCTGTCGCCGGTGGTCAGGGGCACCTTGCCCGGCCACGGTGGCAGGCGGATGGTTCCCGGGCGAAGCCAGAACAGCGCACCGCCCATCATCGGTTTGAAGTGTCCGGCAAGCGGACCCCAGGATCCGCCCAGTCCTACGGTTTCGAGTAGCAGAGTCCAGAGCAACAACTTCTGGTAGACGATCGGCTCGTTCCACCACGCCGAGATGTCGAGCGGATTGTGGCCGGAGGTCAGGGTGGACACTGCCACACCTGGGCCGATGTAGAGGACCAGCAGTTTGAGGAGGTAGATGGTGTGGACCATCTTCGGGGTGCCGAATCCGTGGTCTGCCCAGTGGGTGGACATGGCCCGCAGTCGTTCGCGGAACGGTAGATCGAGAAATGTCGCAGGGTCGACCTGCGGGAAGTTTCCTTCTTTGAATCCCATGAGTGCTCCTGTTCGGGAAAGGATTTGGGCAGCAACGATCACCTCGTCCGGGAATTCGGACCAGGAGTGACGCGTGTCGTACGGCGAGTGGAGTTCAGCCCACGGGCGTGGTCGTGGGGGTTCGGAGGGTGCGGCGCAGGCCGGGTTTGTCGATCTTTCCGACGGGGTTGCGTGGCAAGGCGTCCACGACGTGGATCGCCACGGGCAGTTTGACTTTGGTGAGGCGGGCGCGCAGATGATCGAGCAGATCGGTGGACGTCACCTCCGAGTTCGGATAGGTCACGACGTAGGCGACAGGGACTTCGCCGTAGACGTCGTCGGGTGCCCCGACGACGGCGGCTTCGAGGATCTCGGAATGAGTGGCGAGTGCGTTCTCGATCTCTTTGGGGTAGATGTTCTCACCCCCGCGGATGATCATGTCCTTGATGCGGTCCACGAGAGTGAGGTACCCGTCCTCGTCGAGGCGGCCCACATCTCCGGTATGCAGCCATCCATCGACGACCGTTCGAGAGGACTCGTCGGGACGACCGAGATACCCGCGCATGACATTGGGGCCGGAGACGAGAACTTCACCGACGGCACCTACCGGCAGCCGATTTCCGTGTTCGTCGGCGATCGCGATCGATTGGCCGGGGAGAGCAGGGCCTACGGTCCCCAACTTACGAATTCCGTTGGGGGGATTGCACGCCGACGCACACGTTCCTTCGGTGAGTCCGTACCCTTCGACGATCGTGTAGCCGAATCTCGTTTCTGCCCGATCGAGCAGTTCCTTGGAGATGGGCGCGGCACCGCACACCGCGAATCGAAGCGAGGAGGTGTCGGAGACGGCGTCGTCCGATTGTGCGGTCAGTAGCGCGTAGATCGTCGGGACGGCCGAGAAGTACGTCGGGCGCAGCCGCGCGACGTCGTCGAAGAATCTCGACGGTGAGAAGCGTCCGGTGATGCTGACCTGACCGCCCACCGACAGCGGGGCGAGCACGCTGACACAGATCGCATTGACGTGGAAGAGCGGAAGGATGAGCAGGCTGTGGTCATCACTGGTCAAGCCGAGGTGAGTGGCCATCGCGCCGGCCATGTACTGCAGATTCGAGTGGGTCAGTTCCACACCCTTCGGGCGTCCGGTGGATCCCGATGTGTAGATCAGCAGGGCCAGATCCTCCGGGGCCGAGTCGACCGGCTCCGCATCGACGAGTCCGACTGTGCGAGAAACGATGTCGTCGACGGAACGGGTGACTTTTCCGGCAATCGGAGACGCACCGTCCTCGACGATGGTCATGGACGCGCGTGCGTCCTCGATCTGATAGCCGGCCTCGGTGTGGGTGAAGGTGGGGTTGACCGGCGTCGCTGCTGCACCGATCCGCCACGCTGCCATGATGGCAATCAGCAACTCCACGCGATTGGGCAGCATCACCGCGATCACATCGCCCGCCGTGACTCCATCAGCGAGCAGGCAGGAGGCGAAACGCTTTACACGCGTGGAGAACTGGGCGTACGTCAACTCTTCGTTGTCGTCGCGAATGCACGGTAGGTCCGCTTGTTCTGCGTCTGTGTTCCACGGTAGGTAGTCAATGCCGGACACGATGTTCGATCCCCTCGCTAGTGCTGTGATTCAAGACACTAGTGACCCCCGCCATAGGGCGATACGGCCCGCGAGGCCAGACTTTTCGGACTCCGTTGTCACCGGAGCACAACGGCCAGGTGAACGCATCTTGTCTTCGACTCACCGTCCGGCACGATCGGTCGCATCGCTTCGCGAGCTCGTCCACTGGACTTCGTTCCGGGGCTCACGTCCACGCGAGGCGAGAGCGGTTGTCCCAGTAGCTCTCTGGATCTTCCGCGACGGCCGGATCGGCTGCTGCGATCAGTTCGCGGTCGATCGACAGGGCGGCGACATTCTGCTCGAGTTGCGTTGCGGTGGCCGCGCCGGAGAGCACAACATCGGCCCATGGTTGTGCGAGTGCAATCGCCAGGGCCAGTGCGTCACGTCCTACCCCGGCCGAATCAGCGACCCGGGAAAGTTTCGAATCTTCCGCCACGAGTCGCCCATTGGCCATCGCCTCTTTGACGACGACGAACCAGCCCGCCTCGTGCGCCCGTGCCAGGGCGGGACCGACGGACGGCTCGAGGGGATTCCACGTCGACTGCACCGAGCTGAACACCCCGATCTCCATCGCTGCATGCACCACATCGGCTTGATGCGGCCCGCTGGTGCTGATGCCGATTCGGGTACCGCTCTCGGCTACGGCGCGTAGATCGTCGAGCAACGCGATGTCGCTGAGCGCAGGACTGTCCGGAGTGACGCTGTGGATCAGGTAGTGGTCGGGCACGCTGCCTAGGTCGCGGAGGGTCTGCGGCCATTGTTCGGCCAAGCGGGCAACCGAGTGCTCTTTCACCTCGTGAACTTCGGCTCCCCGCTGAAAATCGGCGACGTAGGCGTATCCCCATTTGGAGCCGATCACCAGCTCGTCTCGCCGACCCGGGTGTCGAGCGAGCCAGCTGCCGAGGAACCGCTCGGCAAAACCGTAGGAGCGCGCAACATCGAAGTGCCGAACCCCGCTGTCCCACGCGGCGTCGAGTACTGCGTGGCACAGCCGCTCCAGGGCTGCCGGATCGAATCGCCCGTCGACGGCATCTGAGTGCCCGACCGTCAGGTACTCGGGGCGCCCGAGTGCGGCAAGGCCGAGACCGAGTTGCGTCATGTCGTCAGTACTTTCGTTGAGCCGTGGCGGAAACAACCACCATATCCGCGATCGGACCGCGCTCACGTGATCGATACCAGATGTTGCGAGACAGGAGTATCGAGCTGAGACTGGGAAGTCGAGGCCCAATCGGGTTTGCGCTCGTAGCACGCGGACAAAGGAGAAAGCTGTTGACCGATTTTGCTGGTAAGCCATTGATCAACGAGATCCGGCTTGCACGCGTACGTGCTGGATTGAGTTGGGCCGCTTTGGCCGAGACCATCGACATGCCGAAGGCATGGACGGTGTCGGCACTCTACGGACAGCATCCCCTCAGTCAGGCCCAGGCCGAACTGCTCGCCGAAAAATTGGGCATGCCCGAGGGCTCGTTGTTCGAATTGACCCTGGCTCCCTACCGCGGATCACTCGACATCTCCGCGGACCCCACGGTCTACCGATTCCATGAGGCCCTGCAGGTGTACGGACCGGCGCTCAAAGAGCTGATCGCCGAGGAATTCGGCGATGGCATCATGAGCGCCATCAACTTCACGATGAACATCGAACGACGCCCGCACGACGACGGAGATCGTGTCGTGGTGACGTTCGACGGGAAGTTTCTCGACTATCGATGGACCGAGTAGGCCGGATCGGGTGAGGGTCCGATTCCCCGGTCACCCCGAAGCGTTCGTTGCCCTGTCACCGACCAGGGCGCGTCGCATCCAGCCGTAGACTCTCTCGTCGTTGAGCAAGGTGAAGTGATGCGCGCTGTTGATCGCCAGGCCGTCGTCCGGACGAAGTCCTATGTTGCGCAGTTTGTTTCGCCCGCCGGCGCTGTCGGTACGGACCAGCCCGTCGCCCACGAAGATTCCGACCGGGTGTCGCGGGTTTCCGGTGACGACCGCGGACGCATGATGATGCCGCACCCTCTCCGGAACCGAGATATCTGCAGCAACTCCGACGTCGAATCCGTCGGCGTAGCTGGCATGTCCCTCGTCTGCGGTGATCGATCCGTGGATGAGGTCGCGGACTCCGGCGCTTCGACGCGCCAGTAGGTTTGCGAACGGCCGGGTCTCGGGCGCGAGTGCCAGCGCTGCGGTGGCGACGTGAACGCCGCGGGCGAGCGGTGCACCCAGATGTGGTGTTCCCAGGGTGAATACGTCCGTCAACAGGTCCGCCCATCGGCGGCCGCTCTCCGCAGCGTGGTGTGCTGCGCTGCGCGAGACCAGGCCTCCCATGGAATGGCCGACCAGGGTGATGCGATGAACCCGTACGGGCCACGCCGGCACGAGCTGTTCCAGCAGGTCCGACAGGTCGGCGCCGTTGGTTGCGATACGACGACCGGTGTTGTAGCGCAAAAAGATCGAGGTGGTGTCGGCTTCGGAGTCCAGCCGCTCGCCGTAAGTCGGCCGCCCGCCGAGTCGCCAGGCCGATTCGGTCTCGACGAGCCCGTGCAGGAACACCACGAGGTGCGCTCCCGCATCTGGAAACGCTTCGGCGAGAGCGCGGTACTTCTGGGGCACAGGACGTCCGTCGACGCGTATCGACATCGGGTGAGCGAGGACCCGGGCGGTTCGCTCCATGTCGTCGCCGATGAGACCGTGCAGGATCGCGATGGTCTGTGCGCCGTACGTGGTGTGCGACGGCGACGGCCGGGGATCGTCCTCGGTCGCTTTTTCGCCTCCGGTCAGAGCGCCGACCGCTTTGGCTGCGCCGGAGCAGGCGGCCGCGATGGTCGCGTAGGTGCCGGCGGCGATCGCGTCGTGCATCAGCTGTGTCGGTAGAACCGCGGGGCCGACGCCGAGTCGCACGGCGGCGAACGTTCGTCGTGCGATGGCCGAGTGAACTGCGCGAACACCACCCGCGGCCGACGCCAACTCGCGAAGGGCGAGCTCACCGAGCTCGCCCCACTCCTGGGTGCTCTGAGATGTGGTCCCCACGCAATCGAGTGTACGTGTGTCCACTGAATCCGTCGGTTCAGCTCCGGCGGCCCACCACCGGGTTCAGCTCGGACGCCGCGAGACCGCCGGGCTCGACGCCGGGAAGGAACTCGCGCCACGTGCCGCTGATCAGGGTCGGTGATCCCACGACACGAGCCCCGTCGGCGAAGTAGGTGGTCGCCAACGCTCGGCGCGGCTGTGTGGTCCGGTTCGGCCCGGCAGTGTGGAAGCACAGCGCGGAGTGGAAGGACACGTCTCCCACTTCGAACGGCTCCGACGCCACTGCGACGTCGCGCTCGACGAAGCGCTGGGCTACGGCCTCGTCGTACGACGTGCCGACCTTGTCGAACTCGAGATCGGCGACCTCGGCCAGCACCTCCCGGCCGCGGGCGAACGACAGCGGACCCATTCGGCCGGGGATCGCCGACATCGGCATCCACGCGGTAACCGCCTGGACGGTCTGCAGCGGGAAATGCTCCGCGTCGTGGTGCCAGGGTGTGCGGCCACAACCGGGCTCCTTGGACAGCGCATTGTCGTGGTAGAGCCGAACGGCCGGTTCTCCGAGCAGGGCTGCGGCCAGGCCGCCGATCCGGGGCGACAGCGCCACGGCGCGCATCAGGTCGTCGTGGAGCCACATCTGCTCCAACGCGGTGAACCGGCCGGCGACGTTCTCACCATGCTCGGCGCGCAGCAGATCCTCCAGACGCTCGGCGAGGCGTCGTACGACGGCAGGCGACAGGACGGCCGGCAACTTCACGAACGCCTCCCGAGCGAAGGACTCGACCGCGCCCGGGTCGAGTTCGTACGGCTCGGCGAGCTCACGCTCGACCTGCTCGTCCGTCGCCGCGTCGACCTCTGGCAGGCCCGGCCCGTCGACCAACTCGGCGGGCGTCTGGTCGTTGGCAGCCAGCGTGACGTACCAGTCCCACCAGTCCTGATCGTCGCCGGCCCAGTCCTGGTCGATACCGCCATCGCGGTTCTGCTCGGGGAGCCGTTCGTTCGTCAGAGCCACAGGTTCGTTCAGAGCCACAGCAGGGCCGCCTCGTGGGAGAAGGTGTAGGAACCCGACGCGTCGCGGCAAGAGGCGAGGTAATCGCCCAGCACCGGCGCTGCTTCCATCTCCTCGAGCGACACCGAGTCGTCGAAGGCGCAGCGTTGCAGAAACCCTTCGACGACAACGCGATCGGACGTACCGGTGGTGTACGCGACGCGCTGGTCGCGCACGTCTGCACCGGCTCGGATCAGCGCGTCGCGCACCAGCTCGGCCGTCGTGTACGGGGTTGCTTCGCGCATGCCTGCTCGGAAGGCGTCGTAGAACGCCAGGTAGTGGGAGGCTGCCGTTGCCTGAGCGACCAGACCGAGGCCGCCGGGGGCCAGTGCAGCCACGAACCGCTCGGCTGCGGCGTCCAACTCGGCAGGCGGAAGGGCGTACAGCGCGTGGGTGGCCCACACGATGTCGTACCCGGTCCGATCGGCGGGCAGGTCCTGCAGCGTCATCACCAGCTCGTCTCGGGGTACGAACGGCGCATCGAGCACCCCGCGTGCCTCGGCCACCGAGAACGCAGACGGGTCGAGCAGGTCGTAGGCCACCTCGGGCACACCCGACAGATCGGTGTAGCGCCGCAGCGCGGTGGGGAACTTGCCGCTGCCGCAGGCCACGTCGAGCAGCGACCAGCCGTCGTGCGCGTGCTCGGCGAGCAGGGCGGGCCAGTCGGCTGCCAGCGCCAGTTGGTGGTAGTCCTCTGTGGCCAGGGCGTAGAACGCCTCCATGCCCGTTCGGCCGGCCTCGCTCCAGTGGTCGAGACTGCGCTCGGCTGTGTCTCCGTTGCTCATGGCACTCCTCTCGGGAAGCCAACCGCAACGCATTCCTGGCTGCGTCGTGGTTCACTCGATGTGGTGTCCAACATAGCTCCGACTTCGTCGACCGACACCGTGGCCGGGTTCCTCGACGCGTTACGCGCCCTGCGGCGTGGCACCGGGCCCCTGGCCGGTCTCGAGCCCGACTCCTACGCCCGAGACCACGCCGCGTTCGAGCGACTGTCCGACCAGCGCAGTCTGATCGCCGAGCACGTCGCCGGCAGGCTGGCGAGTATCGGTGACGGACCGATCTCGGTGCTGTCGGTGGGGTGCGGTGACGGGTCGCTGGACGTCCGGCTCGCCGCAGGTCTGGTGCAGCGGAAGTCCGGCCGACCGGTCCGGTACGTCGGCATCGACCCCTGGCCCGGGAGCGTGGAGCTCTTCACCGCCGAAATGGCCGCGCTGGGGGCCGACGAGCTCAGCGTCGAGGCGCACGTCGCGTCCTTCGACGACGCCCCGGTGAACGAGACCTTCGACGTAGTGCTGTTCGTGCACTCGATGTATTACGTCGCCGATGTCGGGGCAACATTGCGTGCCGCGCTGGACCTGTTGCGGCCGGGCGGCGAGCTGTGGGTGGCCATCGCACCGTCGGCGGCGCTCAACGCGCTGGTCGGGGTCCTGGCCCCGCCCCTGGAGGGCCATCGGCAGTGGTTCAGCGCGGATGTCGAGAAGGCCTTCGTCGACGGCGGGATAGCAGTCGACGACGTGGTCACTCTGGACGCACTGGTCGACCTCGCCTCCGCGAGCGACGAGGTACTCGACTTCGCGGTCCAGGCCCGGCTCACTCCCGAGTTGTACGGGCCCGTGCGGGCCTACCTCGACGCGGTCTCGATGCCGGGTGCCGACGGCAGACCTCGGGTGCCGCATCCGGTCGACGTGTTCGCCGCAACCCGTCGTTGACCGGCCGCAAGGGTGAGGTGCACTCCGCGGAGCACCGGATCCCCTGGGAGATCGAAGAATTCGACGTTCTCGACGCGAACGCGGGGGTCGAGCACAACCGGCCGAAGATCACACGAAGACAGCCACGTTCGCCAGAAACACCACGAACAACGCAGCGCCGCCGAGGGCTGCGCCGATCACGGCGTCCCGCCCGTTGGTCGCAGTACCGTCTTCCGACCGGGACACCCCGACCCATCCGCACACCACGGCGAAAACTCCGACCGGGGCAGCGACGAAATCCCCGATGAAGGGCACGAACGCACAGATCAGCGCAACGATGCCCGCGATCAATGCGGCGCTTCCGGCACCGTTGCGATACAGCGGCCGGGTGGAGTGTCCTTCTGCCATGTCGCTCCGGTTCCTGGTTTGCGATGCTGCTGATTTCAAGTTAGCGCAACCAGCACGAAAAGGAGTCCCGACCATCGGTGATAACGATCGAGCTTCGGACGGCCGTACGGGTGATTGACCGACGCCGACACGTCCCGCGATAGTTGTCCCCATGGACACGCGCAATCCCGACGTACCCGACGACGTCTTCGCGGACGTGTTGAAACAGATTTCGCATTTCGTGCGGTCACGGGTGGTTCCGCGTGAACTCGAGATCATGAACACCGATGCGATTCCGGAGGATCTGCGCACGCAGGCTGCGGAGATGGGACTGTTCGGCTACGCGCTTCCGCAGGAGTGGGGTGGGCTCGGCCTGAACCTGATTCAGGACGTCGAGTTCGCGATGGAGCTCGGCTACACCTCGCTCGCGCTGCGGTCGATGTTCGGCACCAACAACGGGATCGCAGGGCAGGTGCTGGTCGGATTCGGAACCGAGGAGCAGAAGGCGACGTGGCTGCCGGGCATGGCGTCCGGCGATATCGTTGCCTCCTTCGCGTTGACCGAGGATGGGGCCGGATCCAATCCCGCAGGACTGAGGACCACCGCGACGGTCGACGGGTCGGGCTGGATCATCAACGGCAGCAAGCGGTACATCACCAATGCCCCGATCGCGAACATGTTCGTCGTATTCGCCAAACTGGACCCGAAACCGAAGAGCGGCAGCGGGATCGCGGTGTTCCTGGTTCCTGCCGACACAGCCGGTATCGAGGTCGGCGTCAAGGACGCGAAGATGGGTCAGCAAGGTTCCGGCACGGCCGACGTGAACTTCACCGATGTCCGGGTCGAGGCCGACGCACTGGTCGGCGGCAACGGTGATATCGGATACAAAGCGGCGATGACCTCGTTGGCGCGGGGGCGGGTACATATTGCGGCGCTGGCCGTCGGCCAGGCACAGCGCGCATTGGACGAATCGGTGTCGTACGCAGCCTCGTCCACTCAGGGCGGCGAGCCGATCGGGAACTTTCAGTTGGTGCAGGCGATGATCGCCGATCAGCAGGTCGGTGTCATGGCAGGTCGGGCCATGGTGCGTGAGGCCGCGCGGGCGTGGGTGCAGAACACCGATCGCCGAATAGCTCCCTCTGCGGTGAAACTGTTCTGCACCGAAATGGTCGGCAAGGTTGCCGATCTCGCCGTCCAGATCCACGGCGGTGCCGGATACATGCGTGAGGTGCCGGTCGAACGTATCTACCGAGACGTACGGTTGCTGCGACTGTACGAGGGAACCAGCGAGATTCAGCGGTTGATCGTCGGTGGCGGCTTGATTCGAGCCGAACAGAAGCGCACCTCGTGAGCGCATCACGCGAAGGCTTCACCGTGGTCTCGAGACCCGGCGCTATCGGCACAACCGCTCTGGGCGACAATCGGTTCCATGGCTGATACGACGTCGTTTCGACTAGACCGCTCCGACCATGTCGGATTCTCCGTAGCTTCCCTCGATGACGCCCTTCGGTTCTGGATCGACGGTCTCGGAGCGACCCTCGAACGCACCGGTGAGATGGGTGGAGAGTTTCTCGGAGAGGTCACCGGAGCGCACGGGGCCGCAGTCCGGATGGCGGTGGTTTCCGTGGCAGGTCAGACGATCGAGCTGTTGGAATACCGCAACGTGCAGGGAGAACGAGGGTCGTCTCGACCCTACGATCCGGGTTTCGCCCATCTCGCTTTCGAGGTCGACAACATCGATGCGGTCCTCACGCGTATCGCGGAGTTCGGATGGACGGCGCAGGGAACTCCACAACCGATTGCCGGCGGCACCAAGGTGGGCACCCGAGTCATGTACGCAGTGGGCCCGGATGGCGAGACCATCGAATTCATGGAGCCGCCCCGGTGACGATCAGGCCGGGTTGCGCAGAAGTCACGTACCGCAAAAAGTCTGAAAACCGGCACTGAAGTTCTCGGGCGCAGGCAGGGCGTAGTCCGACCGGTCGTCGCGTCGATCGAACGGTGACGTGACGACGTCGAGCAGGCGCTCGAAAGGTTCGAGATCGCCCTCGGTCGCGGAATTCAGGGCAGCGTCGACCAGATGGTTGCGGGGAATGTACGCCGGGTTGACGCGGTCCATGCCGTCGGCGACAGCTGAAAAGTCCTGTCCCCGTGCCGAAACCGCAGCCCGCCAACTCTCGAGCCAATTTTCGGACGCATCGGGTGGAACGAGCGACCCGAACGGGGCCGTGTTCCCGCGCAGGTTCTCTGCGAGGGCGCGGAAAGTCAGGGTCCAGTCGGCACGGTGGTCGGTGAGCAACCGGTGCAGGTCATCGATGAGAGCGCCGTCCACTGCACCCTCGTCCAGGCCGAGTTTGGCGGCCATCGCGGCAGAGTAGTGCTGTCGGTAGCGATCCCCGTACGTGTCGAGGACTGCAGTGAGAGCTGTGATGGCATCGTCGGGAGTCGTCTTCACCAGTGGCAGTAGGGTTTCGCCGAATCGGGCCAGATTCCAACCGAGAACCGCGGGTTGATTGCCGTAGGCGTAGCGTCCGCCGTGGTCGATGGAGCTGAACACCGTGGCGGGATCGTAGGCGTCCAGAAAGGCGCACGGCCCGTAGTCGATGGTCTCGCCGGAGATCGTCGTGTTGTCGGTGTTCATGACACCGTGCACGAATCCGACCGACATCCATTGTGCGACGAGGGACGCCTGAGCATCGACGACGGATCCGAAGAATGCGAGGTAGCGATCCTCGGGTTCGAGCTCGGTCAACGTGGGGTAGTGGCGGGCGATCGCGTAGTCCGCGAGGGTCTGTGCGAGTCCTTCCCGCCGGGCAGCGAACTCGAAGGTGCCCACCCGCAGATGGCTCGACGCGACTCTGGCGAGTACCGCGCCGGGTTGCGGGCCTCCCTCTCGCACGACCTGTTCCCCGGTCGTGACGACGGCGAGTGAGCGGGTGGTGGGGATGTGCAGCGCATGCATCGCCTCGCTGATCAGGTACTCGCGCAGCATCGCCGCCACCACCGCGCGTCCGTCACCACCGCGCGAGAACGGCGTTGCGCCGGACCCTTTGAGATGCAGATCTACTCGTCGGCCGTGATCATCGCGAAGCTCGCCGAGCAGCAGCGCTCGGCCGTCGCCCAGCAGTGGCTGGTAACCGCCGAACTGATGACCGGCATAGGCCATCGCCACGGTGGCAACCTCTGCCGGAGGAATCGACCCGGACAGCACGCCTGCACCTTCGGCGGTGCGCAGAGAATTCGGTTCGAGAGCGAGCGATCGAGCCAGATCGTCGTTGAGAATCACCACACGAGGGTCCGGTGCGTGGGCGCCCTGCCACGGCACGGTGACGCCGGGAACCTGGTCGGCCAGGGTCGACTCGAACCCGAATGGGGGCAGGCTCGTGATCGGGGATACCGGCCTCGTGGATTCGCTCATTGCTCAGGGTTACCACGAATCGTGGCACCCAATCCCCTGGGGCTCCGCCGATCAGGGGCGAGAGACTGCCGCCACGCCGGCGTCCTGCTTCCCCTCGACGGTCTCGTACCCGGCCGCCGCGTCGAAACGGATGTGCACCCGTCCGTCGTCGCCGTCCACCGACACTCGCGCCCGCACTCGGTACACCTCGGCGATGAGTTCTTCGGTCAGTACGTTCGCAGGTGTGCCGCCTGCGACGACCTTGCCGTCCTGGAGCACCAACACCTCGTCGCAGAACATCGCGGCCAGGTTCAGGTCGTGCAGCGCGACGATGCTGGTGATCGGCAGACGAGCGACGAGGGCCAGCAACTCGAGCTGGTGATGGATGTCGAGGTGATTGGTCGGCTCGTCCAGCAACATCTCGCGGGGCTGCTGAGCCAGTGCGCGTGCGATGTGTGTCCGCTGCTGCTCACCGCCGGAGAGCGTGCGCCACAATCGATCCGCTTTGTCGGTGAGTCCGGTTTGCGCGAGCGCATCGTCCACTGCGTCGTCGTCCAGGTCACTTCCACCGAAGGCCCCGCGATGGGGGATCCGTCCGAGTCGCACGACATCGCCGACCGTCACGTCGACGTCGGTGTGCGCGTGCTGTCCGACGACCGCGACGGCGCGGGCGATGTGTTTGCGCTTGAGCGAACCGAGTTCGGCGCCGTCCAATTCGACGACGCCGGAGGTGGGCGATACCGCCCCGGCCAGCAGGTGGAGCAGCGAGGACTTACCGGAACCGTTGGGCCCCAACAACCCCACCGTTCGGCCGGGTGCGGGGTGCAGCGTCACTCCGTCGACCACCAGAGCGCCGCCGCGCTTCCAGGAGACGTTCGACGCGTGCAGTGTCATCGAATTCCTCTCTTGCGAGCCATGATTGCGATGAAGGCGGGAACGCCGACCAGAGCGGTCCCGACGCCCACCGGCAGTGGGGTAGGGGCGAACGCGACTCGGGAGACGGCGTCGACCCACACCATGAAGATCGCGCCGATGATGGCAGTGGCGGGTACGAGGCGGCTGTGGTTGGGCCCCACCAACAGTCGCGCTGCGTGCGGAAGAATGAGGCCGACGAAACCGATGGCACCGGCCACGCTGACCAATGTCGCGGTGATCAGGGCGGTTCCGACGAGGAGCGCCAGGCGAACTTTCTTGACGTCGAAGCCCAGCGAGGACGCCACCGAGTTGCCGAACGCGAACGCGTCGAGCACGTACGCGTAGTAGCAACACACCGCCGCGCCGATACTCGCGACCGTCACGCACAGCACGACGTCGTTCCATCGCACACCCTCGAACGATCCGAGGAGCCAGAACATCACGCCGCGGGTCTCGTCCGAGTCCGCGAACGCGAAGATCACGAACGAGGTCAGCGCAGAGAACAATTGGGTGGTCGCGACACCGGCGAGGATGACGCGGTCGTTTCCGCTGCCGGACATACGGGCGAGGAAGAGCACCAGAGCGAACGCGACGAGCGCGCCGATGAACGCGCCTCCCGACAGTCCGAGAGCGGCACCGCCGACACCGAGAACGCCGACCACGACTGCCCCCGTCGACGCGCCCGAGGACACCCCGAGCACGAACGGATCGGCCAGCGGATTGCGCAGAAGCGACTGCATGATGACGCCGCAGATACCGAGTCCGACGCCACTGGCCGCAGCGACGAGTGCTCTGGGGAGCCGCTCCTCCCAGACGATCGCGTTCTTCGACACCTTGACCGGCACGTCGATGACGCCGAGATGATTGAGCACCACATCGCGGACGTTGACCAGCGAGATGTTCGCCGGCCCGAGCGTGATGGCGACGAGAATCGACACCACGCACAGCGCGACCCCGCCCAGCAGGGCCAACACCCGACGCCACAGGTTCGTGTGCGATCGCTGGGCGGTGCGCTGCGGGGTGATGGTCGCGGTCAGGACGACAGTCCCAGGTCGCGCAGTCCTGCCGATACCTTCTCGACGCCGTCGACGGCCCTGATGGACGGGTTCATCTCCGCACCGTGCAGCGAGATGTAGCGCTTGTCGCGGACGGCGGCCATCGTGCTGGTGACGGGGTCGGATTCGAGGAACGCGATCTTGTCGGCGAGCCGGTCACCGGGAAAACGGTTGCGCGCCAGGTCGCCCAGTACGAGGACGGTTGGATCTCGATCCACCATGGTCTCCCAGCCGACGGCGGGCCAGTCGTCGGCGTTGTCGGCGAAGACGTTCGACATACCGGCCGTTCGGGCGAGCAGATCGGCCGAGCCGAGTCCGCCTGCGATGTAGGGGCTTTTGGTGTCCGCGAACCAGAATGCCACGGAGACATCCGATTTCGTTGTGGCCGCGGTGGCGTCGGCCATGCGGGTCTTCAGTTCGTCGACGAACTCGGCGCCGCGGTCGTTGACGTCGAAGATCGCCGCGAGTTCGGTGATCTCCTGGTACAGCGACTCCATGGTGAGCGGCGTCGTTCGGGTGTTGCCCCCGTTGACGCTCCGACCGGCGTCGCAGTCGGTGGGTGAAAGGTACGTGGCGGCACCGGTTTCGGTGAAGCGTGAGCGCTGCGCGACGCCGCCCTGCTCGAAGTGGCGTCCGAACGATGCGGTGACGAGGTCGGGTTCGGTATCGACGACGACCTCGTAGGTGGGGGCATTGTCGGCCAGTCGGGGAACTGAGGCATTCGCGTCGGCGAGGTTCTCGCGGACCGGATCGGTCCAGGACGCGGTGCCCACCATCCGGTCCTGCACACCGAGCGAGAGAAGGATTTCGGTTGAGTTCTGATCGAGCGAGACCACTCGCTGCGGGGCGGAGGTGAAGGTGACCGACTCGCCGCAGTTCTCGATCGTCAGCGGATATGACGTCCCACCATCGGTGGCCGACGCGGCCGCGTCGGGTACCTCCTCGGATGCTCCGCACGCGACGAGCGATCCGACCAGGGCAGCAGCGGCGGCGAGGGTGCCTGCGCGGCGACGAACGTTGAGCACGTGGGATGTCCTTCGGGTTCAGACAGCAACGAGCCGCCGGGGTTTACCCGACGGCGGCGCGCACCGTAGTGCGTGTGAGCACAGGCTAACCTTTGGTCGGCGGTGATGGAAATCGTCGACGCTGAGATACCGGCGAAGAACCGGTCCGCGCAGGCGATGCCCGCGGCACAATAACGCTGTGACCGACTTCAACCAGATGATCATCGAGGAGTTCCGCGGTAACGGCGGACACGTATCCACGGCCGGGTTCGGCGACCTCCTCGTCGTCGTGCACTCGATCGGTGCCAGGAGTGGCGAGATCCGGCTGAATCCGCTGATGGCGATTCCCGAGGAGGGCAGCTGGTTGATCGTCGGCTCGGCAGCCGGCTCCCCCAAAGACCCTGCCTGGGTTCACAATCTGCGCGCACATCCTTTGGTCGACATCGAGGTGCCGGTTGATGGCTTGGTGCAGACCGTTGCGGTGAAGGCCTCGGAAGTCCCTGATGTCGAATGGAACCGCAGTTGGCAGAAGTTTCTCGACGCCTCCTCCGGGTTCGCGACATACGTCGAGACCGCCGAGGGCCGTCGATTCCCGATCTTTCGGCTTGCTCTCGTTTGAGTGTATTTTTCGCGCCACGGAAAGTGTTGCGTCATCAGCGGCACAGGTCGATGATTTCGCAAAAGGCTCGAAGAAGTGTCGAGTGACCCAGCCAAGCCGCCCCGCGGCATCACTGGGGCATCGAGATGAGCATCGCCCCGACCACATGTGATGGGCGGGGCGATGTAATCACTCACTTCGCAGGGGACGTGAGAACCGATCGTCGTGTCTTGTCCAGATAGTTCTGGC
Organism: uncultured Rhodococcus sp.; assembly: GCA_963517305.1. Lineage (GTDB taxonomy): Bacteria > Actinomycetota > Actinomycetes > Mycobacteriales > Mycobacteriaceae > Rhodococcoides. The sequence continues at coordinate 45,615 of CAUQEL010000007.1, forward strand.
CGGATGTGATGGGCTCGTATCTGGTCGGATTGCCGGGTCCGACGCAGGTCGGGATCGCCTCGATCACAGCGTCGGCGTTGGGTTGGTGGAAGTACGGAATGGAGATTCGTCGCTTTCCGTAAGACGCGGCAGGCGGATTCGCGACTCGGTGCAATGTGGACACCCACCGGTCGTTTGTCCAGCGGGCCATCAGGTCTCCGATGTTCACGACGAAGGATCCGGGGATGTCCGGAACATGCCGCCACTGCTCGTCTTGCCACACCTGTAGTCCGCTGGGGTTTTCGTCGCGGTACAGGATTGTCAGGCTGCCGTAGTCGGTGTGCTGACCGAGCCGCACCTTGCCGGGTGTCGGTGCCGTGCTCACCGGGGGATATCCGTTCGCGAACAGCACCGAGCAGTGGTCGTCGCAGAAGGACTCGAAGTAGTTCTCGGGCATGTCGAGACCGAGCGCGAACCCGCGGAGCAGCGCGTTGCCGACGCGTTCGAGCTCGCTGAAGTAATCGGTCCATACCTGTCGAAATGTGGTGGGGGTTTCGGGCCAGATGTTGCGGTGATCGAAGACCCCGGAGCCCGTTCGGTGGTCGGGTCCGGCGGCGAAATATTCGACGAAGTCCTTCTCTCCCATTCCGGTGCCGCTGGCAGCCAGGGACCGAGCGCGGGGAGGCACGTAGCCGCGACTGGTAGTTGTATCTGGCTGTTGCACTGAACTTTTGATCGGTTCGGGAAGTGCGAAGAACTCTTCGCTGACGGCGTGCATTCGGTGTATCAGGGCCTGTGGGACGCCATGACCGGTGATGACGAGAAATCCGATTCGTGCGTTCGCGTCAGCGATTTGCCTCGCCACCGAGGTACGTCTACTCGAATCCGGTGACGACAGATCGGCGATGTCGATGATCGGGATGTCGGCTTCACGGAGGGTGGGTTCGCTCATTGTTCAGACGCTTTCGGGAGCCGGGGCAGTGACCTGGGTGAACATCTCTTTGCCCCAACCAGTGTCGTAAGGGGTGGCGAAGAGGGTGTCGCATCGTAGATGGGAGATCAGCCAAAGATCACCGACTTTCCGGAAGTCGTTGTGGTAGCTCAGGCCTATCCACACCGGCATGGTTCCGCCGCGAATGGTGGACGGCTCGAAGCACAGCCAGCGGCCGGTGGCAGTGTGTCCGGCGACCTCGATTTCTGCGTTCGTCAGGTAGTGCACGGTGAACGGCTGACGCGTGGGAACCGCGCGGAACAGTTCTCCGACGGCGGTGCTGCCGACGGCTTTGCCGAACTCGGTGTTGCGGCCGATTCCCTCCCAGATCCCGTCGTCGGTGAAGTGAGAGCCAATGGCTTCGGGGGTCTTGATGGTGTCGCAGCTACGTAGGTATGCCGACATTCGTTTGGCCACAGCCGATTCAGCTTCGAGTGCTGCCAACCGCGCTTCCAGAGTGGACGTGTTCACAGTGTTCGTCTCCAATGTGTTTGTCAGTAGGGCCAGTTGACGGTGATGTCGGCGGAATACGGTTCATGTATCTGGGGGTGTGTTCGTGCCAGCTGCTCGGCCAGCCCTATCGCAGCCTGCAGCGGGTCGATCACCGGTAGCCCCAGCGCCGCAGACACTTCATCGGCGAGGCCACTCATTCCAGCGCATCCCAGGACCACTACGTCGCAGCGAGTGTCCGCGACGAGACGTTCGGACTCGGATATGACCTGTTTGAGTGATTGCCTTCGGTCGTAGACAAGATCTGCGACGGACAGTTCTGCGGCGTAGGTTGCTGTGCAGCGGGTGTCGAGACCGAGCAGGCGCAGGCGGTCTTCGACGGTGGGGATGGCGGCGCTGGTGCTGGTGAGGATGCCGTAGGTGCGTCCCAGCAGCAGCGCGTGCAGTGGACCGGCTTCGGTGATGTCGACGACCGGACACCCGACGAGCGCTCGGACTGCTTCGGGTCCGGGTTCGGCGAACCCTGCCAGGACGACGGCGTCGAAATCGTTCTCCTCGTCCCGGATCCGGTCGAGTACTCCGATCGCGCTGAGGAGGGTTTCGACTTCTCCGGCGAGTTCGGTCGGTCCCCACTTCGGTTCCACTGTCCGCACGTCGGTGCCGCTCGACGCCCAGTTCTTGGCTTGCCGGTCGATCAGGGCGGTGCATTCGCCGACTCGGTTGGGGTTGCTGATGAGCAGCTTCATGCGGGCAGGTACTCCTCGTCGGTCGTGTGGTCCGGTCGCTGTGAGTCGGACTCGGAGTCGGTGCCGGCTGCCCGGTTGAGGTACAGGTAGATGCCGCCCGCGAGGAACAGGCCGAGAATCCAGGCAAACGGGGCCGTCACGGAGAAGGTCGGAACCAGCGCCAGGATCGAGCAGAGTATCGCCGAGGGCACGAATGCGATGAGCGCCTTGCTGTTCCAGCCGTTTTTGTAGAAGTACTTCGAGGTCGACCGTGCCCGGAACAGGTCGTCGACGTCGATATTGCGGTTGCGTACCAGGTAGAAGTCGACCAGGAGGATGGCGACGAGCGGGCCGAGGAACGCCGCAAGGGCACCCAGGAAGTAGTTGACGACCACGGGGTTCGAGTACAGGTTCCACGGCGTGACGACGATCGCAACGACTCCGGCGATGATCCCGCCGCGGGTGAAGTTGATTCTCTTGGGCCAGAGGTTTGCCAAATCATATGCGGGAGAAACGAAGTTGGCGACAACGTTGATGCCCATGGTTGCGAGAACGAACGCGATCGCGCCGACAACGGTGATGACGGGGTTGTCGATCTTCGCCACCAGTGCGACGGGTTCGGTGATTGCCTCGCCGAAGACGGCGATACTTCCAGCCGTGGTGACCACAGATGCGATGGCGAACGCGGTGAAGTTGAATGGCAGTCCGAGGAAATTTCCTCGACGAAATGACTTGACCGAGGTCGTGAACCGGGAGAAATCCGCGTAGTTGAGGATCAGAGTCAAGAAGGTCCCGACGGTGAGGCTGACCGCGACGAGGCTCTGGTGGAACTGCTCACCGCGGGAGATGTCGATCATGTGATCGGTGAGGCTGATGTTGCCACCCGCTTTGGCGACGAGATAGATGCCCAGAGCGATCATCATGAACCACACCAGCGGCCCGGTGATGTAGTCCTGCATCTTGCGGATGAATTCCATGCCGCGGGAAAACACCGCCAGCTGCAGCAGGGACATCGCGATGAACGCGACCCACCCCGCGGTCGACAGCCCTAGGAAGCTGTTCTGGGTGTAGTCGTTGACCCCCGGGGACAGCTGAACGGCGAGAACCACCAACGCCACCGACGCCAACCACGTCTGGATTCCGTACCAGAAGATGGCCATCACCGCCCTGACCAAGGCCGGAAGGTTCGCGCCGTAGACCCCGAAGCTTGCCCTGGCGAGTACCGGAAAGGGGACTCCCGTGCTGTGTCCCGCGAGTCCCATCTTGTTCATGAACCAACAGACGATCGTGATACCGACCAGCAGGCTGATGAACACCTGCCACGGCGCAAGTCCGAGGACGAACAGTCCTGCAGCAAATGTGTAGTTGCTGATCGCGTGGGTGTCGGCCATCCATAGCGCGAAGATGCTGTAGGTCCCCCACCTGCGTTTCTTCAATGGAACCGGCAACAGGTCGCCGTTGTACAGGCCTGGGGTGTAATCGGCGGGTGCAGTCATCGGGCAGCTCCTGGGCTCGGAAAATTTAAGTGAGAATGTCGTGGTTGTAGCAGTGCTTAAATTTAAGTTCGGGTTTGTTACGTCCCGAGGAAGCTGTGTTTCGAGCAGGAAAAGCCTTCGAGCCGGGTGTCAACAGGTATGGGGTCGTCGATGCATGACCGAATCAGCGGTAGGAGGGGTCCGTTGATCTGGGCTCGATACCGCAACCTCGAGGTGGTGTTGAATGGGACCATGGCATCGATTGCGGCCGATCGCTTCGGCGGTACAGCTGACACTCCGGGATCCCGGATCCGCGCTGCCCGCAAAGCCAGAAAGATGACGCTTGTGGAGCTTGCCGAACGCGTCCACGTGACGGCGAGCGCCATCTCGCAGATCGAGACCGGAAAAGTGCAGCCCACGATGAAACGTCTCTACGACATCGTCGAGGCACTCGATGTTCCGTTGGATGCGGTGTTCGGAGACGGGGGCACACTGGATCTGTTGCCTGCCAAGACTGTTCACCAACGCGCGGGCGAACACCCCACCATCACCCTCGAAGATGGAGTTACCTGGGAGCGAATCAACCCGGCCGACCAGACCCACATCGAAGTACTACTCGTGAAGTATCCGCCACTGGCTCGAACAAGCCCGAGCGTCGAGTTCATCCGCCACCACGGACGAGAGACCGGCTACCTGCACTCAGGATCCCTACTGCTCGAACTCGGCTTCGAGCGGCACCAACTCGAAGTGGGCGACTCGATTACGTTCGATTCATCTGTACCGCACAAGATATCGAACCCGACAACTCGACCGAGCGAAGCGACCTGGGTGACGTACGGCTGAGCTGAAGCACCTCCGGGGCAGCTCGATGCGTTCAATGGCGGGGGCTGCGGTTCCACCGGAATTGGTGAAATACCTAGTTCCGGTTTCAACGAGCATCGCGCCCCTGGCAGAATGAATCCGTCGCCACGGGGCTCGGGGTCGGCTCGGTGCAGGAGCGCCGAGTCGTGGTGACGTCAACCTCGTACCCGAAGGCCACATCCACATGCATCTGCTTCGACGATGGTGGTCGTTTCCCGCCGATTTCGCCTGGTCGGCCGCCTACCATCGAATGAGTCCGCTGCTCAGCCACGTTCATGTCGCGGTGGGCATCTGGTGCGGGTTCTTCGCGGCTCTGTGTGTCGTCGCTGCTCATACTCCTGCCGGCTTCGACTCCGGTTCTGCCGAGAGAGCCGGCTATGCCTTCGCCGTGGTGAACACGCTGGTCGGGATCGCCTGGGTCCGCGGCCCGTTTCCTACCGAGAAGTTGTCTCGACTGTTCGTCGCCTACATCGAGGTCTCGATCGCGGCGGTGTTGTTCCTGTTGGCCGATCCGTTCGTCGCGCTCCCGGGCGCAGCAGCCCTCGGGATCATCGGCAGCTACATCGCGGTCTTTCACAGTCCGAAGATGTTCGTGGCTCATCAGGCATGGTCCATCGCGGTGACCGGAGCCCTGCTGTTCAGCGCAGTAATGGAGCCTTCGGCCGATGTGGTGCTGGCGTACGCCTACCTGATTCTCTTGACCCTGATCCTGTTCTCTGCGCCCATACTGACCCAGTCACTTCTGTTGTTGTTGCGCAGCGACGCGGCCACTGCCTTCTACGATCCGCTGACCGGTCTGAGAAACAGACGAGGGTTGGACGCGGCGATCGGCCAGCGGGGCAACGACCCGGATGTGTACGGCAGCACAGCGGCTGTGCTCGTCGTGGATCTGGATGGGTTCAAGCTTGTGAACGACCGGTTCGGGCACGCACGCGGCGACGTCGTGCTTCGGGGGACGGCTGCGGCGATCGATGCGGCTTTTCCGCCGCCTGCCATCACCGCGCGCACCGGCGGCGAGGAATTCGCGATCCTCACCTACGTCGATACAGTCGCAGCGATCGAACAGGTCACCGATCTTCAGACACGACTGGGAGCAGACTCGCAGGTGGGCATCACAGTCAGCGTCGGCGGCGCTCACCTCGAGGCCACGTCCGTTGCTCGTGACTTCCGCCTGGCCTGGAGCCGAGCGGACGTCGCGATGTACGCCGCGAAGCGGGCGGGCGGAAACTCGATGTCGTTCGACGAGTGAAGCGGTCGAGGGCAACCCCTCGGAATTCTTGCCGACCTTCAGGTGAACTGCCGGATACGAATGGCGTAACAATCCTCTTCGCCCGTGTGCGACCCCGATGCCCGACGCGTCGCCGCACGGCAGATCCGCTGCGGCCCAAAGTCGGAAGGGGCCGAGTCGTTCGCGCAACCGTGAGTTCGCGGGTTTCGGAAGCCGGTTCAGGACCTCCGGACCGAAATGTGCACAACGGCTTTTGTTGGTGCACAATGCTCGTCGAACGGCACAACTCGACGACGGGGACGAGATTGCGAATCTTTGCGCGAACCACCGGTGTGGCCGCAGCAGCGGCTCTTCTGTTACTCGTATCGCCCGCTGCTGCGCTGGCTGCCGAACCCGGGGACGTCACCTACTCGTTCACTGCTGTCGGCTCGAGCGTCGAGAACACGATCACCTGCGGGACGTCGCACACGGTGTAACAGGCCCCCACCATCGTCACCGTCCGGTAGGTACCGGGCCGACTCACAACACACGCCGCGGTCAACACTGCAGCACAGAAGGATTCGACGTGGCCGCAACCTTGGAACAAGCCTCCTATGTATTTCGTGAATGGCACAAGCGCATCGAGGAACGCGATGCGCCCGCCTTGTCCGAGCTCTACGCGGCAGATGCCGTTCTCGAAAGCCCCCTTGTGCCAGTGCTGTTCGATCTGAGATCCGGAATAGTCGCGGGACGAATCGCACTCGACAGCTTCCTGCAGGAAACCACGCGGAAACGATTCGACGAGAACACATCGCCGTCACCACACGGCGCGGACGTCTTCACGTTCGACGGGCACCGCCTGGTCTGGGAACACCCACGCCAGACGACGAACGGCGACAAACTCGATCTCGTCGAAATCGTGGAATTGGACGGCCCTCTCATCTCGAGGCACCGAATCTACTGGGATTGGCACGGTATCGCGCATATCAATCCCGGCGACGGACCGCGAGCCACTCGAAGGAGTCGAATCGGCCAGAGCTGAGGGTGTCCCTCACGGCGGTGGCGGCATCCGATCTCGGAGTAGTTCTCCATACACTGAGGCCCGTGACTCGGGTGAGCGGTTCCTACGGCTCCGATCGTGGTCGTCTTCTGGCCGATGGAGCGATCGAACTGCTGGCGACCGACGGTGTACATGGACTGACTCACCGTCGTCTCGACAAGGCGCTCGGTATTCCTGCCGGTTCCACCTCGAATGTCTTTCGTCGGCGCATCGATCTGCTGCGGGCCGCGCTCGATGCGCTCGTAGAGCAGGAGATGGTGGTCGTGCACGACGCTCTGGCCGATCGCGAGCCGGGTCCGTGGAGTGCGGACACCGCCGCCGAAATATTCGCGGATGTGGTCGACGCGTGGCTGCTGCCGGGCAATCGCACTCTGCTCGTCGCGCGCTACACGCTGATTCTCGAGTCCTCACGATCCGACGAATTGGCACCGTTGTTGACCGCGGCGCGCGGCCGCTTCACGGCATTGGCGGAGTTGCTCTGTGCCGCAGCCGGTGTCGGTTCCGAGGAGTCATCCGTCGACCCGGCGATTCAGCTCGTGGCCTGGGCGGACGGTGTGCTTCTCGCGCACGTCACCGCTGGAGTCCGGGCGCCGACGCGTGCTGATGTCCAACAGGGAGTTCGCAGGTTGCTCGGGCTCTGACGACAATGTCGCGCTCGGGTTTCGAATCGCACTGGGTGTCGTTCCCGTACGGTGTCGAGACACTACGATCGTAGTTTCCGTCGAATCCGACGGGTGGATCTCCGGCCGAGGGGTGGACGATGATCGACGAACAGCTGACTTTCACGGTGGACGGTATCGAAGTAGCCGCAGTGTTGACTTTGCCCGAAGGGCAGAACGTCATGCCGTGCCCGGCGGTGTTCACGGCTCCCGGATTCGCCGGAGTCAAGGAGATGCTGATTCCGAACTACAGCGCAGACCTCGCCGCCGGTGGGGTCGCGTCACTCGCATTCGACTACCCGGGGTTCGGCGCAAGCGCAGGCGACGTACGCCAGCACATCGATCTACCTCAGCAACTGCGGTCCTTCCATGCCGCGCTCGACGCATTGGCGCGCGACCCACGCATCGATTCCGAGCGAATTGCCGTGTGGGGAACCAGCATGTCCGGAGGACACGCCATTGCTGTGGCCGCGGAAGATCCGCGAGTGAAAGCGGTGGCCGCGATCATCCCGTTCATTCATCTCACTCCCACCGGCAATGTCGAGCTCGCACCGGTCATCGTTCGGGACGCATTACGGCGTCTGTTCCGCAGGCCGGGGCTGACCATCCCGGCGGCGGGACGGCCGGGTGAGGTGGCGACGATGAACTCCGACGGAGCCTACGAATGGGCGCAGGAGATGGCGCGCGGAGCGGAGAACTACCGCAACGAGGTGACCGTCGCCTCGCTACCGGCGATGTTGCGGTGGTCGACTCGCAAGGCGGCAGCCCGTCTCACCGTTCCGGTTCTCGCGATCCTCGCTGAATCCGACACCATCACACCGCCCTCTCGAGTGCGCGCAGCGTTCGCCGACGTCGACACGGTCGAGTACGTGTCCTACCCCGAATCGCACTTCGAGCTGTTCACCGATCACGCTGAGGCAGTTCGTAAGTCGACGGTGGAGTGGTTGGTCGCGAAGCTGGTCGAATGACTCGCGGCGCGTGACGTGATGGGGTTATCAGTGCGCGAGGGCCTGCTGTCGGCCGGCTACTCGGGCGGCAACGGCAGAAGCGACATCGGCGACCTCTGCAGCGAGTTCATCCCGACTCCTGGTATCGGTTTCATGCAGGAACGTCGTCGATCCCACTGTCGCACCGCAGTATTCGACGATGCCCCGTTCCATCTGCGTTCGGAATGCGTCGTACACGCCGTGGCGTTCGAAGCTGTCGGCGTCGTCGCCGGCAAGGGAGACCAGGTGGACGGTGAGTCGATCCAGCTTCTTGACGATGCCGTAGTCGTCAGTGAGGTCGTAGGCCCATCCGCTGACGAAGACGCGATCGATCCACCCTTTGAGCAGTGCCGGCATGGACCACCAGTACATCGGGAAGACCAGAACCAGGTGATCGGCGCGGTCGATTCGTTCCTGTTCGGCAAGCACGTCTGCGGGCGCGATTCCTTTGCCTCGAAACAGATTCAGGTCATCACCGGCGAAACGTGGATCGAAGTTCTCCGCGGCGAGGTCGGCCGTCTCGACGGTGCCACCTGCGGTGCGGATCGCATCCGCTACGGATCGGGCGACGTGGTGGGTCAGGGAGTCGGGGTCGGAATGGGAGACTACGACGAGTGCGGTCATGGCTGGTTCCTTCGAGTGAGGCGAAAACGGCTATGTACCAAGAGTAGGTTACTATTAGTATATAGCGCAAGGAGGTGCCCGATGGCCCGGACGCGACTGTCTCGCTCCGACCGGTACGACCAGTTGGTGGAGGTCTCGTGGGCGCTCGTGCGAGAGGAAGGGGCCGACGCTCTGACGCTCGGCCGACTCGCCGAACATGCCGGCGTCGCAAAACCCGTGGTGTACAGCCACTTCGCCTCGCGTGCAGAACTCCTGGCCGCATTGTTCACAGAATTCGACGGCCGGCAAACGGTCATGCTCGAGGAATCCCTCCGGTCCGCGCCCACCTCGTTGAACGGACGCGCACAGGCCATCGCCAACTCGTACGTGGGCTGCGCGTTGGCACAGGGACGTGAGCTGACGGGTGTGCTGGCGGCACTGGAGGGCTCGCCCGAACTCGAACAGGTCAAGAGAACGGCCGAACGGGCGTACTCCGATCGATGCCGGTCGATTCTCGAGCCGTTCAACGGCTCCGGCGGGATCTCGGCATCGTCGATCACCGCGATATTCGGTGCAGCGGAGGCGCTTTCGCAAGCCGCGGTATCCGGAGTGCTGGGACCGGAGGAGGCGACCGAAGAATTGACCGAGTTGATCATCGCCGTCGTGGGAAAGCCCTGACCGTCAGCCGGAGGTTCGGGGCTTCATGATGGGGAATCGGTTACGCAACGCGTCCAGCTGACGATGCAGCTCGTAGAGCGCTTGCTTCTGCGTCTGCGTTTCGTCGCTGTGCCACACGTGGCTGCGGGAATCGCCGACCCGCAACGCCTTGCGCGCGAGCTGCTCGGACTGTTCGACACGATTCGATGCGGCCGCGATCTCGGCGGTCAGCATGTCGGCGAACACCCGTGCCTGAGCTGCGTCCGAATTCTCTGCCATGTGCGTCCACTCTCGATCTTGCGGCTCGACCGTTGATGGTTCGAGTACCGATGATCACGATAACCAACCGCAAAAAGACCGTCGGACCGGCTTCGGGGTTCGGGGATCTCGTTCTCGCACCGGGGCTACTACGCGGTGTAGTCGGTAGTAAGCTCCCGTCCATGCCAATGACCACGGATGGATTCGCGCTCCTGCGCGGTGCCTCCGTGGGCGGGCTGTCCGCGCTGGTCACCGCCGGAGCGCACACGTTCGGTGGCGGGATGCTTCCATCCGACGCGGCGATGGTGCTGTTGGCCGTCGTATCCGCTGCGATCGGCTACGCGACCGCCGCGGCCCGGACGAAGGTGGCACCGCGCGCACAGCTGCCGATGATTCTGACCGCCGCGCAGTCGATCGGCCACCTGCTGCTCACCGTTGTCGACGGTCACCATCACGGTCCGCTGATCACCCAGCAGATGTTCGCGGCCCATGCGGTTGCCATCCTGGTCGGCGCTCTGGCCATCCGCGGAGCCGAGCACGGCATCCGGCGCGCGGTGACCTCGCTACGCAAGGCCCTGCCCCTGTTGGCAGCTCTCGTCGTCGACGAGTCCCGCATCGCCCCCGAACTTCCGGTCTACCGACTTCCAGGATCTGCGCGCCTACTCGACCTGTCAGGCTGCGGAAGCCGCGGACCGCCTGTTCGAACTGCCTGAGCACAGCCCGAACGTCTCACCTGCGCTGCCCTGCGGGTGCCGAGTCGTGGGTTGTGCCCGCATTCGATCCTGCACATCGCACGATCCGCGCTGCCTCGAGCATGCTCGATCGACTCCGCGATGCCCTCTCGCGCATACTCGCGCGCCCATCCGTGCCTTCGTGAAACGAGTAACTCTTGTCCACACCGGAATTGGAACGCGTCGCCGACGCTTCCCCGCCCACCCGTCCGAACAGCCCGCGTAGCTGGCGTCCTCTGATCCTGCGCCTGCACTTCTATGCCGGCATTCTCGTTGCACCGTTCATCCTGATCGCCACCATCAGCGGCGGGCTCTATGCCGTCGCACCGACCATCGAGCAACTCGTCTACCGCGACTACCTCCACGTGGATGCAACCGGCCCGGCCGTCCCCGTCGCACAACAGATTCGGGCTGCGCAGACCGAACGACCCGATCTCACCGTCGCCGCCGTCCGCCCCGCAGCCGAGGCCGGCGACACCACTCGAGTGCTGTTCACCGACCCGAGCCTCGGCGAATCCGAGCGGCTGGCCGTCTTCGTCGACCCCGCCACCGAGACGAGCGTGGGTGAGCTGGCGGTCTACGGATCGTCGAGCGCCCTACCGTTGCGTACCTGGATATCCGAGCTGCACCGGCACCTGCATCTGGGGGAGCCCGGACGCATCTACAGCGAACTCGCCGCATCGTGGCTGTGGGTGATCGCGCTCGGCGGGCTCTACCTGTGGGTCGAGCGCTACCGGCGCAACCGCGACAAAGCCAGGCTGATGACCTTCGATCGGAACTCGAAGGGCCGCAACAGGTCCCTCAATTGGCATGGTGTGGTGGGCATCTGGATCGCTGTCGGTCTGGTGTTCCTCTCCGCCACCGGTTTGACGTGGTCCACCTATGCAGGGGAGAACGTCACCGAGCTGCGTTCGGCATTGAGCTGGACCACTCCGGCGGTCAGCAAGACCATCGGATCTTCCGACGCGGCATCGACCGATCATTCCGGTCACGGTGGGCATTCGATGGACATGCCCGCCGATACATCGGTGACCGAGGGCAACGTCGGTCGCATCGACTCGGTGCTGGGGACCGCCCGAGCGAACGGAATCGACGGCGCCGTGGAAGCGTCCATTCCGGCATCGACCGACACGGCGTTCGTCGTGACCGAAACACGTCAGCCCTGGGAAATGTCCAACAACTCCATCTCGATCGACGGCAGTACCGGCGCAGTGATCGACACCGTGTTCTTCTCCGACTGGCCCCTCGCGGCCAAGCTGTCGGCCTGGGGTATTCAGCTGCACATGGGCACGCTGTTCGGTGTACCCAATCAGCTTGCCCTGCTCGCTCTCGCGGTTGCCTTGGCGTCGATCATCGTTCGCGGCTACCTGATGTGGTGGAAGCGCCGCCCCACCAAAGCAACCGGCCTCACCGCAGGGCGGCCGCCCCTGCGCGGCGGCATTCGCCGCATCTCACCGATCTCGGTCGCCGTACTGGCAGTCATTGCGGTCACTGTCGGCTGGTTCGTCCCTCTCCTCGGGCTGAGTCTGGTCGCCTTCCTCGCCGTCGACGTCGTGCTCGGCTCGATCCGGCGGGCACGGGCGAGAACTGCCAATTCCATTGCCTCCCAACACGAAAGCGAACTCGCATGAAACTTACCCGACGCACCTCGACTGTGTTGGCCGCGCTGTCGGTCACAGGTCTGATCCTCACCGGATGCTCCAGCAACGAGCCGGCCGCCTCGGCGAAGGAGTCCGATTCGGTCGTCGTCCGTGAGCAGTGGGTGAAAGCGGCCGACTCCGGCATGACGGCGGCCTTCGCGGAACTACAGAACACCGGCGACTCCGATGTACACGTGGTCGGTGCGTCGTCTCCGGCGTCGAGCCGAGTGGAATTGCACGAGATGGCAACCGGTGCCGACGGTGCGATGGTGATGCGGCCGAAGGAGGGTGGCTTCGTCATTCCGGCGGGCGGCACGCATGTGCTCGCCGCGGGCGGGGATCACTTGATGCTGATGGACGTGACATCTCCGCTGACACCGGGATCCGACGCGGAGTTCACCCTCGAGTTCGAGGATGCGTCGAGCACAACGTTCGTCGCGCAGGTTCGTGATTTCTCCGGTGCCCAGGAGAACTACGAGTCCGGTGGTATCGACATGGACGGCTCGGCAACCCCTGCCCCGGCACACGGTGGCTGACAACGAGAACCGGTCACCACGCTCGCTGAGCCGGCGTCGCCTCCTCGGTGGAGGTGTCGCCGCGCTCGGCGTCGCGAGCGTCGGAGCGGCGACCGGATACGGAATCGTCGGCGATCGAGCCGAGCGGACAGCCAACGGAAGTGAGACTGTGCCATGGCGCGGCCTGCATCAAGCCGGCGTCGATACTGCTCCGCCGCAGGCACACTCGATGTTCATCGGGTTGAACCTGCAGGATCGTGTCGGGCGCGGGGAGTTGGTCGGGATACTGAAAGTGTGGACCGAGGACATCGGACGGCTGACTGCTGGTGCGCCCGCGCTGGCCGATACCGAAGCCGAGTTGGCACTTCGGCCCGCTCGCTTGACGGTGACGGTGGGTCTCGGTCCCGGTGTGTTCGATGCGATCGATCTGCCGGATCGGCGGCCGTCGTGGCTGGCACCACTTCCTGCCTTCGGAATCGACCGTCTGGAACCGGGATTCACCGGCGGCGATCTGCTGCTGCAGGTGTGCGCGGACGATCCCGTCACCGTTGCACACGCAGTGCGGGTACTCACCAAGAACGTTCGCTCGTTGGTGACGATCGCCTGGACGCAGCGCGGATTCCGACGCTCGCGGGGTACCGAGGAATCGGGCACCACGATGCGCAATCTGATGGGGCAGGTCGACGGCACCGTCAATCCGGAAGCGGGAAGTACGGACTTCGACGGTCTGGTCTGGGATGACGGGACCGAGCAACCCTGGATGAAGCACGGAACGTCGATGGTGTTGCGGCGCATCCAAATCGAGATGGACACCTGGGACGAGCTGGACCGGCCCGGCCGGGAACTGTCGGTGGGGCGAACTCTCGATACCGGTGCGCCGTTGACCGGAACCGACGAGTTCGACGAGGCCGATTTCGATGCGACCGATCGATTCGGAATTCCGGTCATCCCGCCGTCCTCGCACATTGCGCGGGCACGGCACGTTCACGACGGCGAGCGCATCTTCCGGCGGGCCTACAACTACGACGATCCACCGGCCGCCGGATCGCTGTCGAACTCCGGCCTACTGTTCGCGAGCTATCAGCGCGATGTGCTCACCCAGTTCCTGCCGATTCAGCAGCGCCTCGACGAATTCGATGCACTCAACGAATGGACGACGCCGATCGGGTCTGCGGTGTTCGCAATACTGCCGGGAGTGGTCGACGACGGCTATCTGGGGCAGGGCCTGCTCGGGTAGCCGCACCTGAGCGTTCACGATCGTCCTCTGTCTGCGGGATCCCGCAGGCGGGGTTCGATCGTGAACAACCAGGTGCGCTCAGACCGGTACCAGCACCCTGTCCACGTTGGAAAGCGCCAGGCCCATGCTGGTGGTCATACCGATTTCTGCACGACACCGGTCCGACGTATCCGTGGGAAGCCCTCGTCGCCCTCGACGTAGCGAGCGACGATTGCAGTGACATCCGGCCGCGAGTTGTCGTACACGGTCGATTGATCTGCCAGATCGATCGCCCGTGAAGCCAAGGGCCACAATCGTGTATGTATCTCGCGAATCTTGTCCTCCGGCACGTGGTGGCCCCCTTCTTCGACCCGCACAACAACTCGCGCAATCGACCACTCGACAGGGACCGTGATCACGTGCAGCACGACGACATAACCTGCTTGCTTTGCCGCGGCGACGAAGTCGAGCTCGGACGGATGTGACAACACGGTCTCGGCGATGAACGACTCACCCCGGTCAACGAGCGAATGACGAATGTGCGCAGCGATTTTGGCTGCTTCGTAGGAATGACGTTCCGGGGAATCCGGCCAGTTCTGCTTCGCAATGATGTCGGCGTTGACGAAAGTGCTCATCGGCAAGATCGGAAACAACCGTTGCCCTGTGGTCCGACGACGAGATCGAGAAGCCTAACAAGACGATCTGAGTGCCGTCGGGAAGGTGCTTCACAACCCGACCGTGGTCATCGAGGAACACGGTCGTTCGGCCCTGCGCGGTGCGTTCGGCGAGGTGGTTGCCGCTGGTGAGAGATTCTTCGAGTGCCGCGGCTTCTACTCGTCGGCGAGGGATTCCCCTCTGACTCGACACTTCACGGCCGATGCGGGCCCAGTGTTCCAATTGTTTTCGCGCCGAGCGGTTTTCGCGTGCGCTTCGGCAGCCGCATCGTCCACGAGGTCCGATGAAAAACGGGTCACCCGGTCTGCGACGTTGGTCATGGCTACTCCCTTTTCGGCGGCAATTCCCAGTGTGGCAATCCGCTACAAAAGGGGCGAAGAATGCAGGATTGCCGCCCTCGTGGACGATTGCGTTTCGTCGGAGCGGGATACCCGGAGATCATGCCCGAAGGTGACACCGTGTTCGTATTGGCCGCGAGGTTGCGTCGAGCATTGGACGGGGCTTCCTTGCGGGCCGGAAGGCTGCAGGTGCCCGCGCACGCAGTGGAGAATCTTGCCGGGCGAACCGTCGTCGCCCATCGGACCCACGGCAAGCATCTGCTCACCGATTTCGATGACGACACGACGCTGCACACGCATCTGCGGATGAGCGGATCGTGGACGGTGGTGCGGGCCGGTCGATCGATTCCGCAGCGTGTCCGACCCGACGTGCGGGTCCGGCTTGCCGTGGTCGACGGGCCAACCGCGTACGGAATTCTGCTGCCGGTCGTCGACTACGGATACACGCGGGACATGAACGCGCTGATCGCGCACCTCGGACCGGACCCGCTGCATCCGGTGTTCGACGCCGAGCGCGGTGTTGCCAACATCGTCGCCCAGGGAAGGCGGCCGATCATCGCCACGTTGCTGGACCAGCGGGTGATCGCCGGGCCGGGAAATCTGTGGGCCAACGAGCTCTGCTTTCTGCGCGGGCTGTGGCCGTGGATGCCGTCGGGTGATGTCGACGCTAGGCGGTTGGTTGCGTTGCTCGCGCGCGCGATGCGTCATTCGGCGACGGTTCCGGGTGCGATGCAGGTGACCACGGGGGACACTCGTCGGGGCCGTGCGCATTGGGTCGTTGGCCGCGCCGGAAAGTCGTGCCTGCGGTGCGGAACGTCGATTCGGGTGGTCGCTGAAGTGCCCGGTGACCCGGACAGGCGTCGAACATGGTGGTGTCCGAGCTGTCAGCCGGAGCGGTAGCGACGAGCGGTCGATCGCTGTTGTCTCAACGACATAACCGCCCGCGGGTATCGCGTGTTGTCTGCCGATACCACTGGCAGTCATTCCTCGTGAGCTGCGAATCGAAACCCCGTCGGGTCGTCAGAAGGTCGAGTTCGTAGGGTGGTCGGTCTCCACCAGATCACGAGCCACACGGTGCAGAGGGAGATTTTGTTGCTGTGACAGCTTGGCCAGCAGGTCGAACGCTTGGACCGCGTCGAGGTCGTAGCGCTCCATGATCATTCCCTTGGCCTGGCCGATGATGTCTCGACTGGCCAGACCGGTCCGGAACTGCTCGTTGTCGCGGGCGCTGAGCATCGCGATGGCAGCGTGGGCCGACAGAGCTTCACCGATGGTCACCGCATCGGGGTCGAATGCGCCCGTCTCGTCGCTGTAGAGCAGAAGCGCACCGATGTCGTCGGCATTGCTGAAGAGCTGGAACGCTGCAAGAGACTTGAATCCCTCGTCCACGGCAGTGGCAGCGAACTGCGGCCACCGATTCTCGTCGGTCAAATCGTCGGCGACGACGACGTCGAAATGATGAACCTCGGTAGGAATGGGTCCTTCCCCCAGCTCGTATTGCAGACGACACAGCTTCTCGGCGACCGGATCGGTGGAGGCAACCACCGTCCGCTCGCCCTTGTTCACCGTGGTGATGCACCCAGTGACTGCGCCCGGAATCATCGTGATTGCGGTGCGCAGAATCTCGTCCAGCGTCTGCGGCATCGAGCGCCGAGTCTCCCGCAAGGCGCGGGCAAATTCGGCCAGGGTCGAGGCGTCCGCGGATGCGGCTGTGTTGTCTTCGATAGAAGAGTGCGGCATGCACACGGTCCTCTCGCATGGGACCCCTGCCGCCCTCACGTCGGAGAGATCCACGATCATGCGCCTTCTGCTGGACGCCCGTATCGGCCGACAAAGTCGACTTCGTGCATTTTATACGTTGTCATCGCCAGGTTGTACGTAGAACCGAAGAGCACTGGCAGCGGCACCCGAGAACACAGCGAGGGCCGTCGATCCGGAGATCGACGGCCCTCGCGAGTGCGACCTACTTGAAGGTGTCCTTGATGTTCTCGCCGACCTTCTTCACGCCTGCCGAACCCTGATCCTTCTTGCCCTCGGCCTCGAGGTCCTTGTTGTCGGTGGCGTCGCCCACAACTTCCTTGGCCTTGCCGATGGCGTCTTCTGCCGCGTTCTTGGCCTTGTCGATGAAGCTCATGTGAATCCCTTTCTCGTTTCGTGCGGTGTCAGTGGTTGGTCGAAGCTCGAACCGGAAAGCGCACGCCGTGTCGTTGAGATCTGGGTCACACGGGATACGGGCTTCTGCGACGTTTCCAGCAGGGTCGTGGCGGATACATTCGATCGATGATGGTCGGCAAGGTGGACAGCTTTCAGCGCAGGCACCCGTCGGCGGGTTTCCCGCTCGCGGTCCTGTACAAATTTCTCGACGACCGAGGTGGATATCTCGCGGCTCTCATCGCGTACTACTCGTTCCTCTCGTTGTTTCCGTTGCTGCTGCTCTTCACCACCGTGCTGGGAATCGTGCTGGCCGGCGATCCGGAACTGCAGACCCGCATCATCGATTCGGCAATGAGCCAGATCCCGGTCATCGGTGATCAACTCGGTCAACCGGATCGACTCAGCGGCGGAACAACAGCCATCGTCATCGGCGTGGTGGGGTCGCTGTACGGCGGACTCGGAGTGTCGTTGGCCGCGCAGTACGCGATGAACACCGCATGGTCCGTCCCGCGAAACGAACAACCCGATCCGATCAAGGGTCGCCTACGCGGGCTGGTGCTGCTCAGTACCGTCGGCACCGCCATCATCGGCCTGACCGTTCTCAACGGCGTCGCGTCCTCGGGCGTGTTCGGTTTCGCCGGCGGCGCATTGGCACTCGTCGGAGCGGTCGTGGTCAACGCAGTGGTCTTCACCGCTGCGTTCCGAATCGGGACCGCGCGCGCCCTGAGTGTGCGCGAGGTTCTGCCCGGTGCTGCGATCGCCGCGGTGATCTGGCAGGCGCTGCAATCGTTCGGCGGCATCTACATTCGCTACGTCGTCGGCAATGCCAGCGCCAGCAACGGAATCTTCGCGATCGTCCTCGGCCTGCTCGGTTTTCTCTACGTCTCATCGGTGCTGATCGTCCTGTGCATCGAAATCAACGCGGTACGCGTCGATCACCTACATCCCCGGGCACTGCTGACGCCGTTCACCGACAACGTCGAACTCACCGAGGGTGACAAGAATTCCTACACCGGACAGGCAGAAGCGCAGCGTAACAAGGGATTCCAGGACATCACCGTCACATACGAGGAACCGGATTCAATGACGGGGGAGGGCTCTCCGGGTAAGGGAGCCGAGTGATCGGGGTGGGGCAAACGCGCGCGCGTTCGTCAGGTGCGCGTGGAATTGCCAGTGGACCGGGCACTAGTTCGCGCGCGGATGGCAAGTGCGCGCGCGGATGGCAAGTGCGCGCGCGTTTGCGGGGACTGGGGGCGGGTGACCGGGCGCGGATCGCAAGTGCGCGCGCGTTTGCGGGGACTGGGGGCGGAGAAGGCCGAGGCGGTGCCGCGACCGAGGATTGCGTGACTCCTGCCACGAACCGGCTGACCGGTCGGTGAAAAAGAATCCTGGTTTGTTTCGGCGCAAGCGCATGCGCAAGCGCTTGTATGGGTCTTAGGCTGCTGCAATCGAGCGACGCGACCGCGTGGCCGGGGACCAGGAAGTCCACATGCTCAATCACAGTCGGAATTCCGTGCAGATGATCGGACCGCGTTCACGGCGGCTCGCTCGTGCCCGTTGCGACCGCCTGCAGCAGTTCGGATTCGGAATAGTGGTCGGAGAGATTGTCGGGATCGGTGGATGGGGGAGCCTGTTGCCGAGGTCGATACTCTGGATGCCGGGGATGCGTTCCACCGCGCGCATGCCGCCATTCCATGCAGCCGGGCTCCCTGTTCGCGCGCATCGACAGGTCGGCTCACGTTGCCGCAGTGCGTTGCTCGGTGATCGGCCCCAGAGCGTGACTACACGAACATTTCATCCGCGGACTCGAAAGCGACAACGGTGAGCATCGACCAGGACGTACAGGAAGCCACCCTCTCCGAACTCGTGGCGCTGGCGCGAACGCTGGCCGTACCCGGTGAACGGCGCATACTCGGACTGACCGGTGCGCCGGGTGCCGGAAAGTCCACCGTGGCAGAGCAACTCGTCGACGCGCTCGGTCCGGAACTCGCGGTACTGATTCCGATGGACGGATTCCACCTCGCCAACGAGGTGTTGATCGAGCTGGGCCGGCTCGATCGCAAGGGTGCCCACGACACGTTCGACGACGGTGGTTACGCGCGGTTGATCGCGGCAGTTCACGATCAACCGCCCGGTGGTCCCCTCGTGTACGCACCGAGATTTCGCCGAGAGATCGAGGAGTCGATCGGTTCCTCGATCCCGGTCCCGTCGAGTGTCCCGCTCGTCATCACCGAGGGCAACTACCTGCTGATGGAATCCGACGCGTGGCCGGCGGCGCGGGCGATGATCGACGAAGTCTGGTTTCTGGCTCCACACACTCGGGTTCGGCACCAGCGGCTGGTGGCCAGGCACGAGGCCTACGGAAAATCGCACGAGGACGCGGAGTTCTGGGCACTGGGATCGGACGAACGTAACGCGGAACTGATCGGGTCGACCGCACGCCGCGCCGATCGAATCCTGCGGCTGAGATGACTATTCCGCAGAGCCGCAAAACGCGGCGGCGCTGTGCCGACTGACATGCCCACGATGGACGATGTCGCCCGCCTCTCAGGGGTGTCGGTATCGACAGTTTCACACGTGCTCAACGGAACCCGCAACGTCAATCCCGCCACCCGGGAACGCGTCGACGCGGCGATCGTCGAGATCGGGTATCGGCGCAACGTCGTCGCCCGCTCGCTCGCGGCGGGTCGGACTCACACCGTGGGACTGTCCATCGCCGCGCTCACCAACCCGTACTTCGGCAGCCTGGTCCATGCCGTCGAGAAGCGGTTGTCCGAGTCCGATTACGTGCTGATCCTCGGTGATTCGCACGACGAGCCGAGGTCCGAGCGCAGGGTGACGGACTCGTTGCTGGACCGTCAGGTCGACGGCATGATTCTCGCGCCCGCGGCGGGCTCCGAACTCTCGACGATTCCCGAGATCGTGCGCAGTGGAACGCCTCTGGTGTTGATCGATCGGATGCTGGACGTCTCCTGTGATCAGGTGGGTCCGGAGAACGACGCGTCGGCGTACCGGCTCACCGCGCATCTCCTCGACGCCGGACATCGACGCATCGCGATCGTGCGCGGTATCGAAGGGATCTCCTCCACGACAGAGCGATTAGACGGCTACACCCGCGCACTGGCGCATCGAGGAATCGAACTCGATCCTCGACTGATTCTCGACGGTCGGTCCGACGTCGAGGTGGCCGAGTCTCGGGTGCGTGAGCTCATGTCGGGTCCGGATCGGCCGTCGGCTCTGGTGTCGATGAACAATTCGATGACCATCGGATCGCTGAAAGCGGTTCGTGGCCTGGGCTTGTCAATTCCCGCCGACCTGGCCTTCGTGTGCTTCGACGACTTCGAGTGGTCTGATCTGTTCGAGCCCAGGCTCACAGCAGCGGCTCAGGACGTGCAGACGATCGGCCGAACCGCAGCCGATCTGGTTCTCCGGCGCATCGAGGGGCACGAGGACGAGCCCCGATCGATCCGCGTACCGACCACCTTCACCCACCGACATTCCTGCGGCTGCACTGCACCTCGAGTCGACGTGCCGGCCGCACCCGAAAGTTAGTGCAGCTTGTGCCGCGGTCACTCGACGACGAGGAAACGGCCGGACTGTCGGAACTGATGCTGCTGCAGGCCGCGCGAATCCGCTCTACCGACCAACCAACGGACCGATCGGTTTCGTAATCTGATCGTTAGCGGTAGAAAGCGGAATTCGTGCGACCCTCATATGGTGCTGATGTTGCGTATGGGACAGATGAGAAAGAAGCGAACCCGGTCCGCTGCGGTCGTGACGGCCGCCGCAGTGGCGTCGATGCTGATGACCGGAACGTCGGCGCAGGCGCTGCCGGGAAACTCGGGATCGGCCGACGCGGCTGCGGGAGCCATCGGCATCCATCAGGTGTCGGCGACCCGAGCGGTGTTGAACGTGTTCTCCCCGTCCATGAATCGCGTCATTTCCAATGAGGTGCTGCATTCCCCCGGCGGTGGTCCCGCGCCCACTCTCGTACTGCTCAACGGCGCGCTCGGCAACGAGGACGGCGTGGGGTGGCTCAACAATTCCGGCGTGGAGAAGTTCTTCCTCGACAAGAACGTCACGGTCGTGGCACCGATCGGCGGCCGCTTCAGCTTCTACACCGACTGGCAGACAACGGATCCGGTACTCGGCAGCAACATGTGGCAGACCTACCTCAGTCGCGAATTGCCTGCCGCTGTCGACGCAGCCTACGGATCGACCGGCAGGCGCGGGGTGGCAGGGCTGTCGATGAGTGGTGGTCCCGCGCTCGACCTCGCGATCCAGGCCCCGGACGTGTTCGACGCGGCCGCGTCCTTCAGCGGGTGTCCGTCGCCCTCCAACCCGCTTGCCGCTGCAGGTATTTCAGCGATGATAGCGGGCGGACTCAACAACCCCTTCAACATGTGGGGGCTGCCGGGCAGCCAGGGATGGCGCGACCACGACCCATCGCTCAACGTCGAGCGGCTACGCGGAACCGCGGTGTACGTCAGCTCGTCCCGCGGACTCCCGGGACCGGTCGATCGCATTCCCGAGGGCGCGATACCGCCCTTCGGAGGCATGGCGGTCGAAGCGATGGTCAACCACTGCACGTCGATCTTCGTCGACGCTCTGCGCCGCGCCGACGTGCCGGCGACGGTGTCCATGCGCGAGGAGGGAGCGCACACCTGGCCGCTGTTCGAGGATCAGCTGCGCGAGGCCTGGTACACCACCCTGGCACCGGCGCTCGGAACCAGGTGATTGCACCGAGACCGTCGCGGGTACGCGTCCGTGGACAGCACCGACGAAGGGACCACGTACATGTCGAAAGACGAACTGCACAAGGGCGACAAGGTCGAATGGCAGACCCACGGCACCACGACCGAGGGCGAGGTGGTGGAGAAGATCACCTCCGAGACCGAAGCTGCCGGCCGGACCGTCAAGGCGTCGAAGGACGAACCGCAGTACCGCGTCGAGAGTGACAAGTCGGGCAAGGACGCAGTGCACAAGCCGGAAGCGCTCGACAAGAAGGACTGAGGCCCTGTTTCCGCGCTGAAAACGGGTCACCTGCCGACTATCTGTAGGCTCGAGAAGTACTGATCGTGACTTATGGAGGCAGTAATGGGGACGACCCCGATGCGAATTCGGCATGGAAGTTCGCGTCCCGGTCAGAGGGGTGGAAGCGCATCGAGTTCACGAAGCAAGGCTTTCGCGTCGACGGCTCTTCTGGTGATGGCGTCGCTCGTTGCCGGTTGCGGCGTTTTTGCGACCGAGGTGCCAGGCAAGGCACCGTCGACCACGTTCACCGGCCAGATCGAAACGCCCCAGGGCATGTGCCTTCAGGACGAGGGCGCAAGTACTAACGGGAGCACTCCGGTGCGGCTCACTTCGTGCAACGGAACCAAATCTCAGTTGTGGGTCGCCGAAACCGACGGCACCGTTCGTATGCAGTCGCGCTGCCTCACCCCGGAGAGCGGCAAGGTGGAGGACGACACCGCCGTTGTTCTGGGCCGCTGCACCGACGAGTCGAGCCAGAATTGGACGGCGGGCGACTCGGGTTCGATCGAAGTCGCAGGTACGTCGTGGTGTCTTGCAGTCGGAGAAAGCGGTGGAGCCGACGCGTCCGATGTGCGGCTGACGGCATGCGACGGATCCGCCGAGCAGATGTGGGTCACGGTCGTGCCTGCGCCGTCCGTCGCGGACAATCCGGGTGGCATCGCCGCGCCCGAAGGCGATCTGCCGGAATGGAAGCAGATCTTCGTCGACGAGTTCACCAAGGCATCCGCTCCCGGTAGCTGGGCCAACGACTGTGACCCGTCGCGGATTGTGTACACCGGCAACGAAGGTCAGCGATGGCGAACCTACCCAAGCTGCTATCCGGACACGTACGAGAAGCGCCCATATCGACCCGACGCTGTGCTGTCCACCGAAAACGGTGCGCTCGAATACAATTTACGACAGGTCGACGGCACGCCCGCCGGGGCGAGCATCTCACCGGTCATCGATGTCGACAGCCAGTACCAGACCTACGGTCGATACACCGCGCGCTTCAAAGTAGATTCACCTGATCTGGCCGAGTACTACGTGGCGTGGCTGCTGTGGCCCCAGTCCGAAAACTGGCCCTACGACGGCGAATTCGACTTCCCCGAGGGTTCACTGGCCGGTAATGTCGGTGGATTCCACCATTTTGCAGGCGAAGGATCTTGCGCCGACGGATGCAAACTGGCCGCAACCGACATCGGCGCGCAGTTCACCGACTGGCACACCTACACCATGGAGTGGTCACCGGGGAGAATCCGCTACATCCTCGACGACACTGTGGTTCTGGACACCACCGACTTCGTGCCAGCTACACCGATGCGCTGGGAGCTGCAAACCGAGACAAAAGGATTCGGAAACAACGAGGGCAAGCTGATCCTCGATTGGGTGTCCGTCTACTCCTGGAACGGCTGACAGGCGGCTCGAGCCGATCGCTCCGCGCCCCAGCTGCGTTCGATGAAGCCCACGATCCGCTCGATGTCCTCGGCCGGAATTCTTTCCGGCTCACCGTTCTCCAACGGATCGGTGTGGAAGATGTAGAGCCGTGAGGCGAACTGGTCGAACGGCAGCGAACCCTCGCCCGCACGTTCGCCGTTGCCCGCCGTGCCCACCACGACGCCGTCGCCCCAGTCCTGCCCGCTGTCGTTGTTCGGGTTGAAGAAGTACACCCGCATGACGCCGTCGGGGTCGGTGGCGACGCGCAGGATCGTGATGGCGTGCCACCCCACATACCTTGCGGCACTGTCGGTTACGGCCACACCTGCCGGTTGCGGATGGATCAACGGTTGGTGCCCGTTGTATTCCGGGTGGTACGCCGCGTGGAACTGCCGCAGAAAGGCATCCAGGTCGACGAGGTTGCCGGTCGCGACATCGACGTCGATGTGGAATTCACGCGCCGACCACCACCCGTGGAACTCGGGATTGACCCAACGGTGCGGATCACCGGGACGATCGGCGCAACGCCGGACCATCTCGGCGTAGATGCGGTCGAGGTGCGGAACCAGCAACAGCGACGCTGGATCGAGGTCCACCGGATCGGACGTGGCGACGCCGCTGACGCTCTCGGTCGACGAGATCGACTGCCCCTCGAAGTGCATGACGATCTCTTCGTCACGCGCCGCCCACACCACCATCTGCAGCAGGTAGTCGGGATCGTTGTAGGCCCACATCGACAATGCCCGCGCCGACTGACATGTCGGATTGTCGCCCTGGCCGACGCCGAGGGGTTGGCCGAGCATCGAGAGCAAACCCCCGAGCAAGCGTGACTCCGGCGCCGGGACCGGCCCGAACGTGGTGATCAGTCGTTCCCGAACCGCAGGAGCGAGTTTCAGCGAGATCTGTCGCCACAGGGACGGCACGATCGGCGGCTGATGCAGAATTCCGCGATCGAGCAGCAATGCCAATCCGTACAGGCACTGCGCAGTTTCGGGGAACACCGTCTCCTCGATGAGGCGATGAACCAATTCCGGATACCGCGTCAGGCAGGTTCGGCCGGTGTCGGACAGACCGAGGGCCTCGGGCAGAACGTACGAGTAATGGTCGACGAGATACTGCGTCAGCGTCGCGTGGTATGGGGAAACCAGTCCGGTGTCGTGCATGGCTCGCGCGAATCCGCGGGCCTCGAACTGCAATGCCTCGACGTCCATCGCCTCGAGCCGCGAGCGGTACACCTCGACACCCGGATCCTCGCGGCAGGCATCGGTGGTGCCGAACAGCGCCGTGATCAATCGATCCAGGCCCTGCCCGGAGGTGCCGAGGTCCACGCTCGGATCGTCACGATAGATCGCGATGCGGGTGACCATGGCCTTGATGGTGTCCACCTGGATCGGGCGCTGGCGCAGTATTCGCCAGATCTCTTCGAGCAACTCGTCGAGCACGCTGTCGTACCCGATCTGCTGCGCGACGTACCCGAAAAGATCGCGAATCAGATGTGCGGTGCGCCCCAGGCGAACTCGCTCGGACTCCGACGGCGGTGTGAACAGTACGTCGAGATTGAGTGCAAGCACCTGGGACAGGAATCGCCGCGCATCCTCGGCAGTCACGGCCGGGTGTCGATATTCGCCCGCGACGATCGCGATCATGCGCAACTCGCTGACTGCCTCGAGCACCACGGTGTCGTCGTTACCGCTGCGCAGGCTCGGTCCCACGAACCCCGGGACGAGAATGTCCGGCTGGGCCCAGTCCGAGCCGGCGAACAGGCCGGCATCCTCGAGCTTCGCGGCTCGTTCGCGTACTGCGCCACAACCGCCGGGCTGCAACAACACTCGGTGCAGGGCGTCGAGAACGCGCCGCACCTTGGTGTTCTTGCTGAACTCGGGTGCTCCGGCCAATGCCTCGGTGGCGTGGTCGAGTTGGGCCAGCCGTGACAGCAGAGCCTTGTCCACCGGTGCAGAGCCGTTCATCGTCTGCGTCGTGGGTTCGTGGTCGTTGCCGAGTTGCTGCTTCACACGTAGAAGTCCAATTCTTCCTGATGCTTCAGCAGGTCACGCATGACATAGGAATCCTCGCCGAAGAAGTACAGCAGTCCCCAGTGGGTGCCGAACGCTGTTCTCTTGGTGACGGTTTCCTCGACCGGTGCCGACAGATCGTTGGTCTCGTAGTAGTCGTGCCCGGTCGTCTCCTCCGGAATTTGCAGATGGCTGACGACACGGCGTCGTGGATAGACACCGAAACATCCGGCGACACCGGTTGCATCGACGACCTCTTTCGGGAAAAAGGCGTCGATCTCCTCCTCGGTGGTCTTCGGATCGAACGCCAACGCCAGGCCCTGGTAGGCGTTGAATCCGTAGGCCCGCTCGAGGAGCTCGAACACCTTGAAACCCGGTGGGCGGTAAGCCACTTCACCGAAGTACATTTCGCCGTCGCTGGTGACGAAGTACTCGGGGTGAATGAAACCGAACTCGATGTCGAAGGTCTTGATCAGCTTCTCGATCTGCACCGTGATCTGCTCACGGTACTTCTCCAGTTCCGGCGTGGCCGGGACGAACACCGAGTAGCCGAGCGTGACGTACTCGGAGATGTTGAGGAACTTGATCTTGCCGTTGTGGATCCACGCCTCGACGGCGAACTCCCACCCGTCCAGGTGCGATTCCATCAGCACCGGGAATTCCTCGTCCGGGATGGAGTCGACCTCATCGGGTGTGCGAATGACGCGGTGGCCCAGGCATCCTGCCTTGTCGAACGCCTTGAGGTGAATGGGGTCGTTCGGATCGCCGTCGAGTTTGAGCAGTGTCTGATTGACGCGGCGGAGGAATCGAATGACGTCCTCGCGGTCGTGCGCCTCCTCGAAGATGCCGACGCGGATGCCGCCCAACTGGGCGCGGCGCTTCATCAGTGCCTTGTCGCGCAAGAGCATCGCCTGCCCGAACAGTCGAGGGTTGCCCAGCAGCACCGAGTTGATGGCACCGGCCCACTCGACCGTCTCCTCGTAGAGCGGTATCGCGACGTCGACGCCCTTTGCCTTCAGGGTCTCGGCGATTTCCAGTGAGCGA
The DNA here is from genome assembly GCA_963517305.1 of uncultured Rhodococcus sp. Lineage (GTDB taxonomy): Bacteria > Actinomycetota > Actinomycetes > Mycobacteriales > Mycobacteriaceae > Rhodococcoides. Next base: position 72,301 of record CAUQEL010000007.1, read on the forward strand.
TCGTTGAGACGCTCGAAGTTCCACGGGAGGTAAGGAATGTCGTGCTCGGTGCAGTACGCCTCGGCCCACTCGGGGGCGACGACGACGTAGCGCCGATCGAACTTGTCCAGTGCTTCCACCGCGGCCAAACTCCAGCCCAGCAGTGCAACGAAGCCTTTGTTCGGGTCCTTCTCCAGCCTGTCTGGCTGAGCCATGAAGTTCCTTCCCCTTGATGATTCTCGGTCGAGGTCCTTCGCTCCACGGTACAGAGGCGCTCGGAGGCGATACCGGCGGGTGGTGTCCACCTGGGCCCCGTATCGAGTTCTCGACCGGTGCCGAACCACCGGAGCGGGTGCCGCGTACGCAAAGCGGAGGTTTCAAGGGTTCAGTGGCTGATTCGAGCCCTTATGAATTGCTTCCGAAAGAATTGAAGCCTTTCAAAAATCTAAAACTCCGGAATTATTCCACTACTGATTTTCAGTATTACCTGGATAGAGTCGAGTGGACGAGAATGGTGGGTTGTCCACCGCCGCGATCGCCGTCGTTCACCCATGTGAAAGGTGTACCGTGCGCATTTCGATCCTCAGAAGGTACCGGTCAGTCCTCTTCGGTGCTCGCGCCATTTCGTTGATTGCCGTGGCGTCGGCTGTCGTGGCGGTCTCCGTCGTGTCGCCGCCGCCGGCCGACGCTGTGACGGTCGGTCAACTCAAGACGCCGGCCGGTCTCTGTCTGGACAACAAGGGTGGTGTGACATCGCAGAACAACCCGGTCTTGATCTGGACGTGCAACGGAGGTCCGCAGCAGACCTGGACAGGTGCCGACAACGGCAGCATTCAAGTGCAGGGTCAGTGCTTGACGCCGTACGGTGGGATCGTCAGGGCATACGTTCCGGTCGTGATCGCCAGGTGCAACGGCGGTCCGGCTCAGACGTGGACGCTTCGCAGCAATGGAACCTTCTCGATTCGCAACTCCACTCTCTGCCTGGATAATCCGAACAACTCCACCAGGCCGGGTAATGCGGTTCAACTGTATGCGTGCAATGCTTCCGACGCGCAACGTTGGTTGGTGGTCGTCAGCGGATTCCCTGCGCCGACCACGCCACCTCCGGTCACCACTCCGCCGGTTACCACGCCACCTCCGCCGCCGGCCTCGAGCAATCCGAGCGGAGTCTCGGCTCCGAAGGGGGACCTGCCGGGATGGCAGCAGATCTTTGTCGACGACTTCAGTAAACCGTCTGCTACGGGTAGTTGGGCGAACGATTGCGACCCTGCAAAAATCGTCTATACGGGGGCCGAGGGTCAGAAATGGCGCACGTATCCCAAGTGCTACAAGGACACTTATCAGAAGCGTCCTTATCGTGCGGACGCAGTTTTGTCGACGCACGACAGTGTCGCGGACTATTGGCTACGTCAAGTCGACGGCATACCGGCCGGAGCAAGCATTTCCCCGGTTATCAATTCAGCTGGACAGAATCAGACATACGGGCGCTACACGGCGAGATTCAAAGTCGATACTCCGAATTTGCGAGAATATTACGTAGCGTGGCTGCTGTGGCCGCAATCCGAGAAATGGCCCGTGGATGGCGAAATGGACTTCCCCGAAGGTAGCTTGGCCGGGAGCCCAGGTGGCTTCCACCATTACTCGGGTGCCGGCTCTTGTGTGGGTGGCTGCCAAGACCAAGCCTCGGCGACCTCTGCCAAATTCACCGAATGGCACACGTACACGATGGAATGGTCGCCGGGAAGGGTTCGCTACATCCTCGACGACACCGTGGTTCTCGACAGCACCAAGTGGGTTCCATCGACCCCGATGCGCTGGGAGTTGCAGACCGAGACCAACGGAAACGGCTCGAGCAGCGGCCACTTGCTGCTCGACTGGGTCTCGGTCTACAGGTGGGTAGGCTGACCGGGCCGCGCAGTAGGAGCCACGGAGTGCGCGCCCAGCAGAGACGAGGAGTGCGAAATGGCGGTCGACAAAACCGGTGCCGAGGTCGAGATCTCCCCACAGGCGGATCGTTTCACCGTCTCGGTGGAGGGCGCTCAGGTCGGCTTCACCGAATTCGTAGACGACGAGCACGGCAGACGTATCTTCTTCCACACCGAGGTCGACGCAGCCTACGGCGGACGTGGTCTGGCAACGATTCTCGTGCAGGAGGCGCTCGACGCCACCCGCGCCGATGCCAAGCGGATAGTTCCGATCTGCGAGTTGGTCGCGGCCTTCGTGAGCAAGCACTCGGAATTCGACGACATCGTCGAGCAGCCCACCGACGAGATCCGGCAATGGCTGGCCGACCGGCAGGGCTGACGGCGGGAATACCGTCGGAGACCGTCGGGTTGAGGTCGGTAGAGTAGTTGCAGAGTCAACTACATTGCCGAAAGGGACGCCCATGCCCGCAGTGACGGTCGACAACATCCTCGCGTTGCCCCGAATCCCCATGCCCGACGCCACCGCCGTGCCTCGGCCGGTCCGGTCCGTCACGACGGCACCGACGGGATACGAGGGCGAGGGCTTCCCGGTCCGTAGAGCGTTCGCCGGACTGGACATGTCGTCCCTCGACCCGTTCATCCACATGGATCAGATGGGCGAGGTGAATTACGCGCCCGGTGAGCCGAAAGGAACACCGTGGCATCCGCACCGCGGGTTCGAGACGGTGACCTACATGATCGACGGCATCATGGAGCACAAGGACTCTCACGGCGGCGGTGGAATCATCAGCGGTGGCGACACCCAGTGGATGACGGCGGGCGGTGGCATCCTGCACATCGAGGCCCCGCCCGAGCATCTGGTGATGTCCGGCGGGCTGTTCCACGGCGTTCAGCTCTGGGTCAATCTGCCCCGCGAGAACAAGATGGCGCACCCGCGCTATCAGGACATCACCGGCAGCAAGGTGGCGTTGGCGTCGAGTCCCGACGGTGGTGCATTGATCCGCGTCATTGCCGGCGAGATCGCGGGTCTGCAGGGGCCGGGTTCGACCTACACCCCGATTGCGCTCTCGCACAGCACGATTGCACCGGGCGCGGCGCTGACGCTGCCGTGGAATCGTGAATTCAACGCACTCGTCTACGTTCTCGCGGGCGAGGGCACGGTGGGCGCGGAGCAGCGTCCGATCAGGATGGGGCAGACGGCACTGTTCGGCCGCGGCGACACCATCGAGATGTCCGCGTCTGCGGTGGGGGAGTCGCTCGAGGTGTTCGTTCTGGGTGGCAAACCGATTCGGGAACCCGTCGCGATGGCAGGCCCGTTCGTCATGAACACCAAGTCCGAAGTGCTGCAGGCGTTCGAGGACTACCAGGCCGGTCGTCTCGGCGTACCCGTCGAATGATCGCGCGGGCCGTGCAACGATCTCCTGCATGAGCGACGCAGAACCCCGTATTCGGAGAACACGGCTGTATCGCCGATTGGTCACCCGCGCGGACGGTCCGCTCGAGCCCGCGCGGGCGGCCAGGCGGCTTTCCGCCTACGTCTACGGAAACATCCTGGTCCTCGCGGCGGTCGCAGCATCGACGCCCAGCTCGATCGAGCACGGAACGGCTGCTGTACTGGTTCTGGCCACTGCGGTGACGACTTTTCTGGCGCATGTGTTCGCGGATTTCGTCGCAAGCAGTGAGATTCCCGAAGCGCACGGTGATGCGACCGACGAGCAACGCACCTTCAAGGCCTTCGAGGAGCTTCGCGACGCGGTGCCCATCCTGAGCTCCGGCACCGTCCCCGCGCTGATGCTGGCTCTCGGCTGGTTGGCGGTACTTCCGGGGCAGTGGTCGGAACTGCTGGCCGGCGGCGTGATCGTGGTGCGCATCGCGACGATTCAGCTGGTCACGGAGCGAGTTCGCGGCAATCCGTTGACCTTCCGTGCGATTCTGGGTGGATTGGCCACTGCGGGGGTCGCCGCGCTCATCGTGCTGGCCAAGGTCTTTCTGGGTCACTGACCGCGGAACTCCTCGTACAGTTCCGGTAGGAAGCCGGCGAGGTGGTTCATCTCCTGCCCGCAGTGCAGCAGAAGATCTCGGGCGAGATCGATGCCGAGCACGAGGTCCGTCGGGTCGATCGACGCCCCGCGGCGGAGGGCGGACACAGCCTGCTTCACGTCCGGTACGTGCAGCCCTCGTAGGTTCAGGTAGAAACGGCTGCGCATCTCGGCACCGCCGTCGACCGGTCGGACCTGATGCGCCAGCCAGCCCAGGTCCACCGGTGCGATGGAGCTGCCCACTCGGCCGAAGACGATCGTCTGATCTGCGGGAACATCGAAGCCGTGGGCAACGGGATCGCGGAAGCCGATGCCCAACTGCTGCAGCTTCGGCCCGACGTACTCGTCCACGAATGTCGTGTTCCCGACGTACCTGGCCTTGTCGGGCACGTCGAGTGACGTTCGATCCTCGGCGAGAGCCGCGTGGAGATGGGCGTCGGGATGCCACAGTTTGTAACGCGCTGGTTCGATGGAATGCCAGCCGAACCACCAGTCCCACATCGCTGCCGTCACGCCCGGCATCGCGGTGCGGACCGCCACGAACGTCACTCCGTCGGCGCGTCGACCGTACCCTGTTTCGATCGTGGAGTAGCCGGAGGGCGCGAGATCGGTTGTGATCCAATCGAATTCGGGAATCGAATCGGGCGCGAGGGGAGGGCCGGCACAGATCTCCGCGACGACGGCCGGTGCGGGCGTCGTTCGCTGTGCCATGTATCGGGCGTACGGCAGATCTCGATCGGCGTCGCGATAGCCCCGATAGCGTTCGGTTGCGGCTCCGGCGATGATCCGGCGTCGGGTCGGCCCCCAGCTCATGTCTCCACCGTGCCCAACATCTGTTGAGGCTATTTCGCGGAATCGGCGGGTGTCAACGGCCGGGCACTACACTGCGCGGTATGACTCCGGCCCGCCCCAAGGACGACGAGTCACGAGTGCGTCGGCGCGACGAGATCGCCACCGCAGCGATCGAGGTGCTTGCCAACCGAGGGCTTCGCGGCCTGACGCACCGGGCAGTGGACGCCGCAGCAGGACTCGGCCCCGGGTCGGTGAACTACCACGCACCCACCAGAGGTCGGCTGCTTCACCTGGCTCTCGGCCAACTGTTCGTCCGCGACTTCGAGGTTGCCGGAGCGACGTTCGGCAGTCTCGTCGACGTCAAACCGCTCACCGTCGACGTCGTGGTGTCTCGCATCGTCGACTTCATCGACGCGATGACGTCCGGGGATGCTGCCAAACGGGTGATCGCTCGCCACATCATGCTCGGCGAGGCGCAGCACGATGACGAAATCCGGGGGTTGTTCGACAATCAGCGATCGGCATTCGTCACGTACACCCAGTGGATCGTCGCCTCGCTCGACTCCGAGGATCCACCGTCCGACGCCGAAACCCTCGTGGTGATGATCGAAGGTCTGGTGCAGCGGCAAGTGCTGATCGGATCACGCCTGTCCCCGACCTTCATCGAGCAGATGTTGCGCACGATCGTCGTGGCCTCCCCGCTCACCGAGGACTGACCGCAGGGGCGGTGCGCTTCACCCCAGCAGCGTGCGCCGCTCGGTGTGGGTGAAGGTGAAGATCGTCGCGCCGAAGCTGACCAGGGCGGTGAGGAGCAGTACCTGCGGGCCGGTGATGACGACGCCGATGAAGGCACCGATGGCACCTCCCAGTGCGAAGGATCCGAGAAGGGCTGTGTAGCAGAGCCAGTCGTAGCGCGTTCCGCCGCCGAACATGTGCCGCTCGATTCCCTGGCCGAGTTTGACCATGGTGCCGGTGACGTAGCTCAGGGGAATGTAGGTCTCTTCCTTCTTCGTGAATGCGGTGTTCAGTGCTCCGAGTGCGAAGGCCACCAACAGAATCGGGTAGAAGTTGACGGTGGCCGACGACCATCCGGAAATGGCGATGTCGATTGCTCCGGCTCCGGCGAGCGCGATCGTGGTCAGCACCGTTGCTCCGTGAGGGTGGTTCGACCAGTAGCGCCGTCGGCAGATCGACGACATCACCACCCCGGCCAGGAACGAGCCCATGAGCGCCAGAGCCGCGACAGGTGACGCCCCCGGGGTGACTTCCTTGCCCTCGGGGTGCCCGAAGTGTCCGACGACAGCACGTTCGGTGTTACCGGTCATGAAGGTCACGAAGTAACCGGCGGAATGCAGGAACGCGACTGCACCCACCATCCCTGCCAGTCCGGACAGTATCCAGGACAAACGAGCTTCGGCACCGACGGCTGTATCGCGGCTGATCGTCAATGGGGAAGTCATGACTCGATTCTCCGGACTACGAGCGAACCGGCAAATCTTTGAGTTGTCGGTCACATAACCGACGCCGATTCAGCATCTCGCCACCATTCCGCGGTGCATCACCCTGTTTCCCACCACGCCGCTGTGATCGGCTCGATGCATCACACATCGGTTGTCCCACATCACCACATCGCCGGGTGCCCACGCATGTCGCAGCACATTGGTTTCGCGAATGGAGTGCTCGAACAGGTAGTGCACGGTCTCGTGCGCCTCCTCGGTGGACATGCCGCTGATCGCGACACAACGCGCCGGTGCCGACAGCGCCAGTGCGGTGCGCCCGGACACGGGATGTACTGCGAACAACGGGTGTTCGGCACTCGAGTCGGTATCCGACGCCACCCCGGTCACTCGGTGCGTCACCGTTCGTCCCGCCAGGTCCGCCTTCCGGTCGGCAGGCAATGTGTCGTAGGCGGCATACTGGTCGCTGAACAGCGTGCTGCCACCGGCCTGCGGTACCTCGACCGCGCGTAAAGCGGTGTAGGCAGGCGGATTCGGCACATACGTGGTGTCCACGTGGAACGTCGATTTCGGCGGTGTGGTTCGGCCGACGTTGCTGATGACGTTCAGGTCGGGAAAACCAGGCACAGGCGTCTCACCCTCGGTGAACATCATGTCGCCGAACCGCCGGAGAAACGCCAGGAAGCCTGCGTCGTCCAAGGGCTGATTCCGCAGAATCAGCACGCCGTGTTCGGCCAACAGCCGTCGTAGTTCTTCGGTCTCGGTCGAGCTCAGGTCGAGCTCGTCGATCTCGATTCCCAGCGTCACGAGGACATCTCCTTCACCGACAGTTCGTCGAGCGATCGTGCGAACAGTTCGTCGACGGCGATCCCTGCCGCCGAGGCCATCACCGCGAGCACGCTCGATGGCGAGTACGAGCAGTACAGGCCGGCCTCGAGGAACCACGGCTGCCCGTCGGGGTCGATCCGAAAGTCGAAGAGACCGTAGTGCCGGCAGCCGAGAGATCGATAGCACGATCGTGCTGCGGCCCAGACCTTCTCGGTGATCGGATCGGACACGTCCACGATCCACGCCTTGGTCTGCTCCTTCGCGACCAGGTACAGATCCCCGTCCGAGGTGCGATTCAACTTGTCGGCGCTGGTGCGAATCGACTCGACGGCATACTCCTCGAGTGGGAGGCAGATCAGCTCGTCGCCACGTGCGATGATGCCGCAGCGGACTTCACGGCCGAGTTCGATGTACGACTCCACCAGCGCCGCAGACGAGTACGTCAGAGCCTCGCTCACCGCCGTTCCCAGACGGTCGGATTCGCGAACCAGCGTGACGCCCATCGAATTGTCCGAGTCCACGGGCTTGACGACCACGGGCAGATCGACGTCGACGTCGTCGCCGCATCGCACCACGACGCCTGCGGGAACGGCGACCCCTGCCGCTGCGACGACGGCTCGGGCGCGAGCCTTGTCCGCCGTCATCGCCATCACGTCCGGAACGTTGCCCACGTACGGCACGCCCAACAGATCGAACAGGCTGCGGTACGTCGTCATGCCGGGCAGGCAGAACATCTGCGGCACCATGACGTCGAAATGCCACGACGACATGACCTCTACTGCTTGCGCCAATGACATCTGCTGCGCTGCAGCCACACTGGCGGCGTCGATGCCGCCGGGGAAGCTCCAGAGCCCGCCGGGGGAGACGAACGCCACTTCCAAGCGGTAGGCGGGATCTCCACCGAGCGCATCGAGGAAGCCGCCCGCGTACACCCGAGACAGGTCGCAGTAGAACTCGTCCACCGACGATCCGACCAATACCAGTACCGACAGGGCCATCAGTCGCCTCCGTTCTCCACGAGCTTGCCGATGTTGAAGTCGATGCGAGACCATCCGGTGCGCGCCAGCAGATTCCGCACCAGCAGGGACGGAATCTGGAGGTGGTGTACCAGAAAGTACGGCAGGGGATCCCATCCCGCCAGGATGGCGTCCTTGCCGCGGAAGACGCTGCGAAGGCGAGCCTTTCGATTGCTCTCGGTGATCAGACGCCACAGCTCGTGGTAGATCCAGTACGTCGGCCGGGCCGACGGGCGCGGCACGATCACCGGATGGCCGTCGTCGAGGTACGCGGCAGCCAGGTCGGGATGGTCGTAGAACATCGTGATGGCCGAGTGGGTGCGGGGGTTGCATTCGATGGCATAGACGTGGCCGTCGGCGGCGGACTCGATGAAGTCGAAGGACAGCTGGCCGGTGACATCGAGCGAGGAGACGAAAGTTTCCACCCAGCGCAGGATTTCGGGCTTGTTCACCATCTCGTAGTTGACCTGGAAGGCCGAGGACACGCAGCAGCCGTAGACCTGCAGGCGACCCGCACGCACAGTGCCGTGCGTGCAGTACTCCTGGCCGGCGATGAACTCCTGCAGAATCCACGGATCGTCGTCCGTGATGTGCAGGCTCCTGGCGAACGAGAGGTTGCGTTCGGGGGTGCTTGCCGACAGCCGAGTCAGATCCATGCGGCCGACGGGGTTGTACGAGATTCGTTTGAGGATGTATTCGCGACCCGGCGCAAACTCGAACTGTTCGATCTGGGCGGGATCTGTGATGCGCCGAAAGTCCGGGACGCGAAGTCCCAACGATCGTGCGTGCTCGGAAAACCTGGACTTGTCGTCGACCATCCGTACGGTGTCGGCGTCGCCGTGGACGACCTCGCAGTGCGGGTCGAGCACGGCCCTGGCGTCCGCGTCGTGAATGCTGGCGGCCGGACTGGCCACGGGGACGAAGACATCGACGTTCTCGCGTCGAACGATGTCCAGCAAAGCCTGGGCGTATCCCGGGGCACCCGGATCGGGCACGCAGTGGAACCGGTCGACGGCGCGGGAGAAGCGGTGGCCGGTGAAGCGATACTTGGCCGATTCCACCAGGACGACGCGATGCCCGGCGAGATGGAAGGACCGCGCGAGCTGCAAGGCCTTGGTCATCTTCCCGCCGCTGATCAGGACCGTCTTGGGTGGGTCGGCTCGGACAGTGGCGGGCCGACCGCCGCGCACGGCGGCCACCCCCGCCGCCACGAGGTCGACGGGGAGGGTGACCGTGAGGCCGAGCAGCGCCGCAACCGTACGAATCATGTTCGACGTATCAGCGTCACGCCGTCGCGCAGAGGAAGCAGTACCTGCTCCACGCGGGGATCGTTCGCTACGTAGTCGTTGAATGCGGCGACGGCGCGGCCGTTCTCGGTGGGCTGACCGGTGTACGGCTGACCCTGCAACAGGGTGTTGTCGACGGCAATTACGGCGTCGTCTGCCAGTAGCTCGCTACCGAGCAGGTGCTCCACGTACGCCCGGTATCCGGTCTTGTCGGCGTCGACGAAGACCAGATCGAACTTCCCTTCCAGCCGGCGGAGGGTGTCCAGTGCCGGCCCCACCTCCACCGTGATGGACGAGCCCGCAGGTGATTCCGCGAAGCAGGACTGCGCGAACTCGGCCACGTACGGATCCACCTCGCACGCGACCACTTCACCGCCCGCGGGCAGAGCCTCGGCCATCGCCAGTGCCGAGTAGCCGGTGAACATACCGATCTCGAGCACCCGCTTCGCTCGGGTCATGTGGACGAGGAACGCCAGGAAGCGTCCCTCCACGTGACCGGAGAGCATCTCCATCTCCAGGGGCCCCGAGCCGGAGATCACGTTGCGTGATCCCCAGTTCTCGGTGCGGGTCCGCGACGCCAGTGTTGCCAGCGCTGCGGATTGGGAGGTGGTGCAGGTGTCGAGGTACGGGTCGAGTCCCGCCGCGAGATCGCGGGCTCGATGAACACGGGTGGTCAGCTCGTCGGTCACCCCGGCACCGGCGTCGAGCAGATCGGCAATCTCGATCAGCTCGCGCGCCAGAATGGTCGTCGGGGTCACCGGTCGCGGGGCCTCCGTCACGGCGTCGGCGCGGTGAACATGTCGAGGCCCTCGCCTGCCCGCGGGAAGTCCAGGCAGATCTTCTTGTGCAGCGTCAGGACGTCGGCCAGCTCGGCTGCGTCGAGGTCGTTGAGGAATCGGCACGTACCGATCGGATCCGGCACCGCAGCGCGGAGGATTCCATCACGGGTCTTGAGGATCGATGCCGTTGCCTCGGAGAGCAATTCGGGTGTCAGGTACGGGCTGTCCAGCGCCAGACCGATACTGGACATCACTCCGAGCACACGATCGCGGTCCGCCGTGGACAGGTGTCCGCGTTGCTCGGCGACGGTCGTCGAGAGCGCCATGTCGATGTTGATCGCATGGCCGTGGAAGAACGGAGCAGGTGGGGTCAGCTCGAGGGTCGGGCTCCACGTGTGGCCGAAGGCGATGACGCGATCGAGATCGATCTCGTGCAGATTGGGGGCCTCGAGTTCGAGCATCGTTGCGATGGCCGAGTAGGTCAGTCTGTCTGCGACAGAACGCAATTCCGCGGTTCCGTCGAGATGGCCGAAGCGGGTGCGCAGCAGTTCCGGACCGTACTGTTCGAGCATCTCGAAGATCTCCAGATTGCCGACGACGGAGATCTTGATCAGCTCGGCCATGCCGTTGCGCACCTGATCCTCGGGCAGCGTGCCGAGGAACGAGAAATCCAGCAGCACCTTCTGCGACGCGTGGTAGGCACCGAGGCGGTTCTTGTGCTTTCCGTAATTGACGGCCACCTTGATCGACACGCTCGCGTCGATCAGACCGATCAACGTGGTGGGAATGCGAATGTACGGGGTGTTGCGGCGATAGCTGGCGCACGCGAAACCTGCTACGTCCGTGGTCAATCCACCACCGACCACCAGCACCGGTTCGGTGCGGACCAGACCGAACGCATCGAACTCTCCCACGATGCGCTCGAACGTCTCGAGCGATTTCGCGGTCTCTGCGATGTGAACCGGAACCACGGTCAGAGCGATCTCGTGATGATCGAAGTACGCGGCGATCCGGTCGCCGTAGATCTCGTGAACCGACTCGTCGACGACCATCAGCGCGCGACCGTACGGCCGATAGCTGTCGGCCAGCTCGGTGTTCTCGATTGCGAACACGCCGTCGACGTAGATCAGGTCGTATTCGATGCGTTCGTAGCCTTCGACGCGAAACGACCTGTCCCCGGCAACGACCTGGGCCTGAAGATTGCTCACTGGTTACTCCTGGAGGATTGGATGGAAGGTCAGACTGAAAGCAGAGCTCGGACGCGCTCGGGATCGAGTGCATCGACCGTCTCGGTGGCGGATCCGAAATCGGTGCCTGCAGTGTTCTCGTTGGGGAATGCCACACAGGTGATGCCTGCGGCCGCTGCTGCCTGGACCCCGCCTGCGTTGTCCTCGATGGCCACACTGTCGGACGCGTTCTCTCCCAGCGCATTCAGCGCGTATTCGTACGAGGCCGGATCGGGCTTTCCGGTGTCGACCGAGGTCGCATCGACGATGACGTCGAACGAGTCGGCGGTCAGCTCGGGAGACAGAGCAGCGAGGAGAGCGTCGATGTTCTCCCGCGACGTGGTCGTCACGAAGCCGACCTTCAGGCCGTTCGCCTTCGCGGAGTCGATCGTGTCGGCGACGCCCGGCCGCGTCTTCACGTCGGTTTCGCCGATCAGACGCTGGAAGATTTCGGACTTGGTGGCGTGCACGGCGGCGGCGTCGACATCGGTGCCCGTGTCCGAGGCGTACTCGCTGATTCGGTCGGCACCACCGTTCGATCCGAGCATGGCCCGGTAGTCGTCACGGGACCAGTTCCAGTTGAGATCGTGTGCTGCGAAGGCCTCGTTGAACGAGCGGCGCTGCAGTTCGGACGTGTCGACGAGTGTGCTGATCGAGCCGAACAGAATTGCGGGCATGGTTGCCTTTCGGAGCGAGAGACGTCGTACCAGTCAACGTCTCGCGCATGCGCGATGGGGTGAGTTGGTTCGGGGGGTATGCCCCATCGGTGCCGAACGGGAAACCTTCGAATGTTTTTTTCTTTCGCGCCGACGAATACCGGCGGCGCAGAACGGGTGCGGCCGGTGTCATCGGTGTCATCGGTGCCGAGCGGGGGTGAGGGCGGACCGACGGAGCTGCGATCTTCGTTGTCTCCGTGCTCGCGTCCCCGGGGTCCGGCGACAGGAAATCGGCCGATTCGACCCGAGTGACTACCTGTGTCGCCGAGTACCTGGTAACCTCCGTAACAGTTACCTACAGCTTTTCGACGATGGAAGGAACCACGGCGATGACCAGCACACTCTCCAGGAACGACGTTCTCGAGCCCGAGGACGTTTCCGCTCGTTTGCTCGATTCCGCCGCCCAGCTGTCGTACGACCCGTCCGAGGAAGTCGACTGGGAAGCCGATCTCGATCCCTCCCTCTACGGACTCAACCCGGAGTGGAGCACCCTCTACGGGACGAAGCTGTGGGAGGAGATGAGCGAGGAGCAGCGCATCACGCTCACCCGCCACGAGGTCTGCTCGATCATGAGCACCGGCATCTGGTTCGAGATGATCCTGCAGCAGATGGTTCTGCGCGATCAGTACTGCAAGGACTCGTCGAACTCGGACTTCCAGTTCGCGCTCACCGAGATCGCCGACGAGTGCCGTCACTCGATCATGTTCGCCCGCGCCTGCCAGAAGATGGGCATCAAGGCCTACCTGCCGCGCCGATCGAGCATCGAACTCGGCCGTGGTTTCAAGGCTCTCGCGTCCGCCGAGGTCGCCTACGGCGGCATCCTCGTCGCCGAAGAGGTGCTCGACGTCATGCAGCGCGACTGGATGCGCGGCGAGAACGTGCTGCCGCTCGTGCGCACCACCAGCAAGATTCACGTCGTCGAGGAATCGCGACACATGACCTTCGCACGCGCGCAGATGCGTGAAGAGATCGCCGAGAAGAGCCCGGCTCGCCGCAAGGCCAGCGCACTCGTCGTCGCGATCGCCGCTCGCATGATCGTGTCCAACATGGTCAACAAGGAGGTCTACGCAGCAGCGGGCCTCGACGTCGACCGCGCGGTGAAGGAAGCGAAGAACAACGCCCACCACCACACGATGATGCGCACTTCGAGCGAGCACCTGATGGCATTTCTTCTCGACTGCGGTTTGGTCACCAAGCCGACCGAGATGATCTACCGTCGCCTGCACATGCTCTGATCACACCGCTCCCGCTCGAGGCCGTGAAGGACATCCGAGAACAATGCCGTTCGCGATCACGCAGAACTGTTGCAACGACGCATCCTGCCTGTCGGTATGCCCCGTCAACTGCATTCACCCGACGCCGGACGAGCCGGATTTCGGCAAGACCGAACTGCTCTACATCGACCCGCGTTCGTGTATCGACTGCGGGGCCTGTGCCGACGCATGCCCGGTGGACGCGATCACTCGCGTCTCGCGATTGACGCCCGATCAGCAGATCTACGCCGATATCAACGCCGATTACTACAAGGACAAGCCCGCCGTGGCGGAATGGGGCGCGCCCCGATTCCCGGTGGCGACGGTCAACGACCTGCCGCCGATTGACATCGCCATCGTCGGGACCGGGCCGGCCGCCTGCTACACCGCCCAGGCGCTGCTGCGCGTGCCCGGCACCAATGTCACCTTCTACGACCGGCTGCCCACCGCAGGCGGTCTCGCCCGTTACGGCGTCGCTCCCGATCACCTCGGTACCCGACGCATCAGCGAGCACTTCCGTGGGATCTTCGTGCATCCACGGGTGACGATGAAGCTCGGAGTCGAGGTCGGTAAGGACGTCGACCACGTGGAACTGGCCCGCAAGTTCGATTCGGTGGTCTACGCCGTCGGTGCCGACAAGGACCGAGCCCTCGAGATTCCCGGTATCGACCTCGACGGATCGGTCAGTGCTCGCACCCTGGTGGGCTGGTACACCGGTCACCCCGACGTTCCCGCGGACGCGATAGATCTCACCGGCGTCGACCGCGTGACCATCATCGGAAACGGCAACGTCGCACTCGACGCGGCTCGTATCCTCACCGCCGACCCGGACCGGCTCGACGGAACCGAGATCGCGCCGCACGCGCTGGCCGAGCTGCGTCGCCACCGGGTGAACGAGGTTGTCGTCCTCGCCCGTCGTGGGCCGGAGTTCGCGGCCTTCACCCGTTCCGAATGCAAGGCACTGGTCGACCGCGCAGGCGTCGACGTCGTCGTGGCAGGACCGGACGGAATTCTCGACGCCATCGATCGCCTGCCGCTGTCCGCTCCCGCATCGGCTCTGGCCGGGGCAGCGCGAGTCGAGCTGGGCTCCCGTGCAGAAGTGGAGCCTGCGGAACGACCCGGAACGAACGACGGCCGTCGAATCGTTTTCGCGTTCGGTCGGGCACCGTCCGCCCTGCACGGCAGCGGCTCGGTGCAGTCCATCGAGGTCGGCGTCGGCGAGCATGCGGTCGAAATGGATACCGAGCTGGTGCTGCTCGCCATCGGATATCGCGGTACCCCGTCGCCGGGCATCCCGTTCGACGACATCACCGGCACCATTCGCAACGAGGGCGGTCGCATCACCTCCGCCGACGGAACAGCTGTTCCGGGGTGCTACGTCGTCGGATGGGCCAAGCGAGGTGCCACGGGTGGCATCGGCGACAACAAGATCGATGCCGAGGAAACGGCCGAGGCGTTGTTGGCAGACGTGCCGACGCGCGGCAACGCTCGGCCGCTCGGATGGTACGGAAAAGTGAGCGCGGCCCTGGGCGACCGAGTCTCGCGAGTGCGCTGACCGGCCGGTATCGCTCGGTTCTGTTCACCTTGTGTAGCAGTCTCATTCGAGTCTGAGCGATTCGGATGTGTAGCACGGCTCACAGGGTTACCGTTGAGTATGGCTGAACGGGGGGCCAAGCCCCAGGTTTCTTTGGTGAGACGGACGATGTTGCGCGCAGTCCGATCTTTGTTCAATCCGCTCCGGCCCGACGACTACCTGTCGATGATCAATCCGCTGTGGACTACCCGTGAGCTTCGGGGAAAGGTCGAGCGGATCACGCCCGAGGGCTCGGAGGCGGTGTCGGTCTACATTCGCCCGGGATTCGAGTGGGCGGGCCACACGCCCGGGCAGTACGTCCGCCTCGGGGTCTTGATCGACGGCCGTTACCACTGGCGGGCGTATTCGCTCACCTCCGATCCGGACCCGGTGGACGGATTGGTCAGTGTCAGCCCCAAGCTGGTGCCCTCGGGGACGGTTTCGCCGTACCTGGTGGGAACGATCAGGACCGGAGACATCGTTCGGCTCAGTGAGGTGGAGGGTGAGTTCACCCTGCCCAGCCCGATTCCGGACAAGATGGTCTTCATCAGCGCGGGCAGCGGAATCACGCCCATCATCAGCATGTTGCGCGCCCTCGATCACCACGATCAGGTGACCGATGTCGTCGTGGTGCACTCGGTGCACGACCGCAAGCAGTTGATGTTCGCCGACACGCTCGAGGAGCTGGAGGCCCAACACGACGGGTTGACGGTGAAGCTGCGGATCACCAGCGATGAAGGCCGGATGAAGGCATCCGAACTGGACGAGCTGGTCCCCGATTGGCGCGAACGCGAAGCATTCTGCTCCGGACCGGGTGAACATCTCGACGATCTGCGTTCCTACTGGAAAGACCAGGGGGACTACGACAAGTTCCACCACGAGAGTTTTCAGCCCGTCATCGGCGGCGGAGACGATGCAGGTGAGGGCGGTACCGTCCGCTTCGTCAACAGCGAGAAGGACGTCGAATGCGACGGCGGCACAACAATTCTCGCCGCGGGCGAGGAGGCGGGACTGGATCTGACGTTCGGTTGCCGCATCGGTATCTGCCACACCTGCGTGGGTACCTTGAAGAAGGGGCGTTTACGTGACCTACGTAACGGGGATATCTCCGAACCTACGGGGCAAGCCGTTCGGATCTGTGTCAACACTGCTGAGGGCGACATCGAAATCGAACTCTGATCAATACATCGAACAGGGGAATTCATGACGATCGACGAAACCACCAGGCGCACCACGACCAGTGACGAGCCGGTGAACCCACTGGCGCACCTGAGTGACGAGACCATTGCCGAACTCGCCAAGGAGTTCGACGCCATTCACGACGAGGTGTACGCCAGCCTCGGCGACAAGGACCGCAAGTACATCACCTCGGTGATCGCCGCCCAGCGTCAATTGCTGGTCGCGGGACGAGTGTTGTTGCTCGGATCCACCAGCAAGCCGGCATGGCTGGCAGGTACCGCCTGCCTCGGGATCGCGAAGATCCTCGAGAACATGGAGATCGGCCACAACGTCATGCACGGTCAGTGGGACTGGATGAACGATCCGGAGATCCATTCGTCCGTGTGGGACTGGGATACCGCCTCCACCGCGAACTCGTGGAAGCACTCGCACAACTACGTCCATCACACGTACACCAACATTCGCGGCAAGGACAAGGATCTCGGGTACGAGATCATGCGTATCGATCCGCGGCAGAAATGGCACCCCGCGTACTTGGCCCAGCCGTTCTACAACGTTCTGTTGATGGCGTTCTTCGAGTGGGGCGTGGCGCTGCACGACCTGGACATCGAAGCCATCCGACGCGGCGAGAAGCCGGTCAAGGATCTCGTCGAGGACCTCAAGGGCATCGGCGTCAAGGCACGCAAGCAGTTCGTCAAGGACTACGTGGGCTGGCCGATCATCAGCGCCGGTGCGTTCGCATTGGCGCAGCTGGCCTCGGGTGGCCGGTTGCCCGAGAGCAAGAGGTCTCGCCTGGCGTCCAAGCTGCGTGGCTCCGCACGGTTCGGCAAGAACCGTCGCACCGCGGCACTGCTGGACAGCCGGTTCAGCGGGGTCGAGAGCACGTTCCTGTCGACGGTGGCCGCGAACTTCACCGCCAACATCATTCGTAACGTCTGGTCGAATGCCATCATCTTCTGCGGTCACTTCCCGGATCAGGCGTACACCTTCAGCCAGGAAGAAGTGGAGAACGAGACTCGCGGCGGCTGGTACGTCCGTCAGCTCGTCGGTGCCGCCAATATCGACGGTGGACCACTGTTCCACCTGATGAGCGGCAACCTGAGCTACCAGGTGGAACATCACCTGTACCCGGATATGCCCAGCACTCGGTACTCGGACGTCGCGCCGAAGATCAAGGACATCTGCGAGCGCTACGAATTGCCATACAACACCGGACCGTTCTTTCAGCAGTGGGGAATGGTCCAGCGGACCATCGCCCGGCTGGCGTTCCCGGGCGGCAAGACTCGGCCGAAGCCGGGCCCCTACCGTCCCGAGGAGAGCTGGCGTCGCAAGTTCGCCGAGGGTGCCACCAAGGACAGCGAGGCCGCGAAGACGCGTGGCCGCGTACCTGCCGGTCATCCCGCGGCCGGACCGGAGCCAAACTCGGGGGGCGTCGACTTTCAGCCGCCGCCCCGCGGCGACGACTAGTGATCGACTGCCCATACCCGAGGCGCACCCGCTGCCACCCGATCATCGGGTGGCCGCGGTTCGTCGTTGTTGCGTTGGTGTCGTTGCGGTGGATCAGGTCATGTCGACGTCCTTGGTCTCGATCAACCGCTTGGTGCACACCAGACTGAGTACCGACAGCAGGGCCAGCATGACGCCGATGGAGATGCTGCCGAAGGCGGCCGTGAGCGGTGCCGCGAGCATCGGCGGAATTGCACCACCGAGAACTCCGGCGAGGTTGTAGCCCAAACCTGCTCCGGTGTAACGGAATCGAGTCTGGAACAGCTCGGGGAGCAGGGCTCCGGTCGGTCCGTAGGCAACTCCGAAGATGGCGAGCGTGACGCACATGCCGACCACGAATGCTGCTTCGGAGCCGGTGTCGAGAACGGGGAACAGCGCGATCGACCAGGGGATCGCGAGCATGCACGCTCCCATGATCACTCGCCGTCGGCCGACACGATCGGAGTAGGTCGCCGAGACCGCGATGGCGATTCCGAAGATGACCGCGGCGCCGATTCCGGTGATCAACACGAACGGGCGGTCGAACCCGAGTGTCTTGGTGCCGTAGCTCGTCAGGTACGCGGTACCCATGTAGAAGAAGGCGAACAGGGATGCCAATGCGCCTGCAGCAGTGATGATTTCACGCTTCTGGATGCGCCAGGCGTCGAAGATCGGCAGCTTCGTCGGTGCCGCGTTCGCCGGTGCCTGCTCCTCGGCGAGCTTGTTGGCGCGAAAGACCGGGGTCTCCTCGATGGCCAAGCGCATGTACAGGCCGATGAGCACCAGAACGGCGCTGAGCAGGAACGGGATTCGCCAACCGTAGTTCAGGAATGTCTCGTTGGTATCGCCGAGCAGCAGGCCGGTCGCGAGGAATGTTGCACTGGAGAAGATGAAGGCAGCGGACGGTCCCAGCTGGGGGAACATCGCGTAGAAACCACGTTTGCCGGGCGGTGCGTACTCGGCCGTGAGCAGGGTCGCGCCGGCCCATTCACCGCCGACCGCGAACCCCTGCCCGAATCTGAGCAGCACCAGGATGATCGGAGCGGCCACACCGATCGTCTCCGCGCCGGGCAGCAGACCGATGGCGAATGTGGACACCCCCATCAGCAGCAGCGTCGAGATCAGAGTCTTCTTGCGACCGATACGGTCACCGAAATGCCCGAACAACACTGCGCCGACGGGCCTGGCGATGAACGCGACCGCGAACGTTGCGAACGACGCCACGGTGCCGGCGGTGGAGCCGAGGGCCGGGAAGAAGATCGTCGGGAAGACCAGCGCGGCTGCGGTGCCGTAGATGAAGAAGTCGTAGAACTCGATCGTCGTGCCGATGCCACTGGCGACAGCGACCCGGCGGACACTGGTCTTGGTCTGCACCGCAGGTGGCGTCGATGCGGACACACCCGGGTCGTCGGGTGAGACAGTGGTCATGGTTCCTCCGTTTTGTCGGGTACCGGGTGAATGCGCGATACCGAGTGCGACGAACGGTAGTGACCCGGGTCACCCCGCGAATACCCCCGAATGGGGGGTGTGGGGTGGCGGGGGTGCATGCGTCTGCCGATGTCTCGACTCAGGCGCACCTCAGAATTCGCCGGTACCGTCTGCCACGGGGGGCCGGGGTGCCTGTGTCCGCGGTCGGTGAAGCGGAGGGGATCGTATGTCCACAGACCACAATCGAGCCGTGTTCGACAGTGCGCGGGTAGCCGCTGCATACGTGGAGTACGCGGGTCCCACCGATGGGTTCCTCGACCGTGGTGAGGCGGCTGCGCTGGTCGCGGCGGCCGGGGTCGCTCGCGGGAAGCCGGTACTGGACGTGGGCGTCGGCAGCGGCCGAACGACGGCGCTGTTGCGCCTGCTCAGCGACCGCTACGTCGCGATCGATTACGCACCGAACATGATCGAGGGCTTTCGGCGGAACTTCCCGGACCTGCCGGCGCACGTGGCCGACGCGCGCGATCTCGCGGACTTCACCGACGGTGAGTTCGGTTTGGTGGTGTTCAGCAACAACGGAATCGATACCGTGACACACGACGAACGGGTGCGGGTACTTGCGGAATTTCACCGGGTTCTCGGCGAGTCCGGAACTCTGGTGTTCTCCACTCTCAACCGCAACGGACCGTCGTTCGGGGAGAAGCCGTTTCAGCTCAGCCGACCTACCCAGAAATTCCGCTTCTCACCGAGACGCCTGGTGGTGTCGTTGGGTCGCCGCCTGCTCGATCCCGCGAGTGTCGTTCGGAGCCTTGCCAATTGGTGGTCTGCGCGCTCCCGCGTCGTCGATCGCGGAACGTGGGCCGTCGCTCCGCTCGCTGCGCACGATTTCGCTCCGTTCATGCACTTCACCACCGTTGCGGATGTGCGTCGACTGGTGACCGATGCCGGGTTCACCATTTCCGAGATCTTTGCCGACGACGGTTCGATCGTCACACCCGACGCCCTGGCGAGCACGGCGGACAACTTCACCGTCGTCGCGCGTAAGTAAGGCCTCAGCCCAGTCGCTCGAGCGCCTCGGTCATCTTCTCCACCGTCTCCGGAGCGACCTTCGCCTCGAATCCCGCTTTCAGAAACGGGCCGGCTACCTTCGCGGCACCGTTGAACTCGACCTTCGCGTGGTAGTCGATTCGGGTCGAGTGCGGTCCTTCGGCGGTCAACGTGATGTCGTCGACGCTGGTGGCCGTTTTGTTCTCACCCTCGAACACGATGTGACGGGGCTCGTCGGTGACCAACGTGTAGGTCAATTCGGTGGTGATACCGAACAACTTCGAGACATTGCGCCACTGCGTGCCGACGGCAACCGGACCGTCGGAAATCTGTGTGCAGCTCTGCGTCCCGGGATCCCACGCTGTCGCGTTGGAGAAATCTCGGAGAAAGGCCGCGGCCTTCTCGATCTCGACTCCGGCGGTGAATGTTCTGGTGACGTCGACCATGAAGCTCTCTCTTTCTGTGCGGATCAGTCTTCGAGGCGGACGCCGAGATGCTCGGCGAGGCGGCGCATGGTGTCGACTATCTGGTCCTCGGTCACCCGAGGAAAGCCGGCCATTTTCCTGAACTCGGGGTCGGTGACGCGAGACCAGTCGTAGACCTGAGTGAGCGCGGTGCGATCCTCCGAAACCGCGTCGAGCTCCCAGGACCACCGTGTGCCGCGAGGCTCCATGCCCTGACGACGAGGAATCCAACCTATGCGTCGGTCCTGCTCGAACACGAACACGGTGTTCTCCATGACGTACTCGCCGAGCTCCGGCTGGTACATGTCCATCGCAAAGGTGTCACCCACGGCTCCCAGCGGCGTCGGGTCGATCGCGCCGCGCAGCATCTTCGAGCCGTCGACCGCGGCCTGGACCTCGGGATCGGTCAGGGCGGCGAACACCGACGCCGGGGGTGCGTCGATCACCCGGCGGACGGTCAGCTCTTCTGTCATGGGCACGCTTTCCGGTCGAGGCACTGTTTGCTCGGTGTTACCCCCGTGCGTTCGGAAAGAAACTGTCTCGTGGGTTTTGCCTCGCAGTGGACACAGCGACGAAACACGACCGCCACCAATCGTTCGTACAGTCGCCGAGTCGGACTCCGCAAAATCCAGCTGCGGAGCAGCACCTTGTCAAGGGGTAGCCATGAGTGGAAATACCGTCCGCCTGCAGGCGATCAAAGACGTCGAGGCGTATGTACCGCCTGCGGTCAGCTTCGTCGGAGACGAGAAGCCGGGCGAGATATTCGGTGAGAACGTCTTCAGCAAGGTCGTCATGCAGAAGCGTTTGCCCAAATCGGTCTTCAAGTCGGTGATGGCAACGATCGACAAAGGCAAGAAGCTCGACCCCATGGTCGCCGACGCTGTCGCGTCGGCGATGAAGGACTGGGCTCTCGAGAAAGGCGCGACGCACTACGCGCACGTCTTCTACCCCCTCACCGGTTTGACGGCCGAGAAGCACGACAGCTTCTTCGACCCGGTCGGTGACGGCAGCGCACTCGCGGAATTCGCGGGCAAGACTCTGATCCAGGGCGAGCCCGACGCCTCGAGCTTCCCCAACGGCGGCCTGCGCAACACGTTCGAGGCGCGCGGATACACCGGCTGGGACGTCACCAGCCCGGCGTACGTGCTCGAGAACCCGAACGGCAACACCCTCTGCATCCCGACGGTATTCGTGTCGATGACCGGTGAAGCCCTCGACCACAAGACGCCGCTGCTGCGTAGCCAGCAGGCAATGGGCGGTCATGCCGAGCGCATCCTGAAGCTCTTCGGCCACGAGAACATCGAGAACATCGTCTCGTTCTGTGGTCCGGAGCAGGAGTACTTCCTCGTCGACCGACACTTCTTCCTCGCCCGGCCCGATCTGCTCAACGCGGGCCGCACCCTGTTCGGCTCGAAGCCGCCCAAGGGCCAGGAATTCGACGATCACTACTTCGGTGCCATCCCCGAGCGTGTGCTCGGCTTCATGATGGACACCGAACGCGAGCTGTTCAAGCTCGGTATCCCGGCCAAGACCAGGCACAACGAGGTTGCACCCGGACAGTTCGAGATCGCCCCTATGTTCGAGCGCGGAAACATCGCGGCCGATCACCAGCAACTGCTGATGACGACGTTCAAGACCATCGCCAAGAAGCACGGCATGGAGTGCCTGTTCCACGAGAAGCCCTTCGAGGGCGTCAACGGTTCCGGCAAGCACGTCAACTTCTCGCTCGGAAACTCCGACCTGGGATCGCTGCTGGTTCCCGGCGACAACCCACACGACAACGCGCAGTTCCTCGTCTTCTGTGCCGCCGTCATCCGCGCGGTACACAAGTACGGCGGCCTGCTGCGCGCCTCGGTGGCGTCGGCGACCAACGATCACCGCCTCGGCGCGAACGAGGCCCCGCCCGCGATCATCTCGATCTTCCTCGGCGATCAGCTCGCCGACGTGTTCGATCAGATCGCCAAGGGCGCGGCCACGTCGTCGAAGGGCAAGGGCACCATGATGATCGGTGCCGACACCCTGCCCGTGCTGCCGACCGATCCCGGCGACCGCAACCGAACCAGCCCGTTCGCCTTCACCGGCAACAGGTTCGAGTTCCGCGCCCCCGGTTCGATGCAGACCGTCAACGGCCCGATGGTCACGATCAACACGATCATGGCCGAGGCTCTCGACTACATGGCGACCAACCTCGAAGCGGCCGTCGCCGACGGCACCGATTTCGACACGGCCGTGCAGAACCTGTTGACGGAGATCATCACCGAACACGGCGCGGTGGTGTTCAACGGCGACGGCTACTCCGACAACTGGCAGATCGAGGCCGAGTCACGCGGCCTACCGAACCTGCGTACGACGCTCGACGCGTTGCCGGAGCTGATCTCGGACTCGGCGATGGAACTGTTCGAGAAGTACAAGGTCTTCAACCACCGAGAGATGCACTCGCGCTACGAGATCGGTCTCGAGCAGTATGCGCTGACCGTGTTCGTCGAGGCGCGCCTGACGCTCGAGATGGGTCAGACGTCCATCCTGCCCGCTGCGGTGCGCTATCAGACCGAGTTGGCGCAGAACGTCAGCGCGCTCAAGGGCGCAGGCGTCGACGACGTGGACATGACTGCGCTGCAGGCAGTCTCGGCCCCGCTGTCGGAACTGCGAGCAGCGTTGGCGGCGTTGAAGGCCGCTCTCGAAGCCGATCCGGGCGGCGAGGCCCTCGAAGAGGCCACCCACGCCAAGGACGAACTGCTGCCCGCGATGGCCGACGTTCGATCTGCAGCGGACACCCTGGAAGCGATGGTGGCCGACGATCTCTGGCCGCTGCCGACGTACCAGGAGATGCTGTACATCCTGTAATTGCGCTGCGGGCAGGAGTGGAGCCTGCGGAACGACCAGATAGCGCAGTGGTGTGGATAAGTGCCCCAGGCGGCACTTGTCCACACCACTGTTTTCGGGGTGAGCAATATCTCGAGGCGGAATAGCTCGGTGGATCTTTCGGGTTCGGAGTGGACAGTGGCAAAGACTGTGCACGCACTCGTGAGGAGAGAGATCCATGAAGTTGTTTTCCCCGTTGGCGCTCGGTGACCTGAAGCTCGACAACCGGTTGGTGATGGCCCCGCTCACGCGGACGCGCTCCGGCCAGGACGGCGTACCGGGCCCGATTGTGGTCGAGCACTACAGGCAGCGCGCATCCCTGGGTCTGATCGTCAGCGAAGGCACCTACCCGAGCCACGCCGGCCAGGGCTTTCCGGGCCAGCCGGGCCTGGTGACGGACGAGCAGATCGCCGGCTGGCGCAACGTCGCCGACGCAGTGCATGCCGACGGCGGACTGATCGTCGCGCAGGTGATGCACGCAGGTCGGGTGACGCACGAGGCAACGACGGGTGGCCGCGAGGTCGTCGGACCCAGTGCCATCGCCATCGAGGGGGAAACCCACACCTACGAGGGTAAGAAGCCGTACCCCACCCCGCGTGCGCTGCGCGAGGACGAATTGCCCTCGGTGATTGCGGACTTCGTGCAGGCGTCGAAGAATGCGATCGCGGCGGGGATGGACGGCGTCGAGATTCACGGTGCCAACGGCTACCTGTTGCACGAGTTCCTCTCGCCCGCCTCGAACCAGCGCGACGACGCATACGGCGGCTCGCCGGAGAATCGGGCGCGCTTCGTGGCCGAGGTCGTCGAAGCTGTGGTCGCTGCTCTCGGAGCGGGCAAGGTCGGAATTCGCATCTCACCCGAGCACAACATTCAGGATGCACTCGAGACGGACGCCGCCGACGTGCGTGCCACCTACCGCGCATTGGTCGATAGGATCGCACCCCTGGGACTGGCGTACCTCAGTGTGCTGCACAAGGATCCGTCGGGCGAGCTCGTCCAGGATCTGCGACAGGCGTTCGGCGGACCGGTGCTCGTCAACAGCGGCTTCGGTGAGATCACCACCCGCGACGAGGCGCTTTCACTCCTCGACAACGGAATCGGCGACGCAGTCGTCGTCGGGCGCCCGGCGATCGCCAACCCCGACCTCGCGTACCGCTGGCGCGAGGATCTGCCGTTGAACGAGCCGGATCAGAGCACCTTCTACACCGACGGTGCCAAGGGCTACACGGACTACCCTGCCCTGCAGCACTGACGACTACCTCCGACGTTTGCCGACCGGATATTCACATGCCCACCGTCACAGGTGGGCATGTGAATAATCTCTGGGCAAACGGACGTCGATGCGAGGCCTAGAAGTCCGCGGTCTTGCGGGCGCGGACCTTGCTGACGATCGAGAACACCACGGCGATGATCATCAGTGCGTACAGCACGATGGTGATCGCGCTGCCGACCAGGATCGACGGGTCGCCCTCGCTGACGGCCAGTGCGCGTCGGAGCGACTCCTCGGCCAGCGGGCCGAGGATCACCGCGATCAACACCGGTGCCAACGGAATGTCGTAGCGGCGCATCATGAATCCGACGATCCCGAGCCCGAGCATGAAGATCAGATCCACGATCGAGGCGCTCGACGCGTACACGCCGAGGGCGGCGAACACCGAGATGCCGGCGTAGAGATAGTTCTTCGGGATCTTGAGCAGCTGCGCCCACAACGGTGCGAACGGCAGGTTCAGGATCAGCAGCACGATCATCGCCACGAACAGGCTGGCCAGCAGGGCCCAGACGATGTCTCCGCTGCGCTCGAACAACAGTGGTCCGGGCTGCATGCCGTACTGCTGGAAGGCAGCCAACATGATGGCCGCCGTTGCCGACGTCGGCAGGCCCAGAGCCAGTAGCGCTCCCATTGCCGTTCCGGCCGTGGAGTTTCCAGCGGCCTCCGGTCCGGCGACACCGCGAATGGCGCCCTTGCCGAACATCGGCTTCTCGCGCTTGCGATCGAGCCTGCGCTCGGTGCCGTACGCCAGGAAGCTCGGCACTTCGGCTCCGCCCGCGGGGATCACGCCGAACGGCACGCCGAATGCCGTGCCGCGCAACCAGGCCGGCATCGCATCGCGGAACTCGGCCTTGCTCAGCCAGGGGCGTCCCTGCGACTTGATCAGGCTTCGATCCTCGGGCCGACCGATCTTGGATGCGATGTGGATGACCTCACCGAGCGCGAGCATCGCGACGGTGATGACGACGATGTGAATGCCGTCGAACAGGGCAGGTACCTCGAACGTGAATCGTGAAGCGCCCGAGGGTCCGTCGATGCCGATCACGGCCAGGGTGAGGCCGATCAGCAGTGCAGTCAGACCCTTGAGAGCCGAGTCCGAGACCACCGCCGAGGTGGCGATGAACGCGAACACGGCGAGGGCGAGGTACTCGGCCGGGCCGAAGTTGGTCGCCAACGACGCGAGCGTGGGAGCGAAGAACACCACCAGGGTCGTGGCGACGATGCCCCCGATGAACGCTCCGATGGCCGAAGTGGCCAAAGCCTGTGGGGCCCGCCCGTTCTTGGCCATTCGGTGACCTTCGAACGTTCCGGCGATCGCGGTGCTGTTGCCGGGTGTGTTCATCAGGATGCCGGAGATCGAATCGCCGAACAGGCCACCGAAATACACTCCGGCGAACATGATCAGCGCCGCGGTGGGGTCGAGGGTGAAGGTGACGGGCAGCAGCAGGGCCACCGCCATGGCAGAGCCGAGACCGGGCAGGACGCCGACGGCGGTACCGAGCAGCGCGCCGACGAAGACCCAGACCAGGTTCATCGGTGTCAGCGCGGTGCCGAACCCGTCGATCAGATTGCTCAATGAATCCATCGTGAAGTCAGCTCCGTCAGAAGATCTGGGCGAGAACGCCGCCGGGCAGGGTCAGGCCGAGGCCCGCGGAGAATGCGATCTGAATTGCGCTCGAGACCAGGAGGGCGACGGCCGCGTCGAACACGTATCGGCGACCACCCAATCCGATCGAGACACCCCAGAAGAGCAGCGCTCCGGCAAGAACCCAGCCGAGCGGGTCGAGCAGTGCGATGAACACCGCCACCGATCCGACGGTGATCGACAGGGTGCGCCAGTTGCTGACGGTGCCGGTGTGCGGCTTTCCGTCGGCATCGACTCCGCGGTCGATCACGTCGGGCTTGACCAACAGTTGAATGGTGACCAGCAGGGCGACGACGAAGCAGCCGCCTGCGACGATGGCCGGAAAGACCTGCGGGCCAGGCGATGTGGCGGTGGGGGGAACCTGCATCGTCACGGTTCCGTAGACCAGGAACGCTCCGAGTGCGACGAGCAGCGTCGGAACGATCAGTCCACTGCGGCCCGTCCAGAACGATCGGGATGTGTCCGTATCGGTGGTCGTCGTTGTCATACCAGCCCCAGCTCCTCGAGAATTCCGGTGATACGTGTCTGCTCGACGTCGAGGAATTCTCCGAATTCTGCTCCGGTCAGAACCGATTCCTTCCAGCGGTTGCGTTCGACGGCCGTTGCCCACTGCTCGGTCTCGACCATCTCGGAGACGATGTCGATCAGAGTCTGTCGGTCCTCGTCCGAGATGCCCGGTGGGGCAACGATTCCGCGCCAGTTGACGAGGTCGACGTCATAGCCCTGTTCGATGAACGTGTCCACGTCGAATCCCTCGAGCGGCTCGGGCGAGGCGACTGCGAGTGCGCGCACGTTGCCGGCCTCGATCTGATCGCGGAAGTCGTTGAAACCACTGACTGCGACACCGACGGTGTTCGACAGCAGTGACGTGAGTACCTCACCGCCGCCGGAGTAGGCGATGTAATTGATTGCGGCCGGGTCGATGTCGGCTTCCTGAGCCAACTGGCCCGCGACGATGTGGTCGATTCCGCCGAGTGAACCGCCACCGATCGGAAGTCCGCCGGGGTTGGCTCGCCATGCCTCGATCATGTCTTCGAGATTCTGGATCGGTGAATCCCTCGGGACGACGAACACCTCGAAGTCCTCGGCGAGCTTCGCGATCGGGACGGTGTCGGCCAGAGTCGTCTCGGAATTGTTGATCGCGATACCGCCGAGCATGACGGTGCCGGTGATCATGACGGTGGTGGGCTGCCCGCTCAGATTGTCGAGCTGGCTCAGTCCGATGGTGCCGCCTGCACCGGGGACGTTGACTACCTGGGCGTTGTTGACGATGCCGTCGCTGCGCAGTGCCTGCTGCGATTCGCGGGCGACGAGATCCCAGCCGCCACCTGCCGCGGCGGGCGCGATCAGCGTCAATTTGGCTCTGGCATCGGAGCCGCTGGCACTGCGAGCGGCATCGATACCTGCCACGGTCACCGCTCCCACCACCACCAGTGCGCCGATCGTTCGAAGCAGTGTGGGCGATATCGCCATCAGAGGCCTTTCATGTGATGTGTCACAGCGTCAGGTTAGATACAGTCTGTCGGATTAGTCCAGTTCACAATCGTCCGAGGGTCTTCCTCGATGGATACGAGCAACGGGAGAAAACGTGTCGGTAGCGAGCGCAGTGGCAGTAGCGATGAGCAACACACCGGAGGGGCAGGAAGCGTTGCGCCGCGGTGCCGCCGAGGCCGAGCTGCGTCAGGCCCCGTTGATCGTGTTGTCGGTGGTGGATCGCGATTCGGTCTCCGCGGACGACCGCAGTTCGGCGCAGGCCGAGGTGGAGCGAGCGCTGCCCGGAATTGCCACCACCGTGCGTGTGGAACCCGACGGCGGCGACCCTGCAGGCGCTCTGGTCGACCTCGTCGCAGACGTCGGTGCGGGAATGGTCGTCATCGGTTCGAAGCGTCGATCCGCGGTCGGCAAGTTCCTCACGGGCAGCACGGTGCAGAGGGTGCTGCTCGACTGCCCGGTGCCAGTGCTCGTGGTCAAGGCGCCGTGATCACGCTCGCGGCACGGTAGTATCGGACAAACTTCCCACCATACGACCCTGAGGAATCATGGACAGCGATAAACCCGGGCCGGACACGGCTCCCCGCACTACGGCTACTACGTGCGAGGCGGTGTCCGGCGAATGAGCGTAGTGCTCACTCTCTTGCTCGGCCTGCTCGTCGTTTTTCTCATCACCGTCGCGACCGGCTACTTCGTAGCTCAGGAATTCGCGTACATGACCGTCGACCGGTCCCGTCTCAAGGCTCGCGCCGAGGCCGGCGACGCCGTCGCGGCTCGTACCTTGACCGTCACCAAGCGCACGTCGTTCATGCTGTCCGGTGCGCAGTTGGGCATCACGGTCACCGGCCTGCTGGTCGGCTACGTTGCCGAACCGCTGATCGGTCAGTCGTTCGGCGCGATACTGGGCGGCGTCGGGGTGCCGACGGCAGTCGGTGTCGGCCTGGGTGCCGTTCTGGCGATCACGTTCGCGACGTTCGTGCAGATGCTCTTCGGCGAGCTGTTTCCGAAGAACTTCGCCATCGCTCGTCCCGAGCCGGTGGCCAGATGGCTCTCGCTCTCGACCACCGTCTATCTCAAGCTCTTCGGCTGGCTGATCACCATCTTCGACCAGTCGTCGAACCTGTTGCTCAAGGCCCTCAAGATCGAGCCGGTGCACGACGTGGAGCATTCGGCCAGCTTGCGCGACCTCGAGCACATCGTCTCGGACTCGCGTGAGACCGGCGATCTGCCCGACGAGCTATCTACGTTGCTCGACCGCATCCTCGACTTCCCTACTCGCACAGTCGAACACGCGATGATTCCGCGATCGCGCTCGGCGACGGTCCGCGACACCGACACCCTCGCCGAGGTCGCGGCCCTGATGGGTCAGGAGCATTCTCGGTACCCGGTGCTCGACGAGGACGACGGCATCGTCGGCGTCGTGCATCTCGCGGACGTCCTGTCCGCGACGGTGCCGGGTTCCACCCCGATCTCCGAGCTCACGCGTGACGCGCTGATCCTCCCGGAGATCCAGAGCCTGCCCGACGCGATGCGCGAGTTGCGCTCGACGAAGAACCAATTGGCTTGTGTGATCGACGAATACGGCGGTCTGACCGGCGTCATCACGATCGAGGACCTGGCCGAGGAACTGGTCGGCGAGATCACCGACGAGCACGACGACGACCTGTCCGATCCGAGCCCGGTCAGTGCCGACGACGGCAGCTGGACCATGGCCGGTGAGGTGCACGTCGACGAGGTCGAACGTGCCATCGGTATCGATCTGCCCGAGGGCGATTACGAGACCATTGCCGGTTTCGCCATCGCGCACAACGGATCTCTCCCCGACGTCGGGGAACGGATCGAAGTGGACCTACCACCGGACAACGCCGATCTGGCCAACGACGAGGAGACTCCCGTTCGCTTCGTGGTCCTCGAGATCGAGGAGATCGACAGCCACGTCCCGTCCCTGCTGACCCTGACGCTCGGCGAGCGTGACCCCGAGCACGACGACGAGTCGGCCGAGACGAAGGAAAGTGTGCACCGATGAGCAACATCTGGGTCTTCCTGGCCGTCACGATCGGCCTCATCGCTGCCAGTGCCTTCTTCGTGGCCGTCGAGTTCGCGCTGTTGGCCGCCAAACGGCATCGGCTCGAAGACGCCGCTCCCAATTCACGCGCCGCGCGTGCAGCGCTGCGCAGCTCGTCCGAGTTGACCGTTCTGCTCGCCGGCTCTCAACTCGGCATCACCGTCTGCACCCTCGGCCTCGGTGCGACGACCAAACCGGCCGTGCACTACTGGCTCACGCCGCTGTTCGAGAGCGGCGGCCTGCCGTACTGGTTCGCCGACGTTCTCGGCTTCGTGCTCGCGCTGATCGTCGTCACCTTCCTGCACCTGGTGGTCGGTGAGATGGCTCCGAAGTCCTGGGCCATCGCCCATCCGGAGAAGTCCGCGACGATGCTCGCAATCCCGATGCGCGGGTTCATGTTTCTCACCCGTCCGGTGCTGACGGCGCTGAACAACATGGCTAACTGGTGCCTGCGGCGGGTCGGCGTCGAGCCGGCCGACACCGTGGGTACGGGCCAGAACGCGGACGATCTGCGTCAGCTGGTGGAGCATTCGGTGAACGTCGGTGCTCTCGATGCCAGTTACCAGGCGCAGATTTCGAGTGCGCTCGAACTGCAGGAGCTGACCGTCGGCGATCTGGTGCGCCAGTTCGGCAAGCCCACGTCGGTACCGTCGACGGCGACCATCGACGACGTGCGCGAGGCCTCGCGTCGCTCGGGGCATCTGCGGATCCTGGTCAGTGACGCGGACGTGGTCAAGGGTGTGGTGCACGTGCGCGATACGTTGACTGCGCCGCAGACCCTGGCCGAGATCACGCGTCCGGCATACACGCTGGAGGCGACGACGCCGGTATACGTTGCCCTGCAGTCGATGCGCGAGACCCGGCATCACCTGGCGCTGGTGGTCGACGGTTCGGCGGCGGCGGACGATCCGGCGCGCAGCGTCGGCGTCGTGACCCTGTCCGATGTGCTGACCCGGCTGCTGCCGCAACCCGTCTGATTCGATTCCGGTTTCGACAAAGGCATCCCCGCCCGGCCTGCGTGGCCGAGCGGGGATGCCTTTGTCGTGTCGGGTCCGAGACTCAGATCGGGGCGACGACCAGCAGGTGTGCCCAGTACGACGCGACGTCGTGGCCGAGTTGGGGGAGCAGAACGTCGTAGAGCAGGTAGGACATCATTGCCGTCGAACTCCTTGTTCAGCGGGCCGTCTCCGGCTCGCGTTCCGAGACTGTGGGTGACCGAGACTGTCGGTCACTGAGACTGTAGATCACGCGGCCTTCGGTCACATCCTTATCGCCCACTCGGCTCACCCCGTTGCGTCGATCCCCGTGTCGCGCGTCAGCCGATGCAGCCCTGCAGGGTGGTGAAGCTGCCGGCGATTCCGGCACCGTCGCACACCGCGCCGGTCGGGGTGAGGGTGATGGTGGAGCCCGGTGCCGCCACCGCGATGGAGAGCCCGAGGCCGGCTGCGGTGTTCTGTGCGACGGCACCGGGGCCGAAGGCGATCGCTGCAGGCGCACCACCGAAACTGGCGTTGCTGACTGCAGTTCCACCGTTCAGTCCGAGTGCCAGGGCTGCTGCGTTGTTCATCGCCTCGGCCGAACCCCAGCCCTCGAGGCCGAGACCGGCTGCCGCACTTGCGACGTCTGCGGAGCTGTCGCACTGCGATCCTCCGACGAGCGCAGCGATATCGGGCCCTCCGGGTGCGGTGGTGCAGGCGACCGGCGCTGCGGATGCGGTGCCGGGTACCAGTGCCGCGAACGCACACGCGAATCCGAATGCTGCCGCTCCGCCGACAATTCTCTTGGTGTGGAACATGGTGAATGCCTCCCCAGATCGGTGCGCCGGCACCGGTGTGCCGAGCGTGTCGGTCGCCGGGCCGATGTTGTGTACGACCCTCACGTCCTGGCGTCGAGTCTCGACGGGTCCCAACGCGGCACGGGTTCGGCATCGTCACGGAAGCATCTCGGTAGTATCACGCTGCAATAACACCCTGATCGGTGCTCGCGGCCTCTAGGATCGGACCGTGATCGGACGGATGGACGAGGTCGTCTTCGACTGCGCGGAGCCGGCGCGGCTGGCGACATTCTGGGCCGGGGTGCTCGGCGGAGAGCCGGTGGTGCGTGACGACTCGTGGCATTACGTCGACGTCCCAGGGTTCACTCGGCTGGCGTTTCAGCGAGTTTCGGAGGGCAAGTCGGGCAAGAATCGACTCCACCTCGACGTCGCCGTATCGGACATCGACCATGCCGTAGGGCAGGCCGTCGAACTGGGCGCGAAGATTCTCGGCGACCGACACTCCGACGCGGCCGGAACCTTTCAGGTGCTCCTCGACCCCGAGGGCAACGAGTGGTGCCTGGTGACGCCACCCGCGTGAGCCGCGCCGATCAGCGGGCGTCGTGTTCGGCGCGTGATTCGAGGACAGCAGGCATGTTGCTCTCGATGAGTTCGATGAGATCGCTCAATCGGGTACCGACGTCGCGCCCCAACGGGGTGAGGCTGTACTCCACCTTCGGCGGGATGGTTCCCTGCACGGTGCGAATCACGAGGCCGTCCCGCTCCAGTGTTTGCAGGGTCTGCGAGAGCATGCGTTCGCTGACGCCGTCGACGCGTCGGCGCAACGCATTGAATCGGTAGTCACCCTCGGTGAGCGCGGCGAGCGCGAGCGCGCCCCACCTGCTGGTGGCGTTCTGCAAGGTCTGCCTCGACGCACAGTCACGCGCGAAGACGGACGCTTCGAGTGATTCCGTGGTTTCGGGCATATCGCCATGCTAGCGCATGCGAAAGAGTGAGTGATGACTTCAAGGGTTGCACTGTACGAAAAGTAAGTGCATAGTGAGGTCGTACTTGAAACCTCAACTCAGGAGCTCGATCATGACCACAGCGGTAACCGGAGCAACGGGCAACCTCGGCGGACTCGTCGTCGACGCACTCATCGAGCGTGGTCTCGCACCCGCCGAGATCGTGGCGGTCGTCCGAAACGCAGACAAGGCCTCGCCGTTGGCCGAACGCGGCGTCGTGGTTCGGGTCGCCGACTACTCCGATTCCGCCGCGATGACGGCGGCTCTCGCGGGCGTCGACAAATTGCTGCTCGTCTCGGGTTCGGAGGTAGGTCAGCGAATTGCGCAGCACACCAATGTGATCGAGGCAGCGGAGGCTGCCGGAGTTGGCCTCATCGCCTACACCAGCCTGCTCGCCGCCGACACTTCGGGAGTGAGCCTCGCACCCGAGCACAAGGCCACCGAGGAACGCCTCGCCGCGTCCAGCATTCCCGCGGTGTTCCTGCGCAACGGCTGGTACTGGGAGAACTACCTCGGCTCGCTCGCACAGACCATCGAGGGCGGAGTGCTCCTCGGTGCGGCAGGAAACGGCAAGCTGGCCGCCGCGTCTCGCGTCGACTTCGCCGCCGCGGCCGCCGCCGTGCTGACACTCGACGATCAAGGCGGAAAGATCTACGAGCTCGGCGGCGACGAACGACTCACCTACGCCGAGCTCGCGGCCGTCATCAGCGAGATCTCCGGCAAGTCGATCGTCTACAAGAACGTTTCCGAGTCCGAGTACGCCGCGATTCTCCAGGGCGCAGGACTGCCCGACTTCGTGGCAACCATGTTGGCCAGCGCGGACGCAGGAATCGAGCGCGGCGAGCTCGACACCGATTCCGGAGACTTGCATGCCCTGATCGGTCGAGCATCCACTCCGGTGTCAGACGTACTGCGCACCGCAGTGTGACGGGCATCGGCGGCGGTACTTGTAGCGTGGGCGCGGTGAATCACTCTTACACCCGCACCATGTTCCTGGCCGCCTCCGCCTCGCTCGTCCTGCTGACGGGTGCTTGCAGCTCGGACTCGGACTCCGCGTCCCCGGCGACCTCCACGTCCTCGGCTTCGTCCGACGCCGGTGCCCCGGCCGCCTCGAACACCTGCCCCACGGCGACACCCGACACCGCAGCCACCCCCGAATGGACGCTCGACGGGGACTCCGGCAGCATCGCCGTCGTCGGATCCACCGACACGGCCGCGCCCGCGGTCACGGTCGATACACCGTTCAGCGTCGCCGAGACGCAGGTCGAAACACTGACAGCAGGGGACGGGCCGGTCGTCGCGGCCGACGCCGAGGTATCCGTCTGCTACGCGGGCATCAACGGACGCACCGGCGAGACGTTCGACAGCAGCTTCGAGCGAGGCGTACCGGTCGAATTCCCACTCGACGGAGTCGTCGCCGGCTTCCAGAAGGCCATCGCCGGACAGACTGTCGGCTCGACCGTCGCCGTGGCGGTCACCTCGGCCGACGGATACGCGAGCGGCAACCCGGCGGCCGGAATCGAGCCGGGAGACAGCCTGATCTTCGCGATCTCGATCCTGAGCGCGAGCTGAGTGCGCTCCGCGCAGTGGTGCGGGCATGTGCCCGCTACGGCACATAACCGCACCACTGCGGCTCCGCCGCACTTACACCGTCGAGAGCTGCTGAATCGTCGTCGCGCCGCCCGGGGTGGGCGTCGTGGTGACGAAGTTCGAGTCGTAACCCAGCGATTCGACGACGCTGCGGATTTCGCGGAACTGCTCGACGCTGACGTCGGGCGTGCGCTTGAGCACGAATCCGGACGTGCGGTTGGGGCTTCCGACGAACGCCCAGGAGTAGTCGTCGGCGATGTAGGCGACGATGTAGTTGGTCGGTCCGTCGAGGCTCTCCTGGGTGGGAACTCCCGGGAAGCTCACGTGCAGTTGGGCATTGGTGACGGTGTCGTTGACCCGGGCGTTGCCGACGATGCGGTTCTCGCCACCGGTCCAGGTGGTGCAGGTGTTCTCGACGCGAATGTTGGACTCGTCGATCATCTGGTAGTTCGCCTGGGTGTCGCGCGCGCAGATCAGATTGAACGGCTGCGGCACCGCGGCCACCTGGTTCCAGGTGCCCAGGTAACGCTCGACATCGAGTGACGGGACCGGTTCCAACGGCTCGAGGCCGACCGAGCCCAGAGGTCCTACCGGCTGCGCCTGAGCCGGGGCCGCGGTCAGCAGTGCGCCTGCGGCGAGAGCGCCGACCAGTGCGGTGCGGCCGAATGCGTTGCGGATCTTCATCAATTCGCTCCTTGAGTTGCGGTTGTGTTCTTGCTCGAGTCGATCCTGTTCGGCCACCAGATCCCCGGGCCGATGAGGGTGAACAGGGCGGGAATCACGACGGTGCGTACCACGAAGGTATCGAGCAGAATACCGAGTCCGACGATGATGCCGAGCTGGGTCAGGGTGATCAACGGTAGAACGCCGAGCACGCAGAAGACAGCTGCCAGAACGATTCCCGCGCTCGTGATGACACCTCCGGTGGCCGACACGGCCCGCACGATGGCAGACCTTGTGCCGTGCCGAGGCGTTTCCTCGCGGGTGCGAGTGACCAGGAAGATGGTGTAGTCGACGCCGAGCGCGACCAGGAACAGGAACGCGAACAGCGGAGTGTTGTCGTCGAGGGCGGGGAATCCGAAGACGTGCAGGCTCACCCAGCTGCCGATCCCGATCGCGGCCACTGCGCTCAATACCGTTGTTGCAACCAGGATCACGGGTGCGACGAGGGCGCGCAGCAGTACCAGGAGCACGGCGAGCACGACCGCGAGGATCGCGGGAATGACCACGAGGCGATCGCGGGCCGCTGCGTCGGAGGTGTCGAGTGCCTTGGCGTCGCTGCCTCCTACCACAGGAGTGGAGCCTGCGGAACGACCCTCGGGCGCTGCTCCGTCCACGCCGGTGAGTGCGGCGCGGAGGTCCTCGACGACGGCGAACGACTCGTCGGATGCGGGGGCCGCATCGCTGACGACCGAGAGGCGGGTGAGTCCGGTGCCGGAATCTGCGACGCGATCGACCGAGACGACTCCCTCGATACCCTGAGCGGTGCTGATGACTCCGTCGATGTCTGCGGTGGGAGCGAGGACCGTAATCGGATCGGCCGATCCTGCCGGGAAGTGTTGCGCGAGAGTGTCGAAGCCTTCGACGGACTCGGCGGTGACGCGGAACTGCTCGGTTTGCGAGAGTCCGATCTGGGTCCCGAACAGTGCGGCGCAGCAGGCCAGTAGCGCGACGATGGTGATCGAGGCGGTCGCCACGGGGCGTCGGGCAACCCCTGCGGCGATCGAGTGCCACACGCCGTCGGTGGTGGTGTCCCGGTCCGATTCCTTGGGGACGAAGGGCCAGAACAGCTTCGGGCCGCACAGTGCCAGCAGGGGCGGCAGTACGAACAGGACGAAGACCGCTGCGACGACCAGGCCGGCGGCGGCCAGAGCGCCCAGGCTGCGGGTGCTCGGCAGTATCGCCAGTAGCAGCGTGAGCAGCGCCAGTACGACGGTTGCGTTGCTGGCGAGGATGGCGGGCCCGGCCTGGCGAACGGCATGGCGCAAGGCGAGACGATGGTCGGGCTCGCGCCGCAGTTCCTCCCGGTACCGAGAGATGAGCAGCAGCGCATAGTTGGTGCCGGCACCGAAGACCAGCACGCTGGTGATTCCCGACGTGGACCCGTCGAAGGACAGGCCGGTGACCTCGGCCAGGGCGGTGCCGACGGTGGTGGCGAAACGGTCGGCGAAACCGATGACGGCCAACGGCACCAACCACAGGATGGGCGATCGGTAGGTGACGATGAGGAGGACGGCCACCACGAGTGCGGTGACGGCGAGAAGGGTGAAGTTGGCGCCGGAGAACGAGTTGGCGATGTCGGCTCCGAAGGCAGGTCCGCCGGTGACCTGAGCAGT
Source organism: uncultured Rhodococcus sp. (assembly GCA_963517305.1). Lineage (GTDB taxonomy): Bacteria > Actinomycetota > Actinomycetes > Mycobacteriales > Mycobacteriaceae > Rhodococcoides. The sequence continues at coordinate 108,810 of CAUQEL010000007.1, forward strand.
CAGATCGGGCGACAGACCGTCGGTTGCAGCGGACCGCAGTTCGGTGATCAGTTCGTTGAGCGTGAAGCCCGACAGCTCGGAATCGACCTGGACCAGGGCAATCGCAGCTTTGCCGTCGGGTGCGACGATCGGGGGCGGGCCGGGCTCGTCCGGTACCGAGCGATCCACGGCGATCAGCCGGCTCTGCGCGGCAGCGGCGTCCTCGATGTCGGCCGATGTGAGGTCACCGCCGTCGGCGCGGCTCAGAACCAGAATCACGGGTGCGGTGTCGGAGTCCGGGAACTGGGAGAGGAGCTCGTCCACCTGGAAGGACTCGGCCGACGTCGGCAACGAGTTCGGCGATTGGCCGGCGGAGTCGTTGCTGCCGACCAGACCGATGACGGCGACGGAGAGAACGAGGATGGCGAGCGCGATCGCCCACGATCTACGGTGCGTCACTGCTGCGGCGACGCGGTCCCAGACGGTCTTGTTCTCGGTTCGAGTGCTGTCCACGGTCAAACAATCTCATTTACTTAGATATTAAGCAACTGAATCTCTTGCGGGCAGTAGTCTGACGATGACCGCAGCGAAGGAGTTACCACCGACATGGCCGACCGAAACCACCTCGAATCCGCGATTTCCGCGGATCTACGAGCGATGTCCTCGGTCTCCGAACAGATCGGCCAAGTGTTCGGTGCTCTGCACAGCTTGCGGCCCAACGACTTTCGTGCGCTTCTTCACGTGATGGTTGCCGATGTCGAGGGTGCGCCGCTGACCGCGGGGGAACTGGGCACGATGCTGGGGCTGTCGTCGGCGGCCATGACCTACCTCGTCGAGCGCATGATCACCTCCGGTCACATCCGCCGCGAATCCGACGCATCCGATCGACGCAAGGTCATTCTGCGATACGACGAGCACGGGATGGAGGTCGCTCGCGGGTTCTTCGGCCCCCTCGGCAGGCGCACGAGCGCTGCGTTGGCGGACCTCCCCGATGCCGATCTCGCCGCCGCGCATCGGGTGTTCGAAGCACTCATCGGAGCCATGCGAGAACATCACGCCGACCTGGGAAGCGCCGGCCGCGCGTAGGGCGCACGCCTGGGTACGGCGTTCGGAACCCTGGTGGGCGGCCTGCTCGAGTCAATGCTGGACTCCGAGCGTGCGAGTGCCGTAAGGTTGGCCCCGGTTGAGCTAACAGCCGGTCACGGGGAAACGCAGCGAAGTCGGCGTCCGGGTCAGGCAACATTCTGCTCCCGCTGCGTCAATCGGTTTCCCCCTCAGTTCGACCGATCGATGGGATCTGCCATGAGTGTTGAATCTTCAGGCAACAAAGTTCGAACCACCCCGGTGACTGTCGCGGAGAAGTCCGTGTCCGTCGCAGCAACCGGAGCAATCTTCACCGCGCACGACGGCCCCGACGGTTCACTCGTCGTCGCCGTCCACGGCGACATCGACATGCGCAGCGCGCCGATGTTCTCCGATTTCGTCTGCAGCCGCGTGTCCAGCAAACGGCATGTCACCCTCGATCTGTCCAATGTCGAATTCTTCGGCATCGCAGGTCTCACCGTCTTCGATGCAGTCCGTGAGTACACGGCCGGTATCGGTGCATCATGGTCGATCGTCGCAGGACGCTCGGTCTCACGTCTGATCCAGGTCGCCGACCTCGAGTCCACGATTCCGACGGCTCGTCCCTCGAACGACCGGTAATACCCCGGCGATCATCGCCGCGACAAGAGGTGGGCAGCTCCAATACAGGGGCTGCCCACTGTTCGTTCATGACCTCGGGTAAAAAGCGGGACGGCCCCGCGCTCGGCTGAGCCGACCTGCGGAGCCGTCCGAGATCCTTGCGGTGCAACCGAACTAGTCTTTCGTTCCCTCGGAGTCGCTGAAGAATGCCCACTCGCCGTCGTGCTCGACCTCGAGTCGCCACCCCAACTCTTCGTTGTCGGAACGGTTGTCCTTGAACCACGCGTGCGCGTCCTCGGAACTGGAGATGTCCTTGGTGTCTACAACGGTTCCGTGCGGATCGATAACTCTGTAATTTGCCATGCAGCCAGGGTGCCCCGATGTCGCAGAACCTAATCCACTGTGGAACGCGGTGGCCGACTCCTGGGATCCGCAAACGCGCGCGCATTCGTCGGATGCGCGCGAAATCGCCTCCGAGACGACGCGATACTGCGCGCACCTGGCAAACGCGCGCGCGTTTGCGGCAACCGGGTGGGGCGGTGCACCCCGCTACGTGCGCGAGAGCACCGATCGGGCGAAGAACATCAGGTTCGCCGGACGCTCGGCCAGTCTGCGCATGAAGTAGCCGTACCACTGCGACCCGTAGGGGACATACACGCGTACGTTGCGCCCGGCGCCCACGAGTCGCCGCTGCTCGGGATCGCGGATTCCGTAGAGCATCTGGAACTCGAACTCCTCGGACGACCGTCCTGCAGCCGCCGCCAGCCGGCCCGCCGCCTCGATCATCTCCGGGTCGTGCGAGGCGACCATGGGGTAACCGCGGCCCTCCATCAGGACCTGCAGGCACCGGAGGTAGGAGTCGGAGACCTCCCGTGCAGTCTGGAACGCCACCGACGACGGTTCGTTGTATGCACCTTTGCACAGTCGGATACGAGATCTCGGCCCGGACAGGTCGTGGCAGTCGGCCTCGGTGCGCCGCAGGTACGCCTGCAGCACGGTGCCCAGGTCGGGGAAGTCCACGCGCAGTTCGCGGACGATCGACAGCGTCGAATCGGTGGTGGTGTGGTCCTCGGCATCCACCGTCACCCACACCCCTGCCGCGGCGGCGGCGGTGCAGATGGTCCGTGCGTTCTCCAGCGTCAGAGTTCGGTCGATTCCCTGGCCGAGCGCGGACAGCTTGAGCGATATCTCCAGTGCGGTTGCATCGGCATCTCGCGACGAAAAGCGTTGTATCAGTGAGAGGTACGCGTCCACGGTTGCCCTCGCCTGGCCTCGGTCGGTGGTGTCCTCGCCGAGGTAGTCCACCGAGACGAACCGGCCCGACGCCAGCAGGGCGTCGACTGCGCTGACGGCTGCGGGCTCGGATTCGCCCGCGACGAAGCGGTCGACGAGGGATCGGGTGGCGCGCAGCCGCGTCACCGTTGCCTGCAGTTTGGGTGAACGTGCCGCCGCCAGCAGTGCCGGACGCAGCGGATTGCTCAGCAGAGTGGTCATCGCGTGCCCTCGCCTTCCTGATGCGGGTAGGCGTGAGTGGTCGGCGGGACGAACGTTTCCTTCACGGTGCGGGCCGAGGTCCACCGCAGCAGGTTCTGCGGTGAGCCCGCCTTGTCGTTGGTGCCCGACGCGCGGGCTCCGCCGAACGGTTGCTGTCCCACCACTGCGCCGGTCGGCTTGTCGTTGACGTAGAAGTTCCCGGCGGCGAATCGCAATGCCGCATGGGCCTGTTCGACGGCGGTGCGATCGGTGGCGATGACCGCTCCGGTCAATGCGTACTTCGATCCGGAGTCGACGGTGCGCAGTGTCTCGGTGTAGGCGTCGGGCTTGGCGTCGTCGTACACGTGGACGGCGAGGATGGGGCCGAAGTACTCGGTGGTGAAGGCCTCGTCGGTGGGGTCGTCGCCGAGAAGCACCGTGGGGGAGACGAAGTACCCCTCCGAGTCGTCGCAGGTACCACCGGCGGCGATGGTCAGGCCGGCGACGGACTTCGCTCGATCGAGAGCAGCTGCGTTGCGGGCGAACGCCTTTCGGTCGATGACGGCACCGCCGAAGTTGGACAGGTCGGTCACGTCGCCGTACTTCAGCGCAGAGACCTGCTCGATGAACGTATCGCCCATCGACGCCCACAGTGATTTCGGTACGAAGGCCCTGGACGCTGCCGAGCACTTCTGACCCTGGAAGTCGAACGCGCCGCGAATCATGGCGGTGGTCAGCACATCCGGATCGGCGGAGCTGTGCGCGACGATGAAGTCCTTGCCGCCGGTCTCGCCCACGAGCCGTGGATACGAGTGGTAGTTCGAGATGTTGTTGCCCACCTCGCGCCACAGCGTCTGGAATGTCGCGGTGGACCCGGTGAAATGGATTCCGGCCAGACGCGGATCGGCAAGGGCCACTTCGGACACCATCGGCCCGTCGCCGAGAACCAGGTTGATCACCCCCGGTGGCAGACCTGCAGCTTCGAGCAACTGGAGCGTCAGATACGCGGCCACGGCCTGGGTGGGTGAGGGCTTCCACAGCACGGTGTTGCCCATCAAGGCAGGCGCGGTGGGGAGGTTGCCTGCGATGGCGGTGAAGTTGAACGGAGTGATGGCGTAGACGAAGCCCTCGAGCGGACGGTATTCGACGCGATTCCACACTCCCGGTGCCGAGACCGGCTGCTCGGCGAGAATCTGCCGAGCGAACGTGACGTTGAACCGCCAGAAGTCGATCAGCTCGCAGGGTGCGTCGATCTCCGCCTGGTAGGCCGACTTGGACTGGCCGAGCATCGTTGCAGCAGCGATTCTTTCGCGCCACGGACCGGACAGCAGATCGGCGGCGCGCAGGAACACCGCGGCGCGCTCGTCGAAGGGAAGATCGCGCCAGGCGGGGGCTGCTGCCGTTGCGGCGTCGATGGCGTCGCGCACATCCTGGTGGGTGGCACCGGTGAAGCTGCCGATGATCGACGAGTGCTTGTGCGGTTCGACGACATTCTCCACCGGGCCGTCGGCCTGACGGTGAACGCCGCCGATGACCTGACGGATCTCCACGGGGGAGGTGCGGAGCTCGCTCAGTCGGCTGCGCAAGCGGGCCCGTTCCGGGCTGCCCGGGGCGTAGGTGTTGACCGGCTCGTTGGTGGGGGTGGGGACGGATGTGACGGCGTCCATGGCTGCTCCTCGTCTTCGGTGTGTGCTGCTCATTGAAGTCCGATCCGCCGCTCGTTCAATCAGCCCGCAGGCCAAAGAATTTATGATGTACTTGTCCGTATGGCCAACACGGTGTCGCTGCGTTCGATGCTGACCTCGCTGCACAGCGCCGTCGTCGAACTCGTCCTCGCGCCCGCCGGAACGGACATGGCAGTCGAGTCCGTCGCGCTGCTCGATGCCGACGACCTGCGGCTAGCGCCAGGAACTTCCTCCGACCTGATGCTGTTGGTGGGCGTAAGCGAGGCCGATGTGGTGCGGTGGTTCGACGATCTTGCGTTGCGGCCGGTCGCAGACCGACCGCTCGCGGTGCTGACCAAGGTTGCCGCCTCGACCGCGCTGTCCCACGGCGCGCGGGAGACGGGTATCGCACTGGTCGCGGTGCACCAGCAGACACGGTGGGAGCTGTTGCTGTCGATGATGCGGGGAGTGCTCGATCAGGTGCGGTCGCACGGTCCCGACGACGGACTGTTCGGTGCCGACACCGACCTCTACGAACTCGCGCAGACGGTGGCGTCACTGACGAAGGGCATGGTGAGCATCGAGGACGAGCGCTCACATGTGTTGGCGTACTCGGCATCCGACGACGCGGCCGACGAGCTGCGGACCCTGTCGATCCTCGGACGCGAAGGTCCGGCCGATTACCTGCGGAGACTGCACGAGCGAGGCGTGTTCGATCGACTCCGCCGCACCGACGACGTGATCGACGTACCGGCCGACACCGACCTGAGCATTCGCCGACGCCTCGCGGTCGGGATTCGTCGCATGACCGGCAGTCCGACGACTCTCGGGACGATCTGGGTGCAGGAGGGTGCCACCCCGCTCGCCGCCGACGCCGACGCGGTACTGCGTGGTGCCTCGGCCGTCGCGGCCCGACTGATCACCCGCATCGCGAACGCCCCGACCAACGAGGCCCTGCAGATTCAGCGCCTGCTCGGGGCCAGGGGCGGCGGTGTCGACGTCCCGTCGCTGGCGTCGGCGCTGTCGATACCCACCTCGGGATCCGCGGCGGTCGTCGGATTCGCAGCCTGCGGAGAATTCGAGATCAGCGCCCTGGCACCGGCTATCCGGTTGCATGCCAGCGCTTTTCGGCGAGACTCGTTGGTCACCACCATCGGTGAGAGAATCTACGCGCTGTTTCCCGGGGTGGCGTCGGGCATGGGGATCGCGGCGTGGACCGCCGATGCCGTCGGGCGGATCGAGACGCGTACCTCGCTGGCGTTGCGCGCCGCGGTCGCCGCACCGATCGCCGATCTCGACGGGGTGGCCGTGGCCAGATTCGAGGTCGACCGGGTGCTCGACGGCACCACCGGTGAGGTGCGCGTGACGACGCTGGAGGAGTCGAGGACCTCGGTGTTGCTGGGCGAAATCCTGGAACTGATCGCCAATCACGAACAATTGCAAGACCCGCGCATCGCCGCCCTCGACCGATACGACGCCACCAACGACTCCAGAATGCGCGAAAGTCTCGAGACTTATCTGGCGTGTTTCGGCGACGTTCGCGCCGCCGCCGAGCGGCTGCACATTCACCCGAACACCCTGCGCTACCGCATTCGACGCGTCGAGCAGATCCTGGACCTCGATCTGACCGACTCCGACGCGCGTCTACTGGTGGAGATTCAACTGCGCATGTGAGCGGCTTCGCCGCACGTGCACGGAAATTCGTAGCAGGCTACGAGTTTCTATGCACGTGCGGCACCGGTGCTCGCTCGGATCACCAGTCTCGGTTCGATGAGCGATCGCTTGGTGCTTCGGTTTCCGGTGTCGATCTGGTCGAGCAGAATTTCGACGCTTCGGACGCCGACGTCGGTGAATTCCTGGCGGATGGTGGTCAGGGGCGGCGAGAAGAATTCTGCGTCCGGAACATCGTCGAAGCCGACCACACTGACGTCCTGCGGTACTCGCTTGCCGTATACCTCCAGTGCGCGTAGCACCCCGAGCGCCATGGAGTCGTTGCCTGCGAACACTGCGGTGACGTCGGGGTTCTCGGCCAGTTCGCTGCCGGCCCGAAATCCCGATTTCGCGGTCCAGTCGCCGCTGAGAGTGGCCGGTGGTTCCACGCCGGCATCCTCGTGGGCCATCCGCCATCCGGTGACTCGGTCGGCCGCCTCGTACCACCCCATCGGGCCGGTGACGTGCCACACGGCGCTGTGTCCGAGCGAGAGCAAGTGTGCGGTTGCGGCCCTGGCTCCGGCGATCTGGTCCACCGAGACGACGGCCAGATCACCGGCGGGTGAACCCTCGACGGCGACCAGTGGGAGCTCTCCGGCCAGATCGGCGATGTCGCCGCCGTCGGTTCGCAACGGCGCGATGACGACGACACCGTCGACACCCTGCTTCTGCAACCGGCGCACACAGGTGATGATCGCCGACTCGTCGAACGAGGTGGGTACGGCCACCACCACGGAGTAGCCGGCGTGGCGAGCTGCGTATTCGACGCTGTAGAGCGTCGACACCGGACCGTGCAGAGCGTTTCCTGTCCCCACGATTCCGATGGTCTTGCTGCGGCCGGTGACCAGCGCGCGAGCCGCGGTGTTCGGCCGGTAGCCGAGTTCCGAGATCGCCTCGTTCACTTTGGTTTTCGTCGCTTCGGTCACGTTGGGATGACCGTTGATGACGCGGGAGACGGTCTGATGGGACACGCCTGCGAGCCGGGCGACATCGGTCATGGCGGGTCCGCGAGTCGGTGTCATATTGTCCGAGCCTCCCTTCCTGGTCGAAGACAATCACAGCATGCCCGGGCCTGCGGTGCCCACGACTGCGACGTTTACGTGGGTGTGGTGACGGCCGAACCGGTCGTGGTGGGCGCAGGCTTACCGGGCTCGGCACCGGAGAACATCTCGGCAGGCACCGGCACCCCCAGATAGCTGCTCGGCGGCGCGGCTTTGTCTCCCTTGCTGCCCTTACCGCTCGCTGCTCGGCGCTTGGTCCAGATGTCGAACGCCACTGCGGCCAGGAGTACCAGGCCCTTGACCAGCTGAACGCGTTCACTGGGCGAACCGATGAGCGACATCCCGCTGTTGATCACGGCGATGATGAGCCCACCGGTGAGCGCACCGACGATACGGCCGACGCCGCCCTGCACCGCTGCGCCGCCGATGAAGGCCGCCGCGATCGCATCGAGCTCGAAGCCGTTGCCTGCGGTGGGTCCGGCCTGATTGAGGCGGCCGGCGAAGATGATTCCGGCGAGTGCGGACAGCACACCCATGTTCACGAAGATCCAGAAGGTGACCGGCTTGACCTTGATGCCGGACAGCGACGCAGCGTGGATGTTTCCGCCGATGGCGTACACGTGCCGACCGAACACCGTCCGGCCTGCCAGCGTGGAATAGCCCATCACCAGTACGGCCAGAAGGATGAGCACGTACGGCAGGTTCTTGAAGCGCGCGAGCTGGACGGCGATGGCGAGAACCAGACCGCCGGCCAGAATCATCTTGAGCAGGAACAGCGGCATCGCGTCGACGGCCTGACCGTACTTCTGCCGTCCCGTCCGAGACCGCCACTGGCCGAACACGATTGCAGCCACTGCGAGAATCGCGACGAGCAAGGTGAAGATGTCCGCACCGCCGAGCGGCCCGAGCCCCACATTTCCGAGGAAGCCGGGGAGGAAGCCGTTCGAGAGAGTTCGTACGGGTCCGGGGAACGGTCCGATGCCCTGGTTACCGAGCACGATGAGGGTGACTGCGCGGAAGATGAGCATGCCTGCCAGGGTCACGATGAACGCCGGAATGCCGAAGTACGCAACCCAATAGCCCTGCCAGGCTCCGATCAGACCGCCGATGATCAGCGTGATCAGCACGGCGAGCGGCCACGGCACGTTCTGCTGGACCATCAGCACACCGGAGATCGCGCCGGTCGCCGCGACGACCGATCCGACGGACAGGTCGATGTGGCCCGCGATGATGATCACGACCATGCCGATGGCCAGGATGAGGATGTACGAGTTCTGCACCACCATGTTGCTGATGTTCTGCGGCACCAGGAGTTGGCCGCCGGTGAGAACGGTGAACAGCAGGATGATCAACGCGAACGCGATGAAGATCCCGCTCTGGCGGAGGTTTCGCGTGAGCAGCCCCCGGACGGTGATGAGCTGATTCATCGAAGTACTCCTGTTCCACGGGTCATGAGATGCATGAGGGATTCCTGTGTCGCGTCCTCGCGAGTGACCTCACCGGTGATGCGGCCTGCGGACAGCGCGTAGATCCGGTCGCACAGCCCGAGCAGTTCCGGTAACTCGGAGGAGATCACCAGAACTGCCTTGCCCGCGTCGGCGAGACCGTTGATGATCGAATAGATTTCGAACTTCGCGCCGACGTCGATTCCTCGCGTCGGTTCGTCGAGAATGAGCACATCCGGATCACTGAAGATCCACTTGCTCAGCACGACTTTCTGCTGATTGCCGCCGGAGAGCTTGCCGACCACGGCGGAGACGTTCGGTGCCTTGATGTTCATGCTCTTCCGAAAACCTTCTGCGACCTTGTATTCCTGGTTGTCGTCGACGAAACCGCCGGTCACCAGTTTGTCGAGCGCCGCAGTGGAGATGTTGCGCTTGATGTCGTCGATCAGGTTGAGGCCGTACCGTTTTCGGTCCTCGGTCGCATACGCGATCCCGTGATGGATGGCGTCGCTGACGGATTTGACGTGAATTTCCTTGCCGTACTTGTACAGACGCCCCGAGATGTCGATGCCGTAACTGCGTCCGAAGACACTCATGGCCAACTCGGTGCGTCCGGCACCCATCAACCCGGCCAGGCCGACGATCTCACCACGGCGCAGCGTCAGATTCGCCCCGTCGACGACGGTCCGGCCGTGCTGAGTCGGACTGTGCACCGTCCAGTCCTCGATGCGTAGAACCTCCTCTCCCACAGTGGATTCGTGGGGCGGGAACCGGTGCTCGAGATCGCGGCCGACCATCAGCGAGATGATGCGATCCTCGGTGACGTCCGGGTTGCGCATGTCCAGCGTCTCGATGGTTCGACCGTCGCGAATGATCGTCGTCCGGTCTGCGATGGCCGCGATCTCGTTGAGCTTGTGCGAGATGATCACACACGTGATTCCCTCGTCTCGCAGACCGCGTAGCAGGTCGAGGAGATGGGAAGAATCCGAATCATTCAGTGCCGCAGTCGGTTCGTCGAGGATCAGCAGCGTCACCTCTTTCGACAGTGCCTTCGCGATCTCGACGAGTTGCTGCTTGCCGACGCCGAGGTCGCCCACGACGGAGACGGGGTTCTCCCGCAGCCCTACCCGGTTCAGCAGGGCTGCGGCCTCGGAGTTGGTGCGGTTCCAGTCGATGAACCCGCGCCTTGACCGCTCGTTGCCGAGAAAGATGTTCTCGGCGATGGACAGATACGGACTCAGCGCGAGTTCCTGGTGGATGATGACGATGCCCTCGGCTTCGCTGCTCCTGATGTCGGAGAACGCACACGGCTTACCGTCGAACACGATCTCGCCGTCGAAGGTTCCGTGCGGATACACACCCGACAGCACCTTCATCAGAGTCGACTTTCCGGCACCGTTCTCGCCGCAGATCGCGTGGATCTCGCCGCGCTCGACCGTCAACGTGACGTCCTGGAGAGCTTTCACTCCCGGAAACGTCTTGGTGATGCCGTGCATCTGCAAGATGTGGCTCGTCATCTCCGAACTCACTGCAACTGGTCCTCGGTGTAGTAGCCGCCTTCGACCAGAACCTGCTCGTAGTTGCCCTTGTTGACGATCTCGGGCTGCAAAAGGTAAGCGGGAACGACCTTCTCGCCGTTGTCGTAGTCCGTCGTGTTGTTGGTCTCGGGAGTCTGGCCGTCGAGCATGGACTGAGCCATCGCAATCGTGACCTCGGCCAGCTGGCGGGTGTCCTTGTAGATCGTGGAGTACTGCTCGTCGGCGATGATCGACTTCACCGACGGCACCTCGGCGTCTTGACCTGTGACGATGGGGTACGGCTGACCGGCCGTACCGTAGCCGTTGCTCTTGAGCGCGGAGAGGATTCCGATCGACAGGCCGTCGTACGGAGAGAGCACGCCCTGCGCCTTCTGGCCCGAGGAGTACGTCTTGGTGAGCAGATCCTCCATGCGCTTCTGTGCGGTCGCCGGATCCCAGCGAAGTGTCGCGGCCGTCTCGAAGTCGGATTCGCCGCTGCCGATCTTCAGGGTTCCGGCGTCCAGGTACGGCTGCAGAGTCTCCATCGCGCCGTCGAAGAAGAACGTGGCGTTGTTGTCGTCGGGCGAACCTCCGAAGACCTCGATGTTCAGCGGGCCCGCGGGGGCGTCGGCCTTGTCGGTGCCGTCCTCGTTCTTCAGTCCGAGGCCGACGAGCAACGATGTGGCCTGGTCGACGCCGACCTTGTAGTTGTCGAACGTCGCGTAGTAGTCGACGTTGGGGGAGTTGCGAATGAGCCGGTCGTACGCGATGACGCCGATGCCGTTGTCCTTGGCTTCCTGCAACTGCGTGGTGATGGCCGTGCCGTCCACCGAGGCAACGATGAGAAGCTGTGCGCCCTGGGTGATCTGGTTCTCGATCTGGTTGACCTGAGTGGGGATGTCGTTCTCGGCATACTGCAGATCGACCTTGTAACCCTGGCCCTCGAGCGCGCTCTTGAGGTTGTCGCCGTCGGCGATCCATCGAGCCGAGGATTTCGTCGGCATCGTCACGCCGATCAGCGCGCCTGCCGTGCTCCCGCCGTCGGCCGGCTCGACGTCTGCGGTCTTGGTGCTCGATCCGCATGCGGTGACCGTGATGGCCAGTGCCACCGCGGCCGCGGCCATGGGTAGATGTCGAAACTTCATCGTTTCTCCCTGCTCGGTGAAATCAGATCTCGAAGGTGGTGGGGAGAGGCCTCGTATGTGCCTCACATCACATCAAGACGAAAGTGTGAGCGATAACATCAGCAATGTCAAAGATTATTTTCCGCAACCCCGCCCACCAGTGTGAGCGCTAACAAGTGAGCAACTGCGCACGCCGAGAACGGAGATTTCTTCGAGGACCGGCGGAGGCCGTCAGTGCAGTTCGTGAACCGACTGCTTGCCGCTCTTGAGCCAGCGACTCGGGAGTCGTCCGACCAACTCTCCCAGCGGATGAACCGCAGCCGAGAGGATCTCCACGGAGTCTTGAAGGATGTCGATCGAGATGCTCATCCGCTCGATGTTCGGGGCCACCGACGTGAGCGTCTCCGAGAGTTGGACCAGCTGATCGAGCGGACCGCCCTTGGCCGTCAGTCGCTCGACGGCACCGTCCTCGGCGAGCAGCGTTTCGAGGATGCCCTCCTCCGCGATGGCCCGCTCGATGAGGCCGTCCTGACGCGTGAGCACCTCGAGAGGGCCGTCCGTGGCAGTCAGTCGTTCGAGCGGTCCGTCGGTGGCGGTGATGCGGTCCAGCAGACCGCCCTCCGCGAGGAGTCGTTCGAGCGGTCCGTCCTCGGCGAGCAGCCGGTCCAAGGGTCCGCCGGGGGCCAGGATTCGCTCGACCGGGCCGCCAGGAGACAGCAGCCGCTCGAGGGTGCCGTCCTCGGAGGTGAGCCGGTCGACGACGCCACCCTGGGCGAGGAGGCGGTCGAGTGGCCCGCCTTCCTTGAGTGCGTTGCCCAGGGCACGGTCGTCGGAGGTGAGCTGGCCGAGCTGGGCTAGTAATTGCATCGTGCCGCCGCGCGGGTTGGCGAGCGAGGCGACACCTGCGGTGCCGGATGCGCCGGTGGCCAAGGCCATCCTGGTGGTCGCCAGCGCGACTTCCGCGACGCCGATCGCCTGCTCGGCGATGGCGATTCCGGCGCGCGCGGGCAGTGTGATCGCTGACACCCAGTTCATCGTTTTACTGTAACTGCTCGTAGCTCGGAAAATCAGTGAAGAACCTTCAGGCCCACGACGCATCCGACGATGCCGACCAGAAGCGCAACCTTGAGCAGCGAGGCGGATTCGGTGCCGGTGATCATGGCGTACGTGACGGTGAGGGTGGCACCGATTCCCACCCAGACGGCGTAGGCGGTGCCGACGGGCAACGAGCGCATCGCGATCGCAAGTCCGATCATGCTGAGCACCACCGTGACTCCGAAGACGACGGACGGTCCGAGTTTGGTGAAGCCCTCGGACTTACCGAGCGCTGTCGCCCAGACTGCTTCGAGGACGCCGGAGACGACGAGAATGAGCCAGGCCATCAGAAATCACTCCTCTGACACCGTCTTTTCCTGCGGGTACGGTGCCCCTCGTCCGATTGTCGGAAGTGACTTGTACGATCGTACCAATTCGTGCGGACGGTAGCCACGGTGTCAGTACGCGTACGTGTTTTCCGGTGCCTCGATTCGCTGGACCGTCGACACCGTCATCGTGGGTGTGAACGCGGTGGCCTCCGTCGCCGTGGCGGCGTCGACGGTTCCCGATATCTGCAGCCAGGTGCCGTCCGGAATGTCGTCGAGAGCTGCGCTACCTGCGTCGAGGTGGATGCGCACGGACCTGGCGTCGGCAGCGCAACAGATGATGAGAATGCGGGCGAGGTCGACGCCTTCCCTCGTTCCGTCGGGGCGCGGCGAGCCTCCGTTCGCGGTCGCGACCGCGAATCCGGTGACGCGAATCTCCCGGCCGTCGAGGCTGCCCTCGGTGTCCCTGACCGCGCGTTGCACGACATCGAGCAGCGGAACCTCGGGTGCGCGCTCGTCCGGCAGGGGTGGGAACGCGGTCCTCTCACGATCGGCCGCCGAGGTGACGGATCGATCGCCGACCGCCGAGACTCCCAGCGCGGGCGGTGCGACGAACAGGATGACCGCGAGCGGGACCAGGAGCAGCCAGTACGGACGCGAATCGTGATCGTGACCGTCCTCGCCGGGCCCACCGCGGCGGATGTCGGCAACGATCGACGCGATCGCGAGGGCGACGATCAACACCCCGGCGGTCAGCAGATACGGATGCAGCGACGGTTTGACGTATCGCACAAAGCTGCCGTCCAACGAGATCTTGACCATCGCTCCGCCGAGGAGCAGTAGCAGCAGATTCTGTACCTCGCGTCTCATCGCGCACCCAGAACCACGTAGCCGCTCACCGAGGCGCACACGATCGCGACGACGAAGGTCAGGGGAGCGAAGCGAGCCACGAAACCGCGTCCGAAGCTGCCCGCCTGCATCGCCATCAGCTTCACGTCGACGGCAGGTCCCACCACGAGGAAGACCAGCCGTGGCAGCAGCGGCAGCATCGACATGCTTGCGGCGACGAATGCGTCGGCCTCCGAGCACAGCGCCAGGATCACCGCGAGGACGGCCATCACCAGGATCGACAGCAGCAGCTGCCCGGCGAGGTGGGCGAACACCCAGTCGGGAACCACCAGGTGCAGCAACGCGGCGGCCGCTGCTCCGAACACGAGGAAAGCTCCGGCCTGGAGCAGGTCCGCGCGCGCCGACTCACGGAACGTCTCCCACTTCGAGGTTCCGTGGTGGTGTTCGCGATCCGCGAGTCGAGCGGTGATCCACTCGGCCTTGCCGAACCTGGTCCACAGCCAGCCCATCACCAGTGCGGTGGCGAGCGAGCCGAAGAACCGTGCGAGAACCATCGCCGGCTCGCTGGGAAAGGCCACTGCGGTGGAGACCAGGACGACGGGGTTGATCGCCGGCGCAGAGAGCAGAAACGCCAGAGCTGCAGACGTCGGCACACCCTGATCCATCAGCCGCCGCGAGACGGGGACGGCTCCGCACTCGCACCCGGGCAACGCCATTCCCGCGAGACCGCTCACTCCGACAGCAGCGGTGGCGTTCTTCGGCACCACCTTCTGCAGTACACCGGGCGAGACGAACGCGGCGATGCCTCCGCTCACGAGCACTCCGAGCACCAGGAACGGCGTCGCCTGCACGAAGATCCCGGTGAACACCGTCGCCCCGGTCTGCAGCGCGGGGGACGAGTCGACCCACCGGGCGACGTCGGCTCCGAAGACGATGCCCAACACGAGCAGAAATGCGAATACGTGCATGGATGACACGGGAGGCCGAATCCTGGTGCGGGTGTCCGTGTTCGATTCGGTCATGGCATTGCCATCATGCCCCCTTCGGGATGGCTCACAGCAACCTCACAGCGAGAGCGCAGCGGACGAGCAGCTACCCGCGCGATGATGGACACCGTGAGCGAGACACCCGAGGCGCGAGTCCTGATCGTCGACGACGAACCGACCATCGTCGAACTGCTGTCGGTCAGTCTCCGATTCCAGGGGTTCGAGGTCGCGACGGCGTCGTCCGGTCCCGAGGCTCTGGACAAGGCCCGCAACTTCAGGCCCGAGGCTCTGATTCTCGACGTGATGATGCCCGGAATGGACGGCTTCGGTCTGCTGCGCAGGCTCCGAGCGGACGGAATCGATGCGCCCGCCCTGTTCCTGACCGCGCGAGATTCTGTGGAGGACAAGGTGACCGGCCTGACCCTCGGTGCGGACGACTACGTCACCAAGCCGTTCTCGCTCGAAGAGGTGGTGGCCCGGCTCAGGGTCATCCTGCGCCGATCGGGCAAGAGCGAAGACACCCAGCCGTCCCGAGTTGCGTTCGCAGACATCGAACTCGACGACGACACCCACGAGGTGTGGAAGGCGGGCGAGCCGGTCTCGCTCTCGCCCACCGAATTCACGTTGCTGCGGTACTTCATGGTCAACGCAGGGACCGTGCTGAGCAAGCCGCGGATTCTCGACCATGTGTGGCACTACGATTTCGGCGGCGAAGTGGGAGTGGTGGAGTCGTACGTCTCCTATCTGCGCCGCAAGGTCGATACGGGTGATACCCGATTGATCCACACGCTGCGGGGAGTCGGCTACGTCATGCGCCGGCCGCGGTGACGGGCATTCGAGCTCGGATTCGGAATCTGCCGCTGCGTTTCACCTTGGTCGCTGCGCTGTTGCTCCTGGTCGGTCTCGGTCTGCTGGCGTCGGGAGTGGCGGTGACCTCCTCGCTCGAGACGTCGTTGATGCGACGTCTCGATCAACAATTGATCGAGGCGTCCGTGGGCTGGGCCAGGCCGAGTAACGAACGCCCGCCCTTCCCGGTCGACGAGCCCAATCCAAGTCGCCCGCCGTCCAACTTCTACGTTCGTTTCGTCGCCGACGACGGTACCGTGCGTGGCCCGATCAACGATGTGACAGAGGATGTTCCGGATCTGTCGGGCACGCCGTCGGCGGCCCCGGAAACTGTCGGTTCCGAGGGCGACCCGTCGAAGGAGTGGCGGGTGATCACGGTGACGAACAGCGAGGGTTCCACCACCGTCGGTATGTCGCTCAGCGCCAATCAGCAGACCGTCAGCAGACTCGTGGTACTTCAGTTCTACATCGGCGCAGCCGTGTTGCTGGCCCTGGCCGTGATCGCCTACTTCGTGGTGCGGCGCAGTCTGCGACCGTTGCGTGAGGTGGAGACCACTGCCGCGGCCATCGCTGCCGGAGACCTACACCGTCGAGTCCCCGAGTGGAGTGAGAAGACGGAGGTCGGCCGGTTGTCTGCGGCCCTGAACGGGATGCTCTCGCAGATTCAGCGCGCGTTCGCGGCCACTGCGGCCTCCGAGGAGGCGGCTCGCGCATCCGAGGATCGGATGCGCCGCTTCGTCGCCGACGCCAGCCACGAATTGCGAACACCGCTGACGACCATCCGCGGGTTCGCCGAGCTGT
This sequence comes from uncultured Rhodococcus sp., assembly GCA_963517305.1. Classification (GTDB taxonomy): domain Bacteria; phylum Actinomycetota; class Actinomycetes; order Mycobacteriales; family Mycobacteriaceae; genus Rhodococcoides. The sequence continues at coordinate 125,249 of CAUQEL010000007.1, forward strand.
ACCGACAGGGTGCGATGAGCGACATCGCCGTGCTGATGAACCGAATCGAAGGCGAGTCGGCGCGCATGGGACTGCTCGTCGAAGACCTGCTGATGCTCGCGCGACTCGACGCCCAACGGCCCCTCGAAGTACGCCGAGTCGATCTGCTCACTATCGCCGCCGATGCCGTGCACGATGCGAAGGCGGTCTCACCCCAGCGAGACATCTCACTGAAGGTGTTGGCAGGACCGGGAATTCCCGAGGTGGACGGTGACGATGCTCGGCTGCGTCAGGTGCTCGCAAACCTCGTCGGAAACGCGGTTCGGCACACGCCCGAATCCGCGTCGATCACCGTGTGTGTCGGGACCACCCGGTCTTCGGTGCTGCTCGAAGTACAGGACACCGGGCCGGGTCTGCGAGAGGAGGAGGCCGCGCACGTCTTCGAGCGCTTCTATCGAGCCGATTCCTCGCGGACCAGGGAGAGCGGCGGCAGCGGGCTGGGGCTGTCGATCGTCGCGGCGTTGGTCGCCGCTCACCGCGGCACCGTGAGCGTGCAGAGCGTCCCGGGGCAGGGCGCGACCTTCCGGGTCGAATTACCGCGCGCCCACGGTTGATTCGCTCGCCGCCCTGGCTTTCTTGCGCTCGGCCAGCTTCGTGTACGCGGCTGCGGCCAGAGGCGCGGCGACGAGCATCGACACCAGCCGGATCACCTGAACGCACGCCACGAAGGTGACGTCCGATCCGGTCGTCGCAGACACCGCGAGCACAGCGGCCAACCCGCCGGGTGTGGTGGCGAGGTAGCCGGTCAGCATGCTGACCCCGGTGATCGCGGAGAGCGCCCAACCGAACAGCGCGCACGCCAGGCCGATCGAGAGCACCAACAGCGCCGCCCACGGAAAGATCCGTCCGATGGCCCGCAGGCTCGCGGTCGTGAAGGCAAGTCCCGCTTGCCAGCCGATGACGATGAACGCCACCGGCAGCAGCACGGTCGGCACCGAGATATCGACGGGCCACCCGAGCAATTCGCAGGCACCCGCGACGATCAGCGGCCCGAGAGTTGCCGGTGCAGGCAGTCTGATCAGGCGCGCGAGCACAATTCCCGTGACGACGGCTCCGAGCAGAAACGCCGTGCCGAGAAACCATGGCGTCGTGGACTGCTCGATTGGCCCTGTCCCACTGCCGGTGTCGGTGTGGAACGCGAAGGTGACGATCAGCGGCATGGTGACCACCACGAGTGCGACGCGCAGGTACTGCACCACGGCGACGATTCGCTCGTCGCCGCCGAGTTCCCGGGCTATGGACACCAAACCCGTTGCGCCACCGGCGATCAGAGAAAGCGCCCCGGTGACCGGATCGACATCGCGATGCAGAGCCAGCAGAGCGCCGCAGCCGGCGCTGACGACCAGCGTCCCCGCGCCGACCAGAACGGCGGGAATCCAGTTCTCGCCCAACGCACCGAGTGTCTCGGTGTCGAGCATCAGCCCGATCGTCACCGCCAGGGTCCCCTGCGCCGCCATCGACAATGGACGGGGGACAGCCGCGGGTCCGAGACCGGTCAGTGCGAAGACCACGGCGACGACGAGAGCGGCGAACAGCGACGGTGCCGTGAGCCCCAGCGCCGCGAAAAGGGCCCAGCCCCCGACGGATACGGCTGCGAGGCCGATCCATCGGAGGCTGTGACCCACTACTTTTCCGGCGCGGTCGGAGACACTCACACTCCGGACTTGACCAGCAGAACCGGAACCGGAATCTCGAGCAGCAGACGCTGAATCGTCTGTCCCATCAGGAATTTGCCGACGGCCGAACGGTGACGCGAACCGACGACGAGGATCTCGGACTTCTGTTCCTCGACCAGTGTCAGCAGGGTGTTGACGGCATCGGGATCGGGCCTGCCCACCGCCACGGTCCAGGTGACGGCGTCGGCATGGTCGATGTCGGCCAGAGCGGTCGCCACCGAAGTGGACACCGCCTGCGTCTCGGCGGCCTCGGCGGACTGTTCGGCCGATCCCGACAGCGCGTGCAGGACGACGAGATCCGTCTCTCGGATGCGTGCTTCTCGAACAGCGGCCGCCAGTGCTGCGCGGCCCTCGGGTGAATTGTTGTGCAGTACGCCAACGGTCATGACGGTTTCTCCTACGCGAGATGGGGTGGGGGATCAGCCGAACGGGATCTGGCCGAGGACGATGCCGACGGCCAGCATCGCGAGAGAGACGACCACCGCTCGCCACAGCACCTTCTTGTGGTGATCGGCCAGCGACACTCCGGCGAGGGTGACCAGCAGCAGGATGGCCGGAACCAGCGGGCTCTGCAGGTGGACGGGCTGGCCGGTGATCGACGCACGGGCCATCTCGACCGGGTCGATGCCGTACTTGCCTGCCGTCTCGGTCAACACCGGGAGGATGCCGAAGTAGAAGGCGTCGTTGGTCATGAAGAACGTCAGCGGGATGCTCAGGATGCCGGTGATGACGGCCAGGTACGGGCCCATGCCGGGCGGGATGACGTTGAGCAGCCACTCGGCCATGGCCTCGACCATGCCGGTGCCCTGGAAGACACCCGTCAGAATTGCAGCGGCGAGCACCATGGCGACCACGGAAACGATGGACGACGAGTGCCGTGCGATCGCGTCGCCCTGCTCCTTGACCTTGGGGAAGTTGACCGTCAGGGCGATGGAGGCAGCGATCATGAACAGCACCGGGATGGGCAGGATGTCCATGACGAGAACGACGAGCAGGACGACCGTCAGAGTAGCGTTGAACCACAGCAGCTTCGGGCGCAGGGTGTCGCGATTGGGGTCGAGACCGTCGAAGAACTGGCCGGATTCGCTGTCGTCCGATCCGCCGGTGCCTGCTCCGCCGGTTACCCTGCCGCCCTTGCGGATACTGCCGCCGCCACCGGAGGCCACCAGTTCGGGTTCGTAGATCAGCTTGCCGATGCGTCGGCGTTCCATGATGCCCAGGTGAACGGCGAAGAGCAGCACGATGATCAGGCCGACGATCATCGAGGGAACCATCGGAACGAAGACGTCGGACGGGGAGATGCCGAGAGCGGAAGCAGCGCGAACCGTCGGGCCGCCCCACGGGATGATGTTCATCGTGCCGTTGGCGAGACCGGCGACGACCGTCAGAATCACCGGGCTGACACCGAGTTTGAGATAGAGCGGCAGCAGTGCGGACGTCACGATGATGAAGGTGGTGGAGCCGTCACCGTCGAGCGAGACGACCATGGCCAGAATAGCCGTTCCGACAACGAGTTTCATCGGGTCGTTACGCACCAGGCGCAGAATGCCGCGCACCAGTGGGTCGAACAGTCCGACGTCGATCATGATTCCGAAGAAGATGATGGCGAAGAACAGTAGGGCTGCGGTGGGGGCCAGGGACTTGATGCCGTCGGTGATCATGTCACCGATGCCGAGCCCCGCGCCGGCCAGCAGGCCGAAGATGACGGGAACGAGGGTGAGTGCGACGACGGGCGTGGCTCTCTTGGTCAAGATCAAGAACATGAAGGCGGCTACCATGAGGAAGCCGAGTATCACCAACATCGTGCACTCCTTCTCGAATGTGTGAGGTGGGTCCGGTTGGACTGCGTGTGTGACTGAAGTTACGTAACCGGCATCACATGGTCGCCGTTGTGCGCACTACCCGCGCAAGCAACGTAAAGAGCCTTTTGCGCATTGTGCTCGAGCCCGCCCGGCGCATAGCCTGGGTAGGTGCGATTGAGGACCCAGGTGCTGTTGTTGCAGGCAGCGCTGGTGGCGGTGGCCCTGGCAGTGGCGTTCGGGGTGTTCGCGATCAGCAGTGGCAGGCAGGCGAGCGAGGAGTACGGCGAGCGTGCGCTCGCGGTCGCCCGGACGGTGGCGTCGGACCCGGAGGTGCGCTCGCTCGTCGAGCAGTTCTCGGCCGTCGACACCGCCGGCACCGATGCCGCGCCCGCGGGAGTGTTGGCGGGTGGGACGTTGCAGCGCGCGGCCGAGGGCGCCCGCAGTCGCACCGACGCTCTGTTCGTCGTCATCACCGACGATCGGGGTCTGCGGTTGGCGCACCCCGATCCGACGGTGCTGGGCCAACGGGTGAGTACCGATCCTTCGGGTGCGTTGGCGGGCAACGAGGTGGTCGAACAGGAGCGCGGCACGCTCGGCGACTCCGTGCGTGCGAAAGTGCCTGTGCTGGCGCTCGGTTCGACCGACATGGTGGTCGGCGAAGTGAGCGTGGGCATATCGACCACGGCCGTGCGTACCGAGCTGGTGAAGGATCTGGTCAACGGCGGATTGGTGACCGGCGCCGTGCTGTTGCTCGGGCTGGCCGGCTCGACCCTGTTGGCGCGCAGGTGGAAACGGCTGACGCTGGGGCTGGAGCCGGAGGAGCTCGCCGAATTGGTTCGTGAACAGGAGGCAGTGCTGCACGGGATCGGTGAGGGTGTGGTCGCCATCGATCCCGACGGCGTCGTCACGGTCGTCAACGACGAGGCACGTACGTTGCTCTCGATCGACGGCAAACCGGGAATGCGCATCGAGAACATCGGCTTGACCCCCAGAGTGCTCGAGGTCATCCGAACTCCGACGGCCGAGCCGGTGCTCGCGGCGGTGGACGAGGTGGTCGTCATCGCCTCCGCCCGAAAGGTGCTGCGTGACAATCGCGATCTGGGTACGGTGCTGACCGTGCGCGACCGGACCGACGTGGAGACACTGACGCGTCAGCTCGATGCGGTGCAGTCGATGTCTGCCGTGCTACGCGCCCAACGCCACGAGTTCGCGAACCGAATGCACCTGGTCAGCGGACTGCTGCACGAGGGCCACCCCGATCGAGCGTCGCAGTACATCGACGAAATACTGGGTGTCGGACCGAGATCGGAAACCGTCGAGGGTATCGATGCCGTGTCCGACGCCTATCTGCGGTCGTTCCTGACCGCGAAAGCCGCGCACGCCCGCGAGAGCGGCGTCCGAATGGTGTTGGGCGAGAACACCTGGGTCGGGGGAGAGGTAGCCGTTCCCGTCGACGTGACGACTGTGCTGGGTAATCTGGTCGACAACGCGATCGATGCCGCCAGGCTGGGGGTCAGGCGGCCGGCCGAGGTGGAAGTGGAACTGGTGCAGGACGGTTCGACCCTGCACATCGTGGTCGTCGATTCCGGCGACGGGGTGGATCTGGACGTCGATCAGGTGTTCGTGGAGGGAGTCTCGACCAAGTCGACGGCGGAATCCCCTGGCGGCCGAGGGGTGGGTTTGGCGCTGAGTCGGCAGATCGCGCGCACCCGCGGCGGCGATGTGACGCTGGCCGATGTCGGTGGGCAGATCACCGTAGACAACGAACGAGGAGGCGCAGTGTTCATCGCGTCGATACCGGATGCATTACTGACCGACGAGGTGTCGCAATGAGAGTACTGGTCGTGGACGACGATTTCCGCGTCGCGGATCTGCATGCGGCACTGGTGAATTCGCTGGACAACTACCAGGTGACCGCGGTGGCGACGAGTATCGCCCAGGCGCGGGAGTTGGCGTCGACCCACTCCTTCGATCTGGCGCTGGTCGACGTATATCTGCCCGACGGATCCGGAATCGACCTGGTGCGCGAACTCGAGTGCGACGCCGTGGTGCTCTCTGCTGCGGCGGATCAACAGACGGTTCGCTCGGCGATGACCGCCGGTGCCTGGACGTACCTGATCAAACCGTTTCCGCGCTCGGCGTTGGTCGATCGCCTCACCGGATACCTGACGTACCGCAGCGCTCTGGACCGTACGGACGAGCTGAGCCAGGCCGACATCGACGGCGGACTCGACGCGCTCCGCCCGCGCGCGGCGGCACCGTTGCCGTCCTCGCAGTCCGTCACCCGTGATCTGGTACTCGACGCGGTGCGCACGACGGCCGAGCCGATGTCCGCGGGTGAAGTGGCTGCGGCCATCGGCATTTCACGTGCGACGGCGCAGCGCTATCTGGCAACCCTGGTATCCAAGGGAGGCCTGCGCATGCAGCTGCGCTACGGGTCGACCGGGAGGCCGGAGCAGGAGTACTCGCTACCGCCGGGAGCGTGAGGCCGCCACGACCACCGCTCCGATGACCGTAGCTGCGGTGTTCGATCCGTGCACCAGCGCGGCAGGGCACGCTGGTGCACGGCCTCGCGTCCGAGCGGCGTCGAGGTTCCTGGCTACCGGGGTGTCAGTTCGGCACGTGCGCCTCGTGCCCGAGGTCACGCAACGCCGCCCGGAGCTTGGTCGCCGCCTCGTCCTGTGACTCCGCCGAAGGATTCGGATCGGCACCGGAGATGTCGAAGTTGCCCATGTCGTAGGCCGGAAACACATGCAGATGCAGGTGCGGCACCTCGAGCCCGGCAATCAGCAGACCGGCGCGAGGAGCGTCGAACGCGGCCCTGACGGCCTGGCCGACGATCTGGGCCACGGCGGTGATCTTGGCGAATGCGGCACCGTCGACGTCTTGCCACTGGTCGATCTCCTCACGCGGAACCACCAGCGTGTGGCCCTGCGTGACCGGTGCGATCGTCAGAAACGCAACCACGTCGTCGTCCTGCCAGACGAAACGTCCCGGGATCTCACCGGCGATGATCTTGCTGAAAATAGAAGCCATGGGAACAGGATGCCCTATGCGGCTCCTGCACATCGGTTACTCCGCAGGCTCCGCTCCTGGCCATCGGTCACTCCGCAGGCTCCGCTCCTGCTCTCCCAGGTGATTGCCAGGTCCGTCGCAGGGTGGGTCCAGCTCGGAGCCCGAATCTGGTCCACATGACAACGAATTCCCTCGCACGAGCGGGCCAGCGGCCCGGCTCGAACGCCACGGCCACTCTCGAGGTGGTCATTCCGGTATACGACGAAGAGGCGGAACTCGAACAGTGCGTTCGTCGTCTACACGAGCATCTGGAGGGCCGGATCCCGTTCCGGTCGCGAATCACCATTGCCGACAACGCCAGTACCGACGGCACCCTCGCGGTGGCACATCGGCTCGCCGACGAGATCGAGGGAGTCCGGGTTCGGCACCTGGACGAGAAGGGCCGCGGACGAGCACTCAAAGCCGTCTGGCTGGCATCGGATGCCGACGTGGTGGCCTACATGGACGTCGATCTCTCCACTGATCTGAACGCTCTGATGCCGCTGATCGCGCCGCTGATGTCCGGCCACTCGGACCTCGCCATCGGATCACGACTCAACAGGTCGTCCCGGGTGGTCCGCGGCGCGAAGCGTGAATTCATCTCGCGCAGTTACAATCTCATTCTTCATACTTCGCTGCACGCACGCTTCTCGGACGCGCAGTGCGGTTTCAAGGCGATGCGAACCGATGTGGCCCGGCAACTGCTGCCGCTGGTCGAAGACACCGGATGGTTCTTCGACACCGAACTGCTCGTCATCGCGGAGAAGGTCGGCCTACGTATCCACGAGGTGCCCGTCGACTGGGTCGACGACCCGAACAGCAGCGTCGACATCGTCGACACCGCCGTCAAGGACCTGCAGGGATGCTGGCGCGTCGGCCGCGCCCTCGCCACCGGGGTTTTGCCGGTCGCCGAACTGCGTCGAAGCCTGGGACGGGAGCCGCTCGTGCCCGGAGTCCCGCACGGAATGATCGGTCAGATGGTGCGATTCGGCATCATCGGCATCGCCAGCACCGTCGCGTACGCGTTGCTCTACTCGGTGCTGCACTCGTTGATCGGCGCGCAGGCCGCGAACTTCTGCGGACTGCTGATCACTGCGGTACTCAACACCGCGGCCAACCGCGCCTTCACCTTCGGCGTGCGTGGATCGGACGGCGCAGGCAAGCATCAACTTCAGGGACTGGCGATCTTCGGTTTCGCCCTGCTCGTCACCAGTGGATCGCTCGCCGTGTTGCACGCGGGGGCACCGGATGTGTCCCGGCACGTCGAACTCGCCGTCCTCATCGTCGCCAATCTCGTTGCCACCGTGTGCCGATTCGTCGCGCTGCGGTGGGTCTTCCGCGGCTCCCAATCGGCCGATGCCCAGTCTGCCGGTTCGGAGAAGGACCTGTGACCACGACGATCGAACGCCCCTCCGCGGATGCGCCGTCCATGCCTGTGACCTCACCCCGATGGGAATGGGTCGGGCTGATCGCGCTGTTGGTCGGCACCGGTGTCGCCTACATCTGGGGCCTCGGTGCATCGGGGTGGGCGAACTCCTTCTATTCCGCTGCGATACAGGCGGGTTCGATGTCGTGGAAAGCCTCCTTCTTCGGGTCCTCCGACGCCGCCAACTCGATCACCGTCGACAAGCCGCCGATGTCGCTGTGGCTGATGTCGTTGTCGGTGCGCATCTTCGGACTCAACACCTGGGCTATGCTCGTGCCCCAGGCTCTCCTCGGAGTCGCCTCCGTGGCACTGCTGCGAGCCACCGTCAAGCGTCGCTTCGGTGGCGCGGCCGGTCTGCTGGCCGGCCTGGTGTTGGCCGTGACTCCCGTTGCCGCCCTGATGTTCCGGTTCAACAATCCCGACGCGCTGCTCGTGCTGCTGATGATCGCATCGGTGTGGGCGCTGCTGCGAGGCGTCGAGACCGGAAAGACCAAGTGGCTGTTGATCACCGGAATGTTCGTCGGATTCGGCTTCCTCACCAAGCAGCTCCAGGTGATGCTGGTGGTGCCGCCGCTGGCACTGACCTACCTGATCGCCGGGTCGCCGAAGTTCCTCACCCGGCTGTGCCAGCTCTTCGGAGCGCTGGGCGCGATGATCGTCGCGGCCGGATGGTGGCTGCTGATCGTCGAATTCTGGCCGGCGTCGTCGCGGCCGTGGGTCGGCGGCTCGCAGAACAATTCGATACTGGAACTCACACTCGGCTACAACGGATTCGGCCGCCTCAGCGGTGACGAGACCGGAAGTGTCACCCCGGGCGGCGGGTCGATGTGGGGCGAGACCGGCATCTTCCGCATGTTCGACGCCTCCCAGGGCGGCCAGATCGCCTGGCTGATCCCGGCTGCGTTGATCCTGCTCGTCGTCGGACTCGTGTTGCGCGGCAGAGTCCCTCGGACGGACGTGCAGCGAGCGTCGCTGATCGTGTGGGGGTCGTGGTTGCTCGTCACCGGTCTGACGTTCAGCTTCATGGCCGGAATCTTCCACTCGTACTACACCGTTGCGCTCTCGCCCGCCGTCGCTGCTCTCGTCGGCATCGGCAGTGTGATGCTGTGGCGGCGATGCGAGGCGTACTGGGTGCGCATCGCGATGGCCGTCGCGGTGGCGTCGACCGTCGCTATGGCGTGGGTGCTGCTCGGCCGTAGCGAGGGTTTTGTGCCCTGGCTGAAGTGGGCAGTCCTCGTCGTCGGAGGTCTCGCGGGCGTCGCGCTGCTGATTCCGGCGCTGACCCGCGGCCGGCTCGCCGCGGCGTCGATCCTGGCGGTGATGTTCGCCGGACTCGCAGGCCCGACGGCTTACGCCGTCGACACGATCGGCACTGCGCACAACGGATCCATCGTCTCGGCCGGACCCGACACCGGCATGCGCGGATTCGGCGGCATGGGCGAGGGTCGACGAGGTCAGGGCGGTATGCCGGGTGGGATGCCCGGTGGGAGGCAGCTGCCTGCAGGTGCGCCCGGCCAGATGCCGGGTGGTGCCGAGATGGGTGGTCTACTCGAAGGCAGCGAGCCGACCACCGCCATCACCGAGATGCTCGAGCAGAACGCCGACTCCTACACCTGGGTGGCAGCGGCCATCGGAGCCAACACTGCGGCGGGCTATCAACTGGCCACCGAGGACCCCGTCATGCCCATCGGCGGATTCAACGGCACCGACCCGTCGCCGACCCTCGCCCAGTTCCAGCAGTACGTCGCCGATGGAGAGATCCACTACTTCATCGGAGGCGGCGGCATGCCAGGCGTGGAGTCGGGTACCTCGGCCGCGATCTCGTCCTGGGTCACCGAGAACTTCACTGCGACCATCGTCGACAACGTGACGTTCTACGACCTCACTCGGTAACGAACCACCGCGAAAGAGCCCCGCACCGCGGACAGGTGCGGGGCTCTTTCGCGTCGAGCAGATAGTCTGATGCACTGTGCGCGTACTCGTCATAGGTTCCGGTGCTCGTGAGCACGCCCTTCTACTTGCGTTGAAGGCCGATCCGTCGGTCGAGAAGCTCTTCGTGGCTCCCGGCAACGCAGGTACCGCAAAGCTCGCCGAGCAGCACGCCGTCGACGTGGCGTCCGGCGAAGCAGTGACTGCACTGGCGAAGAAGGTCGAAGCCGATCTCGTCGTCATCGGACCGGAGGTGCCCCTGGTCCTCGGTGTGGCCGACGCCCTCCGTGAGGCAGGCATCGCCACGTTCGGCCCGTCCGCAGACGCCGCGCGCATCGAGGGGTCGAAGGCCTTCGCCAAGGACGTGATGGCAGCGGCCGGTGTGCGGACCGCGCACAGTGAAATCGTCGACTCGCCTGCCCTGCTCGACGCCGCCCTGGACCGTTTCGGCCCCAACTGGGTGGTCAAGGACGACGGCCTGGCCGCAGGCAAGGGTGTCGTCGTCACCACCGATCGACTCGTCGCCCGCGATCACGCCGCCGAACTCCTCGAGAACGGCCACCCGGTGTTGCTCGAATCGTTCCTCGACGGCCCCGAGGTGTCCCTCTTCTGCCTCGTCGACGGTGAGACCGTGGTGCCGCTGCTGCCCGCGCAGGACCACAAACGCGTCGGCGACGCAGACACCGGACCCAACACCGGCGGCATGGGTGCCTACACCCCGCTGCCGTGGTTGCCCGAGGGCGCGGTCGACGAGATCGTCCGCGATGTGGTGAAACCCGTTGCCGCCGAGATGGTGAAGCGCGGTGTGCCGTTCTCCGGTCTGCTGTACGCCGGTCTGGCGATGGGTGCCGACGGCCCGGCGGTGGTCGAATTCAACTGCCGCTTCGGTGATCCCGAGACCCAGGCGGTGCTCGCCCTGCTCGATTCACCTCTCGGTGAGGTGCTGAACGCGACGGCAACCGGCACGCTTGCGGCACTTCCGCCATTGCGCTGGAAGGACGGCGCGGCTGTCACCGTCGTCATCGCCGCCGAGAACTACCCCGGTCGACCGCGCACCGGTGACGAGATCCTCGGCTCCGACGGGGAAGGCGTACTGCATGCAGGCACCGCGGTGAAGGACGGCGCGGTCGTCTCCGCGGGCGGGCGCGTGCTGAGCGTGGTCGGCACCGGATTCGACCTCACCGCCGCCCGAGACGATGCCTACTCCCGTATCGCGGGAATTCGATTGCCGGGCAGTCACTTCCGCACCGATATCGGCCTGGCTGCGGTGGAGGGTCGTATCTCGCTGTAGGTGACCTGAGCGCCCACTATTCGTGCTGAAACACCTTTTCCCGATTGTGGGAGCGAATTGTGGGCGCTCAGGTCAGTGCCTTCCGGCGTCGACGCACCGTATCGATGATCTGGTCCACCACGTACGCGAGGTTGCTCATCACCATTGCTGCCGAATAACGCAGAACCAACCAACCGTCGAGCTGCAGAGAGTTCTGCCGAACTCGATCGTTGGTGAACACGTTGGACTCTGTGTGGAACTCACGGCCGTCGATCTCCACGATCACCCGTGACCTCCGGTCCATCAGGTCTGCAAAGTACCGGCCCACCTCGGCGTTGATTTCCAAGTGGTAGCCCCGCGCAGTGAGTGCGCGCGCCACTATTCGCTCCGGCTCGGACAAGGTGCGTGGACAACACACGCGTAGTTGTTTTCTCACCGCTGCGATCCCGGCCATCCCCGCAGACTTCTCACACTGCAGCGCAACCGCCCGCCAGCTGACCTTGTGCGTGAGTGCGGCGTCGAAGAAGCGCTCCAGTGCAGTCCTGGGCAACATGGCTGCAGCGTCGATGATGCACTGTTCGATCGTGACAACGGGAAGCAGATCGACGTAGCTGGACTCGATCAGGGTTCGGCGGTATTGGCGAACCCACGGCGGGCCTGCCCGTTTCGTCGAGCGAGCGATCGTGAGGTGAACCTGCTCCGGTTCGTGGTCGAGCAGGGTCCACCACCACGCAGCCGTCAGGTGACTGAGCACGGCTTTCGGTTGCCACAACGTGACCGCGACGCACCGGTCGCGGAAATCGGGCTCGCCGGTGCAGTAGATGGCAGGCAGTATCCGCGTCAACTTTCCGGTCTTGGTGCGGTAGGTGATAGCTCCTCTGGTCAGTCCCGAATCGAGTAGTTGTTGTTGCGTGTATACCGTCATTCGCACAGCCTGGCGTCGAAACAGTCGTCACGGGAGAGAGATTCGCGAATTGTGGATAGCCTTGATTCCTGTGGATAACTGACCTCAGGTCACACTTTGCGAAGGCTCCGACGGTATGCCGTGTGGTAGTGCGAATTGTGGGCGGTGAGGTCAGTAGTGTCGATCGAATGCACAGTGAATCGCAGCGGTCGAAGGTCGAGCCGTTCCACGTGATGGATGTGTTCGCCGCGGCGGCCGAGCGGGCGCGCACTCACGGCGACGTGCTCTCTCTTGCTGCCGGTCAGCCCTCGACCCGAGCGCCCGAGCCGGTTTTGCGGGCCACTCGCGAGGCCCTGGATGCGCACCTGCTCGGGTACACCGAGACGCTGGGGATCCTGCCGCTGCGTCGCGCAATCGCCGAGTACCACAGCGCGCGGTACGGCATCACCGTCGACGCGAACGACGTGGTGATCACGACCGGATCCTCGGGCGCGTTCACGTTGCTGTTCCTCGCTGCGTTCGACGCAGGGGACACTGTGGTCATGGCCAGGCCGGGATATCCGGCGTATCGAAACACGTTGGCGGCGTTGGGCTGCCGCGTCGTCGAACTCGACTGCCTGGAGAGCACGCGGTTCCAGCCGACCGTCGCCATGCTCGAGGAACTGCCCGAGCCGCCCGCAGGGCTCATCATCGCGAGCCCCGCCAACCCCACCGGCACGATCATCGACCGCGACGAGTTGGCCGCGATCGCACGCTGGTGCGACGAACACGGAACTCTGCTGATCTCGGACGAGATCTACCACGGCATCGCCTACGGGGACGCGCGTACGTCGAGCGCCTGGGAGACGTCGAAGGAATCCGTCGCCATCGGATCGGTGTCGAAGTACTTCTCGATGACCGGATGGCGGCTGGGGTGGATGCTGCTGCCGACCCGATTGCGCAGAGCCGTCGAACGATTGGCGTCGAACATGACGGTCTGCCCACCGGCGATCTCCCAGGTTGCCGCCATCGCGGCGTTCACCGAGGAGTCCCGCATCGAGCTGGATTCACATGTCGAGCGCTATGCCGTCAACCGCCGAATTCTGCTCGACGGTCTGCCGGCCATGAGTATCACCGACCTCGCACCGGCCGATGGTGCCTTCTACGTGTACGCGGACATTGCGCACATGACGAACGATTCGCGGAACTGGTGTGCGCGAGTGCTGTCCGAGACCGGGGTCGCATTGGCACCGGGCGTCGACTTCGACACGGTACGCGGAAACCACACCGTGCGCTTTTCGTTCGCAGGCACGACCGCCGACGTCGAGGAGGCGTTGGAGCGACTTCGTCGCATGTGAGCGAAACTTCGTAGCGGAACACGAGTTTCCATTCACATGCGGCGCAGCCGCTCCAGGACCTCGGAGATATCGGCGGCATCGATGTCGCGGTGGGTCACGAAGCGCACCTTGCCCGCGACGGTCACCGCGGCGATACCCAATTCGGCCAGCTCCGCGACCGTGGTCGCCGGGTCGGAAACCGTTGCGAGCACGATGTTGGTGTCCGGCTCCGGTACCTCCCAGCCTCGTTCGCGCAGACCGGAAGCGAGGGTGGACGCGTTGGCGTGATCGGCGGCCAGATCACCGATTCGATCCAACGCGACAAGTCCGGCGGCCGCGAGGACGCCACCCTGACGCACGCCGCCGCCCAACATCTTTCGGACGCGTCGAGCCTCGTGGATACGTGCGGAATCCGAGACCAACATCGAGCCGACGGGTGCACCGAGGCCCTTGCTCAGGCACACCTGCACCGTGTCGGCACCGGCAGTGAGCGACGCGATCGGAACATTCAGGGCAACAGCGGCATTCCACAATCGCGCGCCGTCGAGGTGGATCTTCAACCCGCAATCACGCCCGGTGGCAACGAGTTCGGACCACTCGTCCGGTCCGAACACGGCACCGCCGGCGAAGTTGTGGGTGTTCTCGAGCGAGAGCAGCGTCGTCCGTAGCGCAAAGTACGGTCCGGTACCGCCGGCTGTCGCGCGGACCGTCGACGCGAGGGGACGGCCGGGGCCACCGTCGTGGGGGAGGGGGTCGGGCATCCCGCCTGCCAACCATGCGGCGGTACCGAGCTCGGACCCCAGCACATGCGCGTGCTCGGGTGCCAGGAAGCGATCACCGCGCTGCAGATGCAGCATCAGCGCGATCATGTTGCCCATCGAACCCGAGGGCACCCACAGCGCCGACTCGAACCCGAGCAGTCCTGCCACCGCTTCTTCCAGCGCGGCCATCGTTGGGTCGTGATCGAGGACGTCGTCGCCCACTTCGGCGTTGGCCATGGCTTTTCGCATGACCGAATCGGGTCGGGTGATGGTGTCGGAGCGGAGGTCGATCGTTCGATGTGCCACGAGCAACGACAATTCCATAGCGCGAAAGCAGTCCGACGAACGGCCTCGAGCTGGCACGATGACTTGAATGTCCGCAGGTCCGACCGAGTCGCAGCACAAGGTGTCGGGTGCGACTCCGAAGGGGGTGCGCCGCCGCCAGGCATTGGCGTCGGCCGCTGCGGACCTACTCGTCGAGGGCGGATTCGACGCGGTGCGGCACCGATCGGTGGCCGCACGAGCCGGGTTGCCGCTGGCGTCGACCACCTACTATTTCGAGTCCCTCGGAGACCTGGTGGCCGCGGCGGTCGACGTCGTCGGGACGCGCGAGATCGACGTCATGCGCGGTCGGATCGACGACGAGGGCAAGTGCTCGAACGAAATGGAGTCGACGGTCGATCTCATCGTCGACCTGCTCATCGGTCCGCAAGACGGCCACGAGCAGCTGATCGCGAGATACGAACGCTTCATCGCCTCGGCCCGTCATCCCGAACTGCGCGAGGTGCAACTGCGGCTTCGCGCGCAGATCGACGACCTGCTCACCGACGTGCTGCGCAGATCCGGCCGAACCGTGCAGGAAGAGCAACTCAGGCGGCTGGTGGCAGTGGTCGACGGAGCCGTCGTCGGAGCGCTCAGCGAAGTGGACCCCGACCCCCGCCACATGGCCCGAAGCATGCTCCTGGCCGTCATCGACATCGTGGCACCGGCGGAACAGGTGCCTGCCGATTGACTGTCAGTCGGTCTCGCCGGAGTCTGCGTCGTGAATCTGTGGCACCTCGCACACGCCGTCCTCGCAGACGGGGCCGTGTTCGTCGCCGACCATCTCCAAAGGACCGCTCATGAGCCGGCAGCGGCCTTCTGCAGGACGTCGGCGAACACCGACGGGGCCTGCGCGCCCGACACACCGAGCCGTCCGTCGATCACGAAGAACGGCACACCGCTGATCCCGTAGGCGATGGCCTGCTCCTTGTCCGCGCGCACTGCCGGCAGGAACTTCTCGGACTTCAGCGCCCGGGCCGCCTCGTCACGGTCGAGGCCGACCTCCGCGGCCAGGTCGGCGAGGTCCTCGGTGCGGCCGACGTGGCGGCCCTCCTCGAAGTAGGCCGCCAGAAGACGTTCCTTCATCTCGACCTGCTTGCCCTTCGACTTGGCGAAGTGCAGAAGTTCGTGCGCCTTGACGGTGTTGGTGTGCTGCAAGGCGTCGAAGTCGTACGCGAGCCCTTCACCTGCGGCCAGCGCGGTCATCTGCCCCAACAGCTGCGTGACCTGCTCGGCCGGCATGCCTTTGTGGGAGACGAGAAAATCGACCTCGCTGCCGTCGAAGTCGACCGGTGTGTCGGGTACCAGCTCGAACGAGTGAAACTCCACCTCGAGCGTCCCGCCCCCGGCGGTGAACTCCGCAGCGCCTGCCTCGAAACGGCGCTTACCGACGAAACACCACGGGCACGCGATGTCGGACCAGATGTCGACCTTCACTGTTCGGCTCACGGCGGCTGCAACATCGAAATGCGCAGCGGTTATTCCGCGCTGCGGCCATAGTCTCGATGCTCGGTCCGACGGCCGAATTCGAGTCCGACCTCATCCGAGACCGACAACTGCGCCACGTAAGCTGGACGCTCGTGAGCATCCCGAATGTCCTGGCCACCCGTTATGCGAGTCCCGAACTGGTGGAGCTGTGGTCTCCGGAGCACAAGATCGCCCTCGAACGCCAACTGTGGATCGCCGTGCTGCGCGCGCAGTCCTCCCTCGGAGTCGACGTCCCCAACGCTGCCATCGCCGATTACGAAGCCGTCGTCGACCAGGTCGATCTCGCGTCGATCGCCGAGCGTGAGCGCGTCACCCGCCACGACGTCAAGGCCCGTATCGAGGAGTTCAACGCCCTCGCCGGCCACGAGCACATCCACAAGGGGCTCACCAGCCGCGACCTCACCGAGAACGTCGAGCAGCTGCAGATTCTGCGCTCACTCGAACACGTCCACGCGCACGGCGTCGCCGTTGCCAAGCGTCTGGCCGAGCGCGCTGCCGAGTACTCCTCGCTGGTGATGGCCGGCCGCAGTCACAACGTCGCAGCTCAGGCCACCACGCTGGGCAAGCGTTTCGCGTCCGCCGCGGACGAGCTGCTGTTGGCTCTGTCGAGGGTGCAGGAACTGATCGCGCGCTACCCGTTGCGCGGAATCAAGGGCCCGATGGGTACCTCGCAGGACATGCTCGACCTGTTCGGAGGCGACTCCGCCAAGCTCGTCGCGCTCGAGCGCATCGTCGCCGATCACCTCGGTTTCCGGCACACGATGACCAGCGTCGGCCAGGTCTACCCCCGATCGCTCGACCACGAGGTCGTCTCCGCGCTGGTCCAGGTCGGTGCCGGGCCGTCCTCGTTCGCGCACACCGTTCGCCTGATGGCCGGCCACGAACTCGTCACCGAGGGCTTCCAGGCGGGCCAGGTCGGCTCGTCGGCGATGCCGCACAAGATGAACACCCGCTCGTGCGAACGTGTCAACGGCCTGCAGGTGGTGCTGCGCGGCTACGGCTCGATGGCCGCCGAGCTCGCCGGAGCGCAGTGGAACGAGGGCGACGTCTTCTGCTCCGTCGTGCGCCGCGTGGCGCTGCCCGACGCCTTCTTCGCCATCGACGGACTCATCGAGACCTTCCTGACCGTGCTCGACGAATTCGGCGCGTACCCGGCCGTCATCGCGAAGGAACTCGACCGCTACCTGCCGTTCCTCGCGACGACCAAGGTGCTGATGGCTGCCGTGCGCGCGGGCGTCGGACGCGAAACCGCACACGAGGCGATCAAGGAACACGCGGTCGCCGTCGCGCTGGCCATGCGTGAGCAGGGACTGGAGCCGGACCTGCTCGACCGCTTGGCCGCCGACGATCGCCTGCCCCTCGATCGCGCCGCGCTGGATGCGGCGCTGGCCGACAAGACAGCATTCACCGGGGCGGCCGACGCTCAGGTCGCTGCGGTCGTCTCGGCAGTGGAGCGTCTGATCGCGAAATTCCCGGCCGGGGCGTCGTACACGCCGTCGCCGATTCTGTAGTCAGGAGAGGACGTCGGGCAGATCGGCGACCGAGTCGATCACGTGGTCGGGTTCCATCGCGAACTCGTCCGTGATGCGTCGATCGAGCACGTCCTGACGGAACTTCCCCGTGCGCACGAGCACTCCCGTCATTCCGACGACCTGGGCGGCGAGGACGTCGTTGTCGAGATCGTCACCGACCATCACGACGTCGTCCGGATCGACGCCCATCCGCTCGGACGCCGTCCGGAATCCCAGGGGAGCGGGCTTTCCGATGGCTTTCGCGGTGTGTCCCGACGCCTGCTCCATGCCGCCGAGGTACATGCCGGTGTCGATGCGCAGCCCGGCTCCGGTGCTCCACATCAACGATCGATGCATCGCGACGACGGGTACGCCCCGGCACAGCCAGTCGTAGACGCGGCTGAGGCGCTCGTGGGTGAACTCCGGGCCTGCACCGCCGACAACCACGACATCGGGATCCTCGGACGTCTCGTCGACGAACTCGATTCCCGGCATGTCGCTTGCGATCTCACCGTTGTTGATCAGTACCACTCGCGCATCCGGATAGTTCTCACGGAGATGGTCCGCGGTGAGTGACGCGGCCGTGACGATCTCGTCCGAGTGCACGTCCAGCCCCACCTCGCGCAGTGCCGTAGCGATCTGCTCACGCGTCTTCGACGTCGTATTGGTCAGGAACGCGCGAGCAATGTCCTTGCTGTCCAGGTACTTCAGAGTGTCTGCTGCCCCTGGCACCGCCTGCCACGACGTGACAAGGACGCCGTCGATGTCGAAGAGAACCCCGCCGATGCTCATCGGCAAACAGTAGTCTCCGGCTCCGGGCCCCGCAGCGTCAGCGCACCGAGCGCCTACGCTCGGTGACTGTGAACCCCTACACGATTTTCGCCGAGATCATCGCCGGGACGGCCGAGGCCTCTCGCGTCCACGAGGACGAGACTGCGATTGCGTTCATGGACATCAGGCCGCTCACCAGCGGACATGTGTTGGTGGTGCCCAGAGAGCAGTTCCGGACCCTGGCGGAGTTGCCACCCGAGATCGGGGCGCACCTGTTCGTGGTGGGGCAGAAGGTGGCCGCTGCGGTGCGAGCGAGCAATCCGCGTGTCGCAGGCGTCAACTTCTTTCTCGCCGACGGCACGGTGGCCGGTCAGGAGATCTTCCACGTGCACCTGCACGTCATCCCCCGGATGATCGGCGACGGCTTCGGCCTGCGGGCTCGGCCGTCGTCGCCGCAGCGATCCGAACTGGACCGGCAGGCCGGGGAGATCGCAGCGGCTCTCACTCGTTCGTGACCTTCTGCGCCTTGGACAGAGCGTCGGCGTAGATGTCGATGGTCTTGGTGTAGCGGCTGTAGCTCTTGTTGGCGCCGTAATCCCACAGCACCATCTGTTGATTGTCGACGGCGGAAATGGCGTCGAAGCCGGGGTAGCGGCTGGGAATGTCTGCGAGCTTCACATCGGCGGCGTTGGCGACGTCGTGGTAGACGAACGCCACATCGGCGTCGACGGTCGACACGTTCTCCCACGACACCTTCTTCCAGTACCCGTCATCGGTACCGTCGGGGGTGTACATCTTCAGCCCCCAGCGCTGGTAGTCGCTGAAGTCGGGGTCCGCCGACGGATCGAGCACGTACGCGACGTCGAGCGGCCAGACTCCCACGCCGGTGAGGTCCTGGCGTTCGGAGGCAATTTTCTCGAAATTCGCGACGGCGGCGTCGTAGTCGGCTTTGATGTCCGCCAGTTGTGGAGTGTCGAGGTCGACTCCGAGTGATGAGGCAAGCGCCGCGTAGTTCTCGATGGTCCTGGCCGTCGATGTCGTGTCCAAGGTGACTCCCAGGGTGGGAGCGAGCTGGTCGATGGTGTCGGCCTTGGACGAATCGGCCGTGGTGGTCAGCTTGCCGAACTGGCCGAATCTCGGATTGAACTCGCCGATGACGAGATCCGGGTCGAGGCTTGCCGCCTTCTCGAAATCGAATGTGCCCCAGCTTTCGCCGACCGATTCGATGCCGGTGAGATCGGAGCAGCTCAGAATCGGGCTGCTGTCCATGGGAGTCGTCGACCAGATGGCGATGGGCTTGATTCCGTACGACATCAGCGCGGCGGCGGATTCCTCGTCGGCGATGATTCTGGTCGGTTGCGAATCGAGAGAGATGGTCCGTCCGCGGCCGTCGGTGTACGTGAACGGTCCTGACTCTCGGTCGACCGTGTCGACGCGGTCGTTCTCGCTGCAGGCGGCGGGGTTCGCGTTCAGGTCGACGACCTGGGTGCTGGAACTTCCCCGGTCTGCGGTGTCGCTGCTACACGCTGCGGCAGCGACGAGTACGAGGACTGAGACGCCCCCGATGAGGACGCGTGGTGGTGGTCCGAGCAGGCGTGCGCTGTGGCGTCGATGAGAAAACATGAGTCACTTCCGTCGTGGTCAGTCGGTTCGAAGTTCCGGGGCGGTGGTGCAGGTGCCGTCCACTTCGGCTCGCCGACAGATGTTAGCCTCCTCAGGGTCGACTAAGCGAGGGTAGCCTTTCCTTATGGAATTGTGGTTGTGAACTCCTGGTCGCGCCCAGTACGACGTAGCGCAGCCGATCGAAGGGGATGCACCGATGGATCAGCAGGGGTCAGGGCTCGACGAACTGCGGACGCTGGTCGCAGAGCTGATCGGCTCCGAGCCCGATGCTGTGCCGGTCGATGCGAACCTGTTCGAGTTGGGGCTGGAATCGATCGTGCTGATGCGGTTGGTCGGCAGGTTCCGCAAGCAGGGCAAGACGGTGACGTTCGCAGACCTCGCGGCTCGGCCGACGGTATCGGCGTGGGCCGAATTGGTCGGTGTTGCAACCGAACCGGCATCCCGGACTCCCGTCCGCGAAGCGGAGCCGACCACGCGCACGCTCGACACCGACAGCTTCGATCTTGCCGTACTGCAGCACGCCTATTGGATCGGCCGCAGCGCAGAGCAGCGGTTCGGTGGCGTCTCGCCGCACCTTTACACCGAGTTCGACGGCAGCGCAGTCGATCCCGATCGGCTGCGCGCCGCACTCGAAGCAGTGGCCCGTAGGCACGACATGCTGCGGGCTCGGATCACCGACAACGGACAGCAGGTGATCGAGTCCAGTCCGGGGTGGCGCGGGTTGACGGTTCACGATCTGCGGAGCGCGGACGACGCCGCGGTCGAGCTGGAACGAACTCGGCAACGCCTGACGCACCAGATGCTCGACATCGAAGCCGGCGAGGTGTTCTCGGCCGATCTGTCGTTGCTGCCGGACGGTCGAACTCGGCTGCATCTCGACATGGACATGATTGCAGGCGACGCCGTCAGCTTCAGAGTGCTGGTGGCAGATCTGGCGAAGGCGTACGACGGCCAGGTGCTCCCCAGCGTCGACTACAGCTATGCGCGTTACCTTGCCGACCGCCCACAGGATCGCCGCGAGGCGCGGGCGCAGGCCGAACGATACTGGACGGATCGCTTGGATTCTCTGCCCGGAGCGCCCACTCTGCCTCTGGTGGAACGTGATTCGGGCTCCCCATCGGCGACCCGGCGGGCGTTTCACCTCGACTCGCAGCACTATTCGCTGTTGCAGTCGCGGGCTCGCGCACATGGCGTCACCCCGGCGGTCGCAGTGGCATCGGCGTTCGCCGAGGTGGTCGGAGCCTGGTCACGTGAGCCGCGATTCCTGCTCAACGTTCCGATGTTCGACCGAGCCCCGACGCACCCGGCCGTCGGTGATCTCGTCGGCGACTTCTCGTCCTCGGTCATGTTGGACGTCGATCTGAGCGAGAGCGTGTCGTTCGCCGAGCGGTCCCGGCAATTGCGGGCTCGCCTGCACGAGGATGCCTCGCACGTCGACTATTCCGGAGTCGAGGTACTCCGCGACCTCGGCCGTCGTAGAGGAGAACCGGTACTCGCGCCGGTGGTCTTCACGAGTGCGCTCGGATTGGGCGAGTTGTTCGACACCCGTGCGCGGGAGGTGTTCGGAGACCCGGTGTGGATCATGTCGCAGGGACCGCAGGTCGTTCTGGACGCCCAGATCACCGAACTCGACGGCGGCGTGCTGGTCAACTGGGACATTCGCGAGAACGAGTTCCTGCCAGGGGTTCCCGAGGCGATGTTCGACGCCTTCGAGACGTTGGTTCGCGGACTCGTCGTCGACGGTGACACCGTGTGGTCGGAGCCGGTGGGTCAGCTGGTTCCGCCGCGTCAGCTGGTCTGGCGAACTCCGGCAGCTGATGTACCCCGAACGGACGCGTCGCCGACAGCGGGCAACGAGACTCTGCACCGTGCCTTCTTCGATCGCGCATCGCGGAATCCCGATGCGGTGGCGCTCGAGTGGGGCGACAGCGAGTCGATGACGTACGGCGATCTGTGTGACCGCGCGTCGAGAGTGGCTGCGGCACTGGCGGATCGCGGTGTGACAGTGGGCGACACCGTAGGGGTGACGCTGCCGAAGGGTCCGGATCAAGTGGTCGCAGTTCTCGGTGTGCTCGCCGCAGGCGGGGTGTACGTACCGATCGGCGTCGACCAACCGTCGAGCCGTGCTGCACTGATCGCCCGAAAAGCAGGGTTCACGGTGACGATCGGAGGATCGGGTGACGACGGCCTCGCGGTGTCCGACGCGATCCTGAGCGAGCCTCTGCCCGCCCCGCATCTCGGACCCGACACCGCTCCCGCGTACATGATCTTCACGTCCGGTTCGACGGGTGAGCCGAAGGGCGTGGTCGTCTCGCATCGTGCGGCGATGAACACGATCGGCGACCTGGTCGAGCGATTCTCGCTGGACGAGCGCTACCGCCCGTTGTGCCTGTCGGAGTTGGATTTCGACCTGTGCACGTTCGATGTGTTCTCGGTGTTCGCAGCCGGCGGGACGGCCGTGCTCGTTCAGGAACACGAGCGCAAGGATCCGCAGCGGTGGGCCGCTCTGATTCGTGCGCATCGAGTCACGGTGATCAGCTGCGTACCGCCGCTGCTGGACATGATCCTTTCCGCCGGTGAAGATCTGGGCGATTCGCTCGAGGTCGTCATGCTCGGCGGCGACAAGGTCGGTGTCGATCTCTACCGCCGGCTGAGGGCGGCCGTGCCGGGATGCCGATTCGCCGGACTCGGTGGCGCAACGGAAACGGCGATCCACAACAGCATCTGCGAGGTCGTCGAGGTCGACTCGCACTGGCGCACGGTGCCGTTCGGACTGCCGCTACGGTCGATGGCGCTACGGGTCGTCGATGCGCGCGGCCACCTGGTACCGGACTGGGTGCCCGGCGAGCTGTGGGTGGCAGGAACAGGATTGGCCGACGGTTACCTGGACGACCCCGAGCGCACGCGTGAACGCTTCGTCGACGCCGATGGTTACCGCTGGTACCGCACCGGCGATCTGGTTCGCTACGGCACGGACTCGATGGTCGAGTTCATGGGCCGCGTCGACAATCAGATCAAGATCAACGGATTCCGCATCGAGCTCGGGGAGATCGAGTCCGTCCTCGGCATCGATCCCGAGGTCGCTTCCGCCGCAGCGGTTGTCGATCGCTCGGGCACCGCCACGGTGATGGCAGCGGTGGTTCTCGGCGATCCCGACGCGGACCCCGACGAGACCGTGGCGGGCATCACCGCCAGGGCTGCCGAGCGCCTGCCCGCACACATGGTGCCGGACCGGATGGTGGCGCTGCGCACCCTACCGCTCACCGTCAACGGCAAGATCGATGCCGCGGCCATCGTCCAACTCTGCCGAGCGGCAGGTGATTCCGAGCGAGCCAGGGCACGTGTTGCGCCTCGAACCCGACTCGAGGGCGCACTCGCCCTGATCTGGCAGACCGTGCTCGGCGTCGACGAGATAGGGGTCACCGACACCCTGTTCGCGCTGGGCGGCGACTCCGTACTCGCGACCACCATCGTCGCCCGAATTCGTGCGGCCTTCGACATCACCTCCGTCACGGTGAGGATGCTGTTCACTGCGCCGACCGTGTCGGGCCTGGCGGAGTCGATGATCGCAGCCGAAGGTGATGCCGAACTGCTCGAGGCGACGGCGGAGATCTATGTGTCGATCGAATCCATGTCGGAGGACCAACTGCTGGCAGAGCTCGACCACCAGCACACTCCCTGACTCGATATGCCCACTCACTCCTTCCACGATCGGGAATCACAGTGCACCCAGTCATCGAGCACACCGTTGACTTCGTACCGTTCGACGAGGACCGCGCCCGGACGTACCTCGACGCCGGAATCTGGCGCGAGACAACACTTCCCGACGTGTTCACGTCGTGGGTACACCGGTTCGGCTCTCGTCGCGCGGTCGTCGACGAAACCGAGGAGCTGACGTACGACGAGCTGTACACGCGGGTACGAGCGACCGCAGCAGGTTTTGCCGACCGCGGTATCGGGCCGGGGGATCGGGTGGTGGTGCAGCTACCCAACTCGGTGTCGTTCGTGGTCGTGCTGTTCGCGTTGCTCGAGTGCGGCGCGGTCCCGGTACTCACTCTCCCCGCGCATCGTCGACGCGAGATCGTTCATCTGGCAGCCACATCGAAGGCCGTGGCGTACGTGATCGCGGAGCGGGACGGACACTTCGACTACCGAGCGCTCGCCGACGAGGCAGTGGCGTCGGTGCCTACCGTTCGGGACGTCTTCGTCGATGGTTCTCGCGGCTCGCACAGTCCGTTGTCTTCCGTCGTCGGTGCGTCACGGGAATTTCCGCGTGCGTCCCCCGCGGATATCGCAGTGCTGTTGGTATCCGGCGGAACGACGGGACTGCCGAAGTTGATTCCGCGCACCCACCACGACTACGAGTACAACGCACGAGCGAGCGCCGAGGTCTGTGAACTCACTGCCGAGGACGTCTATCTCGCGGTTCTCCCTGCCGCGCACAACTTTCCACTGGCGTGTCCGGGTCTGCTCGGTGCACTCGGGGTCGGAGCAACGGTGGTCTTCTCCCGGACCCCCAGTCCCGACCAGGTCTTCGCGGTGATCGAGAGGTATCGGGTCACGGTGACCGCCCTCGTGCCGACGTTGACGCATGTGTGGTGCGAGGCCACGGACTGGGAAGACGCGGACCTGTCCAGTCTGCGGTTGCTACAGGTCGGGGGAGCGAAACTGACACCCGAGATCGCCAAGCTCGTCGAACCGTCGCTCGGGTGCCGGTTGCAGCAGGTGTTCGGGATGGCCGAGGGGCTCTTGAACTACACGCGGACCGACGACGCACCGGATCTGGTGATCGGCACCCAGGGGCGTCCCCTGTCCGAGCACGACGAGATCCGGATCGTCGATACCGACGGTCACGACGTCCCCACCGGGGAGACCGGTGAGCTGCTCACTCGCGGCCCGTACACGATCAACGGCTACTACGCTGCAGCAGAGCACAATACGACGGCCATCACCCCCGACGGCTTCTATCGAAGCGGAGATCAGGTTCGACAGTTGCCTTCCGGCCACCTGGTCGTCACCGGCCGGATCAAGGACGTCATCACCCGCAACGGTGAGAACGTCGCGGCCGACGAGCTGGAGGATCTCTTGCTCACCCATCCCGGAGTTGCTCGAGCTGCGGTGATCGGAGTGCCCGATCCCGATGTGGGCGAGAGCATCTGCGCCGTGATCGTGCCGAACGGCAGTGCTCGGAACGACAGTGCTCCGACCGTCGCCGAGGTGCGAGCATTCCTCACGGCCGCAGGCTGCGCGGGGTTCAAGCTGCCCGACCGGGTGGTGACACGGCCGTCGCTTCCCGTCACGGCAATCGGCAAAGTGGACAAGTCCTTGCTCGTCACACAGTCCACCGAACGGCAGGCGAATCGATGAAGCCGACGGATCTCGACGACATCAAGCGTCGGTTGCTGGCGGATCGGCTGCGGCGCGCCCGGGGAGGCGAGACCGCCGAGGTCGAGCGTGGTCCTCTCGCGAATCCCGAGTCGTCCGAATTCGGTTGGTCGGAGACGCGATTCGGCTTCGTCGACGATGTGTGGCCACTGTCTCCGCTGCAACTCGGGTTGGTCTATCAGGTCGGCGTGGATGCGGACGCCACTGCGCTCTACACCGTTCGTACCGTGGTCGAGGTGGACCGGGTTCTGGACGGCGACCGAGTTCGGCACGCTCTGCAGTCGGTGGTCGATTCCACTGCGGCGCTGCGGACGGCGTTCGTCACTCCCGACGGCGGTGTGCCGGTGCAAGTGGTGCTCTCTGCGGTGCAGGCACCGTTGACGGTGGTGGAACTCGGTAGCTGCTCGGCGAGCGAGATCGACGAGCAGTGGAACCGGGTACTTGCCGACGACCGGCAGCGGTCGTTCGACATCGCGGCGCCTCCACTGTTCCGGGTCACGCTGGTGCACTTTCCCGGCGGCGTCGACCGCCTGCTGACGACCTACTGGTTCGGGTGTTTCGACGGCGGCTCCTCGGCGTTGTTGGTGGCCCGTGTCCTGGAGCAGTACGACGGCGCGAGCCCGAAGCTCGATCACGGCTACCGGGAGTACCTGCGCTGGTTGACCTCTCGGGACCGGGCCGAGTCCGAGCGTGCATGGCAGCGCTGGTTCGGCGATGTCGACACCCCCACACTCGTGGCCGATTCGGGTCGGGGCGGTGACGAGGCTCCCCGACGCGTCGAACGCAGACTGTCGCCGGCGGTGTCCGGCCGACTGGATTCGATTGCGCGCGAGACCGGCTCGACGCTCTTCACCGTGTTGGCCGCCGGGTGGGCGAGCGTGCTCATGCGCGTATCCGGTCGGTCCGACGTGGTATTCGGTACCGCCGTTGCCGGGCGACCGATGGAGGTGCCCGGCTCGGAGCGTGCCGTCGGTGCGTTCATCAGTACCGTTCCACTCAGGGTCGCGGCAGGCGGATCCGACACTGCTGCAGACATCGCTGCGCGGGTACAGGATCAGCGCCTGGATCTGATGGCACACGACACCCTAGGTCTCGGCGGGATTCAGAAGGCGATCGGTGCCGGTGCGCTGTTCGACACGCTGCTGGTGCTGCGCAACGCGGCTGGTCCCGCCGCGTCCGCCGCTGTATCGCCGGACCGGCAGATGCGACACATCTCGACCTTCGACGGTTCCGAGTTCCCGGTGTCGATTGCCGTCGACCCGGGCGACGAGCTGAATCTGTCGGTGACATACCTGCCCGAATCGGTGGACGACGATCGCGCACTGTTCTTGCTCGACTCCTTCGAATGCGCTCTGACAACCGTTGCCGAGCAACCCGATCTGCCGATATGGCGTTGGCCTGCACCGGCATCCGAATCGGTGAGCGTCGCAGACAACGGTTTCGACGACAGGCTGGAGAGGCTGCGCGATTCCACGATCGCCGAGTTGCTCGCCGACCGCGCCGCGGCGGTCCCCGAGACGACCGCGCTGGTGTTCGGGGCCGAACGGGTGACGTTCGGAGAATTGGACGCGCGCGTCGGTGCGTGCGCACGGGCACTCCTGCGCCGAGGTGCAGGGCCGGAACGCATCGTTGCCCTCGCGCTGCCTCGTTCGGTGGAGATGGTGGTGGCGCTGTTCGCGGTACTACGCACCGGCTCGGCCTATCTGCCCCTCGAACTCGACTATCCGAGCGATCGCCTCGACCTGATGTTGGCCGACGCACGGCCGACGATCCTGGTGACGACCACCGCGACGCAGTCCCGTGGACTGACGACCGACGCCACCGCGATGATCGTCGACGATCCCTCCGTGGCAGCCGAATTGGCGGAACGCGTGGACCCGTCGGAGTTCGACTCGGGCCCGTTCGCGCCCGGTACTCCCGGTCGCCTCGAGCACCCGGCCTACGTCATCTACACCTCGGGCTCGACCGGCACACCCAAAGGCGTCGTCACCCCGTATCGGGGGCTGACGAACATGCAGATCAACCACCGAGACGAGATCTTCGTCCCCACCATCGCCGCGGCCGGGGATCGGACGCTGCGGATCGCGCACACCGTCTCGTTCTCCTTCGACATGTCGTGGGAAGAGCTGTTGTGGCTCGTCGAAGGCCACGAGGTGCATGTCTGCGACGAGGAATTGCGCCGTGACGGCGAGGCATTGGCTCGATACTGCGAGCAGAACCGGATCGACGTGGTGAACGTGACGCCCACGTACGCCGGGCACCTGCTGGATCTGGGATTGCTGAACGAGCACGACGGGCATCGGATTCCGCTGGTGCTCCTCGGCGGGGAGGCGGTTCCCGATTCACTGTGGCAGCAGCTGGGAGACGTCGGCTACAACCTCTACGGGCCCACCGAGTACACGATCAATGCGCTCGGTGCCGGTACCCGAGACAGCGACACCCCGTCGATCGGTGCACCGATCCTCGGAACCCGCGCGTACGTTCTGGATCAGTGGCTGCGGCCCGTTCCCGTGGGATCTGTCGGCGAGCTGCACCTGTCGGGTGTGGGTCTGGCCCGCGGCTACCTGCACCGATACGGCCAGACGGCAGCGCGTTTCGTCGCCGATCCCTGGTCTCCGGGCGAGCGGATGTACCGCACCGGCGATCTGGTCCGGATCAGGCCCGACGGCCTGTTCGACTATCTGGGCCGGGCCGACGACCAGGTCAAGATCCGTGGCTATCGCGTGGAGACGGCAGAAGTCGAACGGGCAGTGGCGAACTGCGATGCGGTTGCCGGCGCGGTGGTTCGGGCGGTGGAGATCGGGGCGGGTGCTCGGGCGCTCGCCGCGTACGTGGTACCCCGGGATGCCGCTGCGTCCGAGGACAATTCCGCGCTGTTCGGATCCATTCGGGACGAGCTCGCGGCCGTCCTGCCGGAGTACATGGTCCCCACGCTGTTCGCTGCGCTCGAACGCGTTCCGATGACGATCAACGGCAAGCTCGATGTACGGGCTCTGCCGGCCGTCGATGCCGCGGGCGGCGGTACGTTCGTGCCGCCGCGAACACCGGTGGAGACGATGTTGTGCGAGATCGTCGAGGCGGTTCTCGGGGTCACCCGGGTGGGTATCGACGACGATTTCTTCGCTCTCGGAGGTGACAGCATCACCTCACTCGCCGTGGCGTCGCGGGCGCGCAAGGCGTCCATCCCGCTGGCACCGCGGGAGGTGATGCGCAAGCGAACAGTGCGGATGTTCGGTGCGGAACTCGTCACCGAGGAGACCGCCCGGCCTGCAATCTCCGCCGCAGCGGTCACCGTGGACCTGTCCCAGGACGAGCTCGACGAATTCGAAAGCAGTATGTGAGTGACCGAGATGACGACCGATACCGCGACGACTCCGCAATCCAAGATCGCGGCTGTCCTCCCGCTGACGGCGCTGCAGGTGGGAATGTACGTGCAGTCGAGTCTTGCTGCAGCGAAACAGGATCCGTATCTCTCCCAGACGGTGTTGGACCTGACCGCCCCGGTTCGAGTCGACTGCCTCACCCACGCTCTCGAGCACCTACTCGAGCGTCGTCCGAACATCAAGGCGTTACTGCGCCAGCGCCGTAACGGCGACCTGGTGTGGGTGGTTCCGCGTGCGTCGACACCGGAACCGACACCTGTCGGCGGAGATTGGGACGATCATCTGGGCCGCGACCGGTCCGCCGGATTCGCGTTCTTCGAGGGGCCGTTGATCCGATTCGCGTACTCAACCGATCCTCGGTCGCCGCGGGTGCTGATCACCTACCATCACGCTCTGATGGACGGATGGTCCGAGGCCATCTTCGTTCGTGAGTTGATCGCCCTCTACACAGCGGGGGAGTCGGCTGCTCTGCCTCCTGCTCCCGACTTTTCCGATTACCTGGCCTGGACGGCCGGTCAGGATCGTGATGCGGCGTCGGCGCGTTGGGCGAACTATCTCGGCGGCTTCGATTCTCCGACGCTGATCGCAGACGGCGCACCGGCACAAGCGAATTCACCGTCTCGGATCGATCTCGACATCGGTGACGGTCTGGCACGACGCGTCGCCGACTACGCGCGGAGCCGCGGCGTGACCACGAACGTGGTGGTGCAGGTGGCCTGGGCGTCGATGCTGGCAGCTCGAACCGGAGCAGGCGACGTGGCTTTCGGAATGGCGAGCTCCATCAGGCCGTTCGACCTCGACGGGGCCGAGACGATGGTCGGTCTGCTACTCAACACCGTGCCCGTGCGGCTGCGGTTCGATACGAGCGAGTCCGTTGCCGACGTGGTCGACGGCCTACAGGCAGACCATCTCGACCTGGACGAGCACCGATTCCTCGGCCTGTCCGAGATCGCCGGAACCGTCGGCGGCGGTGAACTGTTCGACACCATCGTCGTTTATCAGAACTATCCGGCACTGCCCTCCGAAGCAAACGCGGCCGTCGACGAGGTCACGGTACTGGGCGCGCACATGAGTTTTCCGATGGCTCTGATCGTCGGGCCCGACCCTGCCTTGTGGGGCTTCGTACTGCACGACGACGCAGCCGTCGACCGTCGTTCGGCCACGCTGTGCGCCGACACCTTCGTCGAGATGCTCGACCGGCTGACGAGCCGTCCGAACGTCGATGTGTCGCAGCTGTTGTCGGCCCCGGACGGCCAGGGATACAGTGTCGGTCCCGGCCGGGCAGTGTCGACGCTCGAAGGGGCACTCGCCGACAGGTTCGAGCAGTCGAGTGAGGATGTCGCGTTGGAGGTCGGCGGTGAGGCGATCACCTACACCGACCTCCGATCCCGGGTGGCCGAGGTGTCGAGGCGGCTACGCAGCCGGGGTATCGGGACCGAGAGCCGCGTCGCTATTGCTCTCGGCAGGGGCGTCGACATGGTGGCTGCGCTGCTGGCGACCATCGACGTGGGTGCGGTGTTCGTCCCCGTCGACATTCGTTACCCACGTGAGCGCATCGAATACGTGCTCGCAGACTCTCGCCACGACGTTCTGTTGGTCGACGACGCCACCCCCACAGCGCTGACCGCTCTCGAGACCGCGACGAGAATCGATTCGAGCTCGGCCACCGAGGTGGTGGAAGAACCCTTCGCCCGGAGCATCCCGGGTGAGTGCGGGGCCTATCTGGTGTACACCTCGGGCTCGACCGGTACACCCAAGGGAGTGCTGGGAACCAGAAGCGCGCTGGCCAATCGTCTGCACTGGGCGACACTGCACTGGGGCGGTCCCACGAGCCGGATTGCCAAGAGCTCATTGTCGTTCATCGACGGAGCAACCGAACTGCTGACCGGACTTCTCGCCGGCCAACGCCTGGTGCTGGCGCAGGATGACGAATATGCCGATGCGAGGGCGTTGGTCGAGCTCGTCGCTCGATCCGGGGCCGAGCAGATCACCGCCGTAGGGTCACTCGCTGCAGCATTGGCGACGACCTCGCCGCAGAAATGCTGTTCGCTGACCAGTTGGATCCTCAGCGGAGAGCCGTTGAACAGCAACACGATCGATGCGATCGGACGCGCCACGCCCGATGCGTCCGTGCACAACTCCTACGGTTCCTCCGAGGTGGCGGGCGACGTTGCCGTGCACAGGGTCGCACGCGACCCGGCCGTCATCGGAACGGCGGTGGACAACACGGTCCTCGGCGTGCTCGACGACCGACTGCGACCGCTCAGAACAGGGATCGGCGGCGAACTCTACGTCTCGGGCGTGCAGCTCGCCCGCGGATATTTCGGAAGACCGACCGAGACCGCCGCCCGGTTCGTCGCTGACCCGGGTGGGGACGGCTGCCGGATGTACCGAACCGGTGACCGCGCCCGCATCCTCGACGACGGTGCGCTCGAATTCCTGGGACGTGCCGACCGGCAGGTCAAGGTCCGGGGCCATCGCGTCGAGCTGGGGGAGGTCGAAAACCTCACTGCCGATATCGAATCCGTGAACGAGTGCGCAGTGGTGGCGGTGACCGACCACGCGGGCGCAACCGTGCTCGTTGCCTACGTGACCCCCGGCGATGTCGATGCCGCCGCAGTGCGCGACGCTCTGCGCGGCCGGGTGCCCGAGTATCTGGTGCCGGCGTTCTGGGTGGCGATCGACCGCTTACCGAGTACTCCCAACGGCAAGACGGACCTGGTGGATCTGACGCAGCGCGGGATTCCCGAGAACGGACCGAGTCGCTCACGAACAGCTGCCACCGACGACGAGCGTTGCCTCGTCGACCTGTTCGCCGATGCGACTCGTACGGGTGCCGAGTCGATCGGGGTCGACGACGACTTCTTCGCGTTGGGCGGCGACAGCATCACTGCCATCACCATGGTTCATCACGCACGGGGTGCCGGATTGGTGATCACGACCGCCGATGTCTTCGAGTGCCGCACCGTGGCTGGACTGGTGGAACGAGCTCGGAACGTCGAAAACGAGAGTGCTGCAACCGAACCCGAGATCGTAGCGCCGATACTGGACGCACAGGACCTCACCGAGTTGCGCACACTCGGTATCGATATCGAGCTCGCACGTCCGGCCACTCCGCTGCAACAAGGGCTGGTGTTCCAGTCGGTCGCTGCAGGAGACGGACTGGAGGAAATCTACGTAATCGCCACCGAGTTCGAGGTACGAGGCGTGCTACACGTCGGAAAACTCGAGGACGCGCTCGCGGCATTGTCCGAGCGCCACCCGGCGCTGCGCTCACGCTTTCTCACTCTGAAATCCGGGATCACCGTCGCCGTCCGCGACACGGAACGAGTGCACATACGCAGGCAGACGGTCGACCATCCGGATTCGCCCTCGGCGCGCGCTCTGGTCGACGAGGATCGAAGCACCTTCGACATCGAGAACGGCCCCCTGGTACGAGTCCTCCTGCTGGACTGCGGAGAACAGCTCCATCGTGTGGTACTGACCATCCATCACCTTCTCGTCGACGGTTGGTCGATGGGGACCGTCGGCACAGAATTGTTCATGCTCTACCGTGGCCGGGATCTACCGGCTCCGGCGTCGTTCGACGACTATCTGCGATGGCTGTCGCGTCGGAACGACTCGTCGATCGATGTGTGGCGTCGGGCGCTCGGTGACGACATGGTGCCGACAATCCTGGCACCGACCGCGTCGCCGCCCGAGGAGCGATCCGAGGCCCGCGAGATCGAGATGCGTTGGAGTGTGCAGGACTCTGCCCGCCTGGCAGCCTCCGCTCGCCGTCGATCGGTGACGGCGAGCGAAATGATCAATGCGGCATGGGCCGTGGTGCTCTCGGCGTTCACCGATTCCGGATCGGTGGTGTTCGGGTCCACAGTGTCGGGACGCCCGACCGACCTGGACCGCGTCGGGGACATGGTCGGGCTGTTCATCAACACCATTCCGGTGCGCGTCGACATCGGTGCCGATGCCACCGTGTCGTCGGTTCTGGCCGGCCTGCGAGAATTCTCCATCGCCGTTGCCGCGCATCATCACGTCGGTCTGTCGGACATCCAGAAGGCAGTCGGCCGGGGAACATTGTTCGACACCCTCGTCGTGTTCGAGAACTTCGCTGCCGCCGATACCTCCGGTGTCGACGCCGAGGGCTTCTCGGTCTCGGTCGCAGGGTTCGACACGGTGACGCACTACCCGCTGACGTTGACGGTGTTTCCGGGCGAAGAACTGCGGTTGGTGGTGGAATATCGAAGCGACGCAGTATCGGTCGGGCGTGCACGGGCGGTGGCGTCGGCCATGGCGGCGGTGCTTCGGACGTTCGCCGAGGCAGGCGACCCGTCGATCGCATCGGTGCCCCTCGTGGATGAGGCAACGGCGCACCGGCTCACTGCTGAGCAGGCCAGCATCTCGCGCACCTATCCGTCCGAAACGTTGGTCGAACTCTTTTCCGAACAAGTGGCGCGGCAGCCCGATACGATCGCTGTTCAGGACGCCGCCACGGCAATGACGTTCGCCGAGTTGGACCGCTTGTCCAACAGAACCGCACGGTGGCTCATCGGTGCGGGCGTGGGTGCCGAGGACCTCGTGGCCGTTCTGGCCCCGCGCACAGTTCTCACTATGGCGGCAATCCTCGGCGTGATGAAGTCCGGGGCAGCGTATCTTCCGATCGATCCGAACTGGCCGGCCGACCGCACCGGCCAGATCCTCGACGACGCACAGCCGGTGCTGACGGTGAACGCGGATTCCGTTGCATCGCTTGCTGCTTCATCCATCGATTCGGTAGGCGTCACCGATGCCGAACGGCGGGCACCGTTGCATCCCGACCACCCTGTCTACTCGATTTACACCTCGGGCACGACAGGTGTGCCCAAGGGCGTTCTGGTCCCACACCGTGGCCTGACGAACCTGTATCACTCGCATCGCGAGAACGTGCACGAACCGGCTGCCCGACGCGCAGGTAAGTCGACTCTGAACGTGGCGCACGCGTGGTCGATGGCCTTCGACGCGTCCTGGCAGCCACAGCTGTGGCTCTTCGGCGGCCACACAGTGCATTTGATCGATCCCGAGACAGTTCTCGACCCAGTGGAACTGACTGCTCGGTTGACTGCGCTGTCGGCAGACTTCATCGAGGTGGTGCCCTCGTTGCTCGAGCAGATGATGCGATCGGGATCGATCGACACGCTGACCACGGTCGGGGTCGGGGGAGAAGCGGTATCGGCCGAACTGTGGAATCGGTTGCGCAGCAACGAGTCCCTGGTTGCGTACAACTTCTACGGGCCGACCGAGGCGACGGTGGATGCGGTGTACACCTCCACCGAGCTGTCGAGTGAACCGGTGATAGGTCGGCCGGTGACGAACATGCGGGCCTATGTACTGGACAGAAGTCTTCGACTGGTGCCGCCCGGCGTGCTCGGCGAGCTCTACCTGGCGGGGCCCGGCGTCGTGCGGGGATACCGGAATGCGCCGGGGCGCACGGCACACCGCTTCGTTGCCGACCCCTTCGCCGCAGACGGCACGCGGCTGTACCGGACCGGGGACCTCGTCGCGTGGACCGAGAACGGCACACTGCGGTATGGGGGCCGCTCTGACGATCAGGTGAAAATTCGCGGTCACCGCGTCGAAGTGGGTGAGGTCGAGGTCCGGCTGCGCGAGTTCGACACCGTGGCCGACGCGCGGGTGGTGGTGGTGCGAGGATCCGAGAACGGGAATGCCGCACTCGCCGGCTATGTAGTGGCAGAACAGGGAAGTTCGCTGGATCCCGATGTCGTTCGTGCCCGCCTGCGCGGTCTGCTGCCGTCGTACATGGTGCCGGCGTCGCTGACCGTGCTCGATGCGTTTCCCGTCCTACCGAACGGCAAGCTCGACGCTTCCGCATTGCCCGAACCCGAGCTCGCGACGCGTTCCGGTCGTCCCCCGAATTCCGATGTGGAGCGGCAGATCGCCGCGGCCGCAGCCGCGGTATTGCACGTGACCGAGGTCGGTGCGGACGACGACTTCTTCGACCTCGGCGGCGACAGCATCATGGCGATGGAGTTGGCTGCGAGGCTCCGGTCGGCAGGACTCGCGGTGTCGCCGCGGCACATCGTGTCATGCCGAACGCCGGAAGGCATTGCAGGAAAGCTAGTTTCGACAGGGTCGCAGCCAGAAGTCGCCGCGATCGATCCGTACGGAACCGTGCCGTTGACACCCATAGTGCGGTGGATGGACGCACTCGACGGGCCCATCGACGAGATCTCGCAGGCGGTGTTGCTGGAAGCTCCGGCGTCGCTCACCCAGGACTCTCTGACGGAGCTGGTCTCGCTGCTGACCGACCGGCATCCGATTCTGAATTCGTGCTTCGAACGCAATCTTGGCTCCGAGTCGATCTTCACGGTGCTGCCGGACGGTGCCGACGTGCGTCCGTGGATACGCGTCGTCGATGTCGACGGTCTGACCGAGGCCGAGCTGGACGACCGTGTCGCCGTCGAATCACGCTCTGCGCGTACCCGATTGAACCCGGTCGACGCGAGGATGGTCGACATCGTGTGGCTTCGACACCGAACCGACCCACAATCGTCCGGTGAGCTGCTGATCACGTTGCATCACCTCGTGGTCGACGGCGTGAGCTGGCGGATACTGCTGCCCGATCTGGTCGCGCTGTGGAAGCAGGCAGCCACCGAGCGAAGCCCGATCGGTCCGTCGATGCGGCACTGGGCGCACGAGATGCGCAGTCTCGCGAACTCACCCGAGGTGCTCGCCGATCTCGACTACTGGGCAAGTGTCGGTGATGGAGCTTCATCGATCCCTCTGACGCGTCCGCTCGACCCGGCGGTCGATACGGGTGCCCGTGTGCGCACAGTCGACTTCGCGCTGCGGGAGGACGAGAGCGCGCACCTGTTGTCGAACGCCACAGTTCGCCTCGGTGTCTCCGTCGAACACCTGTTGTTGGCCACATTCGCAGCTGCGACGGCAGAGTGGATCGACGGTGAGATCACGACGACGCCGTCGTTCCTGGTCGACGTCGAAGGTCACGGACGGTCGGGGGTCGCCTCGGATCGTGTGGATGGTTCGTCGGTGGTCGGCTGGCTCACGGCAGTGTTCCCGCTTCGCATCACCGCGCAGAGTGGGGATCACCGCACACTGATCGCGCACGAGGCGAATCCCGCTGCCGCAGAATGTGTTCTGCATGAATTGGCGGTATCGGCCAGGGCGTCGAGGGAGTCCGTACCGGGGGACGGATCCACCTACGGAATGCTGCGGTGGATGGGCGGCGAGGCCGAAGAACTCCTGCGTCGAACTCCCGATGCAGCAATCGAATTCAACTACCTCGGTCGTTTCGACGCGGCGACCGGCGGGCCGTTCGGTGCCAGCCGGTTACGCAGCAGTCTCGACTCGACCCCAGGTGTTGCCACACCCTGCAGCTACGCGCTGATCGTGGACAGCTACATCCACGACGAGCATGGCTCGTCGGTACTGGGGGTGACGATGACCTGGCCCGAGGAGGTGCTCGAGGGCGTCGAGAAACTGGCGACGCTGTGGCACGACGCGTTGTCCGCAGCGTGTCGAGTTCTCGCTGCCGACGCGCCTAGTGAGGGAAGGGTTACCTCATAAGTGCTACCTTGTCAGTCGCCTCACCCGGTCGGGTGTGGGACGCAGCAGTGCGTGGTCGAGTCGAGAGGTGCCGAGCAACGATGAAGGTTCGTACGAAGTGGATGAGGAGCGCTGCGTCGATTGCGCTCGCCGGAGGGCTCACCGTCGCTCTCGCCGCCGGATGCAGCAGTACCGAGGAAACGCCTGCAACCGAGTCCACCACCGCCGCGCAGGAATCTGCATTTCCGGTCACCATCGATTCCGCACTCGGATCCGCGACGATCCCCGAGGCTCCGACGCGTATCGCTACCTGGGGATGGTCCAACCAGGACGCCATTCTCGCCCTCGGTGTCGTGCCCGTCGCCATGCCGACCTTCGACGGAGCTCAGTACGGAGCGGACGACCGCGGCATTCTCCAGTGGGACGCGAAGGCGCTCGCCGACCTGGGCGGCGAAGCACCCACGCTGCTCTCCGGTGATGGAACCGGAGAGGTTCCGGTCGAACAGTTCGCGGCCGCTGCCCCCGATTTGATCTTCGCCCCGTACTCGGGACTGACTCAGGAAGAGTTCGACAAGCTCTCCGACATCGCACCGGTCGTCGCGTACCCGGAAGAGCAGTGGACGACCTCGTGGGAGGACCAGCTGACCATCGCGGGCAAGGCGCTCGGCAAGGAGAAGGAGGCCGCCGATCTGGTGTCCGGCGTCGAGAGTTCCATTGCCGACGCGGCTGCGAAATACCCGGCGCTGGAGGGCAAGACGGTCACCATCGCACTACCCAACGCTCCCGGCACGTTCGCCGTCAGCAAGGACGACGACGTGCGCGTGGAGTTCCTCGAACAGCTCGGTCTGGTCAACGAGCCCACCATCCAGGAGGCCGACCCGGTCGAGGATCCCGATGCCGTGTACTTCGAGCTCAGCCTCGAGCAGGCCTCGCTGCTGAAGTCGGACGTTCTGTTCGTCGTGGCCTACGACAAGGAGTCACTGGGTGCCTTCCTCGTCGAACCGGCCGTGGCCTCGCAGCCCGTGCTGGCGCAGGGACGTACTGCATCGACCGAAAACCTCAGCGCAGACAAGAACTTCGCGTTCGGTGGCCTGACGGTGCTCACCATTCCGTACATCCTCGACGACGTGGCATCGGCGCTGAACACCGCTGCCGAGAACGTCCAGGGCTGATCCGAGCGCAGGCCCACCCGACGCACCACCCATCTGCACTTTCGCGAAGGAGCGTGTTTCACAGTGGCAAGGTCCCATCGACTTCAGGTCGTCTTTCCCGAAGTCATCCGTACGGCCACCGTGATCGACACGCAGCAACTCAGTTCGGGAATGCGCAGGATCGTGTTGGGTGGGCCGCAGCTGCGTGAGTTCACGCGCGATGGATTCGAGTTTCCGGCGCTGCGCAGCGAAGGATTCGACGATTTCGTTCGCCTGTTCTTCCCGCTCGACGACATCGGTACGATGGCGCTGCCCGTACAACACGAGCGCACCGTGGAGTGGCCGCGGGACCCGCGGCCGGTGACTCGCAACTACACCGTGCGCAGCGTCGATACCGACAAAGCGGAACTGACCCTCGATTTCGTCACCCACGACACCGGAATCGCCTCGACGTGGGGGCGTCGCTGCGCCGTGGGTGATTCCATCGCGCTGCTCGGTCCGGTGCGGTCGGGTCACGCACCCGCCGAGGTGGATTGGGTGTTGCTCGTCGGAGACGAGACCGCGTTGCCTGCTGTTGCTCGCTACCTCGACGAAGCCGGAGCAGGTGAGCGAATCCGGGTGTTCGTCGAGGTGGCCGACGCCGAGCGAGAACTACCGCTGCCGACGGCCGCCGACGCCGAGATCACCTGGGTCCACCGCGACGGCGCAGTTGCAGGAACCGGAGACCTGCTGGAATCAGCGGTGCGTAGTGCGCCCTGGTGGGAAGGAACCGTGTTCGCCTGGGTAGCAGGCGAATCCACGGCCCTCAAAGGAATCAGGCGATACCTGCGCGAGGATCGCGCCCTGCCGCCGGAGATGGTCGAGGTCACCGGCTACTGGCGTCGCGCAGAGGTTCTCACCCGCGCGGACGATCCGGAAGTTCCCGATCTGGCCGCCCGCGAGTCCGAGCCGTTCGACAGGCTGGCCGAACGAGCAGAGATGTTCTCCCCCTTCGCGATCAGGGCCGCCAACACGTTGCGCATCCCGTTGCATGTCTCCCGCGGCGTACGCACCGTCCGTGAACTGGCTACGGCCACCGGCACCGATACGCGTGCCCTGGCGAAATTCGTCCGCTACCTGCGGGCCGTCGACGTGCTAGCCGAGGACTCGGACGGCGGATTGATCCTCGCCGATATCGGCGAAGCCATGCTCGGCGACGACTGGATCTCGCATTGGCTCGACTTCGAGGGCATCGAGGCGCGAGTGGAATTGTCGATCACCGGCCTCGTGGAGAGTCTGCGCACCGGCGGGGCCAGCGCGAGCCTGCTGACCGGCAAGACGTTGAGCGAGGACCTCGCAGGCTCGCCTCGGCTGACCGAACTGCACCACAACCACATCGCCGACGAGGCGGCGTTTCTCGGTCCGGCTCTGGTGCAGGACTATTCGTTCGACGACGTGTCGATGTTGGCGGTGACCGGTGCGGCCTCCGGTGTGGTGCTCGGCTCGATCCTGACGGGCCATGACTCGATGTCGGCAACCGTTCTCGGCTTGCCCAGCGAACTGAGCCTCGTTCGACGCGATCTGCAGACGTGGCCGGAACTTCCGGCGCGCGTGACCGAGTGTGCTCAGAGTGTGATGGCCGAACCTCGTACGACCCCCATGGGCGGATTCGACGCGTACCTGTTGCTCGAGGTCACCGGCCACTATCGCGACGACGATCTGGCGTTGCTTCTGTCGAGCGCCGCAGCAGGCGTGTCCGAGAGCGGCAAATTGATTGTGGTGGAACGATTGTCGGACGAGCAGTCGATCAACGAGGATCAGGCCGAGTTCGATCTGCTGATGCTGTGCATGCACGGCAGTGGAGTGCGGACCAGAGCCGAATTCGAGTCGGTGGCAGCCGCAGCGGGACTGGCGGTGACGGCGTCTCGTCTGGTCGGCTGGGGTATCGCCGTCCTCG
The DNA here is from genome assembly GCA_963517305.1 of uncultured Rhodococcus sp. Classification (GTDB taxonomy): domain Bacteria; phylum Actinomycetota; class Actinomycetes; order Mycobacteriales; family Mycobacteriaceae; genus Rhodococcoides. The sequence continues at coordinate 164,555 of CAUQEL010000007.1, forward strand.
ACCTGCAGCGTGCGCCCGGTGCTGTCGAAGCCGTTGTGCGCTCACGCTAGTTAGGTTAGCGTTGCCTATCGAAGGCGCGTAGCGATGCTCTCGGCATGTCAGTTGCGCGCGATGCGCGGTCTCGGACCGATTCACCGTCAGGAGTGCACATACACATGACCGTTGTCGAAGAAACGGCGTCGGGCACGGCCGATACGACCATCCTGCAGCGCGGGTTGCAGACGGTGGTCACGTTGGCCGAGTCCGGCTTGTTCGACGAGTACGTCGTGTACGAGGACAGAGGGCGCTGGGTGTTCGCGGGCGGCGTGGTCGCTCGCATCGTCCTGCAAACCGATGTCGTCACGACGACGTTCGGGAGTGGCGAGCCGACGGTGCGTCGGTGGTCCGGTGATCCGTCGACGGCGTTGCGTGAGGCCTGCGACGGTCTGACTCGCGAATCCTGGAATGCGTACGGATTCGTCGGATTCGGGTTCGCCGCTCACCTGCACGACGCCATCGCCGAGTCCGACTCCGAGTCCGACGAGGTGCTCGCCCACTTGGTCGTGCCACGAGTCGAGGTCCGATTCGGCCACGACTGCGACGACGTCGAGGTCACCGGGAGCGATGAGGACCGAGCCGCGGTGCTCGCCGTACTCACCGCCGCCTCCGTCGAGGAGCCTCCGGCGGTGCACTCGATCGATGTCGGCGGCGATCTCGATGACTATCGCGCTCGGGTGGCGCAGGCCGTCGAGGAAATTCACCGCGGCGACTACGGCAAGGTCATTCTCTCTCGCACGGTGCGTATTCCGTTCGATCTGGACATGCCGGGCACCTACCGGGCCGGACGGGCAGCGAACACCCCGGCTCGTTCGTTCCTGCTGCACCTGGGTGACCTGCGTGCCGCCGGTTTCAGCCCAGAACTGGTTGCGTCCGTGGATGCAGACGGTGTGGTCACCACCGAACCGTTGGCAGGCACACGGGCTTTCGGCTTGGGTTCGGATGCCGACTCCGCAGCAAAGTCAGATCTCGAGCAGGACCCCAAGGAAATCACCGAACACGCTGTGTCCGTTCGTACCTCGTTCGAGGAGCTGGAATCGATCGCACACCCCGGGTCGACCGCCGTGTCGGACTTCATGAGTGTGCGCGAGCGCGGAAGCGTCCAGCACCTCGCGTCGACCGTGCGGGCACGCTTGCGTGCGGACCTGTCCTGCTGGGATGCCTTCGGGGCTCTGTTCCCGGCCGTCACGGCATCGGGCATTCCCAAACGCCAGGCCATCGAGGCCATCGGGAGGCTCGACGACTCTCGCGGCCTCTACTCGGGTGCCGTCGTGAAGGCGTCGTCCACGGGGGAACTCGAAGCAGCACTGGTGCTTCGAGCCGTCTACGAGCAGCGCGGATCGTCCTGGTTGCGTGCGGGTGCCGGCATCGTCGGCCAGTCGACTCCCGATCGTGAATTCGACGAAACCTGCGAGAAGCTCGCCAGCGTCGCCCCGTATCTCGTCCGCAAGAAGGAGGAAGACGCCTGATGCATCGCACCATGTTGGGTGGAAAGATCCACCGTGCCACCGTCACTCACGCCGATCTGCACTACGTCGGCTCGATCACCATCGATTCGACTCTGATGCACGCCGCCGATCTGATCGAGGGTGAACAGGTCCACGTCGTCGACATCACCAACGGAGCGCGCCTGGTGACGTACGTGATCGAAGGACACCCCGGTTCCGGTGTCATCGGAATCAACGGCGCAGCAGCGCATCTGGTGTCCCCGGGTGATCTGGTGATCATCATGTCGTTCCGTCAGGTGGAAGACTCCGAGCTGTCCGCGCACACCCCGTCGGTGGTGCACGTCGATTCTGCCAACGAGATCGTCGCCCTCGGAGTCGACCCGTCCGAGCCGGTCCCGGGCGCACTCGATCAGATGTCGGGGGCGAGCGTTCGATGACATCGCACGAAAGCTACGACATCGTCGGAGTCGGATTCGGGCCGTCCAATCTGGGGTTGGCCATCGCGATCGAGGAACACAACCGAAACTGCTCTCCCGCAGAGCAATTGACGGCCTGTTTCATCGAGTCGAAGGACGAGTTCGCCTGGCACCCCGGCATGTTGTTGCCCGGGACGTCGATGCAGATCTCGTTTCTCAAGGACCTGGCGACCCAGCGCAATGCCAGCAGCGAGTACACCTTTCTGGCGTATCTGTCGGAGCATGGTCGGCTCAATCACTTCATCAACCTGCAGACGTTCTTCCCGAGCCGGCTCGAGTTCCACGACTACCTGGCCTGGGCCGCAGGCAAGGTCGACGCGACCGTGCACTACGGCACCCGGGCGGTGGACGTCGTCGACACCGGCGACGGCTACGGCGTCCGAACCGAGGGCCGGCGGACCGGGACCGTGCGGGGACGCAACATCGTGCTCGCCGGAGGACTGACCGCCGCCCTGCCCGACGGGGTGACGGCGTCGGCGCGACAGTTCCACAATCACGATCTCCTCGGCCACCTCGATCGGTTGCCGTCGCGCACACATCGCACGTTCGTCGTCGTCGGTGCCGGGCAGAGCGCCGCCGAGGTGGTGGACTACCTGCACTCGACGTACAGCGATGCGTCGGTGCATGCAGTGCTGCGCAAGTACGGGTACAGCCCGGCCGACGACAGCCCCTATGCCAATCGCATCTTCGATCCGACGGCCGTCGACGACTTCTACTCGTCGTCGCACACACTGCGCGAGCAGCTGCTGCAGTATCACCGCGGCACCAACTACTCCGCCGTCGACCTGCCGCTGATCGAGGAGTTGTACGCGCGCGAGTACGCCGAGCGGGTCAGCGGGCAGCGCCGGTTGTTCGTGCACGGAGCATCCCGGTTGATCGGAGCCACCGAGGAGCCGTCGGGCGTTCGTGCCTCCGTCGAACACGGCCCGACGGGACTGGCCGAGGACATACTGTGCGACGCTGTCGTCTATGCCACCGGCTTCACGTCCCTCGATCTACCCGAGATCCTCGGTCCACTGTTCGACGCCGTCGAATACGACTCTCGCGGTCCTCGCGTGACGCGTGACTACCGACTCGTGACGCGTGGACCGAGTGCGGGTTCGATCTACCTGCAGGGCGGCACCGAGCACACACACGGTCTGACCTCGTCGTTGCTGTCCAACATCGCTGTTCGCAGCGGTGAGATCGTGAAGTCCGCTGTGAGCGCGAGGGTGCGATCGGTGGTGTGAATCGGGTGAGGACGAGCGTGGGCGACGAGCCGGAACAGCGAGATGTTCCGGCTCTCGCCGGTGGTCTCGCTCGCACCGATGCGCGTCGGGCCGCAGGGTTGTTCGTCGTGGTCGGTGTTCTGGCAGTGCTGTGCCTGGTGAGCATTTCGGTGGGCACCGAGTACATCCCGATCGGTCGGGTGTGGCACGGGCTGCTGCACGCCGACGGATCCACCCAATCCGTGATCGTCCGTGAACTGCGGCTCCCGCGTACCGTTCTGGGGTTGCTCGTCGGAATCGCCCTCGGGGTGGCCGGTGCGCTGATTCAGGCGATGACGCGAAATCCGCTGGCCGACCCGGGAATTCTCGGCGTCAATGCCGGGGCGGCATTCTTCGTCGCGTTCGCCGTCGGCGTGCTGGGCGTCACCGGCATCGGGTCCTACCTCTGGTTCGCGTTCGCCGGGGCGGTGTTCGCGACGATCGTGGTGTACGCACTGGGGTCGCTAGGGCGAGCAGGAGCTACTCCGATTCGGTTGACGCTGTCCGGAACTGCGCTCGGTGCTGTACTCGGCGGTATCACCTCGGGCATGCTCTTGCTCGATCCGGATGCCTTCGACAGAATGCGGTTCTGGGGTGCCGGATCGTTGGCCGGTCGAGGTCTGGACATCGCGTCCGAGGTCGCCCCGTTCATCGCCCTAGGAGTCTTCCTGGCGGCGCTGATCGCACGTCCCCTCAATGCGATTGCGCTCGGCGACGATCTGGCCCAGTCGTTGGGCGCGAATGTGATTCGTACGCGAATCGTCGGTGTCGTCGCAGTGACTCTGCTCGCCGGCGCTGCGACGGCGGCGGCCGGGCCCATCGGATTCGTCGGACTGATGATTCCGCACATGGTGCGGTGGTTCGTCGGACCGGACCAGCGTTGGATTCTGATCTACACGGTGTTCGCGGCACCGGGCTTGCTGCTGCTCTCCGATGTGGTCGGCCGCATCGTGATCAGGCCGGGGGAGCTGCAGGTCGGCATCGTCACCGCGTTCGTCGGTGCACCGGTGCTGATCGTCCTGGTTCGCCGGAAGAAGGCGAGCGGACTGTGACCCGTGACCAACGCGGCGGCGACATCGATTTCGGCCGAACGCTGTGGGTCGTTCGAGTGCGGGACCGAGTGGACGGCCGCATCGACGTCCGAACAGTGGGCGTCTGCGCGGCCTTGCTTCTCGTGACGGTGGTGGTCTCCGTCGTCGCGGTCGGTACCGGCGACTTCTACATTCCGCCGAACGAGGTGCTCGCCGCGGTGTTCGGCGACGGACCACGCCTCACCGAGATCGTGGTGATGGAGTGGCGGTTTCCCCGCGTGGCACTGGCCTTCCTGTTCGGAGCCGCCCTGGGCGTATCGGGCGCGGTCTTTCAATCCTTGACGCGAAATCCGTTGGGCAGCCCGGACATCATCGGATTCGGAACCGGTGCCTACACCGGCGCGCTCGTGGTCATCCTCGCTCTCGGTGGTGGCTACTACCGGACCGGAGCAGGCGCGCTCGTCGGCGGACTCGCGACGGCTGCCGTGGTCTACCTGCTCGCGTACCGGCGCGGGGTGCAGGGCTTTCGGTTGATCATCGTCGGGATCGCCGTCAGCGCCGTCCTGGCCTCCGTCAACACCTGGCTCGTGATCAGGGCCGACCTGGACGACGCGATCGCGGCCGCCGTGTGGGGGGCGGGCACCCTCAACGGGCTTGGATGGTCGCAGGTGGGGCCCGTGCTGGTCGTGTCGGTCGTCATCGCGTCGTGTCTGGCGGTGCTCTCGCGTCGGCTGCCGATGTTGGAGATGGGGGACGATGCAGCGAGGGCGCTCGGTGTGCGCGCCGAGCCGACCCGTCTGATGCTGGTGTTCCTTGGCGTTGCGCTGATCGCGATGGTCACTGCGGCCGCGGGTCCCATCTCGTTCATCGCCCTCGCCGCGCCGCAGTTGGCGCGCCGCCTCACCGGCACCTCGTCAGTGGCGATGGTGCCCGCCGCGTGCATGGGAGCGCTGCTGCTGGTCGTGAGCGACGTGGTTGCGCAGCGCGTCTTCGCTCCCACTCAGCTGCCGGTGGGTGTGGTGACCGTATCGGTCGGCGGCGCATACTTCGTGTGGTTGTTGGCGCGGGAAGGCAGGAAGCAGTGACGAAGCCTCGGTTGCACACCGACGACATCACGGTGGGATACGACAAGAGCGTCATCAGCGAGAACCTGACCGTCGAGATTCCGGACGGAAAGTTCACCGTCATCGTCGGACCGAATGCCTGCGGCAAATCGACTCTGCTGCGGGCACTCTCGCGGCTGCTGAAGCCCTCGCACGGAACCGTTCTGCTGGACGGGAAGGCGATCTCGTCGTATCCCGCGAAAGAAGTTGCCCGACGCCTCGGCCTGCTTCCGCAGACCTCCGTCGCACCGGACGGTATCTCGGTGGCCGATCTCGTTGCGCGGGGCCGCTATCCGCATCAGAAGCTGATCAGGCAGTGGTCGACGGCAGACGAGACCGCGGTGATCGAGGCCATGAACGCAACGGCAGTGACATCGCTGTCGGCTCGTCCGGTGGACGAACTGTCCGGCGGGCAGCAGCAACGCGTCTGGGTGGCAATGGTTCTGGCGCAGCAGACGCCGCTGTTGCTGTTGGACGAGCCGACCACGTTCCTCGACATCGCCCACCAGATCGAACTGCTGGACCTGTTGGCCACTTTGAACCGCGAGAACGGGCGCACTCTCGTCGCCGTCCTGCACGACCTCAATCACGCCTGCCGGTACGCCGACCACATCATCGCGATGAAGGACGGCGCGGTGGTCACCGAAGGCGCGCCCACCGACGTCGTCACCGCCGAGCTGGTCGAGGCCGTCTTCGGGCTGCCGTGCCGCATCATCGACGATCCGGAATCGCACACTCCGTTGGTGATTCCCAAGGTGGTCGGTCGCAGGCTAGGCAAGGCTTAGTTTAGAGTCGAGGGAGAACGGCCCTGGGGGTTTCTCGCAGGAGTTACGTCGAGATATGTATCGAGGACGAAGATGAGTGAACAACCGCGTGGCTTCTACTACGCCGATGTCGTTGCGGTGGAACGACTCACGGTGCACATGGTGCGTGTGACGTTCGGCGGCGAGCATGTCGCGGGCTACCGCACGCTCGGTGTGCCCGACGAATGCGTCGGAGTCTATTTCCCCAGGGCAGGTGAAGTGATCCCGCCGCCGATGACCGAGGTCGACGGGTTCTGGTGGTTCCACGGTCTCGACGATGCACCCGAAGGCCGCAACTACACCATCCGTCGTCTCGATCCGGAGCGCGGTGAGCTGACCATCGACTTCTTCGCGCACGAGGGCGGTGTCGCATCCACCTGGGCTCAGCAGGCCGTCCCGGGGCAGACCGTGCTGTTCACCCGCCCGCGATCCTGGTACTCACCGCCCGCCGACGTCGAATGGCTGTTGTTGGTCGCGGACATGACCGGACTGCCCGCGCTCGGCCGACTCGTCGAGCAGTTGCCCGCGGGAATGCGAGCGCACGCGATCGTCGAGGTTCTCGAACGCGGCGACATCCAATCCTTCGAGACCCCGGCCGATGTCACGTTCGACTGGCGCATTGGATCCGGAAACGGCGACAGCGCAAGCGTTCTCGACGACGCGGTGCTGGCATACCCATTGCCCGAGGGACGCGGCTACGTGTGGTTCGCCGGCGAGGCGTCGTCCTCGCGTCGGGTGCGCAAGCACTTCCGCAAGGAATTGGGTTACGACATCGCGTATTTCGACATCATCGGATACTGGCGCGCCGACTCGGAGAAGTGGCTCGAGAAATACAAGCAATACCAGGAGGAGGCGCTGGCGGTCTACAACGGCGTCATCGAATCCGGCCGGTCCGAGCAGGAAGCCAGCGAGGCCTTCGACGCGCTGCTCGAGCGGGTGGGGCTCTAGGTGAGCAGAACTTCGTAGCAGGGGTCGAATTACCGCTCACCTGGGGCTGCGTCGAACTCGTAATCCGGCAGCTCGAGCGTCGCCGCGTCGGGACCGAGGAACGTGCTCGTCACGGCCTGCACCGGCTTGGATCCGGCCAGGCGCAGCACGGTGCGGAATGCAGCGACTCCGGTCGTTCAACCCGGCACCACCCACGTGCGCGGAAACTCGACCCCTGCTACGAGGTTCCACTCACCTGGGGAGGGGGAATGTAGCTGAGCCTCACCTTTGTGGTTTACTTCATCGAATTGTCTTCAATGTCCCGTTTTCGTCAGGAGAACCGTGTTCACCGTTCGCCGTCTGGCGCTGCTCTCGTTCAGCGCAACCCTCGCCCTCGGTCTCGTCGCATGCAGCTCGGACGGCTCGTCCGACGAAGGCACGTCCACCTCCGAGTCCGCCACCACAGAGTCCGCACTCGTGGTGTACTCCGGCCGCGGTGAAGAGCTCGTCGACCCACTGATCGAGCGCATCGGTGGCGGTATCGAGGTCGACTACTCGGGCAACACCAACGCCCAGGCAGCCAAGATCCTCGAAGAGGGCGACGCGACCCCGGCGGACGTCTTCTACGGTCAGGACGCAGGCGCACTCGGTGCCCTCGACGAGGCGGGCGCTCTCGCACCGCTGCCCGAGGACATCCTCTCCCTCGTTCCCGAGCAGTACCGCGGCGCCGACGGCACCTGGGTCGCCACCTCCGCACGGGCCCGCGTGCTGGCCTACAACTCCGATTCGGTGCAGGCAGCAGACCTGCCCACCGGTATCGACGGACTGCTCGACCCGCGCTGGCGCGGACAGATCGGCTACGCACCCACCAACGCGTCGTTCCAGGCCTTCGTCACCGCCCTGCGCGTGCAGCGCGGCGAGGACGGTGCCCGCACCTGGCTCGAAGGCTTCGTCGCCAACGAGCCCGTCGCCTTCGAGGGCAACAACCCGCTGCTGACCGCCGTCAACGACGGACAGGTCTCCACCGGCCTGCTCAACCACTACTACTGGTACCCCTTCAAGGACGAGAACGGCGACGACGCCCCGGTCGAGCTGCACTACTTCGAGCCCGGCGACCCCGGCGCGCTGATCAACGTCGCCGGTGCCGGTGTGCTGGCCGCCTCGGACAACCAGGACGCGGCCTTCGACTTCCTGCGCGAGTTGCTCTCGACCGAATCGCAGACGTACTTCGCCAACGAGACCGCCGAATACCCCGTGATCGACGGAGTCACCTCCGACTACGACCTGCCGCCGCTCTCCGAGCTGGGTTCGACCGATCTCGATCTGGGCCAGCTCTCGTCCCTCGAGGCCACCCAGACCCTCCTCACCGACGTCGGAATCATCTAGGCAGTGCCCACGTCCGCGCTCCAGCCGCTTCGGCGGCGCCACTTCGGCGGTCGTCCCGTTCTCGGGACGACCGCGTTGTGCGTGGGAGCGCTGACGCTGACCCCCCTGGTGTACCTGTTCGTTCGAGCGTTCGACGGCGGAACCGAGAAGGTTCTGCGACTGCTCCTGCGGCAACGCACACTCGACCTCGCCATCCGTACGGCAACGCTGACGCTCACCGTGCTCGTCGCGTCCGTCGTGGTCGGGACGCTGCTGGCGTGGCTGACCGTCCGTACCGATCTACCGGGGCGACGCTTCTTCGCGATGGTCCTCGCCGCTCCACTCGCCATACCGTCGTACGTGTCCGGGTACCTGTGGATCGCCGAATTCCCCTCGTTGGCAGGGTTTTCCGGTGCAGCCCTGGTGCTCACACTGTCCTGCTTCCCGCTGGTGATGCTGCCGGTGTCCGCGGCGTTCGCCACCGCGGACCCATCGTTGGCCGAGGTCTCTCGAACCCTCGGCCGAGGCGCTGTGCGCACGGCGCTGACCGTCGAGTGCCGTCGCGTGGTTCCGGCCGCGGCGGCGGGCGCGCTGCTGGTCGCGCTGTACACCATCAGCGACTTCGGGGCGGTGGCTCTGATGCGCTACGACGCCTTCACTCTCGGCATCTACAGTGCGTACCGCGGGGGACTCGATCGCACCGCGGCCGCCGTCCTCGGGCTGGTCCTCGTGGTGGGCGCGTTGGTGCTCACCCTCCTCGAACGGCGTGCCCGACGCGGCGCCACGGCGAGGGTGGGATCGGGAACCGACCGGCAGGCCGAGCCGATCGTCCTCGGCCGGTGGCGTATGCCAGCTCTGGCCGTTGTCGTTGCGGCTCTTACGCTTTCGGTGGTGGTACCGATACTGGCCTTGGCGCGATGGCTGAGTCGATCGTTGCGGTTCACCTTCGACTGGGTGGACGTGCTGGCCGTCACCGCCAAGACCGTTCAGTACTCCGCGACCGCCGCGGTGGTGGTGGCGGTGCTCGCGTTGCCGGTCGCGTTGTTCGCGGCCCGATCCACGTCGAGGGCCGCCCGCGGTGCCGAGTTGTCCACCTACATCGCGCACGGACTACCCGGCATCACCGTCGGGCTCGCCACGGTCTTCCTCGGAATCAGGTTTCTGCCGTCGTTCTACCAGACGGCGGTGCTGCTGGTACTGGCGTACGTGGTGCTGTTCCTGCCGCTGGCGGTCGGCAGTACCAGAGCGGTCGTCGACGCCACTCCCGTTGTCCTCGAGGATGTCTCACGGACCCTGGGCGCGGGCCGGCTGCGTACCGACCTTCGAGTGACGATTCCGATCGCGGCACCCGGCATCGCCGCCGGTGCAGCTCTGGTCTTCCTGACCGTCGCCAAGGAGCTACCTGCGACGTTGATGCTGCGCCCTCGGGGAGTCGATACGCTGGCCACTACGCTGTGGTCCACCACCGAAGCGTTCCGATACGGCGAGGCGGCTCCGTACGCCCTGGCCCTGATCCTGATCTCGGTGGTCCCGACGGTCGTCCTGACACGGGCGCTGGGGCGCACGACGCGGAAGCGAGTAGCACTGCCATGAGCATGGTGATTTCCGGACTCGTTGCCTCGTACGGCAGTACGGCCGTGCTGCACGGGATCGATCTCGACCTCGGCGACGGCGAGATGCTTGCCGTTCTCGGCCCCTCCGGCTGCGGCAAGACGACTCTGTTGCGGTCCATCGCGGGACTGCACCGCATCGACGCAGGCCGGATCACCTCGGACGGGCGGGACATCTCGGTGGCGGGGCAGATTCAGGTGCCACCGGAGAAGCGGGGGATCGGCCTGATGCCGCAGGAAGGTGGACTGTTCCCGCACCTGACGGTACGAAGGAACATCGAATTCGGTTTGCGTGCAGGGCTTCTGCGGCCCTACCTGTCCGGTCGCGGCGATCGCGCACAACGCGTCGCCGAGATGCTCGAGCTCGTCGGACTACCCGATGCCGGTGGGGTGAAACCCAGCGAGCTCTCGGGCGGTCAGCAGCAGCGCATCGCGTTGGCGCGTGCGCTGGCACCGGCTCCGTCGGTGGTGCTGATGGACGAGCCGTTCGCCGCCCTCGACGCGGGGCTGCGTACCTCGATTCGGCAGGACGTACGAGAGCTGTTGCAGTCCAGCAAGACCGCGTCGATCCTCGTCACCCACGACCGGGCCGAGGCCCTCGGAACTGCCGATCGAGTTGCCGTGCTGCTGGGTGGTCGCTGCGCCCAGATCGACACCCCGCGTGAGGTGTACGAGCGACCCGCCACACCCGCGGTCGCGCGGTTCGTCGGCGACGCCTACTTCGTCGAGGCTGCAGCCCAGGGCGGCCACGTCGACACCGTCCTCGGGCGTCTCGAATGCACCACCCGAGCGACGGGAAACGGACAGGCGTTGCTCCGACCCGAGCAACTGCTGGTCTCGGAGCGCAAGGACGGTGCATTCGTCGTCGAACACGAGTTCTTCACCGGCCCCGAATCCTCGGTCACCCTGCGGCACAACGACACCGGGCTGCTGCTCCGCGCCATCGCCCGGACCGCCGACCGATTCGCTCCAGGTACCGCAGTGGACGTCACAGTGACATCTCCGGTGCACTGGTTTGCCGGTTCGGTGGACTGACGCGGCATCGAAATCATCACCTCGCACGCGTCGACAACAGCGTGACGGCGAGTACACCGAGTGCAAGTATCGCAGCGCTCAGCAGCAATCCCGACTGTCCACCGACCCTGTCGACCAGTAGACCGGCCCCAGCAGCACCGAATGCAGCGCCGAGGTTGTAGGCGGTGTTGACCCAGCTGCTCGCCTCGGAGCGTCGGCTCTCGGGAGCCAGTTCGTCGGCGGCCAGGTATGCGGTGATGTACGAGGGCGCGACGGCGAGACCGGCAACGAACAATCCGGCCGCCACGCCCCAGAGCGTGTCTGCCAGGGCTGCCGCTCCCACTACCGCGACGGCCAGCAGGGCCGACAGCCCGCCGAGCTGCACCGGCCGCGACGCCGTTGCGAGATTCAGCTTTCCCCAGATCAGTCCGCCCACAACGCTGGCGGCGACCATGCCGGACTCGATATATCCCGCCGCGCTGGGGTGGCCCTGTGCGGTGGCCAGTTCGGCCACGCTGATGTAGACGATGCTCACTCCGGCGGCCAGAGCGGACATCGCGATCAGAACCGCCGACAGTCCCGGAATCGGACGTGCCGTGCCGGTCCGAATTCGTCGATGCGTCGGCGCGGTGTCTACGGTTTCCCACGTGCCCCGTCTGATCGGTTCGGATGCGATCATCGCCGATGTGCCCGCCACCAGCACTACCGCTGCACCGGCAAGACCGACCCATGCGGGAAGCACCGTGATGAGAATTCCGACGGTGAGTGGGCCGGCGAGAAACAGCACTTCCTCACACGTCGAGTCGAGGGCGTAGGCCGCCCGCTTGCGATAGGCGGAGTCAGCCGTCATCGCCCGCCAATTCGACCGCATCGCCGGGCCCAACGGCGGCACGGTTGCTCCACCGGTGACGAACAAAGCAATGGGTAGCAGTATCGGGACGTCAGTCGAACCGGTGATCGAGGCCGCGCCGCCGATGCACGTCGCAGAGAGCGCAGCCAAGGGTAGGAGAGTCCGGAACTGGCCGTAGCGGTCCACCAGGCGAGCTTTGAACGGCAACGTGATCGTGGTGAGGCCGTAGGCCGCGATCGCGAGACCGGCAGTCGAGAAGGACCCGGTTCGTTCGTGGAAGGTGAAGACCGCGGACAGTGGAATCAGCGCAAAGGCGAACCTACCGAGCAGTGCTGCTGCGAAAACCTTTCGAGCCCAGGGTAATCGGAGGACGGAAAAGTAACCCTCGGATCCGACCGACGGCACCGACGTCACCTCCTCGAATTCGGTTCGGCCGGCCCTATTCCGCTCCACGCTTGGGCATGAACAGTGCCGCGACGGCCATCACCGCTGCCGCCGCCAGGACACCCAGAAAGACCGGATGGATGGCGTCGGACAGTTGTTCGGGGCTCGGGTCGTCGGAGATGCGTGAGTTGACGATGGCACCGAACACCGCGACCCCGACTGCGCTGCCGATGGAGCGGGCGAACATGTTGGTCGAGGTGGCGACGCCGCGCTCGGACCAATCAACGCTCGACTGGGCGGCGATGAGGGTAGGGCTGGCGATCAGGCCCATACCGAGGCCGATCACGAAGCACACCGCGCCCACCTGCCACACCTGCGAACCGGCACCGAGGCCGGTGGCGAATGCCGCTCCGACGACCGCGATGGAGGCACCGATGAGCGCCGTGGTGCGGAAACCGAACCGGAGGTACACCCGCCCGGAGAGTGATGCCGCGATGGGCCAGCCGAGCGTGAGGGTGGACAGCGCGAAACCGGCGACGATCGCGCCGGTGCCGAGAACGCCCTGCACGAAGGTCGGCACGTAGGACGTCAGGCCTAGGATCAGAGCCCCGACGAGCAGCGAAATGGAACTGCTGACCACCAGGACCCGACGCGTGAACACCCACAGCGGCAGGATCGGCTCCTCGACTCTGGTCTGAACCACCGCGAATGCGGCCAGCAAGGAGACTCCGGCCGCGAAGATGGCGATGCTGACGGGGGAGTTCCAGGCCCAGGACTGTCCGCCCTCGAGCAGCCCGAGCAGCACCATCGCTGCACCCACCGTCAGCAGGCCTGCACCGAGGTAGTCGATTTTGGGCTTGGTGCGTTCGACGGCTCCCTCGTCGAACTTGCGCCACAGCATCACCGCGGCCAGCGCGCACAGCGGAATGTTGACGAAGAAGATCCAACGCCACGTCAGGAACTCGGAGAAGATTCCGCCGAGGGCCGGGCCGAGTACCGAGGACATCGCCCATACGCTGGCGAGGTAGCCCTGCACCTTGGCGCGCTCGGCCAGGGTGTAGATATCGCCTGCGATGGTGATGGCCATCGGCTGCACGGCACCTGCGCCGAGGCCCTGGACTGCACGAAAGGCGATCAGGGCGGGCATGCTCCAGGCCAGGCCGCACAGGATCGAGCCGAGCAGAAACACCGCGATGCCGAACAGCATGATCTTCTTGCGACCGAACAGGTCGGCCAGTTTGCCGTACAGCGGCACCGATACCGCCTGCGCCAGAAGATAGATGGAGAACAGCCACGGAAACTGCGTGAATCCGCCCAGGTCGTCGACGATGGACAGCACCGCCGTGGCGATGATGGTCGCGTCGAGGGCGACCAGAGACGTACTGAGCATCAACGCAACCAGTATCGGTCCGCGTTCGGAGCGGAATCCGACATCCGATGTCGTGTTTTTCGTTGCCACGGCTACCAGTCTGATGCCTGCCGGCACCCCCGCGGCCACCGGCCCAGATAGTGTTGAACACCGTGCGACCATCACTGAGTAGCTACGAGCATCTGGCCGGCGGCAAGGTCCGCGATCTGTACACGATCGACGACGCGCATCTGCTGCTCGTCGCGAGCGACCGAATCTCGGCCTACGACCACATCCTCGACACCCCGATCCCGGACAAGGGGCGCGTGTTGACGGCGATGAGCGTGTTCTTCTTCGAAGAGCTCGGCGGCGTCAACCACCTGGCGGGCGATCCGCTCGACGAACGCATTCCCGCCGAACTGCTCGGCCGCGCCCTGGTGGTGAAGAAGCTGAACATGGTGCCGATCGAATGCGTCGCGCGCGGCTACCTCACCGGATCCGGGTTGGCGGACTACAACGCGACCGGAGTGGTGTGCGGCGTGCAACTTCCCCCTGGGCTCGTGGAATCCAGCAAGCTCGGCGAGGCGATCTTCACCCCCGCATCCAAGGCCGAACTGGGCGATCACGACGAGAACATCACCTTCGACCAAGCCGTCGAGCAGGTCGGTGCCGAACTCGCGTTCAAGTTGCGTGAGGACACCATCGAGATCTACTCGCGCGCAGCCAACTTCGCTCTGGAACGCGGAATCATTCTCGCGGACACCAAGTTCGAGTTCGGTACCGACGCCGACGGCAACCTCGTCCTTGCCGACGAGGTTCTCACCCCCGACTCCTCACGGTATTGGCCTGCCGATTCGTACCAGGAAGGTCGCGTCCAGCCCAGCTTCGACAAGCAGTTCGTCCGCGACTGGCTGACGGGCGAATCCGGCTGGGATCGCAGCTCCGACACTCCACCGCCGCCGTTGCCGGACGACATCGTCGCCGCAACCCGCAGCCGATACATCGAGGCCTACGAGCGCATCTCGGGCCTGAACTTCGACGATTGGGTCACACCATGACGATCACCCCACCCGTTGCCAAGACGGTGCCGCACGAGCGCACCCACCACGGCGACACGTTCATCGACAACTACGAGTGGTTGCGCGCCAAGGAAGATCCCGAGGTGATCGCCTACCTCGAAGCCGAGAACGCCTACACCGAGCAGCAGACTGCAGGTCTGGAGTCGTTACGCGGCAAGATCTTCGACGAGATCAAGTCGCGAACCCAGGAGACCGACCTGTCCGTGCCGACGCGGATGGGGCAGTGGTGGTACTACTCGCGCACCGTCGAAGGACAGTCCTACGGACTCCAATGCCGTTGCCCCGTCGACTCTCCCGACGACTGGACTCCGCCCACCCTCTCGTCCGACGTGGACGTCCCCGGTGAACAGATCCTGCTCGACGCCAACGAAGAAGCAAAGGGTCACGACTTCTTCTCCCTCGGCGCGTTCTCGATCAGCCTCGACGGCACGCTGTTGGCCTATTCCACCGACACCGAGGGCGACGAACGCTACACACTGCGCTTCAAGAACCTCGAGACCGGCGAACTGCTCGCCGACACCATCGAGAACGTCGCGCCCGGAGCCACCTGGACGGCCGACGCCACCCACGTGTTCTACCTGACGGTCGACGAATCCTGGCGTCCCGACACCGTCTGGCGGCACACCCTGGGCAAGTCGGGAGATGTCAAGGTCTTCCATGAGCCCGACGAAAGTTACTGGGTCGGTTTCGGTTCCACCCGCAGCGAGAAGTACCTGATGATCTGGGTCGGTTCGAAGATCACCTCCGAGTGCCTCGTGCTCGAATCCACCGATCCCGAAGGCGAGTTCCGCGTCGTGCTGCCGCGCACGGACGGCGTCGAGTACAGCATCGAACATGCCGTCGTGGCCGGTGAGGATCGATTCCTCATCACCCACAACGGCTCGGTGAACGGCTGGGGCACCGAGGGGGAGAAGGCCGAGAATTTCCTGCTCGCCGAGGCTCCGGTCTCGGACCCACTCGACCAGCGCACTCTGGTTCCGCATCGCGAGGACGTTCGCGTCGAGGACATCGATGCGTTCGCCGGCCACCTGATCTTCACCTACCGTCGAGAAGCCTTGACGCGCATGGCGATCTGGCCGCTGACCGACGAGGGGTACGGCGAGTACCGCGAGCTCGAATTCGACGAGGAGCTCTACTCCGTCGGCGCAGGCTCGAACCCCGAATGGGATCAGCCGCTGCTGCGGATGGTGTACACCTCGTTCATCACCCCCGGCCAGGTCTACGACCTCGACATCGCCAGCGGCGAACTGCTGCTCCGCAAATCGCAGCCGGTTCTGGGCACGTTCGATGCCGGCGACTATGTGCAGCATCGCGAATGGGCCACCGCCCCGGACGGAACTCGGGTCCCGCTGTCGGTGATCGCGCGCAAGGACGTGCCCGACGGCCCCGCGCCGACGCTGCTCTACGGCTACGGATCGTACGAGGCCTCGATGGATCCGTCGTTCTCGGTCGCTCGGTTGTCGTTGCTCGACCGCGGCATCGTCTTCGTAGTCGCACACGTACGCGGCGGTGGTGAAATGGGTCGGCACTGGTACGACAACGGCAAGACGCTGAAGAAGAAGAACACGTTCACCGACTTCATCGCTGCCGCACAGCATCTCATCGACACCGGACGCACCTCGCCGAAACACCTGGTCGCCGACGGCGGCAGCGCAGGTGGACTGCTGATGGGCGCGGTGGCCAACATGGCACCGGAGCTGTTCAACGGCATCCTCGCCAACGTTCCGTTCGTCGATCCGCTCACCTCCATCCTCGACCCGTCACTGCCGCTGACGGTCATCGAATGGGACGAATGGGGAAACCCGTTGGCCAGCAAGGAGGTGTACGAGTACATGAAGTCGTACAGTCCCTACGAGAACGTCGAGGCCAAGGACTACCCGTCGATCCTGGCGATCACGTCGATCAACGACACCCGCGTCCTCTACGTCGAACCCGCCAAATGGGTTGCCGCTCTGCGTGCAACGAAGACCGGTGACTCGGACCTGCTGCTCAAGACCGAAATGAGCGCCGGACACGGAGGAGTCAGCGGACGCTACGAGAAATGGAAAGAAGCGGCATTCGAGTACGCGTGGATCGTGAGTGCGGCTGGCGCCGCACGTGCATAGAAATTCGTAGCCTGCTACGAAGTTCCGCTCACATGCGGCGCCAGCCGCTCTAACGCCACACGTAGCGGACCTGCGGTCGCCCGGCTTTACCGTATTCGGTGTGCCGGGTGACCAGTCCGTCGTCGGCGAGGCGCTCGAGGTAGCGCCACGCCGTCACTCGGGAGACTCCGACGACCTTGGCGGCCTCGGATGCATTGAGTCCGTCGGCCGCCTCCTTGATGCTCGCGGTGATGCCGTCCATCGTCTGCGGGGCAATGCCTTTGGGGGTGGAGACGCGTTCGTCGGCCGTCCGCAGATGCGCCATCGCGCGGTCGATGTCGCGTTGACTCGACGCGTTCTCCCCGGCCGGCAACGCGGCGTGGAATTCGCGGTAGCGCTCGAGCTTGTCTCGGAACGCAGCGAACGTGAACGGCTTGAGCAGATACAACACGATGCCGTGTGCCACAGCCGAACGCACCACCGACAGATCGCGCTCGGAGGTGATGGCGATGACGTCCGGACTCGGGCGCAATCCGCCGAGGGCTGCCGCCACGTCGATGCCGCTCGCGTCGGGCAGACCGATGTCGAGCAACACCAGATCGACGGCCTCGGTGCTGGCGAAGCGCATGGCCGACGCGCCGGTGTGCGCCACCCCGGCCACCTCGAAGCCCGGGGTGCGCTCGACGTACGTCTTGTGCGCTTCGGCGATGAGCGGTTCGTCGTCGACGATCAGGACGCGGATCACGAGAGCGATCCCGGAATGGTCGCAACCAGGACCGACCCGTACGTCACTTCCGAGGTCAAGGTGCCGCGATGACGACCGATCACCTGAGTCACCAGGGCCAGGCCGAGGCCGCGGGAGCCGGACTTGGTCGAGTAGCCGCGCCGCAGAGCAGCTTTGAGCGTCTCCGGCGGCATTCCGGGACCACTGTCGGCGACTCTGACGAACAGTTCACCATCGGCGTCACGGACCGTCACTTCGACCCACGGCTGGTCGGATTCTTTCGAGGCATCGATGGCATTGTCTATCAGATTGCCTACCAGCGTGACCAATTCACGTGCAGTGAGCACACCCTCGTGCTCCATCGCCGTGTCGTCGGTGATCGTCAGCTCCACGCCCTGCTCGGCGGCCTGACTGACCTTGCCCAGCAGCAGCGCAGCGAGCGCAGGTTCGCTCACCGCGTTCATCAGACGATCGATGAGGGCCTGCGAGAGTTCGAGATCGGCCGTCGCGAATTCGACAGCCTCCTCGGGTCGACCGAGCTCGACCATGGTGATGACGGTGTGCAGCCTGTTCGCCGACTCGTGAGCCTGCGAACGCAGCGACTCCGCGAAACTGCGTACCGAGTCCAATTCACCCATCAACGAACGCAATTCGGTCTGATCGCGAATGGTCAGCACATTGCCCAGGCGTCGGCCCTCCCACATCACCGGATCCTGATTGACCACGAGCACGCGATCTTTCGTCAGATGCAATTCGCCGCGCACGATGCCGGTGTCCATCTGCTGCATCGACTCCGGCAACGACTCGAACGAGACCGGGCCCTCCGGTAGATCGAGGAGCCGTCGGGCCTCGTCGTTCACCAACTCCGCCTCGTCGCCCCGACCGAACACCAACAGTCCCTCGCCGATCGAGTGCAACACCGCGTCGTGATGCTCGTACATCGTGCGCAGTTCCGCCGGCGCCATTCCCAGTGTCTGACGCCGGAGCCGGCGGCTGAGCAGCGTCGATCCCGCTGCGGCGACGACGAAGGCGGCGAGCACGACCCCGATGATGAGCGGCAGGCCCTGGAAGAACTGATCACTGATCTTCTGGCGAGTGACGCCGGCGGAAACGAGGCCGACGATCTCACCTTCTGTATCTGTCACCGGGGTGACCGACCGGATCGACGGCCCGAGCGAACCCACGTAGGTCTCGGTGAACGTCTCGCCCTGCAGCGCGCGATCGATGTTGCCGCTGAACGGTTTACCGATCAGGTCGACGGTGGTGTGGGTGAAGCGGGTTCGATCCGGTGCCATGACCACGATGAAATCGACACCCGTGACCTGACGGATCTTCTCCGTTTCCGGCTGCAGACGCGACGTCGGATCGTCGGATTCGATCGCAAGAGGCGTCGACGGTTCGTTGGCGATGCTCACGGCAACTGCCGTGACTTCGCGTCGGGTCGCGTCGTCGCTGTTGGACCGTTCGTTGAGCACCGTCAGGATGCCGCCGGCGAACACGACGACGCCGATGACAACGAGCTGCAACACCAATACCTGGCCGGCGACGCTCAGCGGACGTGTGGCGGACAACGGATTCCTTTCGCGCAAGAACAGTCGGTGTGAACGAAATGAACGTATAGGTGACTCCAGTCACCGCGTCGAGCAACATCATCTCTCAGCAGGCGTGATCCACCTCACTCCACTCTCCGTAGTCACGAAGTCAGTCAGTTCGACCGCGCTTCACCAGAAACCAGAAGGAACATTCATGACAACCATCGATGCCGAGCGGTTCGACAATCCGCCAGCCGAGCCCAAGAAGAAGCGCGACAAGACTCACTGGCTCTACATCGCGGTGATCATCGCCGTGATTGCAGGTGTGGCCGTCGGCCTGCTGTGGAAGGACTTCGGCGTCGAGCTGGCAGTTCTCGGCACACTGTTCGTCAGCCTGATCAAGATGATGATCAGCCCGGTCATCTTCTGCACCATTGTCCTCGGCATCGGATCGGTCCGCGCCGCGGCCAGCGTCGGCCGCGTCGGCGGCCTGGCGCTCGCCTACTTCCTCACCATGTCGACCATCGCGCTCGGCATCGGCATGGTCGTCGGTAACCTGATTCAGCCCGGTGACGGTCTGAACATCCCCGTTGCGGGCGCAGGTTCGGAGTATGCGGCCGACGCCGAAGCCGCGGGCGGCACGATGGACTTCATCGCCGGCATCATTCCGACGTCGCTGTTGTCCTCACTTACCGCAGGTTCGGTGCTGCAGACACTCTTCGTCGCCATCCTGGTCGGCTTCGCGTTGCAGGCCATGGGCAAGAGCGGCGAAGGCATCCTCAAGGGCATCGGCGCAGTACAGAAGCTCGTCTTCCGCATCCTGACCATGATCCTGTGGCTTGCCCCGATCGGTGCTTTCGGTGCCATCGCCGGTGTTGTCGGCAAGACCGGTTTCGACGCCGTCATCCAGCTCGGCACTCTGATGCTCGCCTTCTACATCACCTGCTTCATCTTCGTCTTCTTCTTCCTCGGTCTGATCCTGCGCTTCGTCACCGGCTTCTCCATCTTCAAGCTGGTCAAGTACCTGGCCCGTGAGTACCTGCTCATCGTCGCCACGTCGTCCTCCGAGTCGGCCCTGCCGCGTCTGATCGCCAAGATGGAGCACGTCGGAGTCGAGCGCACCACCGTCGGCATCGTCGTCCCCACCGGCTACTCCTTCAACCTCGACGGCACCGCGATCTACCTGACGATGGCCTCGATCTTCATCGCCGACGCCATGAACCTGCCGCTGTCGATCCCCGAGCAGTTCTCCCTGCTGCTGTTCATGATCATCGCCTCCAAGGGCGCAGCCGGAGTTTCCGGAGCCGGACTGGCCACGCTGGCGGGCGGCCTGGAAAGCCACGCCCCTCAGCTGCTCGACGGCGTCCCGATCATCGTCGGAATCGACCGCTTCATGTCCGAGGCCCGCGCAGTGACCAACTTCTCCGGTAACGCTGTCGCCACCCTGCTGGTCGGCACCTGGACCAAGACTCTGGACAAGGATCGGGTGAACACGGTGCTCGACGGCGGACTGCCGTTCGATGAGGAGACCATGGTCGACGACCACCTCCCCGAGGACGACCGACCAGCCGACAAGCAGGTCATCATCGAAAAGTCCGCCGCCAAGGCGTAATACCTGCCGGGCGCCGCGCATCCCCCCGTCGCCCGGTTCGGAAGAACGCAAGTACGACCCCGCCACCAGCGGGGTCGTACTTGCTTTTGTACGTCGGTTCCATTCTGTCGGTACTCACAGGTAAGTTCGGGTGATGACTGAAGTTCAGAACATCGGCATCAACACGCTGGGTGGTGCGCCCACCTCGCTCGACGAGTACGCCGGACGGGCCGTGCTCGTGGTCAATGTCGCATCCAAGTGTGGACTGACCCCGCAGTACGAAAAGCTCGAGAAGCTCGCCAACGAATACTCGTCACGTGGCCTGTCGGTCGTCGGAGTGCCCTGCAACCAGTTCGGTGGCCAGGAGCCCGGCACCGCCGAAGAAATCGAAACTTTCTGCTCCACCACGTACGGCGTCACGTTCGCAATGACCGAGAAGGTCGACGTCAACGGTGACAACCAGCACCCGTTGTACGCCGAACTGACCAAGACCGAGGACGCCGAAGGCAAGTCCGGAGACGTCCAGTGGAACTTCGAGAAGTTCCTGATCTCGCCCGACGGCGTGGTCACCAACCGTTTCCGTCCGCGCACCGAGCCGGACGCACCCGAGGTGCTCGCAGCTATCGACAAGATCCTGCCGAAGGAAACGATGTCCGTTTAGCTTCTGTCTGCATCGACTTCGAGCCTCGTTCACGCTGGTGTGCGAGGCTCGAGTCATGTCTGGACGCCTGATCGTGTCGGTGAGCGGGATCAAGAACGACACCTACGAGCACGCCGCCGAATTCGCGCGGATCCTGGACGGACGAGGCGTCCCGCTGTCCCTGCTCGTCGCGCCTCGGTTGAAGGACAAATACCGTCTCGCAGCGGACGTGCCCACCCAGGAATGGCTGCGGACGCGACGCGACGGCGGCGACGCGATCGTTCTGCACGGCTACGACCAGGCCGCGACGAAGCGTCGACGCTCCGAGTTCTCCGCACTGCCGCGTCACGAAGCCCGACTTCGACTGATGGCCGCGGACCGCGTCATGGAGCAAACCGGCCTGCGCACCCGGGTGTTCGCCGCTCCTCGCTGGATCGCCTCACCCGGTGCGGTCGAGGCACTTCCAGACGCGGGATTCCGAATGTTGGCTGCGTTGAACGGTATTCACGACCTCGACCGGGACGGCGTCGTTCGCGCCCGAGTGTGGGGAATCGGCGAAGGATTCAAAGCCGAGCCCTGGTGGTTCAAGGCACTGGTACTCGGTGCAGGCCGCACCGCCCGACGCGACGGAGTGGTACGCCTGGCCATCAGTGCCAAGCAACTCGGACGCCCGGGACCGCGACAGGCAATCCTCGATGCCATCGACCTCTCCCTGCACCACGGAGCCGAGGCCGGGGTCTACGAATGGACCCCACGATCCAAAGCCCGTGTGGCGTAGCGGACCGCCCCACCCTCTCTCGCACCCCCGCCCCCGCGTCAATGGACCACTGCACGGTCCAGACGTATGCAAAGTGCCATTCACGCGCACCGGGTCGTTGCGTGAATGAGCCTTTGCAGCGCTCAGACGTGTGCAATGGTCCATTGACGCGAACGGGGTGGGGGCGGGCGGTCGTAGACTCGGTCCGATGAGCAATTCGAGCGTGACCCTGGACGACATCGCCGACGCACATCGACGTCTGCGCGATCGCAATCCGCTGGTCCAGTGTGTGACCAACACCGTGTCGGTGCAGTTCGTCGCCAATGCACTGTTGGCCGCAGGGGCGGCTCCGGCGATGGTGGACAACCCCGAGGAAGCGGCCGGTTTCGCCGAGATCGCCGATGCAGTGCTGGTCAATCTCGGAACTCCGACGGCTGCCCAGGTGGAAAGCGCTCACCTGGCGTCGGCCGCAGCGAGGGCGGCGGGGAAGCCGTGGGTACTCGATCCGGTGGGAGCGGGCGGTCTGCCGTGGCGAACCCAGGTGGCCGTCGAGCTACTTGCCAACCGGCCCAGCGTCATTCGCGCCAATGCGTCGGAGATCATGGGGCTGGCAGGTGCGGACGGCGGATCGCGAGGAGTGGATTCCTCTGCGAAGGTGGCGGATTCGGTCGATGCGGCGAGCTCTTTGTTGGATCGAGCCGACGTGGTGGCGGCATCGGGGGAGACTGATCACATTCTCGGCCCGGATGTCATGGTGAAGGTCGGCGGCGGAAGTGCACTGCTGCAGCGGGTTACCGCAACCGGATGTGCCCTCGGTGCGCTGACGGCTGCCTACTGCGCGGTGTCACCGAATGCGCTGATCGGTGCCGTCGCGGCGCACGCGCATGTTGCGGTGGCGTCGGAGATCGCTGCGCGGTCGGCGTCGCGGCCAGGGTCCTTCGCTGCCGCATTCCTCGACGGCCTGGATGCGGTGGACGAGTCGGCGCTACGCGAGTTGGTTCGGCTCGACACGGTCTGACGTGTGCAACTCGCGCTCCACTGTGCCTCACTATCCGCGGGAATATCTCGGAATGTGCGCGTAGTGGTGCGAAAAATGCTGATCGCCTGGATGTAACGGCACGTTGACCGAAACGTGATGTAACGGAACACGTTTGCGAGCGGACATACCTGGCGTCGGGCAAATCGAACCAGGTGGTCTTCATGAAACGACTTCTACTCCTCGTAGTCAGTGCAACAGCCCTCGTCGCGTGCGGCGGAGCAGAGCAAGGAACCCCGTCGGCAGCACCGTCCTCGGCCGTTCCGGCAACCACCCAGGCGAGTCCGGTGCCGGTGACACCCGACCCGGCCCCCGTCACCGAAGGAACGCAGCCGCAGCGGACGCCACCAGAGGAGGCCAGCGACCTGATTCCCATGGGTACGTCGGAAGCCGAGCCACTGTGCCTGGATCTGACGTGGGGGCAGGTACCGCAGGCCGTGGACTCGCTGCCGCTCGTGTTTGCAGATTCACCGTGGGTCGCTACCGACATGGGCGATCCCTGTGCGTCGTTCACCTGGGTCGAAGCTCTGCCGTACGGCGCGACGGTCAGCTCACCGACACATCTGCTCTTCTTCCACGACGCCGAGTACCTCGGCACTGCGACGTCGGAGCCGTACGGGTTCACCTCTGTCGCGGCGCAATCCGTCGACACTGTCACCGTGAACTACCGCTGGCCTCTCGCGAACGACGCCAATGCGAACCCGACCGGCGGCCCGGTGACGATCGACTATCGGTGGGACGGGACGCAGGTGACCATGATCGGCACTCTCCCGCCCGAGGTCACCGGTTAGATCGAGACGGACGATTCCTCGGGAAGCTCGCGGATCTCGGCGTCGGACATGTCCTTGAAGCGGCCGTAGTAGATGCCCCTGGCCTGTTCCGCGACGATGGCCTGGTGGATGGGAAATGCCATCCTCGGGGCTACTGCGCGCAGGAATTCGACGGTCTCGGAGAGTTTCGACCACGGCGCGGCTGCGGGAAGCGCGAGTACCTCGACCTGCTGCTCCGGAACGAACAGCGAGTCGCCGGGGTGGAACAGCTGACCTGGATTCTCCGGAGTGCCGAGCAGGTAGCCGGTGTTGTCGATCTCCGGCAGTTCGGGATGGATGACGGCATGGGTGCCGCCGACGCCGGTGACCGTGATGCCGCCGACAGCGAATGCCTTGCCTGCGGGAGCCGCCGTCCACTGGCCACCGAGTTGGCCCGCGGTCATCGGATCGGCGTGCAGTGCCGCTCGCGGATTCGCCTCGACGAGCGCGGGAAGTCGTTGCAGATCAACGTGATCCGGGTGCTGATGGGTGACGAGGATTGCGTCGAGTCCGGTGATGCCCTCGAACCCGTGAGAGAACGTGCCGGGATCGAACAGCACGGTGGTGCCGTTGAGTTCGACGAGAACGCAGGAATGTCCGAAGTGTGTCAGCCGCATGGACTCCACAGTAAGCGCGGTTTCGCGCCTCCCGCCAGGGCTGCGTAGACTCCCACCTGCCGGTAACTGTCTTGCTGTACGTATTTCAAGGAGCGCTTTCGTGGCCCGAGTCGTTGTCGATGTCATGCCCAAGGCCGAGATTCTCGATCCGCAGGGTCAGGCGATCGCAGGAGCGCTCGGCCGTCTGGGTATCTCCGGCGTGTCCGACGTCCGCCAGGGCAAGCGTTTCGAGCTCGAGGTCGACGACACCGTCGACGACGCGGAACTCGAGAAGATCGCAGAATCACTGCTGGCCAACACCGTGATCGAGGACTGGACGGTCACTCGCGTGTCGGTGGAGCCCGCCGCATGAGCGCCCGCGTAGGGGTCATCACGTTTCCCGGAACCCTCGACGACGTCGACGCCTCCCGCGCGGTCACCCTCGCCGGTGGCGAGGCCGTCAGCCTGTGGCACGCCGACGCGGACCTGAAGAACGTCGACGCCATCGTCGTCCCCGGCGGATTCTCGTACGGCGATTACCTCCGGGCCGGCGCAATCGCCCGCTTCGCTCCCGTGATGGAGTCCGTCGTGAAAGCCGCCGAGGGTGGTATGCCGGTTCTCGGTATCTGCAACGGCTTTCAGGTGCTCTGTGAGGTGGGGCTGCTCCCCGGCGCGCTGACCCGCAACGAAGGACTCCACTTCGTCTGCCGCGATCAGTGGCTGGCAGTGGAGAACACCGACACCGCATGGTCGTCGCGCTACGAGCCCGGTGCGGAGATCCTGATTCCGGTCAAGAACGCCGAGGGTCGGTTCCAGGCACCGCAGAACGTGCTCGACGAGCTCGAGGGCGAGGGTCGCGTCGTGTTCCGCTACAGCGGCACCAACCCGAACGGATCGCAGCGGGGGATCGCCGGCATCTCCTCGGCCAACGGTCGGGTCGTCGGTTTGATGCCGCACCCCGAACACGCCACCGAGCCACTGACCGGGCCGAGCGACGACGGCCTTGGCATCTTTTACTCGGCTTTGGACACGATCGTCAACGCCTGAGTTTCGTGTCGGTAGGTGGGTCTAATCTGCCGCCATGACACTGACATTGGGCATGATCACGTTCGACACCACCGATCCGAAACCGCTCGCCCGCTGGTGGGCCGCGCAGGCGGACGGAACGATCGTGGAGGAGAACGACGGCTGGTTCTACGTCGTCGAACTCGCCGCCGCGCCGTACCGAATGGCGTTTCAGAAGATCGACGACCCGACGCCCGGCAAGAATCGCGTCCACCTCGACATGACCACTGCTGACCTCGACGGTGAGGTCGCGCGCCTGGTCGAGGCGGGTGCAAGTGAAGTTGCGCAACACACCATGGGCGACTTCCGTTGGGTGACCCTGACCGATCCCGACGGTAACTCGTTCTGCGTGTCCGGGTCGCACTGAGCATCGAATGCCTGCCCAAGCATGGGTGACTCTGGTGGTGGGCGTCCTCGCCGTCGTCGGAGTCGCTCTCACCATTCGTCAGCGCACCGTCGCCGACAAACGAGCGCAGGCATGGCAGCGGATCACCTGGTGCCTCGACCACACAGTCAGCACGGACGACGCCGAAGCTGCCCTGGGGTGGGATATCTACGGGGCGGTCACAGATTCGCCACTCATAACCAGAACAGAACAGGACGTTCTCGTTGCCGTTGCCGATCGCGCCCTCCGACGCGCACTGGCGGAACCCTCTGAATGCGAGGACACTGACAATCGAGTCGATGAGCTGGAGGAACCGCGATGACCACCACCGAGGAACGCAAGATCAAAGCCGGGCGTCCGGAAGTCGCCGCGGCCGCCGCTCGCGCATCGATCGCAATCCGTGAACGCAACGGGCGTGAGGTACCTCAGTGGATTCGCGACGCCGCAGCGGGACGACCCACCGTCCCGCCGCCCGAATAGCGCGGCCTCTCGACACACGAACGCTCGCACTCCCTCGCGGAAGTGCGGGCGTTCGTCGTTGATTGTCCGTTGCGGCACCGCCCGCCCAATTGTCGGGTGGTCCACTTCCGCGTGTTTGCCTCCATCCCGAGGCGGTCGCGCGGGTTGCCCCAGACGGTCGTCTCGCCGACGTCCTCGAGTATCACGAAGTCGTCCTCGCCGTCGACGGCACGAGCTGCATCGGGCATCGAAGCAGATTCCGGTCCGGAACCTCCGGCGTCCGGTCCGGATAGTCGAACTCGCTTCTGATCAGCGGTTTCGTGTTGACGGGGGTGGTGGTGTGCGGCCGTAGATGGCTGACTCGAGTTGCAACCCGACACCGGGGGCATCATCCGATTCAGAAAGGCCTGACATGGACAACACCACGAATCACTCGACCGCCCCGGCCGTCGGGCGCACTACTGGTTGACCGATCCGGCGGGACCGATCCGTAACCACCTGTGCGACGGACCGCCCCGGGTGTCGATCCATCGTGGGGTCAGCGACAGTTCCGCTGATCTCTACGCCGCCGCCGATCTCGTGGTGCTGCCGTCGTCTTGGGAGGGTTGGGGGCTTCCGGTACTCGAGGCCGCCGCGGCCGGGAAGCCGATTGCGGCGGGGCCCTATCCGGTGCTGAGCGAGATCCGCGAACTCGGCGTGACGGTGTTCGATCCCTCCGACATCGCATCGATTCGGGCATTGCTCGACGACCCCGATGCGCTGCGCGCGATGGCAGCACGCAACGTCACGGCCGCCTCGGCCCGCTCGACCGCGACCCTCCCCGACATACTGTCGGACCTCATCGGTGGCGCGCGAGCCTTGATGCGTACGCGGCGGCCCGAGGAACCCTGCGCAGTCGCCGCCGCGACAACGCGGACGGACACGACGGACGTCGATGTCCAACTCCGCCGGAGCTCTTGATCCCGAATACGTATCAGCGGGTGATCTACGTCAGGCCGCACACTCTCGCAGCTCGTTCACAGTCGACGCAAAGATGCCGGTGGGTTCGATCGAGATCCCGTCGAACACCTGGCAGTACTCGCCGTCTCGCCAGAAGAACACCGAGCGAGACAGTGGGCTCGGTGTGTCACGACTGAACATATCGGCCAGTTCGGCGAGCTCGGCTGCTGCCGCGAGCGACAAGTCGGCGTTGCGCGGCCGGTGAAAAATGAACTCGTAGGCATTGGGAACGACGAACAACACGCCGTACAGACATTCGCCGAGGTGCGCGGAGATCAGCGTGGTCATATCGGCAACCTTCGACGCGAGGTAGATCGAATCACCGCTGAGGACCTCGATGTCGATGCTGTTTCTGCTGAGAATTCGGCGGTCCTCGAACTTCAGCGCTGCGGTGTTCCTTCGGCCGGCTGCCCAGGCGGCGTTCAGGTCTCGGCCGACGAGATGTCGATCTGCCAGTGTCACAGCGCGATTCGGAGAAGACAGGTTCAGCACCCGTCGCGGTGCGCCCGGCACGTCGAGTAGTGGGACGGAATACTCGTACTCGCACTCACCCATAGCCGCCAGGGCGGACGGAGCGATGACGCGCTCGTGCAGCCTCGAGTGGAATTCGTCGTCCGACAATCCGGTGAAGAACGTGGGGTCCGCCTCGCGCATCGTCTCGATCATGAAGTCGACATGGCCGGCGATGATGCCGTCCCACGCCGATCGACTCACCCCGGAGCACCGGGCGAACAAATTGTTCAGGGACATGCGAACGCCCGAGCCCACCGCCAAAGTCGTCGCGTCCTCGCGGTGAACCACCACCCCACGCTTGCGAAATGCTTCGATCGTCTTCATCCGCACGATGGCGAATGTGGTCGCATGAACTGCGCCGTAGTCAGGCAAAGAATGAAATTTCATGGCATTGTCCCCCCGGTCGGTGTGTGCTCTCGAGGTGTTCGACGCGGCGGCTGCCACAATGGTTCCCATGTCGACTCACGCCTCCGCAACCGGTCTCTGCAACTTCGTCGACGTGTCGCCGTCCCCGTTCCATGTCTGCAACACCGTGTCGGTGCAGCTCGAGGACGCCGGTTTCGTTCGCCTCGAGGAGACCGATGCCTGGCCGACGGAACCCGGCCGCTACTACCTCGTTCGCGGCGGATCACTCGTCGCGTGGAGTACCGAGCACAGTAATTCGGGTCGTTCCGCAGGCTCCACTCCTGACGGCCCCTTCCGCATCGTCGGCGGGCACACCGACAGCCCCAACCTTCGCGTGAAGCAGCATCCCGATCTGCAATCAGCGGGCTGGCAGATGGTGGGCCTCGAACCGTACGGCGGTGCCTGGCTCAACTCCTGGCTCGATCGCGATCTGGGTATCTCCGGTCGGTTGAGTGTGCGCGACGGCAACACGGCCCGCGAGGTTTTGGTGAAGGTCGACGAGCCCATTCTGCGAGTTCCGCAGCTGGCAATCCATCTGTCCGAGGATCGCAAGGGCGTCACCCTCGATCCGCAGCGACACGTCAATGCCATTTGGGGCGTCGGCAATTCACCTCAGTCGTTCATCGCCTACGTCGCCGAGCGAGAAGGCGTCGACCCGCATTCGGTGTTGGGTTGGGAGTTGATGACACACGACCTCGCACCCAGCGCCGTCGTGGGTGTGGAGTCCGAACTGGTCAGTGCGCCGCGTCTGGACAATCAGGGAACCTGCTATGCCGGGACCCAGGCTTTGCTTGCCGCAGTGGACAATCCGACCGGGGTCACTCCGGTGCTGGCACTGTTCGACCACGAGGAAGTCGGCAGTATGTCCGACCGCGGCGCGTTCTCGGATCTGCTGAACACCGTGCTCGAGCGCATCGTGCTCGGAAGAGGCGGTGGGCGTGAGGAATTCCTGCGCACGATGGCCGGATCCGTCTGTGCCTCGGGCGATATGGCGCACGCGACGCACCCCAACTATCCGGACCGGCACGAGCCCGCGCATCGCATCGAACTCGGCGGGGGACCGGTACTCAAGGTCAACCAGAACCTGCGCTACGCAACGGATTCCGCCGGTGCGGGTGCCTTCGCGCTCGCCTGCGATCAGGCCGGAGTTCCCTTGCAGCGCTACGTACATCGCGCCGACCTGCCCTGCGGATCGACCATCGGACCCATCACCGCGTCGCGCACCGGCCTGTCGACGGTGGACGTCGGAGCAGCTCAGCTGGCCATGCACTCGTCGCGAGAATTGATGGGAGCCAGCGACGTGAAGGCATACGCCGACGCGCTGGCGGCATTCCTGGCTCCGGCTTCGTAACCGTTCGGGGGCGCAAACGCGCGCGCATCCGTCAGGTGCGCGCGGAGTCGTGCCCGATCCCGGGCGACTTTGCGCGCGTGTGGCAAACGCGCGCGCATTTGCGGGGAAACGCGGGCGGCGGGTGAGGGTACTAGCTGAATACCGCGGCGCGACATCGTTCGGCGTTCCCCGTTCCCCGTTCCCCGTTCCCCGTTCCCCGTTTCCCGTTCGGCGCCGCAAACGCGCGCGCATTCGTCAGGTGCGCGCGGATTCCGGTAGTTGTCA
The DNA here is from genome assembly GCA_963517305.1 of uncultured Rhodococcus sp. Classification (GTDB taxonomy): domain Bacteria; phylum Actinomycetota; class Actinomycetes; order Mycobacteriales; family Mycobacteriaceae; genus Rhodococcoides. The sequence continues at coordinate 194,486 of CAUQEL010000007.1, forward strand.
ACCTGTCTGAGACAGGTGGATGTTGATTCCGGTCGGTTTCGGT
>CAUQEL010000008.1:0-190166 GCA_963517305.1 uncultured Rhodococcus sp.
GCGCCGATGGTACTGCACTCGACAGGGTGTGGGAGAGTAGGACACCGCCGAACACCCGTTGTAAGAAGGGGACCCACTTGGTGGGTCCCCTTTTTGCGTTTGTATCGAAATCCGAAAGGACGCCCGTGTCGGAAGACAACAACGATCGTCGCCCCTCCCGAGGGGACGGCGGTAACCGCCCGAGCGAGTCCCGAGACCGCAACCCCCGCGCTCAGGACCGCCGCGGAGACCCGCGTCGTTCGGACGGTCCTCCCCGCAGGCGTGGCGGTGAAGGTGGGTTCTCCGGAGATCGGCGCGGAAACAGTGCATCGTCGGATCGTCGACCGCCGCGTCCCGATGAGCCGGATCTGCCCGACGAGGTCGAAGCCGGACAGCTCGAACCAGCCGTGCGTCGAGACCTGTTGAGCTTGGACAAGAACAACGCAACCGCCGTTGCCCGTCACCTCGTGATGACCAGCAAGCTTCTCGACGACGATCCGCAGTTGGCGCTGCTGCATGCGCGCGCTGCTCGTCAGCGAGCCGGCCGCATCGCCGTAGTGCGTGAGACTGCAGGCATCGCGGCGTACCACGCCGGTGAGTGGGCCGAAGCATTGTCCGAGCTTCGCGCCGCCCGACGCATGGCAGGCGGGCCGGGTCTGATCGCTGTGATGGCCGACTGCGAGCGCGGACTCGGACGTCCCGAGCGCGCTATCGAGCTCGGTCGCAGCGACGAGGCTCGTGAGTTGACCGGCGAGGAAGCGTCGGAGCTCCGAATCGTGGTGGCAGGTGCCCGGATGGATCTGAATCAGTACGACCAGGCCGTCGTCACGCTGCAGACCCCGGATCTCGACGCGTCGCGCTCCGGAACCGCTGCCGCTCGCCTGTTCTACGTCTACGCCGACGCGCTGGTTGCGGCAGGTCGCGTCGACGAAGGTGTGAAATGGTTCCTCAACGCTGCAGCGGCCGATGTCGATGGTGAGACCGACGCAGAAGAGCGGGTCGAGGAGTTGTCCGGAGGCGGTCAGTGACGCTGCTGCGCGACGCCCACGACGTACTGCTGCTCGACCTCGACGGCACCGTCTATGCCGGCAAAGACCCCATTCCGGGTGCAGTCGAAGCACTGTCGGGTGGGTCGGAGAAGCAGTACTTCGTCACCAACAATGCCAGTCGTGCCCCAGCTGATGTTGCCGAACATCTGCGCAGTCTCGGCTTCGATACCTCGGCAGAGTTCGTCGTCACCAGTTCCGAGGCCGGTGCCCGTGTACTCGCGGGCAGGCTGGACCCAGGTGCCCGCGTGCTCGTCGTCGGCACGGACGCATTGGCGAACGAGATCACCAAGGTCGGTCTCGTGCCGGTCAGGTCTGCCGACGACGGTCCGGTCGCGGTGGTGCAGGGTCACTCGGTCGATACAGGCTGGAAGATGCTTGCCGAGGCTGTCCTCGCCATCCGTGCGGGTGCGCTGTGGGTGGCTACGAACATCGACGCGACCTTGCCGACCGAGCGAGGACTCGTTCTGGGGAACGGCTCGATGGTCGCAGCGGTTCGCAACGCCACCGATATCGAGCCGATCGTCGCCGGCAAGCCGGCCGCCCCGATCATGCACGACGCAATCGAGCGCAGCGGAGCACGTTCGGCACTGGTCGTCGGAGACCGGCTCGACACCGACATCGCTGGAGCGAACGAGATCGATCTGCCGTCGCTGTTGGTGTTGACCGGAGTCAGCACCGCTGCCGAGCTGCTGCGTGCTCCTCGGCACTTGCGGCCCACTCACATCGGCCCCGATCTCGGAGTCCTGAACAGGGACAAATACGTGTCGAGTGTGGGCAGCAAGACCGATTGGACGGTCGGCATCGAGAACGAGCTGCTGTCGGTGCGGTACAGCGGGGCCGGTGCCCCGGATCCGTTCGAGGGTGCGCTCGCCACACTGCACGTCGCCTGGTCCGGTTCGGCCTTCTCGGACGTTCGCTTCGAGGGGGATCGACTCGGCGATCTGCGTTCGCTGCTCGGGTGCTGACACAGCGTTCGACAGCAGTGATCGGAGAGCGGCGGCGATCGGGCGTTCGTCGGACGCATCCGATAGCGTGAGAGGCGATGAGCGCGTCTATTCCACTACCAGGACAACACCGGCCGAGCGGTGTCGGCGATGAGTCGTCGGCAGATCCGGACACTGTTCGCACCGAGGTTTCCTCGCTGCTGAATCAGCTCACCATCGAGTCGACGGGCGACGAGGGATCCGAGGCGGTGGACTCCGACGCCCTTGCGCGCGACGCGAGTCTGCTCGACCGCGCGCACGAGGTACTCGTTCGGGCCCTGACCACCGTCGACAAGACCTGACGTGGCTCGTCGCGCACGTGTCGACGCCGAGCTGGTTCGTCGTGGACTCGCCCGATCACGGGAGCACGCCTCGGAGTTGATCGAAGCAGGCCGGGTGAAGATCGCCGGCACCGTTGCCTCGAAGCCCGCGACCGCGGTGGAGCCGGGCACACCGCTGTTGGTGGCCGAGGAAGACAACGAGGTTTCGTGGGCATCCCGCGGTGCCCACAAGTTGCTCGGCGCTCTCGACGCTTTCGAGCCGCTCGGATTGACCGTCGAGCACGCTCGTTGTCTGGACGCCGGTGCATCCACCGGGGGGTTCACCGACGTTCTTCTCAGTCGAGGCGTGCGTGAGGTGGTTGCCGTGGACGTGGGATACGGGCAGCTCGTGTGGCGCCTGCAATCCGACGACCGCGTTCACGTCATCGATCGCACCAACGTTCGGTCGATCGACGCCGAGATCATCGGTGGACCGGTGGACGTGATCGTCGCAGATCTGTCGTTCATCTCGTTGAAGCTCGTTCTTCCCGCATTCGTTGCCTGCTCGAAGCCGGGCACCAACATGGTGTTGATGGTCAAGCCACAGTTCGAGGTCGGCAAGGACCGCGTGGGTGCCGGTGGTGTGGTGCGGGATCCGGCGCTGCGAGCCGAGGCCGTCGAGGACGTGGCGAACTCGGCCGTCGGCTTGAATCTCACTGTCCAGGCTGTCGCGGCAAGCCCACTGCCGGGGCCGTCGGGCAATGTCGAGTACTTTTTGTGGCTGAGGGCAGGTGCAGGCGAGGACTCGCCGAGCGCCGACATCCCGGAACTCGTCCGGCTCGCGATCGAGGAAGGACCACAGTGACTCCGTCCCACGCAGCACCGGAACGGGAGTCGACTCGAGAGATTCTTCTCGTCGCTCATCCTGGTCGACCGGACATCGCCGAAACTGCGCGTCGTGTGGGCAAGGTGTTCGACGAAGCGGGCATCTGCCTTCGCGTGCTCGTGGACGAGGTCGAGCCCTCGAAGATCGAAGCGTCCGAAACAGAGGAACACGACCACGTGTTCGTCGCCGACATGAAGCTCAACGTCGTCGAGTTCGGACCGGCTGCGGCCGTCGGCTGCGAGATGGTTCTCGTTCTCGGCGGTGACGGGACCTTCCTGCGCGCAGCCGAACTCGCGCAAGCGGCGTCCATTCCGGTGCTCGGTATCAACCTCGGCCACGTCGGGTTCCTGGCGGAGGCCGAAGCCGACCATCTCGAAGGTGCCCTGGCCCGTGTCATCGCCGGGGATTACCGCATCGAGCAACGCATGACGTTGGACATCGCGATTCGCGTCGGCGACCAGGTGGTCGATCGTGGATGGGCACTGAACGAAGCCAGCATCGAGAACGGGTCCAGGCTCGGAGTGCTAGAGGTGGTACTCGAAGTCGACGGTCGACCGGTGTCCGCATTCGGGTGCGACGGAGTATTGGTGTCCACACCGACGGGCTCGACGGCCTACGCGTTCTCGGCCGGCGGGCCTGTGGTGTGGCCGGAACTCGAAGCGATATTGGTGATTCCGAGCAACGCACACGCTCTGTTCGCGCGGCCCCTCGTCACCAGTCCCGAGTCGATCGTCGCGGTGGAGATCGATGCAGGCGGACACGCGGGGTTCGTATTCTGCGATGGCAGGCGCACATTGAGCTTGCCGGCCGGCGCTCGTGTCGAGGTGGTTCGGGGAGCGTCACCGATCAAATGGGTTCGACTCGATTCGGCACCGTTCGCCGATCGCATGGTCAAGAAATTCGAACTGCCCGTGACCGGGTGGCGGGGGAGAGCGAGGTAGGGATGCTCGAAGAAATTCGGATCGACAGCCTCGGAGTCATTTCCGGTGCCAGCGCACAGTTTCACGAGGGGCTGACGGTACTCACCGGCGAGACCGGTGCCGGTAAGACCATGGTGGTGACCAGTCTGCACCTGTTGTCGGGTGCCCGCGCAGACGCGGGCCGGGTTCGACTCGGCGCGCAGCGTGCGGTGGTCGAGGGGCGATTCAGTACCGACACCGCGTCGGAGCAGGTCATCGACGACGTCGACAAGGTACTCGAGTCCTCGGGAGGCCAACGCGACGAGGACAATTCGATCATCGCCGTGCGTACCGTCAACTCGGACGGCCGCTCTCGTGCGCACCTCGGTGGGCGCAGCGTGCCCGCATCGGTGCTGTCGAACTTCACCGACTCCTTGCTGACGGTGCACGGTCAGAACGACCAGTTGCGTCTGCTGCGTCCCGATCAGCAACTCGCCGCCCTGGACAGATTCGCCGGGGATGCGGTCGCGTCCCTGGTCTCGAAGTACCGCACCGCACGCAAGACATGGCTCGACGCGCGCAACGAGTTGATCGACCGCACCGAACGCAGCCGCGAGCTGGCGCAGGAGGCCGACCGGCTGCAGTTCGGCCTACTGGAGATCGACTCCCTGGCACCGGAGCCGGGCGAGGATCGCTCGGTGGCCGAGGACGTGCGTCGGCTGGGGGACCTGGATTCGTTGCGTGAGACCGCGGAAGGTGCCTCGGCGGCACTCGTCGGGAGTGCCGAGGAGGCGTCGGACACGACGTCCGCGCTGTACCTGCTGGGCGAGGCTCGCTCTCGTCTCGAACATGCCGAGGACGCGGCTCTGATCGAGCTGCTGCCGCGACTGAACGACGCGATGGCGATCGTGGGCGACATCGGCGCAGACCTCACCTCGTATCTGGCGGATCTGCCGTCCGATCCGGGTGCGCTCGACGCGATCCTGAATCGGCAGGCCGAGCTGAAGTCGTTGACGCGCAAGTACGCCGCCGATGTCGACGGTGTCATCGCGTGGGCGGAGGACGCCCGTGAGCGGCTCTCGCACATCGACACCTCGGCCGATGCGCTCGCCGAGTTGAGCGCCAAGGTCGACGCGGCTGCGGTCGATGTGGCGGCGGCTGCGTCGAAGCTCAGTGCGGCTCGTGCGAAGGCCGCCATGAAGCTCTCGAAGGCGGTCAGCGTCGAGCTCGCGGGTTTGGCGATGGGAAAAGCCAAGTTGCAGATCGATGTTCGCGCACTTGCTGCCGGGCCGTCCGATACGGCTCCGATCGTCGTGGACGGGGCCGAACTGCATGCGGGGAGCACTGGCGTCGACGAGGTCGAGTTTCGTCTGTCCGCGCACGACGGTGCCCAGGCTCTTCCGATCAGCAAGAGTGCGTCGGGCGGTGAGCTGTCGCGGGTGATGTTGGCACTCGAAGTGGTGCTGGCGGGCTCGGACAAGGGCGCGACGATGGTCTTCGACGAGGTCGACGCCGGAGTGGGTGGTCGCGCGGCCGTCGAGGTCGGGCGTCGACTCGGCCGGTTGGCTCGCACGCACCAGGTCATCGTGGTCACCCACTTGCCGCAGGTCGCTGCGTTTGCCGATACGCACCTGGTGGTCGACAAGACCGATGCGAAGAAGGGTGCGGCGAACAGTGGGGTTCGGACGCTGTCGTCGTCGGAACGCGTCGTCGAGCTCGCAAGAATGCTCGCGGGTCTGGACGACACGGAGACCGGTCGCGCACATGCAGAGGAGCTCCTGGCCACCGCAAACGCGGATCGAGCCGCGCTGTAACTGTTGTTGCTGATGTGATCGGTGTGGTAGTTGTTTCGGCGCGCCTCCATCGCCGGGCGTGTCGATCGGGTCATCATGGTTGTCATGAAGATGCCGGCTCTGCTGTCACGTAGTCAGGATTCGCTGCCCGGAATCACCGGTATCGCGCGAGTCGATCGCAACACGGCCAAGCTCCTCAAACGGGTCGGCCCCGGTGACATCGTCGTGCTCGACGAGCTCGACCTGGACCGCCTGACCGCCGATGCACTCGTCGAGGCTGGGGTGCTCGCGGTCGTCAACGCGTCGCCCTCGATCTCCGGGCGCTACCCGAACCTGGGTCCCGAGGCGATCGTGGCCAACGGGATCACCTTGATCGACTCGGCCGGCACCGAGATCTTCAAGAAGATCAAGGACGGCACCAAGATTCGTCTCAACGACGGCGGTGTCTACACCGGCGACCGGCGCCTCGCCAAGGGCGACGAACAGAGCGAAGCAGAGATCTCGGACAAGATGATCGAGGCCAAGACGGGTCTGGTCGACCATCTCGAAGCATTCTCGGGCAATACGATCGAGTTCATCCGAACCGAGAGTCCGCTGCTCATCGACGGTGTCGGTGTGCCGGACATCGACATCGACCTCCAGGGTCGCCATGTGGTGATCGTGGCCGACGGTCCCGGTCACGCCGAGGATCTGAAGAACCTCAAGCCGTTCATCAAGGAATACTCGCCCGTCATCATCGGCGTCGGCGCGGGTGCCGACACCGCGATGAAGGCAGGTCATCGTCCCGACCTCATTGTCGGCGATCCCGAGGACGTCACTGCGCAGACGCTCAAATGCGGAGCAGAGGTGGTGCTTCCGGCGGATTCCGACGGACACGCGCAGGGTCTCGAACGCATTCAGGACCTCGGTATCGGTGCCATGACGTTCCCGGCCACCGGTGCCGCTGCCGATCTCGCGCTGTTGTTGGCCGATCATCACGGGGCCTCGCTCATCGTGTCGGTCGGAAGCCCGGCCAGCCTGGACGAGTTCTTCGACCGTGGTCGACGCAACACCAACCCGGCCGCATTCATGACGCGTCTGAAGGTCGGTGCCAAGCTGGTCGACGCCAAAGCTGTTGCGACGCTGTACCGCAGCCGCGTGTCCGGCGGCGCGATCGCTCTGTTGATTCTCGCGGCGCTCGTTGCTGTGATCGTGGCGTTGGCCGTGTCCAACATCGGCGGTGAAGCGTTGGATTGGGCAATCGATCTGTGGAACCGGTTCGCTCTGTGGTTCCAGGGGTTGCTTTCGTGATTTCGCTTCGCCAACATGCCATTTCGCTGGCAGCGGTCTTCGTCGCACTGGCCATCGGCATCGTGCTCGGTTCGGGTCTGCTCTCGAGCGGGCTGGTATCGGGCCTTCGAGACGACAAGACCGGTCTCGAAACTCAGGTGGACGATCTGCAGGCGACCAACAATCAGCTCGGTGAGCAGCTCAACTCGGCCGACGGCTTCGACGCTGCGGTATCGGGCCGGGTTCTGCGTGACGCGTTGATCGATCGCAGCGTCGTGGTGATCACCACCCCGGACGCCGATCCCGGTGACGTGGACGGAGTCACGCGTTCCATCGGAGCGTCGGGTGCCACCGTCACCGGCCGGGTGTCGCTGACCGATTCGTTCGTCTCCGCTGCCAACGGTGACGATCTTCGTACCCGCCTGACCAATGTCATTCCGGCCGGTGTGCAGTTGCGGACCGGTGCGGTGGACCAGGGCAGCCTCGCCGGAGACCTACTGGGTTCGGTGCTGCTGCTCAACGCAGAGACAGCCCAGCCGCAGTCGACTCCCGAGGAGCTCTCGCTGGCGCTGGAGACACTGCGCAGCGGCGGGTTCATCGCGTACGACAACGGTGCCGTCGCGCCCGCTCAACTGGCCGTGGTCGTCACCGGTTCCGGTACCTCGGACGTGGAGGACGGCAATCGCGGTGCCATCGTCGCGCGGTTCGCGGGCGCTCTCGACGCACGCGGTGCAGGCGCTGTGCTGGCGGGCCGATCCGGCGCGGCAGAGGGCAACGGCTCCATCGCTGTGGTGCGAGCCGATTCGGCGCTGTCGTCCGCTCTCAGCACGGTCGACAACGTCGACCGTGAGGCAGGACGGATCACCGCTGTCCTCGCTTTGGCGGAGCAGCTGGACGGGGCGTCGGGTCGCTACGGCACCGGAGCCAACGCGAACGCCGTGACCGTCGGAGCGCCGGCGAGCTGATCGTCGTCGGAACGAGCGTGTCGTTGGCGGTGAGGTAGGTACTGGTGTTACCGTGAAGTCCCGTGGGTAGCAGGCCCAATTTCCACGCTTCACCTCTCTTATCAGCCCCCTGATAGGAGCAAGCCCTGCAGACTCGTCACGGGAGCCTCATTGTCACGCCTTCAGTCGCGTTCCGACACCAAGCACATTTTCGTCAGCGGGGGCGTCGCGTCCTCGCTCGGAAAAGGCCTGACGGCATCCAGCCTCGGCCAGCTACTGACCGCACGCGGACTGCGCGTGACCATGCAGAAGCTCGATCCCTACCTCAATGTCGATCCCGGCACGATGAACCCGTTCCAGCACGGTGAGGTCTTCGTCACCGAGGACGGCTCCGAGACGGACCTCGACGTCGGACACTACGAGCGATTCCTGGACCGCGATCTGTCCGGGTTCGCCAATGTCACCACCGGTCAGGTGTACTCGACGGTCATCGCCAAGGAACGCCGCGGTGAGTACCTGGGCGACACCGTTCAGGTCATTCCGCACATCACCGACGAGATCAAGCGTCGCATTCTCGCGATGAACGGCCCCGACCTGCAGGGTCACCAGCCGGATGTCGTGATCACCGAAATCGGCGGCACCGTCGGCGATATCGAGTCGCAGCCGTTCCTCGAAGCTGCGCGTCAGGTGCGCCACGACGTCGGCCGCAACAACGTGTTCTTCCTGCACGTGTCGTTGGTTCCGTTCCTGGCTCCGTCCGGTGAACTCAAGACCAAGCCCACCCAGCACTCCGTCGCGGCACTGCGCAGCATCGGCATCCAGCCCGACGCGTTGATCCTGCGGTGCGATCGCGACGTGCCGCCGGGACTGAAGAACAAGATCGCGCTCATGTGCGACGTCGACGTCGACGGCTGTATCTCCACGCCCGACGCGCCGTCGATCTACGACATTCCCAAGGTGCTGCACAAGGAAGGCCTGGACGCGTACGTCGTCCGTCAGCTCGGTCTTCCGTTCCGCGATGTCGACTGGACCATCTGGGGTGGACTGCTCGAACGCGTCCACCAGCCACGCGAAACCGTCCGCGTCGGTCTGGTCGGTAAGTACGTGGACCTGCCCGACGCCTACCTGTCGGTCACCGAGGCGCTGCGTGCCGGCGGATTCGCTCATCGCGCGAAGGTCGAGATCAAGTGGGTTCCTTCCGACGAGTGCGCGACGCCTGCGGGGGCGCAGGCCGCGTTGGGGGACGTCGATGCCGTGCTCATTCCCGGTGGCTTCGGCATCCGTGGAATCGAGGGCAAGCTCGGTGCCATCGAGTTCGCACGTACACGCAAGATTCCGTTGCTGGGGTTGTGCCTCGGGTTGCAGTGTGTCGTCATCGAGGCCGCTCGTTCTGTCGGTCTGACCGACGCCAATTCCGCCGAGTTCGACCCGGACACCAAGGATCCGGTCATCTCCACGATGGCCGATCAGGAAGATGCCGTCGCCGGTGACGCCGATCTCGGCGGCACGATGCGCCTCGGTGCCTACCCGGCGACCCTGCAGAAGGGTTCGGTTGTCGCGGCGTCGTACGGCACCGAGACCGTCTCGGAGCGCCACCGTCATCGTTACGAGGTCAACAACGACTACCGGGATCGAATTGCCAAGAGCGGCTTGGTGTTCAGCGGTACGTCTCCGGACGGCCACCTGGTCGAGTTCGTCGAGCTGCCTGCATCGGTGCACCCGTTCTTCGTCGCCACTCAGGCGCATCCGGAGCTCAAGAGTCGGCCCACTCGTCCGCATCCGCTGTTCGCTTCGCTGATCAACGCTGCGCTGAAGTACAAGGCCGCTGAGCGTCTGCCCGTCGACGTGCACGGAGATACGGTTCAGACGGAGGAATCGGACGCCGCCGAGACTGTCGGATGAGCGAGCCCCGGCACGAGTTCACCACCCTCGACTCGACGGCGGCGTACTCCGGCGCGATTCTTGCGCTCCGGCTCGATCAGGTCGCGATGCCGAACGGTCGTCAGGCCGAGCGTGAGGTGATCGAGCATCACGGCGCGGTCGGGATTCTGGCCGTCGACGATCAGGATCGTGTGGTGATGATCGAGCAGTACCGGCATCCCGTCGGTCGTCGACTGTGGGAGTTGCCTGCCGGTCTGTTGGACGAGCCGGGGGAGCAGCCGGTGCTGGCGGCTCAGCGTGAGCTCGCCGAGGAAACCGGGCTCGCCGCGCAGACGTGGTCGGTGTTGGTCGATGTGCTCGCCTCGCCCGGGTTCACCGACGAGGCCGTGCGGATCTTCCTCGCTCGAGGCCTTACCGAGGTCGATCGACCCGAGGCGCACGACGAGGAAGCCGACATCGAGCTCTCCTACGTGCCGATGGACGAGGCTGTCCGTCGCGCGCTGTCGGGGGAAATCGTCAACGCATCCGCCGTCGCGGGCGTTCTCGCGTTCGCCGCGGCGCGCGCTGCCGGTACCGAACTGCGCCCGGCGGATGCGCCGTGGACGGATCTGCCGACGGCATTCGAGAAGCGGAAGAGTTCACGAAAGTAGCGACCGTGATCGGCCAGCAGATTCAGACGTACCTCGACCATCTGGTGGTCGAGCGCGGGTCGGCACCGAACACGGTGTCGTCCTACCGTCGCGATCTGGTGCGGTACGAGCGGTTCCTGAGCGGCTATGCCATCACCGATCTGGCGAAGGTCGCCGAGAACGACATCACCGAGTTCGTGCTCTATCTGCGGCGCGGTGATGACGAATTCCCGGCTCTCGCAGCGAGTTCGGCGGCCCGGACGTTGATCGCGGTGCGGGGTCTGCACAGGTTTGCGCTCGCGGAGGGAATGGTCGAGCGCAACGTCGCGAGCGAGGTCAAGCCGCCCCAGCCGGCGAAGCGATTGCCGAAGTCGCTGCCCGTCGATCAGGTGGTGGCTTTGCTCGAGTCGGCGTCGATCGCCGGTCCCGATGCCCCGCGCGGGCTGCGGGATCGGGCCCTGCTGGAGCTGTTGTACTCCACCGGGGCTCGTATCTCCGAGGCAGTCGGGCTCGACGTCGACGACATCGACACCGAGGCCCGCTCGGTGCTGCTGCGAGGCAAAGGCGGCAAGCATCGCATCGTCCCGGTCGGGCGACCCGCGATCGAGGCCGTCGACGCGTACCTGGTGCGGGGACGGCCGGGACTGGTTTCCCGCTCGAATCCTGCTCTGTTCCTCAACGTCCGGGGCGGCAGGTTGTCGCGGCAGAGTGCGTGGCAGGTGCTCCAGGACTCTGCACAAAGGGCCGGGATCACCGCAGGAGTGTCGCCGCACGTCCTTCGGCATTCGTTCGCCACTCATCTGCTCGACGGTGGTGCCGACGTTCGCGTCGTGCAGGAGCTGTTGGGGCATGCATCGGTGACGACGACGCAGATCTACACTCTCGTCACCGTCACCACACTGCGTGAAGTGTGGGCGGGAGCGCATCCACGGGCCCGGTAGCACGAGGCCGGCGACCGTGCGTCAGCGTGTCCGATGACGTTGCACGAGCGTCAAGCGGTAGCGTTTGCGTGAACTACTCGAAGACGAACGGGACAGGGGAGCGCTGGAACGTGTCGACACCGCAGCCGCCAGCGGCGGAGTCAGGCTTGGATCATCCGCATCTCGACGGCGCCCTGTTCCAGACGCGTCAACCGGAATCCAGTCGGGAGACACGCGACATCATTCCCGCGCCGAACGAGCTCGGGCCCACCGGTCGAAAGACCCGGGCCGTCCCCGATCCGCAGCCCTTGGCCAATCACGGCCCCGCCAAGATCATTGCCATGTGCAACCAGAAGGGTGGCGTCGGCAAGACGACGTCGACCATCAACCTCGGTGCCTCGTTGGCCGGCTACGGCCGTCGCGTGCTGCTCGTGGATCTCGACCCGCAGGGCGCACTGTCCGCGGGATTGGGCGTCGCGCATCACGAGCTCGATCTGACGGTCTACAACCTCCTCGTCGAAGCGAAGGTCTCTGCCGACGACATCATCATGCGCACTCGCGTCGAGAACCTCGATCTGATGCCCAGCAACATCGATCTCTCCGCAGCCGAGATTCAGTTGGTCACTGAGGTCGGCCGGGAGCAGACACTCGGGCGGGTGCTGCATCCGATTCTCGATCGCTACGACTACGTCCTCATCGATTGCCAGCCGTCTCTCGGTCTGTTGACGGTCAACGCGCTCACGTGCGCCGACGAAGTGCTGATCCCGATGGAGTGCGAGTACTTCAGCCTCCGCGGGCTGGCGTTGCTCAACGACACCGTCGAGAAGGTGCGCGATCGGCTCAACCCGCGGCTGAAGTTGGCCGGCATCGTGGTGACGATGTTCGACGCCCGCACACTGCACTCGCGCGAGGTGATGACGCGAGTGGTCGAGGTGTTCGGCGACGTCGTCTACGACACGGTGATCACCCGTACCGTCCGATTCCCGGAAACCAGTGTGGCCGGTGAGCCGATCACCACGTGGGCGCCGAAATCCGGAGGCGCACAGGCGTACCGCGCCCTTGCGCGCGAGGTGATCTACCGGTCGGGTCCGTGACCGTCGACGCCGCAGACGAGGCCCCGATCGAGGTTCCCGCCGACGCGGATCCGTCGAAATTCCGGGTGCGGTTGCTGAACTTCGAGGGTCCGTTCGATCTGTTGTTGTCGCTGATCAGTCAGCACCGCATGGACGTCACCGAAGTGGCGTTGCACACCGTCACCGACGATTTCATCTCGTTCACCAAGTCGCTCGGTGCCGATGTCGGCCTCGACCAGACGACAGAATTCCTCGTCGTTGCCGCGACGCTGCTCGATCTCAAGGCGGCGCGGTTGCTGCCCTCGGGTGATGTGGAGGACGCCGAGGATCTGGCGCTGCTCGAAGTGCGAGATCTACTGTTCGCCCGGCTACTCCAGTACCGCGCCTACAAGCAGGTCGCTCTGCTGTTCGGTGAGCTGGAAGCTGCTGCGCTGCGGCGCTATCCGAGATCGGTGTCGGTGGAGGACCGATATGCGGACCTGATTCCGGAGGTGCTTCTCGGCGTCGACCCGGCCACGTTCGCCGACATCGCCGCTGCCGCGTTTCGACCCAAGCCGATTCCGCAGGTGGGGCTCGATCACATTCATCAGCACGCAGTGTCGATTCCCGAGCAGGCGGCGTGGCTGCTCGAGAATCTGCAGGGCCGAGGATTGAACGAGTGGGCGTCGTTCTCGGAGTTGGTGCAGGACTGTGAGGTGCAGGTCGAAATAATCGCGCGATTCCTGGCGTTGCTGGAGCTGTTCCGGCAACAGGTGATCGCCTTCGAGCAGCCCGAGCCGCTCGGCGATCTTCGAGTGAGCTGGACCGGTAAGGACGAAGGACCCATCGTGGTCACGGAAGAGGACTACGAATGAGTGCCGACCCAGAACTCGAGCTCGAGGACGTCGAAGATTCCGAGGAGCTCGACGACGCCACTCTCGCCTCGGCTCTCGAAGCCGTGTTGCTGATCGTCGACACACCGGCCTCGGACGAGCAGCTCGCCTCGGCCGTGGGTGCGTCGGTGGCCCGCGTGCGCGCGGCATTGACGGCGATGGCCGCTGCACTGACCGAACGAACCAGCGGAATCGACCTCCGTTACGCCGGTGACGGATGGCGTTTCTACACCCGAACCGCCTATGCGCCGTACGTCGAACGGCTGCTTCTGGACGGCGCTCGGTCCAAGCTCACACGTGCGGCATTGGAAACCCTGGCCGTGATCGCATATCGTCAACCGTTGACCCGCGCGCGAGTCAGCGCCGTGCGAGGAGTCAATGTCGATGGAGTGATGCGTACGTTGCTCGCCCGTGGACTGATCTCCGAAGCAGGAACGGACCCGGAGACGAACGGCACGATGTACTGCACCACCGAGTTGTTCCTCGAACGGCTCGGGCTCGCATCGCTCGGTGATCTACCCGAACTGGCACCGCTGTTGCCGGGTGTGGACCTGATCGACGAGATCAGTGACAGCATGGACACCGACCCGAGAACGACCCGCTCCACCAAGAACCGCGGATCGAAACCCGATCCGGCAGCCGAGCTCGACTCGGACGACTGATAGGTAAGACAAGTGAACAAGCCCGCTCGCCGTGATGGCACACCGGACCGTAACAAGAGACAAGACCCACGCAGGAAGCCGACCGCAGGTAGGTCGGACACTCCGCGTGACGCGCGCCGCGGAGATCGCACCCGCGACGATGCGCCCCGTGACGGCGCTCCCCGCACCGGGGGACCTCGCACTGGAGCCCCGCGTACCGGGGGACCCCGCGCAGGCGCACCACGCACCGGAGCCCCTCGTACGGGAGCCCGACCTGCCCCTCGCCGTGGCGTCGAGCAGGAAGAATCCTTCGATCACAAGCCTGTCGAGACCGGCGTGAACGATCGCAGCAACGACGCCGTTCCTCGCAAGAAGCCGTCGCGTCCCAAGCCGCCGAAGCCGCAGAAGAAGCAGGTTCCGTCGACCACGATCAGCAACGCCAAGCCGGCGAAGCATCAGCACACCGATTCCTCACCGCGCAAGCACGTGCCCGTCGGTGAAGGCGTGCGGTTGCAGAAGGTGCTCGCACAGGCCGGAGTCGCATCGCGTCGCGCCGCCGAGGAACTGATCGCCGACGGCCGCGTCGAGGTCGACGGACGCATCGTCACCGAACAGGGCATCCGCATCGATCCGAACATCGCTGTGGTCCGTGTCGACGGCACTCGCGTGGTGGTGAAGGAAGAACTGGTTCATCTCGCGATGAACAAGCCGCGTGGATGGCAGTGCACCATGTCCGACGATCTGGGACGCCCGTGCGTCGGAGACATCGTCTCCGAGCGGGTCCAGGCGGGGCAGCGACTGTTCCACGTCGGCCGCCTCGATGCCGACACCGAGGGTCTGTTGCTCTTCACCAACGACGGTGATCTTGCTCACCGCCTGATGCACCCGTCGTTCGAGGTTTCGAAGACCTACCTCGCGACGTTGTCGGGCACCATTCCCCGCACGCTCGGCAAGCAGCTGCGTGAAGGCGTGACTCTCGACGACGGCCCGGTGAAGGTCGACGGCTTCCAGCTGCTCGACATCTCGGACGGCAAATCGCTCGTCAAGGTGACCCTGCACGAGGGCCGCAAGCACATCGTGCGTCGGTTGTTCGACAAGGTCGGCTTCCCGGTCGGACGCCTCGTGCGTACCGATGTCGGCAACATCGTGCTCGGCGATCAGCGTCCGGGAACGCTGCGTGTTCTCGGTCGCGGCGAGATCGGCAAGCTCTACGAATCCGTGGGCCTGTGATGAGTGCGCTCGTCGTTGCGATGGACGGTCCCTCGGGCACCGGTAAGTCGTCGGTATCGCGCCGGCTCGCGTCGGCACTGGAAGCGAGCTACCTCGACACCGGTGCGATGTACCGCGTCGCGACGGTGTGGGTGCTGCGCTCGGGCGTCGAGCCCACCGATGCAGACGCTGTTGCGAAAGCTGTTGCGGCGCTTCCCCTCGAGATCGGCAAGGACCCGCTGGCCGAGACCGTTCTGCTCGACGGTGAAGACGTCAGCGGCGAAATCCGCGGCGACGCAGTCACCAAGGCCGTCTCGGCCGTGTCCGCAGTGCCTGCGGTGCGCGAGCTGTTGGTGCAGATGCAGCGCGACCTTGCGAGCTCGTCGACGCGAATCGTTGTGGAGGGCCGCGACATCGGCACCGTCGTCCTTCCCGACGCCGACGTGAAGGTGTTCCTGACTGCCTCACCGGAAGCGCGGGCAGAGCGTCGCAACAAGCAGAACATCGAACAGGGTCGCGTAGACGACTACGAATCCGTGCTCGCGGACGTGCAACGACGCGATCACGCAGATTCGACAAGAGCAGTGTCACCGCTTCGTCCCGCCGAGGATTCGGTGATCGTCGATACCAGCGAGCTGGATCTCGACGGCGTGATCGAGCGTTTGCTGCTCGTGGTGAACGACAGAAGTGGAGCAGTGCAGTGAGTGAAGAATTCTTCTCCGGCGCAGCGGAAACCGCGGGCGACGGAACATGGAGTGACGAGGGCGAGTGGGAGTACGTCGACCTCAACGAAGGTGAAGACGGCGAAGATGCCGTAGCCGTGCCGACTCTCGCCGTGGTGGGCCGACCGAACGTCGGCAAGTCGACGCTCGTCAACCGCATCATCGGGCGACGCGAAGCCGTGGTCGAGGACGTCCCCGGCGTCACCCGCGACCGGGTGTCGTACGAGGCGAACTGGAGTGGTCGACGCTTCCTGGTGCAGGACACCGGCGGTTGGGAACCCGACGCCAAGGGTCTGCAGGCATCCGTTGCGCGCCAGGCCGAATTGGCCATGCACACCGCCGACGCGATCCTGTTGGTCGTCGACGCGCGTGTCGGTTCGACGACGACGGACGAGGCAGTGGCGCGAGTGCTGCGCCGGTCGAAGACTCCGGTTCTGTTGGTGGCCAACAAGGTCGACGACGGACGCACCGAGTCCGAGGTCGCCGCACTGTGGTCGCTGGGTCTGGGGGAGCCGTTGTCGGTTTCCGCGACTCACGGCCGCGGTACCGGTGATCTGCTGGACCGTGTGCTCGAGGCCTTGCCCGAGACGCCGCGTGAGGGCATCCCCGGTGGGGGACCCAGGCGTGTCGCTCTGGTCGGCAAGCCGAACGTGGGCAAGTCGTCGCTGATCAACAAGCTCTCGGGCGACGAGCGCTCGGTGGTGCACGATGTTGCCGGAACCACTGTCGACCCCGTCGACTCGTTGGTCGAATTGGGCGGCAAGACATGGCGATTCGTCGATACCGCCGGACTGCGCAAGCGCGTCAGCCATGCCAGCGGTGCCGAGTTCTACGCGTCATTGCGGACGAAGTCTGCTATCGAGGCCGCCGAGGTCGCAATTCTGCTTCTCGACGCTTCCGAGGTGATCTCGGAGCAGGACATGCGCGTGCTCAGCATGGTCGCCGATGCCGGCCGCGCGCTGGTGTTGGCGTTCAACAAGTGGGATCTGGTCGACGACGATCGTCGTCAGCAGCTCGAGAAGGAGATCGACCGCGATCTCGCTCGGGTGCCATGGGCGCAACGCGTGAACATCTCGGCGCAGACGGGCCGTGCGGTACAGAAGCTAGTGCCCGCGCTCGAGACTGCTCTGGAGTCGTGGGACAAGCGTGTGCCGACCGGACGCCTCAACACGTGGCTCAAGGAGGTCGTGGCGGCAACTCCGCCGCCGATGCGTGGCGGACGTCTTCCGCGCATCATGTTCGCGACGCAGGCCAGCACCCGGCCGCCGACGTTCGTGCTGTTCACCACCGGCTTCCTCGAGGCCGGCTACCGCCGATTCATCGAGCGGCGTCTGCGTGAGGAGTTCAACTTCGACGGCAGCCCCGTGCGCGTCTCGGTGCGTATCCGCGAGAAGCGGGAACGGCCGGGCAAGGGTAACAACCGCTGATGCAACCCGACCCCGCCCCTGAGCAGGCGATTTCCTCTCAGGGGTAGGGCTGGGGTAATCTCAGCAAGCGCCTTTCGAGGCGCGGCGGGCTGTGGCGCAGCTTGGTAGCGCACTTGACTGGGGGTCAAGTGGTCGCAGGTTCAAATCCTGTCAGCCCGACACACTGCAGTTCAAAAGCGGTTCCGAAGAAATTCGGAGCCGCTTTTTCGTTTGTGCGCCGCGAGAACGCCACAACCCCATCCTGCTGCGTCGAAATCGCTGGATCAGTGGGTCCGGCGAGGTCCGGATTCGGCCAGTTGCTATCAGGAGCGGGCACGGCACCGCCCTTTGCCCTGAGGGACTGGTTAGATCGAGCTCTGGACTTCGAGGGGGCCTGCGGGAGCGAAAGCAGCGGTGCCGAACTCGAAGTTGTGGACGGATATCGTCTGAATACCGTCCACAACTTCGAGTTCGGCGTCGGTCCGAGTTCGTCCTGCCACATCATCTCTTACACCGCGGAAATGTCCGACGGATGCTGGGCCAGTGGGCTCACGTCGATACTCATGTACGGGAACAGCGGCAGATTCCACAGAATCTGGTGCAGTCGCTCGTTGTCCCGCACATCGAAGATACTGAGGTTCGAGTACTGACCTACGAGTCGCCAGATGCTCACCCACTCGCCGTCGCGCTGCAGCTGCTGCGAGTACGCCTTCTCTCGGGCGAGAGTGTCGGTTCGTACATCCGCATCGAGATCCTGCGGCAGCGCGACGTCCATCTTCACAGCAAACAGCATGTGTCTCAGTCCTTGTCGAGTACGAAGTCGTACGTCACTTCTTGGCCACCGTCGACGTCGCGCGGGTCGAGGATGAGCTCCGGCTTGACGGCGTTGGCAACGTCGTCGTCGTTGTGCGCGTCACCGGGGAAGTAGAGCTGAGTGGTGATCTGCTGGTAGCCGTCGGCAGCGACCTTGAGGTGCAGGTGCGCCGGACGCCACGGGTGCCAGCCGGCGGCGGAGATGAGATTGCCGCATGCCCCGTCGGTCGGGATCTGGTACGGCGCAGGCTTCATGGTGTGAATCCAGAACTGGCCCTGATCGTCGGTGGTCACCGTGCCGCGTAGATTCCACTCCGGAATTCCTGGCGCGAACTGCGAGTAGAAGCCGTCGGAGTCGGCGTGCCAGATCTCGATGACCGAGTGCGCCAGCGGCGATCCGTCCACGGCCTTGACCTGGCCCTGGAACAGCAACGGGGTGCCCTTCTCGCCGTCGCGGGTGGGCAGGATTGCGGCCGAACCCAACTCGGGTGCGTCCGGAACGTAGTACGGGCCCTCGATGGTGCCCTTGCTGCCCTCGCGGGATTCACCGGCAACCTCTTCGACCACGTGCTCGACCCAGACGTCGAGGAACAGCGGCCATTCACCGGTCTGACCGACGTTGATGAGCCATGCCTTGAGCGCGTTGTACTCGTCGTAGGTCACCTTGTGTTCGCGGACCGTGTCGTGGACGGCCGAGAGCACCTGGCGGGCAAGCAGACTGACGCGCTCGGGTGGAGTGTGGGCAGCGGCCTGCTTGTCGGAGGTGAAGCGCTGGGTGGCATTCGCGCCGGACGCGGCCGCAGTGGCGACCTCGCCGGTCAGGTTGTTCGTTTCTGCGTGATCGACACTCATGTCTGCTCCTTGTGTGGAAGATGTGTTCGGGGACTGAAAATCATTGGTCGGTTCGGTATTTCGCGAGTTTGTCCGGGTCGATGCGCACACCGAGTCCCGAGCCCGGCAGGACACTGAGCGTGCCGTCCCGAATTTCGAGGCTCTCGGTGAGAAGGTCGTCGCTCATGTCGAGGAAGTTGGACAGCTCGCCTGCCCGACGCGACGTCAGGTCGAAAGCGGCACCGAATGCGACGGTGCACGCCGTCCCGAGTTGTCCGTCGATCTGGTTGCCCATCACCACGTCTACGCCGAGGCCCTCGCACAGGTGGTGGGTCCGCCGCGACGTCGTGAAACCGGTACGAGCGGTCTTGATGCTCACCGCGGTCGCGGAACCACCGAGAATTTCCCGGGTGACCTCGGCCGGTGTGGTCGCCGATTCGTCGGCCACGAAGGGGACATCGAGTTGTTGGACGAGCCAACGGCGGCCGAGGACGTCGTCGGCCGGGCACAGTTCCTCGGCGAGGGTCAGTCCGAGGTCGGACATCTCTTTCATGGCGCGCGCAGATTCGGCGGCGGTCCAGCCACGATTGCCGTCGACATACAGTTCGGTGTCGGCACCGAGGCCCTCGCGGAGTGCGCGGACGACCGCGATGTCGAGGCCTATCGGTCGGCGGCCGACCTTGACCTTGAAGACGTCGATTCCGTACGTCTCCCGCATCTTGATGGCTTCGTCGACCATCGCTGCCGGCGTGTCGAACCCGAGCATGTGGCTCACTCGCATCCGGTCGGTGTATCCGCCGAGCAGTTCGGTGACGGGGAGGTCGAGTGTCTGCCCCAGCGCGTCCCAGATCGCCATGTCAACCGCCGATTTGGCCACCGGATTGCCAACGGTGCGAGCCAGTTTCGCGTGTACCACCTCGCGCTCGACGAGGGTGAGGCCGATGATCGCGGGGGCGAAGAGGGTCTCGATCACCGCAGCCACTCCGCGCTGGGTCTCGCCGTAGGTGAAGGGTCGGGGTGGAGCATCGGCGATACCGACGATGCCGTCGTCGGTGTGCACCCGAACCAACACGTGATCGGCCGCAGCGACCTCACCGCTGGCGAACTTCAGCGGTTTTCGGTACGGGATCGAATACGGGATCGCGTCGACGGCGACGATCTTCATGCAATGTCCTTCGGCTGGGAGGGGACGGATCGCTCGAGGCGGGGCAGAACGCCCGCGTCTTCGAGGGCACCGACGAGCGCATCGACGAGTGCAGAGGGCCTGTCTCGGCACCAGGCCAACGCCAGATCGATGGTGCTCGCGCCGGCGATATCGCGGAACACAACGCCGTTCAACTGCAGGGCGCGAACGGATTCCGGAACCAACGCAACACCCAATCCCGCTGCGACGAGTGCCAGCAGGACCGAAGTATCCGGGGCCTCGTGTTCACGACGGGGGCTGAAACCTGCTGCGCGACAACTCGACACCACAGCTTCGTTGACGACCGAATGAGTGTCGGAGTACATCACGAAGTCCTCGTGGGCCAGATCAGCGACGTCGAGCGCCGGTTCGGTGGAGAACCGATGATCGACGGGCAGTGCGAGTACCAACGATTCGGTGGTGATCTTCCGCAGCACGAGATCGTCACCCGCGACAGGTGGCCGCAGTACCGCAACGTCGAGATGTTCCGAGCGCAGACCGTCGACCTGTGCAGGGGTGAGCAGGTCCCCATGAATTTCCAAGGCGATACCGGGCAGTCTCTGCTTGATCGCTCGCGCAATCGGCGGTAGCTGGTCGAAGGCGGCGGTACCGGTGAAGCCGATGCGTACCAACCCGTATCGGCCCTCGGCGATCCTTCCCACTCCTCGCGCGCTCTGCTCGAGGTTGTCGAGATTGCGGAGCGTTTCTCGGTAGAAGAACTCTCCCGCCGGAGTAAGGCTCACCTGGCGGGTTGTCCTGGCCAACAGCGTCACACCCAACTCGGCCTCCAACTGGCGAACCGATTGCGACAGCGCAGGTTGAGCCAAATGAAGCCGGGTGGCGGCCTGCCCGAAGTGCCGAGTCTCGGCGACGGCCACGAAGTGATACAGGTGCCGGAGTTCCATGACCGAGCCTTTCTGTGCGTCCAGGGGTGACCCTGACCACAGTAGGGGCACAATACATCGATGACAAAGACCTATTTGCGGCTGATTGATAAGCGGTGAATATCAATAGGTCCCCAGGTTGGGCCTAGGTAAAGCCCTGGTGTGACGGCGACCACTCCCTGACACAGTCGCTTGTAATCGAACTCGAAGCACCTGGAGGAACCCGATATGACCGACATGCTGGATCACGTACAGAACACGATCGACAGAGCGGTGATCGACGATGTCGCGGCGGGCATCTACCGCGCCAACCGCAGCATCTTCACCGACGAGGAGGTTTTCGAGCTCGAGATGAAGCACATCTTCGAGGGCAATTGGATCTACCTGGCCCACGAGAGTCAGCTCCCGAACAACGGCGACTACTTCACGGTGCACATGGGTCGACAGCCCGTTGTGATCACCCGTGACAAGGACGGCGAGCTGCATTGCCTCATCAACGCCTGCGCCCATCGCGGTGCGATGCTGTGCCGACGCAAGACGGACAACCGCACCACGCTCACCTGTCCCTTCCACGGCTGGACGTTCCGAAACGACGGCACACTGCTGAAGGTCAAGGATCCCGACGGTGCCGGCTACCCCGACACGTTCGACGTCGACGGATCGCACAACCTCACCAAGGTGCCCCGTTTCGAGAGCTACCGCGGTTTCCTCTTCGCGAGCCTGAACGACGACGTCTCGACCCTCGCCGAGCATCTCGGTGACACGACGAAGGTCATCGACATGCTCGTAGACCAGTCTCCCGACGGCCTCGAAGTTTTGCGGGGATCCTCGTCGTACACCTTCGACGGAAACTGGAAAGTGCAGGCGGAAAACGGGGCCGACGGCTATCACGTCAGTGCCGTGCACTGGAACTACGCCGCGACCACCTCGCGCCGCAACAACGGTGAATCCAAGAACACCACCAAGGCGCTCGACGCCGGGGGCTGGGGCAAGTCCGGCGGTGGCTACTGGTCCTACCCCAACGGCCATCTCTGCCTGTGGACCTGGGCGGCCAACCCCCAGGACCGCCCACTGTGGGACCAGATGGACGCACTGAAGGAGAAGTTCGGCGACGCCAAGGGCGAATTCATGGTCAAGGGTTCACGCAACCTCTGCCTGTACCCGAACGTCTACCTGATGGATCAGTTCAGCACGCAGATCCGGCACTTCCGGCCGATCGCGCCGAACAAGACCGAGGTCACCATCTACTGCATCGCTCCCAAGGGGGAGAGCAAAGAGGCTCGCGCACACAGGATCCGGCAGTACGAGGACTTCTTCAACGCCTCCGGCATGGCGACACCAGACGACCTGGAGGAGTTCCGCTCGTGCCAGCTGACGTTCCAGGCGACCAATGCGCCGTGGAACGACATGAGCCGCGGCGCGGAGCACTGGCTCACCGGACCGGATCCGGTGGCCGAGGCTCTCGACATGCCCGGTGTCATCTCGGCGGGTGTCAAGAACGAAGACGAGGGCCTGTTCCCCGTCCAACACGGCTACTGGCGCAAGACTCTGCTCGCTGCCCTCGACAAGCAGCGCGCAGCCGACTCCGCACCCGCTGCAGCACAGGAGGTCTGACATGACTGCTACCGTCGACAACACCGATAGCCGGCAGACCGCCCCGTCGCGCCTGATCACCCAGTCATCCATCGAGCAGTTCCTCTACCGTGAAGCGCGCTACCTCGACGATCGCGAGTTCGAGAAGTGGCTCACGTGCTACGCGGACGACGTCGAGTACTGGATGCCCTGCTGGGACGACAACGACCTCCTCACCGAGGATCCCCAGACCGACATCTCGCTGATCTACTACGAGAACAAGGGTGGGCTGGAGGATCGCGTGTTCCGCATCAGGACCGAACGGTCCAGTGCCACGTCGATACCCGAGCCGCGGACCAGTCACAACATCAGCAACGTCGAGGTCATCGAACGTCGGGGAGATATCGTCGACGTCCGATTCAACTGGCACACCATGTATTTCCGCTACAAGACCATCGATCCGTACTACGGAACCTCGTTCTACACGATCGACTTCTCCGGTGACTCGCCGCTCATCCGGCGCAAGACCGTGGTGCTGAAGAACGACTACATCCATCACGTTGTCGACATCTATCACTTCTGATCGATCTGCCGTAATCCCGAGGAGTTCCATCGTGAGTCATTCCATCGCACTGTCTTTCGAGGACGGCGTCACCCGCTTCGTCACCTGCGAGGACGACCAGACCGTCGCCGACGCCGCCTACCGGGCACGCATCAACATCCCTCTCGACTGCCGGGACGGAGCGTGCGGAACGTGCAAGGCCCTGTGCGAATCGGGTGAGTACGACGGCGGTACCTACCTCGACGACGCGCTCTCGCAGTCCGAATCGGACGACGGTTACTGCCTTCCCTGCAGTATGAAGCCCACGTCCGATCTGGTGCTGCAGATCGCCAGCACCTCGGCGGTGGCGAAAACCCAAGCGGCGACGCATGAGACGGTGGTGACCGCCGTGGAGAAACTCTCTCCCACGACGGTGCGTCTTGCCGTCGAGGCCCCGGCAGGTGGCACACTCGCTTTCCTTCCCGGCCAGTACGTGAACATCACCGTCCCCGGGTCCGAGGAGACCAGGTCCTACTCGTTCAGTTGCGTGTCGGGATCGGACGAACTCGAGTTCCTGGTCAAGCTCACAGCGGGTGGCCTGATGTCGACCTATCTGAGCGACACGGCGGCCGCGGGCGACAAGATCTCGTTCACCGGACCACACGGAAGCTTTTTTCTGCGCGAGGCACAGCGACCTGCGCTATTACTGGCCGGCGGTACCGGGCTGGCCCCGATCCTGTCGATCTTGCGTACTTTGGCTGCCGAATCGAGCACTCGTCCAGTGCATCTCGTATATGGAGCCAGTACCGACGACGACGTCGTCCAGCTGGACGAACTCACCGAGCTGGCAAGCACGCTCGACTCGTTCACCTGGGATCACTGCGTCTCGGATCCCTCCACCACCGCTGCGAACAAGGGGTACGTCACTGCACTGTTGACCGATGCACATCTCAATGGCGGTGATGTCGCGGTCTACGTGTGCGGCCCGCCTCCCATGGTCGAGGCAGTCCGAACACACTTCACCGAAGCCGGCATCGAACCGACCGGCTTCTACTACGAGAAGTTCGCGCCGTCGTCGGCAGCTGCGAAGGAGAGTCTCGACGACGAAACGAATTCGCTCACAGAGGATCTGGTGAACGACCACCGGACGACGGTGAGCGAACCGGTGGAACCACAGGTCGACGCGAAAGTCGTTCCGATGGAGCAGTCTGCAGACGGCGCTGCCGAGATTCCCGCCTTCGAGGCGCGCAGCATCTTCGGTCGAACGGTATTCGGCACTCGCCCAGCGGAACCTCTACGCCATAGTTGTGGGCTCTCGGCATCGGAGGAGGCAGACACCATGCGCGCGATCGCGGGGCAGCGCGTCGCCGTAGCCGGGTCGACGGCCGACCGCGTCGGGTTGGACGAAAGTCCAGATCTACTCTTGACACCCGAAGCGCACTCAGTTGCAGCACAACGTATCTGGACCCCCAGTGACGTCGAGCCACTTGTCCGGCGCACTCCGGTACCAGAGTCCGTTTCGGGCTCGGAGTACGAGATCGGCGAAGAGCATCCCTCGGTCCACGAGTCGGATGCAGTGTTCGAGGCCAGGCGCGCTCTCGAACTCGGTGCCCTGGAGCTGGTGATAGGCCGACTGTCTTCACAGCAGATCTCCGGCTACCGATTGCTGGCCGAGACCACCACTCGCTACGTCGACGGTGATCGGTTCGTCGACGCCGCCGCCTACACCGAGACCAACGCTGCCTTCCACGACTACCTCTTCACCCAGACGGGCAACGAGCACCTGCTGCAGGCTTATCGAGCCCTCGGGGTGAAAGCGGCGATGGAGGACGTGCTGCGCAATGCGACCTGGTGCGATCCGCTCTGCGCCCAGGACCACTTGGACATCGTCGACGCGTTCGAGGCAGGGGACCGGGGGCGCGCACGAACGCTGATCGCCGATCACGCCGACCGCTCGAAGGCCACGATGAAGCGTGCCATGCACGAATCCCGTACGAACAAACGTCCCAAGTTCGTCAGCCCGGGCCGATTCACAGGCAAGATCGTGCTGATCACCGGTGCCGCCCAGGGGATCGGCGAATGCGTCGCCCGACGGATCGGTGCCGAAGGCGGAGCACTGATCCTGGCCGACCGGTCCGAGTTGGTCGAACAGCTCACCGAGGAACTTCGACGAGACGGCGTCGAGGCCGCCCCCGTGATCGCCGACCTCGAAACCTGGGAGGGCGCTTCGGCGGTGGTGGACGCCGCACTCGCAGCACACGGTCGCGTCGACGTGTCCGTTCACGTCGTCGGCGGCACCATCTGGGCCAAACCGTTCGCCGAGTACCCGCCCGAGCAGATCGAGAAGGAAATCTCCCGCTCGCTCTTTCCGACGCTGTGGTCCTGCCGAGCCGTGATCCCACACATGATCGAACGTGGTGCCGGCACCATCGTCAACGTTTCCTCGGTCGCCACCCGCGGCATCCACCGGGTCCCCTACGCAGCAGCGAAGGGAGGCGTCAACGCCATCACTGCGACTCTGGCGCTCGAGGCGGCACCGCACGGTGTTCGTGTGGTGGCCACCGCTCCAGGCGGAACCGACGCACCGGCACGGCGCGTTGCTCGCGGGCCCGCGCCCTCCAGCGACCAGGAGAAGGAGTGGTACCAGGCCATCGTCGACCAAACGGTGGAGTCCTCGCTGCTCAAACGCTACGGAACACTCGACGAGCAGGCCGCGGCGATCTGCTTCCTCGCCTCCGACGAGGCGTCGTACATCACCGGCACCGTGCTCCCGGTGGCCGGCGGCGATCCGGGCTGAGTCATGACGGTGTTGGTTCGATCGCCGGACGCACTCCGGCTCCGCGGATACGGTGACGTCATGTCACCTTCACCGTTGATCGGCCGCGGTGAACTGGTGGACGTCCTGTTCCGGGCAGTCGGTGCGTCCGCGACTGAGTCGACTTTCGCGGTGCTGACCGGACCGCCTGGCATCGGCGCGTCGTCGATTCTCCGGCAGCTGGAACGGACGGTCGGTACCGAGGTGCAGCGCACGGTGGTGCGCCGCATCGGTGCGGTGCCGTGGGAAACGCAGGTGCCGTTCGCCCTCGTCAGGCAGTTCGTCCCAGCTATCGACATAGAGGGGGCCGAGCCGGTCGAGTGGGGGAACCGAATCGCCGACGCGTTGCCGCCGGACTGTGTGACAGTCCTGCTGATCGACGACGCACACGACTGTGATGCGGACTCGCTCCGTGCACTCGCCTCCGCCGTTCGGCATCATCGGTCCGGGAAATTGGCGGTGGTGTGTACTCGAAAGCCGTTGCCCGAAGGCAGTATCGAATCGCATCGGGTTCTCGACCGCGCCGCAGACCTGTCGCTGGCGGTACCGGCACTGACAGTGGCGGCCGTGGCCGAAATTGCTGCGCTGCAGGGGGTCATATTGTCGCCGTCCTCGGCTGCACACCTTGCGCGACACACCGGCGGACGGCCTCGGTACGTACTGGCGTTGCTGAACGAGGTGCCTGGCGAGACCTGGAAGGGTGTTCGCCCCGAGTTGCCGGCACCTGCTTTCGTGGCGGCCGAGGTCCGGACGACGCTCGGGCTGTGTACCGACGAGGCCCGACACCTGATCACAGCCGTCGCAGTTCTCGAATGCGGCCGACCGTTGACGACGGTGTGCCAGGTCGCCGGCGTCGAAGACCCCTGGCCTGCTGTCGATCTCGCAGAGGAGCTCGCACTGGTGAACGTCCGGCGCAGCTCTGCAGCCACCATCCTCGAGTCTCCCGATCCGACGGTGCGCGCCGCGGTGCTCTCGACAATGAGCAGAGTCGAGCGAGCACAATTGCACCGAGCCGCTGCAGCAGCCGAGGCCGACCCGGCCGATCAGCTCGCGCATCTGGTCGAAGCGTCGCCACTGCCCGACCCGCTGGTGTCGGACCGATTGGACACTCTCGCTGCCTCTCGGGCAGGTAAGGGTGAATGGGCAACGGCAGCAAGACTTTACCTCCTGTCGAGTCGGTCGACACAGGAGGCGGCCGAGCGGGAGGATCGCTTGGTTCGCGCGGTGGACGCCTTGATCGGTGCGGGGGACATGCGCACGGCCTCGGATTACATTGCCGAGGTCGAAAGTTTTCGCGAGACCCCGACTCGCAATGCCGTTCTCGGGTACCTGGCCATCCTGCGGGGCCGCCCCAACGAAGCCGAAGCTCGGCTCACTCGGGCATGGCAGATGGTCCGGACGCGACACGACCCCGAGGTCGCCGCCGTGATCTGTCATCGGCAGGTCCTACACAATCTGGCGCGCTGCGACGGTGCGAACCTCGTGCGGTGGGCCGACCGCGCAGTCGAACTCGTCGGAGCCGACCACGCAACCGCGGTGGAAGCGCAGTCCATTCGAGGTCTCGGTTTGGCGGGCACGGGCCGTGTCGCAGAAGCACTGAGCAGTTACCGGGACCTGTGGGGTCACGCCAGTACCGGGGCAGTCGGGCAACGTGTGCAGATGGGCGCAGGCTGGCTGCACTTCGCTACGGACCGTATCGATCTCGCTCGCTCCGAGCTCGAAGCCGCGGCACCGACGGACTTTCTCGGCGGTTCGACGCGAATCTCGTTGTGGGCTCATGGTTGGCTGGCGCGCACCTATTTCGTCACCGGCGAGTGGGATGCTGCGCTGCGATTGGTCGGAGCGGGTTCCGATCTGGCCGACCGCTCCGGTGCCGCGTTGATCCTTCCTCTGCTCCAGTGGACCGCAACGCAGATCCACGCGCTCCGCGGAGA
Source organism: uncultured Rhodococcus sp. (assembly GCA_963517305.1). GTDB lineage: Bacteria > Actinomycetota > Actinomycetes > Mycobacteriales > Mycobacteriaceae > Rhodococcoides. Next base: position 27,989 of record CAUQEL010000008.1, read on the forward strand.
TTGGGAGGCCGCTGAGGCCAGCGCACATCGAGGGAATTCCGGCGCGCGCGATTACGCGATCATGCGGGTGCCGACGGCTCTCGGCCGTGCTGCCATCGCGGAAGCTCGAGCCGACTATGCCGGCGTTCTACGCGCTCTTGCACCGCTGACCGAGCAGTGGGCTCACGCCGATGTGTCCGAACCTGGTTTCTGGGCTTGGCCCGATGTATATGCCAACGCGTTGATAGTCGAGGGCCGACTCGACGAGGCCGACGAGTTTCTGACTCCGCACGAGGCCAGAGTGCGAGACCGTGGTCATCGCTCCGCACGCGCGCGTCTTGCCTGCGCGCGGGGCCGCCTGCACGGCGCGATCGGCGACCTCGACTCTGCGCGAGCATCGTTCGAGGATGCGCTGGCATCGCTCGCGCCGCTACCTCTGACATACGATCGCGCCCGGGTCAATTATGCCTACGGTCAGACCCTGCGCAGGGCAGGTAAGCGACGCGAGGCCGATGCAGTCGTCAGCGCCGCCCGAGAGGGCTATCTCGCGCTGGGTGCCGATACGTACGTTCGGCGGTGCGACCGCGAACTGAAAGCGGGTGGCGTGCACGCCGTTCTGAAGAACCGGGCCCACGACGCGTTGACCCCGCAGGAGGATGCCGTCTCGAGCCTGGTCGCCACGGGAATGACCAATCGCGAGGTCGCCGCCGAATTGTTCTTGTCGGTCAAGACGGTTCAGTTTCATCTGACCAGGGTGTACGCCAAGATGGGTATCCGTTCGAGAGCCGAATTGGCCGCTGCCCGAGCGACCGATGAAACCTCGGCAACATGATTGGAAGACAACAACTTTCGTAATGCCGAGGTAGGCGCTAGGCAAAGCCCTGGTGTGACTCAGCGCACAGTCTGGAACAGTGAAACTACCCGCTCGGCCGTCAGCGCCGATGCAGTCTCGACGCGGTACCCCCTGACCGAAAAGGATCCCCGATGAATGCCCCGGACTCCACCACCAACTCCAGTTGGGCCAGTGACCGACACCGCCGAAGTGTGTTGTGGATCGTTGCACTGTCAACGGCAGCAATTGTTTTCGACGGCTACGACCTCGTCGTCTACGGTACCGTGCTGCCGACTCTGCTCGCCGATTCCGCTCAGCTGGGCGCGCTCGATCCGGAAACTGCCGGCGCACTGGGTTCCTACGCCCTGATCGGAGTCATGGTCGGTGCCTTGACGGCCGGTGCTTTCGGTGATCGGATCGGTCGTCGCAGAACGATGTTGACGTGCATCGTCTGGTTCTCGGTGGGGATGGGGGCAACTGCCCTCGCACAGAACATCACGATGTTCGGCCTACTTCGGTTCCTGACCGGCATCGGAGTCGGTGGCCTCGTCGCCACCGTCGGTGCCATGATCGCCGAATTCGCACCGCCCGGACGACGAAACCTGTTCAACGCCATCGTCTACAGCGGCATCCCAGCAGGCGGTGTGCTGGCATCGCTGGCTGCGATCACCCTGCAGGATTCGATCGGGTGGCGCGGACTGTTCTGGATCGGAGCTCTCCCGCTGTTCGTGCTGCTGCCGCTGGCCGTGCTTAGGATGCCGGAGTCCCCACGATGGCTGTTGGCACACGGACGCGTCGCCGACGCCCAACAGATCTGTGATCGAACCGGTATTCCGATGCCCGAGGTCGAGCCTGCTGTCGCCGGGGATCGGGTCGGGTTTGCCGCTCTGGCTCGCAAACCCCTTCTGCGTCCGACAGCCCTTCTGGGTCTGATGAGCTTCTCCGGCCTACTGCTGACCTACGGCCTCAACACCTGGCTTCCACAGATCATGTCCGAGGCGGGATACAACGCGAAGGGCTCACTGTCGTTCCTGTTGGTGCTCAACGGCGGTGCCATCGTCGGCGGACTGATCGCCTCCCGTGTCGCCGATCGCACCGGACCGCAACGGGTCATCGCAGTCACCTTCTGCCTCGCCGCACTGTCGTTGGTTCTGCTGACACTGAACTTCCCGCTCGGTGTCCTGCTCGTCGCCGTTGCCGGTGCCGGCATCGGTGCCATCGGCACCCAGGTCCTGATCTACGGATTCGTCTCGAACTACTATCCCACCACCGCCCGCGCAGCAGGTGTTGCGTGGTGCGCCGGATTCGGGCGGCTCGGCGGCATACTGGGCCCGCTACTCGGCGGAATATTGCTCGGAGCCGGCATCGCGTCGTCCACGGCGTTCTACATCTTCGCCGTCGTAGCGCTGCTCGGAGCGCTCGTCACAACCGCTGTCCCCGCGGTTCGGGTACTGCGACGGTCCGATCGTGCGTCTACCGAACCGGTGAAAGTGGCTGAATGACAGATATATTCGAGAGACTGGCTTCCAGCGAACTGCCGGAGCGGCGCCCGCCGAGTCTGCGTGTCCTGCGCGCCGACTTCGGCGGGCAGTACTTCGGCGCAGGTGCAACCGGTGTGCTGTTCAGCGCGACCGGTCCGGTTGCGGTCATCATGGGCGCCGCAGCCGCCGGCTCGCTCACCGCCGCGCAGACCGCGTCGTGGGTCTTCGGCGTGTTTGTGCTCAACGGAATTCTCACCGTGGTGGCGAGCTGGGCGTACCGGATGCCGCTGAGTTTCTTCTGGACTATTCCGGGCGCCGTTCTGGTCGGCCAGTCGCTGGCATCGCTGACCTGGCCGGAAGTCGTCGGGGCCTACCTCGCCACCGGGATGCTCATCATCGTGCTGGGAGCTACCGGCGTGGTCTCGAAACTGATGGCCTTCCTGCCGCACAGCGTGGTGATGGCCATGGTTGCCGGTGCGTTTCTGTCGTTCGGAACCGGACTGGTGCAGTCGGTTTCGTCCAATGTGCTCGTCGCCGGCAGCATGGTTGTGGCGTGGTTGGCGCTGACCCGCTCCGATACCTGGTCCAAACGGGTGCCCCCGGTCCTCGCCGCACTGGTTGCCGGTCTCGTTGCTCTCGCAGCATCCGGCGGGTACACCAGACTGAGTGGCCCCGCAGCCGAGCTGCCCCTCGTCGGTCTGCCCGAACTCGTTGCGCCGTCGTTCACCGGGGCGGCAATGGCTCAGTTGGTGATACCTCTCGCCATCACCGTGGTCGCGGTACAGAACGGACAGGGCGCTGCAGTACTGAACTCTGCGGGCCACCGGCCGCCGATGACTGTCGTCACCATCGCCTGCGGCGTCTGGTCAATTCTGGTTGCGCCACTGGGCGCGGTGTCGACATGTCTTGCCGGTCCGACCAATGCCTTGCTCGTTGCTGTGGGTGAACGATCGCGGCAGTACACCGCAGGAATTACCTGCGGCGCATTGGCCATCGTGGTGGGTCTACTCGCTCCGCTGCTGGTGCGAGGACTGGCCGTGGTACCCGCAACCTTCGTCGCCGCTCTCGCAGGATTGGCCATGCTCGAGGCTCTACGCGGCGCATTCACTGCCGCGTTCTCCGACTCGACCGGGCTACCGGTGCTCGCGCCCCTGATCACTCTGCTGGTCACCATCTCCGGTACCGATGTCGGAGGACTCGGCGCACCGTTCTGGGGACTGGTCGCAGGTGTTGCGGTGACTTACCTACTCGACCGTCGACACTAGGCGTCGCCGACGGCTGCGAATGACGCGCGATTGGACGGAGCCGAGCAGTCGGGGCGGTGTCACTTCGTCTCTGGATACGCCAGGCGCAGGCCGATGCCTGTGGTTCGAGTCGCCGGTCCACCGACGGAGGCGCGGCCACGATCGCGGAATTCGTATGCGAACGACCTTTCGTGTCGGTGCTGTGTGCGATTCTGCGCGGCATGGCGATCTGCATGGCATGTGAACTGGAAATGCTCGATTCGGTTGGTTGCACATGGCGGCCCAGCCGAATACCCAATGGACGGAGAAAGTGTCACGACTGCGCTGCGCCGCCGGGGGCACTTCACCACCCGGGCTGTGACGGTGAGCGGTGCCGATGTGGCCAGATGCTCTCCTGCGGCAGCGGATGCGCTGTGGACGAGTGCGAACGTGAAGACGGCCACGACTACGTCGGTGGAAGCTGCAGGTGGTGTGGGCAACCGTTCGGACAGCTCCGCGTCGTCGGCGGCCAATGACACGATTGGCCGGAATCTGGACTTTGCAGTCGGGACCCCCGTTGACCCGACCTGTGCAGGTGTCGATATCTCTTCCGTCGGGTGCTGGTTCGAGAAATCACTGTTCTAGGGCATCATGGGTCTATGAGCGATCCCGAATACCTCGCCACTTTGCTCTCTGCGATCGATGGGGAGATCGCGCGAATCTCTGCCGCCGAATCGGGCTCCGACGAACAGGCATCGGCTATCGACGACGCGGCCGATGCCGTCTTCCGGTTGCGCGAGAAGGTCAAGGCCGGCTACTCCGGCAAGAAGGCCTATTACCTCGCGGCGTCGACCGACGCGAAGGGGATCAGGGTCGAGGGTATTTCTGCCCTGCACGGCAAACGCGCCCACGAACTGGTACGAGATGGAGGTTGGATGCACGCCGATTCCAGCACCGTCCTCGAAGTTCTCGATGACGATCGACTCAGTCGGTACCAAGCCCTCGCGGGACGCGGTGTAGCGCAGACGTTCCGAGACTCACGTGAATACCTGGCGGCAGCAGTAGCTCTCGCCGACAAGTAGTCCGAAGCAGCACTACGGTGAGGCGGCTGAACCCGCCGACGGTGACTCCTGAGGCGCAGAACGCGGATCACTGCCGTTTGGTGTCTTGCGACGCGAGTTCGATTCGTAGTGCAGCGATTTGCGAGGTCAGTTCGGCCACCTGTTGCTGGGTCGCGGCCTGGTTCGCGTCGTCCTGTTCGGCGACCTTCTGGACGAGCCACGACGCCAAGGTCGCCGTGACGACACCGAGCAAGGCGATGCCTGCCACCATCAACCCGACGGCGATGAACCGGCCCGTCGCCGTGGACTGCGTCATCTGCCGAGAATGCGGACGAATGATCGGCCGGCTGCTCGAGTAGCTCCTAGGTCTCCGAAATTTTTGCCTCGCAGTGAAATTCAGTCGAGGATTGCTGTCGCCTCGACTTCCACGAGAACGTCCGGTTCGAAGAGGTAGTCGACTCCGATGAGCGAGGCGGGTGGCATGGGAGTCGGAATTCCGATCTCGACGGCAACCTGTTCGACACCTGCCATGAACTCCGCGATCTTCTCCGGTGCCCAATGGGTGACATAGAAGGTCAACCGCACTACGTCGCTGAATGTCGCGCCCGCACCTGCCAATCCGATGGCGGTGTTTCTCAGCGCCTGTGAAACCTGACCCGCAAGGTCGCCAGGGGCCACCGGGGCACCGTCGACGAGGCGTGCGATCTGGCCGCTGACGTATACGTGGCGCGTACCGGTACCTACGGCGACATGGTGGTAGGGCACGGGCTGAGTCATGCCTTCCGGACTGGAATAGATGACGGACATCGACTTCTCCTCGGTGGTTGCGGCTAGGTATAACATTGATACCTGGTACACGAAAGTCACTTCAAGGAGACGTGGTTTCATGACCGATACCTCGGCCGCGCAGGACGAACTCACCATCAGCGCACCCCACCGCGAGTTGCTCGATCAGGTACTCGACAAATGGTCGCTGGCCGTCCTCAACGAACTCTGTGAACAACCCTCCCGCTTCAACGATCTGCGTCGCGCGATCCCGAACGTGACACAGAAATCGCTCACCGCGACATTGCGCAAACTCGAACGAAACGGAATTGTCGAACGGGTCCTGCTCAGTTCGCGTCCCGTCGCCGTCGAGTACCGAATCACGCGACTGGGGAAGACGCTTCGGACGCCGATCGACGTCATCTTGCAATGGGCTACCGACCATATGCCGGAGATCGAACGAGCTCGCGCGGACTTCGACCTTCTGTGACAACTGTCCGAGTCGGCAACTCGATATGCAGTGTCACTCTAACTCCAGATGGCCGAAGATTGAAGGTGGCCGATTGTGGGCAAGCGGTAGTCATGACAGAGAACACCAAGGTCACAGTCGAACGCACCATCGAAGCGCCCGTCGACGCAGTATTCGACGTCCTGTCCAACCCCGAGCGTCATCAGGCTCTCGACGGATCGGGCTTCGTACGCAGCGTGGACCACGCCGACCGGATTCAGAAGGTCGGCGAGAAGTTCACGATGAACATGCAGGGCGACCACATGGGCGGCGAGTACCAGACCGACAACCACGTGACCGGCTACATCAAGGACAAGCTCGTGGCATGGAAGACCGCACCCGCAGGCAACGAGCCTCCCGGATGGGAGTGGCTGTGGGAGCTCGAATCTCAGGGCCCCAACGAGACGCTGGTTCGCCACACCTACGACTGGTCCAAGGTCACGGACAAGAAGTTGCTTCAGCAGATCAAGTTCCCGCTGGTCACCGAAGACCAGCTCAACGACACACTTGCTCGACTGGCAGTCGAAGCGACGTCCTGATTTCAGGCCGCAGGGCTTAAGTCAGCCGAAGAACGCTGTGCTGTCGAGACTTTCGATCGGCATCCAGCGTCGAGGAAAGTCCGTCGGCCCAGTTCTAGCCAATAGATCGACTCCACGGGCGGCCAATGCCGACGTCGGCAACTGATCGACGATCAGACTGACTGCGTAGGTTGCGGCCGTCACGTGGACGCAGGGATCGATTCTTCCGGAGCAGGTGCAGGACGCATCGGTGGTGCTGGGGACCGGCGATAGCTTGCCGGCCATGAGTTCGGCGTGGACCTCGTCGGGGAGATCACCGCTGGACGCCCCGCCGCGCGTGTGGCGAGCAAGGATGCGCAGCACCGACTTCCGTTCCGTCGCGGAATATCGGGGGAGTGAGAGCACTGCCGTCTCGCTCTTCTTGCCCGTGGACACGACGCATCGAAACTCACCGACCGTGTTGTGGTCCACGGCAACTGCATCGTTGCGCACCAGGCTGCGCGCACGCGGGAGCATCGGGTTCGGACGGGTGACAGCGATGGGTTCGACACGCCGGATCCAGTCTTTGCCCCATGGCGTCGACCCGAATGCGGGAGGCTGCGGTGTGGTGGCCATCAGCTCGACACCGCCCGAAGCGACAGCGTCTCGCGCAACGTCGAGTCGTCGAGCGCCGCCAGAGCCAGCTCGTTGTTGCTCTCGGTCAAACCTGCGATCGCCTTCTTGCGGGTATGGAGTGATGCAATGTGCTCCTCCAATGTTCCCTCCGTCGTGAGTGCCATGACCGTCACCTGTGACTTCTGTCCGATTCGGTGCACCCGGTCGGTAGCTTGCGCTTCGACCGCTGGGTTCCACCATCGGTCGTAGTGAATCACCGTGCTGGCGCGGGTGAGATTCAGTCCGTACCCCGCCGCCCTCAGACTGAGAACCATGACGGGGGATCGGTCGCTGGCCTGGAATCGGTCGACCATCTTGTCGCGCTTGTCCACGTCGAGCCCGCCGTGAAAGAACGGAATCGGGGCTCCGGTGAGGCCTTCGAGATGCTGCGCCAGGATTTCCCCGGTCCGTCGGTACTGAGTGAACACGAGCGCAGCCTGCGAGGATTCGGCAAGTTCTTCGATGATCTCGGTGAGCCTGTCCAGTTTGCCGGACCGATCAGCAAGTCGAGCCAAGTCGCCGTTGACGAGCCCAGGATGGTTGCAGATCAGTTTGAGCTGGGTGAGTAGCGCCAGCACTGCTGTCCCTCGTGTGCGGTTCGAGCCGAAACCGGTGTCGAATGCTTCCTCGACGGCCGAGTTGTACAGCAGCGCTTGCTCATTCGAAATCGGACACAGTACATCGATGTGGTGCTTCGGCGGCAGATCTGTCGCCACCTCGGCTTTCGTCCGGCGAAGAACGACCGGTGCGATCGCGCTCGACAGTTGTGCGAGAGCGGCCGCCGAGCCTCCCTGCTCGATCGGTACAGAGAATCGTGGGGTGAACCGAGCTCGGGTTCCGAGCAGTCCGGGATTGGTGAGATCGATCAGCGCCCAGAGTTCGTCCATCCGGTTTTCGACGGGAGTGCCGGTCAGGGCGATGCGTGTGGTGGAACTCAGCCGACGCGCTGCTCGAGCTATTTTGGTCCGGGAGTTCTTCATGACATGCGCCTCATCGAAGAACGCTGTGCTCCAGGTTATTTCGCTCAATCGATCTGCATCGGTCCGCAGGGTGGGGTACCCGGTGACCGTCACCGAGCCTGCGTCGGCGCATTGCTCGAGGGTGCGAGACGGTCCGCGGTACACGTTGACGACCAATTCGCCGTCGGAGAAGTTCTCGATTTCTCGTCGCCAGTTGCTGATCAACGACGTCGGGCACACGACAAGGTAGTTGCCCTCGCCTCGCCGTGCTCCGGCGATCATGTGTGCAATGGCCTGGAGCGTTTTGCCCAGCCCCATCTCGTCGGCCAGGATTCCGCCGCCTCCGACCTCGTGAACGGTCGGCATCCAGGCGGCACCGTGCACTTGATAGGGCCTGGGCGTGAAGGCCGAGGCACGTTCGAGCAGATGGTTTTGAAGAAGCAGGCTGGCCCGGAGTGCGTCAGCAGCACCGTGTGCCGTCAATACGCTCGACCCGCCGGTGTTGGGAACCGCGTGCGCCACAGGCGGGAGTGCATCAATGAGCGCTGGGGGAACTCCGCTCACGTCTGGATTGTGCTCGACGTGGTTCAGGATCGCCAACCATCCGCGTGCCGATGGACCTTCCGCCGAGCCGGTTGCGGTTCGGAGTTCGCCGAGGTTCGCTGCCACGAGTTGCGCGCCCACAGTGCGCACGGCAATGGTTCCGTCCGCGCCGGGGAGCGCAAGCTCGATGGGAGTGGACTCTCTTTCGGGCGTCGCCCCCGGTGTGCTGTGCCAGGCGGCGAAACAATGACGCTGCGGCAGATAGGTGACGTGCGGAGCTGGGTCTGTTTCGGCGGTCGAAAGCATGCACCCTCCGGCGAAGTTCGCTGCCTCGGCCAGGTCCGAGGCTGCCCACACCGTACGCCGTCCGGTTGGTTTTCGCTGCATCCGATCGCGGTTGACAATTCCGAAAAATGCTGTCCTACAGTGCTATCGAGCTCCGACCCGGCGCGATGGGTTGGATCAGGATTGCTCGCGAGAACACCACCACGTCGTGCGGCCACCCACCGTTCCGCGAGCCATCGGCGCACCACATCGAGGGCAGGCTGCATCCGTTTTTCGGAACGGAATGATCTCCCCGGTGTGTACGCCACCTTTCTTTATCGCCGATCGGATCGCGCGACGCAGAACAACGCGCAGTTGGTCGAGTTCCTCCGTCGTGAGCGTCTTGGCTCGCCTGGACGGGGATTGCTCGCTCTGCCAGAGCACCTCGTCCGCCAGTAGGTTGCCCACTCCCGCTATCGCGGCTTGGTCGAGCAGTCGTGCCTTCAGAGGTGCACCGCTGGAACCGATTCGGTGACGGAAGTCGTCGCGACCGATCTCCGCGGCATCCGGGCCGAGAGCGTCGATATCGGGTTCGAGTCGAACCCGGCCGAGGCGGCGCTTGTCGAAGAGTCGAAGCTGCCCACCGTCGTCGAACGTCATGGAGAACCGCGTCCACTCCGGCTTGTCGGTCGGGCGCTCACCGACATGAGGATCGCCACCTCCGTACTGCGAGGTGCGCTCACCGTCGGGAGCGGTGACGATGACGCGTCCACCCATGCCGAGGTGGATGCCCAACGTCGGGCCGCTCGAGCCGTCGGCCGTGACGGTTTCGCACCACATTGCCTTGCCGCGTCGACGCGCCTCGGTGAGTTTCCCGCCCGTCAGGGCACGGGCAATATCGCCTGGCATGTGCGGTCGGCACTCGAACGTGTCGGTGTCGTCGATGTCGACGATGACGCGACCGAGAGCTTTTTCGACGACCTGTCGAGCGTTTTCGACTTCGGGTAGTTCGGGCATGGATCCGGGGTACCCAATTCGCGGGCACTATGCGCGGGTGCCGTCACCGGTCACTCGACTCGTTCGTCGTCCCTTTCGGGCACCAGTGGACCCAATTCCGCGTCGAGCACCTTCTGCACGACGCGCATCGCCGCCAGCGCAGCAGGCGCACCGCAGTACCCCGCTGTATGGATAACGGTTTCGGTGATCTCGGTTCGGGTGAGGCCGTTGCGGAGAGCTCCACGTACGTGTCCTGCGAGTTCCTCGTGGGCGCGCAAGGCGATGAGGATTCCGAGGTTGAGAAGGCTCCGGCTGCGGTGATCGAGACCGGGACGCGTCCACACGCCGCCCCACACGGTGTCGGTTACGAAGTCTTGCAATGCTGCGGAGTCGGTGTTGGAGGCGACGGCGAACGCTCTGTCGACGTACTCGTCGCCCATCACGTTTCGGCGGACCTCGAGCCCGTCCTCGAATCGCGGTCCCCTGTTCCGATTCGTGGCCTCGTCCTCGATCATGATGTCCCTTTCCGTCGTCTGCGTTGTCGACAGATCATGGCAGGGGGTTTCAGTGAAACAGAATGCGGAGGCGAACTCGGCTACGGTTCGATCTGGCCGGTGTCCGTGCGTGGATCACCGTGATCAGGTGGGGTGATCCCACGCTCGCGTGGCGAGCCCATGAAGGCCGATCCTCCGACAGCACTGTCGATTCCGTGGAAACGACCGCGCCGCATGCGCGAGCGAAGTATGCGCGCGATGACGACGAAGACACCCAGAACGACGGCGAACCCGGCAATTACGGCAACCAGTGCCAGCGATGTGTCCATAGCAGTCTCCGATCCTCACCGTCGTAAAACCCGACCGGTCGCTATCGATTATCGGGCATGGGAGTGACTCGGGTGATGAAATCAGGACACACGGTGTCTGTCGATTTGCTCAGCGCGGGGAAACCGGCCCACCGTCACGGTCGTCGTGCGAAGTTTGTATGTCGTCGGAGACGTACTCCGCGCGAGTTGCTTCGAGGAACAGCTGAAGAAAAGAAGAATGCGCGCCTCGTTCCTGCGCCGTACTTCCCTCTCGGGGGTCTTCCGATGCCTTCGACATAGCGATTCGCTCTCCTCCCGTGTCCGCGAACAACAGTCTCAGATTCTGAATAGTTAAGCAACTGAGACAGTGAGTGCAAACCCTGACACGAAGTGAACGACCGGTGCGGTGAGAACCTCGTCGTCGAGATGCGTTGCCGAGGCAGCCCGAATTGCGGCCGCGGCGTCGGCTGTGACGCGGGTCCGGTCGCGCTACAACTCGTGCTCGTCGGTATCGAGAGTGACCGGAGCGTGCATCGCCGCCCGTTGCCTTCGAATGAAGGTTACGTTCCAGCGGCGGTAGGCGGCTCGATCAGCATCCTCTTGATCACCTTGCCGGTCGCAGTTCGGGGCAGTTCGTCGAGGAACGTGATGTCGCGAGGAACGCAGAAGCGGCTCAACCGATTTCGAATGTAGGCGCGCACCATGTCCGCATCGAGACCGGCCGATCCGCGGCCGACGACGAATGCGGCCAAACGCTGCCCGTATTCAGGGTCGGGCACACCGACGACCGCGACCTCGCCGACCTGAGGAAGATTGGCGATGGCATCCTCGACGGGTCCGGGAAAGACGTTCTCGCCACCGGAGATGATCATCTCGTCGTCCCTGCCACAGACGAACAGCCGTCCGTTGCAGTCGATGTACCCGAGATCTCCGGTATCCATCAGGGCAGCTCCGCGGGCGGACGCCGTCGACGGCGGCTCGGCGTTGGTATAGCCGTCGAACAACATGTCGTTGCCGACGAATATTCGGCCGAGGGTTCCGACCGGAACGGCAGTACCGTTCGCGTCGAGAACCGCGACCGTCGTACCCAGGGGAGGGCGGCCGGCGGTGGCGGGGGCTGCGCGCAGGTCTTCGGGAGTAGCGATCGTGGCCCACGAGACCTCGGTGGAACCGTAGAAGTTGTAGAGGACGTCACCGAAGACATCCATGAAGCGGCTGACGGTCGATCCGGTCAATGCCGAGCCACTGCACGCAACGACTCGCAGGCTCGAGGTGTCGTACCGTGATCGAACCTCGTCGGGCAGGTCGAGTATCCGCTGCAGCATGATCGGAACCGCGATCAACGACGTACAACGGTGCGCATCGATCGCACGCAAGCAGTCCTCCGGATCGAATCGATCCTGGAGAACCACCGTGGCGCGCAACGGAGTACTGATCTGCAGTGCCGCAAGCCCCCAGCTGTGGAACATCGGTGCCGCGATCAACATTGTCTCGTTCATCCGAAGGGGCATGCGAGACAGCATGGCTGCCACTGTTCCGAAGCCCTTCGGTGTGGGACGAACCGCACCCTTCGGTGACCCGCTGGTTCCGGAGGTCAGCACGACCACCGACCCGGGGCGATCCGGCCTCGTGAACGTGGCGGACGGTGCTGCGACGAAGTGTTCGAGGGTGCGCCGACGGGGAACGGCGGTATGGGAGGACAGGCTCACCCGGGTGACATCGTCGGGCAGGTACCGCACCATCGAGTCGAACTCGTCGTCGACGAACAGCACTCGGAGCTGGTGGCGGGCGGCAATCGTCTCGATCTGACGGGCAGCGAGGCCGGTGTTGAGAAGGACCACCTCGACTCCGAGCATGCCGCATGCGACGGTGCACTCGATCATCGCCGAGTGGTTGCGGGCCAGAATTCCGACAGTGCTTCCGGGACTGATTCCGGACGCGTCGAGACCCGCCGCGATACGGTGCGATCGGTGGTGGATCTCTGCGAAGGTCCTGGTTCCTCGGTCGTCGATCAAGGCGATCTCGTTCGGGGATTTCGCTGCAGCGGCGGCGAAGCCACCGCCCAGGGTGAAGCCCCATTTCGCCAGCGAATTCAGCTGCCTGTACGCGCGGTCGGGACGGGCAGCACGAATGACGCCGGTTCCCACCATCGTCTTCATGATTGCCAGCGGTAGCGACCGTGAATCCCCGGTGTTGGTCACGATCGACGTCGAGGTGCCGGACAGGGAGTTCTCCAGTCGACGCAGTCCGCCCATGACCCAATCGACCACGGCGCGGTTGTGTTCGGGTTGGGGAACGTAGGACCCGCCGAGCCCCGCTCTGAACACAGTGACATCGATTTTCGTCTCGCCGGCCGAGCGCGCAGTGAGGGTGAATCTGACGAATCCGCCGGACTCGACGTGTTCGATGGTGATGATCGGCCGGTTTCGTCTGTTCACCACCAGGTCGAGGGCGTGCTCGATACCGCCCACTCCGCATCGGAAGCCTGCCGTGGACTCACGGAGCGTGCAGTAATCGAGCCCGGGGAAGTAGCGTGGGAACAGCTCGACCGCGCTCAAGACCCCGCATACCTGCTCGATGTCGTGTGCGAAGACCGTGCTGCAGTCGATGACGTCCGAGACCATGCCCCACCCCTCGTACCTTGCCGAGCCGACAGCAACGCCGACTCAGCACCGACCAGGGGATGGCGGCGCGCACCAGGAACGGGTCATCCGCCTGGATGAAGTCGTCATCGTAAACCCGGCGCATGGTTCTTCGCGCGAAATCGGCCGAAGTCGGTCTCGAATCGCCGATTTCTTCTGTGTCGAGCGTCAGAACTGAATGCCGAGCGACCACGCGAACACCGTGTACGCGGCGATGGTGATCAGTGAGATGGCGATCAGATTGAGCCAGAAACCACCACGCATCATCTGACCGATCGTGATGTAGCCACTGGCGTAGGACACCGCGTTGGGCGGAGTCGCCACGGGCAACATGAACGCACAAGTGGCCGCAAGCGCAACGGGGACGGTCAGGACCAGAATGTCGATGTTCATGCCCATCGCGACGCCACCCGCGACCGGAAGGAAAGTTGCGGCCGTCGCGGTATTGCTGGTGATTTCGGTCAGGAAGATGATCGCAGCCGTGGCGACGACGACCAACATGACCACCGGAATGGTGTCGAGGCCGCCTGCGACGCTACCGATCCACTCCGTTAAGCCACTGGACTCGAATTGGGAAGACAGGGCGAGCCCGCCGCCGAACAACAGCAACACGCCCCAGGGCAGCTTGACGGCGGTTTCCCAATCGATCAGGCGGACACCCTTCTTGCTTCCGCTGGGTAGCAGGAACAGCAGCAGAGCCGCTGTCATGGCTATCCCGGTGTCGGAGATCGGGGCATCGTCGAAGATCAGCGGAACACCCACCCACGACACGGCCGCCAGGCAGAAGATGATCGCGACTCGGATTTCACCCTGCGACATCCTGCCCAGGGCGTCGAGTTCACCTCTGATCAGCTGTTTGCCACCGGGTATGTCGTCGATCTCCGGCTTGAACAGCACGTGGGTCAGCAGGAACCAGGCGATCACGAGCAAGATCACGGCGAGCGGAACGCCGGCGATCATCCACTGGAGGAACCCGATCGTGATTCCCTGCCCCTCCAGGTAACCCACCAGCAGTGTGTTGGGGGGAGTACCGATGATGGTTCCGAGTGAGCCGATCGACGCCGCATAGGCGATGCCGAGCATCAGAGCGGTCCCGAAGTTGCTCTTGATGACGGCCTGGGTGATGGTTTCGTCGTCGGGGGCGGAATCACCGCCGGTGCCGGGCACCGCCCCGGCCTTCTTGCCGATGTCTAGAACCAGAACCAGCACCGATACACCGATCGGAATCATCATGACGGCGGTGGCCGTATTGGACACCCACATCGACAGAAAGCCTGTCGCGATCATGAACCCGGCGATCACCATCGTCGGTTTGGTGCCCATGGCGTCGACGGTCAACAGGGCTATGCGTCGGTGCAGATTCCACCGTTGCATGGCCAGCGCCAGGAGGAACCCGCCCATGAACAGGAAGATGATGTTGTTGCCGTACGAGGCACCGACATCGTTGACGGCGACATCGGAATCGAAGACCGGAAAGATGACGAGGGGCAGCAGCGCGGTCGCTGGGATGGGCACCGCCTCCGTCATCCACCAGATACCCATCAATACCGCAGTGCCTGCGGTCAGCCTCGCCGGATGCGCTACGTCATCGGGAAGAACCAGGTACACGAGAACTGCCAACAGGATGCCTGCGCCGAGGCCGACCCATTGACGCGTGCGGCGCCCCGGTTGCACTTCGTCTTCTCGTTCTCCGGCCGATCTCTGATCCACTTCGTCGAAGTCGTGGCCTTCGGACGAGCGCCCGGCCTTCTCCTCGTCGCCGACCTGCGTCACGGAACCTCCTCGGTGTGGACGTTTCATCACCCTAACGCGTGAATTGTCCGGAAGGTCCGAATCGAACAGCCTCGACGCACACCGGCCTACCGGGCGATGTCCGGCTTGTTCACCGCCGGATCGTTGTCGAGCACCGGATCCCACACATCGCCGGGAAGGTCGCCCGGTAGATAGCTGTTGCCGCGTCCGACGAATTTGTCGTCGCGGCCCTCGCGCCGCATGGCCTCGAAGTCCGCCAGCGCACCGAAGGCCCATTTGCCCAGCAGCGCAATGGCTACCAGATTCACGGTTGCCATCGCGGCCATGGCGACGTCCGCCAGCGCCCACACGGTCGTCAGCGCGGACAAGGAGCCGAAGCCGATGGCCGCCAGGACGATGGTGCGCAGAAGATTCAGCAGTTTGCCCTCGACTCCGAGGAAGTTGAGGTTGATCTCGGCGTACGAGTAGTTGCCGAGGATCGACGAGAACGCGAACGTGAAGATCAACAGTGTCATCGGAATTGCCGTCCACGTCCCCAACTGAGCGGAGATCGAGTCCTGAGTCAGAACCGCGCCCGCCACCCCGCTCGGGTTGCTGATGTCGTACACACCCGAGACCAGGATGATGAACGCTGTCGCACTGCAGATGACGATGGTGTCGAAGAAGACTCCGAGGGACTGGATCAGCCCCTGCTTCACCGGATGGGACACCGTTGCGGTCGCAGCAGCGTTGGGTGCGCTGCCCATGCCGGCCTCGTTGGAGAACAGGCCGCGCTTGACGCCGTTGAGCATGGCGGCCAGGATTCCGCCCGTCGTCCCGCCGATCGCCTCGTTCAGGCCGAATGCGCTGGAGACGATCTGACCGAACACCGTCGGGATCTCGCCGATGTTCATCGCCACGATCACCAGCGCGAGCAGCACATACACCAGAGCCATGACGGGGAGGAGGTATTCGGCCACCCGCGCGATTCGCCGGACGCCACCGAAGAGGATCGGAGCAGACAGCACCACCAGGAACACCGCGATCCAGCCCGCATCGATGTTCATCGTGGACGAGAACGATTCGGTGATGGTGTTCGCCTGAACCATGTTGAACGCGAAGCCGAAAGCGAAGATCAGCAGGCACGCGAAGACGATTCCCCATCGACGCGAACCCAGACCCAATTGGATGTAGTAGGCGGGACCACCCCGAAAGCTGCCGTCGGGATTACGCACCTTGTACATCTGCGCCAGAGTCGCCTCGATGAACGCCGTCGCCATGCCCACCACTGCGACCAGCCACATCCAGAAGATTGCGCCCGGTCCGCCGAGAGTGATCGCGATGGCGACGCCGGCGATGTTTCCCGTACCCACTCGGGACGCCAAACCGACGCAGAAGGCCTGGAACGCCGAGATGCCGCCCTCGGCGTTCGACCGAGATCCACCGATTGCCTTGAACATCGACGGAAGAAGGCGAACTTGAACGAATTTGGTGCGGACGGTGAAGTACAGTCCGACACCGATCAACAAGTAGATGAGAAAGACGCTGTAGAGACGATCTGCCAAGAAGTCTATTACTGAACTGACGGTATCCACGGTGCCATCCTGGAGTGCTCGGTGTGTGGGTGCGTCGACAGCACATTACTCGCAGATGGCCGAAAGTTTGCACCGAACAAAGACACACGGGTGCAGTTCCGTGCACGCTCTCAGTGCTCGGTAGCACCCCAGATGTCGCCGAACGGCATCGAGCGCCCCAGAATGCGTTCTGCTGCACGGTGTCCCGACTTCAAGGCTGCGGTGACCGTTGCCGGATCATCGGTCCAGGTCGCTTCACCGGCGAGGTGAAGTACGTCGCCGATCGGAGTGGCAAGGTCGTCGTGATCGCGCGTACGTGAACCCACCGTCATGTACGAATACGAACCGTAGGAGAATGGATCGTCCTGCCAGCGAGTGACATACACGCGGTCCGGTGTGACGACACGGTCGCCGTACAGGCCACGCAGAGCTTCGAGAACCGAGTCCGCGATACGGGCGTCCGACCAGTGTCGAGTCTGCTGCGCACACGCGCCCGCTGCGAACGTCAGAAGCGTCGGACGTCCCAGCGGCATGGTCACGTCGTACCAGGAGTGCCACCAATGGCCGGCTTCGCCCTGCTGCCGTACGGCGTAGACGTTCTCGTCCCAGAACTTGGTGGGGAACGTGAGGAACACCTTCTCGAACGCGTTCATCTCCAGTCGTTCGAGTGCGCCCGAAACAGGTTCCGGCAGAGGGGGTTCCACGGTGAACGTCGGTGACTTCAGGACTCCGATCGGCACCGTCACCACAGCACGCTCGGCCGAGAACTTCCCGGACCCGGTATCGACCAGAACTCCGTCTCGACCCCAACGGACCCGCGTCACCACGTGTTCGAGCCGGACGTCGAGTCCCTCGGCCAGCCGAACGGCCAATTCGTCGTAACCATCGGGAAACACCACTTCGTCGCCCTCGATGGCGTCGTCGTCCAAACCGTGCGCGTCGAGGAGATCTCCTCCTACCCCCAACTGTTCCTCGGCTCGATGTCCGAGGAACTCGCGAACTCGTTCGAGTCGATCGTTGCTCCAATCCAGTTGCACCAGAGTTGCTTCCACCGCGTCACGGAACGACGTTCCCAGGGGCGACTCCGCGATCGTCCTTGCGAACAGTTCGTCGAAGTGGTGAACGTCGGCACCGAACTGTGCGGCGGCCTCATCGCTCAACCTGGTCCCGGTGGGGGAGTAGTACGCGATGGGCCTGCCGTCGGGCTGGTAGCTGCCGACGGTGAATTCGACGGTCCGCATTCCCAGCGCGTGCACGGCATCGGCGAGAGGGTTGTCCTGCGTCCCGTGAATCCAGGACGCACCGACGTCGAGAATGCTGTCGTCGGTGCGCATCGTCCAGACCCGACCGCCCACGCGGTCTCTGGCCTCGAGAACGACAACACGCTGACCGGCACGCTGTAGGAGCCTCGCAACAACCAAACCGGAAATTCCTGCTCCCACCACGAGGGTATCGACGTGTGTCACCGTCACTCCTGCCTGTCGACGGCCGTGGGGTCAGTTCCCTCGGCCGGAATTACCGTTGCCGTTCCCATTGCCGTTGCCGGAATTGCCGTTCCCGTTGCCGTTGCCGGAGTTGCCGTTTCCGTTCCCCGAATTGCCGTTACCGTTCCCCGGAGGTAGCGGTGCCGGCGCAGCGGGCTCGATCGGAACCGGATTCGTCGTGGGTACGGGAGCAGGCTCAGGTGGGTTCGAGAAGACCGGAATCGACGTCGCAGGCGCAGGCGTCGTGGGTGCCACTGTGGTCGACTCCACCAGTGTCGGAGTCGATGTCGACGGCGACGGCGAGAGAGGCTCCGGCTCCTCGCCTGTGCCGACGGCGACCCAGACGATCGCCGCTCCCAGCGACACGAACAGAGCTGTCGCTGCTGGGATCATCCATCGTCGGCGCGGCGACTCCGCTTCGATCGACGCTGGAACTGAAGGGGACGCAACCATATTGGTCGGTTCGGCGGGCATTACGGTAGTGCGGGGAAGAGGTGCCGTGCTTCGCGAGAGCTCGCGCAGTCGGTGGGCGACGGCAGCTGCGGCCGGTCGATCCTCGGGGCGCCTGGATGTCATCTCAGTCAACAGTGCGTGCCAGTCCGATCCGAGCCCCTCGGGTACGGCGGGATCGCGGTGCAGGCGCGCCACCGCTGCTGCCACCGCGCTTCCCTCGAATACCATTGCGCCGGTAAGGCACTCGATGAGGACGAGCCCCAGGGTATAGATGTCCGTCGGTGGGCCTGCAGACGTACCCGTCGCCTGCTCCGGGCTGAGGTAGTGCGCAGTACCGACCGTGGTGCCGTGCTCGGTGAGTCGTTCGGCGTCGACGATGCGGGCGATACCGAAATCGGCAAGTTTGGCGCACTGTCCCATGCCGACGTCCGGAGCCTGCGCAACGAGGATGTTGGCCGGTTTGATGTCGCGATGCACCACACCCTGCTCGTGAATGTAGGCGAGAGCCTCCGCCAGCTCGTATCCGATCCGCGCGACGTGGGCACCGTCCATTGTTCGGCCCTGGCGATACGCACTCAAAGTCGGCCCGTCGATCAGCTCCATCACCAGGTACGGCACCGGCACCCCGCTTGCATCGACCGCAGTGCCCGCGTCGTACAGCGTCACCAGACCCGGGTGCGACAGCGACGCGAGAGTTCGAATTTCTGCATCGATGCGCTGGGCAGTGTCCGGCGGCTCACCGTGGCGGAATATCTTCACCGCAACGGATCGGCCGAGAACGTGGTCATCGGCGTGCACGACGTCGGCCATTCCGCCGCGCCCCAACACCGTGCCCAGTCGGTATCGACCCGCGAAGAGGTGGTCGTGAGGGGCACCGGGACGAGAGTCCGCTTCCACCATCGATCACCGCCGTTCGTCGAGTCCTTGGAGCACCTTATAGCCAAAGAATCGACGCGCAGACCGCAGTCGGGTATCGACATCACGGTGCGGTCGGGCATGATGATGCCCCGGGTGGGGACCGATCGAGCAGTATCGAGGGAGGTCCACCCATGCACCGACGTTCGAGGAGTGCCGAGATTTCGCCGATGTCTGTCGACATCACGTCGGTGTATCAGCCGATCGTCACGCTGGACGGACGCGCCGTCGTGGGTTACGAAGCGTTGGTGCGGACCTGTGGTGGCGGTCCGCCGATTCCGCCGCCCGAACTGTTGGGCGTGGCTCGGGAACAGGGCGTCATTGCCGATTTCGATTGGCGATGCCGACTCAGCGCGCTGCGCGGTGCCGTCGAGTCCGGCTATCCCGACCAGCTCGCACTGTTCGTCAATGCCGAACCCATCGCCCTCGATGAACCGCCTCCTCGGGACTACCTACCGACCCTCTCGGACGCGTCGCGGCTGTCCATCATCGTCGAGGTGACCGAGCGAGACCTGATGGGTGATCCGGCCGGTCTGCTGAGGGCGGCCGAGCACGCTCGAAACCTGGGGTGGCGAGTCGCCGTCGACGATGTGGGGGCAGATTCTTCCAGCCTGGCGCTTATCCCACTGCTGCGTCCCGACGTGATCAAGCTGGACATGGAACTCGTGCAGGGGCGGTCGAGCAACGAGACCGCCGCGATCGTCGCTGCCGTCGCCGCCGAGGCCGAACGCACCGGTGCCCTGGTCCTGGCCGAGGGAATCGAAACCGAACACCACGAAAGTTGTGCCCGAGCCATGGGCGCCGTTCTGGGGCAGGGATACCTCTACGGCACACCGGAGGCTCTCCCTGATTTCCGTCAGGTGCACGGGCCGGTCCGTTCTCTCGATCTGGATGGGACGGTGACCGTGCGTGCCCCCGTGGCGGTAACGCCGTACGGCCTCACCCATCCGCTCGGTGCTCGCAGGCACGCGGATTCGACTCTGCTCGACGCCATCGAGAACAGCTTGCTGCACAGTGCCTACGGCACCGGTCCCTCGACCGTCGTACTGGCGACGGTGAGCGCGTCCACCGGCATGACGCCTGCACGTGCGGCGATCTTCGAGGACCTTGCGGCACGTACCGCACTGACTGCTGTCTTCGACTCGAACCCCGTGTCGCCTGTCGCAGGCTTCCGAACTGTGGTCGTGGGCGCGGACGAACCCTTGGCACTGGAACGTTCGATCGTGATCGTGGCTCCGATGTCGAGCGTGGCGCTCATCGCGGTAGAGCGAGGCACGTCCGAGGACGGCAGCCCGATGTACGACTACCGCCTCACCTACGACCGCCATGTCGTACTGGATGCTGCAACAGTGCTTTTGAGGCGAATACCGGCGAGATCTGCGGAGTGAGTCTCCGGCCTCGGTCAAGATCACGTAAATTATCGCGCGAAATTCGGTAAATCGCGTCCGCGGCCGTCCACGTGCTGTTCACTCGAAGTCATGAGCTCTCACTCCCTCGCAACCGATGTACTGGCCGCGGACGGAGGCACGATCAGCTCCATCGAGACGGCGATCAACAATGCCTTCGATCCGATCTCCGCTGCCGTGTCGAATGTCGTCTTCTTCACCGTCAATATCGGTGGAGCCGCTGTTCCGCTGATCGTCCTCTGGCTCATCGTCGGTGCCGTCGTCTTCACGGTGGCGTTCAAGTTCATCCAGGTCCGCGGAATCAAGAGGGCGTTGATTCTCGTCAGCGGCAAGGAGGACGAGGCGGACGCGCCCGGTGAAGTCAGCCACTTCAGGGCGCTCACCGCCGCGGTGTCCGGAACAGTCGGGCTCGGTAACATCGCCGGTGTCGCCGTCGCAGTGACGCTCGGCGGACCGGGTGCCACCCTCTGGATGATCCTCGCCGGCTTGTTGGGCATGGCATCGAAGTTCGTCGAGTGCACACTCGGCGTGAAGTATCGCGACATAAACGAGGACGGCACCGTCTCCGGTGGGCCGATGAAGTACCTGACCAAGGGGCTCGCAGAGCGGGGACTTGCCAAGGTCGGCAAGGTCATGGCCGTCTTTTATGCCATCGTCATCACGTTCTTCGCCATCAGCGGCGGAAACATGTTCCAGGCCAATCAGACATACGCGCAGGTCCGTTCGGTCACCGGCGGTGACGACGGATTCCTCGGCTCCGACGGCGCCAAGGCCGTGTTCGGGATCGTCATCGCGCTCATCATCGGACTGGTCATCATCGGCGGCATGAAGTCGATCTCGGCGGTCACCGCCAAGCTCGTGCCGACCATGGCGCTCGTCTACATCGTCGCGTGCGGCGTCGTCATCGCCGTCAACTTCCGTTCGGTCCCCACGGCGTTCACCGCGATCTTCGAAGGTGCGTTCTCGCCCGAGGGTGTGGCCGGTGGTGTACTCGGCGTCATGATCATCGGATTCCAGCGCGCCGCGTTCTCGAACGAGGCCGGACTGGGTTCGGCGGCCATCGCGCATTCGGCCGTCAAGACCAGGCATCCGGTCACCGAGGGCTTCGTGGCCATGCTCGAACCCTTCATCGACACGGTCGTCATCTGTACCGCGACGGCACTGACCATCGTGATCGCCAATACCGTCACCTGGCAGGACCAACGGGCAATCGTCGCCGAGACGGGCGAGCTGCCCGCCGGAGGCGTCACCCTCACCTCCGATGCTTTCGAGACCGTGCTGCCATGGTTCCCGTACGTACTGACGGTTGCAGTGGCGCTGTTCGCGCTGTCCACGGCCATCACCTGGGCCTACTACGGGCTGCAGGCGTGGACGTCGCTGTTCGGACGCAGCCGCCTTTCGCGCAGCTTCTTCAACGTCATGTTCTGCATGTTCACCGTCATCGGAACCGTGCTGTCGCTCGGTTCTGTGCTCGACTTCGCCGACGCGACCCTGTTCCTGCTGGCGCTGGTCAACATCACGGGCCTGTACTTGCTGCTGCCCGTGGTCAAGCGCGAACTCTCCGAGTACCTGGCGATGCGCCGAGGCGAGCCGGACAAGGTCGACGCCGAGGTGTGACGGGTCGGACGAACCGAATCGACGAGACTGCGCAGTATCGGTCTCGTCGATTCGGTTGTCGGGCATCTCTGCGGCCGAAGTTTCCCAGTGCTCGACAGTGGTGCTAGCCGGAGGCGAGCGATGAAAGTCGATTTCAAGAAGACGCTCGACGCGTATTCGGCGCGGCACAACACCTTTCGTACCCTCGTCGTTCCGCCGCTGACCTACCTGATGATCGACGGTCGCGGTGATCCGAACACCGCCCCGGAATACGCCGACGCAATCGGGGCGCTTTACCCGGTGGCCTACGCATTGAAGTTCGCCAGCAAGAACACCCTCGACCGCGACTACGTCGTCATGCCGATCGAGTCATTGTGGTGGGCCGAGAACATGGCCTCGTTCACCACTGAGAGGGACAAGAACGAGTGGCACTGGACCGCGATGATCATGGTGCCCGACTGGATCGATCGCCCGATGTTCGAGGTGGCCAAGGCGTCCGCCGAAGGGAAGAGCAACTCGGATGCCTCGAGCAGAGTTCGGCTGGAGACTCTCGACGAGGGACTGTGCGTGCAGACGCTGCACATCGGGTCCTACGACGACGAGACGCCGGTACTCGACGAGCTCCATCACCGGTACATCCCCGGTTCTGGACTGACGATGACCGGCAGACATCACGAGATCTACCTCAGCGATGCGCGCCGGGTCCCACCCGCGAAGCTGCGCACCATTCTTCGTCAGCCGGTTGCGCATTCGGCGGAGTCGGCGTCGCTCTGACACGATGACCGTCATGACCAACGCGGTGCGCCCGGCGTCGTTCACTGTCGGCACCCTCACTCTCCTGGGTGCGCTCTATTTCGCACAGGGACTGCCGTTCGGATTCTTCACCCAGGCCCTGCCGGTGGTGCTTCGGGAGTCGGGGTTCTCCTTGGTGAAGATCAGCGCGACCGGCGTGCTGTTCCTGCCGTGGGCGCTCAAGTTTCTCTGGGCACCGTACGTCGATCGGTACGGATCCAGACGGCGGTGGCTGCTGTCGCTGCAGTGTTCGGCCGCGGCGGTGGCACTGGCGTTGTCGTTCCTCGATCTGTCCTCGACGTTGCGCTGGCTGTTCGTCGGCATCTTCGTCATGAATGCTCTCTCGGCGACGCAGGACATCGCGACCGACGGCATCGCGGTGCGTACGCTCACCGCGGCGCAGCGCGGGCTGGGCAACGGTCTCCAGGTCGGTGCCTACCGCATCGGGATGGTGTGCGGTGGCGGACTGCTGTTGTGGCTGTTCACCTTTGCAGGATGGCGGGTGCTGTTCGTCGCGATGGCACTGCTGATCGTGCTGACGACGATCCCCGTGTGGTGGATGCGCAGACAACTCGACGCGGCCGACTCGGACTCCGATCCTCACACCGAGCGCCCGACGCCGGGGCGGCTCGCCGGTGCGTGGTGGTCGCGACTTCGCAGACCCGGAATGGTTGCATTCATCCTGCTGATCATCGGGTTCAAGTTCGGGAACTCGATGGGGTCTGCCCTCGTGGGTCCGTTTCTGTCCGACAGCGGACTGTCACTGCCCCAGATAGCACTGGTCGAGGGCGGTCTGTCGTCGGTGGCTGCGGTCGGGGGAGCCGCACTCGGGGCATGGTTGGCGTTTCGGCACGGACGTCGCCGGGCGCTGCTGGTGGGCGGAGTGAGTCAAACGCTCAGCCTCGGGCTGTATGTCGTTGCTTCCCTCGGCGTCGGCGGCTTTCCACTTCTGGTCACCGCCAACATCACCGAACACGTGCTCGGTGGTGCGGCCACCGTGGCGGTGTTCGCGTTGATGATGGACGCGTCCGAGAAGCGCTTCGCGGGAAGCGATTACACACTGATGGCATGCGCGATCGTCTTCGCGCAGGGCGCGGCCGGGATTGCCGCCGGTGTGGTCGGAGACCTGTTCGGATACACGGCGATGTTCGGTTCCGCGCTCGTCCTGTCCGGTATCGGCTGTGCAGTGTTGCTGGTGGCACTCGATCGAGGCTGGGGGCCCGACGGTCTCCGACATGTGATCCCGCCGAAGACCGTCGTCCAGTAGCGGCTGCCGCTGTGCTCAGCTCCCGCTGGGGGATCCGGCGATGTTGACCATCCACTGCACACCGAACTTGTCGGTCAACATACCGAAGGTGTCACCCCACGGAGCCTTCTCGAGACCCATGGTGAACTGCGCGTCGACGGCCAACGCGTTCCAGTAGCCCGTCAGTTCGTCCTCCTCGTCGCCGCTGAGCGAGACGCTCATGGTGTTGCCGGGGGTGTGCTCCATCGACGACGGCGTGTCGGCTCCCATCAGCGTGAAGCCGTTCGGGGTGGTCAGCTGGCCGTGCATGATCTTGTCCCGGTCGGCGGGATCCTCGTTGGCATTGGCCTCGCCGAGCGTGGTGATGGTGAGCTCCCCACCGAAGACCGACCGATAGAACTCCATGGCCTCGCGGGCGTTGTCTCGGAACGACAGATAGGGGTTGAGAACGGACATGATCGATGTCTCCTTCTTCGCTGAACGAGCGGGCTGAACGACGGCGACGGCATCCGTCGAAACGGTAGACACGCAGCACGACGGAAAGTCACCGCAGACGACTAGATGGAGGCGTCGGTGTCGGCCAGAATCGCGCGCAGTGCCGCCACGTGACGGCGATACGCCGTTCTTCCGTCCTTGGTCAACGACAACCACAGTCGACGCGAGTCCGTGCGTGATCGCTGCTGCTCGACGTATCCCGCATCGACCAGAGCGGCGACCTGTTTGCTCAGCGCCGATGCGCTCAACCCGCTGTGTTCCTTGACGATCGCGAGTTCCACCGTCGTCGCCGCGGCCAGAAGGGCGCAGATTCGCAGCCGGTGGGCGGGGTGAATGATCGGATCGAGATCGCTCGTCATCGACGTGTACTGCGGTAGTGCAGGATCGAGCCGATCGAGTAGATCGACGCGGCCGCGGCCGCGAGCAGAACCACCGGCCCGGCCGGTCCGCTGGGATTGCCGACAGCCTGCGCCAGTGCGACGCAGAGCGCCGAGAGCGCCACGCAGGCGAGGAAGCCTCGGTTGGTGGGTAGGGCCCACGGCGTCCCCATTCGGTATCCGGTGATGACGTTGACTGCGATGATCACCGCGAGGACTCCGAGCAGCGAGGCGGGGCTGTCGAGCAGGGCGGTCAGTGCGGATGCTGCAAGCAGTACGGCGTTGACCGGATACAGCCACACCGGCCAGGGAGTGTCTCGTACCGCGCGTTGAACTCGGTCGATGTCGTCGAGAGCTGTTCGTGCTTCGGCAGGTGTGGGTTCTCCGATGCTTTCCATAGTGGAAACTGTATTGGATAGTTTCCACTATGGCAACGATCTGGCGAGGATCAGGTCTCGGCCGGCCGCGACACTTCCGATTCCCATCGGGCCCGTCGCTCGTCGTCCGACTGCTCCCACCACGGCGTTCCTCGCTCGCCGAGGGCGACTTTGATGGCCTGCACGCCCGCTCGAGATTCCGGTGCACCCGACGTGCGTTTGACCTCCCTGCGCCACGCCATCAGAATCGACCGCAATTCGGCATTGCGATCCTCCGGGATGTCAGGATCCGTTGCGCGCCAACGTCGACCCTTGACGACGATGTAGTGACCGTCCTCGGTGCGTTCCGGTTCTTCGGCCATGGGTCCACTTTGCCATGTGTCAGCTGCTCAGATACTGCGGCACTGCAATTGCGTCGAGGCCGAGCGCCACGGCCGCACGAGCGGCGACCGGTCCGACCAGGTTGCCTGTCCCGTTGTAGCCGCCGAATGCGATCACGGTGTCGTCGACCTTTGTGCACAGCGGGCGCCCATCGGTGGTGAAGCCGACGGACGCAGCCCATCGCGCATCAACCGAGACAGGTTCTCCTGCAAACGATGTCGCGACAGATTCGATGTAGTTCTGAACCTGAGCGGTCGGTTCACCGGACGGTGTCCACTCGTCCTCGGCGAAGAGGTCACGTCCGCCCCCGACATACATCCGCCCCGACGCGTCCTGCTGCGCGTAGTCGTACCCCCATCGTCCGTACACGGGGCACGGCAACCGACCCGGCGTGACGGGTGAGGTGGCGAGCATCTGCAGACGTGCGGTCCGCACCCGGCCGTCGAGCTGGGGGAGTACCTGTTCGAGGCGACCGTCGACGGCAACGAGAATCAGGCCGCACCGAACCACACCATTCGGCGTCGTGACCGCTCCTGGCTCGATGGCGGTTGCCGGCGTGTACTCGTACAGCCGCGCTCGGCCCACTAGAATCGACGCCAACCCGAGCGCGCGACGCGCGGGATTGATCACCGCATCGTCCGGTAGGAAGATGCCGCTCCCCAACTCGCCGGAATACTGTTCGACGACAACGTCGTGCTCGCGCAGGCACCGTGCCAGCGCGTCGCAGTCCTCCGAGTCGGCGAGCTCGGTCGGCGTACCGGGGATTCCCGCGAGCCTGATGGAGCCGGTGCGTCGGACGATATCGGATCCGAGAAGTCCCTCCAGAGAGTCGATCTCGGCCAGAGTCGCTAGATAAAGATCCACTGCGCACGGACCCCATGTCGCGAGCGCGGTATGCAGAAAGGTCGCGGGACCGCCGAGCAGGAAACCACCGTTGCGACCCGCGGCACCCGCAGCGACCCGCCCTGCGTCGATTCCGACCACATCGAGACCACGGTCGAGGAGGTCGGCGACAGCGGCCAGACCCGATCCTCCCAGGCCGACGACGCAGACGTCGGCGGTGTCGTCACGCTCGAGAACGGGCAGGCCCGGCCAGCCGGACACGGCCGGGTCGTCGTCCCAGGCCGGGCGGTTCATGTCGCTGGCAATCATCGGTCGATGGTATCGACGGATTCGGCGGCCGGATGGTTTACGATTCCGGCACCCGCATCCCAGCTCCGGTAAGGACCGTCCATGCGCACTGTGATCGTGACCGCGTTCGTTTCGCTCGATGGCGTGATGGAGGGACCGGGCGGCGAGGTGGGCTATCGCAACTCCGGGTGGACGTTTCAGGGCATCGAATTCGACCCGGCGGCCTACGAGATCAAGGGACGCGAGCAGGATGAGGCCACCGCGCTTCTGTTGGGCCGCACCTCGTACGAGGCATTCGCGCCGATCTGGCCCACCATGGACGATTTCGCGGGGTACAACGCGATGCCGAGGTTCGTGGTGTCGACGACACTCGAGCAGGACGACTCACGGTGGCCTGCAACCATTCTGCGCAGTGTCGACGACGTTGCCGAGCTCAGGAACTCCGATGGTGGGCCGATCTCGATACACGGCAGCGCCACCCTGGGACGAAGCCTGGCCGACGCCGGGCTCGTCGATCGTTACCACCTGCTCGTCTTTCCGCTCCTGCTCGGGGCGGGGAAGCGACTGTTCAGTGAGGCCGACAAGGACACCACGCATCTCGAACTGGTCGAACACGAGGTCTACGGCAACGGAATTCAGAAGCAGGTGTTCGACGTACGTCGATGACCCGGCGGGTTGGGCCTCAGATGTCGTCACTTCGGATGGTGCGGCGCCGAACGGAGACGAGTTGCAGCTCGGGACGTGAGGCCGCCAGGCGCTCGATTCGGTCGAGGACATCGGTGACGTGGTCGCGATCGCCTGCTACGACAGACGCGCCGATACCTGCTCGTCTGTGCAACTCGCGATGATCGGTCTCCGCGACCGACACCGCGAATCTGCGGTGCATTTCGGAGATCACCGGTCGGATCACGGAGCGTTTCTCTTTGAGTGAGTGAACATCTCCGAGAAGGAAGTCGAATTCTATCCATCCAATCCACATATGCCAGCCAGTCTACCGCTGGAGCGATACCCGAGCGGTCGGGATTCGACTCGGCGATCCTTCGGATGCGCACCATTTGCCGAACATGTTCGTACACTGGCGTCATGGCTGCACCGGCGGAACACGGTTCATTGCCGCCGAGCCTTGTCGAAATGGCGACTCGCCAGGTCCGGTCCGAGGTGCTCAGCGGTGCGCTCGAGCCCGGATCCCGCGTGGTCGAGGAAACCCTGTGCGCTCGTCTCGGGATCAGTCGAGCACCGGTACGCGAGGCGTTGCGCCTGTTGGCCGAGCAGGGTCTGGTCGAGCATCTCCCACGTCGCGGGTTCCGAGTGACGGTGTGGTCGGCAGAGGACATTCTCGAACTTTTCGAGCTGCGTCAGGTTCTCGAACGGCATGCGCTCGAGCGTGCGCTGCCGCTCGCGTCGTCTCCTGACGGTGCGTTCGCACCGGTGAGAACGGCGCTCGACGAGATGCGTGACGCCGATGCGCGGGGCGATACCCTCGAGAAGGACGACGCCCACCGGCGTTTCCACGAGGCCATCGTGGCGTTGGCCGGCAGTCGCCAGCTCGATATGGCGTATGCGCCCATCCTGCTGAAGTTGCAGCTACCGATGGCGCGCAATCTCAGGGAAGAAGCCCGAGTCGCCAACCCGGTCGACGGGATCCGGCGTCACGAGTGGTTGCTCGATGCCATCGAATCGAACGACGTGTCGGTGGCGCTCGCTGCGTTGAAGCAGCACGGCGAGCTGACCTACCTGCATCTCGAGAGCATTTCCTAACAGACTCGAAACACGGCAACAACCTGCAGTAACAGGAAACTGTCGACAATCGACGGTATGAATTCAGACCTGGGACCGGCACTAGGCCCGACCGTCACCGAGATGCTCGCGGCGTACAGAACCGGAGGAACGACTCCCACTGCAACGGTGGAGGCGTTCTCGACCGCCGTGGCTGCCCGCGGCGACGACGGAACATGGATCACCGTCGTCGGCCGAGCAGAATTGCTCGCGGCCGCCGCGGCTCTCGAAGCGCGACCCGACGCAATGTCGCTGCCCCTGTACGGAATTCCCTTCGGAGTCAAGGACAGCATCGACGTAGCCGGATACCCGACCACCCTCGCCTGTCCCGACTACGCCTACACGGCGAATACGACGGCCCCGGCCGTGCAGGCGTTGGTCGACGCCGGAGCCATTTTCGTCGGCAAGACCAGCCTCGACCAGTTCGCGACCGGGTTGAACGGGACCCGCACGCCGCACCCGATTCCGCGGAGCGTCTACGGCAACGACATGATCTCGGGTGGCTCGAGTTCCGGTTCGGCACTGGCCGTCGCCCTAGGGCAGGTGCCGTTCTGTGTGGCCACCGACACCGCAGGATCGGGTCGAGTGCCTGCCGCGCTCAACGGGATCGTGGGATACAAGCCGTCGCGCGGCCTGATCAGCACCGTCGGACTCGTCCCCGCGTGCAAGTCACTGGACTGCATCACCTTGATGGCGACCACGATCGAAGATCTCGACCTCGTGTTCGACGTCATGTGCGCCGAGGATCCAGAAGACGGGTGGGCACGTTCGCGCGGAGGAAGATACGACGGACGAGAAGTCACCGTCGGACTACCGGACCTGCAGCAGCTGGACTTCTTCGGTGACGCAGCCATGTTCGACGCGCACTCGGCCGTTCGCCTGTCGCTCGCCGATCGTGGTTTACGCACCACCACAGTGGATCTCACTCCTTTCCTCGATGCCGGTTCGCTGCTGTATCAGGGGCCGTGGGTCGCCGAGCGACTGGTCGAGTTCGACGAATTCCTGAGCGAGAAGCCCGATTCCATCGTTCCCGTCGTCCGGGAAATCCTTCTCGGTGGGCGCCGGTACAGCGCCGTCGATGCCTTCCGAGCACTGCAGACGCTGCAGGACCTTCGCGCTCGCGTCGCGCAGCTCTGGACGTCCATGGACGTGATGATCGTGCCGACCATCGGCACCACCTTCACCGTGCCGGAGGTACTCGCAGACCCCATCGCGTGCAATACGAAGCTCGGTCACTACACCCACTTCGGGAACCTTCTCGACCTGGCGGCCGTAGCGATTCCCGTTGGGCACACCGAGGACGGTCGACCGGTCAGCCTCATGGTGATCGGGCCTGCGCTGGCCGACGATACGATTCTCGCGGTCGCGGCCCGGTTGCTCGGACAAGGGTGCGCCGTCTCACCACCTCTCGCGGCCGAAGGGTCGGCAGTCGAGACCATCGACATCGTCGTCGCCGGCCACCACCTGTCGGGAGAGCGGGCCAACCCTCAGCTGCTCGAGCTGGGCGGGTCCCTGGTCGAGGCCACGTCCACGGCGCCGACGTACACGCTGCTTCGGATCGGAACCGCCGATCCGACACCCGGCTTGCTGCGAGTTCGTCATGGCGGCAGCGCAATCGACGTGGAGAGATGGCGTCTGCCCGCCATTTCTCTTGCGGTTCTCGTGGGCAGAATGCCAGCGGTGCTCGCTCTGGGAAGAGTGCTGCTGGCCGACGGTTCCGACGTTCTCGGCTACGTCTGCGACGCCACTGTGCAGACCGGTGCTCAGGGGCACACCGTCGACGACATCAGCGAGTTCGGCGGCTGGCGCGCATATTCCCGGGCGATCAGTTCTGCTCACGACACTTCCATTGCAGCACAGGAGATCTCATGAACTCACCACACTTACCGCACACGTCGATACCGTCGGCGTCACCGTCGGAGTTCACCATCGATGCCTCGACGACGGCACTGCTCGTCATCGACATGCAGAGGGACTTTCTGCTCCCCGGGGGGTTCGGTGAGAGCCTCGGCAACGATGTCGGCCTGCTCCGAACCGTGATCGAACCACTCGCAGGTCTCATCGCAGTGGCCAGGGAAGCCGGGATTCCCGTGATCCACACCAGGGAGGGGCATCTACCGGACCTGTCGGACTGCCCGCCGGCGAAGTTGCGCCGCGGCACGCCCTCTCAGCGCATCGGTGATCCAGGAGCGTTCGGCCGCATCCTCGTTCGCGGTGAGTACGGCCACGACATCGTCGACGAGCTGGCACCGCTCGAGGGCGAGACCGTCATCGACAAGCCCGGCAAAGGTGCGTTCTACGCCACCGAGCTCTCCGAGGTTCTCACGAGCGCCGGAATCACCACCTTGCTCGTCACCGGTGTGACGACCGAGGTGTGCGTGCACACCACGGTGCGGGAGGCCAACGATCGAGGGTACGAGTGCCTCGTGGTGACGGACTGTGTCGGTTCGTACTTCCCGGAGTTTCAGCGTGTGGGCCTCGAGATGATTTCGGCTCAAGGCGGCATTTTCGGTTGGACCGCGCCGTCGGAGGACGTCGTGGCCGCGTTGGTTGCACTCGTCCCCACCTCGGCAAGTCGATAGGACCGAACATGACCATGGACGTCAAGGACTCACCCGCTGCAGGCTCCTCGTCCTCGTTCACCCTCCCGTGGTGGACGAAGGGCGACACCAACGCATTCTTCGGACTCGGCTTCAACATTCTCGTCAACGTGCTCACTCTGACGACCTTGAGCATCGCGGTGGTCGGAATTCCAGGAAGCGACGTCCTCGGGACGCTGCTGCCTGCCCTCGGGATCGCCCTGATCCTGGGGAACCTGTACTACATGGTTCTCGCTCGTCGACTTGCCAAGCGCGAGAACCGAACCGACGTGACGGCGCTACCGTACGGTCCGAGCGTTCCGCACATGTTCATCGTCGTGTTCGTGGTCATGCTCCCGGTCTACCTGGCGACGGGTGACGCGGTGCAGGCGTGGGCGGCGGGACTCGCCTGGGCCTTCATGATCGGCATCATCGTCATGATCGGAGCGTTCGTCGGGCCCTACATTCGCAGGATCACCCCGCGCGCGGCGATGCTCGGCACGTTGGCCGGCATCTCGATCACCTTCATCGCGATGCGCCCGGCCGCGCAGATGTGGGAGGCCGCCTGGATCGGGTTGCCCGTTCTCGCAATCATTCTCATCGGCTTCTTCACCGATGTGAAGTTGCCCGGCAACATTCCGGTCGGTCTCGCCGCGCTCCTGGTGGGCACGGCGATCGGCTGGATCGGCGGATACATGTCCGTGCCGGACGTGACCGAGGCCGCAGGCAATATCGCGCTGGGCCTTCCCGACCTACGCCTCGACCTGCTTCTCGACGGTCTCGGCAATCTGGCACCGCTGCTCGCGACGGCAATCCCGTTGGGTGTCTACAACTTCACCGAGGCGATGAGCAACGTCGAAAGCGCATCTGCTGCCGGAGACAACTACAACCTGCGCAGCGTGCTGCTCGCCGACGGATTCGGTGCGGTCGTCGGCTCGGCGTTCGGATCGCCGTTCCCGCCCGCGGTCTACATCGGCCATCCGGGCTGGAAAGACGCGGGCGGCCGAACCGGGTACTCGCTCGCGTCGGGCATCGCGATCGGACTGATGTGTTTTCTCGGGCTCTTCGGATTACTGGCAACGCTGCTTCCGATCCCCGCGATCGTCCCGATTCTGTTGTACATCGGCCTGCTGATCGGTGCCCAAGCATTCCAGTCGGTGCCCAAGCTGCACGCCATCGCGGTGGTGGTGGCACTGCTGCCCAACCTCGCGGAGTGGGCGGTGGGTCTGATCGACAACGCACTGAGCGCGGCAGGCACCTCGGCGACGGAAGTGGGAAGCGAGGCACTGGGTCAGGCGGGTGTCGTCTACGACGGGTTGAAGACGTTCGGGTCGGGAGCGGTACTCGCCGGTCTGATGCTGGGCACCATCGTCACGTTCGTTCTCGACAAACGGTTCCTCGCCGCCGCAACAGCGAGTGGGGTGGCCGCGGCACTGTCGTGGGT
This sequence comes from uncultured Rhodococcus sp., assembly GCA_963517305.1. Taxonomy (GTDB): domain Bacteria; phylum Actinomycetota; class Actinomycetes; order Mycobacteriales; family Mycobacteriaceae; genus Rhodococcoides. The sequence continues at coordinate 60,973 of CAUQEL010000008.1, forward strand.
CGGTCTGATCCACTCGCACGAGGTGGGTTGGGCAGCCAATCCCCAAGTCGCACTCGGCTATCTGTTCTTCGGGCTCGTGTGTCTGGCGTACTCGCGGCTGATTTCCGCGCCGAAGCCGACGACCGAGCCACAACCGGTCGGGGAGTAGGGCATCCCGATGCGGGCCGCACGGCCCGCATCGGGAACTCCTCTAGCGCTCGCTCACGAGCTCGAGCGCCACGAGATCGGAAAGATACTTTTCGATCAGTTCGCGTCCGAGGTGCGGAATATCCCCGACGGCCGAGGCGAACTCGTCGGCAGGCAGTATCGCCCCGGACGACGGGTGCTGCGGTTGTGCGTACGAGTCGATCAAGGGGAGCAACGAGTGCGAACGCTGCTTCTCCGGAAGCGCCTCGACTGCAGCGCTGAAACGCTCGAACCACTCGTCGTAGTTCTCGACGATCTCTATGTCGCGACCCGCGTCACGGATCCAATCGACGAAAGTGTCCAGCGAGATGTCGTCGTCGTGTGGGTTGAGGATGTCGAAGGTTCGGTAGCCCGAGGTATCCCCACCCGCGATCGACGTTATGGCCGACGCACTGAAATCGGCCGGCAGTCCGTCGTAGTGGGCCAGCGGTCGCCCCTGCTCGTCGGTCGGTGCCCCGGTGTCGGTGTTGTAGAACGTGTGTGGAGCCAGACCGGTTGCGACCACCGACAAGAGCAAACGAGTGAACACGTCCGGCACGTTGAGCTGACCCCTCCACGTGCTGTGCGCGAGAATCATGTCTGAGCGGAAGACCGAGACGGGCAGGCCGAACTCGTCGAAAGCATTGCGCAACAGCACCTCACCGGCCCACTTGGAGTTGCCGTAACCGTTGGCGTACGAATCGTCCACGGCCCGCGACGGGCTGTCGACGCGAATGTCGCCGTTCTCCCGGAATTCCTCGACGCCCGCTGCGACCGCCACCGTCGACAGGTAGGTCACCGGCTTGACATGGTCGGTCAGCGCCAGTCGGATCACCTCGGCCGTGCCGACGACGTTGGGGCCGAAGAGGTGCTCGTACGGCAGGGCATGGTTGACCAGCGCGGCGGGATGGACGATGCGATCGACCCGTTCGGCCAGCGCCTGGAATGCGTCGTGTTCCAAGCCGAAGTGAGGTGCCCCGAGATCACCTGCCACGACCTCGAGAGCGGCGTCGGCCAAGGTTCGATAACGCTCCGACAGTTCGGCGTCTCCACTGTCGAAGGCTGCATCGAGACGAGCTCGCGCGTCGGAATCGGAGCGTCCGCGCACCAGGCACACCACCTTTCCGCCGACCTCGGCCATGCGCCCCAGCCATTCCAGGCAGAGGAAGCGGCCGAGGTACCCGTTGGCACCGGTCAGCAAGACCGTGCTGGTCTGTTCTCGTGGGCCGGGAACATGGTGTGCGGCGTCCAGGAGCGCGTCGTCGAGAAATGCCGACAGACGCAGGTCGGAGGCGCGTGCAACGGCGGAGTCGCGACCGTGCACCGAGGCGAATGTCGCTGTGTCGGAGTCGTTGTCGCGAGCCGAGGAAATGTACTCGGCGAGCGCCGCCAGGTCCATGGCGGGCCCGGTGATCACTCCGACCGGTACGTCCACGTCGTAGATCTCACGCAGGAGCGTCGAGAACGTCAACGCCGACAACGAGTCTCCGCCGAGATCACCGAAGTGGGCATCGGGTCGGACGTCGGATCCGTCGCATCCCAGCAGTGCCTGCGCGGCATCGCCGACGGTGGTCAGCACTGGTGCGTCGGCACCGCTGCGTCGTAGCTCGCGGAGACGTTCGTTCTGACCCGACTCGAGTTCTGCGTAGCGACGCTCGAGATCGGCACCGTAGCGCTCGACCAACTTGGGACGCAGTTGCTTGCCTGCACCGGACAGCAGTCCGTTCTCCTGTGTGAACGGCTGGTGCTCGACGATGACGTCGCGCGGAATCTCGTACGAGTTCAGCGCGTCGGTGCGCGCGATACTCTGCAACGATTCGATGACCGAACCCGCAGTCGTATCCGGGTGGGCCGGTACGACGATTGCCAGGAGATACGCCCGTTGGCTGTTGCCGTACAGAAATATCTGGTCGACCAGCTCGCTGGTACCGAACAACGCTTCGAGGCGCGCCAGCGCGACGAACTCGCCCTGCGCCAGCTTCAGCACGTTCTTGCGCCGGTCGACATAGGCCAGTCGGTCCGGTTCGAGCTCGGCGACGACGTCACCGGTGCGATAGAAGCCCTCGGAGTCGAAAACATCGGCCGTGACGTCCGGGCGCTTGTAGTAACCGGGAATGATGGTCGACGTTCTGAGCAGAAGCTCACCGCGGGGGTACGGCTTGTCCGTGGAGAAGTACCCGAGTTCGGGGACGTCGTCGAGCTTGTACTCGATCACCGGTGGGCGCGCGATCACGCCGTCGTGCAACACCATTCCGGCTTCGGTGGAGCCGTAGTTGTCGCGCACCTCGATATCGAGGAGCTCCGTGACGAAATCCTTGACCTCCTCGGCGATCGGTGCGGTGCCGACCATGGCTGCAAGGATGCGTCCGCCGAACTGCTCGTTCCTGTTGCGCTCCAACACAGTTTGCCGAGCGCGGTCGTCGTCTCCCTCAGTGGAGCGTTCGACCTCCCGGTCGATCTCGGCGAGGACGTTGTGTCGGATCATCTCGCAGACCCGCGGGATCAACAGTGCCATCGTGGGTCGAGCGAGTGCGAAATCCTCGAACAAGGTGGACAGGTCGCTCGCCCCTGCGAAATGGACGGTGCCGCCGGCCGCCAGCGTCGAGAAGACGAGGCCACGCCCCGCCAGGTGACTCATCGGAAGGTAGTCGAGCGTGATCACGGGGAAGGCAGGCCGATCCACGGATTCGGAGGAAGCTCCGGTGTGGTGCCAGGCCCCGGTCCAGGCTCCGCACACGATTCGTTCGGTGTGCATCGCTCCCTTGGGTGTTCCGGTGCTGCCGGACGTGTAGATCAGTGTCGCGAGTCGATCGGAATCCTCGGCCTCGGGTAGTGGAACCTCCGGTAGTTGCGCGCCGTCGCGAACCAGCTCGGTGAGCGGCCGGACGAAGACGCCCACTTGTTCGGCATCGTTGCGCGCGGCTCTCATGATCCGGGTGTGCGTGTCGATTGCACCGTCGTAGTCGAGGACGACGATTCGCCGAATGGACCGACAATGCGTGGCAACCTGGACCGCAACGGACAGGTTGTCGACATCGGCTGCCAGAACGGCGGGTTCGACCTCGTCGGCGATGGCGGAGAGCTGGCCCGCGGTGGCACCGGCCTGCAAGGGAACGGCAATTGCGCCGAGTCGGATCGTGGCCAATTCCGCGATGACATAGTCGGCACTCGCGAATCCCAGAGTTGCGAAGAAGTCTCCTGGACCGATACCGAATGCGTCGTGCGTCAGCGCCGACGCCAGTGCACCGGCGTCGTTCCAGGCTCGGCCGTAGGTGACGGTGTCGAAGCGCGGGAGCAGGCGAAGGGTGTTCGCGTCGTCGATTCGGGCGATCTCTCGAGCTCGGCGGCCGAGCGCCGGCCGATCCGAGTAGCGCGTCATGACCTCGGCAACCACGCGGGCCAGGTTGGGCGACAACTCCTGGGCGGCGTCGGCCACTGCGCTGTCCGGTTCGGCGGCTCGAAACTCCTGGTCGGACTCGTGCAGTTCCTGAAATCGACTGCGTTGCCTGCTCTGACGATCCTGTCGGCTGTCGACGGCCAGTGTGTGGGTCATGCTCGACTCCCTCCGACGAAGTGCACCGATCGTTCGGGGCACCTCGCGATTGTCCGCTCAATATCGTTATCAAAGGTAAGTATATGCCGTCGAGTGCCGCGCCAATCGTGACGCTGCTCATAGTCCGATAAGTCGTAAATATCTGCCTGACTGCACTTTTGGAGCGCGGATCGCGGACGCGAAGCTGCGGTGTCAGGTCACGTGGGTACTCGGTGAAAGCGAGAGATCGCGACTTGTATGGTGAATCCACAGTCATGTGCGTCACAGTGCTCGTCATCATCGTGCGCACGTGTCACCCCTCGCGATCGGAGAAGTGAATGTCGGACGTCCTCTCGCGACGCGACCTGGATTTTCTGCTGTACGAATGGCTGGACGTGGCGGCACTGACTGCTCGGCCTCGCTTCGCGGAGCACTCGAAGGAGACCTTCGACGCGGTCCTCGACCTCAGCGCTGACATCGCCCGCAAGCATTTCGCGCCGCACAACAAGAAGGCGGACGCGCAGGAGCCGACGATGAACGCGGACGGTTCGGTCGAGCTGATACCTGAGGTCAAGGAAGCGCTCGATGTCTATGCGTCGGCGGGTCTGATCGCCGGGCAGTTCGACGAGTCGATCGGCGGTATGCAACTGCCCGCGACCGTCTCTCGGGCAGCGATGGCGTTCTTCCAGGCCGCCAACGCCGGGACCTCCTCGTACCCGTTCCTCACCATGGCCAACGCCAACCTGATCGCGACCTACGGCACGGCGGATCAGGTGCGAGATTACGTCCGGCCCATGCTCGACGGGCGGTGGTTCGGAACCATGTGCCTGTCGGAACCGCAGGCCGGATCGTCACTGGCGGACATCACGACCAAGGCAGTGCCGCAGGACGACGGTAGCTTTCGTATCACCGGAACCAAGATGTGGATTTCGGGTGGAGATCACGAACTCACCGAGAACATCGTTCACCTGGTGCTCGCCAAGACGCCGGGCGGACCACCGGGGGTCAAGGGGATCTCCCTGTTCATCGTTCCCAAATTCCTACCGAACGGCGACGGCGGTACGGGCGAGCGCAACGACATCGTGTTGACCGGACTCAATCACAAGATGGGCAACCGCGGCACCACCAATACACTGCTGGCCTTCGGCGACGGAACCCACTCTCCCGGTGGGCAACCCGGAGCAGTCGGCTTCCTCGTCGCCGAGGAGAACCGCGGATTGTCGTACATGTTCCACATGATGAACGAAGCTCGGATCGGCGTCGGATTCCTCGCGATCGCCCTCGGCTACGTCGGCTACCTGAAGTCGGTCGAGTATGCGAAGACCCGTACTCAGGGCCGACCACTCGGTGCCAAGGATCCCGCAGCACCTGCGGTCGCGCTGATCGAACACGCCGACGTTCGTCGAATGTTGTTGGCGCAGAAGTCCTACGTCGAAGGGGCGCTGGCGCTCGGACTCTACTGTTCGCGTCTGGTCGATCATCAGGACTCGGCGTCCGACGATGCCGAAGCGGCGCGATCGACACTGCTGCTGGACGTACTGACGCCCATCGCCAAGAGCTGGCCGTCGCAATGGTGCCTCGAGGCCAACAGTCTGGCCATCCAGGTGCACGGCGGCTACGGATACACCCGCGACTACGACGTCGAACAGCACTACCGCGACAACCGCCTCAATCCGATTCACGAAGGTACGCACGGTATTCAGGGTTTGGATCTGCTCGGGCGCAAGGTGATCATGCAGGGCGGCGCGGGATTGGCTCTGCTGGCCGAACATATCGGGGAGACAGTCGAGCGTGCGCACGCAGCGGGCGGTGACGCCGCTCTGTACGCGGCCGAACTGCACGCACGCTTCGGCAGAATCGTCGAGGTCACCGCGGCAGTGTGGGGTACCGGCGATGCCGCTGTGGCGCTGGCGAACTCCACGGCGTACCTCGAGGCGATGGGGCATACGGTCATCGCCTGGATGTGGCTAGAGCAGTTGCTGGCCGTCGGTACGAAATCCGGAGACTTCTACGACGGAAAGCGTTCTGCAGCAAAATATTTCTATGTCTACGAATTGCCGAAGGTGGACGTTCAGCTCGATCTGTTGGCGAGACTGGACCGCACGACCCTCGATATGTCACCCGCTTGGTTCTGAGTCGAGTACAAGGAGATTCATCAACATGTCGATCTTGGACAAATTTCGCCTGGACGGTCGTGTCGTCATCGTCACCGGAGCATCCTCCGGACTGGGCGTGGCATTCGCCAGAGCAGCCGCCGAGGCGGGAGCGGACGTAGTGCTCGCCGCGCGGCGAGTGGACAAGTTGGCGCAGACCGCCGAGTTGATCGACAGCGTCGGAGGGCGTTCGATCACGGTCGCCACCGACGTGGTCGACCCGGATCAGTGCACCGCGATGGTCGAGGCGGCGGTGACGGAGTTCGGAAAGGTCGACATTCTGATCAACAACGCGGGAGTCGGAACCGCTTACCCCGCAACTCGTGAGACACCCGAGCAGTTCCGTTCGGTGATCGACATCAACTTGAACGGGTCGTACTGGGCAGCGCAGGCCTGTGGACGGGTGATGGCACCCGGCAGTTCGATCGTGAACATCTCCAGCATTCTTGGCCTGACCACCGCGGGCCTTCCGCAGGCGGCCTACAGCGCCAGCAAGGCAGCCATCATCGGCCTCACCCGCGATCTCGCACAGCAGTGGGGCGCACGAAAAGGCATCAGGGTCAACGCTATTGCGCCGGGGTTCTTCAAGAGCGAGATGACGGACTCGTACCAGCCGGGATACCTCGACTCGATGGCTCCGCGAATGATTCTCGGACGCAAGGGCGATCCCGAAGAACTGGCCGCAACCGCGATCTGGCTCGCCTCGGACGCCGGGGGATACGTGACGGGTCAGACCATCGCGGTCGACGGCGGGATCACGATCACCTGACGGCTGCTAAGACGCTGCCGTCACCGCAATCCCCTCGCGGATCAGTCTGCGCGCAACCACCAGCGCATCGTCGGTGTCGAGGCCCGGCATCGAGTCGAGGCGGCACGAAGCGCCCTTCGTCAAGCTCTCGATCGCGTCGGCGCACTGAGACGGCAACGTGACCGTTTTGTTCCGAAGCACCATCGAGACGCCGTCCTTCGTGTGCGTGATCCGCGCGAAGATGCCGGGCCGCAACCGAATCGAATTCTCGCCCCGAAGCGCACCCATCGTGGCGACGCTCGCCAGCGGGCGCACCGGTTCCGGTCGGACGAGGTCGTGGTGACGATCTGCGACGCGTTCGGCGAGTCGACGTACTGCGTCGGGGTCTCGGTCGATGTCGTCGAGCGCGGCGCGCATGACGTCCACAACTCGGTGTACATGCGCAACGATGGACTCCGGGTCCGAGTGGTCGAGGCCGGCGGGGAGGGGAGCACGCAGACTCTCGACGTCGCCGAGCGACTTCAGCACATGGTGCGCGAGGTCGTAGTCGTTGTACGACGCGACGCCGATGGTCAAGTGCACGGTGGTGTCGCCGAGCGCTTGCGCCGAATGGATCCACCCACGCGGCAGGTAAAGCACATCGCCGGGCTCGAGGACGATGTCCAGTTCGGGAGTGTCCGATGCGTGATCCTCGACGGCCGACCGTCGATCCGACCACGGTTGATTGTTGAGCGGATGCACGTGCACCGGCGAGTGAATGCTCCACCGCTTGGTACCCGCGATCTGCACGACGAACACATCGTGCACATCGTAGTGCGGTGAAAAGCCTTGGGACGCAGCTGGTGTGACGTAGGAATTCACCTGCACTGGATGGCCCAGCTCACGAACGAGATCGCCGACGAAGTGAATGAGCGGTGGCCAGAGTCGATGCAGGCCTTGCAGTACCAGCGTATTTCCGGCCGCGAAGGCTGCCAGCACCGCTGCGGAGTCGACCTGGTCCGTCACCTCGGCACCGAATCCGCCGGACGCCGTGAACTGCGACTTGTCCAGCAATCGACCGTCTTTGGCCATCCGCACGAACGGAGTGCGGACTCCGCGTTCGGATATCAGCTCGTCGACCGCATCGAGCGTCATCAGATCGTCGAACGAGTCCGACAGATCGGCTGATCTGGTCACCTTGGGAGCAACGCCCCAGAACCGATCTGCGAAGGTCCCGAGGTCGATACCGGTCAGACGACGGAGCGCGGACCGGTTTCCCGGTCCGCGCTCGCCGCTCGGCTCAGTGCTCAAGCGGTACCGTCCGCACCGCCGTCGTGTCCGTTGGGGTTGGATCCGCCATCGGCCGGGCCCTCGCCCGCTCCGGCGGGGCCGTCTGCTCCGCCGTCGTGACCGTCGGGGTTGGATCCGCCGTCGGCAGGCCCTTCACCGGCTCCGGCGGGGCCGTCTGCTCCGCCGTCATGACCACCGGGGTTCGATCCGCCGTCAGCGGGTCCTTCACCTGCGGCTCCGCCCGTGGTGGTGATGTCGTCGTCGTTGATGCTCATCGAAGTCCTTCCGGTCGTGGAGGTTCGTGTGCCCGCGCAGCGCGAGAACATCGGAGGTATTGACGCAAACTCTGTTTCTCAAACAGCGATGGTGCCGTGAATCTCAGGCAGAGTCGTCGGCGATCTCGGGCGCGTTCTCCCGCGTCGCCATCCCGCCTGCGCCGCCGCCGTCCACTGGGCCTGGTCGGCCGCCCTTCGGCGTGTCCGATGCCTTCTCGGACTCTGTCGGGTTCTCGTTGTCGGTGTTCTTCTCACGTCCCATGGTTCGACAGTAGACCGCCGCGCAGGCCGTGGGACCATGGAACGATGGATCGATCCCGAGCGCAGCACGTGGTGCTGCTCGACGACGAAGGCCGTGCCGTCGGCACGCACGACAAGACCACAGTCCACACGCTGGACACGCCACTCCACCTGGCATTTTCCAGCTACGTGGTGAGATCGGACGGCGCTGTTCTTCTCACCCGCAGAGCGTCGAGCAAGACGACGTGGCCAGGGGTGCTGACCAATACGTGTTGTGGTCACCCGGCTCCCGGTGAGAAGCTCGACGACGCCGTGCTGCGACGAATCGGTGAAGAACTCGGCCTGCGTGCGGAATCCGCCGAGTTGGTACTGCCGCACTTCCGATACCGGGCCGTCATGGACAACGGAATCGTGGAGAACGAGATTTGTCCCGTGTACCGCGTGAGAGTCGACGAGCACGCGACACTCGATCCTGATCCGGCCGAGGTGGACGAGACTCGATGGGTCTCGTGGCGTGAGTTCTCTGCGGGGGTGCTGGGCGGCACCATCGACGTATCGCCCTGGTGCCGAACGCAGGTGGAGCAGTTGACCGCTCTGGCCGACGAGCCCCTCGGCTGGCCGGCGTCGCCGGACGATCTGCTCCCTCCCGCAGCCCGGCCTGCCGATACCCGCTGATCTCGCCGGGCCTCTAGGGTTCGTACCGTGACTGTCGACGATTCCGGTGGGCCGAACGAGGACCTGCTCGATCGGGCTTCCGTCGCGCGCGAACTCACCCGCTTCTCCTACCGCACCGCTGAATCCGATGGACTGCGCGCCGCTGCCGTCGCCGTTGCGGTCGGTGGACCGCCGGGGGACAGGCGCATGCTCCTGACGAGAAGGCCGGACCGGTTGCGCGCGCATCCGGGCCAGTACGCGTTGCCCGGCGGCGGCGTGGACCCGGGCGAATCCAGGATGCAGGCCTGTCTACGGGAACTGGCCGAGGAGTTGGGGATTCGAGCCGATGAGGCCGACGTGCTCGGGAGGTTGGACGACTACGTCACTCGATCCGGGTATGTCATCACTCCGTTCGTGGTGTGGGTGGGCGACTACTCGTCCTCGTTGCTACCCAGCGAGGACGAGGTGGCCGAAGTGTTCGAGGTGTCGGTCGACGAACTCGACGTCGACGCGCAATTCGTGTCGATCCCCGAATCGACGCGTCCGGTCATTCGGTGGCCGTACCGAACCGGGGCCATCCATGCTCCGACCGGCGCGATCGTCCACCAGTTTCGTGAAGTGGCACTGCACGGTCGACACACCCGAGTCGCGGACTTCGAGCAGCCGGTGTTCGCGTGGCGCTAACGTGGCCGCAGGCCCGCGTGGGCAGACCGCGAGGAGCAGGACGACAAGGAGGTGATCGCCGATGACGAACAACCGTGAGCTCGAGGTATCGGATCGCATCGCGACCATTCCCAACCTGCTCAGCGCGATCCGGCTGCTGGGCGTTCCGCTGTTCCTCTACCTCATGCTGGGCCCCGAGGCCGATGGCTGGGCGTTGGTGATACTGCTCGTCAGCGGTGGAACCGATTGGCTCGACGGCAAACTGGCCCGCATGCTCGGTCAGGCATCGAAGCTGGGTGCCATTCTCGATCCGCTGGTCGATCGGCTTTACGTCGTCAGCACCCTGGTGGCGTTCGTACTGCGCGGGATCATTCCCTGGTGGGTTGCAGCGATACTCATCGGGCGCGACGCCGTACTCGGATTGACGATGTTCGTCTACCGCCGCAGGTCCCTCCCGCCTCCGGACGTCATCTATCTCGGCAAGGCCGCCACATTCGTGGTGATGATCGCGCTGCCGGTCCTCCTGATCTCCGCCGGTAGCAATTCGGTGGCCGACGCCGCAGGACCGCTCGGATACGCGTTGCTGATCTGGGGCACGGCGTTGTACACCTGGACCGGTCTGCTGTACCTCGGCAAAGCGATCGCTGTCGCCAGGGCAGTCGATCCGACAGTGGCCGGCACCTGACTGTGGAGCCTGGGGAACGACCGAGACGACCGGAACGACCAGGAACACCGGTCAGGCGAAATCCCGTCCCGTCGTTGTTGACGTCGTTGTCGACCGATCATCTGGACCCGGGGTACGGCGCAGCGGCCGCCGAACGCACGGCGCAGCACACCCGCAAGCGACGGGTTCCTGCGGCGCTCTGGCTGTTGGGCGGCGCTGTCGTCGTCGGGGTCATCTTCGGTATCGCGTTCTCGCAACTGGCGGCCGGCGGCGCCGATGTGGACCGCGCGGGCTCGGATGCGTCGGCTGCTGTCCGCGCCGCACAGGATCGCAGCGTGGAATTGGAAGCGACGCAACAGGCACTGGCCGAGCAGGTGTCCGCGGAGCGCGACAGAGCGCTCCAGTCCGATGTCTCCGGCAGTGCTCTGCTGAACCGGTTGAGTGCTGTCGAATCCGCTGCGGGCATCGATTCGGTATCGGGTCCTGGGCTTTCGGTCGTCGTCACCGAACCGGTGGCCGAGGACGATACGTCGGATCGGTCGGTTCGCCGGGGTTCGGGCGCAGCCGTGCTCGATCGAGACATTGCTGCGATTGTGAATTCGTTGTGGGCCAGCGGTGCGGAGGCGGTGTCGGTGGACGGTATTCGAGTCGGACCGAACGTGACCATCCGGCAGGCAGGCGGGGCGATGCTACTGGACAATCGCCCTATCGACTCGCCGTACGAGATCGACGCGATCGGGCCGCCGCAGCGCATTCAGGTCCAGTTCGTCGTCAGCGACGCCTATCTGCGGATGAGCACCGTGGCGCAGTTGTACGGCGTCGGATTCACGGTGCGTCCGGCGACCGATCTCGAATTCGGACCAGCAGCTGTGAGAGAGTCGTTCGAGGCAGAGGAGGCAGGCCCACGATGACGGAGCACGATCCACCGAGTTCCCTACCGGCCGAGTCCGACGTCCAGGTGCCGGCAGCCGCCCCGATCACCCCCACCCACGGTGCCTACGCCCTCGCCGCCATCGCCGCACTGATCGTCGGGGTCGTCATCGGGACGGTCGCGGGTCCTCAGGTTCCCGCCGCGGTTGCGCCCTATCTGCCGATCGCCGTCGTGGCAGCGATCGACGCGGTGTTCGGCGGTGTACGGGCTTTTCTCGACGGAATCTTCGACGCCAAGGTGTTCGTGATCTCGTTCGTCTTCAACGTCCTGGTCGCGGCCTTGATCGTGTGGCTCGGCGACCAGCTCGGGGTGGGTACTCAGCTGTCCACGGCCATCGTCGTCGTCCTCGGTATTCGTATCTTCGGCAACGCCGCCGCTCTGCGCAGACGTCTGTTCGGTGCGTAGGTCGTGACGGCAGGCGGCGGTAGACACGGCTGGCGCGCACGACGTCCCGACGCAGAGGGACGAAGGCGCGGAGCAGCATTCGGCGTCCTCGCGCTTGCGCTGCTGTGCGTCCTGGGAATCGGCCTGGCCACCCAGGTACGAGAGACGAGCACCGCCGATGGTCTGGAGAATTCCCGGCCCGAGGACCTGTTGGTCGTGCTGGACACCCTGACTCGACGCGAGGCGTCGATCAGGGACGAGATCAGCACCTTGCAGGCCACTCTGGCGACGCTGCGCCAGTCCGGTTCGGGATCGGAGGCGGCAGTGGCGGAAGCGCAGGAACGACTGTCCGCGTTGTCGATTCAAGTCGGCACCGTCGCGGCTCAGGGGCCGGGCGTGACATTGGTGATCGAGGACCCGAACTCGGGCGTGGGGTCCGAGGTGCTGCTCGACGCCATGCAGGAGTTGCGCGCCGCCGGTGCCGAAGCGATGCAGCTCGAGGGCGGCGGAAATGCCGCCCGCATCGGTGTCGATTCGTGGATCGCCGGTGCCGCGGGTCGGGTGGTGGTCGACGGTCGAGAACTGCGAGCCCCGTACACCTTCACTGCCATCGGAGACCCGCCGACGCTCGCGTCGGCTCTGAACATTCCCGGCGGGGTCGTCGACACGGTCACTCGCAACGGTGCTACCTCGAACATCGCGCAGTCGGACCAGGTCACGGTGTCCGCCTTGCGGGATCCGCGCCCGCGTCAATACGCTCAGCCCGGTAACTGACCGCCCGCTCTCCTCGGGCCACGATCGAAGGGAATGCCGCGTTGAGCGACATCGACACACCAGCTGATCTGTACTACACCCCCGAGCACGAGTGGGTGCAGCGCACGGGGCCTGCAACGGTGCGCATCGGTATCACCGATTTCGCGCAGGCGCAGTTGGGCGACGTGGTGTTCGTTCAGCTTCCCTCGATCGGCGACACCGTCACTGCTGGCGAGTCTCTCGGCGAGGTCGAATCCACCAAGAGCGTGTCCGACGTGTTCAGCCCGCTGACCGCGAAAGTGGTTGCCGTGAACGAGGATCTGGACGGCGAACCGGAGAAGGTGAACTCGGGGCCGTACACCGGAGGCTGGCTGATCGACCTCGAGATTTCGACATCGGAGGAGTTGGACGCGGCACTGGCGCAGATGCTCGATGCGGCCGGATATGCTCTCATCACGGCCGAGTGATCGGCCGGCTGTCGACACCAGCCAACAGGCCACACGGTCCCCACTGCGCAGGGTACGGTCGACACCGAGCGAATACCCTGTCGGGGCGAAGGTCCAGCAAGCTGTACGACGCTACGCAACACCGAACGCCAAGCAACACCTGATGTGAAGACCATGTACTGCGTTACCCGTGGCGTTCTCTGCCCCGGGTGAACGGACTGAGAAGGAGTAACGGTGAGCCAGAACGACAACGACAGCAACTACGGGGAGTCACCGGCAGAGACCACCTCGGTCTTCCGTGCAGATTTCCTGCAGGAGCTGGACAACTCCGCGGCCGCCCAGAGCACCGAAGCTCCGGTATCGGGTGTCGAGGGTTTGCCTGTCGGTGCCGCGCTGCTCGTCGTCAAGCGAGGACCCAACGCCGGATCGCGGTTTCTGCTCGACCAGCCGACCACCTCGGCCGGTCGGCACCCCGACAGTGACATCTTCCTCGACGATGTCACAGTCAGCCGTCGGCACGCCGAGTTCCGGCAGGACGAGGACGACTTCCAGGTCGTCGACGTCGGCAGCCTCAACGGCACGTACGTCAACCGCGAGCCGGTCGACTCCGCTGTGCTGGCCAACGGCGACGAGGTCCAGATCGGTAAGTTCCGGCTGGTGTTCCTCACCGGACCGCGGGGCGGCAACGGATCTCAGGTCGGCGACACGTCTGCGGGTGCAGGAAGCCAGTGACCGCCGTCGGGCAGCAGTCCAACGGGGGGATGTCGATTGGCTCCGTCCTCGATCGACTTCGGCCCGACTTTCCTGATGTCACCATCTCGAAGATCAGATTCCTCGAAGCCGAGGGGCTGATCTCGCCGGAGCGCACACCGTCGGGGTACCGACGGTTCTCCATCGCGGACTGCGAGCGGCTGCGCTTCGTACTCACCGCGCAGCGCGATCAGTACCTTCCGCTCAAGGTGATCAAGGAACAACTCGAAGCCATCGACCATGGAGTAGCCACAGTGGAACGGGCCGATGCGTCGGTCAAGCGTCCGCGGTCGCTCACGGTTGCCGCGGGTGAGGTGTCTCCCGAGGAGTTCCTGCCCGATCGTGAGGTTCGCATCGCCAAAGCAGATCTGCTCGCTCAGGCGGGGATCGACGATGCATTTCTGACCGAGCTCTTGCGAGCCGGTTTGATCACTCCCGGGCAGGCCGGTTTCTACGACGACGGAGCCGTGACGCTCGCCCGAACGGCACACGCGATGTTGCAGTTCGGTCTCGAAGTACGGCACCTTCGCGCTTTCAAGCTCGCGGCGGACCGCGAAGCCGGCCTGGTTGCGCAGATAGCCGGACCGGTCGCCAAGGGGCGCGACGCCGGTGCTCGCGATCGCGCGGAAGAAATGATTCGCGAATTGGCTGCACTGTCCTTGACACTGCACACCTGCCTGGTCAAAGCGGCGGTGCGCGGTGCACTCGACCGGTGACGCTCACTCGCGTCGTTTCGAATTCCAATAGACTCGGCAGCGACGAGCTGAGCCAGTATTCAGTGCAGCCCGGATTTCTCGAGGTGAGAGGTAGACACGATGAGTGAGATGCGTGTGGTCGGTATTCGTGTCGAACAGCCGCAGAACCAGCCCGTGTTGCTGTTGCGCGAGGCCGACGGCGATCGGTACCTGCCGATCTGGATCGGTCAAACCGAGGCTGCTGCAATCGCTTTGGAGCAGCAAGGAGTGCAACCCGCCCGGCCACTCACCCACGATCTCGTCAAGAATTTGATCTCGGCACTGGGTCACCAGCTCAAAGAGGTACGCATCGTCGATCTGCAGGAGGGCACCTTCTACGCCGATCTCGTGTTCGACAAGGACATCAGAGTCTCCGCTCGGCCGTCGGATTCGGTTGCCATCGCGCTTCGGGCCGGGGTGCCGATCTTCGCCGAAGAGCCCGTACTCGCCGAAGCCGGGTTGATCATGCCCGACGAGCGCGAGGACGAGGTCGAGAAGTTCAAGGAGTTCCTCGAATCGGTGTCTCCGGACGACTTCAAAGCCACCGACGGGTAACGGAAGAGTCTCAACCTCAACTTTAGGTTCAGGTTTACGGCGCGTTGCGTTGAATCTGCATGGCCGTCCCCATAACGTTCGTGCCAGTGAAGTTCATCGCCGCTGCTGGTCCGATCCGGTGCAGTTCACGCCTCTTCGACAGCTGTCGAGGCGTACTCTGGCCTGGTACACGGTATGACTTCACGCGAGTACACCGAGGCATTTTCAGTGTCTCGGACGGATCGCAGTACTGACTCGATCCGAACGCAGTGAGACATCCGAGAGGGAGCAGTCAGTGGGAGATCAGCCGCAGCAGCATCACGGCAGTCGAGAGTCCGCAGCCGCAGGCCGGACCGAGGACACGCCCGTCGGTGCCGATGCTCGGGTCGACACCCCCGACCAGGCGTCGAGCGCCCGAACCGAAGCGCCCCAGGACATTCAACCGGGATTGTTCCCCGACGACTCCGTGCCCGACGAACTCGTGGGCTACCGCGTGCCGAGTGCCTGCCAGATCGCCGGCATCACCTACCGCCAGCTCGATTACTGGGCCCGCACCGGGCTCGTCGTCCCGTCCATCCGCGGCGCAGCGGGGTCGGGAAGCCAGCGGCTGTACTCGTTCAAGGACATGCTCGTTCTCAAGATCGTCAAGCGGCTGCTCGATACCGGTATCTCGCTGCAGAACATCCGCGTCGCCGTCGATCACCTTCGCCAGCGCGGCGTGGGCGATCTCGCCAACATCACGCTGTTCTCCGACGGCACCACCGTCTACGAGTGCACGTCGGCGGAGGAAGTGGTCGACCTGCTCCAAGGCGGGCAGGGTGTGTTCGGCATCGCCGTGAACGGCGCGATGCGCGAGCTCACCGGCACCATCGCCGACTTCCCGGCCGAACGAGCCGACGGCGGTGAAAGCCAGTCGAGCCCCGAGGACGAGCTGGCCTCACGCCGCAAGAATCGCGCGAGCCGCAAGACCGGCTAGACTTTCCTCGTCGCGCCCGCGCGGGAGAGTTCCGAGGCATCCAGTCTCGGACGCCGAAGGAGCAATACCTCCCCGTCAATCTCTCAGGCACACGGACCGTGTGGGCTTCGACAACTCTGGAAAGTGGTGGGAGCACCCACCCGCCCAAGGGGAAAGGTGCCGGCGCGCTTCACTGGAGCGCCGTGTCCGACCGAATCTCTCAGGCGCACGCGTCAGCGGGCACACGACAGAGGGGGAGGAGCGGCCGGAGCGTATGCCTCGGTCGTCCGACGCCTCGTCTTTCCGGCACCTGGGAGCACAATCGTGACCGACCGAATCGCCTCGTCCGCACACACTTTCGTCGACCGCCACATCGGCCCCGACGCCACCGAGCTGGTCCGCATCCTCGACACGATCGGTGTGGACAGTCTCGACGAGCTGGCCCGCAAGGCCGTTCCGTCCTCCATTCTCGACACCGTTGTCGACGGCGTTCCCGACGGCTTGGCGACGCTTCCACCTGCCCTGAGCGAGCACGAGGTGCTCGCCGCACTGGCCGATCTCGCTGGGCAGAACACCGTGGCGACGTCGATGATCGGCCTCGGGTACTACGACACGCTGACCCCGCCGGTGCTGACCCGGGGAATTCTGGAGAACCCGGCCTGGTACACCGCCTACACGCCGTATCAGCCCGAAATCAGCCAGGGGCGACTCGAAGCGTTGCTGAACTTCCAGACCATGGTCGCCGACCTCACCGGCATGGACGTGGCGAACGCGTCGATGCTCGACGAGTCGACGGCGGCCGCCGAGTCCATGACCTTGATGCGGCGCGCGAACAGGGCATCGAAGTCGCCTCGCTTACTGGTCGATTCCGACATCTTCCCGCAGACCCAGGCCGTGTTGGCCACTCGGGCCGAGCCGTTGGGCATCGAACTGGTCCACGCCGATCTGACTGACGGCCTGCCCGACGGAGAATTCTTCGGTGTGCTGGCGCAACTGCCGGGAGCGTCGGGTCGTCTGGTCGATCACACGGCGATCATCGAGGCCGCGCACGAGCGTGGCGCGTTGGTTGCCGTGGGTGTTGACCTGCTCGCTGCCACCGTGGTGGCTCCGCCCGGTGAGATCGGCGCGGACGTCTGCTTCGGAACCACCCAGCGGTTCGGTGTTCCGATGGGCTACGGCGGACCGCACGCCGGCTACCTCGCAGTGCGGTCCGGTCATTCCCGTCAGCTTCCCGGCCGACTCGTCGGGGTCTCGCTCGACGCGGACGGCCACCGCGCCTACCGACTGGCACTGCAGACCCGCGAGCAGCACATCCGCCGCGAGAAGGCGACCTCCAACATCTGTACCGCTCAGGTCCTGCTGGCCATCGTCGCCGCGATGTACGCCAGCTACCACGGCGCAGACGGATTGCGGGCCATCGCAACTCGGGTGAATGCGCATGCTCGAACCGTGGCGGCAGGTCTGCGGGCGGCCGGCATCGACGTGGTGCACACGGAATTCTTCGACACCGTCCTCGCGGCGATCCCGGGCAAGGCTCAGGCCGTCGTCGACCATGCCAAGCAGCGTGGCATCAATCTGCGGCTGGTCGACGCCGACCATGTGGCCGTCGCGTGCGACGAGGCGACAACGCCCGAGCACATCGCGAACGCGCTCGCCGCGTTCGGTGCAGAAGCCGCCGGTTCCGGGGACGAGTCGTTGCCGGCGAACATGACTCGCACCTCGGAGTACCTCACACACCCGGCATTCACCCGGTACCGCACCGAGACGGCCATGCTGCGATACCTGCGCGCGTTGTCCGACAAGGACATTGCGCTCGACCGCAGCATGATTCCGCTGGGGTCCTGCACGATGAAGCTGAACGCAACCGCGGAGATGGAGTCCATCACCTGGCCGCAGTTCGCCCGGCAGCACCCGTTCGCGCCGTCCTCGGACGTGCCCGGTCTGTTGCGGGTGATCGCCGACCTGGAACGGTGGCTGGTGGACATCACCGGCTACGACGCGGTCAGCCTGCAGCCGAACGCGGGAAGCCAGGGCGAGTACGCGGGACTGCTCGCCATTCGTCGCTACCACCTCGGCAACGGCGATGCCGAACGTACCGTCTGCCTGATCCCGTCGAGCGCGCACGGCACCAACGCAGCCTCGGCGGTGATGGTGGGCATGCGCGTGGTCGTCGTGGCCTGCCGTCCCAACGGCGACGTCGACGTCGACGACCTGCGCGGCAAGATCGCCGAGCACGCCGACACCCTCGCCGCGATCATGATCACCTATCCCTCGACCCACGGCGTCTACGAGCACGAGATCTCCGAGATCTGTGCAGCGGTCCACGACGCAGGCGGTCAGGTGTACGTCGACGGTGCCAACCTCAACGCTCTCGTCGGTCTGGCGCGCCCCGGCCGCTTCGGCGGCGACGTCAGCCACCTGAACCTGCACAAGACCTTCTGCATCCCGCACGGAGGCGGCGGACCCGGTGTCGGACCCATCGGTGTGCGGTCGCACCTGCAGCCCTACCTGCCGGGTCACCCACTGGCCCCGCAGCTCGGTTCGGGACCGACGGTGTCCGGTGCCCCTTACGGCAGTGCCTCGATCCTGACGATCACGTGGGCCTACATCGCGATGATGGGTGCGACGGGCCTCCGGCAAGCGACGTTGACTGCGATCGCGTCGGCCAACTACATCGCCCGCCGCCTCGACGAGTACTTCCCGGTTCTGTACACCGGCGACAACGGCATGGTTGCCCACGAGTGCATTCTCGATCTGCGAGGCTTGACCAAGGACACCGGCGTCACCGTCGACGACGTTGCGAAAAGGTTGGCGGACTACGGCTTCCACGCGCCCACGATGAGCTTCCCGGTGCCCGGAACCCTGATGGTGGAGCCGACCGAGAGTGAGAACCTCGAGGAGATCGACGCGTTCTGCGATGCGATGATCGCCATCAGGGGAGAGATCGATCGCGTCGGATCGGGCGAATGGACGGTCGAGGACAACCCACTTCGAGGCGCACCGCACACAGCTCGGAGTCTGGTTGCCGAGTGGGATCACCCGTATTCACGGGAACTCGCTGCCTACCCGGCGGGCTACGACCGTCCGAAGGTATGGCCCGCGGTGCGACGCATCGACGGTGCCCACGGTGACCGCAATCTGGTGTGCTCGTGCCCACCGATCGAGGCGTTCGCCTGAGCCGAGAACAGAGCCCGCCACGTCGACGTGGCGGGCTCTGTCGTATTCGCGTAGGAGTCTTCAGCCCCGAGTGAGCTCGAGCATCGCGATCTCGGGCGGAGCAGCGACGCGGACCGGTGGGCCCCACGCGCCCGCGCCCCTGGTGGTGTACAACGTGGTGTTGTCGATAGTGTCCAGGCCTTCGACACTCGGCTGCTGAAGCGGCACCAGGTACCGGATCGGCCATATCTGACCCCCGTGTGTATGCCCGGAGACCTGCATGTCGACTCCGAAGTCCGATGCCTCCACCGCCTGCAACGGCTGGTGGGCCATCAGCAACACGAAGCGGTCGGGATCGATCCCCTCCAACGCCGCACCGAGATCGGGTTCGTACGGCGCAGGGGCAGTGGCGTCGTTGATGCCGGCGAGATCGATCGCGGCGTCGCCACGGGTGAGGGTCGTGCGCTCGTTGCGTAGGACGTCGATTCCGAGCGTCGACCACAGATGGAGCCATTCACCGCCGTCTCCCGCATAGAACTCGTGGTTGCCGCTGACAGCGAACACACCGAGCGGGGCGTCGAGGTCGCGGAGCGGTGCGAGATCGGCACCGACCAACGGGACCGTCCCGTCGATGAGATCGCCGTCGAGCAGGACGACATCGGGACTCTGGGCGTTGATCGAATCGACGACCTTGCGTACGAAGTCCGCGCCGCGGGAGGGGCCGGCGTGCAGATCGGACACCAACGCCACTCGGACGCCGTCGAATTCGGCCGGTAGCCTGTCGAGCGCGACATCGGTGTTCGTCACCCGTGGAGTCGCCGCCTCGACGAGTCCGTACCCCACTGCGACCACGCTGAGAAGTGCCACCGCAGCAGAGCCGACCCTCGACACGCGCAGTCGAGCCGCGGACGAATCACGATGTCGAGCAGCGAAAACCACTCTCATGACGGTGCAGACCACGGCCACCAGCACCGTTCCCAGGAACAGGTACAGCACCACGGCGAGCCAACTGAGCCCGACGAAGGCGGGCCCTCGTGCCCAGGACGGATCGAACTCGACGCCGCTGCCGAAGCCGATCACCGCACCCAGCCACAGGAGCGCCAGCACAGCATCGACAGCCCGCTTGGGACGCGTCGGCATCCTGGTGACGGAGAGAAACCGCCAGTGCAGGAACAGGGTGACGAGGAGCAAGAAAACGCCGACAAAAATTACACGAGACATGTTCTAGTACAGCAACTTTCCGAGTAGGTCGAAGAAATCCGGTGAATCCGACGTCGGCACGGTGGTCGCAGTGCCGCCCGTCCGGGCTGCGATGTCGGTGAAGGCGGTCGCGTCGGTGTTGTCGCCGATCATCACCACGTTCACCGCGACCGGACGCGCGGGATCCGATACCGAGGACAGATCGGCGAGCAGTTGCTCGGCGGACAACGGCGAATCGTCCGGTCCATCGGTGACGACCACCACGGAATTCACCCGGCCCGGAACGTATCCGGCCACAGCATCGGCGTATGCGACGAGCAGGGAAGCGTACGTGAACGACTGGCCCTCAGGCGTTGTCGCGGCCGTGCTGGAAACCAAAGCAGTACGCCTGGGAGTCGGCCCGACAGCAGCCGCCATCGGGCCGGTCGGAACGTCGACTCGGAAGGGGAGTGAGTTTTCCAGATCCTCGCTGAAGCTCCACAGGCCCAGTTCGGTGGCGTCGGGCACTCGCTGGAACTGCTCGTCGAGGGCGCGAACCGTGTTCTGCAGCCGAGTTGCACTGCCTTCGACGGTGCCCATCGACTCGGAAACGTCGAGCAGGATCGTGGCTCGGCGCGGCAGGACCGGATTTCGCAGCACGGCCAGAAGGGCGTCGGCAACCGGTCCGGAAGGAGCAGCGACAGCGACAGCTTCCGCATCCAGTGTCTCGCCGACGCCGAAGCCGGCATCCGTGAGCAACCGAGCACCGTCCGGCTGCCGGACGAAATCGACGAACGCGCCGGCAGCCCGGGTCGAGGTCTCGTCGCCCGAGAGCACGGCCGCGGGGTGATCGGCAACGGGAGCGGGACCCTGAGGTTCGACGGCGATCAACGTCGACGAATCGGTCGATGCGAGCTGCTGTTGGGTGACCGGAACCGCGTGGACCGGAGCGTCGGGCCCGGGCGCGTTCTCGAGGTCTGCGAGCACGTCGTAGGTGGTGGACGCCGACGTTGCCGATGCCCCGGTGTCGGTCACGGCCAGCTCCGACAGAGCCGAGACCAGTTCTCTCGACGAGACCTGCTCGACGGTCGGTGCACCGGTCGGTGCACCGGTCGGATCGCCGAGTACCCCGGCAGCGATGGCGGCGACCGCGAGTGTGGTTGCGCCTGCATCGGATCCGGTCGGCAGTGCGAGACGGAGTGCGCCCCACTCGCCGAGGCCGAATGCCTGCGGGTCGCGTTGCAGGCGGACCAGGTCGGCCCAGCTCACTGTAGTCAGAGCGTCGGCCACGGCGGACGGCACCGCGAGTACGACCGGACTCGTCGCAAGTGGCCGCGGGGTGCCGTCGACGGCACCCCGGTCGGTCACGGCCTCGACGTCGCCCGACGACTGAGGTATCCACAGGCCCGGCCGAGCGCCGAGCGCTCCGACGTCCCAGTTGTCGATGCCGGCGTTCAAGGCCGTCCGCACGGCATCGGAGTCCGTAGCTCGAACCTGCACCGTCACACAGTGATCCCGTACCACCGGTGCGGTGTCGTTGAACCGAGCAGCCAATTGTTCGACAGGCCCGGAGATGTCGGGATCGGCGGCGACAGTGAGCACCGCCGATCCCTCCACGCATGTGTCGGCAGCTTCGATCCCCTGATCGAAGATTCGATCCCGTAGTTGAAACCATCCGAACACGGCCGCAGCCAGCACCGCGATCGCTGTCACGACGATCACGGGTCCGGCGGCTATCGAACGCCTGCGCCCTGTGTTCCGATGTTCACCCACGTGATCGACAAGTCCGTCAGGCGTTGACGGCCTTGTACTCCCGTCGGCGACGATGCAGGATCGGCTCGGTGTAACCGTTGGGCTGGCTAGTGCCCTGGAAGATCAGGTCACTGGCAGCCTGGAAGGCGATGTTGGTGTCGAAGTCGGGAGCCAACGGCTTGTACGTCGGATCGGATTCGTTCTGACGGTCCACCACCGGCGCCATCCGCTTCAGCGACTCACGCACCTGGTCTTCGGTGACGATGCCGTGGCGCAGCCAGTTCGCGATGAACTGACTCGAAATGCGCAGCGTCGCGCGGTCTTCCATGAGTGCGATGTCGTTGATGTCGGGCACCTTCGAGCAGCCGACGCCATGATCGATCCACCGCACGACGTAGCCCAGGATCGACTGCGAGTTGTTGTCGAGTTCGTTCTGCTTCTCCTCGTCGGTCCAGTCCGTGGACGGCGCGAGAGGAATTTCGAGAATGTCGTCGACGGTGGCGCGCTTGGCCTGTGCGATCTCGTGCTGACGGGCAAAGACATCGACCTTGTGGTAGTGCAGGGCGTGCAAGGTCGCAGCGGTGGGCGAGGGAACCCACGCAGTGTTGGCTCCGGCCTTGGGGTGGCCGATCTTCTGCTCGAGCATGTCGTGCATCAGATCGGGCATGGCCCACATACCCTTACCGATCTGTGCCTTGCCTTCGAGGCCTGCGGCGAGACCGGTGTCGACGTTGAAGTCCTCGTAGGCGGCGATCCACTTCTCGCCCTTCATCGCACCCTTGCGCACCACGGGACCTGCCTCCATCGAGGTGTGGATCTCGTCGCCGGTGCGGTCGAGGAAGCCGGTGTTGATGAACACGACCCGCTCGGACGCGGCCTGGATGCACGCCTTGAGGTTGACCGTCGTGCGGCGTTCCTCGTCCATGATGCCGACCTTGAGCGTGTTGCTCGGAAGACCCAGAACCTGCTCGACGCGGCCGAACAGCTCCGCGGTGAACGCGACCTCGTCCGGTCCGTGCATCTTGGGCTTGACGATGTACAGCGAACCGGTGCGTGAGTTGGACAGCACGTTGTCCGAGGTCAGCGAGTGCATACCGGCCAGCGAGGTGAACAGAGCATCGAGAATTCCCTCGGGCACCTCGTTGCCGTCGGCATCGAGAATCGCATCCGACGTCATCAGGTGACCGACGTTGCGGACGAACAGCAGCGAGCGACCGTGCAGCGTCAGCTCCGAACCGTCGACCGAGGTGTACGTGCGGTCCTTGTTCATCGCGCGAGTGAAGCTCTTGCCGCCCTTGGAGACTTCCTCGGTCAGATCGCCCTTCATCAGACCGAGCCAGTTGCGGTACCCCAGAACCTTGTCGTCCGCATCGACTGCAGCGACGGAGTCCTCGAAGTCCATGATGGTGGTGACCGCCGACTCCAGCAGAACGTCCTTGACGCCTGCGCCGTCGGTCTTGCCGATCGGGCTCTCGGGGTCGATCTGGATCTCGAAGTGCAACCCGTTGTGGACGAACAGAATTGCCGACGGCGCGTCCGGGGTGCCCTGGTAGCCGAGCAGCTGTGACGGATCCTTCAGCCCGACCGTGCTGCCGTCGGCGAGGGTCACCGTCAGCGATGCGGCGTCGACGACGTATCCGGTGGTACCGACGTGCGAGCCGGAGCTCAGGGGCAGAGCCTCGTCCAGGAAGTCCCGCGCGAAGGCGATGACCTTGTCGCCGCGGACCCTGTTGTAGCTGGTGCCCTTCTCGGCACCGTCGGTCTCGGGAATGGCATCGGTTCCGTAGAGAGCGTCGTACAACGAGCCCCACCGTGCGTTGGACGCGTTGATCGCGAACCGGGCATTGAGCACCGGCACCACGAGCTGGGGGCCGGCGGTGGTGGTGATCTCGGTGTCCACACCGGACGTGCTGATCTGGAAGTCGGCCGGCTCGTCGAGCAGGTAGCCGATCTCCTTCAGGAATGCCTTGTAGGCGGCGCGGTCGTAGTTCGGGCCTGCGTGCTCGCCGTGCCAGGCATCGACCTTGCCCTGGATCTCGTCGCGGACAGCCAGCAGTGACTTGTTCTTGGGAGCGAGATCGGCGATCACCGATGCGGCACCGGCCCAGAAGGCATCCGAATCTACGTCGGTACCCGGCAGCGCCTCCTTCTCGACGAAATCGAATAGGACCTTGGCGACCTGAAGTCCACCAGCCTGCACACGATCGGTCATGAAATCCTCACTCTTTCCGGTCACGGACACCGGTGACCGGTGTCCCCACGACAACGCTGTCGATGTTACTCGGCGGTAGGTCCGACGCCGAACTCGCCGCCGATCAGTAAATTCTGGCATCGAGCGATCAACGCCGAGCGCAGAGGTGCCGCTTCGCTCGACAATTCTCCTTGTGCACGCACGTATTCGGCTCGACCGGCTGCGGTCTCTATCCGAATGGGTTCGAGATCGAAGCCGCTCAGGTCGTACGGACTCGCGCGCATATCGATCGTTCGCGCGTGCAGGGCCAGCTCGAAACAGTCGGTGAGAAACTCGGAGTCGATCAGCGGTCCCAGCTTGTAGCACCACTTGTACAGATCCATCGACGCATGAATACAACCGGGTTGCTCGGATGTCAGACGCGACTCCGGCGACAGCGTAAGAGCGTTGCGCGGCGCTGCATCGGGGGTGAAGAACCGGAACGCGTCGTAGTGGGTGCAGCGCAACGTCATCGTATCGACCACGGCGTCGGTCCCGTCGTGTCCGAGACGCAGCGGCACCTGCCCGTGGCGCTGCGCCGCGGTGCCCCCGCGGTAGACCATTGCCCACTCGTGCAGTCCGAAACAGCCGAGCACCGGTGGCTTGTCTCGGGTAGCGGCGAGCAAACCGAGGGTGAATTCGATGCTCGATCGTCGACGCTCCACCAGATCCGACCGCACCCGAAAGCCCGGGCCGTCGTCGGTGGCCACCTGCTCGTAGGACGCGAACGCCGAGAAGTCCTGCGCGCGATCACCGGTGAGGACGACGCCGTGACCTGGATTCCATCGGCGCAGCTGACCCGGGCGGTGACTGTAGTAGGTGAACAGAAAGTCGAGCACCGGATGGACGCCGCCGTGGCCCCGGTCGGTCAAATAATCACCGACGAGGTTCTCCACCCGTGCCGCATGCGCAGCACGACGAGTGGTCCACTGCTCTTCGCTCAGCAACGTCGAGGAGGGCATTCACGCGTTCCGTGGGGGAGCGGCCGCGGACTTGAAGCTGGACGACGATTGACCCGGACGAGGACCGGCCACCCGGTGCGTGCCGTCTCGAACCGTACCGACGAACTCCTCGACCAGGTCCTCGAGCGCGACGATGCCGACTGTGGCACCTGTCGCGTCGTGCACGGCACCGAGATGGCTGCTGGCCCGACGCAACTTGGTCAATGCGTCGTCGAGCACAGTGTCGATGGACACCACCGGTAGTGCCCGTACATCGCTGCGCGGGATGACCGTGTCCGGTCCCGCCGACTCGTCGGCCATGTCGTCGAGGACGTCCTTGAGGTGCAGGTAGCCCACGAGTGCCCCCGAGGCGTCGCGGACCGGATAACGAGAGAATCCCGTTTCGATGACAGCGCGTTCGACGGAGCCCAGTGTGGGTCCGAGTGTGTGCTCGGGCCCGGACAACTCGATGCTGCGAACCTGGTGAGAGGGAATCAGAACCTCACCCACCGTCCGTCCGGACGTCTCGAGCGCCTGCCGCAATCGTCGATGCTCCTCGGCGTCGATCAATCCCTCGGATCGTGATTCGCCGATCATCTGCGACAACTCGACCGCCGATACCGAGGAACTGAGCTCGTCCTTGGGTTCGATCCGCAGCAGCCGAAGGGTCAGGTTGGCGCACATGTTGTAGAACGAAATCAGCGGCAGCGCCACCTTGATGAACAGCAGATGGATGGGCACCAGAACCATGGCAGTGCTCTCCGGGCCCGCGATGGCGATGTTCTTGGGCACCATCTCGCCGATGAGAATGTGCAGAACGACCACGAGCGTCAACGCGATGGCGAAGGCGATCGGGTGCAGGAAGGACTCGGGAATGCCGACGGCCTCGAGCGGAACCTCGATCAGGTGTGCCACCGCAGGCTCCGCCACACGCCCGAGAAGGATCGAGCAGATCGTGATGCCGAGCTGGGCCGCGGCGAGCATCTGCGACAGGTTCTGGCCGGCCTCGATCACGCTCTGAGCGCGCTTCTTGCCTTGCGCGAGCAGAGCTTCGAGGCGATCGCGCCGGGCCGAGATCAGTGCGAACTCGGCTCCGACGAAGAATGCGTTGCCGGCGAGCAGCAGAACGGCGAGACCGACGCCGAGGAAATCACCCATCGATCTCACCTTCCGATCTCATCCGAGCTACCGCTGCCGCGTCGACGGGCAGTAACACCACCCGGTCGATGCGGCGGCCGTCCATACGAAGAACCCGTGCCACCCAACCGCCGTCTCGTTCGAGCGGATCCTCGTTCGCCGGGGGAGGCAAAAGAACTGCGTCGCCCTCGGTCGGAATGCGACCCAACTGTGTCAGTACCAGACCGCCGATGGTTTCGTACTCGCCCTCCGGTGCCGAATACCCCGTGGCCGACGCGACCTCGTCGATACGCAGCAGGCCTGCGCAATCCCATCCGTCGCCCGATCTGGAGACGTCGAGCTCCGGCTCGTCGTGTTCGTCGCGCACATCACCGACGATCTCCTCGATCAGATCCTCCATCGTGACCATGCCCGCGGTGCCGCCGTACTCGTCGACGACGAGCGCGACCTGCATACCGTCGGCGCGCACCCGTTCCATCACTGCGTCGCCGTCGAGGCTGGACGGCACGACGGGAACGTCGCGCGCCAGGGACTCGACCGTCGTCGAGCGACGATGCGCTCCGGCGACGGTGAACGCATGCTTGATGTGAACGACGCCGATGGTGTCGTCCAGGTCGCCGTCGACCACCGGAAACCGCGAGAAGCCGGTCCGCGCAGCCGTTTCGATCAGATCGGCCATGGTCGCGTCGGTGGCGAGCGTTTCGATCTTGACTCGCGGCGTCATCAGTTCCTCGGCCGTGCGATCGCCGAACTGCAACGACCGATCCACCAATCGGGCGGTGTTCTCGTCGATCGACCCCTGCCGTGCCGACGTGCGGACCAGCGAACCCAGTTCCTGCGGGGACCGCGCGGATCTCAGTTCTTCCGCCGGTTCGATCCCGAGCCGGCGTACCAGCCAGTTTGCCGAGCCGTTGAGCCCGTTGATGGCCCACTTGAAGACCAGCGAGAACCCGGCCATCGCACCGGCGGTGACACGAGCGGTCGACATCGGTTTCGCGATGGCGATGTTCTTCGGAACCAGCTCACCGAAGATCATCGAGAACGAGGTGGCCAGGATCAGCGCCACCGCAAGCGAGATGCCGGCGGAGAGGGTCTCGGATGCGCCCAGCGCGTCGGCAACCGGCCGAATGAAGCCGGCCAGCACCGGTTCGGCGAGATAGCCGGTGATCAGTGTCGTGATGGTGATGCCGAGTTGGGCACCGGACAGCTGAAACGACAATGTCTTGTGGGCGTGCAGAACCTGGCGGGAGCGTAGGTCGCCGTTGTCGGCCTGTGACTCGACCGCACTTCGTTCGAGAGCAGTGAGGGAGAACTCGGCGGCAACGAACAGCGCGGTGCCGGCCGTCAAAGCGACGAAACCGAGCAGGCTGACGATGGTGATCAGAAGTGCCACGCGTCAACTCCGCCTGAGCCGGGACCGTCGAAGCTGGGACAGGAGCATCGCGCCGCCGGAGTGCACGTGGCTGCCGAAATCGGTGTCGCCGGGTTTCTCTCCCGGCTCGATAGAGGATCCCTCCGCAGTGGAACCGTCGTCGTGCTGTTCCGCAGTTGCCGTATCGGCAACCGAGATAGTGGGTGCCTCGGGCACCTGATTCCCTTCTGTCGGTTCGCGCTGTGGCCATACTCTACGAGGAGCCGACCGTTCGTCCGCACGTAGAGAATCGAATGCTCGAATTTCCGACGAGTGACGAGCGCGAACAACTGTGTTTGCTGTAGGCGAGTCTAACCGTGCCCGACCGTCACCACCCGGAGGGCAGGGGCCGTCCCTCGGCGAAACCGGCGGCGGACTGAACTCCCAGAACCGCTCGTTCGGCCAACTCCGGGAGCGAACGGGCTCCCGCATACGTACAGGTGCTGCGAACTCCGGCACAGATGTGATCGATCAGATCCTCGACACCCGGCCGATCGGGATCGAGGCGCATCCGCGAACTGGAAATGCCCTCCTCGAACAAGGCCTTGCGAGCCCGGTCGAACGCCCCGTCGGTGGCGGTACGGGCAGCAACGGCCCGCTTGGACGCCATGCCGAAGCTCTCCTTGTACCGATTGCCGGATGCGTCCACTCGCAGGTCACCGGGCGACTCGTACGTGCCGGCGAACCACGAGCCGATCATGACGTTCGCAGCACCGGCAGCCAGTGCGAGAGCAACGTCACGAGGATGGCGCACACCGCCGTCGGCCCACACCGAAGCCCCGAGTTCGGCTGCCGCAGCCGAACAATCGGCGACAGCCGAGAACTGGGGGCGTCCGACGCCGGTCATCATTCGCGTCGTGCACATCGCTCCTGGCCCGACGCCGACCTTGACGATGTCCGCACCCGCCTGCACCAGATCGCGCGTGCCCTGGGCAGAGACCACGTTGCCCGCCGCCAGGGGGACGCCGAGATCGAGGGAACGCACAGCGGCGAGGGCTTCGAGCATCTTCTCCTGATGCCCGTGAGCGGTGTCCATCACGAGCACGTCTGCACCGGCCTCGACCAGTGCGGTCGCCTTCTCGGCCACGTTGCCGTTGATGCCGACGGCAGCAGCGATACGGAGGCGTCCCGACGCATCGACTGCAGGCGCGTAGATGCCGGTCCGCACAGCGCCGGTTCTGGTCACCACGCCCGCCAGGGAGCCGTCGTCCTCGACAACGACGGCGAGGTGGGCATGAGCCGTTTCCATCAGCTCGAAGACTTCCTTGGGCGACGCGTGGCGAGGAGCGCGCACGAAGTCGGCGGACGCCACGGAACTGAGCCGGGCGAATCGGTCGACGTCGGCGCAGGCACTCTCGGTCACCACTCCGACCGGCTTGCCGTGTTCGACGATCACGACCGACCCGTGTGCGCGCTTGTGTACCAGCGCCAAGGCGTCGGACACGGATGCATTGGGTCCGAGGACGACAGGAGTGTCCGCGATCAGGTCACGACTCTTGACGAATGCGACTGTCTCGGCAACGGCCTCGGTGGGGAGGTCCTGCGGGATCACCGCGATCGCTCCGCGTCGTGCGACGGTCTCGGCCATCCGCCGGCCCGACACCGCGGTCATGTTCGACACGACGATCGGAATGGTGGTGCCCGAACCGTCGACCGTACTCAGATCGACATCGAACCGCGACGTGACGTCGGTTCGGTTGGGGACGAGGAAGACATCGTCGTAGGTGAGATCGTAGGGCGGCTGGTGACCATCGAGGAACTGCACGTTGATCGAGACTACCGGTCGGATGGAGTTCCTGTGTTCGACGCCCGGTCTGCTGCCGCCGAATTGGCAGTGTTCGCCGCCTGGGTGCGCGACAGGAGGACGGTGGTGACGATCATGACGGCGACCGCCACCACGATCGTCGCCAGGGCTGCGCCCTCGGTTCTGATTCTCTCGTCCAGGACCGTCACTCCGATGAACGCTGCACCGAGTGGTTCGCAGATCGTGACGGCCGGCATCGATGCGGACAGCGGCCCCACCTGGAATGCGCGTTGTTGCAAGTAGAAGCCGACAATGCCGGATCCGATCAGGGCGTAGGTCTGCCACGCCGTCAGTGCTGCAAGTGGATCGGCGTCGACGAGATCGGTCACGAATTTGGTGAGGGCTGCAGCGAGTCCGAACAACAGACCTCCCGCAGCTCCGAGAAGCAGGGCCCGCAGGCCCGGGGCGGCCAACACCAGACCGCCCACTGCCGCGCCGCCGATCACGACAGCGGCAACGATCAGAGGCACGATCCACGCTGCGAGAGGCGCGCCGGTTGTGCCTTCGCTCGGGTCACCCACCACGATGAAGACCGCGAGCGCGGCGGCGAGGAGGAACGCGAGTGGGTAGGTCGACCCAGGCAGGGAGCGGCGCGCGAATTTCGCCGACATCGGTAAAGCGAACAGCAGGGCAGTGACGAGCAGCGGCTGCACGACGAGGACCGAACCGACCCAGAGGGCCGCAATCTGTACCGCATAGCCACCCCCGTCTCCGACCACACCCATCCACCATCGAGGGCTACGGACGAGTGCCGATACCAGCGATGTTCCCTCCGGAACGGACGCAGCGGCGCTCTGCTGCGCCACCGCCGCGCACGCGAACAGGAATGCCGAAGCGAGAGCGAGTACAACCGACAACCAGGGCGAGGTCACCCGCGTCGTCCTCGGCTACCGCCGCGCCTGCCTCCGGCCCGCCCGCTTCGCTCGTGTCGGGCGGGTGCGGCACCGCGTCGTGAACTGCGAGGAGCCGGTGATTCCGCCGCTTCGGCCGAGATCGGGCGGCCGATCGGTGTGCGGGCCCCCGTCAATCGACGCCACGAGGTGGGATCGGACTCGGTATCGACCACCGTTGCCGAGACGCCGGCATCGACGGCCATCGCACACACGTGATCCACCTGTTCGGCGGTGGCCAGTGTCACGACGGTACCGCTGGCTCCGGCCCGTGCAGTGCGACCTGCGCGATGCACGTAGTCCTTGGAATCCAACGGTGGATCGACGTGAACCACGAGGGTGACGTCGTCGACGTGAACCCCACGTGCTGCGACATCGGTCGCGATCAGGGCAGTCGAGTCGCCGTCGCCGAAAGCGGCAAGCGAGCGTGTGCGGTGAGCCTGAGTCTTGTTGCCGTGCAACGACGATACCGATACGCCCAGCCGGCGACAGTCGTCGGTGAGTCGGTCGACGGCGTGAGTGGTCCGGACGAACAGCAGCGTGCGACCGTCTCTGTTGGCAAGTGCGGCAGCTACTTCGGTCTTGCGGGCAGCATCGACCCTGAACACGTAGTGCGCAATGTCGGGCTCGCTGACCGATTCCGCCGTGGAATGTTCGGCCGGATCGTTCAGGAACTTCTCGACGAGGCGGTCGACGTCCTCGTCGAGGGTGGCCGAGAACAGCAGCCGCTGCCCGTCGGCCGGTGTCGCGGCGAGAAGCGATGTGACCTGGGGTAGAAAGCCCATGTCCACCATGCGATCCGCCTCGTCGATCACGGTCACCTCCACGCGATCCAACACGATCGAGCGGCGCGCGAGCAGGTCGTTGAGGCGACCGGGGGTGGCGACCACGATGTCGATTCCGCGCTGGATCTCTCGGACGTTGCGCTCGAGCGGAACGCCGCCGACCACACCGACGCTGCGCAGGCCGAACGTCGCACCGTGGACGTCGAGCACTTCCTGGATCTGCAGCGCAAGTTCGCGAGTGGGAGCCAGTACCAGTCCGCGCGGTGCACCGGGCTCACTGCGACGGCCGGCAAGCCGAACGAGCAGCGGAAGCCCGAACGCGAGAGTCTTCCCCGATCCGGTCGGAGCACGGCCGAGCACATCGCGGCCTGCTAGCGCATCGGGCAGGGCGGCGGACTGGATCGGAAACGGCTCGGAGACACCCGCTTTCCTCAGTGAGTGCACGAGAACCACGGGCAGTCCCAGTTCTGCGAACGATCGAACGGATTGACCCGGCATGGCTGTGACCCTACCGCTGGCTCGTCCGCGCATCGGAATCTTCTTGTCGGTGCCCCGCGCAATACTCGCCGATGGAACGCACGTTCGATGGGCGTTCGACACCGTGATTGCCGAGGGGGCGATCGCACGCAGAGTGTGGGGGAGCTATGTGCAAGATGTGTCAGGGCTACAGCGTCGACGAGTACATCGAAGGTGTGAAACGCACCATCGACAGGTGTGGGTGGGCCTTGCAGTATGTCGAATCGGAGATCGATCCCGACGGTATCCATCCGGCGTTCTGCTACACGGTCGGTCTCACGAATTTCGGCAGCCCGGAGATCGTCATGACGGGGCGCGGGCCGCATGAGTCCTCCCGAATCCTCAATTCGCTCGGCACCTCGGTGGCTTCGGGGATGCTGGAGCTCGAATCCGGAATCGGTTGCACTGCAGCAGGATTCGAGATATTTACCATCGACGTGCCGGACTGTGCCGAGATTCTCTACACGGCGTCCGACGTCTACGGCCAAGGGTGCTTCAGTGCCGTGCAGGCGGTGTGGAAGGACCTGGACGGTGCACTGCCGTGGGAGGGCATCCCGTCGACGGTGGTCCAACCGGTCCTCGGGCCGGTACCCGTCTGACGCGTTCTCGGTGCGCCACCGACGGGCGATCGTCGTCAGGCTTCGATCTCGGAACGATCGCCGCTCCACAGAGTGTGGAACTTCCCTTCCGAGTCGGTTCGCTCGTAGGTGTGCGCCCCGAAGAAGTCCCGCTGTCCCTGGGTCAGAGCGGCGGGTAGGCGCTCTGCCCGCAACGCGTCGTAGTAGGAGAGCGAGGACGCGAACGCGGGGACCGGAATGCCCAACGAGGCCGCGGTGATGACGACGCGACGCCAGCTGTCGATGGCGTTCTCGATGGCGTCACGGAAGTACGGGGCCAGGATCAAGCTCGGTAGTTCGGCGTTGTCGTCGTACGCGTCCTTGATGCGATCGAGGAACCGGGCGCGAATGATGCAGCCACCGCGCCAGATCGTGGCGAGGTCACCGGGATGCAGATTCCAGTCGTATTCGGTACTGCCCGCGGCGATCTGATCGAAGCCCTGTGCATAGGCGACGATCTTCGACGCGTACAGAGCCCGACTGATGTCGTGCGTGAACTGCTCGGCATCGGTCGGCTTGTCCGCGAGTGTTCCTGAGGCGAGCCCGACGGCTGCCTTGCGCTGAGCGCGTGACCCCGACAGAGCCCGAGCGAACACCGCCTCGGCGATACCCGTGACGGGAACGCCGAGGTCCAGGGCCGCTTTGACGGTCCAGCGACCGGTGCCCTTCTGCTCCGCAGCGTCGACGATCACGTCGACGAGAGGCTGACCGGTCTTGGCGTCGACCTGGCGGAGAACCTCGGCGGTGATCTCGACGAGGTAGCTCTCCAGATCGCCGTTGTTCCACTCGGTGAACACGTCCGCTACCTGAGCCGGCGTGTAACCGAGGGCGTCGCGGAACAGGTTGTACGCCTCGCCGATGAGCTGCATATCGGCGTATTCGATGCCGTTGTGGACCATCTTGACGAAGTGTCCTGAGCCGTCTGGTCCGATGTGGGTGCAGCACGGCGTGCCGTCGACCTGAGCTGCGATGGATTCCAGCAACGGCCCGAGGGCCTTGTAGGACTCGGCCGGGCCACCCGGCATGATCGACGGTCCGTTGAGCGCACCTTCTTCGCCGCCGGAGATACCGGCACCGACGAAGAGCAGTCCGCGCTCCTTCATGGCCGCCTCACGGCGGATGGTGTCGGTGTAGAGAGCGTTGCCACCGTCGATGATGATGTCGCCCTCCTCCATCGCGCCCGCAAGCTCCTCGATCACCGCGTCGGTGGGGTCGCCTGCCTTGACCATGATGAGCACTCGCCGCGGCTTCGCGAGAGCGGCGACGAACTCCTCGATGGTTTCGGTGCGAATGAAGGTGCCCTCGGTGCCGTGCTCGGCGATCAGGGCATCGGTCTTGGCGACACTGCGGTTGTGCAATGCGACGGTATGGCCGTGATGGGCGAAGTTGCGGGCGATGTTGGAGCCCATGACGGCGAGTCCGGTGACTCCGATCTGAGCCAGTTCTGTCGGTTCTGCTGCTGAGGTCATACCGACAGCTTTCCCTGCCGAGAGATTTCGCGCGAGCCAACCCCCCGGCCGGTGTCGAACCCGAGCACCGGCAACGACAACGGGTGCCGCATTCGCGAAGAATGCGGCACCCGTTGTTGCAGGTTCGGTCGGATCACGACCTCACGGTGACGGAGCGATCAGTGGCTGCGAGCCGGACCGTCGAAACCGTCGTACGAGCGGCGTTCCGTGCGGCTGCGGAAGCCACCGGAGCGGTGCTCGTCCTGGCGGGGGCCGGACGCGGGACGACGGTTGTCGGAGCCACGGTTGTCGGAGCCACGGTTGTCGGAGCCGCGACCTTCGTAGCCACGACCCTCGGAGCCGCGGTACGAGCTCGAGTCGGAGCGACGCGGGCGGTCACCCTGGTAGCCCTCGCTGCGTGGGTTGGAGCCCTGGTATCCGCCGCCGCTGCGGGGATTGGAGCCCTGGTAGCCGGTGCGGGGACGGTCTCCCTGGTAGCCCTCGCTGCTGCGCGGGTTGGAGCCCTGGTATCCGCCGGTGCTGCGCGGGTTGGAGCCCTGGTATCCGCCGGTGCTGCGCGGGTTGGAGCCCTGGTATCCGCCGGTGCTGCGCGGGTTCGATCCCTGGTAGCCGGGACGGCTGTTCCGGTCGCGGGGAGCGGACTCGGCGCGCAAGGGCTCACCGGTCGGCTTCTTCGCTCCGGTGATGCTGTTCAGCTCGGCCGAACCGGGCGAGACGTTGACGGCGGTGGCCTTGACGCCGGCCATACCGGTCAGCCGCAGAACCTGACGACGCTGGTTGGGGAGCACGATCGCGACGACGGTGCCCTTCTCTCCGGCGCGTGCCGTGCGTCCTGCGCGGTGCAGGTAGTCCTTGTGGTCTGCGGGCGGATCGACGTGGACGACCAGGTCGATACCGTCGACGTGGATTCCGCGAGCGGCGACGTCGGTAGCGACGAGGACAGGGGTGCGGCCGTTCTTGAAGCGCTCGAGAACGCGGGTGCGCTGATTCTGAGCCTTGCCACCGTGCAGGGACTCCGCGGCGATACCGAGCGCACGCAGGCGATCGGTGATTCCGTCGCAGCCCAGCTTGGTACGCGCGAACATGATGGTGCGACCGCCTTCGCGGGCGCCGATCTCGGAGAGAACGAGATCCTTCTGACCCCGGTCGACCATGAGGACGTAGTGATCCATGGTCCGGACGCTGGCTTTGCCGTCCTGGGTGGAGTGCTCGACGTGATCGGGCAGGAACTGGCGAACCAGCGACTGAACCTCACGGTCGAGGGTGGCCGAGAACAGCATGCGCTGTCCGTCTGCCGGAGTGTCGGCGAGGACTGCACGTACCTCGGGCAGGAAGCCCATGTCGGCCATCTGATCGGCCTCGTCGAGGGCGGTGATCTCGATGGAGTCCAGGATGCAGGTGCCCTGGCGGAGGTGATCGGCGAGGCGGCCGGGGGTGGCGACGAGGACGTCGACTCCGCGTCGGAGCTGCTCGACCTGCTTGTTGAACGGGGTACCGCCGACGGCGGGCATGACTCGCAGGCCCTGCGCGTTGGCGTAGGGAGCGAGGGATTCGACGACCTGGAAAGCGAGTTCGCGGGTGGGGACCAGCACGAGCGAACGCGGACGCTTGGCGGCAGGACGGTCGGTGTGCAGCGACAGGCGCTGCAGGATCGGCAAGCCGAAAGCAAGGGTCTTGCCCGAGCCGGTCTGCGCGCGGCCGAGAACGTTCTTACCGGCGATCGCGTCGGGAAGTGCCTTCTCCTGAATAGGGGAGGGCACGGTGATCGAGTTGCGCGCCAATGCGGCGACGACTGCCTCGGGCAGACCGAGATCGGCGAAGGTGAAGGCCGGTGCCGCTACGGGCGTCGGGACTGCCGTGGTGTCGGAAGCGGTGGAAACGGGTGTGTTGGAAACAGCGTGGGTCACGCAGTAAAGCCTCTCCGGATTACGGGCACGCCAATAAGCCCGAAGCTGAGAGCACCCGAAGGACCGGGAAACACGTAAAACAGCCAGAACACATTGATACGAGCCAGGGCACTGTCACCTGGCCATCAGAATGCAGATGAGAACTGCATAAAGTGGGGCTGTTTGTGCCATTTCGATTGCTAGGTCGCGATGGCGACCGGTCTCTACTGTACGGGACGTACCGCGAATTGTTCGACTCGAGTCGATGTGACCTGTGCGACCCCCCATCGCGTGCGGATTCACCCGAAGAGCTTGCTCAGTTCCTCCAGCCACGGCATGGCGACGTAGATCGTCGGAAGAACGAGAATCACCACGGCCGCCGCGTAGGCAGCCGCGGCGATGCGTACATCGCTGCCCGGTCCGCTCAAGCGCTGAACACGGATGAGGGTGTGCGGCCCTCCGGCCGCCATCGCACCCCGCGGTGCGGTGGACCCGGCACACGTGACCAGAGCCCTGGCCAGCGGCGTCGGTCCGGTGACCTTGACGGCCGAGTCGTCTGCGAGCAGCTCCACCAGCAGTTGCACGCTGCCGAGGGCGGACTTGCTGCGGACGATCCGCGGGAACGCTTCGTTGACGGCAGTGAATGCTTCGAGGACCAGGTCGTGGCGGGCGCGCAGGTGTGACCGCTCGTGGCTGAGGATGGCGGTGACTTCCGCCTCGGACAGGTTGGCCAACGTTCCCCGGCTGAGAACCACCCGCTGACGCAGACCGGGTAGGCAGTACGCGATCGGTTCGGCCGCGTCGAGCACGCGGATGTCTGCATCACGCAGACCACGGAAAGGGTTCTCGCCCAAGTCGCTTCTATCCAGCAGGTCGACGAGCACGCGATGCCTGGCACGTCGACGACGGGTTCTGACCGCTACCTGAACGATGGAGAACATCAGCTTGGCACCGATGCCCAGCGTGATGGCGAGGACGACGACATAGAGGATCCACAGGGGCAGGCCGAGCGCGTCGATCTCGTCGGTCGGTGCCGTCGTGGGACGACCGTCCGGACCGGGGACGAGCAGCAGTCCGCCGATCGCGAGGCCGGAGCTGAAAGCCGAGAGCACAGCCGCCAGCGCAATTGCTTGCCACAGCACGAGAGCCGCGCGTGGTGACCGGTACGGCCAGTTCGCGCGAGCGAGCACTGCCGGAACCGGCCCAGCCAGGATCAGCGCGAGTACTGCGAATACCAGCGCAGTCGTCGAGTTCATGTCCTCACTTACTGCCGCGAGCGTCAGTCCGTCGGACGGCCATCTCCAGCCGAAGGGGACTTCGATGTCGATTGTGCCACTTCCAGCGCGGCGAGCGCCTCACGGAGAGCGGCGGCTTCGTCGGCCCCGACCTGACCGACGAAGTGGACGAGTGCCGCCGCGCGTCCACCCGACGCCGGCGCCTGCGACAGCGCGTCGACCATGAGGCTGGCGACCAGCTCGTCGCGGCCGTGCAACGGTGCGTAGCGGTGCGCTCGGTCGTCGCGCTGCTGCACGACCAACTTCTTCTTCGCCAGCCGCTGCAGCACCGTCATCACCGTCGTGTACGCGAGTTCGCGATGCGTCGCAAGTGCCTCGTGGACCTGTCGAACGGTCTGGGGATCCGACGACTCCCACAGATGGTCCATCACTGCGCGCTCTAGTTCACCAAGACCAGCCATTCGTCCGAGTCTACGGCTACTCCGACGCGGATGCGTACTACTCGTGGTAGTACCGACCGGTCAGGTGGTGTGGGATCGGTCATACAAGTGGTCGCGACGAAGCGGCGGGTCTGGACCGCAGGAATCCAGGGGAGAATATTCTGTGCTGTGATCGTGCCGCCTCTCGGCCCGACTTTGCCAGAAGTGAGCGGAGACGAAAGCGTGGAGTGGTTCGATTCCCTGTCGTTGATCGACGGCCCGGTACCGGTGATCGTGTCCGTTCTCGGTGCCATCGGTGGCCTGTGGCTGCTCTTGTCGAGATCGCGGCGCTACGCCACGCGTGCGCTGCCGATCGCCGCGACGTCAGCGATCGTCGTGACGGCGATCGGCTACGTGGTGGTCGAGAAGGTGTGGCGACCGTTCCCGGACCCGATAGAGACTGCGATCTACGTGTGGATCGGAGTCGGCCTCGCCGCGCTGTTCGCGGTGATTCCCAGGTCGTTGGTCGCGCGAGGGGTGCTGAGCACCGTGGCGTCGGTGATGGCGATGGTATTCGTGGTGGCGGCGTCGGCCCTGCACGTCAACCTCGTGTTCGACGCCTATCCCACCGTGGGAAACGCTCTCGGGGCCGAGTCCGCGGCGCGCATTCAGTTCTCGGATGTGCCCGCTGCGGTGGAACGAACCGTCACCGGGACGCCCCTTGACTCGGTCTGGACCGCGCCCGCAGATCTGGCGGCCGCCGGGAGAATCACCTCCGCCTCCATTCCGGCCACCGCGTCGAACTTCTCCGCACGAGATGCGGAGATCTACCTGCCGCCCGCCTACTTCGCCGATCCTCGTCCGCTCCTTCCGGTTCTCGTGCTGCTCGCCGGTCAGCCGGGAGCACCCGAGGACTGGCTCAACGGCGGAAAGCTCGCCGAGACCATGGACAACTTCGCTCGCGACCATGAGGGTCTCGCGCCGGTCGTCGTCGTCGCGGACGGAACCGGGTCGTCGATGGCGAATCCGCTCTGTGTCGACTCGGCCCTGGGCAACGTGGACACGTATCTCTCCCGCGACGTTCCCGACTGGATCGACAGCGCGCTGCAGGTGGACCCGAATCGCGCGCACTGGGCGATCGGTGGATTGTCGTACGGCGGTACGTGCTCGATTCAGATGGCGACCAATCATCCCGATGTCTATCCCACGTTTCTCGACCTGTCCGGCCAGCGCGAGCCGACTCTCGGTGATCGAGACCGAACGGTGCAGCAGGCCTTCGGGGGAAATTCTGCGGCGTTCACCGCGATCAACCCCCTCGACCTGCTGAAATCACGTCAGTACCCCGACTCGGCCGGTATTTTCGTCGTGGGGTCGGACGACAAGGACTACAAACCGGGCCAACAGGAGATGTACGACGCGGCGAAGGCCGCCGGAATGGACGTGCAGTACGTGGAGGTACCGGGCGGACACAGCTTCGCGGTGTGGTCGGAAGGCCTTCGACGTGAGCTCCCATGGTTGGCAACGAGGACAGGGTTGATTTCGTGAACGTGACCGATCCGGAACGACCGTCCGCGGCGAATGCCGCAGCACCCACCACGGCGGTGGGAGACGCGCACGACCCCGCCGAACCGTCGTGGATGTCCCAGCGCGCGGAATCTCTGAGGTCGGGTGCGTCTGCGGTGATGCGCCAGCTTCGCCGGGTGTGGGCGCTCATCGTGTTCGGTGCCGTGGGCGCACCGGCCAGTTTCACCTTGCTCGCCGTCGTCTGGGTGATGGGCATCGTCGCCGCTGTCGTGGACAACCGCGGCGAGATGGACAAGTACTTCGCCGTGGGCATCGTGCCGTTCGAGCACTGGCACCTGTGGACCCCGCTCACCTCGGGACTGGCAGCGCCCAATATCGCGGGATGCTTGGTGGCCACGGTCGGGGTGCTGCTCGCCGCCGCACCGATCGAACGCCGTATCGGATCCCGTCGCTTCGCCGTCGCGGCGTTCGTGACGCAGGTGGCCGGTTCGCTGTTCGGCCTCGGCCTCGCGGTCCTGGCCAAGACATTCGACGCGGACTGGGGATTCCGGCTGCACGTCGGAACCGCGGTGGGCCCGACGACCTGGATCTTCGGCGTGGTGCTGGTCGCGACCTCGCGGATGGATACGTTGTGGCGCAGGCGTATCCGTGTGGGCGTGCTGGCCCTGCTGGTGACGTTGGCACTGTTCGGTGGGCACCTGCAGGACGTCGTTCGGCTCGCTGCGGCGGTGATCGGCCTGATCGCCGGCCCGTGGATCGTCGGCCGATCGGCACGGGGACCTCGATTGGCGGGTACCCGACGCGAAGGCCGGGTGCTGGTTGCGCTGATCGTCGCCGCGAGCGCCCTGGGGCCGGTACTGGCGGCACTGAGCCCCAACGCTGTCGGGCCGTTCGCAGTACTACGTGATGTCGTGCGCGGGGTTCCGTACACGGCGGCCGAGGTGCGGGAAATCTGCGCCGACGCGACCACCGACCCGGTCGAATGCCGTCGAGGTCTGCTCGATCTCCGACTCGGGGGAGTCGGCCCGACCATCCTGAGCATCATGCCGTCGCTGTTCCTGCTGGTGGTCAGTGACGGCCTGCGTCGAGGCAGGCGTTTCGCATGGGCGATGGCGGTGGTCTCGCAGGGGATTCTGCTCGCACTGTCGGTGGCCAACTTCGCAATCCGGTTCCTCGAGTCCGGTGACGACCAGTCTCTGTTCTACGGATTGGAATCG
Organism: uncultured Rhodococcus sp.; assembly: GCA_963517305.1. Lineage (GTDB taxonomy): Bacteria > Actinomycetota > Actinomycetes > Mycobacteriales > Mycobacteriaceae > Rhodococcoides. The sequence goes on from CAUQEL010000008.1 coordinate 100,991, forward strand.
CCGACGGTGTACCGCACTGCGGTGCCGTTCCTGCTGCCACTGATCGTGTTGCTGGTCCTGATCGTCACCCGCAAGTTCTTCGACGTGTCGGCACCGTCGGGTACCTACCGTCGATGGGCGGCCTCGGTGGTCGGGGTGGCGGTGGCGCTCGCCCTGATCTACTCGATCGGTGGGTATCTGGCCCGAGGTGGCTTCGCCGATTCACCGTCCTTCGGCGGCTTGCTGGTGGACTTCCCACAACGACTGATTCCCCCGGTCTATCTGCAGTGGCTCGAGCCCTCCCTGCTACCGCAGAGCACACCGACCACCCTGCTCTTCGAGTGGACCGGCGTGGTGTTCTGGGTGATGGTTTGTGTGCTCGCCGCGAGTACCTTCCTCACCCCGGTGTACGGCACCGAGACCGACGCCACCGAACGGGCCCGCGGATTGCTGATGTCGAGCAGCGGGTCCGCTCTGTCGTGGATGACGACCTGGCGCGGCAACAAGTACTGGTTCGGTCCCGACGGCCGCAGCTACGTCGCCTATCGGGTCATCTCCGGCGTGGCTCTGACCACCGGGGATCCCGTCGGTCCGCGGGAGTCCCTGCGGGACAACGTCGTCGACTTCGCCGAGTTCGCGTCCGAGAACGGATGGATCCCGTGCTTCTACTCCGTCACGCCGGACGTCCGCCGCATCACCGACTCCCTCGGCTGGGGAGGAATTCAGGTCGGTGAGGAAACGGTTCTCGACCTCGACGGAATTGCGTTCACCGGCAAGCGATTCCAGGACGTGCGGACCGCACTGAACAGAGCGAAGAAGGCCGGTGTGGTTGCAGAGTGGATTCGTTTTCCTTCTGCCCCGCTGGCGATCACGGACCAGATCACTGCGATCTCGGAGGAATGGGTCGCGGACAAGGGTATGCCCGAGATGGGCTTCACTCTCGGCGGTCTCGAGGAGGTCGACGACGAGAACGTGCGGTGCCTGATCGCCGTCGACGAGCACCGGACGGTGCACGGCGTGACCTCGTGGATGCCGGTGTACGAGGACGGTGTCATCGTCGGATGGACGCTCGACTTCATGAGGCGTAGATCCGAGGGCTTCCGGCCCACGATGGAGTTCCTCATCGCATCGGCCGCTCTGCTGCTCGAACAGGAGGGGGCTCGGTTCCTCAGTCTCTCCGGCGCGCCTCTGGCCAAGGTCGACGAGAAGCAACCCGAACACGTTTCCAGCGCCGAGCAGTCGACGGTGTCGGGACTGCTCGAGCGCCTGCTCGACGTACTCGGACGCACCCTCGAACCCGTCTACGGATTCCGCTCACTGTTGGCGTTCAAGTCGAAGTTCCAACCTCGCTACGAACCGATGCACATGACCTTCGCGGATCCGGCCGCACTGCCCAGCATCGGCAATGCGATCGGCCGGGCATATCTGCCGGACGTGTCGATCGGTCAGGGTGTGAAGCTGGTACGCACGATGATCGAGAGGTGAGACTCCGGGCTACCGCTGGGTGGATGCAACTGCGGCCGAACGATGTTCGGACCGGACCGGTCCACCGACCGACCCGTAGACGTGCCGGGTGCCGATCGGAACGATGAGCGGACGATCGGACATCGGATCGTCGATCACGGCAGCCTCCAGACCGAACACGTCGAGCAGAAGCTGCTCGGAAATGACGTCTTGCGGCCGACCCGAGGTGACGATCTCTCCCTGCTTCATCACGATCAATCGGTCGCTGTAGCGAACAGCCAGGTTGAGATCGTGCAGGACCATGACGATGGTGCGGCCGAGTTCGTCGTGCAGGCGATCGACGAGATCCAGGACCTCGATGGAGTGCGCCAGGTCGAGGTAGGTGGTCGGCTCGTCGAGCAGAAGGATATCGGTGCCCTGAGCCAGTGCCATCGAGATCCAGGCGCGTTGCCGCTGCCCGCCGGACAGTTCGTCGACGGGCCGGTCGGCGAGGTCGCCGACCCCGGTCAGTTCGAGTGCGTTCGCCACCTCGGCCTCGTCGTCGGAGCTCCACTGCCGGATCCACGACTGGTGCGGATGACGACCGCGTGACACGAGATCTGCGACGGTCAGTCCTTCGGGCGCGGTCGGTGCCTGCGGCAGCATCCCGAGTGTGCGGGCGACCTCCTTGGTCTTCATCGAGGAGATCGCCCGACCGTCGAGCATCACGCTGCCTGCCTTGGGCTTGAGCAGCCGGCCGAGCGAACGCAGCAGCGTCGACTTTCCACAGCCGTTGGGTCCGATGACCGTGGTGATGACACCGGTGTGAATCTCGAGATCGAGGTGCTCGACGATGGTGCGGTCGCCGTAACCGAGGCTCAGATCGTTCGCGATCAGACGCGAGGTGTGGCTGGTTGTCATACGGTGGCCTTTCGATTACTGCGAACGAGTAGGTAGAGCAGGAACGGTCCGCCGAGGGCCGAGGTGACGATGCCGACCGGGAGCTCCACCGGCAGAATCGTGCGAGCGATCAGATCGCTTGTCACGACGAGCAATCCACCGAGAAGTGCCGACGCGATGATCGGCGGTCCTGGTGTTCGCAGGATTCTGAGCGCGATCTGAGGAGCGGCGAGCGCCACGAATCCGATGGGCCCCGCGGCGGCGGTGGCGATCGCGGCGAGTGCGACGGCAGCGAGCAACATCATGGCCTGACTGTGTTGCAGACGGACACCGAGCGATCGTGCGTTGTCGTCGCCGAGTCGCAGGGCACCCAGCGTGAACGTCGCGACGACGGTACCGCCACCGACGAGGACGACCGCAATGGCAACCGGCCAAACCGCGGACCAGTCCGCTCCGTTGAGCGACCCGTTGAGCCAGACCTGAGCGCGGGAGACGTCGTTGATGTCGGCGCTGATCAGCAGCCAGCCGATCACCGCGGTGAGCATCGCGTTGACGGCGATGCCGACCAGAATGAGGCGGAACCCGTCGACGCCTTTACGCCAGGCGAGGGCGTAGATCGCGATCGCGGTGAGCAGCCCGCCGATCAGTGCCGCGAGAGGAAGGCCGAGGGTGGCGAGCAGCCCACTGAAGCTGCCACCGCCGAGCACGATCAGGGCGACGGCCGCGGCACTGGAACCGGCGGTGATACCCAGGATGTCGGGGCTGGCGAGCGCGTTGCGTGAGATCGACTGCGTGATCGCGCCGGAGATACCCAGGGCGGCCCCGACCAGGAGGCCGGTCAGTGATCGGGGCAGTCTCAGGTCCATCACGATGAACCGTTCGATCCTCGAGCCGCCGCCGAGCAGCACGTCCAGAACCGCCGGGATCGACAGCGGGAAGTCGCCTCGTCCGATGTTCACGCACATGACCAGCACCAGCGCCGCGGCCAGTAGGACGGTCGTCAGGACCATCAGTGGCCGTCGGACCATCGAAATCGGACCGAGGCGAAACGCAGGCCGGGTGCGAACGACCGCAGGGCCGGGCGTCGGTGTGGGGGACTGCAGGTCGGCGGTCACAGGCCGACCAACTTCCGGCGTCGAACGAGAGCGATGAAGAACGGCGCCCCGATCAGTGCCAGAACGATGCCCACCTGAAGCTCACCCGGGCGCACCACTACGCGTCCGATGACGTCGGCGATCATGAGCATCACTCCGCCCATGAGGCCCGCATAGGGCACGAGCCAGCGGTAGTCGGGTCCGGTCACCGCGCGGGCGATGTGCGGCACGACGAGGCCGACGAACGCAATGGGCCCGCACGCTGCGGTCGCCGCACCGGTGAGCAGTGTGATGGCGAGGATGCCGACGGTGCGGGTGATCGCGATGTTGGTTCCGAGCGATCGTGCGACGTCCTCGCCGAGACTCATGACGTTCAGACCGGGTGTGCTCGCCAGTGCGATGAGGACGCCGATCACCAGGAACGGCAAGACCTGCCACAGGACGTCGAGACCGCGTCCTGCAACGGATCCCACCACCCAGAAGCGGTAGCCGTCCAAGCTGGTCTGATCGAGCAGTACGACGGCATTGGTCATGGCCGAGAGAAAGAATGCGACACCTGCCCCGGCCAGCGCGAGATTGACCGGACTCGATCTGCCCGACCCGATCGACGAGAGTCCGAAGACGACGATGCTCGCCACCGCCGAACCGGCGAACGCGAACCACAGGTACTGACTCGGCGAGGTGAACCGGAACAGATAGATGGCCATCACGACGAAAAAAGCCGCCCCGGAATTGAGGCCGAGCAGGCTGGCGTCGGCCAACGGATTGCGGGTGTGCCCCTGGATGAGAGCGCCTGCGATACCGAGCGCAATTCCGACGACCAGTGCGAGCACCGTGCGGGGAATTCGTAGCGTGCGCACGATGATGTCGGTGTCGGTACCCGTCGAATTCAGCAGCGCATGGGCGATTTCGGCGAACGTCAGTGGCCGCGCGCCGATGGCGATGCTGGCGAGTATGCCGGCGACGAGAGCGGCGACCAGGACGGCCAAGCCGAGCAATCTTCGCCGCCGAATGGCCGCTACCGAACCGTCTTTGGGAATGGGCTCGAATCCTTGTGCCACAGCGGCCTTTTCATGCACCACCTCGGACGATGCAGCGCCGATTCGGAATTGCCTGCGCAGGGCACGCCGAGCACCGATCGGACCGTGCGTGGCGCTGTCGCGCAATGTCAGACGCATCCAGCGTCGACCGGTGCTCTGGCCTTCGTTGCCGTCGCGGTAGCCGCGATTCCAGACGAACAGAGCCAGGGCGACGCACACTGCGATGGTGCCGAAGACGAATCGGTCCGCCTGACCGCCACCGTTGTCGTCACGGAGCGCGTCGACGATCGACCATCCGACGAACAAGGGGACCAGCACGATCAGTGCGTCGATCGCGGACGCAGCGATGCGAGAGCCACGCGGCGGCGGCCCGGTGGGCACGTCCTCGGTCCCGTAGGACTCGTCGGACGACCGGCGTGCGCCGTGGGGGCCGAGTAGCGGAGCTGTGGTCACAGTGCTCGTGACTCCTCTGCTGTTTCGAAGGGACTTGGTTTAGGTTACGGAACCCTTGCTCGACACGTGAGGTGAGGTAAGGGTAGCGGTGCCTGACTCGCTTTGCGATCTGGTTAGGCTAACCTACATTTGTCGGGCAAGGGTGCGACGCGTGCACCCGCCGAGAACCTAAGGAGCGATCAGGTGTCAGTTGCAACAGCGTCGTACACGGGCTGGGCCGATATTCATCGATTCTCGAATCGCTCCGGTGGCACGGAGCTGTTGGCCGACTCGTGCGGGACCCTGCGTGCACTGAACCCCGACTACCCGCGGATGTACGCGGTGGCCGCCATGGCGAACGAGGGCAAACGCCGTTGGTGGCAGCTGGCGGTAGGTCTCGACGACGGTCGCGTCGAGCAGATGTACCGACGATCGCTCGAGGATCTCGATGTTCCCGAGGCGGCGGCAGTGCAGGTCGCGACGGCCCTGATTCACGCCGTCGTCGGACGCGTGTCCGCGCTGCTGGTCCTGGAGGCACGCGCCTGGGATCCGGGCATCGACAATCTGTGGATCCACATGGACAGCGACGGCGGGATCGATTGGGCGGGAGTGGCATCACCGATCCTGCGAGTGCTGCCCGAGGATCCCGCCGCGGGTGAGCCCGGCACGGTCACGCTTCCGTGCGAACAGGCACTGTTGGTCTGGACTGCGCATCGCTGCACGACGTCGCTCGGTGCGGTGTTCCGCGCGATCGCCGACCGTGCACCGTTGGACGCGCGTGTCTTCTGGGCCCTGGTCGGTGACGCCATCCTCGGGGCCTCGACCTATGTGCCGGTTCTGGCGGGGGCGAGTGCATCGGCAGGTGCCCGCCGGGGTCAGCTGCTGCTCGACGCCATGGTCGCCGCAGGGGCTCCCGTCCGTTCACGCGTCGGGGTTCCGGGGCGAGCGCGACTCCGGGCATCGTGAAGGCCTTGCGCTGAAACTAAGGTTTGCCTATGCTGACTTCGTACCAACGGACCGCGCCGGAGTCCTGAGGGCTGCAGTGACTCCCGGTCCTTGCCACGGTGGGCCTCTCGTTCTTCGACGGACGAGAGGCCCACCGATTTTTGTGGGTCGATCGTCGTGTATCTCTGAACGAGAGTCGACAGCCGAGTCGGCCGGACCATCTCGACGCAACCGGAAGGCGCAGCTATGACGGACTCGAACGGCACCACGGGGGAGACCACCTTCGACACCATGACGCCGGAACAGCTCACCGAATTGTGTGCACGAGGGTTCGACGGGGTCGTCGGCCTGCGATACCTCGAGGTGTCCGGCGACGAGGTGCGCGCCGAATGGACCGTCACCCCGCAGCTCCATCAACCGGCCGGAATCATGCACGGGGGCGTGCTGTGCTCGGTGGTCGAGTCGGTGGCCAGTATCGGCGCATCGGCGTGGTTCGGCGCGAGAGGCCACGTCGTCGGAACCAACAACAACACCGACTTCTTGCGCGCGACTCGATCGGGAACCCTGACCGCGCACGGAATTCCGATTCATCGGGGACGTACGCAGCAACTCTGGCAGGTCGACATGACGGACGAGAGTGGACGCCTGGTTGCTCAGGGCAAGGTCCGGCTGGCGAATATCGAAAACACGGCACATCTGGGACAGTGATGCCCATGACCGGCCACAACGACCATGCTGCTTCCTCGCTGACTTCCGACGCGCTCGATCGCCTCGAATCGCTGTTCGGACCCATCGACGACGAACTCGCGCAGCACTATCCGGGCGACCGAGTCGGTGGCCAGCCCTCTCACACCGTCTACGTATCGGCCGCGGATGCCTCGGCGGCGGTGCCCGCCGAATGGGGTGCTGCCGCTCTGGCAATCCTGGACGCCCACCCCGAGGCGTTCGCCGGACTCGACACCCAGAACGCCTTACCTCTCGTGCGCGACCGGCTCGGAAGTGCGCCCATCCAGGACCTCAGATTCGATTTCGAGGACGGTTACGGATGGCGCTCCGACGCCGTCGAAGACAGCCATGCGACCGCCGTCGGGGCAGCACTGTCCGCCTTGGCCGAAGACCCCGCCGGTCCGACGTGGCTCGGAATACGTGCGAAAGGACTTGCCGCACATGAGCGTCGGCGTGGAATTCGCACCCTCGAGCTGGTCCTGGACGGAGCCGGGGGAGTGCCCGACGGCTTCGTGTTCACCGTGCCCAAGCTCCGTGCCGCGGCGCAGGTAGCCGCCGTGGTCGCGCTGTGTGAGGAGCTCGAGCGTGCGCACGGCCTGCCCGATCGAGCCCTTCGATTCGAGCTGCAGATCGAGAGCCCACAGGCGGTGATCGGTGCGGACGGTACGGCGACGCTCGCGCGGGCCATCACCAGGGCTGACGGCCGCTGCACCTCCCTTCACTACGGAACCTACGACTACAGCGCCGCCTGCGGAATCACCTCTGCACAGCAATCATTGGCTCATCCGGTGGCGGACCATGCGAAGAACGTCATGTTGGTGGCAGCGGCCCAGACCGGCGTGTGGGTGTGCGACGGTTCGACCCAGGTGGTCCCGACAGGCGACCCCACGCAGGTGGCGGCGTCTGCGCGTCGACACTTCGAGCTGGTGACCAGATCCCTCGAGCGCGGCTTCTATCAGGGTTGGGACATGCACCCGGGGCATCTGGTGACGCGATGGATGGCGACCTTCGGCTTCTTCCGTCAGGCCATGCCGATCGCTGCTGCTCGGCTGGGCAGCTACCTCGATCGCCAGGGTGGTGAGGTGATGGACGAGCCGGCGACGGCGCAGGCGTTGGCAGGCGTTCTGGTGCGGGGGTTGGATTCGGGCGCGGTCGGTATCGCCGAACTGCAGAACGTGGCTGCCGGTATCGACCGAGACGTGCTGCGGGGACTGCTCGATCGATCGGTGACCGTGCCGCTCGGATGAGGCGCGTCGGCGCGCTCCGCTGCCGACGGGTCGCAAGCGTGTCAGAATTGCCGGGCACCATCACCGATCGGGACGGAGAACTCCAATGCGGTTGTCTCCGCACGAGCAGGACCGACTGCTCGTCAGCTATGCGGCCGAACTCGCTCGGCGGCGCCAGGCACGCGGCCTCAAACTCAATCACCCCGAGGCGATCGCGGTCATCACCGATCACCTCCTCGAGGGTGCCCGCGACGGCCGATCGGTCGCAGACCTGATGTCCTCGGGTCGCGAGATTCTCGGTGCCGACGATGTGCTCGACGGTGTGCCCGAGTTGCTCCCCGAGGTGATGGTGGAAGCGACCTTTCCGGACGGCACGAAGCTGATCACGGTGCACGAGCCGATCTCGCCGACGCGGGGTGACGGCCACCTGATCCCGGGCGAGATCATCACCGTCGCAGGCGACATCGAAATCAACGACGGTGCCGAGGTGATCTCCATGGCCGTCGTCAACGCGGGAGATCGACCGGTACAGGTGGGCAGTCACGTGCATTTCCCGCAGTCCAACGCAGCTCTGCAGTTCGACCGCGAGCGCGCGCACGGTTGCCGCCTCGACATCCCCGCGGGCACGGCGGTGCGATTCGAGCCCGGCATCGAACAGACGATTCGGCTCGTGCCACTCGGTGGCACGCGTGAGGTACACGGATTGAGCATGACACCTCCCGGAAAGTTGGACAGCTGATGGCGCGCATGAGTCGCAGTCGATACGCCCAGTTGTTCGGCCCCACCACGGGTGATCGAATCCGCTTGGCAGACACCGATCTTCTGATCGAGGTCACCGAGGACCGCAGCGGTGGCCCGGGCAACGCCGGTGAGGAGGCGGTGTTCGGCGGCGGCAAGGTGATCCGTGAATCGATGGGGCAGTCCCGAGCCACCCGCGCCGACGGTGCTCCCGACACCGTGATCACCGGCGTCGTCGTCGTCGACTACTGGGGAATCATCAAGGCCGATCTCGGTATTCGCGACGGACGCATCGTGGCACTGGGCAAGGCGGGCAATCCCGACACCATGAGCGGGGTGCATCCCGATCTCGTCATCGGCCCGTCCACCGAGATCATCGCGGGCAACGGAAAGATCGTCACGGCCGGCGGCATCGACTGTCACGTCCACTTGATCTGCCCACAGATCAAGGAGGAGGCTCTCGGCGGCGGCATCACCACCGTCATCGCAGGCGGTACCGGACCCGCCGAAGGCAGCAAAGCCACCACCGTCACCCCGGGCGCATGGCATCTGTCCCGGATGCTCGAGTCGCTGGACGACTGGCCGATGAACATCGTGCTCCTGGGCAAGGGCAACACGGTCAATCCGGACTCGATGTGGGAGCAATTGCGCGCCGGTGCATCGGGTTTCAAACTGCACGAGGACTGGGGATCCACCCCTGCCGCGATCGACGCGTGCCTGCGAGTGTGCGAGGACGCAGGAGTTCAGGCAGCACTGCACTCGGACACCCTGAACGAGGCCGGATTCGTCGAGACCACCCTCGATGCGATCAAGGGACGCGGAATCCACGCCTATCACACCGAGGGTGCGGGCGGCGGACACGCACCCGACATCATCACCGTGGCGGCGCAGCCGCACGTCCTGCCCAGCTCGACCAACCCGACGCGTCCCCACACCGTCAACACCCTGGACGAACATCTCGACATGCTGATGGTGTGCCACCACCTCAGTCCATCGATTCCGGAGGATCTGGCCTTCGCCGAGAGTCGGATTCGGCCGTCGACCATCGCAGCCGAGGATCTACTGCACGACATGGGTGCGATCTCGATGATCGGCAGCGACGCTCAGGCAATGGGCCGGATAGGTGAGGTGGTTCTGCGCACATGGCAGACGGCCCACGTGATGAAGTCTCGTCGCGGCTTCCTGGCCGGTGACAACGGAGCCGACAACAATCGGGTGATGCGCTACGTCGCGAAGTACACCATCTGCCCGGCCGTCGCCCACGGCCTCGACGACGAGATCGGTTCGATCGAGCCGGGCAAACTCGCCGACCTGGTGTTGTGGGATCCGGCATTCTTCGGCGTCCGTCCTCACATGGTCATCAAGGGCGGCATGATTGCATGGGCTGCCATGGGCGATGCGAATGCGTCCATCCCGACCCCGCAACCCGAACTACCTCGTCCGATGTTCGGGGCGTCGCCGAAGGCAGCGGCCGCGACGTCGCTGCATTTCGTTGCCCCGCAGGCGATCGAGGACGGACTCGCCGGGCGTCTGAACTGCGATCGCCGGCTCGTTCCGGTCAAGAACGTACGCGGTGTCCGGAAGTCGGACATGGCACTCAACGACGCTCTGCCCGATATCCGAGTCGATCCCGACACTTTCACCGTCCGGATCGACGGTGACGTCTGGACGGAGCAGCCGGCAACCGAACTGCCGATGGCCCAGCGATACTTCCTCTTCTGATGCCCGATGCCCGATTGCAGGTGACGACGCTTCTCTCGCTTGCGGATTCACGTCTGCCCACCGGTGGCCACGTGCACTCCGGCGGCGTGGAGGAAGCGATCGCCTCGGGCTTCGTTCGAGACATCACGACGCTGGAGGCGTTTCTGCGACGCCGTGTCCGAACCTCCGGGGCCACGACGGCGTCCATTGCCGCATCGCTGGTGCACGGGTCGTCGAGCACCAGCGAGGCCGATGCCGAATCCGACGCACGAACCCCGTCTCCGGCCGCGAGACTTGCCTCCCGTGCTCAGGGCCGCGGACTTCTTCGGTTGGCCAAATCAGCCTGGCCGCATCATGATTGGGCGTCGATCGGGCGGAAGCCGCACCTGGCCGTTGCTGCTGGGCACGTCGGACTCGCGGCCGGCCTGTCGGTTGCCGACACGGCCGCCGTGCAGGTGTACATCACCATGACCGGATCGGCGATCGCCGCGCAGCGTCTACTCGCGCTCGATCCGGCCGAGGTCGCGGCGTGCACCATCCGGCTGGGGGACTTCTGCGACGACGTGACCGCCGCGGTGTGCGAGTGCCTGCCCGAGCTGATGGAATTGTCGGATCCGTTGCTGGACATGTTCGCCGAAGCCCACGCCGTCCGCGATCGGCCGTTGTTCGTATCCTGAGTACGGATCCATTTTTTCTCTAGCGACAAGGAGTTCGACATGCCCCCGCACCTGATCGACGGTGAGCCCCACGACCACGGTTTGGATCGGCCCAAGCGCGCACGGGTGGCAGGCGACGCGCTGCGCGTCGGGATCGGTGGACCCGTCGGTTCCGGAAAGACGGCGTTGGTGGCTGCGCTGTGCCGCGAGCTGCGCGACGAACTCTCGCTCGCCGTGCTCACCAACGACATCTACACCACCGAGGATGCGGACTTTCTGCGTCGGCACGCAGTGTTGCCCGACGAGCGCATCACAGCGGTGCAGACCGGCGGCTGCCCGCACACCGCAATTCGTGATGACATCACCGCCAACCTCGACGCCATCGACGACCTGATCGAGAACAACCCGCCCCTGGACCTGATTCTCGTGGAGTCCGGTGGAGACAACCTCACTGCGACCTTCTCGTCCGGTCTGATCGACGTACAGATCTTCGTCGTCGACGTTGCCGGGGGAGACAAGGTGCCGCGCAAGGGCGGTCCCGGTGTGACGTTCTCCGACCTGTTGGTCGTCAACAAGACCGATCTCGCCCCATACGTCGGAGCCGACCTCGGTGTCATGGAGCGGGACGCGGCCCAGGTACGTGAGGGGCGACCGACAGCGTTGATTTCCCTCACCGACGATCCGTCGGCGACCACGGTGCTCGAGTGGGTGCGGGAGCAGCTGAAGGTGATCGCCGACGCCGACGCGCATGCCCACACACACTGAGCGTCGATGCACACAGAGCTCTGCATCGACGCGAGCCGCAGCCGGAGTCCACGCATCACCTCGGTGGGCGGACTCGCCGGCCGCCAGACGGGACCGGACACGGTCCACCTGATCGGTACGGCGGCAACTCCTCTCGGCGGAGACACCATCGTGGTCAGAATATCGGTGGCCGCCGGGGCGCACCTGGAGGTGCGCAGTGTCGCGGCCTCGTTGGCGATGCCCGGTGGGCTACACCGGCACTCGTCCGCGCAGTGGCACTTCGAGGTCGGTGCAGGCGCGTCGCTGGTCTTCGATCCCGAACCGATGGTCGTGGTCTCCGACGCCTCGCATTCGGTGGTCAACACCGTTGCGCTGGAACAGGATTCGACCCTGTGGCTGCGTGAGCGTACACAGATCGGCCGCTTCGAGGAAGCGTCGGGGCATTGGAGCAGTGCGATGCGATGCGATGTCGGTGGTAGCCCGTTGCTACGCCATCGAGTGGAACTGGGCGCGGGATCGGTTGCGCACGACGCGTTGTCGGCACCGCTGTCGATGTCCAGCACGCTGCGATATCCCGATACCCGGGCGTCCGAGGTCGATCTGGCCGACGGGACCGTCCGGCTGGCGCTGGCCGGAGGCGGTTCTTTGAGTACCTCGGTGGGGCGTCGCCTTCAGCCCGCCGAACTGGATGCGTGAGACCGGCACTCCGCGCAACGGACAACGCATCGGCCGACGGTGTCCCGTCGGCCGATGCGTTGTGCGAGAGCTGGTTTCAGCCCGCTGCCTTCTCGCGTTCCTGCTCCGAATCAGCGGTGGCCGCCTCGACGGCACCCGCGCGTTCGAGGGAGTTGAGTTGTTCGATGGCCAGTCGCGCGAACACCTGCTGCTCGGTCGACGCCATCTGCGCGCGGCCCTTGCCGAGGAACGTCACGAACCACGAGATGACGGTCGTGATGCGGCTGCGGTAACCCACGAGGTAGTAGAGGTGCAGTGCGAGCCACATCAGCCAGGCGATGAAACCGCCGAATTCGAGTTTCCCGACCTTGGCAACCGCGTTGAAGCGCGACACCGTTGCCATCGAGCCCTTGTCGAAGTACTTGAACGGGGCCCGCTGGGCGGGATCGTCCTGGCCCTTGACCGACGCCTTGATCAGTTTGGCCGCGTAGGTCGCTCCCTGAATGGCGCCCTGCGCCATGCCTGGAACGTCCTTGACAGACATCAGGTCGCCGATCACGAACACGTTCGGATGGCCCTTGACGGTAAGGTCCGGTTCGACCAGCACGCGTCCGGCGCGATCGGTTTCCGATCCGGACTGGTCGGCGAGCTGCTTGCCGAGGGGGCTGCCCTGCACGCCTGCGGACCAGACCTTGCACTGCGACTCGATGCGACGCGTCGTGCCGTCCTTCTCCTTGACTGTCAGGCCGTCGTTGTCGACGTCGGTGACCATCGCGTTGAGCTGTATTTCGACGCCGAGCTTCTCGAGCCGCTCGGCCGCCTTGCGGCCGAGCTTCTCGCCCATCGGCGGCAGCACGGCGGGTGCCGCGTCGAGCAGGATGACGCGGGCGTCACGCGGATCGATATTGCGGAATGCCCCGTCGAGGGTGCGATCGGCGAGCTCGGCGATCTGTCCGGCGAGCTCCACGCCGGTGGGTCCCGCGCCGACGACCACGAAGGTCATGAGGCGGTCCTTCTCCTCTTGATCGTCGGAGAGCTCGGCCTGCTCGAACGCACCTAGGATGCGTCCACGTAGTTCGAGTGCGTCGTCGATGGTCTTCATACCGGGCGCGAACTCGGCGAAGTGATCGTTGCCGAAGTAGGACTGCTGTGCGCCTGCCGCGACGATCAGGCTGTCGAATGGAGTGACGGTGACGCGTTCGAGGAGCTTGGACGTCACCGTCTTGGCTTCGAGATCGATGTTCAGCACGTCTCCGAGCAGCACCTCGGCGTTCTTCTGCTTGCGCAGAATGACGCGGGTGGTGGGAGCGATCTCGCCGACGGACAAAATGCCTGTCGCGACCTGGTAGAGGAGAGGCTGGAAAAGGTGGTGTGTCGTCTTGGCGACGAGGGTGATGTCGACGTCGGCTTTCTTGAGCGCCTTGACGCCGAACAGACCTCCGAACCCGGAACCGATGACGACGACGCGGTGACGCTTCGATTCGAGCGGTTGGATGCTCATTGCCTGCTCCCTAACGATTGCGGTGTGAGGTCAACGGTAGTCGCCATCCATCCCGACGTCTCGACAAGGGCGTCGTGTCTGTGGTGGCAGCGCACACCTATCGGCCCGCGGCTGCGCGCTTCGCCAGTTCCACGGTGGCGGCCCGCAGTTCGGCAGCCGAGTCGATCGGAGTCGCATAGCCGACCCTGGTGTACGCGATTCCACGTGGAGTGAGCACTTTCAGATCCAGTCCGTAACGGTCCGCTGCCGTGCACTCGGCGGACGTGGCATCGGGAAAGCCGCCCAGTTCGCGGGCCATCGCAGTCAGCGAGGACGAGTGGTCGGCGTTGAGGTGCTCGATTGCGTATCTGGAAGTCGGCGACACCGGATCGGGCGCGGCCTCGGAGTACGCTTCGGCAGTTGCCGAATCCATCCGGCCGTATCCGCCGACCCACCGGACCCGATGTACGCGCATGATCCAGAGCGTGAAGTCGCTGTAGTCCAGGTAGTACTTCGCCGCGGGTACGCCGTCGAGATGCGCCGCGCGTGCTGCGGCCAACTCGTCCCCCTCGGGGCGCTCGACCACGCCTGCCAGCGTGATTCGGCCCGACGCCAGTGGGTCGGTTTGCGATTGCGGCGCCACGATAGACAGGCTCATCCGTTGATCGCCTGCGAGGTTGCGTCCGTGCTCGGCCATCCGGGAGACGCACAGAACCGGAGCGCCGTCGAGCAATCCGTAGGTGACGAACGAAGCCCAGGGATCGCCGTCCGCGGTCAGGCTCGCAAGTGTTGCGGTGTTGGTGGACGCAGCGATCGTGCGCGCTTCCTCGGCCGCGGAGGGACGACGATCGTCGACGACCGGGGCCAGGGGAGGGGGAACGGACGGGGCGTCACCGGGGTCGCCGTGATCGAGTGCCATGCGCAGAAGCTTACGGCGACGACCTAGACGAGGTCTCCGGCATGAATGAGCGCGTCGGCGACGAGTGCGACACCGAGCACGACGAAGATGACGCGCACCGTCGGCGGGCCGTACCGCATCAGCGCCCGCACGGTCGCGGTGAACGCGCGTCTGGAACGTCGACTCTTCCTCGACGCCAGAATCAGCACGAGGATGGGCGGCAACAGCCCGATCAGGCAGTAGACGACGACGATGGCCGGCCACCACGACGGACGGGGATCGTAGGTCGAGAGCATCGTCAGCCCGGCGAGATACGGCACTGCCGTCGGGCCTTGCACCAGACCGATCGTGAGTCCGGTCAGGGCGACGACGGGGATGCTCGAGCCGGCTCTAGCCGCCCACGCCGGTGGGCGCCGTTCGGCGGTGCGCAGAGCACCGAGAGTGATCAGCACCAGCCCGATCACCAGCTCGGTGCGATACCGGACCGTGGGAGTGATCGTGATGTCGAACAGATCGGTGAAGAAGTCGATGCCGAGAACGGTGAGGATGCCGAACGTGGTCGTCGCCGCGAACACGCCGCCGACGAAGGCCAGCCCGGCTCGGAACGGAGACCGGCGGGTGGTTCTCGCGTGCACCGCGATGGCAGCGGCCACACCGATCAACAACACGTCGAGCGAATCGAGAAGCGCGAATCCGACGAGCGCCAGCAGCAAAGTCACCATCGAGGGTTCAGGGTATCGGTCAGCAGAAGGTGACCTCCTCGGTGACAACGGCCACGGCGGTCCGGCCGGGAGCGGTCTGATTGTCCCAGTACATGTTCGTGTGCGCGATGACCTGCGCAGGTGGCGGCGCGCCCCACTCGGTCAGATCCTCGGCGGTGTGGGCATCGCTCACCAGCGTCACGTCGTATCCGCGCACCAGGGCTCCGTGCAATGTGGACCTGATGCAGAAATCCGTGTGCGCGCCGGCGATGACGACGTGCCCCACGCCGGAGGCGGCAAGGTCGGCTTCGAGACCGGTGTCCTCGAAGGCGTCACCGTGCTTCTTGTGGACCAGCGGATCGCCTGGATCGACGGGTAACTCGTCGAGGAGTTCCCAACCCTTCGTTCCGAAGGGCAACTCCTTCTCGGAGGAGTGCTGCACCCAGATCACCGGAGTGTCGGTGTGCCGTGCGAGGGACACCAGTGTGACGATGTTGTCGACGACGCGCTGCCGCTCGTGTACGCCGACCATCACGTCGTTCTGCACGTCGATGATCACCAGTGCGGTTGCGGGTCGATGGGCCAGGGTGGTCACGCGAACTCAGCTCCCGACATACGCAGCCAGGTGCCGGCCGGTCAGAGTCGAACCGTCCGCCACCAGATCGGACGGCGTTCCCTCGAACACGACGAGGCCGCCGTCGTGCCCGGCACCGGGACCGAGATCGATGATCCAGTCGGCGTGGGCCATGACGGCCTGATGATGCTCGATGACGATCACCGACTTGCCGGAGTCGACCAGCCGGTCGAGCAACCCGAGAAGCTTGTCCACATCGGCGAGATGCAGTCCGGTGGTGGGTTCGTCGAGCACGTAGATCCCACCCTTGTCGGCCATGTGCGTCGCCAGCTTCAGGCGTTGGCGTTCTCCACCCGACAACGTGGTCAACGGTTGCCCGATCTTCAGGTAGCCCAGCCCGACGTCGTTCAATCGCTGCAGAATCTTGTGTGCCGGCAGCAGTTTGGCCGCACCGTCGGAGAAGAACTCCTCGGCCTCGGCGACCGACATCGACAACACCTCGTCGATGTTGCGACCGCCGAAGTGGTATTCGAGTACCGATGCTTGGAATCGCTTGCCCTCGCACTCCTCGCACATCGTGGCCACCCCGGCCATCATCGCGAGGTCGCTGTATATGACGCCTGCGCCGTTGCACGTCGGGCACGCGCCTTCGGAGTTCGAGCTGAACAGTGCAGGTTTGACGCCGTTCTCCTTGGCGAACGCCTTGCGGATCGGTTCGAGCAAGCCGGTGTACGTCGCGGGGTTGCTTCGCCGCGACCCTCGTATCGCCCCCTGATCGACCGACACCACATCGTCTGTGCCCGAAAGCGATCCGTGAATGAGTGAACTCTTGCCCGAGCCCGCGACGCCGGTGACGACAACCAGCACACCGAGTGGAACGTCGACGTCCACCTCGCGCAGATTGTGGGAGTCCGCGCCGCGAATTTCGAGCACTTCGGAGAACTCGCGCACCGACTTCTTCAGTGATGCCCGATCGTCGAAATGCCGACCGGTGACGGTGTCGCTCCGACGCAGCCCATCGACGGTGCCCTCGAAACAGACGTACCCGCCTGCGCTTCCCGCACCGGGACCCAGATCGACGACGTGGTCTGCGATGGAGATCGTCTCGGGCTTGTGCTCCACCACCAGAACGGTGTTTCCCTTGTCCCGCAGCTGAAGCAGCAGGTTGTTCATTCGCTCGATGTCGTGGGGGTGCAGACCGGTGGTCGGCTCGTCGAACACGTACGTCACATCGGTCAACGACGATCCGAGGTGACGAATCATTTTGGTGCGCTGAGCCTCTCCTCCGGACAGTGTTCCCGAGGGGCGATCCAGGCTCAGGTAACCGAGCCCGATCTCGACGAACGAGTCGAGGGTCTCACCGAGCGTGGTCAGCAGCGGTGCCACCGACGGTTCCTTCAGGCCGCTCACCCACTTCGCCAGGTCGCTGATCTGCATCGAACATGCGTCGGCGATGTTGACGCCCTTGATCTTCGACGACCGAGCACCTTCGTTGAGTCTGGTTCCGTTGCAGTCCGGGCAGGTGGTGAAGGTGATCGCACGTTCGACGAAGGCGCGGATGTGGGGCTGCATGGCGTCGACGTCCTTGGCCAGGAACGACTTCTGAATCTGCGGAACGAGCCCCGAGTAGGTCAGATTGATGCCCTCGACCTTGATCTTCGTCGGCTCGCGATAGAGCAGGTCGTCGAGTTCCTTCTTGCTGTACTTCGAGATGGGCTTGTCCATGTCGAAATACCCGCAGCCGCGAAATATTCGGCCGTACCAGCCTTCCATGCTGTAACCGGGGATCGTGATCGCGCTCTCGTCGAGTGACTTGCTCGCGTCGTAGAGAGCGGTGAGATCGAAGTCGCTGACGGAGCCTCTGCCCTCACAGCGCGGGCACATGCCACCGGTCACGGAGAACGACCTCTTCTCGGTGGTCTGCCTGCCGCCCTTGTCCACCTTGTACGCGCCCGCACCGGACACCGACGCGACGTTGAACGAAAAGGCCTGTGCGGAGCCGATGTACGGCTTTCCGATTCGACTGAACAGAATTCGGAGCATGGCGTTGGCATCGGTTGCGGTGCCGACGGTGGAATGGGGATTGGTGCCCAGACGCTGTTGATCGACGATGATCGCCGTGGTGAGTCCGTCCATGACGTCGACATCCGGGCGACCGAGCGTCGGCATGAATCCTTGAACGAAGGCACTGTAGGTCTTGTTGATCATGCGCTGCGATTCGGCTGCGATCGTACTGAACACCAGCGAGCTCTTGCCGGAGCCGGAGACGCCGGTGAACACGGTCAGTCGACGCTTGGGCAACTCGACATCGATGTCCTGAAGATTGTTCTGCCGCGCCCCCTGCACACGAATCAAATCGTGACTGTCGGCAGCGTGCGGTGCCGAGCCGTGCGTGACCTTCTTCGTCGCCATGAGCAGTCAGGCTAGTCGCACCGGAACGTGCTCGCTTCTCGATTCCTGATCGATTCCGATGGCAGAAAGCGCAGCGTCGAGTCGGCTCAGGTCGGCCGCGGAGGACTCGAGAAGTGGGCGTCGCACGGACGCGTCGGAGATGACGCCGATCCTGACGAGCGCAGCCTTGGCCATGATGGCTCCCTGCGTCGTGCGCATCACAGCGTCGGTCAACGGCAGCAGCGATCGCTGTACTGCGTTCGCCCGGTCCAGGTTGCCCGCGCGGATTGCAGCGATCAGCTCGGCGTAGCGGTCTGCCACTACGTTGCCGGTGACGCTGACCAATCCTGTTGCACCGGAGGCGAGGTAGGGGAGCGCGAGTTCGTCGATTCCGCAGTAATAGGCGAGGTCCGTCGAGGACATGACGGTCATGGCCTCGTACAGATCGCCCTTCGCGTCCTTGACGGCACCGATGAGGGGGTGACGGGAGAGTTCCTCGAGCGTCGACGCCTCGACGGTCACACCTGTGCGCGCCGGCACGTCGTAGACCATGACGGGCAGCCCACCTGCCTCGGCGATGGCGACGATGTGCTCCGCGATTCCGGCCTGGGTGGGGCGCGAATAGTAGGGAGCGGTGATCAACAGTGCGTCGGCACCGGCCGCCGCTGCGGACCGAGCCATCTCGATCCCCGTGGAGGTGTCGTTGGTACCTACCCCGGCGATCACGCGAAGAGGGTGTTCGCGATGCCTGCGAGCTCGAGCGATCAGCTGCGAGATCTCGTGGCCCGTGAGGGTAGGTGCTTCACCGGTCGTGCCGGCGATGACGATGCCATCGCATCGTGTCGCCGACAGGTGCGAGAGAAGGGCATCGACGCCCGCTCGGTCGAGCGATCCATCGGGGTGCATGGGGGTCGCCATAGCGACGATGTTCGTGCCGAAGATCGTCGTGGCCGGCAACGGAGTGGTGGGCATGGTCCGAGTGTGGACCGCTCGATAGGTGAGGTCCAGCGATGCATTCTCCGCATTACTGCGTACTGTTGCTTCATGATCGATGTGAGTGCCCTGCACGCCCTGCGCGCGGTTGCAGCCCTCGGCACTCTGGCGCGGGCCGCCGACGAGCTCGGCTACACCTCCTCGGCGATCTCCCAGCAGATCAAACGACTGGAACGACAGATCGGCACCCCGGTGCTGGCACAGGCCGGTCGGGGAGTCGTGCTCACCTCCGCAGGTCGGGCAGTCGTCGAGTCCGCGGGAGAGGTGTTCGACGCTCTCGAACGGTGCGTCGAAGCGGCTCGATCCGCTGACGAAGGCGTCGCACGTGGGGTCGTTCGGTTGGTCGGCTTCTCGACCGCGGTACGCGGTTTGCTGGCACCTGCGCTGATCGAGCTGAATCGACGGTATCCCGATCTGACGGTGCACATCAGCGAGGAAGATCCGGACCGTGCACTGAACAGTGTGCATGCCGGGACCGCAGACCTGGCGCTGGTGCACGACGCAGACGGAGTATCGGCACCTGCTCCTCCCTCGGTCGTTCGGCAACCGATCCACACGGACTTCGGTGACGTGATCATGAAGCGAACCCACCCGCTCGCCCGACGCGAGACCGCGTTGACCCATGCCGAACTCGCTCGGTACCCGTGGGTGACGAGCCCGGCCGGGACGGTGTGTCACCAGTGGTTTCGTCGGTTGTTCGCCGAGACGCCCGCCGAGGTCGACGTTCGCCATCTCGTGGACGACTTCTCCACGCAACTCGCGCTGGTCGAAGCGGACGATGTGCTCGCTCTGGTGCCTCGCCTCGCGCGTCCGTTGCTCGGTGCCGGTCTCGTTGCGATTGCGCTCGAACGCGCTCCCGCTCGTCAGGTGCAGGCCGCGTGGCGGCTCAGCGCCGACGCCAGCCCGGCAATTCATGCCGTACTGGACGTCCTCGATGCGGCCTCGCACTGAGTGTTCAGAACCACCAGCTGTCCGGTTGCGCGCGTCATCGCCACGTATTTGTCGACGGCACCGGCGATTCCCGATCCGAACGAGTCCGGGTTCATCAGGACGACGAGGTCGAATTCGAGTCCCTTCGTCAACTGTGGGGTCAGCGAGCGGATGCGCTCCGAGGGTCGGAACGTCGGATTGCCTATCACACAACCGATTCCGTCGACGTTCGAGTCCAGCCAGCGATCGAGGATCGATGGCAGATCTGCCGCGTCACCGTACTCGACGGGCACACCGGTGCTGCGGATGGAGACCGGAACATTGGCGTCCGGCAGCGCCGCGCGGATCACCGGCTCGGCTTCGGCCATGACTTCCTGCGGGGTGCGGTAGTTGACGCCGAGAGTGGCGATCTCCACGCGGTCGAGTCCGACCCGTCCGAGCCGTTCGCGCCAGGACTCGGCGAACCCCTGCCGCGCTTGCGCGCGGTCTCCGACGATGGTGAGGCTGCCCGACGGGCACCGGCGCAGGATCATCTGCCACTGCGCGTCGGTCAACTCCTGTGCCTCGTCGACGACGATGTGTGCGAACGGCCCCGCCAAGGGATCCGACGGGATCTCCTCGAAGCCCGCCGAATCGACGAGAGCATCGCGAATTCCTTCCTGCCGCAACTGTGCAGCCATCATCTCGTCGTCGTCCGCGGCCATGAGTTCGTCGACGACGCGGTCCATTCGCGCACGCTCCGCAGCCGCGGCCACCTCGCGACGCCGAGTGCGGCGTGAATGTTCGGGATCGCCGAGCCGCATTCGTGCGGCGTCGAGCAGCGGCAGATCGGACACCGTCCACCGCGTCGGATCGGGTCGCTGGAGAGAACGAATCTCCTCGGGGTCGAGCCAGGGTGCGCACCTACGGAGATACGCCGGAACGCTCCACAGATCTGCCACGAGGTCGGCAGCGTCGATGATCGTCCAGGATCGTTCGAGCTCCGCGCGTAGAGGCTCGTTGTTCTGCAACGACTTTCGTATCTCGGTCGGGGACTCGTCACCGTCGTAGCGGTCGACCAGAATCGTCAGCAGCAGGTCCCAGACCTGTTCGCGAGCCTCGTTGTGCGCAGTGCCGGGATCGGGTGCTTCGAACGCCTCGGCCCAATCGTCCGGCGTCAGCCTCAGGTCGGCCCACTCCGTCTCCACGATCATGTTCCGAGTCGGTGGTTGCTCGTAGAACGCAACGGCCGCCTCTATCGCCACGCTCATCTCGGCGGACGCCTTCAGCTGCGCCACAACAGGATCCGACTCTTCGATCACGTCCGTTCCTTCGTCGACGAGATCTCGGAGCGTGCAGGTCTGCACACCGTCCTCACCCAGACTCGGTAGGACGTCGGAGACGTAGGCGAGGTACGGCTCGTGTGGGCCGACGAACAGGACACCGCCGCCGTTGTGTCCGAGACGCGACTCCGAGTACAGCAGATACGCGGTGCGATGCAGGGCGACCACGGTTTTCCCGGTTCCCGGACCACCGTCGACGACCAGCGCGCCCCGGGCGTCCGCTCGAATGATCGCGTCCTGATCTGCTTGGACGGTGCCCAACACGTCACGCATTCGCGGTGAACGTGCCGTACCCAGACTGGCGATGAAGGCAGACTGATCGTCAAGCGCAGCCTCGGTGATCGGTCCGGACAGGTCGAACACCTCGTCCCAATAGTCGGTGATGGTGCCGTTCGTCCACCGGTATCGACGACGACTTCGCAGCCCCATGGGATTGGCGTGAGTGGCACCGAAGAAGGGTTCGGCCGCGGGGGAGCGCCAGTCGACGAGGAGTTGCTCGCCCGCGGTTCCCAGCAGTCCGAGTCGTCCGATGTACACCGGCTCGTCCGCGTCGGTGGTTACGACGCGACCCAGGCACAGATCGACCCCGTAGCGACGGAGTGAACGGAGACGCCCGCCCAAGCGATGGATCTCGAAGTCTCGTTCCATCACTTCTCGGCCCATTCGACCCGACGACTTCTGCGCGGCCTCGAGCCGCGCCACCGTATCGAAGCGAGACTTCTCGATACTCGAGTGGACCGCTGAAAAGTGTTGTTCGTCTTGGCCGATCAATGCCGAGTCGCGCTTGCGTGCGAGATTGTCGGGTAGGTCGAAAACACAGGGGTGCGGATGTTTCACAGGACTCCGATCGATTGCTACGTGGCTGCAGCGAGCATTCTGAGCCCAGTACAGGGTCTTGCCGCAAGCCCCGGGGTGCGCTATACATTGAAAGTGGGAAGAGGGAACTTCAGCTTTCCGAACCCATTCCGCCCCGACGAAACGGTCTGCGAAATCGACGACCCGGCGTCGATTCAGGCCACCAGGCCCCTGCCGCGGTGGAGTTCGAGTCGATAGATCACGCCGCCGAACAGGAGCCGTTGCACTGCCTCGTCGGCGAAGTAGCTGTCGATGTCTGTGGGCCGCAGTTTCGGATGGTCGTCGAGGTGTTGCCTGAGCACCAGCAGAACGGTGTCGACGGTGAGGACGAATCGCTCGCCGCCGAGGTCGGTGATCACTGCGCGGCCGACGCCGTCCCATTCGTCGACACGAGCCCAATGTCGAATTCCGCATCCCTCGATGGCCTCGATCAATAGGCGCTCTGCGAAGGGCAACAACGACATTCGATCGGCACGGGCAGCGCGTACCGACGCGAGAGCCTGACGGTAGGGGAGTCCGTGTGCTCGCGCATAGCTCCGCGCTGCGCGCTTGTCGGCGTGGTTCTTGGTCACGAGAGTTCCAATCCCTGTGTGCACCAGTCCCGCGCACTGCTGCACCGGTCGGAAGTCATGAACACGGCGTGCAACAAGAAACCAGCTTCGTCGATCGCAGATCCGTGAAGGACCTTGCCCGTGGAACGCTGACGGAGGCGACGCGGGTGCCTGCTGCAGCTTGGGTGGCTATGCGAGTAGCTCTGGTTCGGCACGGTATCACGAACGTCGGGACGACCCGGGATTCATCGATCGCCGAGAAGCAGATCGGCGATGGTGCCGGCACCGACCGGCCGGCCCAAGAGATATCCCTGCGCGAAGTCGCAGCCGGTGGCGGCCAGTGCGTCGAGTTGCTCCTCGGTTTCGACTCCCTCCCCGACGACGGTGACGTCGAATGCGCGTGCGAGCGCAACGATGGCCGAGACGATCGCGCGAGCCCGAGGTGCAGGCAGCCGGGCTATGTACGACTTGTCGATCTTGAAGCACTCGAACATCGGGTAGCGGTCGAGATACGACATGGAGCTGTGGCCTTTACCCATATCGTCGAGCAGGAGAGCCACACCCATGGCGTGCAGGGCAGAGACGGTGTCGGCAACCCGTTCGGTGTCCGCGACCCACACGGTTTCGGTCACTTCGAGTCCGAGAGCGAAGGCAGGCAGTCCCGTCTCTGCCAGCACGGACGCGACCTCGGTGGGAAATTCGGGATCGCGAAGTTGAAGCGCGCTGACGTTGACGCGAACCACGATGTCGGAGAACGTTCGCCACCGCGCCGCGGCCGTGCATGCGGTACGCAGCGCCCATGCGCCCAATGGCGTTGCAAGGCCGGTTCTTTCGGCGACGCCGACGAACTCGCTCGGTTCGATGGGGCCGAGCTCGCGGTGATTCCAGCGGGCGAGTGCCTCAACCGCAACGATTTTCCGTGTGGCGATGTCCACCAATGGTTGGTAGGCGAGAGTGAGTTCGTCGGCGCGCAGCGCCGCTCGCAGATCGATCGACAGTGACCTGATGCGATCCACGTCGTAGAGATCGGTGGGATCGAAAACTGCATGCCCACCGGTTCCACTGTCCTTTGCGCGGTACATGGCCAGGTCGGCGCGATGGATCATTTCGTGCCGGGTCGAATGAGGTTCGGACACTGCGATACCGATGCTGGCGCTCAAGGGGATGGGCACGTCCTCGGCGGAGAAGGGAACCGCGATGGAACTCGTGATGTGTCGTGCGAGTTCCTCGGCATGAGCAACGCTGTCCACGCCCTCGCAGACGATCAAGAATTCGTCTCCACCCAGGCGCGCGATGGTGTCGGCGTCTCGGATTGCCGATGCGAGCCGTTGAACGAACTTGACCAAAGCCCTGTCTCCGGCGTCGTGTCCCAGGCTGTCGTTGATGATCTTGAAGTCGTCTATGTCGAGCAGCAACAGTGCTACGGTGCCGGACTGTTGTCTCGCGCGGTCCAGTGCCGAATCGATGACCTCGTATGCGAGGGTGCGGTTGGGTAGACCGGTCAGGGCGTCGTGCGTGCTACGTCGTCGCAGTTGGAGTTCGAGGTCGATGCGTCGTATCGCCGCGGACACAATGCCGGCGACCGAACTGAGGAAGGACACTTCTTCGTCGCGGTAGAGACGGGCCTCGACGCTGTGGATGGAGAGAACTCCCCATGCTTTTCCGGCGGCGGTGAAGATGGGAACTCCGACGCCGCTGCGGAGGCCGAGCGAGATCATCGTGTCGGTACGGAAACGCTTCTCGGCGTGACTGTCGTTGCACACGACAGGCTCCGAGAGCGTCAGTGCGAATCCCACCAACGAACCGTCCCCGGACGGAACGTCCTGGCGCATGCCGAGTGCACCGCTGGCAGCGTCCATGGTCAAGTACGGGTCGGTCGGGTGCTCGAGATGGGCGATGGCGGAGTTCCCCACGCCGATCAGGGTGGCGGCGGTGTCGGTTGCTGCAGTGAGCAATCTGGGGAGCTCGGCGATGACGGCGAATCGGCTCAGGTCGGCGAGAGCCTTCTGCTCCTGAGCGTGACGACCGGCGATCACTGCATCGGCCGCCATCCTGGCACTGAGCTGCTCCACCGTGTGTCGGTGCCGAATGGTGGATGCGAGCCGCCGTCGTCACGACTGATCACATAGGCAGACACCACCACCGGCATGCCGGTACCGGTCGCGTGATGGCGCAGCTCGCAGTAGCCCTCCCACTTGCCCTCGGAGACCAGACCGGCGGCGATATCATCGGTGAGATCGAGTCCGTCGGAGGTCAGCAGTTCCAAGGACGACAGTTGGCCGACATCGGCCACGTCCTCGAGCCCGAGCAGTTCCGAACCCGCCGGATTGATGTACAGAATCTTCCCCGTGAAGTCGGACAGCGCAACGAAGTCCGGAGAACGTTCCAGGAAGGATCGAAGACTCACCGGATCGTCCGGGAGATCGAACATCGGCCCTCCGATCCGCTTCACTCGGGATACGAGCGGCACCGGGCCCATGTTATTCGCCGTTCGAGGTCCATGTGCCCGAATAGTCCTCGCCGCGAATCAGCCTGTCCGCTGCTGGGCGTCGAGGGGATGTCGAGCGACGAAGAACGGCACATTGCCCACCATCGTCACCTCGACCTGCTCGAATCTGTCGGACGTCGGAACTGTCACCACACCACCGTCTGCCCCTCGACACGAACGCGACCGAAGAATCGGGGGGTGATGTCGTCCCCGAAGTGGTTGTAGCTGTTCACAATTACGGCGATTTCGTCGACTAGAGCGCTCAGCGCAGGGGAGTGGTCGTCGATTCCGTCGTCGTGCTGCCAACCCCATGCGGTAGGGACGCCGCTGATCGTGACAACGATCTCGCAGTCGTGGCAGGCCTCGACCTCGTACCGTATGTCGGCGGGCGCGTCTGCAACCGGATCGATCGTCGCCAGGCCGTGGGGTCCGGCCGGGGTGCGCGCCAGCAGAAGGTCGTAGCGAATCATCTCGGCGACTTCTTCGAGGCCAGCGTGTCTGCCCAGTCTGCCATGATTGGAACCGTACTGACGGCTGCGATCGGCGGTCGAACGCATCGAGCGGAACAGTCGATTCAGCATGCGCTGCGCCACATCTCGTTCCGAAATGCCCGTGCGGGGGTGATCGATCAAAGCCTGCAGCCGGGACATTCGGACGGCGGGATCGACGGGCACGGGGTCAGGATATCGCGTTGACCGCATGGATGGACGGCCACGTCGAGCTGATGGTGCGCTTCATGCGAATTGGGGTAGCGACCCCGTCGAGCATTCGTGAGCGTTGCGGGGTGAGAGAGAGCAGTCCAAACTGGGACCTATCATGACGAACTACGATCTACGCGCGAACCCACGGAAATTGCGGCCGCGGCCAGCGGTACCGCGCGAGGTGGCGGTCGAGCTGACGTCCAGTGGGGTTCCTGTTGCCGAGCGCGACTTCTTCATCGAGGAGTTCCGCGGGGTCACGATCGTGATCGCCCTTCCCGTGTTGAGCATCGCGGCGCTCGAGGCAGTGGAACGAACGGTCGGGGAGTTCGGAACCGGCGATACGCGGTTCATTTTCGTGGTTCCGGCCGACTACGTTCCGGAAGTCAGCGCTGCAGTCGGTGGTGTAGCCATGGCGAATGCGACTGTCTGGAACGACGAGTCCGTCGCCCGTCTGTGGCTCGCAATCGCGGATTCGGAATACGTCGTGATCGGGGCGGAAGTGTCCGCTGTCGCGCGCACTGCAGGGGCAGTGTCTGCGAGTGTGCGGGCCTCGAAGATGGTCCTGACCGATCCGGGCGGGGGTTGGGGTGATCCTCCTCGCAGCTTCGCCGACATCGACCTGCACCGCGAGCGTCTGGTCGCACACCTGGCCGAACGGGGGCTCGACGATTTCCCGCCCGCGGCCGAGGCGGCACTTGCCGGCGGTGCATACAGCGTGAACCTCTGCCGTGCTGAGGATCTCGAATTCGAGCTGTTCACATTCGACGGCCGGGGGACCGTCCTCACCCAGGGCCGCTACCTCCACTTGGCCTCGCTGCAGGTCGACGATTTCCCTGCAATAGAAGCATTGGTCGCACAGGGAGTGCGAGAAGGAGTTCTCAAGCAGCGCAGTCGGATCGAGATTGCCAGGATGGCGGTCGGAGGACTCGGTGCGCGGGTGCTGCGCACCGGGCACCTCGCCGGAATCGTCGGACTGGAGGTGGACCGTTACGCGGGAACAGGATTCGCCGAAGTGTCGGGTTTGATCACAGTCGCCGAGTTCTCCGGACTGGGAGCGGGTGGCTTGCTGATGGACGGATTGTTGGAGGTCTGCCGCACGAGGGGTATCGCGAATCTCTTCGCTGTCACCGTCAGCAGTGATGCCGCGGAGTTCTTCATCAAACGTAGCTTTGTCGAGGTCGGTCATCAGGATGTTCCTGCTGCAAAATGGGAAGACTACGACGCTGATCGACTCGAGTCTGCTCGTTGTTTTCTACGATTTGTTTGAACAGATGTACAGCAGCGTTTGCGGTCCAGGTCTTCGTCGCCGCCGGAGTGAGTGAGGACCAAGAATCGGTCCGGACGTAGGAGCGGGTCCGGGACCGAATATCCGGGCACGGACACCAGAGTGGACCTGGTGTTGACACTCCCCTTGGGGGAGACATCACCGTGGGGTCATGACAACAGAATGGGATGGACTCCCGGACAACGTGAAGAAGTTCATGACAGCACTCGACTCCCGACAAGGCGCTCGAGCGCTCACTCTGTTCACCGCGGATGCCGTGGTGACCGACGAGGGCCGCGATCACTCTGGCCCCGACGAGATCGAGGACTGGCTGACCGCCTCGGTCAGTGAGAGTGAGTACACCTACACAACAGAGTTCACCGGGGCGACCACGACCGGCACGACTGTCGACGTCGTGCAGCACCTGGAAGGCAACTTCCCCGGGGGAGTCGTCGACCTGCACTACCGCTTCACGCTGGACGGCGCGCTGATCGATCGGCTGGTGATCGAGCCATGAGCAAGCGATGGTTCATCACCGGTGGCACACCGGGCGGCTTCGGCATGGCGTACGCCGAGGTGGCGCTGGAGGCGGGAGACCGCGCGGTACTCACCGCCCGGCGTCCAGGGCAGTTGGCGTCGTGGGCCGAGCAGTACGGTGACCGCGTTCTCGTCGTGCCCATGGATGTCACCGACGCCGATCAGGTACTACGAGCGGTACGAACAGCCGAGGAGCATTTCGGCGGTATCGATGTGTTGGTCAACAACGCAGGCCGCGGCTGGTACGGATCGATCGAGGGAATGAGCGAGACCTCGATACGGGCGATGTTCGAGCTGAACTTCTTCGCCGTGCTGTCCGTGACGCGAACAGTGCTTCCAGGTATGCGCGCCCGCGGAAGCGGGTGGATCGTCAACGTGTCCTCGGTGGCCGGGCTTCTGGCGGCGGTCGGATTCGGTTACTACAGCGCGACGAAATACGCGATCGAGGCCGTCACCGATGCGCTGCGCCAGGAGGTTGGCGAGCAAGGCATAGCTGTGTTGGCAGTCGAACCAGGGGCGTTCCGCACGAACGCCTACGCCGGATTCGCCGAAGAGCCGGTCGCGGAGGCGATTTCGGAATACCACGGCATGCTGGAACAGGTGCGGGCCGCTTTCGTCGAGATGAACGGGGTGCAACCGGGCGATCCGCATCGCGGTGCCCGTGCGGTGATCGCAGCGATGGCCCAGGACCCACCGCCACACCGGCTGATCCTGGGCAACAGCGGATACGACGCCGTGATCGACGCGCTGGAACAAAATCTGAGCGACATCCGGTCGAACGAAACACTATCTCGCAGCGCGGATTTCCCCGCCTAGCCAGGCCCGCTGAAACAAAACTCGATAGCGGCCGGTCCAAAGCATCAGATTTCCGATCCCACAGTGGTGACGGCCAGTTCGTTCTCAACGACCCGGCCGTCACCACGGCACAACAACAGCCTGCAAAGCTGTGCGAATGGCCTTCACCATTACGCTTGACGCTGGCTGCTGACGCAGAGCACTAGAGGGCGGTTAGTTGACATAATGTTGATTATCGGCAAAAAGTAGGCGCAGCTCGGGAGCTATGTCGGTTGTCGACAGCGCGTTCTCGGTCGCATGAGCTGATGTATTCAGGGTGAGCCTGCGTGGACTGTTCTGTCGGCCATGGGCGAATGTCTCGAACGACCACGCCGAGTGACCGTCGGTTCCCGGCGCGGCTGCTCGTCGCGAATGGATGGAATTCGTGATCCAACGCAATCCGATTCGCCCTTCGGGTCTCTGCTGGGTTGCCCGTTCCGTCACTCCAAAACGTCACTGTGACGATTCGGACTGTTGGAGCCGATCCAATATTGCCTCCACGCCGCGTCGGCGACTATCAGTTGAGTCGACAACAATCATTGTGGTCGGTATAGACCGATCGAGGAGTCGAACTGCCTGTTCCTGCTACGCTCCGTGAAATTGTTGCCCGGGACACACGTCAGCCGAAGGTCACTCGATGTCCGCCGTTCGTCCGCTCATCTCGGCCTCGGGTCGACGTGTGTCGTCACATCGGATCGAGGACACTCCGGTGTCGGGGCTGCTGGATCTGGACGCGAGTCGAACTCGCGTCATTCGCTTACTCGTGGGCCTGGGTACGTTGTCGATCGGTCTCATCGGATTGCTCAGCGCCCCATCCGAGGAATACAGCGGCTGGCGAGTCCATGTGGTGGTCGCAATCAGTCTGACCGCCTTTCCGGTCGCGTTGCTGTGGTTCTTCGGTCGATGGCCCGGCCCACGTCTGCTGACTGCGTTCATCGTGTATTCGGACGTATCGATCTCCGCGAGTCTGCTGTTGAAGGACACGACATTGACCGCGATCGGCGGCACGGTTCTGTTCGCTGTCATCACCACTCTGGCGGTGGTGGCGGTACCGCTACTCCCCTGTCTCGTCCACATGGTTTTCGCCACGGCCGTCCTTGCGGTGGTGGCCGTACTCTCGGTGCACGCAGACGTCGCCAGCGGCTGGGTCGTCGCCGCACACAGTGTGACCATGTTGTTGATGTTCGCGTCTCCACTCATTCTGATGGTGTACGTGACCGAGCTCCGATCTCGCGCACGGGAATCGCTGGTGGATCCTCTGACCGGTCTGCACAACCGTCGCGGACTGTTCGCTGCGATAGCTGCCACCGCGATGACGACGCCGAATGTCGAACCGACGGTGATGTGCGCCGTCGCCGCCGATGTCGACGGGATGAAGAATGTCAACGACAACTACGGGCACCACACCGGCGACGCCGTCCTCGTCGATGTGGCCCAGCATTTGCGAGCACTGGCCGCCAACCGCTGGATCGTGGCACGACTGGGAGGCGACGAGTTCGCGTGCGTCGCCGTCGGTCGGCCTGCCGACCTCGCTTCTCGAACTGCGGAGCTCGTGGCGAGCCTGGCACAGGCCCGAATATTTTCCGGACTCACCGTCAGCGTCGGTTCGGCTGCGGTACACATCGACGGGAGCAGTGACGTGCGGCAGTCTGCGCACGACGTACTGCGTCTCGCGGACTCGGAGATGTATCGCGCCAAACGCAGTCGCTGGCCGGCGTGAGAGCGCACCCCGAGCGAATCTCTCACCGCCGCAACGTCATCGAGACTTCAGGTACCACCGTGGCAGTGCTACCCACAACGCGAGGAGAAGGGTCACGGCTATCAGGGCCGCTAAGATGCCGACCAGCGGACCCACCACGAAGTCGAACGTGAGAGCGACGACTCCCACCAGTGCGATGCCGAGCATGACCAAGCCGGCGATCGCGAGTCGGTTGCCGACCCGTACGAGTACACCCACTTCTTTGTGACGGAACAGAATTCGGTGCATTCCCACAGGCGCGATCAGCAGTATGGTCGCGATGATCGAGGCGCTCACAGTGCCCAGGTACACCGCGCGGCCGAACGCAGAGACGTCGTCGAAACGTTGCTGGAACGGCAGGGTAAGCAGAAATCCGGTCAGCAGCTGTACCCCGGTCTGTTCGACGCGCAGTTCCTGGAGTAGACCGAGCCAGTTGCGGTCGAGTTGCTGAGTAGGCGTCTCTCCCCTGGCCTGAGCGTTCCACGCGGCGTTGGGCGGGTCGGGCGCATCGGTCATGGACGCTCCTCGAGAGGTACCGGTCTTGTCGTCGGTCGAGGGAACTTCTCGGCTTCGGAGGTACCGAGGTCGGGGACGGGTTCGTCGCCGACGGGATCGGGGGACGTAGTGCCCACCTGATCCGCCAACTCCAATCCCGCACCTGCGTACACATTGAACGCGATGTCCACACCGTGCTCCTTGGCCCATTGCACTTCGTCGTCGTAGCGAGCCACTGCTGCGACTGTGCCACTGAACCCGGATTCGCGCAGGCATGCGAGTGCTGTGACATTGGCACCGTGACGTGGCATGGCAAGCACGGCAATGCGCACCGACTCGGAATGCCTCAGTTGATGCCAGAAATCGAGATCGGTTGCGTCCCCTTCGATGACTCGCAGACCTTGATCGGCGAGGCGACGAATACGAGGGCCGTCGTAATCGACCCCCACCACATCGAGACGGTAGTGATCGGTGAGCCGCTGGTAGGCCGCGAACCCGACACGCCCCATTCCGATCACCACGACCTCGGCGTCGCCGGCATCGCCGGAGCGTTCCTCGGGATGCAGGCTCTGCTCGTCCTGCTCGGGCAGACGTGTCGCGATCTTCTCGACCATCAGGTGCCCACGGCCGTTCACCAGAGCCGACGCGACGAAACTCAAGGCAACGGCGATCGACATCTCGACCAGCCATGCCGGTGCGAGGAGGCCGGTCGTCACTCCTACCGAAACGACGATCAGACCGAACTCGGAGTAGTTCATCAGGCTCAGTCCGGCCAGGAGCGCGGTCCGATATCGCAATTTCATCATGGCGAACAGCGCCAGATACAGGAACGATTTGAGTGGCAGCAGAAGCACCATGAGCAGGGCGACACCAAGACTGGGTAGGTCCGGCAACCCGGACAGACCGATCGAGACGAAGAAACCCACCAGGAGAAGTTCCTTGATGTGGAACAACGATCGTGACAGTTCGGACGAGGCCGAATGCGATGCCAGCAACACGCCGATGACCAGTGCGCCCAGGTCCCCCTTCAGCCCGAGGGCGGAGAACAGTGCATAACCAGGGACCAGCGCCATCACGATGCCGAACAGTGACTGCATCTCACCGTGGCCGAGTCCGCTCCACACCCTCCGAAGGATCCGCGTCACCGGCCACAGCAGTACGAGCGTCACCGCCCATGGGCTCGGCAGCGAACCGCTGGTGATGGTGAGGAAGACCACGGCAACGATGTCCTGCATCACCAGGACGCCGATCGCCACGCGCCCGTAGAGGGCGTGCGACTCCCCTCGCTCTTCGAGGACCTTGACCACGAACACCGTGCTCGAGAACGACATCGCGAAGGCGAGCAACGCAATCGTCGTCAGGCTCTGGCCGGACAACATGGCCATACCGGCGACCGCGGCGAGCCACAGAACGGTGGTACCGACCGCGATGCTCACCACCAGATGCACCGAGGTCGTCAGCCACACTTCCCGGCGCAGGAGAATCCGAACGTCGAGCTTGAGACCGATGGCGAACAACAGCAGCGTCACGCCCAGATCTGCGATCAGCTCGAGCTGCGGCACCTCACCGACGTCGAGCGCATTGATGACGAAACCGGCAGCCAGAAACCCGACCAGGGGAGGCAGTCGTACCACCATGGCAAGTCCGCCCAAACCGAAGGCGATGACGAGGTAGATCGCGGCAATTGTCATGCACGGTCCCTTTACTGGTGGGCTGCAACCGGATCTCCAACGGATCTTTCGGCATCGGCACATGCCGTCGGAGTGTCCCCAGTATCCCGGCATTCCGGATATTTCACAGCGGACGGCTTCCGACGAGAACGGCGATCGACGAAGTCGCCATGTGACTTCGTCGATCGCCGTGAGCAGGAACGACTACCGCGGTCCTGTTACTGCGCAAGGCCTCAGAGCTCGAACTCGGCCGGATCGATTCCGACTGCGAAACACGCATTGCGCACGGCAGCCTTCTCGTGGTCGTCGAAATGGCCGTCCGCGCCACCGATGATGATGCCGATCTGGATGACGGCTCGTGCCTGGTCGGGCTTCGACTTGAGCTTGCCGATCGTGGCGGTCGCCTCCACCTTCCCGAAATCGAAGTCGCCTTGCAGCTTGTCGCAGTACCAGTCGAACTTCTGCCGAAGCTCGTCGGGCTCGAACACTCGCAGGGCCTCGTTGCCGGCGATCAGAGATGCCGTCTTCTGACGCTCGGCAGGATCGATGGTGCCGTCCGCCGCCGCGATCAAGGCACACATGGCCATGCTGCCGTTGGCGAATTCCTTGTTCTTGAACTGGCTGGTCTTGGTCTGCAGCTGGCCGTTCAATTCCTGTGCCTTGGACTTGAGTTGATCCCAGAACGCCATGGAGCTCCTCACTAGGTCGTACCACCCGCGCAGTCGCACGGGCCTCGACCATTGTCCACGGTGCCGGTGAACTGGAAAGGAATCGCAGTTCAGCGCAGCCGTTCTGCGTCGTGCGCTTTGGCCAACAGCTCGACGCACAGTCGGTGCAGTTCCGTGGCGTCGGCTCCTTCCGTCACCGCCGTGCTGACGTCCTCGGCGGCACATCGAACCTCGAACGCTCTGTCGGCCGC
The DNA here is from genome assembly GCA_963517305.1 of uncultured Rhodococcus sp. GTDB lineage: Bacteria > Actinomycetota > Actinomycetes > Mycobacteriales > Mycobacteriaceae > Rhodococcoides. The sequence continues at coordinate 134,631 of CAUQEL010000008.1, forward strand.
CGCCGACACCTCCTCTGCGGTCAGCACGACGGCGTCGTCGGGAATCGACGTCCCTTTCGTCGCGCTGCGCTGCTCGTAGGCGCGTTGACGGCACGATTGACGGCAGTACCGCCGCTTACGGCCGGTTCCGGTATCGGCGACCGGGCGCCCGCACCAGGCGCATGTCTGGTCGCGGCGGGTTCTGACGGACATGGTCGTTCAGCCTACTGCGGCTGCGAGGTAAGATCGCCCGATAAGCTGCGCCGATGGGATCGCACCGGGACTCATCGGCCCGGGAACGAACCGACGCGCGGCGACGTTGTAGATCAGTGGGTAGACGGTGTAGTTCGATGTCGACGGATGGCTTCGACGCACGTACCTACTATCGATGGAGAGGACTTCACCATGGCAGATCGTGTACTTCGAGGTAGCCGGCTGGGAGCTGTCAGCTACGAGACCGACCGTGATCACGACCTGGCACCCCGCCGCGTTGCGCGCTACCGGTGCGACAACGGCGAGGAGTTCGACGTACCGTTCGCCGACGATGCCGAGATTCCCGGAACCTGGGCATGCCGCAACGGCTTGGAAGGGTCGCTGATCGAGGGCACGGCGCCGGAGGCCAAGAAGGTCAAGCCTCCCCGCACGCATTGGGACATGCTGCTCGAGCGTCGTTCGGTCGACGAACTCGAAGAACTCCTCAAGGAGCGCTTGGACCTACTCAAGGTGAAGCGCCGCGGCGCGTGACCGTCGTCGCTCACTGCACCGCCTGATTGGAAACAATCCGGCGGTGCAGTTTTTTTGATCGAATTCGAACCTGTCGGATGTTTTCACGCGCTCTGTTGCATTCATTGTCACGTGGATCAGGATTTCAATACGGTCGAGTGGCGGCATGCCAGTCCGAGGTGCCATCATCGGGTATCGGTTGTCACACAGGTGGACGATTCGTGAACGGGCACCGTAACAATTGTCGGAGAATACCGATAGACAGCAGCACCGGTGTCGAAAAAGCAGGGGGCATTAACTCGTGAGCCAGGATTCTGATCAACGCTCGACCGACGCTTTGCGCACGGCGGCCTCCGAAGCGGAATCGGAAGGTCATCGCGCAGTCGGCGAGCAGAAGCTTGCGGAGTTGAGGCGCGAGTTGGACGGAATCGACGAAGTTCTGCGCGCTGCAATTCGAGACCGCATCGATGTGTGTGTACGGGTTGCACACGTAAAACGTGAACACGCCATTCCGATGATGCAACCAGGCCGTGTCGGACTGGTGACCGAGCGAGCGAGAGAATTCGCGTCGGCCAATGGTTTGTCCCCCGATTTTCTCGAAGATCTGTACCGATCGATGATCGCAGAGGCATGTCGCGTCGAGGATTCGATCATCGATTCGCCGGCTCCAGGGCCCGGCCTCGACAGTGAACGGTAGAAGCACCCGATGACTATCCATACGCTCCTGGTGGACAATTACGATTCGTTCACCTACAACCTGTACAGCCTTCTGGCCGAGGTGAACGGTCGGCCGCCGACGGTGGTCAAGAACGACGTCGAGTGGACGTCGCTCGATTTCGACGCCTACGACAATGTCGTGATCTCACCCGGTCCCGGGCGCCCGGACCTGGAGCAGGACTTCGGGATCAGTGCCCGCGTGATACTCGAGTCCGGTCTTCCGATACTCGGCGTGTGCCTCGGGCATCAGGGTCTGTGCCATCTGTTCGGTGGCAGTGTGGATCTCGCTCCCGCGCCTATGCACGGCAGGATCACCGACATCAGTCATACCGGTGTGGACCTGTTCGCCGGGATTCCGTCGCCGTACTCGGTGGTGCGGTATCACTCGCTCGTCGTGACGCGCACCCCTGCCGACTTCGAGGAAGTCGCGTGGACGCCCGACGGACTGGTCATGGCCGTTCGGCACCGCAGCAAACCCATGTGGGGAGTTCAGTTCCATCCCGAGTCGATCAGCACCGAGTACGGCCGCGAACTACTCGCCAATTTCCGCGATCTGACGCTGGCACAATCGAGCGCGTCGAGTGCTACGCCTACTCAGGATTCGATGTTCACCATCGAAACACGTTCGCTCGACGAAGCTTTCGACTCCGAGCAGGTATTCGAAGCTCTTTTTGCGGATGGCTCGAAAAGTTTCTGGCTGGACGGCAGCGCAGCTCTCGAACCCGACTGCAGATTCACCGTCATGGGCGATTGCTCGGGTCCCCACGCGGAGTACGTGACCTATTCGGTTGCCGAGACCACTGTGACCGTGCAAAGTGCCGATGGGACGACCGAGCGCATCCACTCGACATTCTTCGACTACATCGACGACCGATTGCGGGAGCGCGCCACTCCCCCTCGGCACGACCTGCCCTTTGCTTTCGGTCTCGGGTACGTGGGATACCTGGGTTACGAACTCAAAGCGGACACCGGTGGGCAACTGGTTCACACCGCTTCGACTCCCGACGCGTCGATGGTCTTCGCAGATCGCGCGCTGGTGTTCGACCACGAGGCCGGCACCCTCTATCTGATGGGGTTGGCCACCACCCCCGGGGATCCCGTGTTGGCGCAGTGGTTCGACTCGGTCACCGACACCCTGAGAGGCCTGTCCCGAAACGTTGCCCCGACCAACCGTCCGAGTGTGCCTGCGTCCGGCACTCCCCTGCTCGGAGCCGATCGGTCGCTCGAGCCCCGACTACGCCACGACCGTGCTCATTACCTCGATCTGATCTCCCAGTGCCTCGCCGAGATTCGCTCCGGTGAGACGTACGAGGTGTGTTTGACCAACACCGCGACAGTAGCCGGTTCCATCGACGCCACCGCCACGTACTCGTACATGCGCGAAATCAACCCCACTCCCTACAGTGCGCTGCTGAAGTTCCCCGAGCTGTCCGTACTGAGTGCGTCTCCGGAACGCTTCTTGCGCATCGACGCCGACCGCATTGTCGAGTCCAAGCCGATCAAGGGAACGCGACCCCGCGGGGCCACCGCGGAGGAAGACAACGCACTCAAGGCCGATCTCGTCGCGAACGAGAAGGACAAGGCCGAGAACCTGATGATCGTGGATCTGGTGCGCAACGACCTCGCTCAGGTCTGCGTGCCGGGGTCGGTACACGTGCCCAAGCTGTTCGATGTCGAAACCTACGCTCCCGTACACCAATTGGTCTCGACCGTCCGTGGCCGCCTGCGCGACGACGCGTCCGCGGCGGACTGTATCCGTGCTGCGTTTCCGGGTGGATCGATGACGGGAGCCCCGAAGATCCGCACGATGGCGATCATCGACAAGCTCGAAGACGGACCGCGGGGGGTGTACTCGGGTGCTATCGGCTACTTCTCGATCACCGGCACCGCGGACTTCTCGATCGTCATTCGTACGATCGTGGCCACCGAACACGAAGTGACGTACGGGGTGGGTGGCGCAATCGTGGCACTGTCGGACCCGGACGAGGAGTTCGAGGAGACGATGGTCAAGGCTGTGTCGATGCGCCGAGCGCTGACCGGGCGAACAGCGAACAGCGGGTAGAGCGCACGCGCTCCACCCGCTGTTCGGACCTCCGTCGGCTCGAGGCCGTCCTGCCCTACGGAGTGGTGAAGTACTCGAACACGGCAGGCTGAGCCTGCGGGTTTCCGTTGGCCGTGCCGATGACTGCGCCGGCGACGGTACCGATGACGGTTCCGATGATGCACCCGGAGATGAAGTTCGGGAAGATCGACACGCAGCCGATGGCGAAACCGAGGCCTGCACCGATGGCCGTGCCGACACCGCCGCCGTTGTTCCAGCCGATCGCGAGCTGGTTGACCATGTTGTCGAATGCCTGCTGCTTGGTCCGCGGACCTGCGACCTCAGCGACGGGAACCGTCTGCGGCGTCAACGTCAGTTCGCGACCCTCGGCACCGATCAGCGGTGCGATCGAGTAGACGGTGCCGTTGATCGTGTATTCCAGCGGAACGGATGCAAGTGTGGCACCGGCCTGGTCGATGACGGACACGGTCTCGCTCGTGGCGTCGACCCGAAACAGTCCGGCATCGAGGATGGTGGTGACGGTTCCGTCGGGGTTGACCGACGTCTCGTAGTTCACCGGGTCCGACGACGGGTCTGCTACAGCATGGCCCGCTCCGGTGGCCACCGCAGCGGTCATCGCCACCGCTACCGTTGCTGTTCTGATCAGTTTCACTTCTGTCCCCTGGTGGTAGTGATTCGTATTCGACGGCATTCGTGTCGAACGCCGATGGTATTCGTAGATGTGCCCTTCGATGTGAAGAACACACCGATTGTTATTCGGGTGTATTGCCGAGATGAGAATCGACGACCGGCCCGATCACCGTGGCAGCGTCTGCATTGGTCATCTCGTTGTGGAAAACGTCGACTTCGTGGATGACGATATCTCCTGTCACATACGGCCGCCATTCTTGCGGGGATCGAACAATTCCATCGCTCGCACCCTTCGTTGCGGAAAAGAACAAAACATCTCCGTCGAACACGTCCGGGATGAACTCGGCCATTATTCGAGTCGAGTTCTCGAATCCCGCATTGATACGCCGGAGATGATCGGCAGAAACGCCGGTCGTCTGCCCCAACGATTCGTCGAGCAGTTCGACGCCTCGTTCGTAGGTCAAAGGCTCGGTCGAAGGCTGAGCCGTCAGGTCGAGCCCCAATCCCGCGAGCAGATTCTCGACGCTCAACGCTCCCCCGGCCGGTTCGCCGTCGTGGCCGTCGACGTAGCTGTCCAACAGTGCGAGGGTGTGCACGTCGCTGCCGGTGCTGCGTAGTTCCACCGCTATCGCATGAGCGAGCGAGCCGCCGAGCGACCACCCGAGTAGGTGGTAAGGACCCACCGGCTGGACGGCGCGAATTTCGTCGGCGTAGCGATGAGCGAGATCGCGAATGGATCCGAAGCTCGACCCTTCCACGATGCTCGGTAGCTGCAGGCCGTACACGGGACGGTCGTCGCTCAGGTGTGAGACGAGACCGGCGTATCCCCACGACAACCCGATTCCCGGGTGGACGCAGAACAACGGGGCCTTGGATCCGCTACCGCGCAGCGGAATCACCACACCGAACACCGAGTCGAGATCCGCGCCGCCGGTGGCGGCATCCGCGGCGACCCGAGCGGCCAACCCTGCCGGAGTTGGATCGACGAACAGCGCCTGCAGCGGGACCCGAACTCCGATGGCGTTCTCGATGGCAGGCACGATCTTCGTGGCCACCAGCGACGTTCCGCCCAGCTCGAAGAAGTTGTCGTCCATGCCGACTCGATCGACCCCGAGAACCTGTGCGAACGCATCGGCGATCGCCGCTTCCACATCGGTGGTCGGTGCCCGGTACGGAGTTGTCGACGTCGTCAGTTCCGGAACCGGCAGTGCCCGCCGATCGAGCTTGCCCACCGGAGTGAGCGGAATGTCGTCGAGCTCGATGATCGCCGACGGAACCATATGCCGTGGAAGCATTTTGGCGACGCGATCGCGAAGTGCCTCGGTATCGACAGATTCGCCGTCGGCCGCAAGAACGTAGGACACGAGGACGGTGTCACCGGACGCTGCGGTGTGTCCGATCGTGGCGGCGAACCCGACCTGGTCGTGCTCGGTGAGGGCGGAGTCGATCTCGCCGAGTTCGATGCGGAAACCGCGCACCTTGACCTGGAAGTCACTGCGCCCGACGAACTCGACAGCCCCAGAACTGCCCCAGCGCACGACGTCGCCGGTTCGATACATCCGATCTCCCGGAGTGCCGAAGGGATCGGCGACGAATCGCTCGGAGGTCAGTCCGAAACGACCGAGGTATCCGCGGGCGGTACCGGGACCGGCGATGTAGAGCTCGCCCGACACTCCGGCCGGAACCGGACGCAGGCGTGCGTCGAGTACGAGGAACCGGAATCCGGTTCCAGGCCTACCGACGTCCACTGTGCCACCGGGCACCAAAGGTCCGCCGACACTTGCCTGAATGGTGGTTTCGGTCGGACCGTAGCCGTTGAACATCTTGCGGCCCGGTGCCCATTTCGCCACCAACTCCGGCGTGCAGGCCTCACCTCCGACGGCAAGGACCCGAACGCTGCCCAGACGTGTCTCGTCTATCGACGACAGCGCCGCCGGCGTCAGGAACGCATGCGTGACGTGTTCGGATTCGAGCAGGTCGGCCAAGTCGCCGCCGCCGAAGACTCCCGGCGGCACGATCACGACTGTGGCACCGACGCCGAACGCCATCGTCAGCTCGTAGATCGATGCGTCGAAACTCGGCGACGCGATGTGCGAAACACGCGAATCCCGAGTGGGGCGGAATCGCTCGATCACCTCGGCCTGGAGATTGGCCAAGCCGCGGTGCCGCACTGCAACGCCCTTCGGGCGACCGGTCGAACCCGAGGTGTAGATCAGGTAGGCGGGATGGTCGATGTGCAGGGTCGCCGTACGTTCGACATCGGTGACCGCGTCTGCCGGGTAGCGAGACAACTCGGCCGAAGTTTCCGGATCGTCCAGAACCAGCCACGGGACCGTGTCGGGCAGCGATTGCATGCTGTCGATGTCGGTCAGACCCATTGCGGCATGGGAATCTTCGAGCATGTGCGCGATTCGGTCCGCCGGGTAGTTCGGATCGACGGGCAGGAATGCTGCACCGGTCTTGGCCACAGCCCACACCGACAGCACCGACTCGATCGATCGAGGCAGCGCCAATGCGACGAATGTCTCGGGACCGACGCCGTAATCGATCAGCATCCGAGCGATCCGGTTGGACCAGCTGTCGAGATCGGCGTAGGACAGGCTGACGCCTCGGTAGGTGACGGCGACTGCGTACGGGTCGAGTGCGACCGCCGCCGCGAGCAACTCCGGCCACGTCCGGACTGCCGCGTCCACGTTTCCTCGTGCCGGCACCAACGCGCTCTGCTCGTCGGTGCCCAGAATCTCGATGTCTCCGACGACCGTGTGTCGGTCGCGTCCGACGGCATCGAGAACTCGAATCAGTCGCGCCGCGATGGCCTCGACGCTGGCCGCGTCGAACAGCGATGTGGCGTAATCGAATGCGGCCTCGAAGCCGGACGGCCGCGCCTGCTCGTCGAAGGTCTCGGACAGCAGCAATTGCAAATCCTGCTTGGCTACCGGAACGTCGAAGTCGAAGCCCTCCACGCGTAGGTCCGGAAGCTCGAGCGAGGCCTTCTCGTTGTTCTGGAACGACAACGCGACCTGCGACAGCGGAGCGTATGCCGTCGAACGAGTGGGATTGAGAACCTCGACGATTCTCTCGAAGGGCATTTCGGTGTGATCGAATGCGTCGAGATCGTGTGCCTTGACCTGGTTCAGCAGATCGTCGAACGACGCGGACTCGTCCACTCGGCTGCGCAGCACGAGCGTGTTGACGAACATACCCACGAGGTCGTCGAGCGCCGCGTCACCGCGCCCGGCCACCGGGGTGGTGATCGCGATGTCGTCGGTGCCGCTCAGACGAGCCAGCACCACTGCAAACGCCGCGTGCAGAACCATGAACATGCTGACGTTCTGTTCGCGAGTGATGTCGACGAGGGCCCGATGGATGTCGGCATCGACCGTGAAGCGAACTCGGCCACCGCGGAAGTCCTGAGTGGTCGGCCTCGGTCGGTCCGTCGGCAACGGCAGCAGGTCGGGAAGACCGGCGAGCGCGGTGGACCAGTGCTCGAGCTGAGCTGCTGCCACGCTCGACGGGTCCTGCTCGTCTCCGAGCAGCGAACGCTGCCAGATCGTGTAGTCGGCGTACTGGACGGGCAGCGGCTGCCACTTCGGTGCCATGCCTGCACTGCGCGCCGAGTACGCGAGCACGACGTCGCGAGCGAGAGGTGCCATCGACGCGCCGTCGGCGGCGATGTGGTGCACCACCATGGCAAGTACGAAGACGGGATCCTCGGATGCGTCGACGCTGTCGTCGTGCACCTCGAACAGCTCGACGTGCACCGGGATCTCGGTCGTCACGTCGAATCCTCGACCGGCCAACAGAGCCACGCGATCGGTCAGAACAGCGGCATCTATCCGTTCGGATTCGACCGCAGGTGCGACCTCGGCAGCCGGATGTACGAGCTGCACCGGGAACTCCGGGCCGTCGGGGAAGGTAGTGCGCAGAGACTCGTGGCGCTCCAGCACATCGACCACCGCGTCCGCCAGCGCAGCGGTGTCGAGCCGTCCGGTCAGTTTGACGACCAACGGCACGTTGTACGCGGCCGACGAGGTGTCGAACTGGTTGATGAACCACATCCGCTGCTGAGCGAGCGAGAGCGGAATGTGATCCGGGCGCGCCGCCGCAACGAGAGCCGGCCGCTGCGCGCGAGGGTCCGCAGTTCCGACAGCGCTCGCCAATCCCGACACAGTCGGGGTCTCGAAGATGGTGCGCACACCGATCGAGGTCCCGAATTCGGCGTTGAGGCGAGCGATCACCCGCGTTGCGCTGAGCGAGTCGCCACCGAGCTCGAAGAAGCCGTCGTCCGCACCGACTCGATCCACCTCGAGGATCTCGGCGAAGACCGCCGCGATCGTCAGCTCGGCAGGCGTGCCGGGCTCGCGGTACGACGTCGCCGAGCCGAACTCCGGTACCGGAAGCGCGGCGCGGTCGAGCTTGCCCACGGGAGTGAGCGGTATCGACTCGAGCACGACGATGGCGCTGGGCACCATGTGCGACGGCAGCGCGGCAGCGAGATGATCGCGCAGAACGGCCGTGTCGAAGGCATCTATCGTCTCTGCCGGGCTGTCTCCCGTCAGGCGTACGTACGCCACGAGAACAGTGGCTCCGGTGGGCCCGGGAGTTCCGAATGTCGCCGCGAAGTCGACCGACGGATGTGTGGAGAGCGCGGCGTCGATCTCGCCGAGTTCGATGCGGAAGCCGCGGACCTTGACCTGGGAGTCGCTGCGACCGACGTACTCGATGGTCAGATCCGGCGACCAGCGCACCACATCTCCGGTGCGGTACATGCGGGCACCGGGAGCGCCGAACGGATCGGCGACGAATCGTTCGGCCGTCAGACCCATCCGATCGTGGTAGCCGCGGGCCAATCCGACGCCTGCGAGATACAGCTCACCCGCCACCCCGACGGGAACCGGCTGCAGTCGCGAGTCGAGGACCACCTCGTACACACCTCGCACCGGTCCGCCGATCGACACCGGCTCGCCGGCGACCATCGGTGCACTGATGTTGGACATGATCGTGGCCTCGGTCGGTCCGTACCCGTTGAACAGGTTGCGGCCCGGAGCCCACTTGGTGACCAACTCGGCCGGCACGGCCTCGCCGCCGACGACGACGTCCGCGAACGTGTCGAGCCCGGCCGGATCGACCGAGGCGAGGGCGGACGGGGTGATGAAGCCGTGCGTGACCGATTCCTCGGCCAGCAACGTTGCCAGCTCGGCTCCGCCGTACACCGTGGGCGGAACGATCACCATCGTGGCTCCGACGCCGAACGCGAGCAGGTACTCGAGCACGGACGCGTCGAAGCTGGGCGACGAAACATGAAGTGTGCGTGAGTCCTTCGTGACTCGATAGCGCTCGCGCTGCTCGGTCGCGAAGTTGTCGAGGCCGGAGTGGGTGACCACGACCCCCTTCGGAACACCCGTCGAACCCGACGTGTAGATCGTGTACGCGGCACTCGAAAGGGTGACGCGACCATGGCGTTCGTCGTCGGCGATGGGCTCGTCGCTCACCGCGTTCGGACCATCGGTGGCGAGGTCGTCCAGGACGATCCACGGCACGGTCGAGGGCAGATCGTCGAGGTGTGTTCGGGTGGTGACACCGAAGGTTGCGCCGGAGTCGGCCAGCATGTGTTCGATGCGATCGGCCGGGTAGTTCGGATCGACCGGTACGAAGGCGGCTCCGGACTTGGCGACGGCCCAGACTGTCAGCACCGACTCGATGGATCGTGCGATGCCGAGTGCCACGAACGTCTCGGTTCTGACACCGCGACCGAGCAGAATGCGCGCGAGCCGGTTCGACCGCCGATCCAGTTCTCGGTACGTCAATTCTCCGTCGACGCTGCGCACCGCGATGGCATCCGGGTCGACGGCAGCTGCGTCGGAGAAGATCTCCGGCAGCAACCGAGTCGATCGGCCTTCGAGTCCGAATACCGGAGCCAGCGAGGCGAATTCGGTGTCGGCCAGCAGTCGGAGCCGAGCCAGTGGCTGCTGCTCGTCGGTCAGCACCGCATCGAGCACCCGCTCGACTCGATCGACGATCGCGTGCACGTCTTCGATCTCGAACAGTTCGGGCAGGTACTTGGCCTTGAGGTTCAGTCGCTCGTCGACCGACGACACCAGTGTCAGCGGATAGTGCGCGGCGTCGGTTCCGAGGATGTCCGTCACCTGCATGCCTGCGAAATCCGTTGCCGCAGAGGCTCCTGCGCGATCGACCGGGTACGACTCGAACACCGTGAGCGTGTCGAATGCAACGCCGGCACCGGCTGCGCGCTGGATGTCGGTCAGACCGAGGTAATGGTGGTCCAGCAGCGCTGCTTGCTCGGCCTGTACGCGATCGACCAGAGCGCCCAGAGTCTCGGCCCGATCGAGCGTGACCCGAACGGGCAACGTGTTGATGAAGAGCCCGATCATGCCTTCGATGCCAGGGACCTCAGGCGGCCGACCCGACACCGTCGCACCGAAGACGACGTCCTCGCGACCGGTCAGAGTAGCGAGCACGATGCCCCACGCGGTCTGAACGAGGGTGTTCAGAGTGGATCCGCGGCGCGCCGCGAAATCACGCAATGCCGCTGTGGTCTCGATCGACAACGACCGCTCGGTCTCGCTCGAGACGGTGGACAACTGTCGACCCCGATCACCGGTGACCAGCAGCGTCGGCTCCTCGACTCCTGCCATCGCACTGACCCACTGCGCAGTGGAGATCGCGACGTCGCGTTTCCGCATCCATGCGAGGTAGTCCCGATATGCGGGTACCCGCGGCAGCATCGAGTCGTCGGACTCGGTGGCGTAGAGCGTGATCAGTTCCTTGACGACCAGCGGTGTCGACCAGCCGTCGAGCAGGATGTGGTGATTGGTCAGCAGCAGTCGCCAGCGGTCGTCGGCGAGGGTGACCAGCGTGAACCGAAGCAGCGGCGCAGAGTCCATCTCGAACCGCACACCGCGGTCGGCTGCGAGGACCTCTTCCAAGGCCGCATCGACATCGGCTTCGCCGCGCAGATCGACCTCGGACCAGGGAACCGTCACCGAACTCTGCACGATCTGCAGAGATTCGCCGGTGCTGTTGTGCACGAACGCTGCTCGCAAGTTCGGATGACGAGAGACGAGCTTGTTCACAGCGGAGTGCATCCGCTCGGAATCGACGACGCCACGCAGCTCGAGACCGAGCTGCACCATGTAGGCGTCGACGCCTGCGCTGTTGCTGCCGACCTCACCGGCGAGGCGCGCGTGGAAGAGCAACCCGGCCTGCAGCGGCGACATCGACCACACATCGTCGAGGTCGGGGAACTGCTTCTCGAGCACCTCGATGGAGCGCTGATCTATATCCACCAGCTCCAGGTCGGACGGGGTGAAGCCGCCGGCACCCTCGGTCGAGGCGTGTGCCGTGATCGCGGTCAGTGCCTGCGTCCACAGCTCGATCAACCGATCGACCTCGTCGGCATCGAGGATGCCTGCCGGGAACGCGAAGGTGGCGTCGAGCTGCGGACCGTCGGGTGTCGAAGTGGTGACGGCGTTGATGTCCAGCGCAGCCGGTACGGGCATATCCGGATTCTGTGCGTCGCCCAGTTCGGCATCGGCCACCGGAATCCAGCCCACATCGGCCATGCCTTCGGTGGATCCGGTCGAGAACCGCCCGAGGTAGTTGAAGCTGACCTGCGGCGCGGCGAAGTCGGACAGCGTCTCGGTTCCGGCGGAATCGAGGTACCGCAACATGCCGTAGCCGATTCCGTGGTCCGGGATCTCGAGCAGCTGTTCCTTGACCGCCTTGATCAGTGCACCGGCGGAGTCTCCACCCGACAACGCGTCGGCGATGTCCACCGAACCGAGGTCGAGGCGCACGGGGAAGATCGTGGTGAACCAGCCGACGGTTCTGCCGAGATCGGCTCCGGGAACCACGGCGTCTTCACGGCCGTGGCCTTCGAGCGTGATCAGCGCGCTGCGGACAGCGGCTCCCCGTTCGCGACGCCACGCCGTCAGTGCCAACGCCAACCCGGCCAGAAGGCCGTCGTTGACGCTGCCGCGGAAGACGTTCGGCACCGTGGTCAGCAGGCGCTCGGTCACCTCGACGGGCAGGGATGTGCGGATGCGCTGCACGGTCGCGTCGACGTCGACCTGCTTGTCCAGTGGTCGCGAACCGATCGTCGGATCGTCGCCGCCGAGGATTCGCTGCCACAGCCCGATTTCGTCGGCGCGGCGTGCAGTGACCTCGGTCAGCCCGGTGGACCACCGCCGCATCGATGTACCGATCGGTGCCAGCGCAGGCTCGTCGCCCGCGACGATCTGGCTCCATGCCGTCGCGAGATCCGGGACGAGGATGCGCCAGGACACGCCGTCGATCACGAGGTGATGCGCGACGACGAGCAGTCGACCGGACCCGTTCGGGCCCTGGAACCACACCATCTGCACCATGACCCCGTCGGCGGGGACCAATCGATCTGCTGCGGCGTCGAGTTCTGTTGCGGCGCGAGAAGAGAATTCGGCACCGTCCACGGAGTCGACCGCGACCGCATGGATGACCGACGCAGCGGACACGGTGCCGATCGGAGATACTTCCTCGTGCCAGATGCCGTCCGCATCCCGGAACAGCCTCGACCGGAGCATGTCGTGACGATCGAGAACGGCCTGGACGGTGCGCTCGAGCGTCTCGCTGTCGATACCGACCGGAAGCTGAAGCAGGGCAGTCTGGGTGTAGCGACCGAAATCGTTGCTGCGGTCCAACATCCAGCGAACGACAGGGGTGAGAGGCAGCGAGCCGACTCCCCCACCGTCGAGTTCTTCCAGTACGACGGCGTCGCCCCCGAGAACGACGACCTCGGCCAACGCCGCGACGGTCTTGCGCTCGAAGATGTCGCGCGGAGCCAGGACCAGCCCGGCCGCCTTGGCGCGTGACACCAGCTGAATGGACATGATGCTGTCGCCGCCGAGCGCGAAGAACGAATCGTCGACGCCGACGGTGTCGAGGCCGAGGACGTCGGCGAACAATCCGGCGAGGATCGTCTCGACTTCGGTTGCGGGCAAACGGCTTTCGGTCACGTTGGCGGAGAAGTCCGGAGCCGGCAGTGCTCGGCGATCGAGCTTTCCGTTGGCAGTGAGCGGCAGCTCGTCCAGCACGATCAGCGCAGCCGGAACCATGTAGGACGTCAGCGAGTGTCCGACGAAGTCCAGAACTGCCGCGTGGTCGAGGGTTCGACCCGCCTCTGCGACGACGTATCCGATCAGTCGATCACCTGACCCGTCGTCGCGGACCGAGACCACGGAGGCCGCGACACCGTCGTATGCCAGCAGAGCACTCTCGATCTCGCCGAGCTCGATGCGGAAGCCGTGCAACTGCACCTGCATGTCGCTGCGGCCCAGGTACTCCAGTGCCCCGTAGCGATTCCACCGCGCCGTGTCACCGGTGCGGTACATCCGGGCACCGGCGTCTCCGGCCGGATCGGCGACGAAACGGGTGGCCGACAGGCCGGCCCGACCGAGGTAGCCGCGAGAGAGCTGTGCCCCCGAGACGTACATTTCACCGGTCACGCCCGGCGGAACCGGGTTGAGACGCGTGTCGAGAACAGCGACGTGCAGTGCGGGAATCGCCTGGCCGATGACGCTGGCCGAGGCCGAGGCGGCGAACTGCTCGGTCAGGGCGAGGTGGCTCACGTGGACGGTCGTCTCGGTGATGCCGTACATGTTGACCAGAGTCGGCGCGGATTCGTCGTGTCGGGCGTACCAGCGAGCCAACTGACCGAGATCGAGTGCCTCGCCGCCGAAGATCACGTAACGCAACGAGAGGTCGGAATCCGCGGTGCCGGCAAGGTTTCCGGTGGCCACTCGATCCGCTTCCGCGAACTGGTAGAACGCCGTCGGTGTCTGGTTGAGCACCGTGACCTTCTCGCGTACCAGCAACTCGCGGAACAGCTCCGGGGAGCGTGCCGTGTAGTAATCGACGACGACGAGCGTTCCACCGTGCAGCAGCGGTCCCCACAGCTCCCATACCGAGAAGTCGAACGCATACGAGTGGAACATCGTCCAGACGTCGCGATCGTCGAAATCGAAGAGATCAGCGGTGTTCGCGAACAGCGTCGCCACGTTGCGGTGCGCGATCTGCACGCCCTTGGGGCGACCGGTACTGCCCGAGGTGTAGATGACGTACGCGATCGAATCGGCACTGGTGCCACCCGAGCGGTCCGCATCGGTCAGCGGGGCACCCGACATGGCGTCGAGTTCGGCGATCAGCTCGGGCGAATCGATCTCGAGGACATCGAGATCCGAGGCAGGCACTGCCGCACTGTCGGCGACCGTGGAGATCACACAGATGGGCGAAGCGTCCTCGAGCATGAACGCCAGCCGGTCCGCTGGGTAGGAGACATCGATCGGAAGGTAGCCGCCACCGGACTTGATCACCGCGAGCAGAGCGACGATCAGCTCCTCGTTGCGCGGCATCGCGACCGCCACGAGCGATTCCGAGGTCACACCGCGCTGGACGAGAAGTCGTGCGAGTCGACTCGACCGGTCGTCCAGCTCGGCGTAGGTCAGCGTGTGATCGCCGAAGACGACCGCGCGTGAATCGGGGAATCGCGCTGCAGCGGTGGCGAATCGATCGGCCAACGTTGCGTCGGATGCCACGAGACCCGCGTGGTTCCACTCACCCGTCATGGCGTCGAGCTCGCCCGGGAGGAGGAGGTCGATGTCGCCGACGGCGCGCTCGGGATCGGCCGTCACGGCGCCGAGTACGGCCGACAATCGTGCGGCGAACTCTTCGACGGACGATTCCTCGAACAGGTCTGTCGCGTAGGTGATCGCGGAGGTCATCCCGGCCGGCGCACCGGATTCGTCGTACTCCTCGGCGACGGTCAGTTGCAGGTCGAACTTCGCGACATGGGCATCGATGTCGACGGCCTCGACCCGGAGGTCCGGCAATTCGAGCGTCGCGGACGTGTTGTTCTGGAATTCGAGCAGCACCTGGAACAGCGGCGAACGGTCGGTCGAACGAGCGGGGTCGAGAACGTCCACCAATCGCTCGAACGGAACGTCGGTGTTATCGAACGCGGCCAGATCGGCTGTGCGCGTGACCCGTAGCAGGTCGGTGAACGAGAGCCCCGGTGTGACCTCCGTACGCAGAACCAGCGTGCCGACGAACATGCCGATCAGATCGTCGAGCGCGGCGTCGCCTCGGCCGGCGATCGGCGTTCCGACCGCGATGTCCTCGGTGCCGCTGATGCGTGCCATCAGGATCGACCATGCCGCGTGTACGGCCATGAAAACGGTCGCGTCGTTGGCGCGTGCCAGGTCGACCAGTCCGGCATGAGTGGTGCGATCGATTTCGAATCGAACACTGTTGCCGCGCATGGACTGCCGAGTGGGCCGCGGGTGATCGAGCGGCAACGGCAGCACGTCGGGAAGATCCGCCAGGGTGGTCTTCCAGAAGTCCAACTGCTGCGCGGCAAGGGACGCGGGATCGGACTCGTCGCCGAGGACTGTGCGTTGCCAGACCGCGAAGTCCGCGTACTGAACGTCGAGCGGTGCCCACATCGGCGCGGCGGCAGCAGCGCGAGAACCATAGGCGACCATGACGTCTCGCGCCAGGGGTGCCATGGACGCGCCGTCGGCGGCGATGTGGTGCACGACGATCGAGAGTACGAACTCGTCCGCTGCCACCCGGTACAGAACCGCGCGGAACGGTAGATCGGTCGAGACATCGAATCCCGTTGCGGCAGAGGCGGAGATGGCCGCAACGACCTCGGTGGCGTCCAGATCGACGACGGCGAGGTCGGTTCTCACCGTCTGCGCGTCGAGGATCTTCTGCTCGGGGCGCTCACCGAGCGTGGGGAACACCGTGCGCAGCGACTCGTGACGCTCCAGGACGTCCCCGACTGCCGCACTCATCGCGGCGATGTCGAGTCGACCCGTGAGCCTCACCGCGAGCGGAATGTTGTACGCCGCCGAAGTCACGTCGAACTGATTGATGAACCACATCCGTTGCTGCGCAAGCGACAACGGAATCGAATCCGGTCGCGGCTTCGCGACGAGAGCGGGGCGGCGAACGCCGCCGACAGGGTTGCTCCGTACCCGCACTGCAAGCGACTCGACCGTGGGAGCCTCGAACAATGCGCGCACGCTGATCGTGGTGTCCAGGGCCGAATTGACTCGCGCGGTGAGTCTGGTGGCACTGAGCGAGTCTCCACCCAGATCGAAGAAGCTCGAATCGATTCCGACGCCGTCGATCCCCAGTACCTCGCCGAAGATGTCGGCAATGACCTGCTCGGTGTCGTTGCGCGGTGCACGTGAGTCGCCCCCGAGGTGAAGATCGGGCGCAGGCAGGGCGTTGCGGTCCAGCTTGCCGGCCGGTGTCAACGGAATCGACTCCAGCGCGACGAAGGCCGTCGGGATCATATGGGTCGGCAGCGAATTCGACACATGAGTGCGCAGAGCTGCCGCATCGACCTGCTCGCCGGACCTCGGAAGAACGTAGGCGACCAGGATCGTGTTGCCCGTCGGGCCGTCGACACCCACAGTGGTCGCGAACTCGACCGTCGGATCGTCGGTCAGAACAGCGTCGATCTCGCCCAGTTCGATACGGAACCCGCGCACCTTGACCTGGAAGTCGCTGCGCCCGACGTATTCGAGCGTTCCCGACTCGGTCCATCGCACCACGTCGCCGGTGCGGTACATCCTTGCGCCGTTCTCGCCGAACGGATTCGCGACGAAACGGTCTGCAGTCAAACCGAATCGGTGATGGTAGCCACGTGCCAGTGCCGGCCCCGCGAGATAGAGCTCACCTGCAACCCCGACCGGGACGGGGTGCAGCCGTGCGTCGAGGACGACCTCGCTGAAACCGATCGTCGGCGCGCCGATGTCGATGGCGGAGTCGACGTGCAGTCGATCGCTGATGGACGAGAAGATCGTCGCCTCGGTCGGACCGTACGCGTTGAACATCCGACGGCCCGGTGCCCAGCGGGCCACGAGCTCGGGCGGACACACGTCGCCACCGGTGGCGACCACGGCCAATTCGGTCAGTCCGTCCGGATCCACCGATGCCAGCGCGGCGGGAGTGACGAACGCATGCGTCACGTGCTGTGCTGCGAGCAGTTCGGCCAACTCGGTTCCACCGTAGACCGAGGTCGGCGCGATGACCATGGTCGCGGCACCGGAGAACACCATGAGCAGTTCGAGGATCGAGGCATCGAAGCTCGGGGACGCGAACGCGAGAACCCGAGCATCCGGGGTCACCTGGAAACGGGTCCGCTCCTCCTCTGCCAGATTCGCGAGCCCGCGGTGGGTGACGGTGACGCCCTTGGGAACACCCGTCGAGCCCGAGGTGTAGATCAGGTACGCGACCTGGTCGATGTGCATCGGGTGAATACGGTCGACATCGCGAACCGGTGCGGTCGGGCGACCGGCGAGCTCGGCGCGCGTGTCGTCGTGGTCGAGCACGGTCCACCGAGCAGAGCCGAGATCTGCCACCGCAGCCACGTGCTCGGACAGGGTCAGGCCGATCGAGGCGTTGGAGTCGACGAGCATGTGTTCGACGCGATCGCGCGGGTAGCTCGGATCGATCGGCAGGAATGCCGCCCCGGTCTTTGCGACTGCCCAGATGCCGAGTACGGATTCGACGGACCGTGGCAGAGCCAGCGCAACGACAGTTTCCGGGCCGGCACCGCGAGCGATCAATGTTCTTGCGAGAGCTGATGATTGCGCGTCGAGTTCGGCATAGTCGACGGTGCGACCGTCGCTCCACAGAGCGGTGCCGTGCAGGTTCGATGCAGCGGCGTCGGTGAAGATATCGGGAAGCAGTCGAGCATCCGACGATGCCGGTCCCCGCACCGGTGCCACCCGGCGCAGTTCTTGCTCGGACAGCAACGACAACGATCCGACCCGACGACCGGTGTCGGCGGCAACGGCCTCGAGCACCCGCACGATTCGGTCGACCGTCGCCGCAACTACGCTGTGCTCGAACAACTCCGGCAGGTACTTCGCCTCGATGTGCAGTCGATCGTCGACCATGGCGACCAGGGTCAGCGGATACTGCGCTGTGTCGCTGCCGTCGTGCACGTCGTGCACCTGCATTCCGGCGAGGTCGGTCTCCGCCGACAATCCCGCGCGGTCCATCGGGTACGACTCGAACACCGTCAGGGTGTCGAAAGCGACAGCCGGTCCCACTGCTCGCTGAATGTCGGTCAGGCCGAGGTAGTGGTGATCGAGCAGAGCGGCCTGTTCGGCCTGCACCCGCTCGAGGTACTCACCGAGGGTCTCCGACGGATCGAGCACGATCCGCACCGGCAGAGTGTTGATGAACAAACCGACCATCGACTCGATGTCGGAGACCTCCGGCGGGCGTCCGGACACGGTGGCACCGAACACGACGTCGGAGCGTCCGGTCAGAGTGCCGAGAACCAGGGCCCAGGACGCCTGCACCATGGAGTTCATCGTCACGCCACGTGCGCGCGCAACGCTGCGCAGACGGTTCGTCTGCTCCACATCGAGCGAGACCAGACAACGGCCGGCCAATGTCGATTCCTGGCGTCGGCTCTCGACAGGCGTCAACAGGGTCGGCTCGGCCAACCCGGTGAGCGCGTTCGTCCACGCCTCCAGCGCCGACGAGCGGTCGCGCTTGGCCAGCCACGCCAGGTAATCGCGGTAGGCGGGAACCCGCGGGAGCACAGTGTCGTCGCCGTCGACCACGTAGAGCGTCAGCAGGTCCTTGAGCAGCAGCGGCGTCGACCAACCGTCGAGCAGGATGTGGTGGTTGGTCATCACCAGACGCCACTCGCCCGGAGCCACAGTGATGAGCATGAAGCGCAACAGAGGTGCCTGCGCCATGTTGAATCGGGTGGCTCGGTCGTCGTGTTCGATGCGATCGAGCTCGACAGCTCGATCCTCGACGTCCAGTTCGGTCAGGTCGATCGACGTCCACGGCACGTCAACGTCGTGGTGAACGATCTGGATGGACTCGCCGTCGTTGTTGTGCACGAAGGCCGTCCGCAGGTTCGCGTGTCTACGCAGGAGCGCGCGAGCAGCACGTCGGAACCGCTCCTCGTCGACACTTCCGCGCAACTCCAACACGAGTTGGACGATGTAGGCGTCGACTGATTGATCCGACAGCTCGGCGTGGAACAGCAGCCCGGCCTGCAGGGGCGTCATGGACCAGATGTCGTCGAGTGTGGGATAGACCCGCTCCAGGTTGTCGATGGAGCTCTGATCGAGGCGCACCAGATCGAGGTCGGACGGCGTGAAGCCACCGGCCCCCGGTCGCTGGGCGAGCTGTGTCAGCGCGGTGAGCGCCTGACGCCACAGCTCTACCAGTTCGGCGACCTCGTCGGCGTCGAGCACTCCGGTGGGGAACGCGAACGTGGCCTCGAGCCGTGGGCCGGTCGGCGTCGCGGTGGTGACGGCGTTGATGTCGAGTACCGCGGCGACGGGGAGATCGTCGTCCTGAGAATCACCGACTCCCGAATCGTCGACCGGTAGCCAGCCGTGTCCGCGCAGCTCGTCCGGAATGTCGGTGCTGTAGCGACCGAGATAGTTGAAGCTGACCTGCGGAGCCGGGAAGTCGCGCAGAGCAGCGGCGCCGTCCTCGTCCAGGTAGCGCAACATGCCGTAGCCGATACCGTGATCGTCGACGGCAAGCAACTGTTCCTTGACCGACTTGATCAGCGCGGCAGCCGAAGTGCCACCGGCGAGCGCGTCGTCGATGTCGATGCCGTGGAGCGTCAGTCGCAACGGATAGATCGTGGTGAACCATCCGATGGTGCGGCCGAGATCGGCACCGGGTACCACGTGGTCCTCGCGGCCGTGGCCTTCCAGAGAGATGAGTGCGTCGTCGACCACCACCCCTCGATCACGCCGCCACGCGGTCAATGCAAGTGCGAGAGCAGCGAGCAGACCGTCGTTGACGCTGCCGCGGAAGGCGTCGGGCAGTGCCGTCAGCAGTCCCTCGGTGACATCGGTGGGCAGTGTCAGCTCCACCTTGTCCACCGTCCGGTACACGTCGATCTCGCGATCGAGTGCACGTGATCCGATCAGTGGATCGGGCTGAGCCAGAACCTGTTGCCACACAGCCAATTCGTCGCTGCGGGTGGCCGTGACCTCACGCAGTCCATGCGCCCAACGGCGCATCGATGTGCCGACCGGTGCCAGCTCAGGAGTGCTGCCACCGATGATCTGGGCCCACGCAGAGGCCAGGTCCGGTACCAGAATTCGCCAGGACACGCCGTCGATCACCAGGTGATGAGCGACGACGAGCAGACGACTTCCCTCGGAGCCGGCGTCGAACCACACCATCTGGATCATCACACCGGAATCGGGAGCCAGACGCCCGACGGCAGCGGCGGCCTCGGTGGTGGCCTGTTCCGAGAAAGCTTGTCCCTGAACCGTTGTCGACGACACGCGACGCACCACGGACCGAGCCGTCACGGATCCGATCGGCAGAACTTCCATCGACGGTATGTCGCCGCGGTGCAGTACGCCGCGGAGCATGTCGTGGTGGTCGAGGACGGTCTGGACAGTTGCCTCGAGCACATCGAGTTCGATGTCGACGGGAAGTGTGAGTACCGCTGTCTGAGTGTGCTGGTCGAGCACGGCTGTGCGGTCGAGCATCCAGTGCACGATCGGGGTGGCCGGAACGTCACCGACGCCGCCGCCGGGAAGCTCTTCGAGTACGACGGGGACGGTGCCGTCACCGGAGGCAACCACCTCGGCGAGCGCCGCTACTGTCTTGTGCTCGAAGACATCTCGTGGCGAGAGGGACAGTCCTGCTGCCCTGGCACGCGAGACCAGCTGAATGGACATGATGCTGTCGCCGCCGAGGGCGAAGAACGAATCGTCGACGCCGACGCGGTCCAGTCGAAGAACTTCCGCGAACAGTCCCGCCAACGTCTTCTCGACCGCATTGTCCGCATCGCGGCCGGCCGTGACCTGAGCGGACCAGTCCGGTTCGGGTAGTGCGTTTCGGTCGAGTTTGCCTGCCGGAGTGAGCGGAATCGACTCCAACATCACGAACGCCGACGGCACCATATGCCCAGGCAGCACCGAACCGGCATGCTCACGCAACGCATCGACCTCGAGGACCGTCCCCGACACCGGCAACACATACGAGACCAACACCGTCGAACCCGCAGCACTCTCGCGTCCGATGGTGACCACGAAATCGACACCCGGCACCGCAGCCAACACCGAATCGATCTCACCCAACTCGATCCGGAAACCACGCACCTTCACCTGAAAATCGCTACGCCCCACATACTCCAACGCACCCGAAGCATTCCACCGCACCACATCACCGGTGCGATACATCCGCGAACCCGCACCACCGAACGGATTGGCCACGAACCGCTCCGCCGTCAAACCCAACCGCGCGTGATACCCACGAGCCAACGCCGGACCCGCCAGATACAACTCACCCACCACACCCGCCGGCACCGGATTCAACCGAGCATCCAACACCACCTCCGCGAAACCGATCGTCGGCGAACCGATATCGACCGACTCCCCCACCACCAACGCCGACGAAATCGACGAGAAAATCGTCGCCTCCGTCGGACCGTACGCATTGAACATCCGCCGACCCGGCGCCCACCGCGCCACCAACTCCGGCGCACACACATCACCACCGGTCACCACCACCGCAACCGAATCCAACCCCACCGGATCCACCGACGCCAACGCCGCAGGCGTGACGAACGCATGCGAAACCCGCTCCTGAGCCAGCAACGACGCCAACTCCACCCCACCGAACACCAACGGCGGAGCAATCACCATCGTCGCCCCACCCGAGAACGCCAACACGAACTCGAGAATCGACGCATCGAAACTCGGCGACGCGAACGCCAACACCCGCGACGACGGCCCCACACCGAACCGAACCCGCTCCTCGGCAGCCAAGTTCCCCACACCACGATGAGTGACCACCACACCCTTGGGCACACCCGTCGAACCCGACGTGTAAATCAGATACGCCGCATCATCGAGACGCAACACCCCCGAACGCTCCGCATCCAACACCGGAGCAGACGACCGAAACGCCAGATCCGCCACCACATCCGCATCGTCGAGCACCACCCACGACACCCCACCGACACCCGAGAGCGCACCCACATCGGCACCCAACGTCACACCCACCACAGCACCCGAATCGACCAACATGTGCTCGATCCGATCCACCGGATAATTCGGATCCACCGGCAAGAACGCACCACCGGCCTTCGCCACCGCCCACACCGCCACCACAGACTCCACCGACCGCGCCAACGCCAACGCCACGAACGACCCCGGACCCACCCCACACGACATCAACATCCGCGCCAACCGCGACGACGCCGCATCCAACTCACCATACGAAACAGACCGCGAACCCGACACCACCGCAACACCACCGACACCGGCAACACCCACAGCACCAGCCAACAACTCCGGCAACACCACACCCACCACAGACCGCGGACCACGAACCGGAGCCAAGGACTCGTACTCGTCGGTCGACAGAATGTCGATGTCGCCGACCTCGATGGACGGCGTGGCCGTCACCACATCGAGGATTCGCATCAGGCGATCAGCAAGAATCCGAACCGTGCCTGCGTCGAACAGTTCTGTGGCGTAACGGAATCCGGCGTTGATACCCGCCGGTGCTCCGGACTTGTCGAATTCTTCCGAGACCGTCAGTTGCAGGTCGAAGTTGGAGATGTCGTTGGGAAGTTCGATCCCCTCGATCGACAGTCCCGGCAACGTCACCGTGGGACGGTCGGTCTGCTGGAACTCGAGCATGACCTGGAACAACGGCGCATGAGCAGTGGATCTCGCAGGATCGACCGCATCGACCACTCGCTCGAACGGGACGTCCGAATGTGTGAAGGCAGCGAGGTCGACGGCGCGAACGTTCGAGAGCAAGTCCTCGAAACGAGTCGAGCCGGACACCTGGGTGCGCAGCACGAGGGTGTTGACGAACATGCCGACGAGTTCGTCGAGCGCGGCGTCTCCGCGGCCCGAGATCGGGGTTCCGACCGAGATGTCCTCGGTACCCGACAGTCGCGCCAGAAGCACGGCCAGAGCCGCGTGCACGATCATGAACGAACTCGAATTGTGCTCGGCGGCAACAGTGGCGAGACGAGCATGGACGGCAGCGTCGATCTCGAACGCAACCGTGTCGCCGCGCAGCGACGCCACCGCGGGTCGCGGGCGATCGGTCGGCAGCGTCAGGACCTCCGGGCTACCGGACAACGTGTCTACCCAGTAGGCGACCTGCTTTGCCATCAACGACTCGGGGTCGGACTCGGCCCCGAGGAACCGGCGCTGCCACAGGGCGTAGTCGGCGTACTGCACCGGCAGGGGTTCCTGGCTCGGTGTATGTCCCGCAGCTCGGGCGCTGTAGGCCACCATCAGATCTCTGGCCAACGGGGCACTCGAGAACCCGTCGGAGGAGATGTGGTGCACCACCATCACGAGCACGTGCTCGTTCTCGCGTACCCGGACCAGCCGGACTCGCAGCGGAACATCGGCCACCACGTCGAAGCCCGAGCCGGCGACGTCGGCGATCAGCTCGAGAACGTGACGCTCGTCGTTCGCGAGAATCGGAGTCAGATCCGGCAGTGCCGATGCGACGTCGAGGATCGATTGGACGGGACCGTCCTCGGTCAACGGGAACATCGTGCGCAGCGACTCGTGGCGGGTCAGTACGTCACCGATGGCCGAGTGCATCGCCTCGATGTCGAGGACACCACTCAGACGCATGGCGAATGCGACGTTGTACGCGGCCGAGGCCGTGTCGTACTGGTTGATGAACCACATCCGCTGCTGAGCCAGCGACAGCGGCACCACGCTGGGTCGTTCCTGCGGGACCAACCGGGGAGCGGCGGCAGCGTCGTGCTCGCCGACGTCGATCCCTGCCGACAACGCTCGCACGGTGGGAGCGTCGAACAGATCCCTGATGCCGATGTCGGTTCCGAGTGCCGCGTTGACTCGCGCGACCAATCGCATCGCGATGAGCGAGTTGCCGCCGATCTCGAAGAAACTCGACGTGACACTGACCTGAGCGATGCCGAGTAGATCACCGAAGACACCGGCGACGATCTCCTCGACCGGGTTCTCGGGGCCGAAGAACTCCGACGCGGCGACGGTGAATTCGGGCGCAGGCAATGCCTTGCGGTCGAGTTTGCCGCTGGCGTTGACCGGGAGTGAGTCGAGTACCACCACGTGCGAGGGCACCATGTACCCCGGCAGGCGGCGCGCGGCCTCGGCCGTCAGATGCGCGGGGTCGACGGCGGAACCGTGCGTACCGACGACGTAGGCCACGAGGGTCTCACCGGTGTTGGGGTCCTTGTGTACCAACGCGATCGCCTGAGCGACCGACTCGGATCGAAGGAGAACCGACTCGATCTCGGGTAGTTCGATGCGGAGTCCGCGGAGCTTGACCTGGAAGTCCGTGCGGCCGATGTACTCGAGTTCGCCATCGGCGCGCCAGCGCACCAGATCGCCTGTGCGATAGAGCCTTTCGCCCGGCTCGCCGAACGGATCGGCGACGAAGCGATCCGCTGTGAGGTCACCGCGACCGACGTACCCACGAGCGAGCTGCACGCCGGCGAGATACAGCTCGCCGGGGGCGCCGATCGGAGCCGGTCGCAAGGAGGCGTCGAGCACGTACAAGCGCGTGTTCCACACCGGTGCGCCGATGGGGATCGAGACGGCGTCGCGACCGGTCACGTGGTAGTAGCTGACGTCGACGGCCGCTTCGGTCGGACCGTAGAGGTTGTGCAGTTCCGCGTGCGAGAACTGTGCGAACTGCGCCGCGGTGGCAGGCGGAAGTGCCTCGCCGCTGCAGAAGACGAGCCGAAGCGAGACGCATTCCGCAGCCCGCGCTCCTGCCGCGAACACCGCGAGCATCGACGGGACGAAGTGCGCCGTGGTGATGTGCTCGTCCGCGATGATGCGGGACAGGTACACCGGATCGCGGTGCCCGTCGGGTTCGGCCACGACGAGCTTGGCGCCGACCTGCAGCGGCCAGAAGAACTCCCACACCGAGACGTCGAACGTGGCCGGAGTCTTCTGCAGAACGGTGTCCGCAGGCTCGAGGTGATATTCGTGCTGCATCCACAGCGACCGGTTCACGATGGCCGAGTGCGTCACTGCGACACCCTTGGGCCGTCCGGTCGAACCGGAGGTGTAGATGACGTACGCGGTGTTGGAGCCGTGCAGTCTCCCCAGGCGGTCCGAATCGGTGACCGAGGAGTGGTCGCGATCGGACACGTCGAGTAGATCGACGGCGAGGACCGGAGTTGCGACCGGGATATTGATCCAGTCGCGGCTCGTGGTGAGGATGCACACCGGCTGGGCGCTGGAGAGGACGTAGGACGAGCGCTCGACCGGATGGTCCGGGTCGATAGGCACGTAGGCGCCACCGGCCTTGACGATCGCGTACATGCCGACGAGCAGGTCGATCGACCGTCGGATCGCCAGGCCGACATGGGATTCGGGTGTCACGCCGAGCGAGATGAGATGTCGCGCGAGCTGATTCGAACGTTCGTCCAGTTCGAGATAGGTGATGTGCTCGTCCTCGAACACGAGCGCGGTCGAGTACGGACTGCGCTGCACCTGTCGGTCGAACAGGCTGCTGAGCGTCATGTCGACGCCGCCGACCGGAATCTGCTGGTGGACCGGAGGTTCGATCAGACGTGCGGTGTCGTTCCATTCGAACAGGACGAGTTCCCGCTCCGCGGCGGACAGGATGTCGATGTCGCCGGTGCGCACGTTCGTCGACGTTCCGATGGTCGACACGATCCGCAGGAAGCGATCGACGAACCGGTCGATGGTTTCGGGATCGAACAGATCTGTGGCGTAGGTGAACGACGCCGACAGTGCACCGGACGAGTCCACGGGCTCCTGATCGACACGCAGCTGTAGATCGAATTTGGCTGTGTCGGTGCTGATCTCCTCGAATGCAACGGTGAGATCGGGCAGCTCCAACGTGACCGCTGCATTGTTCTGGAACTCGAGGAGAACCTGGAACAGCGGTGAATGGTCGGTCGACCTCGCCGGATCGAGTACATCGACCAGTCGCTCGAACGGGATATCGGTGTTGTCGAAGGCTGCGAGGTCGGAGCTGCGAGTATCGGCGAGCAGTTCGGCGAAGGTCGCTCGAGGCTCGACCTGTGTCCGCAGGACGAGGGTCCCGACGAACATGCCCACGAGGTCGTCCAGGGCCGCGTCGCCTCGACCCGCTGTCGGAGTACCGATAGCGATGTCCTCAGTGCCGCTCAGGCGCGCGAGCAGCAGCGCAAGCGCGGAATGGATGACCATGAACAGCGTCGAGTCGTGTTCGGCCGCAACCGAACTCAATCGAGCGGCGACATCGGCGGGAATGGTGAACGGGGTGACGCTGCCGCGCATCGACTGCCGGGTGGGGCGCGGGCGATCCAGTGGCATCGGCAATACGTCGGGCAGGTCTGCCAGAGCCGACTGCCAGAATCCGATCTGCCGCGACGCCACAGAGGTGGAGTCGTTCTCGTCGCCGAGAACAGCGTGCTGCCACAGCGCGAAGTCCGCGTACTGGACGGCGAGTGGCTCCCACAACGGAGCCGAGCCCGCGGATCGAGCACCGTAGGCGACCATCACGTCTCGGGCCAACGGTGCCATCGACGCACCGTCCGCTGCGATGTGGTGGACGACGATGGAGAGTACGAAGCTTTCCGGGCCGGTCCGATACAGCACCGCACGGAACGGCAGATCGACAGTGACGTCGAATCCTGTTGTTGCAGCGGTGCGGATCAGCTCGTCGACCGAAGCCGCGTCGACATCGACGACATCGAGCGGGAGCTTCGACCCGGTGACGTCGTCCACGGGCGCGATCACTTGGTTGGGCAGATCGCCGACGGTCGGGAACACCGTGCGGAGCGACTCGTGCCGGGACAGCACGTCGCCGACGGCCGCAGCCATCGCGCTCACGTCCAGGCGACCCGTCAGGCGCACGGTGAGGGGGATGTTGTACGCGGGCGAGGACACGTCGAACTGGTTGATGAACCACATTCGCTGCTGTGCGAGAGACAGCGGAATCGAATCGGGCCGGTCGACGGGGACGAGTGCCGGACGGCGATGCAGCGATGCGCCCTTGGCTTCGGCACGTTCCGACAGAGCCCGAACCGTCGGTGCCTCGAACAGGTCCAGCACCTTCAGGTCGGTTCCGAGAGCCGAATTGACGCGCGCTATCAAACGCGTTGCCACGAGAGAGTTTCCGCCGAGGTCGAAGAAGCTGTCGGTGACGCCGACCCGATCGACCTCGAGAACGTCGCAGAACACGGTCGCCACCGCGGCCTCGTATTCCGTTTCCGCGGCCTCGAATGCACCCTGCGAACCGAGTTCCGGTTCGGGTAGTGCGTTTCGGTCGAGTTTGCCTGCCGGAGTGAGCGGAATCGACTCCAACATCACGAACGCCGACGGCACCATATGCCCAGGCAGCACCGAACCGGCATGCTCACGCAACGCATCGACCTCGAGGACCGTCCCCGACACCGGCAACACATACGAGACCAACACCGTCGAACCCGCAGCACTCTCGCGTCCGATGGTGACCACGAAATCGACACCCGGCACCGCAGCCAACACCGAATCGATCTCACCCAACTCGATCCGGAAACCACGCACCTTCACCTGAAAATCGCTACGCCCCACATACTCCAACGCACCCGAAGCATTCCACCGCACCACATCACCGGTGCGATACATCCGCGAACCCGCACCACCGAACGGATTGGCCACGAACCGCTCCGCCGTCAAACCCAACCGCGCGTGATACCCACGAGCCAACGCCGGACCCGCCAGATACAACTCACCCACCACACCCGCCGGCACCGGATTCAACCGAGCATCCAACACCACCTCCGCGAAACCGATCGTCGGCGAACCGATATCGACCGACTCCCCCACCACCAACGCCGACGAAATCGACGAGAAAATCGTCGCCTCCGTCGGACCGTACGCATTGAACATCCGCCGACCCGGCGCCCACCGCGCCACCAACTCCGGCGCACACACATCACCACCGGTCACCACCACCGCAACCGAATCCAACCCCACCGGATCCACCGACGCCAACGCCGCAGGCGTGACGAACGCATGCGAAACCCGCTCCTGAGCCAGCAACGACGCCAACTCCACCCCACCGAACACCAACGGCGGAGCAATCACCATCGTCGCCCCACCCGAGAACGCCAACACGAACTCGAGAATCGACGCATCGAAACTCGGCGACGCGAACGCCAACACCCGCGACGACGGCCCCACACCGAACCGAACCCGCTCCTCGGCAGCCAAGTTCCCCACACCACGATGAGTGACCACCACACCCTTGGGCACACCCGTCGAACCCGACGTGTAAATCAGATACGCCGCATCATCGAGACGCAACACCCCCGAACGCTCCGCATCCAACACCGGAGCAGACGACCGAAACGCCAGATCCGCCACCACATCCGCATCGTCGAGCACCACCCACGACACCCCACCGACACCCGAGAGCGCACCCACATCGGCACCCAACGTCACACCCACCACAGCACCCGAATCGACCAACATGTGCTCGATCCGATCCACCGGATAATTCGGATCCACCGGCAAGAACGCACCACCGGCCTTCGCCACCGCCCACACCGCCACCACAGACTCCACCGACCGCGCCAACGCCAACGCCACGAACGACCCCGGACCCACCCCACACGACATCAACATCCGCGCCAACCGCGACGACGCCGCATCCAACTCACCATACGAAACAGACCGCGAACCCGACACCACCGCAACACCACCGACACCGGCAACACCCACAGCACCAGCCAACAACTCCGGCAACACCACACCCACCACAGACCGCGGACCACGAACCGGAGCCAGGCGAGCGCGCTCGGCGGCGGACAGCATGTCCACATCGCCGATCAGCAGATCCGGCCCGCTGGTCAACGCGTCGAGGACGCGTACGAAGCGGCGAGCGAGCTGAGCCATGCTCGCGGCATCGAACAGTTCTGTGGCGTAGTCGAAAACGACTGTGAGAGTGTCGGACTCGTTCACGGTGACGACGAGGTCCATGCCGATCCCGTCACGCGGCAGCGCTGCCGGACCGAACCGAAGCGCGACCTGAGCAAGGGGGCTGTGCGATTCCGTGCTCGGCAGACCGAGGGCCGCGGCGACGTCTTCGAACGAAGTGTCTCCGTGCGCCATCGCAGCATCGAAGTCGGTTCCGGACGCATCGACGAACTCGGTGAACGAGTGCCGAACGTCGGGTCGGGTCCGAATCACCACGGTGTTGCCGTCGCCCGCGGGCACGGCGATCGACACGTCGTCGGTGTTCGCCAGTCGCGAAAGCAACACGGCGAGAGCAGATTCGAACACCACGAACGGAGTCGTGGTCCGTTCGGCCGCCAATCGAGCCATTCCGGACCACGATTCGGATCCAATGGTCACCTCGTGGGATGCCCGAACGTGACCGATGCGCGAGGGGCGCGCACGGTCGGTCGGAAGGTCGAGGACATCCGGGGCATCGGCGAGCCGGTCGGTCCAGTAGGCGAGCTGGGCTGAGGCGCGTCGCCGGCGTTGGCCTTCGCGGGCGCTGTCGGGATGTACGTCGAGAACGGCGACATCGGGCCCTGCCGCGATGAAGGATTCCACCATGTCGACGAAACTCGAATGGTGTGCGGTGAGGTCGTCGTCGTCGTACCGGTTGGGGTTCGCCCTGAAATCGACGAACGTCCTGGCGGGAGAACCGCTCTGGTACACGTTGACCAGAAGATCCTCCACCGGACCAGACGTGACGATGTTGAACTCGCCGACGATCGACCCGAGGTTGATCTGCTGATGGAACAGCATCATGTTGACCAGCGGACCGGAAAGCTGCTTGTCGCTGCCCGAGGCCGCCAGCTCGCGCCGGATGTCCTCGATGCTGAAGCGCTGGTGCCGCAGGGCTCCCATCAATTCGAGCTGTACCTGCTGCACCAGCTCGCCGACAGTCGCGTCCTGGGGTACGTGGATCGGAATGGGTGCGACGTTGACGAGCATTCCACCGGACCGGCGAAGCAGTGCGGTGGTGCGCGCGGACACCGGGATGTTGACCGAGACGTCTTCTCGACCGGTCATTCGCGAGAGGTAGCAGCCGAAGGCGGCGATGAACACCGCTGCCGCGGTTCCGCCCTTGGTCGCGTCGGACGCCTCGAGCTCGGTGACGACTTCCTCGGGTAGAGCGACGCTGCGCAGCTTGCTGGCGGCAACCGTGCGGCCGTCCGTGTTCGACAGAGAAGCTCCGTCGTGGATGTTCGCGGCGCGCGCGACCCAGTACTCCTTGTCGGACTCGAAGCGTGTCGACGTCCGATACTCCTGATCGAGCTCGTACAGACGGCGGAGTTCGGCCGCCTTGTTGGGTGCGGGTTCGGAGTGCTCGACGGCGGCTGTGTAAAGGGCTGCGGTGCGGTTGACGAGCGTCATGGCACCGTAGCCGTCGAGCGCGACATGGTGGATCTTGCTGTACCAGAGGTTGCGCTCGTCCTCGACCTGGATGATCCAGCTCTCGACGAGTGGATCGTTTTCCATGTCGACCGGCTGCACGTAGTTCTGGTCGATCCAGTGCAGCGCCGAGGACATCGGATCGTCTTCGCCGCGCAGATCCAGGTAGTGCACGGACTGGTCGATGGAGTGATCGACCAGCTGTACGGCCTCTCCGTCGACCTCGGCCAGACGGAGATAGGCGGACTGGAACTCGTGTCCGGCCCGAGCCGATGCCTCCTGGAGGACTGCGATGTCCAGGTTGCCGCGCAGGTCGACGTACTGGGCGATGCAGACTGCAACGTCAGGGGCGAGCTGCTGGGCGAACCACATTCCCCGCTGGGCGGATGACAGTGGGAAGCCGTTCTCGAAACCGGAGCCGGTCGGCGGCGTCTGAGACCCACCGGTTGTCACTGCGCGCATTCACTTGCCTTTCGGCGACACGGTCACGGCGGCGAAAGCCGTCCTCGGGTCGATCGACCCGGAGCCTTCGGTTCGGTTCGGACTGTCGAGCCGCGGCGGCCTGTGCGCGCGATTGAGCAATTCTGGCTTCCGTTCTGGTCTGTGTTCGTGTCGATTCACACACGTTCGGTGGTGGTATGGCTCTGAATCAATTCGTCGCGCACAGCCGACCGGATTGAAACAGGGAAGGAACCCGGTTCTACCGAGTGCACCGAACCGTGGGTTCGACGAACGAGTGTGTGGTCACCATCGAATTCATCGTCCTGTACGACATGAACTCCCCTCCCCGCCAGGCGTACGACACGCTCGACAATGTCGGCGTCGATACTGCGCTCACATACCAACGCGAGACCGTCGGCCATCCGCTGAAAGCCGACCCGAAAACTTCGTGTCGAGCACCCCAGCGGCTTACAAAGATACAACATCGGCAAGATTCTATTGTGTAGTGATCATAAGAACCATCGATCGCCGTCTCCAGCCTGTTACAGAAGTGACCTCGAGTGCCACTCGAACAGATGCTATTCGATCGAACGAATGACTCCACACACCGGATCGCACGGGATCGACTCGCCCGTATCCGACTCGTCGATGCGATAAGTCCGCTATTTGCCGACTTGTCGATTGTTTCAGGAGACACGGCGGCGGCACCCGACCAGCAGCGTCGCGCCGAGGGCTCCGACGGCCGCCAGACACAGCACCAGTTCCGATCCGAAGCCGATTCGAGTCGCGACGGTGAGGGATTGTCGCAGTACAACGCTCGACACCAGCACGTCGGGGGTGAAGAGCGGCGTCTGCTGCAGGACGCGGCCGTCGGGCGACACGATCGCACTGACGCCGCTCGTAGCGGCCACCACGACAGTTCTTCCGTGTTCGACCGCTCGCACTCTGGACATCGCGAGTTGCTGGTAGGTCATTTCGGTGTCGCCGAAGGTCGCGTTGTTGGTGGGTATGGCGATGAACTCGGCACCCGATCGGACCGATTGCTCGAGGGCGCGATCGAATGCGACTTCGTAGCACGTCGCTATTCCGGCCGCTATTCCCCCAGCGTGCACCACTCCGTTTCCGTTACCGGGGACGAAATAACCCGCTCGGTCGGCATATTCCGAGAACAAACGAAAGAAACTTCGGAATGGCAAGTATTCGCCGAACGGTTGAATTATCTTCTTGTCGTGCCGCTCACCGGCCCCGTTCGTACCGTTCCACGCAATCACCGAATTCGTGTTCGTGCCATCGGCATTGACAAGCACGGTGCCGACGAGAATCGGAGCCCCCACAGCCACCGACGCCTGTGTGATGAGAGTCGCAGCATCGGCGTTCCGCAGTGGATCGATGTCGGACGCATTCTCGGGCCACACGACGAGATCGGGGGCAGGTTGCCTGCCTGCCTCGACGTCAGCGGCCAACGTCATCGTCTCGCGGACCTGATTGTCCAGCACCGCCCGCCGCTGTGCATTGAAATCCAGACCCAGACGCGGAACGCTTCCTTGCACGGCCGCTATCGTCACCGTCCGTTCGTCGCCCTCCGGTACGTCGTTGCTGTGCAGCGTCGGTAGCAGCGCCAGCGCCACGATGGACGCGACCGTCGTTGCGGCGATCGGTCCGAGGAACGAACGCGCACCGTCTCGTCGACCGACCGCGACCAGCAGCGCCGCCGCTCCGGTTCCGGTCAGCGCCACCCCGAAACTGAGCAACGGTGCACCCCCGATGCTCGCCAGGGAAAGCAGCCAGCCCTCGGGTTGTCCGAATGCCAATCTGCCCCAGGGAAAGCCACCGAACGGAACACTGGATCTGAGCCATTCGGTCAGGCTCCAGGCCAATGCCATCGACAACGGCCACCAGGAACTTCGTGCTGCCACGACCCCGAGCACTCCGAAGAAGCCGACGAAGATCGATTCGGCGGCAGCGAGCGCCAGCCAGGGCATCGGTCCTACGTACACACCGATCCATGGGAGGAGTGGCACCAGGAATCCGAGGCCGGCGGCACAGCCGTAGCCGAATCCCGCTTTCAGCGACAGAGACCACCGGCCGCCGAAGCCGGTCAGGACGAGGGCCAGCAGCGCGATACCCAGCGGGGCCAGAAACCACAGGGTTCGCGGAGGAAAACTTGCAAATATCAATGCACCACCGGCAATGGACAGCACAGTCGACATCGAGGCCCGGCGTATCCGCTCCGCTGACGAGGGCACCGTCCCGACACCCGACGAGGACTCAGTTCTCATGGATGACCTGTCCGCGGTGCACGGTCATCGAGCACTGTGGGCTGCTCGACGTCGGGTCGAGACCGGGCAACGGCGATACCCCCGCGCGTGGGTCCGTCGACCATCGTTGCACGCTGTCCTTGGGAGCTCGGACGACGAGTTCGTCGACCTCCCACACCGCGAAGGACGCGGGCGCCCCCGGCACCAACGTGCCTGCCAATCCGTCTCTGACTCCGCCCGCACGCCACGCTCCGCGGGTACCGGCCGAGAAAGCGGCGCGAGGCGAGATGGCACTGCCCGGCGTGTGGTGGTTGACTGCGGCTCTGACCATCGCCCAGGGATCGAGTCGGGTGACCGGGGCGTCCGAACCGAAAGCGAGCGACACCCCCGCCGATGCCAGGCGCGCGAACGGGTGGAGCGCCGACGCACGATCTGCGCCGAGCCGCGCCGAGTACAGGCCTGCCGAACCGCCCCACAGCGCATCGAACATCGGTTGCATGCTGGCTATCACGCCCCACGAGGCCAGTTTGTCGGCCTGCTCGGGCGCGACCATTGCCAGATGTTCGAGCCGGTGCCCGCATGCGGCGACAGCAGGAGTTCCGAGTTCGGCCACCACCCGCTCGAATGCGGTGACGGCGGCCGAGATCGCAGCGTCACCGATGACGTGGAAACCCGCCTGAACTCCGGCCCTCGTGCACGCCGAGATGTGTGCGGCGATCGCATCGACCTCCTCGTACGCGACGCCCGATTCGGGGCCGTCGGCGTACGGCGACGACAACCACGCGGTCCGCGACCCCAACGAGCCGTCGACGAAGATGTCACCGGCCAGTCCGTGGGCACCGGTCTCGGCGAGCAACTGCCGCGCCTGCTCGGCCGTCTCGACGAGCTCGCCCCAGTACCCGCGAACCTCAACCCCGTGTTCGGTCGACATCAATGCACGGAAGTCGTCGATACCCGACACGATCGGACCAGCACATTCGTGAACGGCGACTATTCCCTGCGCCGCAGCACTGTCGAGCGCAGTCGTTCGAGCCCGATCCCGGGTAGCGGCTGTGATCATCGACCGTGCCGTCAGCCGCGCGAGGTGATGCGCGGCAGCGACGAGCGGGGACTGCCCCGAGAAGCCGGTGGTGGATTCGATACCGGTCGCCGCGGCGAGCAACGGCGTCGAGACGGCGGCCGAATGCGAATCGATGCGAGTGAGGTACACCGGCCGCCCGGGCGCTGCCGCATCGAGGTCGGCGCTCGACGGTGCGCGATGTTCGGGCCACTCGGTTTCGTCCCAGCCGTGTCCCCAGACCAGGGCGTCCGAGGACGACGAGGCATGCTCGGCGAGCACCCGCATGCAGTGTTCGAGCGAGGTGCAGCCGGACAGATCGAGTCCGATCAGCGACATGCCCAGATCGGTGACGTGCACGTGAGTGTCCACGAACGCCGGTGCCACGAAGGCCCCGGCCAGGTCGGTGACGTGGACCCCCGGGTGGAGCGCTCGGCCGGTGCGATCCTCACCGATCCAACTGACGATTCCATCGGTCACGGCCATGGCGGTGGCGTCGGAAGCCATCGGACTGTAGATCCGTCCGCCGCAGAACAATTCGGTGGTCACGAACGACCAGTCTGCCCCTACCGGTGTGGCTTCCGGAAATCCCCAGCGGCGGGATCGGACCGGTCGGGCTCGATCACCTGTCCCTCGAGGATCGCCGCAGAACCTGATGCATTCGGTGTTCGCGTGCCGTCGTCGACGCGATCGTCGAGGATCTCGCCGTCGATGACGGTGGGGCGCATGCGCCGCGTCGCGGTCGCAACCTGCGGCAACCAGCGTGCGGCGGCCCACATCACCGCCGGGCGTAGCAGCCACCTGGTCGGCGGGATCAACAACAGCAACCCGATCACCGTGGTCACCAGACCCGGCACGAACATTGCGACCGACCCTGCGGCGAAGAGCGCACCGTCGGCCACGGCACCACCGGCCGATCGCTCGCCTCGCGATGCCCTCTGCAGACCGTCCAGCACGCGTCTGCCCTGCGAGCGCACCAGCACCGACCCGATCAGTGATCCGCCGATCAGCAGTACAACGGTCCAAAGCACGCCGAGGGCGCTTCCCACGGCGACCAGCGCTGCGACCTCGACCACTACATAGAGTACGAACAGAGCGAGCATGACGGTCCTTTCTTCGCTTCACCGATACAACGCGCGGGGCATCGAAATCGCTCCCGAGGTGACCGATTTGCCGGGAAAATCTCTAGGAACCCGGCCGGACGAGGCCGGTTTCGTACGCCAGAACGACGGCCTGGACGCGATCGCGGACACCCAACTTCGTCAGGATTCGGCCGATGTGAGTCTTGATCGTCGCCTCGGACAGATGCAGGGTGGCCGCTATCTCGGCGTTGGACAACCCGGTCGCCAAGTGCACCAGCACCTCGCGCTCACGGCCGGTGAGAGCGTCGAGAACGGCGGCGTCGGTGGTCGACGAAGTCTGTGCGACGAACCTCGAGAGCAAACGCTTGGTGACCTTGGGTGATACGACGGCATCGCCCGCGGCCACACTGCGAATCGCGGAGACCAGGTCCTCCGGTGGAGTGTCCTTGAGCAGGAATCCACTGGCACCCGCCCTGAGCGCACCGAGGACGTGTTCGTCGAGATCGAAGGTGGTCATCACCAGAACCTTGGCGTCCGAACCGGATTCGGTGATGGTGCGGGTGGCGGTCACGCCGTCGATACCGGGCATACGGACGTCCATCAGCACCACTGCCGGTGCCAGTCTGTTCACGGCCTCGACGGCACCTGCCCCGTCGGCGGCCTCCCCCACCACCTCGATGTCGTCCTGCGCCTCGAGCACCATGTTCAACCCCATGCGCATGAGTTCCTGGTCGTCCACGACGACAACGGTGATCGGCACCGACCCAACCTAGCCTCACTCGATCGGCAGCGTCGCCCGCACGAGCCAATTGCCGTGCGGCGTCCGACCCGCGTGCAGGGTGCCGCCGAGCACCGCTACTCGCTCGCGCATTCCGAGCAGTCCGTGTCCACCACCGACCGCGGACGTCGGTGCGCCGGAGCCGGTGCCGTTGTCGGAAATCTCGACGGTGACGGCCTCTTCTCCGCGAACGACCTTGACGACGGCGCGCGGCGCATGGCCGGCGTGCCGTAGGACATTGGTCAGCGATTCCTGGACCAACCGGTGTACTCCGAGGCTGATCGCCGGACTGATGTCGTCCAGGTTTCCGGTCTGTTCGAGCTCGACGTTCAGTCCGGCGCGATCCATCATCTCGACGACACGTGCCAGGCCTGCGGTCCCGTACTGGGGCATGTCGTCCGAGTCGGGCGACGTCCTCAGCAGCGCGACCGTTCGACGCAACTCCGCGAGCGCCGACCGGCCCGTGGCGGAGATGTTGGCCACGGCCTGCTCCGCGCGATCGGGGTTGCGCCTGATGGCATACGAGGCACCGTCGGCCTGGACCACCATGACACTGACGCTGTGGGCGATGACGTCGTGGAGTTCACGGGCGATGCGCGTGCGCTCGGTGATCACGGCCTCTTCGGCGCGTCGGTCCCTGTCGTACTCGGCCACGACGAGACGGGCCTGCGTCGCTTCGTCGAATGCCCTGCGGGCACCGAGAAATTCCGCGGCAACCCACGACAGCGCGTACATCAGCGCACTGAACAACAGCGTCGTGAACACCGGTTGGGTGAAGAGGTACAGGTTCGCGGCGGTGTACACGGCGAGTGCGGCGGCGTAGATGCCGCCCTCGACTCGACCGACGTACGCCACCAGGGTGTAGAGCATGATCGGCAGGGCCAGTGCGGCCGGGTGACCGTTGTACGCATCGCCCACCAGGTTGCCCGCTATGTCGGAGCCGAGCGTGGTGACGAAAGTGAGTGCTGCGATCGAGCGAGGCATACGCCGCCGCCAGGCGACGGGAATCGTCAGCACGACCGAGAAGACCAGGAACAACGGTCCGTTCAGACCGTCGACCGAGCTGACGAACACCAGAATGTCGACGACGAACAGCCCGGCCGCCAACAGGGCATCGGCCACGAACGGCTGCCCACGGAGCCACAGACTGAATCGACGCATGTGATTGAGTTTGCCGTATGACTGCCGCCGACTGGGGATTGCTGATGGTCGCTGCCACGGCTGCCGGTTGGGTCGACGCCGTGGTGGGCGGAGGTGGCCTCATCCTGTTGCCCGCGATTCTTCTCGTGGCCCCTCAGCTGACGCAGCAGGCAGCGCTGGCGACGAACAAAGCGACTGCCGTTTTCGGTACCGTCGCCGCTGTCGTCACCTTCGCGCGGAAGGTCTCGCTCGATTGGGCGGTGCTGATTCCGGCCGGGGTCCTCGCGGCTGTGGCCTCGGCAGCAGGTGCTGCTGCGGTGTCGTTGATCGATCGCGAGCTGTTCATCCCGATCATCATGGTCGTGCTGGTCGGTGTGGCGGTACTGGTCACCTGCCGTCCGACCATCGGTCTGACCGCGGCACCGGCACCGCCCACCCATCGCAAAGTTCTGATCGTCATGGGTTGTGCGGCCGCCGGAATCGGCTTCTACGACGGCATTCTCGGGCCCGGCACCGGAACGTTCCTCATCATCGTC
Organism: uncultured Rhodococcus sp.; assembly: GCA_963517305.1. Classification (GTDB taxonomy): domain Bacteria; phylum Actinomycetota; class Actinomycetes; order Mycobacteriales; family Mycobacteriaceae; genus Rhodococcoides. The sequence continues at coordinate 172,466 of CAUQEL010000008.1, forward strand.
TTCGCCACGATGCTCGGAACCGAGTTCGTGCGCAGCGCCGCGATGGCCAAGGTGATCAACGTCGGGTCCAACGTCGGTGCCCTCGTCTTCTTCGCCGTCACCGGCAGCGTCTACTGGCAACTCGGAGCAGTCATGGCGGTGTGCAACGTGTTCGGTGCCGTCCTCGGGTCGCGGACAGCGGTCGCCCGCGGTGCCGGATTCGTGAGAATCGTCCTGCTCGTCGTGGTGGTGGGGATGGTCGTTCGACTCGGATGGCAGCAATTCGGCTAGCGTCTTCAGACGTGACGAGACAATCGGATCGGTCGGTCGACGCCGACTTCCTGGCTCTGCCCCTGCAAGCCCTCGCGGACGCCGCCCTGAGCACGGCACGGTCGGCCGGGGCAACGCACGCCGATGTTCGCCTGCAGCGCTTGACGACTCAGTCGATCTCGCTGCGCGACGGCTCCGTTCAATCTGCAATCGACGCCGGGGAGATCGGGCTCGCCGTGCGGGTCGTGGTCGACGGTACCTGGGGTTTCGCATCGCATGCCGAGCTCGGCACCGACGCAGCCGCAGCCACGGCCCGCAGTGCAGTCGAGGTGGCCACAGCGCTGCGCGCACTCAATCGCGAACGCGTCGAACTCGCTTCCGAGCCGGTGTACTCGAATGCGACGTGGGTGTCGGAGTACGACATCGACCCGTTCGAGGTTCCCACCGCAGAGAAGGTGGCACTGCTGGCGGAGTACTCGTCCCGGCTGGCGGCGTCGGACGGCGTAGACCACGTCACCGCCTCGGTTCTGCAGGTCAAGGAGCAGTCGTTCTACGCGGATCTGGCCGGTAGCAGCATCACTCAGCAGCGGGTGCGACTACATCCACAGTTCGAGGCCACCACGGTGGATCGATCCGCCGGTGCGTTCGAGACCATGCGCACCCTCGCGCCACCCGTCGGACGAGGCTGGGAGTACCTGGGTGAGCACAGCACGTGGGACTGGGCCGACGAGCTGGCCCGGATCCCCGAATGGCTGGCCGAGAAGGTGAAGGCGCCGTCCGTCGTGGCAGGCCCGACAGATCTCGTCATCGATCCGACCAACCTGTGGCTCACCATTCACGAATCGATCGGGCACGCAACGGAATACGATCGGGCCATCGGCTACGAGGCCGCCTACGCCGGCACCTCGTTCGCGACTCCGGACCAGCTGGGTACATTGCGCTACGGATCGCCCATCATGCACGTCACCGCCGACCGGACCGAGGTCAACGGCCTGGCCAGCATCGGCTGGGACGACGACGGAGTGGCCTCGCAGAGATGGGACCTGGTCCGCGACGGGACACTCGTCGGATATCAACTCGATCGAGTGTTCGCCCCGAAACTCGGTCTCGAGCGGTCCAACGGGTGCTCGTACGCAGATTCCCCGCATCACGTTCCGATCCAGCGCATGGCGAACGTGTCGCTGCAGGCCGACCCCGACACCGATCGATCCACAGCCGACGTCATCGGTGAGGTGGAGGACGGCATCTACGTCGTCGGCGACAAATCCTGGTCCATCGACATGCAGCGCTACAACTTCCAGTTCACCGGCCAACGCTTCTACCGAATCCGCAACGGCATGCTCGACGGCCAGGTGCGCGATGTGGCGTACCAGGCGACGACCACCGAATTCTGGGGCTCGATGGAACTGCTCGGCGGACCGTCCACGTGGCGACTCGGCGGCGCATTCAACTGTGGCAAGGCCCAACCCGGGCAGGTGGCGGCCGTCAGCCACGGCTGCCCCGTCGCGTTGTTCCGCGGCGTCAACGTACTCAACACCCGATCGGAGGCAGGTCGATGATCGCCCCGCAGCTCGTGATCGAACGTGCACTCGCCTGCGCGAGTGTCGACGACACCATCGTGATCGTCACCGACTCCAGCGACGCCACTCTGCGGTGGGCCGGAAACTCCATGACCACCAACGGGATTGCCACCTCCCGGCGCTGGGAAGTGATCTCGATCGTGCGTGGGGCGGACGTTTCTCGAGCCAGGAGTGGAGCCGGCGGAACGACCGTTCGAGCCAGGAGTGGAGCCGGCGGAACGACCGTTCGAGTGGGCACCGTGTCCTCGACGAGTGTCGATCCCGAGGAGATCGTGGCGGTGGTTCGGGCGAGCGAAGCGGCAGCGCGATCGGCCGAGCCTGCCGAGGATGCGATGCCGCTGCTGTTTCGAGATTCGATCGGTGCCGCCTCCGGCTCGGAGAACTGGGACCGCAGTGCGGCCCACACGTCGATCGACGTGTTCGGTTCGCTCGCAACGGAATTGAACGTCGGTTTCGATGGCGACGACACGCTGTACGGATTCGCGCAGCACACCGTCGACAACGTCTGGCTCGGAACCTCCACCGGTGTGCGTCGTACGTTCACGCAGCCCACCGGATCGGTCGAGATCAACGGCAAGCGATCCGGGGCCAGCGCCTGGGTGGGCACCGGAACCACCGACTTCCAGGACGTCTCGGCCGCAACCATGTTGGCCGAGCTGTCCACCCGACTCGGCTGGGCCCGGAACACCGTCGAACTACCCGCCGGTCGCTACCAGACTCTGCTGCCCCCATCGGCGGTGGCAGATCTGATGATCTACCTGATGTGGACCATGGAAGGTCGCGGAGCACAGGAGGGCCGCACCGCACTCTCGCGGGCCGGGGGAACGCGAGTCGGCGAGAAACTCACCGACCTGCCACTCACGCTGTACTCCGATCCACGCGCATCCGGACTCGAGTACACGCCGTTCGTGGTCGCCGGGTCGTCGAGTGATTCGGTATCGGTGTTCGACAACGGCATGGACATCGAGCGTGTCGACTGGGTGCGCGACGGTTCGGTGTCGGCCCTGTCCTACCCGCGCGCAGCAGCACAGAAATTCGGCGCACCCGTCGCGGTCCCGGGCAACAATCTCGTCATGACCGGCGGCACCGACACCCGGCTGGACGACATGGTCGCTGCAACCGAGCGCGGGCTGCTGCTGACCACGCTCTGGTACATCCGCGAGGTCGATCCCACCTCGCTGCTGCTCACCGGGCTGACCAGAGACGGAGTCTATGCCATCGAGAACGGTCGAATCACCGGTGCGGTGAACAACTTTCGCTTCAACGAGAGCCCACTCGACCTGTTGCGACGCGTCACCGAGGCGGGCGCGACGGAGGCGACACTGCCGCGCGAGTGGAAGGACTGGTTCACTCGCACGGCGATGCCGCCGCTACGCATCCCCGACTTCCACATGTCCTCGGTGAGCGCCGCTCAGTAGGGCTGGGTCGCTCGGCCTACTTGTCCGGGCCGGAGAGCTCGAGTGCGATGTTGTCGGGGTCGCGGAACTCCACGATGGACAGTCCGGGACCCGCGTCCTTGATGCCCTCGTGCGCGATGCCCAACTCGTCGAGTGTCTTCACTGCGTCCTCGAGCGCGGCGCGGGTGTCGACCGTGAAGCTGAGGTGATCGAGACCGCAACGGTCCTCGGCGAACGTGTCGTCGCTCGGTGCAACCGGGCGCAGACCGAGCAGACCGCCGCCGAATTTGTAGATGACGCCGCCGAAGAGGAACCACAGCGCCTTCTTGGTCTCTTCGTCCGCGTCGGGATCCCAGGCGTACGCGACGTCGAAGCCGAACACCGAGTCGTAGAACGACCTGGACCGGTCGATGTCGCTGACGGTGAGGCGTACATGGTTGTAATCGGTCACTGCGATTGGCACGTGGTGCTCCATTCCGACAGCAGGGGAAGCTGCCTCACGAAGCATTCGGAACTGCGCATGCAATCGATGGCACCGATTGCGCCTCAGGCGGCGGTGATCGCCAGCCCGATGGAGCCGCTCTTGCCCCGGCGCAGCACGCTTCCTTTGACCGTGAGCCATCCGAGAATGCCGTACTTCGACGCGATCGCCGAACGGGCCTTCTCCGTCTCGGCCGCGTCGAGTATCTCGGCCCGCGCGTCGACCGCGTCGCCCTGGGGGTTACCGCGCATATCGCACGGTGCCAGCGTGACGACGGGGTTGCGTCGAATTCGTTTGACCTTCCACGAGTCGGCCACCGTCCAGACCAGCAGCCGATCGCCGTCGAGGGCCCCCCACAGCGGGGTGGGGACCCCGGTGCCGTCCTTCTTGAACGTCGTCAGCAGTACGTACTTGCCCTTGGCAATGTCTTCGAAGGTGGCAGCCATACCGCTCAGAGTACGTCGCTACTCCCCTTCGAGCTCGCCCTCGGTTTCGAGATACACCTGGCGCAAACCGTCGAGAACCTGCTTGTCCGGCTCGGCCCACATCTGTCGCTCGGCCGCTTCGAGCAGCCGCTCGGCGATACCGTGCAGCGCCCACGGATTGGACTGTTGCATGAACTTCTTGTTCTGCTCGTCGAGCACGTACGTCTCGGCCAGCTTCTCGTACATCCAGTCCTGCACCACGTCGGTCGTCGCGTCGTAGCCGAACAGATAGTCCACGGTCGCCGCCATCTCGAACGCGCCCTTGTAGCCATGCCTGCGCATTGCTTCGAGCCACCGCGGGTTCACCACCCGAGCGCGGAACACCCTCGCGGTCTCTTCCGAGAGCGTGCGCGTGCGAACCGATTCCGGGCGCGTGCTGTCGCCGATGTACGCCTCCGGCGACTTCCCGGTCAACGCACGCACGGTCGCAACCATGCCGCCGTGGTACTGGAAGTAGTCGTCGGAGTCGGCGATGTCGTGCTCACGCGTATCGGTGTTCTTGGCGGCGACGGCAATGCGTTTGTAGGCGGTGCGCATGTCGTCCGAGGCCGGAACGCCGTCGAGACCGCGCCCGTACGCGAAGCCGCCCCAGGTGGTGTAGACCTGCGCCAGGTCGTCGTCGCTGCGCCAGGTCTTGCTGTCGATCAGCTGCAGCAACCCGGCGCCGTAGGTGCCCGGCTTCGATCCGAAAATGCGTGTGGTGGAACGCCGTTCGTCACCGTGCTCGTCAAGATCGGCCTGTGCATGCGCTCGCACGTAGTTCTGATCGGCCGGCTCGTCCAACGCGGCGACCATACGGACCGCATCGTCGAGCAAGGCGAGCACGTGGGGGAACGCGTCGCGGAAGAACCCACTGATCCGGACCGTCACGTCGATGCGGGGACGGCCGAGCTCGACGAGGTCGATCACCTGGAGCCGCGTCACCCTGCGCGACGCCTCGTCCCACACCGGCGAAACTCCCAGCAGGGCGAACACCTCTGCGATGTCGTCGCCGGAGGTCCGCATGGCCGACGTGCCCCACACCGACAGCCCGACCGATTTCGGCCACTCGCCGTGATCCTGGCGGTAGCGAGCGAGCAGCGACTCCGCCATCGCCTGCCCGGTTTCCCACGCCAACTTCGAGGGCACTGCCTTCGGGTCGACGGAGTAGAAGTTGCGGCCGGTGGGGAGCACGTTGATCAGGCCGCGCAACGGTGAACCGCTCGGCCCCGCCGCGATGAAACCGCCGTCGAGCGCGTGCAGCACCTGGGCGATCTCGCGCGAGGTGCCGCGCAGACGCGGAACGACCTCGGCTGCGGCGAACTCGAGAATCTGGGCAACCACGCCGCCGTGCTCGCCCGCCACCCGCGCGGCCGCTGCAGGATCCCACTGCGTTGCCTGCATCGCCGCGACCAACCCGTGGGCCACGGCCTCGATACTGTCGACACGCGTACGGTCCTCGTCGCCGTCCTCGCTGAGCCCCAGTGCTTCTCGCAGACCGGGAACAGTCTGCTCCCCGCCCCACATCTGCCGCGCTCGGAGCATCGCGAGCACCAGTTCGACCTCGGCGTCTCCGACGGGTTCCTGGCCGAGGATATGAAGTCCGTCGCGGATCTGTACGTCCTTGATCTCGCACAGCCACCCGTCGACGTTCAACAGCATGTCGTCGAACACTTCCTCGTCGGGGCGCTCCTCGAGCCCGAGGTCCTTGTGCATCTGCGCGGCCGTCATCAGGGTCCAGATCTGTTGGCGGATAGCGGGCAGCTTGGCCGGGTCGAGTGCCGAGATGTTCGCATGCTCGTCGAGCAATTGCTCGAGGCGAGAGATGTCGCCGTAGCTCTCCGCACGCGCCATCGGTGGAATCAGGTGATCCACCAGAGTTGCGTGCGCTCGACGCTTGGCCTGGGTGCCCTCCCCCGGATCGTTGACGAGGAACGGATAGATCAACGGCAGATCTCCCAGGGCAGCGTCGGTTCCGCAGGAAGCGGACATGCCGAGCGTCTTGCCCGGCAGCCATTCCAGGTTGCCGTGCTTGCCCAGGTGCACCATGGCGTCCGCACCGAAGCCGCCGTCGGCCTTCGTGGCCGAAATCCACCGGTAGGCCGCCAGATAGTGATGGCTCGGCGGCAGGTCCGGGTCGTGATAGATCGCAACCGGCTTCTCACCGAATCCGCGCGGCGGTTGCACCATGATCACCACGTTGCCGAATTGCATGGCGGCGATGACGATTTCACCGTTCGGATCGGCAGAGCGATCGACGTAGAGATCGCCCGGCGCCGGTCCCCAATGCTCGACGACGCCGTCTCGCAGATCTGCGGGAAGCTGCTCGAACCACCGGCCGTACTGCGCGGCCGAGATGCGAATGGGATTGCCCTCGAGCTGAGCGTCGGTGAGCCAGTTCGGATCCTGGCCGCCGCGGGCGATCAGCGCATGGATGAGCGCGTCACCGTCGCGAGCGGCCAGACCCGGCACAGAATCCGGGCCGTCGAGCGGTCCGAGGTCGTAGCCCGCGGTGCGCATGTCCGACATCAACGCGATCGCGCTTGCCGGAGTGTCGAGGCCGACGGCGTTGCCGATCCTCGCATGCTTGGTGGGATAGGCCGAGAACATCAGGGCGATACGGCGATCGGCAGCCGGAATGTGGCGCAGCCGCGCGTGTCGTACGGCGATGCCTGCCACCCGAGCGGCGCGCTCGTGGTCCGGGACGTACGTGGTCAAGCCGTCGTCGTCGATCTCCTTGAACGAGAACGGGACCGTGATGAGCCGGCCGTCGAATTCCGGGACGGCGACCTGTGTTGCCACGTCCAGTGGGGACAGTCCGTCGTCGTTCTCGGCCCACGTCGCGCGAGAACTTGTCAGACACAGACCCTGCAGGATCGGCACATCGAGCGCGGCCAGCTCGGCGACATCCCAGGCCTCGTCGTCCCCACCGGCCGACGCTCCGGCCGGTTTGGTGCCTCCTGCGGCCAGCACGGTCACGATGAGGGCGTCCGCCGACTTCAGAGTGTCGAGCAGGTCGGCTTCCGCGGTGCGCAGCGAGGCGCAGTAGATCGGGAGCGCGGTGGCTCCGGCGTTCTCCACTGCGGTGGCGAGGGCATCGATGTACGTGGTGTTTCCGGCCAGGTGCTGGGCGCGGTAGTACAGGATCGCCACCGTCGGACCGGCAGACGGCGGAGCGGCGTGCCGTTCGAGGTGGCCCCATGTCGGTAGGTGCCGTGGAGCGTCGAAACCGTGGCCGGTCAGCAACACGGTGTCGGAGAGAAAGTTGTACAGCTGCCGGAGGTTGTCGGATCCGCCCTCGGCCAAATAGTTGTGCGCCTGCGCGGCAACATTGGCGGGCACTGTCGATATCTCCATCAGGTCCGCGTCGGGTGCCTGCTCACCGCCGAGCACGACGACCGGCAGCCCGGTCGCGAGAACCGCGTCGATGCCCGACTCCCACGAGCGCCTCGACCCCAGGATGCGCACGATGATCAACTCGGCCGACTCGGCCATCGCCGGAATGTCCGCAGCGAGCAGCCGGGACGGGTTGCCCCAGGTGAAGTCGGCTCCACTGGCACGGGCGCTGAGCAAATCGGTGTCCGACGTGGACAGCAACAAGAACACGGGTAACGCCCTCCTCGGGGGTTTCGCGCCCCTGACTTCGGTACTTCGAACGATCGGTGTGAACTTCTTCGACTCGTCGGCGAGAGGGTCTGACTCCTGCCCCGTCCCGTAGGACCGAAGGGCCATCACAGTGGCGCGACCGTACCGGATTTTCGCCGGTTTCCTCTCGGCCGGAGCCGTGAACATCGAATGCTACCGGGGCGAGCGTGGAATCGGGCCACCCGTTGCACTTGTAGCCTGGTGACCATGAGTTCGCCAGAGAGATCGGTGCCCGACGGCTGCCCCGGAGCGCTGACGACCCATCTTGCCGCGGACGGGCCGCTGGCACGAATCCGGCTGCCGGGCGGCGTCGTGTTGCCGGGGCAGATGCAGGTACTGGCGCAGGCCGCTGCGGAGCTGGGTGACGGCACGTTGGAACTGACCTCGCGGGGCAACATTCAGGTGCGCGCGGTGTCGGACCCGGACGGCTTCGCGAGCAGGTTGGCCGACGCAGGGTTGCTTCCGTCCCCGACTCACGAGCGAGTGCGCAACATCCTCGCTTCGCCTCTGTCTGGCCGGGTGGGCGGCCTCACCGATGTGCGCGCGCTGGTCGGTTCGCTGGACGAGGGCCTGTGTGCGCGGCCCGATCTGGCCGAACTGCCGGGTCGGACGCTCTTTGCGCTCGACGACGGCCGAGGCGACCTGTGCGGCCTCGAACCGGATTTCGGTGCCTACGCCCAGTCCGACGGGTCCTACGCGGTGCTGCTGGCGGGCCGGGACAGCGGCGTTCGCGTGGACCGCGACAGTGTCGTGTCGACGCTGCTGAACTGCGCGGGGGCCTTCGTGGAACTGCGGCAGTCCCAGTGGCGGGTGGCCGAATTGGACGATGGACCGGCCCGGATCCTCGACCGCCTCGGGCTCTCGGCCGGCCCCGTCCTACCGATGCCCGCACCCGTTGAGGTGCCACCGATCGGATGGCTCGACCAGGACGACGGTCTGGTGGCGTTGGCCGCCGGATTGGCCAACGGTGTACTCGGGGCGCGGCTCGCCGAATTCCTCGCGGCCATCGACCGCCCGCTGATCATGACCCCGTGGCGATCGCTGATCGTGTGTGATCTGGACGAGGAACCGGCCGAACAGGTCGTCCGGGTGCTGGCTCCGATGGGACTGATCTTCGACGCGGCATCACCGTGGATTCGAGTGAGCGCCTGCACCGGATCGCCGGGGTGCGAGAAGTCGTTGGCCGACGTGCGAGCCGACCTCGCCGCGGCAGTCGCTGCCCGAATGACTCCGCGCGACGAGCGGCAACACTGGTCCGGGTGCGAACGGCGTTGTGGACGGCCCAAGGGCGAGGTGACCGACGTCATCGCGACGGGAATCGGCTACCGCGTGTCCTGAGTGGGTGCCTCGGCCGGAGGTGCGACCGGCTTTCTGCTGAGGGGTCCCTCTCCCCTATCGTGAAACGCATGCACGACTACGTCCGCGACGGCGCGGAGATCTACCGACAATCGTTCGCGACCATCCGAGCCGAAGCAGATCTGTCTCGGTTCGCACCGGACGTTGCACAGGTCGTCGTGCGCATGATTCACGCGGTCGGAGAGATCGATCTGACCGAGACCATCGGGTACACCCCAGCGGTCGTGACCTCCGCTCGCGCGGCACTGAAGTCGGGCGCGCCGATTCTGTGCGACGCCAACATGGTCGCCGCCGGCATCACTCGTCGCCGTCTTCCGGCCGACAACGAGGTGCTGTGCACGCTGTCCGATCCTCGGGTGCCGGACTTGGCTCGGAGTATGGGGACCACGAGAACCGCTGCCGCGCTGGAGTTGTGGGGCGACAAGCTCGGCGGTGCCGTCGTTGCGATCGGAAACGCGCCGACGGCTCTGTTTCACTTGATGGAGATGCTCGCCGCCGGGGCTCCTAAGCCCGCAGCCATCGTCGGCGGCCCGGTCGGATTCATCGGCGCAGCGGAGTCGAAAGAAGATCTGATCGCAGCCGACCTCGGCGTCGAGTATCTCGTCGTTCGAGGTAGACGTGGTGGCAGCCCCATCACCGTCGCCGCAGTCAATGCCATTGCGAGCGAACAAGAATGACCAGCACCGGAAAACTGTGGGGAGTCGGCGTCGGTCCCGGCGATCCGGAGTTGTTGACCGTCAAGGCCGCTCGCGTGATCGCCGAGGCCGATGTGGTCGCTTTCCACAGTGCACAGCACGGCCGCAGCATCTCTCGTGGACTGGCGGCCGGGTACATGCGGGACGGGCAGCTCGAGGAACATCTGGTCTATCCGGTGACCACCGAGACCACGGCGCACCCCGGTGGGTATCAGGGTGCGATCGACGAATTCTACGAATCCGCTGCCGCACGGTTGGCGGCCCATCTGGATGCGGGACGCTCCGTAGTGCTTCTCGCCGAGGGTGATCCACTGTTCTACAGCTCGTACATGCACATGCACAAACGGTTGGCCGACCGCTTCGAGGTCGAGATCGTGCCCGGCGTGACGTCGGTCAGTGCCGCCTCGGCCGCGCTGGCAACTCCGCTCGTGGAGCGAGACGAGGTGTTCACCGTGCTGCCCGGCACGCTGCCCGCGGACGAACTCACGCGCCGGCTGCGCGGCACCGACGCAGCCGTCATCATGAAACTGGGCCGGACCTACCCCACCGTACTCGAGGCCCTGGAGCGTTCCGGCCGACTCGACGAGGCGCGTTACGTCGAACGCGCCAGCACGCCCCAGCAGCGAGTACTCGACGCCGCAGACGCCGACAACGTGCCCTACTTCTCGATGATCGTCGTGCCGAGCCCGTCCAACAGACCCGAAACGCCCACCGGCACTGGAGAAGTGGTCGTCGTCGGCCTCGGTCCCGGTGACGACGCATGGACGACCGACGAGGTGCGCGCCGAACTGGCCGCCGCCACCGATCTCGTGGGCTACGTCACCTACATCGATCGGGTACCGCCCAGGCCGGGGCTGATTCGGCACGCGAGTGACAACAAGGTCGAATCCGAACGTGCCGCCTTCGCGCTCGATCTCGCCAAGCAGGGTCGCCGAGTAGCCGTGGTCTCCTCGGGCGATCCGGGCGTGTTCGCGATGGCCACCGCCGTGATCGAAGTGGCAGCCGAGCAGCAGTGGAACTCGGTACCGGTACGGGTGGTGCCCGGGATGACGGCCGCCAACGCCGTCGCCAGTCGGGTGGGCGCACCGCTGGGACACGACTACGCCGTCGTCTCCCTCTCCGACCGACTCAAGCCCTGGGACGTCGTCGCAGCGCGGCTCGCGGCGGTCGCCGGAGCCGACATGGCGATCGCGATCTACAACCCGGCGTCGAAATCGCGCACCTGGCAGGTTGCGGCCATGAAAGAAATTCTGCTCGAGCATCGTTCGCCGCGGACCCCCGTGGTCATCGGACGCGCAGTGGGCAGCCCACAGGAATCCGTTCGCACCGTGACGCTCGGCGAACTCGACCCGGAGTGGATCGACATGCGGTGCCTGCTCATCATCGGATCATCGATGACGACGGTGGTCCAGACGGGCAGCGGGTCGAAGGTGTTCACCTCCCGCCGGTACCCGTCGGAGGGCATGCCGTCGGAGGGCATGCTGTCAGAGAGCGGAGCGTAGCCGATTCGTCAGCCAGCCCACCGCGGCTTCGACGTCGAACACCCTCGGTGCCGAGCTGGGAACCGTAGGACGGTCGACCACGATCACCGGAATCGATGCCCCTCGGGCGGCATCGAGCTTGGCTCGCGTCATGTCGCCGCCGCTGTTCTTGGTGATCAACAGGTCGATTCGGTTGTCCGCGAGCATCATCGACTCGTGGTCTACGTCGAAGGGTCCACGGCTCAGGTGCAGCGTCATGTGCGGCGGCACCGGACCGGTCGGAGGGTCGATCGCTCGGACCAGAAACCAGGAATGCTCGATCCTCGCGAAATGGTGAACACCCTGCCTGCCTGTCGTGAGGAACACCCTGCTGCCCGGGGTGATCGCCGAGGCCGCGTCGGGCAACGAGGCAACCGAGGTCCATCGATCTCCCGCGCCCGCGGTCCACGGTGGCCGCGTCAGCACCAGCAGCGCAACCGACGTTGCCCGAGTGGCCTTCTCGGCGTGTGCTCCGATGGTGGAGGCGAACGGGTGTGTCGCATCGACCACCACGTCGATTGCGTTGTCTCGCAGCCACACTGCCAGGGCGTCCGGCCCCCCGAAGCCCCCGATCCGCGTTTGTCCGACGGGAAGTATCGGCTCGGCGACCCGTCCGGCCAGCGAGGTTATCGTCTCGATGCCCTGCACCGTGTCCAGAGCTGCCGCGAGTGTCCGCGACTCCGTCGTACCACCGAGAATCAGGACCTTCACAGCTTGGTGGCACTCCATTGTGTGACCGGCAGTTGCGGTCTCCACGTCGTGAACGCGCCCAGCGGTTCACCGCGATAGATCTGGAACCTGCGGAGCTCTCCGCCGTATGTCGCCGCGGCGGTCAGTAACAACGAATCCGATTCGGCGGTAACGGAATTCGCTACCAACCGTCCGCCGGTGCGGACCGCGCCCCAGCACGCCTCGAGCATGTCGGTGCCGGTCAACCCACCACCGATGAACACCGCATCCGGTGCAGCGTTCGAGACCGCAGCGAAACTCTCCGGGGCGCCGCCGTGCACCTCGAGGCCCGGAACTCCCAGGCGCAGTGCATTGGTCGCGATCTGCTCACGGCGCGCCGGCACGCTCTCGAACGTCACTGCGCGACAGGATCGGTCGGTCCGCATCCATTCGATCGCAATGGTTCCCGATCCGCCCCCGATGTCCCACAGCAACTCACCGGGCACCGGTGCCAACGCGCTGAGCGTGAGCGCTCGAACCTCTCGCTTCGTCATCTGACCGTCGCCGGTGTACGCGGAATCGGCCAGGCCGGGAATGCGGGTGTGGCGGGACGCGTCGGGATCTCGGACACACAGCAGCGCAACGATATTGAGTGGGTCGACGCCCTCGAACGTCGACTCGCGGGCGATTCCGCCTGCGACCCGCTCGGCCGGTCCGCCGAGCTGCTCGAGGACCGTCATGTCGCTCGCTCCGAAACCGTTGGCGGACAACACCACCGCGATCTCTCCCGGTGTGCTGCTGCCCCGGCTCAACACCAGTATCCGACGACCGTCGGCCAACTCGGGCAGCACCGTCTCGGCCGGGGTGTTCACCAGAGATACCGTCGGGGTGTCCTGCAGTGCCCAGCCCAGTCGCGCGCATGCCAACGACACGGAGGACGGTGCCGGATGGACGCGTAGTCGCTCGGCACCGAACTCCCGCGCCAGCGTCACCCCGATACCGTGGAACATCGGATCCCCGCTGGCCAGCACGCACACGCGAGAACCTGCACAGGCGTCGATCATCGGCCGCAGATTCGGCACCAACGGACTGGGCCATGTCCTGGTCTCGGCGCAGTGCTCCCGCACCCCTGCAACCTGGCGGGCCGAACCGAACACCACATCTGCTTGCTCGACAGCCGTGCGGGAAGCAAGAGACAGTCCGTCCCAGCCGTCCGCGCCGATTCCCACGACCACGATCGGAGTGGGCACGGGCACCACCATCAGCGCGGCATCCTGCGCCAGAGCCATTGCGGCAGTAGACGCATGGCGAAGAACACCGGTCGTAGAACACCGGGAATCCACACGCTGGCCCGACGCTTGCTCAGCGCCGCGACAACACCATCGGCGACCTGATCCGGCGTACTCGACATGGGTGCGGGTGTCATCCCCTCGGTCATGGAACCGATGACGAACCCGGGCCGAACGAGTAGCAGATGCACCCCGCTGCCGTGCAGTGAGTCGCTCAGTCCGCTGGCGAACCCGTCGAGACCGGCCTTCGCGGATCCGTACACATAGTTGGCGCGTCGCACCCGAACACCCGCGACCGACGAGAACACGACCAGGTCGCCGCTCCCCTGCGCCCGGAGCAGCTTCGAAGCGTGCGTCAGCACCGAAACCTGAGCAAGGAAGTCGGTGGTGATGACGTCGAGAGCGTGCTTCGCGTCGTTCTCGGCGCGCGCTTGATCCCCGAGGATCCCGAACGCCAGCACCACGATCCCGATCGGGCCGTATCGCTCGGCCACCCGGCTCAGAAGCTCGGCGTGCGTGTCCATCGCGTTCGCGTCGAACTCGACGGTGTGAACGGCGTCCGCGCCTGCCCGCTGCACTCGTCGTTGCTGGCCATCGAGGTCGGTGCTGCGCCGAGCTGCCAGTACGACGGTTCGCCCCGAGGCGAGTCGGGTAGCGACCTCGAGTCCGATCTCGCTGTGCCCGCCCAACAGCAACAGCGTTCCGGCCGCGGGTTCTGCTCGTCTGCTCACGCCGTCCAGTCTGGCCGATGAAATCGCATTCACTACAGTCGGGGCATGGCCGCCATCCCCGCAGACGCGACTGCCCTCGCCGACGACGCATTCGAATTCCTTGCCGAGCGGCACCTGGCCACTCTGACGACGCTGCGACCCGACGGAACCCCGCACGTCGTCGCCGTCGGCTTCACCTACGACGCCGAAGCCCGGTGTGCTCGGGTCATCACCAACGACGTGTCGCAGAAGGCCATCAACGCCGGCCGCGGTGCCTACGCTGCCGTCACTCAGATCGACGGCGCCCGCTGGCTGACGTTGGAGGGGCCCGCGTCGGTCCGAAGCGATCGCGAATCGGTCGTCGATGCGGAGAACCGCTATGCGCAGCGCTACCGCGTACCGAGAGAGAACCCCACCCGGGTCGTCATCGAGATTCAGGTGCAACGGGTACTGGGCAGCCGTTCGCTGCTCAACCGCTGACGAGCGCCACCTCGAGCCTCACGGCCAGGGGAGAACGGTGAGGTTCGGCCATTCGGTCGTCCACCGGGCCGCCTTGGCCTCGTACACGTGCCGCATCGGCAACCGCGGGTTCGGCCGCACGATTCCCGCGAAGAGATCGTCGAATCCGTGCGGTGCGTACACGACCTCCGTTCCGCCCGAGTCGGTGGTGATGCCGAAGCAGCACGTGGTGGAAACGAAATGATCGATCGCGTCCTCGGTACTTCGGTACGGTGCGATCGCAGTGCCGAAATGCTCCTCGTACCACAGGTGTACGCGCGCCTCGTTGCGTATTTCGACGTCCACACCGAGGTCGGCGAACACCGGGGCCGCGCGCTCGATCACCTCGTTCTCCGCTTCGTAGGACAGATCGGAGTCGTCGAAGTAGAAGAAGTCGTAGTCCCGGATTCCCGCACGCAGGTCCCGGCCGGCCAGGTTGTTCCACACAGTCTGGAAGAGGCCACCCGCCGTCAGGTACCAGCCGAGGAGCCCGAGCTGCGGTGCACGTCGAAGTATCTCGGCGACAGCAGGATTCGATCGAACGATCGAGACGAATTCGGACTCGCCTCGATTCGTCACGCCGGCAGTACGGCCAGGCCGTGCGGCCGGAGGTTGACCGACTCGCACCCGTCCGCAGTGACGACGACGATGTCCTCGATGCGTGCACCCCACTGTCCGCGGAAGTAGATTCCCGGCTCGATGCTGAATGCCATCCCCTCGGTGAGCGTGATGTCGTTTCCCGCAACGATGTACGGCTCCTCGTGCACCGACAGGCCGATCCCGTGCCCGGTGCGGTGCAGGAACGCCTCGCCCAGACCGGCGTCGACCAGGACGTCGCGGGCGGCCGCATCGATGGACTGCGCCGTGACACCGGGCACCACCGCATCGACGGCTGCCTGCTGGGCCCGCTCGAGTACCGCGTACTGCTCGGCGACCTCCGCAGGCGGCTCGCCGAGACTGTAGGTGCGGGTCGAGTCGGAGTTGTATCCCGGTGCGACGGGTCCCCCGATGTCGATCACCACGATGTCGCCTGCCTCGACGACTCGATCGGATACCTCGTGGTGCGGATCGGCACCGTGGGGCCCGGACCCGACGATGATGAATTCCGGTGCTGTGTGGCCTTCTTCGACGATGGCGGCCGCTATGTCCGAGGCGATCTGCGCTTCCGTACGGCCTACTCGAAGCCATTCACCCATCCGGGCGTGCACGCGGTCGATGGCGTACCCGGCGCGCCGCAACGCGTCGATCTCGGCCGCATCCTTGACCATCCGAAGTTCGCGAAGCACGTCGGTGGCCAGCACCGGGACCGTGCCGAAGACACCCGCCAACGGCACGAAATGCAGGGCGGGCATGGCGTCGGCGACGGCTGTTCTCGTTCCGCCGGGGACTGCTGCTGCCACCAGCGCGTACGGATCCACACCGTCGACCCAGTCGACGAGTGTCAGAGCAAGCTCTTGCGCCGCGGAATCGCCCAGTGCGGCGAGCTCGAGCCGCGGAACCACGACCGTGGGGGTGCTGCCGTCTGCCGGAACGACCAAGGCGATGAGCCGCTCGAACGAGCTGGCCTTCGATCCGATCAGATACTGCAGATCCGGACCCGGGGTGATCAACAGGGCATCCAAGCCTGCCTCCGACGTCAGGCGAGCCGCGCGGGCGAGCCTGGAGGCATAGACATCGCTGGAGAAGCGTGAGGAACTGACCGAAGAATCGACACTCATCCCACCAGGCTAGTGCCGTTTGGCAAGATGAGCCTCATGACCGCCCCCGGAAAGTCGCCGCTGCTGCTCCTCGACGGCGCGAGCCTGTGGTTCAGGGCCTACTACGCACTGCCCGAGTCGATTACGGCCCCCGATGGTCGGCCCGTCAATGCCGTCCGCGGCTTCCTCGACATGATTTCGGCGTTGATCGCGCGCACCGAACCCGGCCGACTGGCGGTGTGCCTCGATCTCGACTGGCGGCCACAGTTTCGCGTCGACCTCGTGCCGTCCTACAAAGCGCATCGTGTCGCCGAGACGGCGCCGGAGGTTGCCGAGAGCGAAGAGGTGCCGGAGACACTGACACCACAGGTGGACATGATCATGGATGTGCTCGCCGCGTTGGGGATCGCGACCGCAGGCGCAGACGGTCTGGAAGCCGACGACGTGCTGGGAACCCTGGCAGCGCGCGAGCGTCAGGACCCCGTGGTCGTGGTCAGTGGAGACAGAGACCTGCTGCAGGTGGCCGCCGACGAGCCGAACGAGGTGCGTGTTCTGTACGTGGGCCGCGGGTTGGCCAAAGCCGAATTGTTCGATCCCGCACTGGTTTCCGAGCGCTACGGTGTGCCGCTTCATCGAGCGGGTGCGGCGTACGCGGAACTCGCCCTGCTGCGCGGCGATGCCTCCGACGGACTGCCCGGCGTCAAAGGCATCGGAGAGAAGACGGCGTCGACACTGATGCTGACCTACGAGTCCGTCGCTGCGTTGCGCGCTGCGGCCCTCGACCCGTCATCGGACATGGCCAAGGGCATCCGGGCGAAGCTGGCCAACGCGAGCGACTACCTGGACGCTGCGCTTCCCGTTGTTCGGGTTGTCACCGACGCCGACGTCGTCCTGTCGAAGTCCGACGAGATTCCTGCCGAGCCCGCCGATCTCGATGCGCTGAACACGCTCGCCGAGAGCCTCGGTATCGAGAACGCCGTGGCCCGCCTCGTCGCTGCGATGGCGGCCACGGCGTCGACGACCTGATCGGTGATCGAAGTGGGTCTACTTGGGTAGGGATACTTCGTAGTTGGCGTCGTCGTCGAGGAAGGTCAACGTCACCGTCTTGAACGCACCGTCGACCGTCAGGGTGCAATCGACACTGGTCCCGGCCTCGACCTCGATGTCCTGGGGGCAGGACACACCGGAGACGTCGGACGCACCGTAGGACTCGGTGACGACCGTGCGAACACCCTCCTCGGCCGCCGCAGTGTCGAGGGTGGTCGTACGACCGAAGGCGAAGAACGACACCACAGCGATCACTGCGACCACGGAGACCACGGCACCCGCGATCATCAGCGGCTTCTTGGACTGCGACCCGGCCTGCCCCGGCCCCTGCTGATTCGGATACTGCTGGTTCGGATACTGCTGGTTCGGATACTGCTGGTTCGGATACTGCTGGTTCGGATACT
>CAUQEL010000009.1:0-183654 GCA_963517305.1 uncultured Rhodococcus sp.
GCCACCACCACATTCTCGCCCACACACAACGATGGGGCGCCTCGACACTCGAGACGCCCCACCATCAAATTGAAACAGCCCGCAGGGGTCGAATTTCCGCGCACATGGGAGCCTAGGAAGAGCCGAAAATCGGCCCCACCGGGATGTCTCGCTCGAACGTCAAACGGTCGAACTCGTTGCCGTATTCGTCGATGGCACCGATCGTCATTCTGCTCGCGGTGATCCCCGGAATGCCCGGCACCACATCGACTCTGACGAACGAGTAGTTCAGGAACCGCACCCTCGACCAGGTGATGGACTCGGCCGACTTGGTTCCGTCCGGTGCCCACACATAGCTGTTCGGAACTGCGGTGTCGGGCAACTCGTTGCCTCGGTAGCTGACGCCCTCGCCGTCCTGGAACGTGTAGCGCGGCCGACCGCCACCGCCGACGGTGTAATACACGGTGCCGTCGGTCTTTCCGTTGACCGTGGCGTTGTCACCGGCGACCCGGGTCGCACGGTTGGCCCGAATCGGATCGGTGCGCTCGAAGACGTGATTGTGTGCCTGGAGCACCACATCCACCTCGTACTTGTCGAACAGCGAAACCCAGGCATCGCGCACGCCGCCGTCGCTCGCATGCGTCGACGTGGTCGAATACGCGCAGTGATGGAAGAAGCAGACGATGAAGTCGATGTTCGGATCGGCACGGTACTTCGCCAATGTCTGTTCCACCCAGGTGTTCTGGGCTCCACCGCTGTACCCGGTGTTGGCCTTGATCTCGTAACTGACGTCGTTCGCGTCGAGCGAAAGCACCGCGGTGTTGCCGCAGACGAACGAGTACGCCGACGGGCAGCCCTTCGGCCCGTTGGTCGGCTGATCCAAACGCGCCGCATGACCGCCGTATCCGTTGGGGCTGTAAAGCGCTTCCATGTCGTGGTTGCCGGTGGCGAACAACCACGGTGCGGTCGACGCACTGGCTTCGATCGCCTGGAAATAGCCGTCCCAGACGAACGGGTTGAACTTGTCGAACCCCTTCGGCGGCGTCTGCCCGTGCTTCGCGAACTGCGGCGGCAGACCGGCACCGGACGGGTCCGCGTACGCGATATCGCCGGCGAGGATGTGGAAGTCCGGGTGCGAGGCCTCGATCTGCCGATTGATATTGCGCGCGTGCTTGACCGACGGCTCGTTATCGGCCTTGTAGTACTGATCGTCGTAGTCGCCGGCAACCAAACCTGCTGGCTGCGAGGGGGTTTCATCGACGCCCTGATCCCCCATCATCGTGAACCGAAACGGCGCGATGCGGCCCGACGGCAGCGCCGGAGACGCGCTGCGGATATCACTCACGAATCCGTCGGCGGTGCGCCAGCGGTAGTAGTGCGGCAACTTCGGCGTCAGATTGTCGACGGGTACGTGCACGTAGTACTGCTCCGCCGACAGAATTCCACCGTCGGTTTGCGGAACCTGACTGATCAGGTTGCGCACCTCGGCCGACGTCGTAGCGCCGAGTGCGGGCGTGGGGCCGTGATCGAGAAAGACACCGGTCAGCCCGGGATTGCGTGAGAGCTGCGCCGAGAAGCGCAGCTGCGTCGCTGGGTCGTTTCCGAAGCCCATGTGCCGTCCGGCCACGGCCAATGGAGCATCCTGCGCATAGGCGGTACGCGCGAACACCGAGTTCCCGACGCCTACCGCGGCGGCCGTTGCGGCGGCTCCCACCAGGAAGTTACGACGACTGACGGGGTGCCGCCGCAGAAAAGAGCGATGCCAATCATGCTGCTCGGCCATGGTCATGTTCTCGGTGAGCGTGCCCGGGATTCCGGTCGCGACGGTCTCGCCTGCGGGATTGAGCGTCATGCCTCGATGGTGACGGTGACGCTCTCTCTATCCGTTAACCAAGCGAAGTTGTTGGGTGAACAACACGAGAACACCGATGCACAAGGGGACGAACGCGGACAATCCCGTCGGACCTTTGCCAGGACGGTCCTTCGACACACACGGTCGACACTTACACTTTCGAATTTTTCGATTTACACTGAGCTATGACCATCCTTCCCGAGCAGACTGTGATGCCACCGACCGGAGCAGATGCCGTGGCCACGCTCCGAGGTTTGGTCGAGTTGCTCGAGACGAGCCAGGACGTCGTTCTGTCGGACAGCGAGGATGGCGCACGTCATGTCCTTCCGGACAATGTCCGCGACGTTCTCCGCAAATCCTTGGCCGCCATGATCGATCATCAGGCGGTAACTATCGCTGGCAGCAGTACTGTCCTCACGACTCAGGACGCCGCTGAACTACTGGGAATCTCCCGCCCCACGCTCGTCCAATTACTCGAAACCGAAAAGATCCCGTACACCAAGCCCAATCGACACCGCCGCATCCTGCTCGAAGACGTACTCGCCTACCAGCGGCAGATGGCAGAGACACGACGCAGAGGGCTCGACGCAATGGTCGCCGAGGCGGCCAAGGACGACTCGTACAGATCAGTCAACGGCTTTACTGCCACCCGCTGATCGGGCGGACCGATATGCCGTTCCGAGTCGTATTGGACGCGTGTGTACTGCTGCCGTACCAGTTGTGTGACCTCTTCCTCCGCCTGGCTGAGAGTGATATGTACGAGCCTCCGTGGTCCGACGACATTCTGAATGAGGTCGAACGCAACCTCGTCGCGAAGTTCGCCAAGACTCCGGCCCAAGCGAGCCGACGCGTCGGCCAGATGCGTGAGAACTTTCCTGTTTCCGCGGTAGACGGTTACCGCGATCTGATACCGACAATGACGAACCACCCAAAGATCGCCAGGTGCTGGCAGCAGCTGTGAGGGGAGGAGCTGCATTGATCGTCACTGCGAACCTCCCAGACTTCCGGCCGGATGCTTTGCGCCGCTACGACATCGAAGCCATTCACCCCGACGAATTCCTCCAGGATCAACTCGATCTCGATCCCGCCCGCACTTTGCGCTGTCTCGTCGAGCAACGGGATGCCTACACCCGACCGACATTCTCCGTCGACGAGTTCTACAGCTCCCTGGCCAAGACGGTCCCGATGTTCGCCGCCGAGGCTGCGCGGGCGGAAGCTGCGCACATCGACGCTGATGCACCACTTCCGCTGGAAATAGTGTCGGGCGAGGACGCCATGCTGGCGTTCTTCCCTGATGGTAATCCGACCCCCGCAACTCCCCTCGGCGCGGCGTTTCTGTGGTGGCAGGCCGTGCTCAACATCGACGACTACATGGCCGTCCTCGAAAATCTCAGCTCGAATCCGAAAGATTGGGGAGACTACCGAGCGATCGCCGAGACGCTTCAAGGGTGGTCGATCATGCAAAACGTCGAAACATGCACAGACGCGCCTGATTCCATCGCATACGTCAAGCTCATGCCCGATCTCGGCCACCCGATGCGCGCGTTCGGCACCGTGCCGCTTACCCGAGTACAGGTCCTGACCATCGTGAAGTGCCCGGATGGGTACTGGCGGGTGTGGGGACTATCTGAGAATTACTTTCCCTCAGCGGCAGGGGTTCTGCACGGCACCGAAGAATGATGTCCGTCAGCAACACGAAAACAGACCGCCCGAGAATGTTGGGATGGGACTGAATGCACAGAGGTGGGCTCTGAGAACGGGATCCCGTCGATGGGGACCGATAGTGTGCAACCTCGCCCATCAGTCGGAACCTACACTCCCCCACCGAATGCGAGTCCCAACAGATATGTCGCCCCGGCCGCTCCGTAGCCGATGGCCAGTTGTCGCAGAGCACGTTTGACCGGTGGCCCACCGCTCAGCAGTCCTACCACCAGTCCGGTGCAGATCAAGGCGATTCCGACGAGGACGGCGGCAACGGCAAGGGCCACATAGCCTTCGAGGCCGAAGAGGTACGGCAACACCGGGATGACGGCACCGGAGGCGAAGAAGCAGAAGCTGGCCCCCGCCGCACCGAGGCCGGTTCCGATGGACTCGTGCTGGTCGACGTCGGGGGCCATCTCGTCGGCAGGTAGTAGTCGCAGAACTTCCGCCGCTTTGGCGTCGGCCTCCTCGTGGGTCATCCCCCGCGCTCGGTAGACCAGCGCCAGTTCGTTGGCGTCCACGTCGAGGTGTTGGACGGCATCGCGCGCCCCACTGTCCGGAGACGACGCCTCGAGCAGCTCGCGTTGCGAACGGACAGAGACGTATTCGCCCGCACCCATCGACAGCGCGCCGGCGAGCAGTCCCGCGAGGCCGGTGATCAGGACGATCTGGTTGGACACTCCGGATCCGCTGATGCCCAGAACGAGAGCAAGGTTGCTCACCAGGCCGTCGTTGGCACCGAAGACTGCGGCCCGGAACGTTCCGGACAGTCGATTGCGACCGCGAGCCGCCAGTGCCCTGATGACTTCGGCGTGGATCTGTTCGTCGGCCGTCATCGCCTCGGTGGCGTCGGCGTCGGTGGCGTACGGCGAACGGGTTTCGGCTCGTTGGGCCAGCGCGAGTACGAAGACCGAACCGAAGCGACGTGCCAACACCCCGAGGATGCGGGTGCGGATGTCCCCTTTGAGCGGCATCCCCACACGGTCGCCGAGTAGATTTCGCCAATGCTGCTCGTGGCGGCCCTCCGCCTCGGCGAGGGCGAGCAGGATCTCTCGCTCCTCGCCGGTGCGTCGGCCTGCCAGATCGCGATAGACGGCGGCCTCGGCTCGCTCGTCGGCGAGGTACTGGCGCCACCGCTTCACATCTCGCGCACTGGGTCCATCGTTCATGGAAGTGAAGATAGACCCGTCGCGGGTCAGCTCGGGTCGTATACCCCCGCCTGCACTGCTTTGACCAACCGGCGTGGCACGCGGAACTCTCGACCTTGAAAACGCACGGTCACCAGATCGGGAGCAACGGCTTTCCATTGCGCCCGGCGGCTTCGGGTGTTCGAGCGCGACATCTTTCTCTTCGGAACAGCCATGATTCAGGCGTCCTTTCGACTTCGGCGGCCGTATCGCTTCTCGAATTTCTCGACGCGTCCCTGGGTGTCCATCACACGGGCGGCTCCGGTCCAGAAGGGGTGCGATTCGGACGAGACGTCGACGACGATCAACGGGTAGGTGTTGCCGTCGGCCCACTCGGTCTCGCGCGTGGAGGTGACGGTGGATCTGGTGAGGAACTTGTTGCCGGTACTCGAGTCCTGGAACACGACGGGGTGGTAGTCGGGGTGGATGCCTGGTTTCATTCTGTTGCCTCTCGTGCTTGTTCTGCGTACGGGGATTCGCTGCTCTCGCATGGGTCTTCGTGCCACTGCCCGAACGGGTCCTGCCAAGTGGACCAGGCCGCAGGGTCTGCCATTTCGTCGTCGGATACCAACGCCCACTGCAGGGTTCGGTCGATCTCGGTGGGGTCGGCCTCGTGGACGAGGACCACCAGCGACGTGTCTCGATCACCGAACTTCTCGTCCCACCGCAGCGCCGCCATTGCCCGACGGGTGGCGTCGACGCGGTCCTGCTGCTCCGGTGTCATCGCGGCAAGCCATTTTCCGGCGCTCGCCACCCGCAGCCCGCCGCCTGCCGATTCGATCCAGAGCGCCTCGTCGGGCTGGGTGGCGACCCACGCCCGCCCGCGTGCGGTGACGACGCCGTCGAGCAGTACGTCGATGGCCTCGTGGAACCGCTCGGGATGGAACGGCCGCGTCGCAGTGAATTCGACGAGGGTGACGCCGCAGTCGATGGTCAACGGCGGCTCACCACGCAACAGCGGTGAGTGCGCATCGCTGATCGCACCGCGTCGCGCATCGGCAGGGACACTCGCGAGAAGTGCTGGGGCGTCGACCATTGCGTCCTGGGAAACCCATACGACGGGAGCGTTCGGTGCCAACCGTGCCAGGACTGCGGCGAGCCTGGCGCGTTCCCACGCGTCGACGTCGGGGCCTGCGGTGACGACGAGCGCATCGGCGTAATCGACCTGCCCGACCACCAACTGCGCGACGGTTCGATCGTCGTCGCCACTGGCGACGATGCCTCGGTCGGCCATGGCGTCGTCGCCGGTGGCGTCGGCCAGCCAGGTTGCGGCGTCGAGGCAGTCGACCACCGCCTCGATGCGGACGTCACGCGAGGCCGGGCCGTCGATCTGGCCGACGACGCCCGCGACGACGACGTTGTCCACGGCCCAGCACAGTGCCTCGGGCTCGAGCGCGGGGTCCATGGCCAGCACGATGCGATCGACGTTGCTGCGGTTGGACAGTGCGCGCAGCAGCGGCAGTAGATCCTCCCGAAGCGTGCACGAGACGCAGCCGTGCGCCAGTTCCAGAATGGTCTCGCGCGGGTTCTCCCCCAGTACGGAGAGTGTGCGACGCACGACGCCCTCGGCAACGCGGCTCAGATCGTGGCGGACCGCGACGGTCCCCGGCGCGAGCAGTGATGTCACGACTGCGTCCATGGCTCCGGTCCAGCCGGAGACGAGGACCATCGGGGTTCGATCGTCCGGTGAGTTGTTCACGAGCACCCTTCTTCTCGACAACGATTGTCATTACTTGTGAATGCACGCTACATTCGTGAACACGCTTTGTCGAAAACGATTGTCATAACGGCAAGAAAGGAGTGCTCATGTCAGCGCACTGCCAAGTCACCGGCCGCACCCCCGGATTCGGAAAATCGGTCTCGCACTCCCACGTGCGCACCAGCCGGAGATGGGATCCCAACATCCAGCGCAAGACCTACTACGCACCGAGCCTCGGCCGACGCGTCACCCTCACCCTCTCGGCCAAGGGCATCAAGACCATCGACCGCGACGGCATCGACGCCGTGGTGGCGAAACTGCGCGCACGCGGGGAGAAGATCTGATGGGCAAGAGCACCGACGTTCGGCCGATCGTCAAACTCAAATCGACCGCAGGCACCGGCTACACCTACGTCACCAGGAAGAACCGTCGCAACGATCCCGACCGACTCGTGATGAAGAAGTACGACCCGGTAGTGCGCAAGCACGTGGATTTCCGAGAGGAGCGATAGCCGTGGCCAAGAAGTCGAAGATAGCGAAGAACGAGCAACGCAAGATCGTCGTCGCCCGGTGGGCAACGCGTCGAGCAGAGCTCAAGGAGACCATCCGCAAGCCCTCGAGCAGCGACTCCGAGCGCGCGCAGGCCCAAGCAGCACTGCAGCGTCTGCCGCGCGATTCGAGTCCGGTACGATTGCGCAATCGTGACGCTGCGGATGGACGTCCGCGCGGTTACCTTCGGAAATTCGGGCTGTCCCGCGTGAAAATGCGCGAGATGGCTCACCGCGGGGAACTGCCAGGCGTCCACAAGTCGAGCTGGTAAAGGGAAAAGGTTTCAGATGGCAGTCAAGAGAGCACCGTCGAAGAAGGTCCGCGCAGAGGCAGGCCGTCGACCGAAGAAGAATCCGTTGAACGCCGCCAAGGTCACCACGGTGGACTACAAGGACATCAACCTCCTTCGTCAGTTCATCTCGGACCGCGGCAAGATCCGCAGCCGTCGGGTCACCGGGCTCACCCCGCAGCAGCAGCGTCAGGTCGCTGTTGCAGTGAAGAACGCTCGTGAGATGGCATTGCTGCCGTTCACCAGCCGCTGATCCAAAACTTTCACTCAGAGAGGCCACGTAGCCATCGGCTACGTGGCCTCTCTGTCGTTCCCGATCCAGAGATGAGCAGTCCGTAGATGTCCGGCGTCCTCGAGGGCTTCACCGTCATCTTCGTCGTCATCGCACTGGGATACCTTCTTGCCCACCTGAAAGTGCTCGGCGAACACGGCCAGTTCGTTCTGAGCCGACTTGTGTTCTTCGTCGCAACGCCTGCACTGCTGTTCGTCACACTGGCGAACTCGGACCTGCCGGTCATCCTCTCGCCCGTATTGGCCGTCGCCGGTTCCACTGCACTGCTCGTCGGAGCGATCTATTTCGTCATAGCCAAGCTCGCGCTGAAACGGACCGTGCCCGACGCGACCATCGGCGCACTCGCGAGTTCGTACGTCAACGCCGCGAACCTCGGCATTCCCATCGCCGTGTTCGTGCTCGGCGACGCGAACTTCGTCGCTCCCCTGCTGCTGTTCCAGATCATGATCTACACCCCGATCGCGGTGACAATTCTCGATATCTCCACCAAGGTCGACGAGGTCTCGTTGTTCAAGACCGTCACGACGCCGTTCCGGAACCCGATCGTGCTGGCCGGCGCAGCGGGACTGGTGCTGTCGATCACCGGATTCGAGCTGCCCGAGGCATTGATGCAGCCGTTCCAACTCGTCGGGAATGCATCGGTCCCCGGTGCGCTGCTTGCCTTCGGCCTGTCCCTCTACGGTGCCCGGGTACTGCAGAAGGGCATCAGTCCACGGCGGGACGTGGCCCTGGCGACGGTCTTCAAAATGGCACTGCAGCCCCTGCTCGGCTACCTCATGGCCAAGTTCGCGTTCGGTCTGGAGGGGCACGATCTGTTCGCCATCGTCGTCGTCTCAGCACTGCCCACCGCCCAGAACGTGTTCGTCTTCGCCAGCCGCTACCAGCGCGGGGTGGTGCTCGCCCGCGACA
Organism: uncultured Rhodococcus sp.; assembly: GCA_963517305.1. Lineage (GTDB taxonomy): Bacteria > Actinomycetota > Actinomycetes > Mycobacteriales > Mycobacteriaceae > Rhodococcoides. Next base: position 8,457 of record CAUQEL010000009.1, read on the forward strand.
CCGCGTTCGTGACCACACTCGTCTCGATCCCCGTCATCGCACTCGTGACACTCTTCCTCGCATGAGCCGAACACAAAGGTTCTCCTCAGCTCACAGCGCTAGTTTGGGCACATGAGGTTTCTCGCTGCAGGAGTCATGTTGTGCCTGCTGCTGGTCGGCTGCAGCACCGCGTCCGGCAGCGACGACGAAACGACCCCGACGGTCGGATCCACCACGCCGGTCGGTCTCGCTCAGCAACCCAGCGCACCCCCGGTTCCCCACGAAGTGCCCGTCGGCGACGTCGGCACGATGTTCGAGCCGACCCCCGATCTGATTCGCGCCACCACCACTCCGTTCGAGTCGTGGAGCCAGGTCTCCCCCAACACCATCGCGGTCCACTTCGTCACCGGCACTCCCGAGTGCTACGGAGCCGACGCGTCGGTGACCGAGACCGACACCACCGTCACCATCGAACTACGTACCGGAACCAAGCCCGATGCCGCCGACAAGTCCTGCATCATGGTTGCCGTCTACGCCACCATGCAGATGACTCTTGCTTCACCGCTCGGGAGCCGCACCATCCTGAATGCGGCCTGACCCGGGCAGCGGTAGTGTCCGAGCGGTGAGCGATCATCTCCCGGACCGAGATCGAAGCCAGGTTCGCGCGGCCGATGCGGACAGGAACCTCGTCGCGCAGTTGCTGAGCGATGCCTTCGCCAACGGCCAACTCACCGTGAGCGAATACGACGAGCGCACCGCCGCGGTGTACCAGGCGAAGACCTACGGCGAACTCGATCTGCTCACCGGCGACCTGGTGCTGTCCCCTCCCCCCGCGACCGCACCGGCCGGTGGCTCCTCGAACGACCGCGTGATCGCCATCATGAGCGGTGCCGTGCGCAAGGGCGAATGGACCCCTGCCGGACGCATCGACGCGTTCGCATTCTGGGGCGGGATCGAACTCGACCTACGCCGCGCGTCGTTCACCGCCGAGGAAACCACCATCAACTGCGTGGCCATCATGGGCGGCATCGAGGTCACCGTGCCGCCCGGAGTGAGCGTCGAAGTCCGCGGCATGGGCATCATGGGCGGCTTCGATCACGTCAGCGCGACGCACCCCGGCGCGCCGCGCGTGATCATCACCGGTTTCGCCTTCTGGGGCGGAGTGTCGGTGGAGATCAAGCCCGCCGACAAGTGATTCAGGATCGCCGACGCTTGAGGTAGTCGGTCACCACCGCGGCACCGAGGCCGTCGAGATCAGGCGCGATGACGCGTCCGCCCACGCGCTCGGCCATCTTGTCGACCACGCGCGCGAGGCCCGGATCGTCGCCGAGCCGGAAGATCGTCACCTGCGCACCGAGTTTGGCGACGGTGTCGAGCTCGCGCACGGTCAGCCCGAGGGTCTTCGACGACGGTGGATAGTCGAAGTACGCATGGCCGTCGGGCTCCAGATGCGCCGTCGGCTCACCGTCGGTCACGATCAACACCACCGGTTGCGCGTTGGGGTGACGTCGCAGATGCCGCACCGCCAGCATCAGCGCGTGGTGCAGATTGGTGCCCTGGTCGTACGCACCGTCCAGCCCGGCCAGCTCGGAGGCCGTCAATGTCTGTGCGTGCCTGCCGAATCCGATGAGTTGCAGATCGTCCCCGCGGAATCGGGTGCTCACCAGGTGATTGAGCGCGAGTGCTGTGCGCTTCATCGGCACCCAACGGCCGTCCATCACCATCGAGAACGACGTGTCGACGAGCAGCGCCACGGCGGCCTGCGTTCGCGTCTCGGTCTCGCTGATCTCGACATCGGTCACCTGCAACTGCACCGGGAAACCGGATCCTGTTGCCGCCGAGCGCAGTACCGCATTGTTGACCGTGCGCGTGACGTCCCACGGCTCGGTGTCACCGAACTCCCACGCTCGCGACGCACCGGTGGGCTCCCCCATCGCGCCCGCCTTGCGAGTGTCTCGCTCGCCGCCGCGTCGGGACAGCTTTCCCGCCACATCCTTCAGTGCCGACTGACCCAGCTGCCGCATCGCCTTCGGTGACAGACGCCATTGTCCGTCGGCACCCTTGTCCATGAAACCCTGCTGCTGCAGCGCCTTTTCGAGCTCGGCGAGCATCCTCGCATCGGCCGCGGCCTCTGGCCCGAGTTGCTTCAGCAACGCGTCGGCGTCGATGTCGTCCAGGGCAGCGCCGTTGTACTGCTGCGAGAGCTGATTGCCCAGATTCTCGAGATCCGCGATGTCCTGAAGCGCTCCGGTACCGTCACCGAGGCCCATCCCGTTCTCGCCGCGGAAGTTCTGCGAGCCGTCCCAGTCCTCACCGGGCCGGGCCTGCTGCAGGTTCTGATCGAGCTGATCGAGCTGGCTCAGCAGATTCGAGTCACCGAAGGCCTGCTGCGCCAACGCATCGAGCTCTGCCCGCTGCTCGGCACTCAGCGAATTGCGAAGCCGTTGCGCCGCTGCCGCACGCTGGGCCAAGGAGTCCAACAGCTCCTCGACGCTCGACGGATTCTCCGGGAAGTGCTGCCCGTGCTTGTCCATGAACTGCTCGAACTGCTCATCGGTGTCCTCACCCTTGTTGTGGGCGTCGAGCAACTCGTTGAGGTCTTTCAGCATCTCGCTGATGGCCTGACGGTCCTCGTCGGTTGCACCTTCTAGGGCCTGCTTCATACCCGCGAAACGCTGGTCCAACATTTCGCGTCCGAGCAGATCCTTGATCTTCTCGTAGTTCTCGCGCGCCTCCGACGAACGCCAGTCGTAGTCCGAAAGCTCCTGCACCGCTTGGGCAGTGGACGGCGACAGGTCACCGATCTGCATCTCCTGGAACCGCGCATCGTCGTCGAGGGCACGTGCCAATGCCTTGCGTTCCTCGAGTACCGCCTTGTCCAGCAGCTCTCGCACTTCCTGCAACGTTCCGTCGAGATTGTTCTTCTTCAACAGATCTCGTCGACGCTTGGCTGCTTGGGCAGCGAGGTCGTCGAGCCCACGCATGTTCTTCGTCCCACGCCGCAGCATCTCCTGCAGCGCCCGACGCGGCGACGCACCCTCGAGCACGTCCTCGCCGATGGCGTCGAGCGCCTCGCGCAGATCCACCGGTGGCGCAAGGGGATCCGGCCCGTCGTGATACCGCCCGTATCTGGAGCGACGCATCAGCTGTACACCGTCTGACCGTCGTCGTCGGGGTCCTTGGAGATCCGGCGCGCCAGGTAGAGACCTTCGAGTGCGAGTTCGACGGCGGCTGCCTTCTCGCCATCCGAGGTGGCGTTGAGCCGCTCGTGGATGTCGCCGATGACCTCGACGTCGGGAAGCTCGTCGAGCAACGCTTTCGCCGTGATGCGATCGCCGGTGACGATGGGCTCGCCCGTCTCGATCGCCGTCACCAGCGCCGCGAGGTTGATGCCGCCGAGGTGGGCTCGAACGGTATCGGCAGTCGCCCGGCGCAACATGTGCTCGAGGACTTCGATTTCGCGGCCTTCCTCACCCGATTCGAATTCGACCTTGCCGCGGAGCACCTCGATGATGGTGCCGAGGTCGACCGGCCGGGCCACGGGCTCGGCCTCTCCGAGTATCGCGGCTCGGTGAACGGCTGCGGCAGCGATGGTTTCGGCCGCTGCGATGGCGAAACGAGCGGAAACGCCGGAACGCTGATCGACCGACGGCGACTCGCGCAGCAGTCGGGTGAATCGGGCCAGCACCTCGAGCAGGTAGGTGGGAACGGTTGCCTGGAGCTCCGCTTCCTGGTCGATGACGGCTACCTCGGCGTCGAGTTCGAGCGGGTAGTGGGTCCTGATCTCGGCACCGAAGCGGTCCTTGAGCGGGGTGATGATGCGTCCGCGATTGGTGTAGTCCTCGGGGTTCGCGCTCGCCACCAGCATCACGTCCAGCGGCAGACGCAGGGTGTAGCCGCGCACCTGAATGTCGCGCTCTTCCATGACGTTGAGCAGCGACACCTGGATGCGCTCGGCGAGGTCGGGGAGCTCGTTGATCGCCACGATGCCACGGTGACTGCGGGGCACGAGCCCGAAGTGGATGGTCTCGGGATCGCCGAGGCTGCGGCCCTCGGCCACCTTGACGGGATCGACGTCGCCGACGAGGTCCGCCACCGACGTATCCGGGGTCGCGAGCTTCTCGGCGTACCGCTCGCTGCGATGCCGCCACTCGACGGGCAGGTCGTCGCCGAGTTCCTTCGCTTTCCTGATGCTGGCGGGGGTGATCGGCTCGTACGGATGCTCGCCCAGTTCCGCGCCGGCGATCACCGGCACCCACTCGTCGAGGAGCAGATTCAGGGTGCGCAGCAGACGCGTCTTGCCCTGCCCGCGCTCGCCGAGCAGCACCACGTCGTGACCGGCCAGAATCGCGCGCTCGAACTGCGGCAACACCGTCGAGCCGAAACCGACGATCCCCGGCCACGGATCGGTGCCGTCACGCAATGCCTTCAGAAGATTTTCCCGCAACTCTTCCTTGATCGACCGCTGCCGATGTCCGGATGCCTTGAGTTCGCCGAGAGTGGAGATGCCAGGTTTGGTAGAGGTCACTTCTCCACGCTACGAGCGTTTGGCGATTGCCGCCACGGAGTCTTCCGCCGAACTCGAAGTTATGGACAGAAATCGGGCAAATTCCGTCCATAACTTCGAGCTCGGCAACCGATACACATCTCGGCCCGATATCGATCACAGCGGCATAACTGTGGACAACTATTTTGTTCATCCACAGCCAGCGCCCGGCCTACTATTCGCCTGAATCCGATGCCACTGTGCATGAATGGACAGCGCACCGTTCGTCGGATCCGAGGCACTGGCAAACGGGATGGTCACGCGCCAGCAGCTCCGGCAGCACTTTCGTCGAATCTATCGTGACGTCTACATCGACCCGGGTTGCGAACTGGATGCGACGACCAAGGCAAGGGCAGCGTGGTTGTACTCCCGAGGTAAGGCGGTGGTCTCCGGCGTCAGTGCCGCGGCAACCCATGGATCGGGCTGGATCTCTGCCGACCACGATGCCGAGCTCATCTGGGCCGAACACAGACGGAAGTTCGACGGGCTCCGGATCGGCTTCGACGAGTTGCTGCCGGAAGAAATCGAGACTGTCGACGGGTTGGTCGTCACCACCGCGGCTCGAACTGCATACGACCTCGGCCGACGCAGACCGTTCGGAACCGCCGTGGCACGGCTGGATGCACTGTGCCGCGCCACCGGAGTTGGTATTCCCGACATCGCCCGGCTCGCAGAGAACCATCGAGGTGCCCGCGGCATCGTTCAGTTGCGGGCCGTGCTCGCTGTGGTCGACCCGGGAGCGGAATCACCACAGGAGACACGCACCAGACTGGCTCTCATGGCGGCAGGACTACCTCGCCCGCAAACTCAGATCGAGGTGGTGGGTCCGGACGGGAGGGTGTTCGCCCGCATCGACATCGGGTGGGCACGGTGGAAGGTCGCGGTGGAGTACGACGGCGAACAACACTGGTCGGACGAGAAGCAACGGGCCTGGGACATCGAGCGCCAGCACCTCCTCGAATCGCTCGGCTGGGCGGTGATCAGAGTGAGCGCGATGCAATTGCGCACCGATCCATGGGAAGTCGCAGCGCGAGTTCGCGACAAACTGCGCGCCGCCGGGGCCAATGTCTAGCCGAGCTCGAAGTTAGGGACGGATTTCGCCAGAAATCCATCCCTAACTTCGAGCTCGGCGGGAGGGCTCAGTGAGCGAAGTGCCGTGATCCCGTCAGATACAGGGTCACGCCCGCATCCTGTGCCGCGGCGATCACTTCGTTGTCGCGTACCGAACCACCGGGCTGCACAACGGCTTTGACGCCTGCGCTCATGAGGACCTGGAGGCCGTCGGGGAACGGGAAGAACGCATCCGAGGACGCAACCGAACCGACGACGCGATCCCCGGCGCGCTGCACGGCGAGGTGGGCGGCGTCGACGCGGTTGACCTGGCCCATTCCGACGCCGACCGACGCACCGTCGTGGGCGAGCAGAATTGCGTTGGACTTGACCGCTCTTCCTGCACGCCAGGCGAACTCGAGATCCTTCAACGTCGCCTCGTCGGCGGGTTCACCGGCTGCGAGGGTCCAGTTGGCGGGATTGTCGCCGTCCGCGTCGAGCACGTCCCGCTGCTGCAGCAGTGCGCCGCCGGAGATTGGCTTGAGTTCGACGCCCGAGGTGGGTGGTGCGACCGCGAGCAGGACGCGAATGTTCTTCTTGCGCTGCAACACTCCGAGTGCACCGTCTGCGTAGGACGGCGCGATGATGACCTCGGTGAAGATCTCGGCCACCTGCTCGGCCATTTCGACGGTGACCTCACGGTTGGCTGCGATGACGCCGCCGTACGCGCTCACCGGATCGCAGGCGTGGGCCTTGCGGTGTGCCTCGGCGATGTCCTTGCCGACGGCGATGCCACAGGGATTGGCGTGCTTGATGATGGCGACGGTGGGCTCGGCGTGATCGAACGCCGCCCGCCAGGCCGCATCGGAATCGGTGAAGTTGTTGTACGACATCTCTTTACCGTGCAACTGCTCGGCCTGCGCGATGCCTGCGGCAGCGGACGAGTCGACGTACAGAGCCGCCTTCTGGTGCGGGTTCTCGCCGTAGCGGAGCACGGCCGAGCGGTCCCAGGTGCCGCCGATCCATTCCGGGAACACCGTCTCGGTGTCGGGGGTCAGTACGTTGCTCATCCACGATGCCACCGCGACGTCGTAGGCAGCCGTGTGCTGAAAGGCCTGTGCCGCAAGCGACGTGCGCTCGGCGAGGGTGAATCCGCCACCGGAGACGGCCGTGAGCACGTCCTCGTAGCGAGCCGGGTCGACGACGACGGCCACCGACGGATGATTCTTGGCCGCGGCGCGCACCATCGACGGTCCGCCGATGTCGATCTGCTCGACGCATTCGTCCGGCGTCGCCCCGCTGGCGACGGTCTCGGTGAACGGGTAGAGGTTCACCACGACGAGCTCGAACGCTTCGATGCCCAGTTCCTCGAGCTGCGAAAGATGTTCGGGCTTACGGGTATCGGCGAGCACGCCGGCGTGCACCCGAGGGTGGAGCGTCTTGACGCGCCCCTCGAGGGTCTCGGGAAATCCGGTGAGGTCCTCGACCTTGGTGACCGGAATTCCGGCGTCGGCGATCTTGCTCGCCGTCGATCCGGTGGACACAAGAGCGACGCCTGCGCTGTGCAAGCCGGTCGCCAGTTCGATCAGTCCGGTCTTGTCGTAGACGCTGACCAGCGCGCGGCGCACTGCTTTACGTTCACTCATCGGATTATCTGAGCCTTTCGTCCATCGGAGGTGACACCTGTGGCGGCCACGGCTGCGATCACGTCGACCAGCAACCGTCGCTCCACAGTCTTGATGCGTTCGTGCAACGCGGATTCGTCGTCGCCGTCGAGAACCGGTACGGCTTCCTGCGCGAGGATCGGCCCGGTGTCGACGCCGGAATCGACCAGATGAACCGTCGAACCGGTCAGTTTGACGCCGTGGTCGAGTGCATCCCGCACGGCATGTGCGCCGGGGAACGACGGCAGCAGCGCGGGGTGGGTGTTGACGATGCGTCCGGCGAAAGCATCGAGGAACTGCGGGCCGAGGATCTTCATGAACCCGGCGGTGACGATCAGGTCGGGCCGGTGACCCAGGACGGCTTCGGTGAGTGCGATGTCCCACTGGGCCCGATCGGCATGGTCCTTCAGCCCGATTCGGAAGTTCGCGATTCCGGCCTCGTCGGCGCGGCGGGCCGCGTCGCAGTCGCGATCGACTCCGACGGCGACGATATGGGCTGGATAGTTCTCGGTGGCAGTCGCGGCTATGAGCGACTGCAGGAGCGAGCCGGTCCCCGATGCGAGGACGACGACCCGCGCGGGTGTCTCACGCAAGGCAGTCAGCGCACTACTCCTGAATTATCGAGGCGGATCGTTCGAGCCAGCGGAAAGCCTAGTCGCTGCGCCTCCGAGCCCTACCGGGCAGGTCCGTCCTGGTCCCCGGGCGGCGCGACGACCTCGGCGTCCAACGGTTCGTCGGTAGCGGCCTCGACGGGTGCGTCCGATTCTTCGGCCGGGGGCATCTCGGCCGGGACATCGTCCACCGCCTCGTCCACGACCTCCGCCTCGACGACCTCCTCGACCTGTTCGTCGTCCTCGGACTCGGCTGGGGCGGCCTCGATCGCCAACTCGGCCGCCGCGGGTACGGGAGTCGGAGCGGGCTCGTCCTGGACCGGCTCGGGTTCTGCTCGACGCCACACGACGAGGGCTGCAGAGACGGACCCGACGACGGCCAGCCACGCGAATGTCAGCAGCCCGAAGCTCCACACGGTGACTTCGACGGTGCCGAAGGTGCCGAGGTTTCCGCCTGCGGCGTAGCCGAACAGCGCTGCGAGCACGCCGGTTGCAGCCGCGACGACCCACACGGACGACACAGCGACCTGGATGTCGGCGCTGCGGATGGCGCAGTCGCGGCCGAGCAGCAGTCCGGCACCGATCGGGACGACGAGCATCACGACCCAGATCGTCTGGGCCGGTCCTTCGGGGAGGACGGCGAGGATCGGCAGCGGCGGGAGCGGACCTCCCGAGGTGGAGAACAGGCTGACCGACGCCTCGCCGAACCCGGCAGTGGAACCGGTGGCCACCGCGAGGGCACCGATGACGACGTTGGGGAGGTAGAGCACCGACACCACGGTCAACCCGAGCATGCCGACGACATCGCGCCCGCTCTCGACCAGCGCGCCCGCGGTCTCCCATGAGGCGAGCAGGGCCAGCAGTACGACGGCCGCGCCGCCTGCGGCAAGGATCGACATCGCGCGCACGAAGGGCGCAACGAGCGCGCGCACCCAGTCCGGGAGTCCGCGGCGGATCACCAGTGAGTCCCAGCGCGCGAGAATCAAGCCGGTGCCGGATGCGGCCGCGTGCACGCCTGCGACCCAGGAGAAGGCCACGAGTGCGTTGGGGCTCGACAGTCCGATGACGGTGGACGCGTCCTTGGCGACGGCCAGGGCGATGGCGGTGACGGCGAGCGGGCCGGCCATCGATGCCGCGAACACCCACCGAACCATGCGGCGGTCGGTGTCGGAGTCCACGGCGTGGTGGACGGTACGGGCGACGGACCAGCCGATGATCAATGTCGGCAGGAGTGGAGCGATGCCGAGCGATGTACCGCCGATGCTCAGGGGCACCAGGTGTACCGCGAACCACGACCCGGCGATCGCCCCGAGGGTTCCCGTCAGGTCGCTGTTGACCGAGACGAGGGTGATCAGAGCCAGAGTCGTCGCGATCACCACGACCAGCCCGGAGGTCTTGAAGGCCACTGCGGCGAGCATGCGCGACTGATCGGGCGTCGGTCCGGTACCCGCGCGGGGAGCCCGGGCGGCCGCGCGTCGCGTCTCTCGGTTCAATAGATCGCTCATCGCAACGAGAGTCGCATCATCTTCGCGGCGCGCCGGTCAGGCGCGCCGCGAAGTAGATTGTGATGCCTGAATCAGTCGCGCTTGTTGTCGTCTTCCACGGCGGGAGTGGCACCGAACGACTGCGTGGGCGCACCGTAGGGCGTCGACTGTTCGCCCGATTCGGGCTCGTCCGACTTGGCCGGGGGCTGGCCGTATCCGGACGGCTGGCCGTACTGGTACTGATTCGGCGGGTAGGCCTGCCCGGCGGCCGGGCCGCTCGGACCGGTGTACGGCGGTGGTGCGTAGCCACCCTGGGGCGACGGGGTGTTGGGGCCGGACTGTCCGTACTGCGGCTGGCCACCCGGGTTGTAGGAATGCTGCCCCGACGACTGCCCGCTCGGTGCTTGACCGCTGAGGCCTTGACCGAAGTTGGACGAGGTTCCCTGGGGCTGACCGTACGACGGCGGATTGCCGTATGGCTGCGGTTGCGACGGTCCACCGAACGATGTCGTCGGCGCGTTGTACGGGTTCTGCTGGCCGTATCCGGACTGCTGGTTCTGATTGCCGTAGCCGGCAGGCTTGGGAGCCGGAGCCTTGACGATGCCCGCATCGAGCAGCAGTGCCACCACTGCGGCGGCTGCCTGGACGAAGCCGAGGACGAGCACCAGGATCGCACCGATACCGAGCGAGCTGGTGGTGCTGGCAAACTCGTTGCCCTCTGCGCTGGGCAGGCTGAACGACTGGAAGACCAACACCAGCCAACCGGCGATCGCCAGGGCGGCCACCACGGCCTGATTCCTGGCGTCCTTCTGCAGCAGCGAAGCCCCGGCGATCAAGCCCGCAGCCAACAGGAGAGCAACCGATACCGCGCTACCACCGGACGCGAAGAAGGTGGTGCTGAACGAGGTCTGGATGCTGCTCGGCAGTTCCTGAGACGAGGTGACCTCGGCGGTGACGAGGTCCAGCAAACCGAGCAGGAAGGTGACGACGCCGAGACCGAGGATCGCGAAGGTCAGAATTCTCGGCAGATTCGACAGCGCCGATCCGGACGACTTCGACTGCGGTGCAGCGGAAGCCGGGCCCGGTGCCGAGGTGCCGGGGACCGGAGGGCCGAAGGGATTGGACACCGACGGCTGGTGAAACGGCTGGTTCTGCCCCGGATGACCTTGTGGGTTGGACGACGGCTGACTCGGCGAGGACGACGGGCCGTAGGACGGTCCACCTCCGCCGTAGCCACCAGAGTTGGAGCCCCCTGTTTCAGGGCTGCCGGGCGAGTAGGTCATCGCGTCTCCTCATCCTGATATTGTCCGTACCCCAGGTCGGTCGGGTCCGAGAACTCACGCTACTGCACGGACCCGACCGCTCGAGGAACTCCAGGTCAGCGGGAAGCAACCAGCTCATGGTCGTTCGACTCGGTAGCTTCGAGCTCCCGAACCAGCGGCAGGACCTTCGCCCCGAAGTACTCGATCTCCTCCTGGAAGTGCAGGAAGCCTCCGAGAATCAGGTCGACGCCGCGGCGACGGTAGGCGACGATTCGCTCGGCCACCTGCTCCGGGGTGCCGATCAACTGGGTCTTGAAGCCGTCGTTGTACTGAACGAGGTCCTCGAACGTCGAGTCCGCCCACATACCCTTCTTGTCGCCCGTCGAATTGCCCGCCTGTTGCACCGCTCCCTTGAAACCTTCGACAGCGGGCTTGTTCGCCTTCTCGATGATCTCGCGCAATGTGTCTCGGGCTTCCTTCTCGCTGTCTCGCGCGATGATGAAGCCGTTGAGCCCGAACTTCACCTCACGCCGGTGATCTCGGGCGACGCGTCGGAGGTTGTCGAGTTGCTCGGTGACGCCGTCGAAATCTTTGCCGTTGCTGAAGTACCAGTCCGAGTACCGTCCGGCATTCTCCTGTGCTGCAGACGAATTGCCGCCCTGGAACAATTCGGGGTTCGGCCGATCGGGAGTGTTGAGCGGCTTGGGCTCGAGGGTGAAGTCGTGGATCCGGTAGAAGTCACCCCGGAAGTCGACGTCGTCCTCGGTCCAGATCTTGCGCAGCACCTGCAGGAATTCTGCACTGCGACGGTATCTCTCGTCATGTTCGAGCCATGGCTCACCGAGGTGGGTGAACTCGTCCTTGAACCAGCCACTGACGACGTTGACGGCGAATCGGCCGTTGGAGAGGTGATCGGCTGTGGCACCGAGCTTGGCGAGGACCGCCGGCTGCCACAGCCCTGGATGCACTGCGGCAATGACTTTGAGCCGCTCGGTGGCCAGCAGCAGCGCGAGGGAGAAGCTGGTCGACTCGTGCTGGAACTCGGCCCCGTAACTTGCCTCGTAGCGAACCTGACTCAGGGCGTACTCGAAACCGTTGTTCTCGGCGGTCTGCGCCAGCTTCTTGTTGTATTCGTAATCCCAGCTGGTGCGTTGCTCGATGGTGCTGGTGACCAGACCACCCGAGACATTGGGTACCCAGTACGCGAATTTGATTGCGTCGGTGATTTTTTCGGTGCTCATGTGTGCGTCATCCTTCAGCGGATCAATGTGCCATTCACGCACTCAGACGGCGTGAATGGCACATTCATCCGGAAATCGGGGGTCTGATCGGATCGGGGCCAGAAAGGTCGGGACTACGAGTACCAGGTGGGCTCGGGCAGCTCGCCGGTGAGAACCCAGCGGCCCACCTCGCGTCGCTTGTACGCGACCGGATCGTGCAGGGTATGCGTACGCACGTTGCGCCAGAAGCGGTCGAAGCCGTACTTGCTGGCCGTCGCCCGCGCACCGAGCGCCTCGAACACGGCCCCGGTGATCTCGAGCGAGACCTCCGTGGCGCGAGCCTTGACGGCGGCGACGCGTACCTCGTGCTCACCGCGCTCCTCGGCGGTGACGTTCCAGGCGTTGTCGTGAATCTTCTGTCCTTCCAACGCAACTGCATCGGCGAGGGCTTCTACGGCCCAGAGCTTGGCGGTCAGATCGCCGTAGATGTCGATGATGTACGGCTCGTCGACGGCCTTGTCCACGGTGCTGTGCAGCCACGCACGGGTTTTGTCCTTGGTGTACGACGCCGCCTCCTCGAGAGCGCCCCTCGCGATTCCGAGGTAGAAGTTGACGAACACCAGCTGAATGGTCGGGACATTGAGGGTGTTGTAGACCCGCGGCTGAAAAGCTTTGTCCACGAACCCTGCTGCGCTGGCCCAGTCGACGCGAACCTTGTCGATGGTGACGCTGCCGCTCTCGGTCTGACGCTGGCCGATGTTGTCCCAGTCGTCGTGAAACGACAGTCCCTCGATCTTCGACGGCACGATCGCAAACACATGCTGGCCGTCCGGCAGAGCTCCCTCGAGCACGGTGACGTCCGAGACGCGGCTGCCGGTGGAGAAGGTCTTGGAACCGTCGAACACGATGGTGTCGCCCTCGTCGGTGACCGCGACGTCGTTGTCCCGAGGGTTGACGGCACCGCCGAAGAACCACTTGTTCTTCGTGGCGTCTGCCTCGACGGCCTCGATCTGCTCGGGAGTACCGACGAGCCGGGCTGCCCAGAACCACAGCAGGTGGTACCCGAGCAGTTGACCGATGGAACCGTCGGCCTTCGAAACGGTGCGAATGACCTGGTACGCCGTCGGCCAGTCCTGGCCGGCCCCACCGTGTTCGACGGGGCCGAGCAGGGTGACCAGGCCCGCGTCCTTGAGCAGCTGCACCTCGGCGGCGGGAATCTCGCGGCCCTTGTCGCGAGCGACGGCATCGACTGCGAGCAGTTGAGCCACCTCACCCGCGCGGGCGATCCATCCGGCTGCAGTGGTGGGGGTGTCGGGCCCGTTCTTGGTGAGGGCACGGTTCTCGGTGGTTGTCATGACGATCAGTGAAGTCGTGCATCGAATCGATGACCACACTTCGATTCAGCGTGATTCCAATAAGCCCAACGATGCGCCGCGCGTGGTAATCCTGCGGTTTCGCTTCGTCCACCTGAGAGCTGAGGCAGTTCACCTCTCGCACAGGAAATCGTGCATGTTGTAGCGAGCCAACCAGACACCAGATCCATTACTTGCACTAAAGGTTACGTCCGGGTGACAATTTTGCGAATTGCCTCGGATCGCACGCGATAGCTGTTGACAAGCCAAGATGCTCTATATCGTTACTTTTGGTACGTAAACAAAGGTGGATGAAACACCAAGAAGCGGGAGGTACTGATGCGTAAGTTTCTGACGATCTCGGTAGGTGCCGTACTGACTCTTACGGCCGCGGCAACACTGGGACAAGCAACCGCCAATGCGGAACTCGTCGAGCCGCCGCCGCCCGTACCGGCGCACACGCCCTTCACCACGCAACTAGGCCCGCTCTTGCATCCGGTCGGATTCACGGAGTGCGTGAACGCCATAGGCGAGGGCGTCGGGACCGGGGCCTTGACAGGATTCATCGGGACGATAGAGGCCGGTGGAGCAGGCGCTCTACCCTCTGGCATTGCCGGCGGAGTGAAGAACTGCTGACGGAACGAGTGCGTCGAGGAGGCGCAACGTGAACGCTGTCAAGCGAGCAATCATGAGCCCTATAGTCGGAATCATCATCGCGCTGGCTCTTGTCTGGGGTATCGGTGCCGACCTTCCCCTGTGGCGAGTTCTCCTGATGGTGGTAGTTGGGGCAGGCGTCGCTTTTGGGCTGAACCTGGCTTGGGAGTCGAATCCGTGGACAGACAGGCCTTCAGTGGAGAGCCAGGACGAAGCTAGGGCTCGATAGACTGCCGGTAGAGCGCCCCGCCCCGCAAGAGGACCGGGGCGCTCTACTTCACTGCGACTGCGGTGTGGCTTTTCCAGATGCCATCGAAGTTCCGTGCTGACCGCGCAGGATCTTTTCCATCTTCTTGCCCTTGGCGAGTTCGTCGATCAGCTTGTCAAGGTAGCGGATTTTCTGCATCAAGGGGTCCTCGACGTTCTCGACGCGGATGCCGCAGACGACTCCGGTGATCAGCTCCGCGTTCGGGTTGAGGTCCGCTGCCGCGAAGAAGTCGTCGAACGTCGTTTCGGTCTCGAGATGGCGGTCGAGGGCCGACTGGTCGAAACCGGTGAGCCATCGAATGATCTCGTCGACCTCGGCTTTCGTCCGACCTTTGCGTTCGGCCTTGTTCACGTAGTGCGGATAGACCGAGCTGAACGCGGTGGTGAAGATCCTGTGCACGCGGATCAATCTAGCCGATCGACGGCTCTGCGAAATAGGCCCGCACGCGCGGGGTCATCAGAAATAGCGCCACCGTGAGCAGCAGTACAACTTGAACACCCTGAACGATGTGAGTCCACGGCAGATTCGGGGTGAAGATCAGATAGGAGTAGGCGGCCACCCCGAAGATGCTCCAGCTCAGGAGAAGTCGATATTCGGACGGGGTGCGCCTGGAGAGCCGTCGGACGAGATGCGAGTAGCCGAAGATCAGGCTGATCACGGTGATCACCCGCAGCGAGTAGGCCCCGTAGACGATGGCCTTCGCAGACAACGGCAGGGAGCCGTCGTCCATGCCCTGCCGGTGCATCTGGTAGTCCGCCAGGGACTTCAGCATCACCACCGATGCGAGTGCATACAAGCACGAAACCACCATGGCCGTGATCATCAACCTGCCGACCGGACGCACCGCATGGTCTGCGTGCCAACCGTCTCGATACAGACGCGTCAAGAATTCAGCCGTGTTTCCTCCCATGTCGCAAGTATCTCAGCATTTAATTACTTCGGCTATTGATATCTCTTTACGGCTCTATTGCCTATCAATTACTATGCAGCGCAACATATTTCGTGCACAATGATGCCGACGCATTCGCCGATCAGGGAGGGTCAGGGCATGACGCGGAAGAGAATCGAGTATTTCAAGGTCGCCACACTTCTCGTCTTCGCCGTCGTCGCAGCGTGGGGTGCAGGTTCCCTGGGCTCGGTCTATTACGCCGGGGTAGCGATAGCGCTGGGAGCAGCGTCCGTGTTCGTTCTGTGGCGAGCGGACAAATTCGAGACCGAATAGCGCTGCCGGCTCCGCGTCAATGTGACATTGCATCGCCCAGACGCATGCAGTGGTCCATTGACGCGGAGCCGGGTGCGCACGAAAAAGCCCGCCACCGATGTCGGTGGCGGGCTTTTTCAGAAGCGAGTGCTACTTCACGGAAAGCGATTCCAGGATTTCGCGCGCGAGTGCAGCGGTCTCGGACGGCGTTTTGCCGACCTTCACGCCTGCGGCCTCGAGTGCATCTTTCTTCGCCTGCGCCGTTCCCAGCGAGCCGGAGACGATGGCACCTGCGTGGCCCATGGTCTTGCCCTCGGGAGCGGTGAAGCCTGCGACGTAGCCGACGACCGGCTTGGTCACGTTGGCCTTGATGTAGTCGGCTGCGCGCTCTTCGGCGTCGCCACCGATCTCACCGATCATGACGATGATCTTGGTCTCGGGGTCCGCCTCGAATGCCTCGATGGCGTCGATGTGGGTGGTTCCGATGACGGGGTCGCCGCCGATGCCGATGGCCGTCGAGAATCCGAAGTCACGGAGCTCGAACATCATCTGGTAGGTCAGCGTGCCGCTCTTGGAGACCAGGCCGATGGGGCCGGTTCCCGAGATGTTCGCGGGCGTGATGCCGACGAGAGCCTCACCGGGGGTGATGATTCCGGGGCAGTTGGGACCGATGATGCGGGTCTTCTTGCCCTTCTCCACGTTGTAGGCCCACGCGTACGCGGAGTCCTGCACGGGGATGCCCTCGGTGATGACGACGAGCAGCGGGATCTCGGCGTCGATGGCCTCGACGATGGCGTCCTTGGAGAATGCCGGCGGGACGAACGCGATCGAGACGTCCGCTCCGGTCTTCTCCATTGCCTCGGCGACGGAGCCGAAGACCGGGAGTTCGATGTCGTTGCCCTGTGCGTCGACGTGCTTGACCGTGGTTCCGGCCTTACGTGCGTTGACGCCACCGACGACCTGGGTTCCGGCCTTGAGCATCAGGGCGGTGTGCTTGGTGCCTTCGCCGCCGGTGATGCCCTGGACGATGACCTTGTTGTCCTTGTTCAGAAAGATTGACATGGTTTCCTCTACTTCGCTGCCAGCTCGGCGGCCTTGTCGGCGCCCTCGTCCATGGTTCCGGCGAGCGTCACCAGCGGGTGCGCGGCGTCGGCGAGAATCTTGCGGCCCTCTTCGACCTTGTTGCCGTCGAGACGGACGACCAGCGGCTTGTTGGCGTCGTCGCCCAGCTTCTTCAGTGCGCCGACGATGCCGTTGGCCACTGCGTCGCATGCGGTGATTCCGCCGAAGACGTTGACGAACACGCTCTTGACCTGCTCGTCGCCGAGGATGACGTCGAGGCCTGCGGCCATGACCTCGGCCGAAGCGCCGCCGCCGATGTCGAGGAAGTTGGCCGGCTTGACGCCGCCGTGTGCCTCGCCCGCGTATGCGACGACGTCGAGGGTCGACATGACCAGTCCGGCACCGTTTCCGATGATGCCGACCTGTCCGTCGAGCTTGACGTAGTTGAGGTCGTTCTCCTTGGCCTTGGCCTCGAGGGGATCGGCTGCATCCTTGTCCTCGAACTCGGCGTGGCCGGCCTGGCGGAAGTCTGCGTTGGCGTCGAGCGTGACCTTGCCGTCGAGGGCGAGGATCTGATCGTCGGGGGTGCGAACCAGCGGGTTGACCTCGACCAGGAGAGCGTCTTCGTTGATGAAGACCTCCCACAGCTTCTGGATGGTCACCGCAGCGGCATCGAGCACCTCGGCGGGAAGCTTGCCCTTTTCGGCGATTTCACGAGCGAAAGCAAGATCGACGCCCTTGACGGCGTCGACCGGAATACGTGCGAGTGCGTCGGGGTTCTCCTCCGCCGTCACCTCGATTTCGACGCCACCCTCGACCGAACACATCGCGAGGTAGGTGCGGTTGGTGCGATCGAGCAGGAAGGAGATGTAGTACTCCTCGGCGATGTCGGAGGCTTCTGCAACGAGAAGCTTCTTGACGACATGGCCCTTGATGTCGAGTCCGAGAATCGCTTCTGCGTTCTCGGTGGCTGCTGCGACGTCCTTGGAGTACTTGACGCCACCGGCCTTGCCGCGGCCACCGACCTTGACCTGTGCCTTGACCATTACTGGCTTGCCGATTTCTTCGGCAATCTGTGTTGCTCCGGCGACCGTGTCGGTGACACGACCGGCGGAGGTGGGTACGCCATGCTTGGCGAACAATTCCTTCGCCTGGTATTCGAAGAGATCCATCAGCTCACCGTCTCGTCTACGTTGACGCCCGCTCCAGGGGTGTGAGCGGGTCTGAGCATGGACTTTATCCAGGTGCCCCGACAGCGCATCGGGCGCATGGATGCTATGTGGCCTATCTCACCGCTACCTGGCCGGTGCAGTCGGCGTCACCGATCCGTGCGGCGGGCCGAAAGTGCCGCCGCGACAGCGAGAACGACGATTCCGGCCACCGACGGCACGACGCCGGGGCCCATTTCCGGATCGGTGGCACGCGCAGATGTCAGGGGCCACGACGCCAGATGCACGATCCCGGCGACGGCTGCCCCGCCGAGCAGGACGCTGCCGCGCGTGGGCCGAGCTCGCGCCGCGACGACGGCGGCAACCAGAACTCCGACGGCGAGCAGCATCTGCCCCCAGGTGTCCCAACCCCACGGAAATTCGGTGACCGTCGCAGCGGTCAGATCGCTACCTCGATACAGGGGCAGGGCCAGGCCGACGGCGAGGAGAACGGCACCGAACAGGGCGGTGCCGAGCACCACGCCGTCGGTCGCTGCGTCTTGGGACGTGTCGACGTCGTCGCGCTCGGCCGATCCGGCGAACAGCGCCAGCAATCCGGTCGTCACCGCCACAACGACGCCCGCGATGATCGCAAGAGCCCCGACACCGGTGCTCACTCCTTCCACGTCCTCGGCGAGCACCACCGACTGCAGTACCGCGGCCGCGGCCGCCACCGCGCCGAGCCAGAACATCGACACGAACGGCCGCGCAGTCGAGGCGAACTCGGAGAAGAGCAGCGGCACCGAACCCAGAATCATCACGAACCCGGCGACCAACACCACGCGAGTGGCCAGTATCTGTGGCGCGGCGATTCCCGAGTCGGTCTCCAGAATCGGCAACAACGATCCGACGACCAACAGCACGCCGGACAGCACGCCTGCAGTACCGGCTGCCGCGTGCCACCTCGTGGTTCCGGGACCGGCGACACCGCGGACCCCTCGCGCACCCGTCGCGCGCTGCTGCGCGCTCTCCAACGCTCGACGGTCACGCGCTGCAGCGACGGGCGCGAGCACTGCGCCACAGATCAGCAGTCCGAGCCCTGCGACCGTTCCCAGATAGGCGCCGAGTCCGGCATCCACCCGGTCACCGGTACCGAGTCCCGCGAGCAGACCGACCCCGGCGAATCCGAGCACCCCGAGCCCGGCTCCGACGGACGCACCCGACGCCACCTGCGGCGACAGTGCGGCCAGCGCAGATGCGGCCACCACGAGCGCCGCGATACCGACAACTCCGGAGCCCACCGCGACGAACACCGGCGACTCCACCACCGCCGTCACGATCACCACCGGATCGGACGAGCGGTAGAGCGACGCGAACGCCGCAACGGCCGCCAGCACGCCGAACGCGCCGAGCAGCGCCGCGAGTAGCGGCCCGATACGCCCTGCCGCCGCGCGCCCCACATGCTCGGAATACACCGAGTGGCCGTACCCGTCACCGAGCCCGGCGCGGTGCACCGCAGACCACCCCGCA
Source organism: uncultured Rhodococcus sp. (assembly GCA_963517305.1). GTDB lineage: Bacteria > Actinomycetota > Actinomycetes > Mycobacteriales > Mycobacteriaceae > Rhodococcoides. Next base: position 27,488 of record CAUQEL010000009.1, read on the forward strand.
ATACCCGCCAGAACCGACACAGCGTGACCGACGAGCAGAACGTAAGCGCCGGGGGTGGCGTCGAGCATCGCGGCGCTCAGCGGGCGGAAGAGTTCGAGTCGATTCGCGTCGATGGGATCGGACAACAGGGCGACGTCCAGGAGTGTGACTCCGAGCGCCACTGCGCCGTATCCGGCCAGCAGTGCCGCAGCGAATTCGACGCGTTTGCCGGCCACGCCCACCGCGGCTGCGATGACCACGACGACGGGGACGGCACCGGCCAGGATCGCGGCCACCATTGCCCCGTCTCCCACCGGCGAACCGTCGGCGCTGCGGACGACGCCGATCAGCTGGGCCACCACCGCGGCAACCGCAGCGATCAGAGCGAGTACGACAGCCAGCGCGACGCGCGGGGTGGGCGACGGATCGTCCGCTCGACCGAACTCCCCTTCCTGGGGTCGAATCCGTTGGGGTTCCGCTCGCTCGGAGCCGCGGGCGGACGAGTCGTCGAAGGTGGGAGTCGGCACTCGGATCACGGTATCGGCTCGATCGGTACGAGAACCGTTACTGTCGCCGTGTGCCGTCCACGGGTTCTCGTGTCCGATTCCGGATGTGGCGCGTCACGACATAACCGCTGGTCGACTTGTGAGCCATCTCACATATGACGCCGGTTTGGGCTGTTAACTTGCGCGCCCCGCAATCATTTCGTTACCGTCTGCCGAGTCTTTCAGTAACAGCCAGGTCACGGATAACGGAGGTTGTAGGTCTTGCAGCAACACCGTGCGTCCTTCACGTCAAGCCGGTTCACTCGACCCTTGGCCGAAGACGCGACCACGGTCTACAGCTACGAGCCCATCTCCGAGCCAGCCGAGGCCGACAGCGCGTACGACGCGTACTCCTACCCCACGCACCAATATGCCGAGGCCCAGTACGCCGAGGCCGAGTTCGCCCGGCCCCCGTACATCGCAGCCGACGAGTCGCCGACCGTCGTCACTCCGTTCGCCACCACCGCAGACGCCACCCCCGTGGCCCGTCGCGGCGGCGCACACCGCATTCCCCTTCCCCCCACCGCACTCAAGGGTCGAGCTGCAGTGCTCGCAGTCGCCGCAGGTGCGGTCGTCGCGGCAGGCCAGGCAGTCGTCAACAACGACTCACCCGCCGCGGTCGCCACCTCCGAGTACGCACTCGCCGCAGGTGAAGCACCCGCAGCAGCAGCAGTCGCGGCCACCACCACGCCGCAGACCACCGAGATCGAAGACGACTCGTCCAGCGCGACGCCGTCGGAGGCACCCCAGATCCTCAGCATCGCTGCACCGGTGGATCTGAGCCAGTTCAACGACCTGCTCGCCAAGGGTCAGCGCTTCAGCGAAGAGCGTGCCGCACGTGAAGCCGCCGCTCGCAGACCGTTGTTCGCACTTCCGGCGCAGGGCACCTACACCTCCAACTTCGGTGCCCGCTGGGGCGTTCTCCACGCCGGCGTCGACGTTGCCAATGCCATCGGAACTCCGATCTACGCCGTCGCCGACGGCAAGGTGATCGACTCCGGTCCGGCCGCAGGCTTCGGCATGTGGGTTCGCGTGCAGCACGCCGACGGCACGATCACCGTCTACGGCCACATCGACACCTCGACCGTCACCGTCGGTCAGAACGTCATGGCGGGCGATCAGATCGCAACCATGGGTAACCGCGGCTTCTCCACCGGCCCGCACCTGCACTTCGAGGTCCACCTTCCGGGCGAGGTCAAGATCGACCCGCTTCCGTGGCTCGCTTCCCGAGGAATCTCCCTCGGCCCCGAGATGGACTGAATTCTCCTTCATCGCACGACAAAGCCGGACCCCGCTTTCGCAGGGTCCGGCTTTCTCGTGTAACGAAAGACTCAGAGCTTGGTCATCGGGACGCCGCCGATGAGCATCATCTTCACGCGGCCTGCGGAACCGAAGTCGATCAACACCATCGCCTTGACTCCGGCACCGGTCGATTCCAGCACCGTACCCAGGCCGTACTTGTCGTGGCTGACTCGATCGCCCACCGCGAGAACGAGATTGGAGTTGCGCCCCTTGGCGGCACCGAAACTCGGCGTCGCACTCTGACCGCGATTCGAGGACCCGCCGTAGCTGCCCGAACCATAACTGTTCGAGCCGTAACTGTTCGAGCCGTATCCGCCACCCGAGCCGTAGCTGCCGGATCTGCCCCCACCGATGGCTCGGCCTCCCCCGGTGCCCGGATCCTCGCGTCGCCAGTCGATCAGGTGCTGCGGAACTTCCTGCAGAAAGCGCGATTCCGGGTTGGCGATGGGCTGACCCCATGCCGAGCGCATGATCGCGCGCGTGAGGTAGAGCCGCTGCCGCGCACGAGTGATGCCCACGTACGCCAGACGTCGTTCCTCGGACAGTTCGTTGGAGTCGCCGAGCGCCCGCATGTGCGGGAACTGGCCGTCCTCCCAACCCGTCACGAAGACGACCGGAAATTCCAGACCCTTCGCGGTGTGCAACGTCATCAGGGTGACGACGCCGGTACCCGAATCGGGGATCTGATCGGTGTCGGCCACCAGGGAGACCCGTTCGAGGAACGCCGCGAGCGACCCCGGCTCGGCCAACCCGTCGACGCCACCGTCCTCGTCGCCGTTCTCGTCGTCCCCGGTTTCGAGAGCTTCTGCCGCCACTGCGGCCTGGTTGCGCGCCTCGGAGGTGAATTCCCTCGCAACGCTGACGAGTTCGTTGAGGTTGTCCAGGCGTGCACCGTCCTGCGGATCGCTGCTGGCTTCGAGCTCGGCACGGTAGCCGGTGCGGTCGAGAACGGCCTCGACGACATCGCCGATGTCTGCGATGTCGTTGCCGTCCCCGTCGGTCGCGGTGAGCACTGCACGTAGTTCGTCGAGCAACTCCATGAACTGCGCGATCAACTTCTGCTGCCGCGAGTTGAGCAACGCCACCTTGCCCGCGGCTGCGTCGTGCAAGGCACGCGAGAAGCTGATGTCACGCTGCTCGGCGTGCACGGCGACACAGGCCTCGGCACGGTCGCCGATCCCCCGGCGCGGAGTGTTGAGGATGCGTCGCATGCTGACGGTGTCGTCCTCGTTGGAGAGCACGCGCAAATACGCAACGAGGTCACGGACCTCCTTGCGCTCGTAGAATCGGACGCCGCCGACGACCTTGTACGGCAGTCCGAGTCGGATGAATATCTCTTCGAGTGCACGCGAGGAGTTGTTGGTTCGGTAGAAGACGGCCACCTCGTCGAAGCGGACGTCTCCGCCGTCGACGAGTCGGTCGATCTCCGAGGCCACGAACGACGCCTCGTCGTGCTCGTTGTCGGCGACGTAGCCGACGATCAACTCGCCCTCGCCAGTGTCGGTCCACAGCTTCTTCTCGCGTCGGCCGATGTTGCGTGAGATCACCGCGTTGGCGGCCGAGAGAATGTTCTGCGTCGAACGGTAGTTCTGCTCGAGCAGGATGGTGCGGGCGTCGGGATAGTCGCGCTCGAATTCCTCGATGTTGCGGATCGTGGCACCACGGAATGCGTAGATGGACTGATCCGCGTCTCCCACCACACAGAGCTCGCCCGGCGCAACGGTGCCCTCGAGTGCGCCGTCGGCGTCGGGAGTACCGACCAGTTCGCGGACCAGCATGTACTGGGCGTGGTTGGTGTCCTGATACTCGTCGACCAGAACGTGCCGGAAACGGCGTCGGTAGTACTGCGCCACCTGAGGGAAGGCCTGCAGAATGCCCACCGTCTCGCCGATGAGGTCGTCGAAGTCCATGGCGTTGGCCGCACGCAGCCGCTGCTGGTAGATGCCGTAGACCTTGGCCACCAGCCGCGGCAGCTCGGCGGGATCGCCGTCGGCGTCCTCCGCTGCCTTGTCGGGTCCGATCAGCTCGTTCTTGAGGTTCGAGATCGCCGTCGAGAGCAGCCGCGCCGAGAACTTCTTGGTGTCGATCTGCAGATCCTTGGAGATCATCGTCAGCAGCCGCCGAGAGTCGTCCGCGTCGTAGATGGAGAAGTTCGAGTTCAGACCGGGCAGCAGCGCAGCCTGCGCGCGCAGAATCCGCACGCAACTCGAGTGGAACGTCGAGACCCACATGGCGTTCGCTCGCGGTCCCACGAGTCCGGCGACTCGCTCGCGCATCTCGGCAGCGGCCTTGTTGGTGAACGTGATGGCCAGCACCTGGCCGGGTGACACTCCTCGCTCGGCCAGCAGATACGCGATGCGACGCGTCAGCACCGCCGTCTTGCCCGACCCGGCTCCGGCCACGATGAGCAGCGGAGATCCGGTGTGCACAACGGCCTCACGCTGCTGAGGATTGAGACCTTCCAGCAGTGCGTCGGACGAGGTGTTCTGTCGGGACTGAAGGCCCTGGAGGAATGTGTTCATCGTCCGGTCAGGTTACCGGCGCGTACCGACAAACCCACATCGCGTGGTTGTCGGCCGACCCGACGACTTTTCAGGAGGGTTGACCCGTGGCACACTGGATCGGTGATCGAAAAAACCGTACGTCATCACCTCCATCGGGTCGACCACCGTACGGCCGCGCGTGCAGGAGCCTGTCGATAGGCGCAACGCCCTGGTTCCGGACGGAAACCGAACGACCGGCGATGCAGTTCCGAATACGAAAGGCGTAACGGTGACGGACGACGCAGCGATCCAAGATGTGACCCGAGGAGAGACGATGGCCATGACGACGAAGATCGACTCAAACACCGCATTGCCCACCAGCGAAGCCGAGATCAACGACCTGCGCCAGGAAATCGATCGCCTCGATGCCGAGATCCTGACGGCCATCAAGCGTCGCTCCGAGGTCTCGCAGATCATCGGACGCACCCGCATGGCCTCCGGCGGACCGCGCCTGGTTCACAGCCGTGAGATGAAGGTTCTCGAGCGTTTCAGCAGCCTGGGCCAGGAAGGCCACACGCTGGCCATGCTTCTTCTCCGCCTCGGCCGCGGTCGTCTCGGACACTGATTCCACCCCCAGGTCGGGCGCGCCGTGCGCACCCGACCTGCGTTCGTTCACTTCAGAGCGATGTACTTGGTCTCGAGATATTCCTCGATTCCCTCGGATCCGCCTTCGCGGCCGAACCCCGATTCCTTCACCCCACCGAACGGCGCAGCCGCGTCCGAGATCACTCCGCGGTTGACGCCCACCATGCCACTGTCGATGGCGTCGGCCACCCGTAGCGCGCGATCGAGATTCTCCGTGTAGATGTACGACGCCAGGCCGTACTCGGTGTTGTTGGCTGCGTCGATACCCTCCTGCTCGGTGTCGAAGCCGACGATCGGAGCCACCGGCCCGAACACCTCTTCCTTCAGGATTCTCGCCTCGGCAGGTACCTCGGTGAGGACGGTCGCCGGGTAGAAGTAGCCGTCGCCGCCCGGCGCTGTGCCCCCGAGCGCAAGCGTCGCACCCTTCGCAACCGCGTCGTCGACGAGTTCCTGTACGGTCTCGAGCTGGTCGGCATTGATCAGCGGTCCGAGCTTCGTATCGGGGTCGACGCCCGGGCCTAGCTTCATCTCGGCCATCTTCGACACGAGCTTGGTGGTGAACTCCTCGCGCACGCTGTTGTGCACGTGCAACCGATTCGCCGCAGTGCAGGCCTCGCCGCCGTTGCGCATTTTGGCGAGCATCGCGCCGTCCACCGCGTCGTCGATGTTCGCGTCGTCGAACACCACGAACGGTGCGTTGCCGCCGAGCTCCATCGACGTTCGGAGCAGTCGAGTCGCGGACTTCTGGACGAGAGACTTGCCGACGCCCGTCGAGCCGGTGAAGGTGAGTTTGCGCATCCGCGGATCCTCGATGAGTGGTCCGGTGACGTCGCCGGACTTCGACGTCGTCAGCACCGAGAGCACACCTTCGGGCAAGCCGACCTCGTCGAAGATCTGAGCCAGCAGCAGCATCGTCAGCGGGGTCTCACGAGCGGGCTTGACGACGATCGTGCAGCCGGCGGCCAGCGCGGGCCCGATCTTTCTGGTGCCCATCGCCAACGGGAAATTCCACGGGGTGATCGCCAGTACGGGCCCCACCGGAGCCTTGGTGACGAGGATTCGACCGTTGCCCGCCGGGGCCGGGGTGTAGCGACCGCCGATGCGTACCGCTTCCTCGGCGAACCAGCGGAAGAACTCGGCACCGTACTTCACCTCGGCCTTGGACTCGGCGAGGGCCTTACCCATCTCCAGGGTCATCAGCAGCGCGATGTCGTCGGCGCGTTCGGTGACCTTCTCGAATGCCGCTCGAAGGATTTCACTGCGTTCGCGGGCAGGTGTTGCCGCCCAGCTCTTCTGCGCCGCCGCGGCTGCGTCGAGCGCCTTCATCGCGTCGGCAGGCGATGCGTCGGCCACCTCCGTCAGGGGCCGCCCGGTGGCCGGATCGTTCACCGGGAACGTCTTACCTCCTTCGGCGTCGACGGCCTTTCCGCCGATCCACAGTTTTGCCGGAATCGAATCGATCAATGCACGTTGGTCCATACCGTCCATGATGCCTCCGCAGCGCCCGACGCAAACGAGAACGACGCGCGCGCGGTGCCGCCCCGCATTAGTGTTGGCTCGTATGAGCGTCGATATCACCGGCACGGATGCCTGGCAGAAGCTGACCGATCACCATTCCGCGATCGCCGATACTCATCTTCGAACTCTGTTCGCCGATGACGCCGACCGAGGCCGTACGTTCACCCTCGAGGCCGCGGACCTGCACATCGACTACAGCAAGCACCGCGTCACCAGTGAGACCCTCGCATTGCTCGTCGAATTGGCCCGTACCGCCGATGTCGAAGGCAAGCGCGACGCCATGTTCGCGGGCGAGCACATCAACACCTCAGAGGACCGTGCCGTTCTGCACACTGCGCTGCGCCTGCCGGCCGACGCTTCACTGACCGTCGACGGCCAGAACGTGGTTGCCGACGTACACGAAGTCCTCACGGCCATGGGCGAATTCACCGACCGAGTGCGTTCGGGCGAATGGGTCGGTGCCACCGGCGAGAAGATCTCCACGGTCGTCAACATCGGCATCGGCGGTAGCGATCTCGGACCGGTCATGGTCTACAACGCACTCCGCCACTACGCCGACGCCGGGATCTCCGCGAAGTTCGTCTCGAACGTCGATCCCGCAGATCTGGTCGGTGCACTCGACGGACTCGACCCCGCGTCGACGCTGTTCATCATCGCGTCCAAGACGTTCTCCACCCTCGAAACGCTGACGAACGCCACCGCAGCCCGGCGTTGGCTCGTCGACGCGCTCGGTGAAGATGCCGTAGCCAAGCACTTCGTCGCCGTGTCCACCAACGCCGAACGGGTTGCGGACTTCGGTATCGACACCGCCAACATGTTCGGATTCTGGGATTGGGTGGGCGGACGCTACTCCGTCGATTCGGCAATCGGGTTGTCGGTCATGGCCGTTGTGGGCAAAGAAGCGTTCGGTGAGTTCCTCGACGGCTTTCATCGCATCGACGAGCATTTCCGCACCACCCCGCTGGCCGAGAACGCGCCGGTTCTGCTCGGCCTCGTCGGCCTGTGGTACAGCTCCTTCTTCGGCGCGGAAACCCGTGCGGTGCTGCCGTATTCGAATGATCTCTCCCGTTTCGCGGCATACCTGCAGCAGCTGACGATGGAGTCCAACGGCAAGTCCGTCAAGGCCGACGGATCTCCCGTCACCACGCCGACCGGCGAGATCTTCTGGGGCGAGCCCGGCACCAACGGCCAGCACGCCTTCTACCAATTGCTGCACCAGGGAACACGTTTGGTGCCCGCGGACTTCATCGGATTCGCCGAACCCACCGACGATCTGCCCACCCGCGACGGCACCGGTTCGATGCACGATCTGCTGATGAGCAACTTCTTCGCGCAGACCAAGGTGCTCGCCTTCGGCAAGACCGCCGAGGAGATCGCCGCCGAGGACACTCCGGCAGATGTGGTGCCGCACAAGGTGATGCCCGGCAACCGTCCGTCCACCTCGATCCTCGCCCCCAAGCTCACACCGTCGGTGGTCGGCCAGTTGATCGCCCTGTACGAGCACCAGGTATTCGTCGAAGGCGTCATCTGGGGAGTCGACTCCTACGACCAGTGGGGCGTCGAACTCGGCAAGACCCAGGCACTCGAACTGACGCCGGTACTCACCGACGCCGAAGCTCCTGCGGCGCAATCGGATTCATCCACCGATGCACTGGTGCGCTGGTACCGCTCGCAGCGGGGTCGTTCGAGCTGACGTCGGTCGGTGGATCTACGGCCCCAGTAGGAAGCTACGCACCCTGCAGGCGGTGCGGATTCCTGGACGGGCCGTAGATTGCGCTCAGCGGATCCAAACAGGTCAGCCGTGCGTCCAATTGAGCATGGACTTCGACCAACGTGGGCTCTTCACCCGTGCCGATGCACTCGCGTCGGGCTTCACCGATGACGACCTGCGACGGGCACGCGCACACAAGTCCATCATTGCAATCCGCAGAGGCTGGTTCGTTCGAGGGGATGTTTTCGCAACACTGGACTCTGCGCAGCAGCATGCACTTCTGGCTCAGGCGACCTATGCCGATTCCGGCGACGACGTCGTACTCAGTCATGTATCCGCAGCGGTGGTTCTCGGACTCGACGTGTGGAACTTACCGCTGGACACGGTGACGATGACCACACGTCGCGGCCACTCGGGTAAGCGCAGCCGACGCCGGTTCCTTCACGGCACCGATCTACTCGACGACGAGTGGCTTCCTCTCGACGGTATGCGTGTGACACGCCCAGCGCGCACAATCGTCGACGTCGCCAGGACTCATCCACTCGAGGTTGCGGTGTGTCTCGGTGATCGGGCATTGCGGCACGGCCTCACCACAATCGACGAACTCGAGAAATCGTGCGATGCGGCGCAACACCGAAGCGGCGCTGGACGCGCTCGACGTGCAATCGGCGCAATGAGTGCACGCAGCGACAGTGTCGGCGAAAGTCGATCGCGACTGATCCTGCAGACAGTGTCGACTCCGCTGTCCAATCAGACGATCTTCGACGACGGCGGTCGACGCATCGCCCGCACCGACTTCCTGTTTCCCGACCTGGCCGAGGTGATCGCCGAGTTCGACGGGGAGAACAAGTACGGTCCGCAGCCACGGCAAGCAATCATCGCAGAGAAGAATCGCCACAACCGGCTTGCCGAGCAGGGCAGGACTGTCTTCAGATTCGACTGGCGGGACTTGTCGACTCCGCATGTCATCATCGACAGGCTTCATGCTGCCTATCGGCGTGCGTTGCTCCTCGGCCCACCGAGTGGACGGTACGCCGAGCTCCCCCTCCCCGCAGCTACGGCGCTCGTCGGAATATGCGCACCCTACAGGCGGTGCGAATTCCCACGAGGGGCGTGAATCCGCCGCATCACACCCGAGCCAACACTGCAGCCGAATCGACTCCCGTCGGCAGGGTGCCGAAGGCGATGCCCCAGTCTCGGTCGAGTCGACTGGCGCAGAAGGCATCGGCAACAGCGGGATTCCCGTGCATCACCAGCTGTGCACCCTGAAAGGTCAGGGCCATCAGTTCGACGACTCGCCGCGCCCGGTATTCCATGTCGGAGGTGTCGGAGAGTTCCTTGCCGACGCGGGCGATGGCGTCGTCGAGGCGAGAATCCGCGCCCGACGCCTGGCCGATCTCACCGAAGAACGCCTCGACGCTGTCGGGTTGGCGGGCCAGTGCGCGTAGAGAATCGAGTGCGGCGACGTTGCCGGAGCCTTCCCAGATGGACATCAGCGGCGATTCGCGGAACAGCCGAGGCATTCCCGATTCCTCGACATAGCCGTTGCCACCGAGACATTCGAGTGCTTCGGCGGCGTGCGCCGGTGCTCGTTTGCACACCCAGTACTTGGTGACGGCCAACGCGATTCGGCGTAGTGCGCTCTCCTGGTCGTCGCCGCGGGCCGAGCCGTCGGTGGCCTGGGCCAGGCGGATCATGGCGGCGGTGCCGGCTTCGGATTCGATGGTCAAGTCTGCCAGCACGTTTCGCATCAGAGGCTGGTCGACGAGTGCGGCCCCGAATGCAGACCGATGACGCGCGTGATGGACTGCGCGCACGGTGGCGTTGCGAATTCCGGCCGCGGATCCGATGACGCAGTCCAACCGGGTCATGTTCACCATCTCGATGATGGTGCGCACACCGCGACCCTCTTCGCCGACGAGCCAACCGGTGGCCCCGTGGTATTCGAGCTCACCGGATGCGTTCGACTTGTTGCCGAGCTTGTCCTTCAAGCGCTGCAGCATCATTCGATTGCGACTGCCGTCGGGCAGCACGCGAGGGAGCATGAAACACGACAGCCCACCGGGAGCCTGCGCCAGGGTGAGGAACATGTCCGACATCGGCGCGGAGGTGAACCACTTGTGGCCGGTGATCGAGTACGTTCCGTCCGACGACGGCGTGGCCGTGGTGGTGTTGGCCCGTACGTCGGATCCGCCCTGCTTCTCGGTCATGGACATTCCTGCGATCAGTCCGCGCTTGCTCGACGGGGTCCGCAAGCCGAAATCGTATTCCCTCGACGCCAGCAGCGGCTCGTACTGCGCAGCCAGAGAAGGATTGTGCCGCAACGCCGGGACGACGGCGTAGGTCATGGAAATGGGGCACATGTGCCCGGCCTCGGCTTGCCCCCAGACGTAGAACTTCGCGGCGCGGGCAACGTGTGCACCGACGCGGGCGTCGGACCACGCACTGGCGTGCAGCCCGTGCTCGACGGCAACGGTCATCAGATCGTGCCAGTGCGGGTGGAATTCGACCTCGTCGATACGGTGCCCGTACCGATCGTGGGTCTTCAACACGGGCGGGTTCTCGTTGGCGAGCCTGCCCCATTCCTGGGCCGCCGCTCCACCGGCGAGAGTCCCGAGGTCGCGGATCTCGTCGAGCGCCCACCCTGCACCTGCCCGCGCCACACCCTCGAGCAACGACGGGTCCGCGGAGGTGTCGTAGGGCGTCAGGTCGATTGCCTGGTTGAAGACCTCATGCGTGTCCATCTCGAACTCCTAACGCGCGCAACGACAATGCGACGAGACTGGGTATCGGATCCACCGAATCGTGCGAGGACAACGGGCCGACCATCACTTCGCCGACGGCACCGACCAGAGCCGCGGCCGAAATTGCCGCGTCCTGCTCGGGGATCTCTCCGGCTTCGATGCCTACCACGATCGCGTCGGCGAAGGCGTCGGTGAATTTCTGCCGGAACACCAATCGCTCGGCGTCGACGGCCGGGTCCACCGGTTCGGCCAGCAGGGCATACGCCATCGTTCGGTTCTTCAGGGCGCGTCCGGCGAAGGTCTGCACCACTGCGGTCACTCGCTCGACGGCGCTGCCGTGCTCGGACGCGGTGACCACTGCGGCGACCTCCCGATTGCAGACCTCGCGGAAGATCGCGACCACCAGATCCGTTTTCCCCTCGACATGGGTGTAGACGCTGCCCGACGACACTCCCGCTGCCGCGGCGACCGACGCCACCGACAGGCCGGCGTACCCCTGCGTCGAGAGGACCTCGATAGCGGCGGCGAAGAGTTTCTTGCGTGCGGCATCGAGCCTGGCCTGCACTGCAGGGGTTCGTCGGTACGGCATGCAAGGATTGAAGCACTGATTCATTGCTTCACGCAAGAGAACTCGAGTAACGTTCACTGACATGCCGGTACGGATCGAGCGATCAGGCCCCGTCACCACCATCGTCCTGTCGCGCCCGGAGGCACGCAATGCCGTCGACGGCCCCACCGCCCAGGAGTTGATCCAGGCGTTCGAGGAATTCGACGCCGACGAATCCGCCTCGGTGGCAGTCCTGTGGGGCGAGGGCGGCACCTTCTGCTCGGGAGCCGACATGAAAGCACTGGGCACACCGCGCTCGAATCACGCGACCGAACACGGAGACGGCCCGATGGGCCCGACGCGAATGCGGTTGTCCAAGCCCGTCATCGCGGCCGTGGCGGGATACGCCGTCGCGGGAGGACTGGAACTCGCACTGTGGTGCGACCTCCGCATCGCCGAGGACGACGCCACGTTCGGCGTCTTCTGCCGGCGTTGGGGCGTTCCGCTGATCGACGGCGGCACAGTGCGACTGCCGCGCATCGTCGGCGCTGGCCGGGCGATGGACATGATCCTCACCGGTCGCGCCGTCGACGCCGAGGAGGCGTTGAACATCGGACTGATCACCAGAGTGGTTCCGGTGGGCCGAGCCCGGTCGGAAGCGGAGGCGCTCGCCGCCGAACTCGCGCTGCTGCCGCAGACCTGCATGCGTGAGGATCGACTGTCTCTGCTGGAACAGGACGGCCTCGACGAGGAGTCCGCCCTGAAGAACGAATTCCGACACGGCGCCATCTCCATCAACGCCGACGCGCTCAGCGGCGCGAGCAGATTCGCGTCGGGAGCGGGACGACACGGCACCGCGAGCCCGTGAAATCCACACGACTGTCGGTGATCGACGAGATCTTTCTCCGTACGCACCGCGGCTACGGAATTCCCATTGCGCTGCAGGGTATCTGGCGCACCACCGAGACGGTGAGCACGGCAGAACTCCGGAGGGTTCACGACGAACTGGCCGTCGGGCAGCTCGGTCGTCGAGTCGGCAAGCCCCGCACACCCGGAGCGCGACTCCGATGGGACATCTCGTCCGAATCGCTTCCTATCGACTACGACACGGAGGCGGTCGACGACATCATCGGATGGGCCGATGCACAGGCAGACGTTCGGCTCGACCCGCAGTACGGGCCCGGCTGGCGGTTGACGGCCGCGCCCGTTGCACACGGCGGCACCGTGGTGTCTCTGGTGTGTTCGCACGCGCTGGCCGATGCTCGCGAGCTCATCGACGCTGCCGCTCGAGCGTTCTCCGGATCGACACCCGTGCCGGTTCTGCACCCGGGCTCGAATGTGAAGGACGCGATCTCGATGATCCTCACCGTTGTCCTACGATCCATCGCGGCGACGGCGAGATTGTGGGTCAGCAAGAAGGCCCGAGCCGAACTGCGGGCATTCACCACCGCCGGCGACGGTATCGCGCCGCACCGCGCGCGCAGGATGCAGTCGGTGATCGTGGATATCGATGCTGCGGAGTGGGATTCGGCTGCGCGACGCGTCGGCGGATCGGCCAATTCGCTGTTCGTCTCCGTCGTCGCCGCGACGATGAACGAACTGGGGTCGCCCTCGGTGACCGTCGACATTCCCTTCCGCACCGGGTCCGGTGACGCCAACGCGATCGGCATGGCCACCGTCGCCGTCCGCGGAGACGACTCGCCCGCAGCCATCCGAGCCGCGTGCAAAGCGGCGTTCGGCAAGCCGGTCGGAGCACCCGCAGGCTATCCACCCGAGATCGTCCAGCTGCTCCCCCACCGCGTCGCCGCGAAGCTGACGTCGACCCCGGGGCGCGGAGAAGTGTTGTGTTCCAACATCGGCGACATTCCCGACGGCATCACCGCACTCGGCTCCCACCGATCGTGCGGACTCGCGACCCGCGCGATCCACCCGAACCCGTCGGGCGCACTGTCGACGATCAGGATGTCGACCTACCTCTCCCGACTGGACGGCAACTACACGCTCTCGCTCGTGTGCACCGATGACGCGCTGGCCGGATCGGCGGCCGAGCTCACCGCGGCCGTGCAACGAGCCCTGGCGACGCGGAACCTGGCCGCCAAACCCTGGTAGGTCTACCGTTGTCGCCATGAACGAGCACGATATTCACACCAAGATTCAGCAGCTCATCGCCACCGAGCACAAGCTTCGCACCGAGACCCAGTCGGGTGACATCGACCCGGACACCGAGAAGGCCCAACTGGCATCGCTCGAGCACGCCCTCGACCAGTGCTGGGACCTGCTTCGCCAGCGTCGGGCACGCATCGATGCAGGCAAGAACCCTGACACCGCAACCGCCAACAGCGTCGACCGGGTCGAGGGGTACCTGCAGTAACCCTGCCCTGAAGCTAGACCATCCGATCCGTCAGCACGTTCGGCAGGAACCGGAGCGCGGCGTCGATGCCCCGCCACTTGAGTCCGGGTAGCGCCGCGCGGCGGGTCTCGCTCTCGATCGCGTCGACCATCGCCGATACGCCCTCGTCCAGAGTCGCTGTGAGAGCGGCACTGTCACCCGCATTGGCGGACATGTCGGTGGCGATGAAGCCGGGCAGCAGGGTGGTGACGGCAATGTCGGTTCGCGACAGTTCCGTGGCCAGCGATTCACCCAGCGAGGCCACCGCCGCCTTGCTGGCCGAGTAGGTCGCCTTGGCCCCCGGCAGTCCCCGGTCGGCGCTGATGGACGAGACGAACACCAGGTGCCCGCGGCGCTGCTCCCGAAAGATCGACAGTGCGGCCTCGGCCTGCGACAGCGCCCCGATGAAGTTGGTGTGGGCGGTCTGCAGGTTCGCGTCGGCCCGTCCGGTACCGATCTTCGCGCCCTTGCCGAGCCCGGCATTGACGATCACTCGATCGAGTCCGCCCAATTCGTCTCGCAATGTTCCGAACACCTCACCCACCGCGTCGTGATCGGTGACGTCGAGCGCTCGGACCACCACGGTGATGTTCGGGTTGTGGTGCATCAACTCGGCGCGAAGGTCGTCGAGTCGCTCGACCCGCCGGGCGCAGAGCGCCAGATCCCGGCCCATGCCTGCGAACCGTCGCGCCATTTCCTCACCGAGCCCCGAGCTCGCTCCGGTGATCAGAATCTTGTTCCGAGTGGTCGCCATAAACGGCGAGCCTATGTCACTGTGGAGCAATGGCCCCAGAGAGCTCGGAATTCGATGTCATCGTCATCGGCGGCGGCCCCGTCGGCGAGAATGCCGCGCAGTACGCAATCGCAGGCAGCGACCGCACCGCCGTGATCGTCGAGCACGAACTGCTCGGCGGCGAATGCTCGTACTGGGCGTGCATGCCGAGCAAAGCGCTGCTGCGGCCCAGCGAGGTTCTCGACACCGCACGACACATGCCGGGGGTCAAGGAGCTGGTCGGCGATCAGCCCCTCGATGCCGACGCCGTTCTGGCCCGACGCGAATCCTTCACCCACGGTCTCGACGATTCCTCGCAGATCACCTGGGCGGAGTCGGCAGGCATCTCCGTCGTCCGTGGCCACGGACGCCTCACCGGGGAGAAGACCGTGGAGGTCGACGGCCGCACGCTGACCGCGCGGCACGCAGTCGTTCTCGCCACCGGAACCACCGCATCGGTGCCGAACACACCGGGCCTGCGCGACGCCCGGCCGTGGATCTCCCGCGATGCCACCAACATTCACCAGACCCCGGGTCATATCGCCGTCATCGGCGGTGGCGTCGTCGCGACGGAGGCGGCCACCTGGCTGCTCTCGCTCGGGGCGAAGGTGACGATGATCGTGCGCGGCTCGTCCCTGCTGGCCGGTTCCGAGCCGTTCGCAGGCGAACTCGTCGCGAACGCGCTGACGGAGCGAGGTGCCACAATCATGCTCGACGCCTCCCTCGAGTCCGTGTCCCGGGAGAACCCGGCCGACACCGGAATCGGCCGAATCCACGGTGGCCCGGTCGGTCTCGTCGTCGACGGTAGCGAGATCACGGTCGACGAAGTTCTGGTCGCCGCAGGCCGCACTCCGGCGAGCGCGGATCTCGGGTTGTCGACTCTCGGAGTGGAGGAGGGGCGCTACATCGAC
Organism: uncultured Rhodococcus sp.; assembly: GCA_963517305.1. Taxonomy (GTDB): domain Bacteria; phylum Actinomycetota; class Actinomycetes; order Mycobacteriales; family Mycobacteriaceae; genus Rhodococcoides. The sequence goes on from CAUQEL010000009.1 coordinate 43,034, forward strand.
GTCGACGATCATCTGAACGTTCCCGACCACGAGTGGCTCTATGCGGTGGGCGACGTCAACGGACGAGCGCCGCTGACGCACATGGGCAAGTACCAGGGCCGGGTGGCCGGCGACGTCATTGCCGCCAGGGCCGAGGGAAAGCCGTTGGACAGCAAGAGATTCCGTGCGACCGCGGATCACGGTCAGGTCCCCCAGGTGGTGTTCACTCCACTCGAGGTGGCCTCCGTCGGGCTGACCGAGGCCAAGGCGAGGGAGGCGGGCATCGACGTCGAGATCGTGGCACAGGACATCGCCGTCGCGGGTTCGTCTCTGCAGCAGGACGATTACTCGGGACGCGCCCAGCTGGTGATCGACCGCGCCGCCGACACGATAGTGGGCGCAACCTTCGTCGGACCGGGAGTCGCAGAGCTGGTCCATGCGGCCACTGTGGCTGTGGTCGGCAAGGTTTCGCTCGACGACCTGTGGCATGCGGTGCCGTCGTACCCGACGGTCAGCGAAATCTGGCTTCGCCTGCTCGAATCTCGTCGCTGAGCATCAGCCGCCCGTCCACGCCTGCGGGTTCACCGGATGCGGCGGCAACGTTCCGCTGAACATGGCCGCGGCGTTGGTGGCGCACAGTCTCGCCATCTCGGAGCGGACCGACACCGTCGCGCTGCCGACATGTGGCAACAGCACGGTGTTCTTCAGTTCGGCCAGTCCGGGTTCGAGTGCCGGTTCCCGTTCGTAGACATCGAGTCCCGCTGCCGCGACGACGCCGCTCCGCAGAGCCGTCACCAGGGCCGCCTCGTCCACGACGGGGCCGCGGGCGGTGTTGATCAGGATCGCCGACGGTTTCATGGCCGCGAGCGCGGCTGCATCCACCAGGTGGTGGGTGGAATCCGAAAGTGGAACATGCAGCGACAAAAAGTCACTGGTGCTGACGATCTCGTCCCAGGAGGTGTGTTCGACGCGACCGGCGAACTCACCCAGCTCCGATTCGGAGACGTCTCGATCACCGGGCGGCCTGGGGCAGAACTTCACCGTCATGCCGAATCCCAGTGCGCGCCTGGCCGTGGCTCTGGCGATTCTGCCGAAGCCCGCCAGTCCGAGCACTCGGCCCGAAACATCGATGCCGAGTAGTAATTCCGGCTCCCACCCGGTGAACGAGCCGGAACGGACGAACGCATCGGCCTCGACGGCTCTGCGCGCCGTGGACAGGATGAGCAGCATCGCGATGTCGGCGGTCGAATCCGTCAGTACCCCGGGGGTATTGGCGACCGTGATGCCGTGTTCGGTTGCGGCTGCGATGTCGATGTTGTCGAATCCGACGGCGTAGTTGGATATCCCGACGAGTGATGCCGAGGCCAGCAGGTCGGCGTCGAACCGGTCACGTAGCTGGGACACGACGACGCGGTACTTGCCGGATGCGCAGGCCTCGAACAGTTCGGCGTGATCGACGGCTCGCAACTCGACGTCCCCTGCGGCGCGCAGGATGTCCATTCCCGGTGCGGGAATCTCGGTGGTGACGAGGATGGTGCTCATACGACCCACTCGAAGGCTCGGGCCTCGGAACGGGCGCCCTGAACGGTTTTCGAACGCATGGGTTCTCCCAGTTCGGTGAGTAGCTTCTCGGACACGTCGACCAGTGCGGCCAGAGTCTCGGGCGTGAACCAGGTGGGCCGGGTGGCGAAGAGGATGTCCTCGCTCGAGGTGTTGCCGCTCGCCCCTGGGGCGAAGGGGCAGCCGCCGAGTCCGCCGAGGGAACCGTCGACCAGGGTCGCTCCCGCGGATATCGCGGCGAGAGTATTGGCGACTCCGAGACCCCACGTGTCGTGGCCATGGAAGACGATTCTGCGGCTGGGTGTTTCGGCTACGACGCGACCGATCAGCGCTGCGACCTGCGCGGGTACCGCTTGCCCGAGGGTGTCTGCGATGACGATGTCCGTTGCGCCTGCGGCTCGTTCGTCGTAGGCGATCTCGATGATCCGGTCGGGCGGCACAGCTCCCTCGAACGGGCAGGTGAAGGAGGTGGCGATACACAGTTCGATCGCGCCGCCGACCGAATGCGCGATGTCGACGGCCGCGGGCATGGCCGCGAGCGAATCCTCGGTGGTACGGCCGATGTTGGCCTGATTGTGCGAGTCCGACGCCGAGAAGCAGTACTGGAAGTTCCTGGCCCCTGCAGCTGCGGCTTTCTCGACATGCCGCGGGGTGGCCACCCATACCCAGCATTGCGAGAGTTCCTCGGCGGTCAGTTCGCCGATCACGTCGAGGGTGTTGGCCATGGGCGGCACCTTGTCTCCGCGTGCCATGGATCCGATCTCCAACTCCGGAACCCCGAGACCGATGAGCGCCCTGATGATCTCGACCTTGCGTTCGGTGGAGAGCATCTTGCCGGTGAGCTGCAACCCGTCGCGCATCGTGACGTCACGCAGCCGAGCCGCGGGTGCGAATTCGTACATCAGGCGTCCCGTTCCTCGTCGGTGCGGCCGAGCAGACTCGACAGTACTTCCTCTGTGTGTTCGCCCAGTTCCGGTCCGATCGAACGGATCGGGATCGACCGTTCCCCGATGACCGGTACGACCCCTACGAACCCCACCTCTGCGGGTTCCTCGCCGCCGGTGTCGACGGTGAAGTGTTGAATCATGTTGCGGGCGGCGTACTGTTCGTCGGCCACGATGTCCGCAGCGGTGTAGATCGGACCGGACGGCACTCCTGCCTTGTCGAGTATCGCCAAAGCATCTGCACGCGAATGCAATCCGGTCCAGTCCGAGATGGCGGAATCGAGTTCGTCGCGTCGGCGCCAGCGGCCGGCGTTGGTGGCCAGATCGGGATCGGCAGCCAGATCAGGACGGTCGATGGTCTCCATGTAGCGCTGGAAGATGGCGTCGCCGTTGCCTGCGATGATGATCGCGTGACCGTCGTTGCACGGGTACGCATTCGAGGGCGCGATGCCTTCCATCCGTCCACCGGTCCGCTCGCGTTCCACCCCGTACGCGAGATAGTCCGGAATCAACGATTCCATCATCGACAGGATCGACTCGTTGAGCGCGACGTCGATGGTCCGCTCGCTCGCAGCCAGAGATCCACCACCTGTCTGACGCCGCATCTGGCGTTGGAACAGTGCCATGACGGATCCGAACGCGGCGTACAGACCGGCGATCGAATCGCCGATCGATACGCCGACCCGAACCGGCGGACGATCGGGATCGCCCACCAGATTGCGAAATCCGCCGTATGCCTCTGCCACGGCGGCGAATCCGGGCCGATCCGACATCGGACCCGTCTGTCCGAATGCGGAGATGCGGGTGACGACCAGATCCGGATTCGCTTCGGTGAGTACCTCGGAGGTGATCCCCCACTTCTCCAGGGTGCCGGGGCGGAAGTTCTCCAGCAGGATGTCGCACTTCGCAGCGAGATCGACTACGTCCCTTCGCCCCTGTTCGGTGCGTAGATCGAGCACGATCGACTTCTTGTTGCGATTGATGGTGCGATAGAGCATCGAGGTGGTCCCGGAGTACAGCCGCCAGTTACGCAGTTCGTCGCCGGTGCCGGGTCGTTCGACCTTGATCACCTCGGCCCCGAAATCCGCGAGCATCCGACCCGCGGTGGGCGCCGCGATGTAGTTGCCGAGTTCGAGTACTCGAATCCCGTCGAGCGGAAGCGTCATGGCATTTCCTTCATTTCTCGGGCAGTGGCTGAGCGCGCCTGACCGACAGCGCGGCACGGGACGCATCGAGTTCGACGGGCGAGCGGACCAGAAGCTCCCCGACCCGCAGGATTCCGTCGGACAGTGGTTCGACCCGCAGTCCGCCGCGACCGATCAGTGCCTTGCGTGCGCCGTCCACCACCATGCGGTCCATCCAAGCGCACGGATGGGCCGGTCGGCCACCACGGAACCGAATCCAGCCGTCGCCGGAATCGAGCTCGAATTCCAGACCGCGCAGCGGGTCGAGTTCGAGACCGCGCACGACGACGTTGCGCCTGGCCACAGCCGGATCGGGCACCTCGACGCCGAGCACCTCTCCCACCGCCTCCCAGGCCTCGGCGGCCAGAAAGCTCACCGCTGCCTCGGTGTGCGCCTTCACACCGAAGAACCGATCTCCGCGAATGCCCTTGTGTGCCGCGATCTCGACGCTTCTCGGCAGGTCCGTCGCCGCGTCGGCCGGGCCGTCCTTGGATCGACCGAAGTAGGCGTGTGTGGGCGAGCGCAGCAGCTGCACGATCTCGGCGCGGTACTCGAAAGGCATGCACTCGAGTCTGCCCGGTGCGGATCTCCACTGGTTCTTACCCGCGGGTAAGGACGGATCAGTACACTCGCGCCATGGCTGTGACGACACGCGTGACCACCTCCGACGGCATCATCGAGGGAAAACCGGTGGGTGACCTGACCACCTGGCGTGGCATTCCCTACGCCGCCCCGCCCGTCGGACCGCTTCGTTTCAGAGCGCCTCAACCCACCGAACCATGGTCGGGCGTGCGCGACGCCACCGAGTGGGGCAACGCCTCCGTTCAGCACAAGCGCGGCACGATGCTCGCGGTCGGTAAGTACCAGCCGTCGAGCGAGGACTGCCTGACGCTCAACGTGTTGGCCCCGAGCGCACCGAGCGCGACACCGCGTCCGGTCATGGTGTTCATCCACGGTGGTGCCTACACGCTCGGCACGTCGGCGACCCCGCTGTACGGCGGCGGCTCTCTGGTGCGCCGCTCGCTGCAGGACGGCGACGGCATCATCTACGTCTCGGTCAACTACCGACTCGGCGCACTGGGCTACCTCGACATGTCTCAGTTCTCCACCCCCGAGCGGCCGTTCGACTCCAACCTGGGCTTGCGGGATCAGGTCGCGGCTCTGGAATGGGTGCAGCGCAACATCGCCGAGTTCGGCGGCGATCCGAACAACGTGACCATCTTCGGCGAATCCGCGGGTGGCAATGCCGTCACCACTCTCATGGCGGTTCCGTCCGCGAAAGGCCTTTTTGCACAGGCTATTTCCGAAAGCTCCGCCCCGGGAATGACGGCCACCAAGGAGCGCGCCGATCAGTGGGCACGCGAGTACATCGGCTACCTCGGCGGCACCGCCGAGAACGCTGCCGAGACCCTCGAGAACGCCGAGGTACTCCGGCTCGGACGGGCCGGCACCAAGCTGGGACTCACCACATTGCATCGCACTCCGGGCCTGCTCCCGTTCGGCCCGGTGATCGACGGCGACTTCCTCCCGGTCAGCCCGGTCGAGGCCTACGCCAACGGCACCGCGCACCGCGTCCCGCTCATCATCGGCACCAATGCCCGTGAGGGAACACTGTTTCCGAAGTTCCTCGACGCACTGCCCACCAACCCCGAGCGCATCACCAAGCTGTTCTCGCTCACCGATCCCGATGCCGAGGCGGTGGTCACCGCCGGCTACCGGGGCTACCCCAGTGAGCGCGCAGCCATCGACCTCGGTGGCGATTTCACGTTCTGGAAGCCCTCACTCGAACTGGCCGAGGGACATTCGCGTCACGCACCCACGTACTTCTACCGCTTCGATTTCGCTCCACGGTCGCTCAAGGTGCTCGGATTCGACGCCACCCACGGCTTCGAGCTGTTCGCCGTGTTCGGCATCAACGCGACCCTCTTCGGCAAGGCGCTCACACTCATGGGTGGACGCAAGGCCTTCGCCGAGGTGACCGAGCAGGTGCAGTCACAGTGGATTGCGTTCGCCGGCAACGGAAAGCCGTTGGACACGTGGCCGGCGTACGACGAGGACACGCGTCGAACGATGATCTTCGACACCCGCACCCGGGTGCAGAAGGACCCGCGGAGCGACCGGCGCAAGGCGTGGGAAGGCTACTGCGGCTACGACAGCCAGAAGCTCGAACCCGTCACTTGAGCAACCGCGACATGCGGCGGTCGGCGAGAATCTTGCCGGCCGTCTGGCACGTCGCGCAGTACTGAAAAGAGCGATCGACGTAGGCGACCTCGCGTACCGGGTCGCCGCACACCGGGCACGGCAGTCCGGTTCTGGCGTGCACGCGCATCCCCGATCGCTTCTCCCCCTTCAGACGCGCCGCATCCTGCCCGGCCGAGCGGGCCACCGCGTCGGACAGGACCGAGCGCATCGCCGCGTAGAGCGCACCGACCGATTCGGGATCGAGCTTGCTCGACGACGCGAAGGGCGAGAGCTTCGCGACGTGCAATATCTCGTCCGAGTAGGCATTGCCGATGCCGGCCAACAGCGACTGATCCACCAACGAAGTCTTCAGTCGCGCGGTGGTGCCGGCGAGGATCTCGGCGAATTCGAGCTCGGTGACCGTCAGCGCGTCCGGTCCGAGCCGCGCGATGCTCGCCACCTGTTGCGGGTCGCGCACCACCCACACCGCCAGCCGCTTCTTGGTACCGGCCTCGGTCAGATCGATGGCGGGGGTCGCTCCTTCTGGAGTGAAGAAGTGGATTCGCAGCGCCAGAGGCCCTTTGCCCGGCTTCGGCGGTGCGGCGCTGGGGTTGTCCACCCACCGCAGCCATCCTCCACGCGAGAGATGCGTGATCAGCCACAGGTCCCCGGCTCGGAGCGCCAGGTGCTTTCCGAAGCGGGCGGCATCGGTGACGTCCGTGCCCTGCAGCTCGGTGATCGGCGGATCGAACGTCTTGAGAACGCTGAGCGCAGCGATGTCGATTCGGCCGATCACGGCACCGACGGCATGCTCGCGCAGAAAGCCGGCAAGGGCCTCCACCTCGGGTAATTCCGGCATGTGTCCAGTATGCAGTTACGATGACCGTCGTGATGGTTCCGACTCCGTACGAAGATCTGCTGCGCCACATCCTCGATACCGGGACGGCGAAGTCCGACCGAACCGGGACCGGCACCACCAGCGTGTTCGGGCATCAGATGCGCTTCGACCTGGCAGCGGGATTCCCGTTGATCACCACCAAGAAGGTCCATCTCAAGTCGATCGTCTACGAGTTGCTGTGGTTCCTGCGCGGGGACTCCAATGCCACGTGGCTGCAGGAGCACGGCGTGAGCATCTGGGACGAGTGGGCTGCCCCGGATGGCGAGCTGGGCCCCGTCTACGGCGTGCAGTGGCGGTCGTGGCCCACCCCGTCGGGCGAGCACATCGACCAGATCAGCCAGGTCATCGAGACCCTGAAGACGGATCCGGATTCGCGACGGATGATCGTCTCGGCCTGGAACGTCGGCGAGATCCCACGGATGGCGTTGCCGCCGTGCCACGCCTTCTTCCAGTTCTACGTGGCCGACGGCAAGCTCTCGTGCCAGCTCTACCAGCGCAGTGCCGACATGTTCCTCGGTGTGCCCTTCAATATCGCCAGCTACGCGCTGCTCACGCACATGGTGGCAGCGCAGACCGGCCTCGAGGTCGGCGAGTTCGTCTGGACCGGCGGCGATTGCCACATCTACGACAACCATCGCGATCAGGTCACCGAGCAGCTCTCGCGCGAGGCGTATCCCTACCCCACTCTTGAACTGGCGCAACGGGATTCGATCTTCGACTACACCTACGAGGACATCGAGATCGTGGACTACCGGCACCACCCGGCGATCAAGGCCCCGGTAGCGGTGTGAGTGCGGCGTTCGTCGGCTCGATCTGGGCGCAGAGCACAACGGGAACCATCGGCGACGGGGGTGGTATCCCCTGGCACATTCCCGAGGACATGGCACACTTTCGCGTCATGACGGGCGGCCATACCGTCGTCATGGGCCGCAAGACCTGGGATTCACTTCCCTCGAAGTTCCGGCCGCTGCCCGGGCGTCGGAACATCGTCGTCACGCGCAATCGCTCGTGGTCCGCCGACGGAGCGGAGGTGGCGCACAGCGTCGCCGACGCGATCGCGCTGGCCGACGCCGATCCGGTGTGGATCATGGGAGGTGGCGAAATCTATCGCAGTGCAATGGATATCGCGACCCACCTGGAAGTGACCGAGGTCGATCTCGACGTCGAGGGCGATACGAGAGCTCCCGAGATTCCCGACGGCTGGGTCGCGACGGCAGGCGAGTGGCAGAGCAGCCGGGTCGACGGAACCCGATTCCGCTGGGTCGAGTACGGAAAGCCTACCCAACCTTCTTGAGCGCGTTCAGGATTCCCCCGTCGCGACTGCGAGCGGTGCGTCATACTGACGATCATGGACAAGAAGTCACTCACCGCCCTTGCCCGCCAACAGCTCAAGCTCGCAGTAGGCGCGTCGAGTGGCCGCAGTTCGCAGACGGTGTACGGCGGTCACCGACGCCACCTGCGGCAGACAGTCGTGGCCCTGGCCGCCGGGAACAAGCTGGCCGAACACGACCTCTCCGGCGAGTCGACCGTCCTGGTGCTCAGCGGCAAGCTCGAACTGATCTCCGGTGAGCGCTCCTGGAAGGGCTCGACCGGCGACCTTCTCGTCATCCCCGACGCCCGCCACAGCGTCGAGGCCCTCGAAGACGTGAGCTTCCTGCTGACCGTCGCTATGTGAGCGGTTTACGCACGACCAGCACCGGGCAGTCCGCGGTGTTGACGAGCGCGAAACTCGTGGAACCCAACAGCATTCCACCGAATCCGCCGCGCCCCCGGTTGCCGACGACGATCAACGCAGCGGTTTCGGACAATCCGCTCAGAATCCGCACCGGACGGTCCTGAGCGACAACGCGCTGTACCTCGACGTCGGGGAACCGCTCCTGCCAGCCGGCGAGGCTCTCCGCCAGCAGAGCCTCCTCACCGTCTGCGATGGCCTGCCAGTCCTTTGGCGCACGGCCGAAGGACTGGGTCAGATCGACATCGGACCACACGTGCACCGCGATCAGCACCGCGTCGCGGGCCGATGCTTCGACGAACGCCCACTCGACCGCGGCCTGGTTGACGTCCGAGCCGTCGATACCCACGACGACCGGCCCCTCGGCAACCGGACGGCCGTCGATGTCACGGCCTCGCACCACCGCGACCGGAGAGACGCTGTGCGCAGCCAACGAGAGTGTGACAGCACCGGTTTCGCTGGCTCCGATCACCAAGATCTCGGCCTGAGCCGAGACGCCGATCAGTACGTCCATCACGCCGCCCTCGACGGCACTCGAGGTCACCTCGAAAGAGGGATCGTCGACGACCAGAGTCGCCAGAGTTTCTGCCGCCACCAACCTCGACTTGGCCGTGGCAACGAATTCGGTTGCTTCTCCGGCGAATTCGCTCAGATCTACTACGCCCGGCATGTCGACGGCAGTCACGATGTGCAGTCGCCGATCGCGGCGGTGAGCGCAGAGCGCCGCCCAGATCACGGCCTTGTCCGCTGCGGCGGATCCGTCGATGCCGACGATGATCGGTCGAGAGCCTGTCACGTTTCGGGCCTCCGGTCGTTGCTCGAGAACCAGGCCTCGGGCGTATGACGAATAGGAGTTCAGGCTAGTCGATGGGTCCCGCCGAAGCGCCTCTTCGATTCGAATCGAACCGAAGAGGCGCCGGTCCCACGGACCCCCCGGGGTTTGTGGCGTCAGCTGGCGCGCAATGCGTTTGCGTACTCCTGGCTTCGCGTGCGGTTGAGCTCGGTGGCGGTGTCCTGGGCGTCGAGATGATCGAGATAGTCGGCCAGTTGGTCGCGGCTGCGGGCTCCGGCACCGAGGTCGGTGCGCTCGAAGATGCGCCACTGCGCCAGTAACGGACGCAGGACCTCGTCGAGGTGGCGGCGTAGATCGTAGATTCCGTCACGCGAGATGAGCATCGCGCTGCGTCCGAACCCCGGGAGGTTGCTGCCTGGCAGCTGGAAGTTCATGACGACCTCGGTGATCGCGGTGACGGTGAGCGACGGTGCAACCTCGAGCGCCGCCGAGACCAGGTCGGAAAAGAAGCGGACGTGCAGGTCCTGATCGGCGACGATGCGTCCGAGCAGGCGATCGGCGACCGGATCGTGGCACTGAACGGCGGTGTTGCGGTGGCAGAGAGTCGAGACCGACTCGTCGAGGGCAACCTGAGCCAGCGACCGGAGCAGGTGCGCCCCGTTCATCGGGGCGTCGAAACCCACCGTCATGCACTGCGCTCGGGCGCGACCGAGGGCGATCGGATCGACGCTGCGGGTGGCGACCAGGTAGTCGGTGACGGCCACTGCGTGCCGGGTTCGTTCGTCGCTCCACTCGGTGAGCCACGACGGCCAGACCCCGATCTCGGAAGGGGCAGTATCGCGCCGGTACAGCGGAATGTTCTGTTCGACAAGCAAAGTGGTCACCAGTGCCGCTTTGGCGGCTTCGGTCAGGGTCGAGGGACGCGAACCCCAGTACATCTCGGCCCGGACGAAGTCGGCCGGTTCCCACTGCACGGCTTCGGAGCGGTGGCGAGCGAGATTCTCCCCGATGGTCGGCAACAGCTCTCGCAGAACCGCGAACTGCCCGATATCACTGCGCATGCCCACCCCTTCGTCGCCCGCCCAACCCACTTCGACCGAGATCAACGTAGATCCGCCGCCCCCGCGTCGCGCACCGGTTCACGATTGTTTAGGGCAAGTCGCAAGCGCTCGGGGCACGCGCTCGAGATAGGTCACAACGAGTTTCGCCGAAATGGTGGATCACACGTTGATAACAACCTATGATCGACCCTGTTAGAGGCCAGGAAACAAACTTGAAGTACGAAAACGCCGCGGTTTCGTCGGGGATTGCATACATTGAGCCGTGGATGCGCGTCGATACGCGCCAGTAAGTTTGCTCTCCGATGACCTGAAGAACCCAACACGAAGGGTTGATCTGTGACCGTTCACAACTCGACTGGCCTCGGAATCATGGTCGCGGGTCAGCCTGCGTCGGCGCCTCTTCGCGACTTCCGAGCAGTGGCTCGGCTCCTCGTGGGGCACTTCGCCGCCAACACCCCCTGCGGGTCGTTGCCGGGCGAGCAGCTCCACGGCGACGTCACCGAGTTCACCGTCAAGTGCATCAGTATCGCCGTGCAGATGCTCGACGAACGGCGCGCTCCCGCCGAGTCCGACCTGGCCGAACTTCGAGCCAAGGCCAGCCAGTGGGCCCGCGAAGGTGTGCCCCTCGAGTCCGTGCTCAGCGTCTACCACGAGGGCATCCAGATCGGCTGGAATCTCGTATCCAAAAGGGCAGGTGAGGGCGACGCCGCTCAACTGATCGAGGCCGCGCGGATGTTCGTGCTGCTGTCGGAGAAGGTGTCCATCGCGGCCAGCAAGAGCTACGTCGAGGAGCTCCAATCGGTGGCCAGTGAGCACCACACGGCAGCGCACACCCTGGTGACGTCGCTGCTCAGCGGCCACAACGCGGTGTCGATGGCCCGTCAGTCCGGCATCGAACTCGCCGACAGCTACCTCGTCCTCGCCATCTCGGTGCCGCCGCACCCCGACGAGAACGACCCCAACATCCAGAAGACCGTCGCCGCCCGCAGAAAGCTCCGCCGCGTTCAGGCCGAGCTGGCCACGATCTGCGGACGGACTCCCCTGTCGCTGCTCAGCACCGAGGGCGGCACCGTGCTCATTCCCGGCACCCACGACGACGAGTGGGTCGAGGCCCTGGTGCATCGCATCGGTACCGCCGCCGAGGTCCCCGTCACCGTCACCGCCGAGCAGGCCGCAACCGCCGATATCCCCACCGCGGCCGATCAGGTACACGAACTGCTGTCGTTGGCACACCAGTTGCACCGCCCGTCCGGCCTGTACCGCATGGACGACCTGGTGCTCGAGTACCAGCTCACGCGTCCCGGCCCCGGCCGTCGCCACCTGACCCAGATCCTCGAGCCCCTCGACTCGTCACCGGAGCTGCTCGAGACCCTCGAGATCCACATCTCGCACGATCTGAACCGGCAGCGGTCCGCTCGCCAGCTCCATCTGCACACCAACACCGTCGATTACCGCCTCAAGCGGATCGCCCAGCTCACCGGGTTCGACCCCACCCGCCCCTCGGGAATCCGACATCTGCAGGCTGCACTGGTGGCCCGACGGCTCGAATCCTCGCGCGGCGCAGCGTGATCTGAGAACTCCGACCGGCTTCTCGACCCGACGGCAGGTAGCGTCGGAAGTATTCGAGGAGCAGGGGATCGTTGCATGGCGAAGTTGAAGCTCGAGCTGTCCGGTGTGGTCAAGGAGTACCCCACCGGCGAGCAACCGGTACGCGCGTTGGACGGTATCGATCTGACGATCGAGGGTGGCCAGTTCGTCTCGCTCGTCGCCCCGTCGGGCGCGGGCAAGTCGACGCTGCTGCACATGCTCGGCGCGCTCGACACGCCGACGTCGGGTTCCATCCGGTTCGACGACGTCGAGGTCACCACCCTCGACGACAACGCCCAATCCGATTTCCGACGCCACAAGGTGGGGTTCGTCTTCCAGTTCTTCAACCTGCTGCCGACGATGTCCGCGTGGGAGAACGTCGCCGTACCCAAGCTTCTGGACGGCACCCCCATCAAGAAGGCCAGGTCCGACGCGATGCGTCTGCTCGACATGGTCGGACTCTCGAACCGATCCGAGCACCGGCCGGCACAGTTGTCCGGCGGTCAGATCCAGCGCATCGCGATCGCCCGGGCGTTGATGATGGATCCGGCGCTGCTGATCGCCGACGAACCGACCGGCAATCTCGATTCGAAGACCTCCCACAACGTCCTCGAGATCCTCGCCGACGTAGCGCACGCCAGCGACGGGCGTCGAGCAGTGGTGATGGCGACCCACGACCTCGAGGCGGCACGGTCCACCGACCGCATCGTCAGCATGATCGACGGTCGCGTCGAGACCGACACCCCGACGGCCGGCCTCGATCGGTGATAGGTACCGCACTCAGTAGATTTCGAGTCATCAGCCTCCGCGACCTCCGCATGCACTGGGTGCGTTCGCTGGTCTCGGCCGGCGTCGTCGCCGTCGCGGCCGGGTTGCTCATCGCCGTTCTCGGCACGTACGGATCCTTGACCGGATCCGTCGAGCGTCTCGCAGTGTCGATCGCCGGCAACGCGAACTACGAGGTCGTCGGTGTCACCGACTCGGGCTTCGATCAGAGCGAACTCGACGCCGTTCGTGCTGTTCCCGGCGTCGAGACGGCGGTTCCACTACTGCGCAGCACCGTTCGGTCCGACGTCGGAGACCTGACGATTCTCGGTGTCGACTCGTCCATCACGGCACTGCAATCCGATCTGGAAGGCGCAGTCGGCAACGCGGCAGGATTGCTCACCGACCCGGCCGGTGTATTGGTCGGAGCCGCAACGGGTCTGACGCAGGGCGACACCGTCACCATCGACGATGTTCCGACAGCGGTGGTCGGCGTGGTCGACGGCCCGGGGACGCAGCGGATCGGCGGGGGCATGTTCGCCGTCGCGCTCATCCCGACGGCTCAGACGCTCACCGACCGCCCCGATCAGCTCGATTCGATCTTCGTCCTCGGCAGCGGCGACACACTCCGCACCGACCTCGACGCCGCATTGGCGGGCCGGGTGTCGGTGATGAATCCGGACTTCCGGGCCGACCGCGCGAACCAGGCCATGAGCCTGACTCGCAATGCGACTTTGATGGTCTCGCTCATCGCGTTCGTCGTCGCGGCGTTCCTCGTCTTCAACGTCATGAACATGGCCATCGCGAAGCGTCGACCCACCATCTCTCTGCTCCGGGCCGTCGGGGGCCGTCGCGGCGACATCGTCCGCGACCTGCTGTTCGAGTCCGTTCTGGTAGGTCTCGTCGGCGGTGCCGTCGGAGTTCCACTCGGAATCGCGATGGGCCGTATCGCGATCGAAAGTCTGCCGCCGTTCCTCTCGCAGGCCTTCGACGCGCGAATCGAATACGTACTGCCCGGCTTCGCGATTCCGGTGGCGATCGTCGCATGCGTGCTGGCCTGCGTGGGGGCCTCGGCCGTCGCCGCCGTGCAGGTGTACCGCATCTCGCCGATCGAGGCGCTCTCGGTCGGCGGCGGAGAGACCTCGGGTGGACCCGGTCTGCGATTCACCGTGGCCGCAACCGTGTTCGGTGTCCTCGCCGTCGCCGGATCCTTCTTGTTCGCCGTCAACGTCGACGGGCAGTTGACCCTCGGAGCCGGTGCGCTGTTCATGTTCGGCGTCGTCGCGCTGTGCGTCGGCGCGACCGGGCCGATCGTGTCGGTCACCGCAGCGGTCCCCCGCCGCTGGGGTGGTGCCGGACGCCTCGCGACCGCCACCATCGAACGCGCTCCGCGGCGTATCTGGGCAACCGTGATGACCATCGTGATCGCGGTGGGAGTCAGTGTGGGAGTCTCGGGTTCGCTGACCAACATGACCGACTCGGCCGCCGAATCGTTGTCGTCGTTGGCCGATACCGATCTGTACGTGTCGATGACCTCGCCCGACGCCATACCGTCGGGTCCCATCGTTCCCGCCGAGGTGGAAGACGCCGTCGCGTCGACGCCGGGTGTGTCTCGCATCGTCGAGGGGCAGTGGGCATACGCCACGATCGACGACGAGTTGGTCTCCATCCAAGGCGTCGCCGAGGGCAGCAATGCGGTGACGCTCGCGTCGCTCTCCGACGATGTTCGATCCGGCGTACTGGCCGGAGACGGGGTGGTGCTCTCGAAGGCGCTCGGCACCACCTTGGGCGTCTCCGCCGGTGACTCCATCGATCTGCCCACCCCGACCGGTGTGCAGACCGTGCGGGTGCTGGATCTGGTCGACTACATCAACGCCGCCGGCGGCACGATGGCGATCTCTTTGGATTCGATGCAGCGTTGGTACGACCGACCCGGGGCGACCTACCTGGAGATCGGCGTCGACGGAGACCTTGCCGCCGTGCAGGATTCATTGCGCGCGGCGCTGCCACCCGAGGCCTTCGTCTACACCGGCGATGCCGCTCTCGAGGGCACCAGCGCCGCCATCCGACAGTCCGGCGCATTGGCAATCGCATTGCAGTGGATCGTCGCGCTGGTCGCTGCGGTCGCGTTGCTCAACACGTTGACACTGTCGGTACTCGAGCGTCGCCGCGAACTGGGAGTGTTGCGCGCGATGGGCGGTGGCCGAGGAACCCTGGCGCGAATGGTGCTCGCCGAGGCGCTGTCGGTCGGCATCGTCGGGGGTGTCCTCGGCCTGATCATCGGTGCGGGGCTGCAATACCTGAGCACCCTGATCCTGGGAGCCAGCATCGGAATCCCGGTCGCCTACACCGCGAGTTGGTCGGTGCTGCTGTACGGACTCGTCGCCCTCGGCCTGTCACTGTTGGGTTCGGCTCCGCCTGCTGTGCACGCCTCTCGACTGAACATCGTGGACGCTATAGCGGCTGATTAGGTGGCGTCGGGGCCCTCAGGATCCGTCTGGCCCTCAGGATTGCGGGGCCCTCAGGATCCGCAAAAGCGCGCGCGTTTGTCAGGTGCGAGCGGAATAGACAGCCCGTGGCCGGCGACTCTGCGCGCGTTTGGCAAATGCGCGCGCGTTTGTGGGCGACGAGATTCGACGCCTTCGCCCGCGATGTCCAGTGCTTCGTCGGCATCGAATCGACTGCCGACTACACCGCTCACCAGCACCGCACCGATCTGAACCGGGTCTCCTCGCTGACCGGGACGGTGACGAGCAGCGGCAACCTGCTTCACGATCGACACGGTGGGCCGCTAGACTAGCGAGCGCGATGTGGGTCAGCTGTGCACCGTGACAGCAAACCCATCCGCAACCGATTGTTCGATGAATCGAAAGCCGTTGCTGCACAATGGCTTCGGATCAGCAGAACGATCACCAGCCTTCGTAGCTCAGGGGATAGAGCAACCCTCTCCTAAAGGGTAGGTCGCAGGTTCGAATCCTGCCGAGGGCACCACGAGCCGTCACCACGCTCCACCCTCCCTCAATTGTCCGCGACTGTTGCGCTGCCAAGAAATCCCCCGTACTATCGAACATGCATTCGAGTACTGGGGAGGAACTCGTGGTCACAGCTGTACAAGTTTCACCATTGACGTCCGATGAAGTGCTGCGCTTCGTTGCGCGTCTTCAGTCATCGGAGTTCGACGCCGACGTCGCAGCGGGCATCGATCTGATCTCGGCTCTCGAAACGATCAAGAGCGCCAGCGTGGCAGTTCAAGCCGTGGTGACCGACGCCGTGGCGACGACCATCAGTAGTGAACGCCGCGAGCGCGGCAAGCCGAAAGCCCAGTGGCGCATCGGCATTGCGTCGCAGATAGGCCTGGCCCGACGCGAATCACCGAACCGCGGCGGCACTCACCTCGGTCTCGCTCGCGCGCTCGTGCACGAAATGCCGCACACTCTCGCCCGCCTGAAAGCCGGGGAACTCAACGAGTGGCGCGCCATGATCCTCGCTCGCGAAACCGCATGCCTCACCGTCGACGACCGCCGCACCATCGACGAACGACTGTGCGCCGACCCCGCCACACTGGCCGGTGCCGGCGACCGAACCATCGAAGGCCGCGCCCGCGCACTCGCCAACGAACTCGACGCCGCCTCCCAGGTCAAACGACGCGCCAAGGCCTACGCCGCCCGGCGCACCAGCACCCGACCCGCACCCGAATCGATGGGGTTCTTCACCGTACTCACCTCGATGGAGAAGTCGGTCTGCATGTGGGCAACACTGCGACGAGACGCCGACACTCTCATCAATGCAGGCGGCGAGACACGCACTCGCGACCAGATCATGGCCGATCTCGTGTTCGAGCGCGTCACCGGCGCATCAGCGGCACAGGGCCCACCGGTGACCGTCGACGTCGTCATCGCCGACTCCGCCCTCCTTGCCGGCGGTTCCACCTCCGCATACCTGCACGGCTACGGCGACATTCCGTCCGACGTCGCACGGCAACTCATCCGAGACACACTGGACAGTGAGACGCACGTCGCATTGTGCCGCCTCTACGCGCACCCGACGTCCGGCGCACTGACGGCAGTGGAGTCCACATCACGCGCATTTCCGACCGCGCTGGGACGCCTCATCGATCTCCGCGATCGCACCTGCCGAACCCCGTGGTGCGACGCAACGATCCGTCACCACGATCACATCAGACCCCACTCCGCGGGTGGCAGAACGAGTGCCGAGAACGGCGCAGGCCTATGTGCCGCATGCAATTACGCGAAAGAGGGCGACGGCTGGACGGCCGAAGCAAGACGCGACAAACGGGGCGCTCGACATCGCTACACACTCATTTCACCCACCGGGCACACCTATGACTCGAGCGCGCCTCCGATGCCGGTGGTGGAGCTGTACAACTCGCGGATCGAGAACGTGATGATCACCGGTCTCTTCGGCGACGACGCCGCATGACAGCTCGCGGCGGGAAGATACCGAGCACCGACTCGGTTACACTCGTCAACGGCGCGCGTAGCTGCACGCCAGACGTCGTGGAATGCTCCCGAACCTCCATGTGCACCCTGCACAGGCTTCTCTTACGGCGATCGAAACTGCCCACCGGCAGTCTCGCCACCTTGCATCTCGGCCCGAAGGCCCGCAGGTGCAACACCCTGCCCGAAAGGCACTTTTCCTCACTATGACGACCCCACAGACTTTTTCTGCACTCTGCGTACCCCAGGCCATCGCGGATGTACTCGCGAGCCAGGGCAAGACCGAGGCATTCCCCATCCAGGCCGACACGCTCCCCGACACACTGCAGGGACGCGACGTGCTCGGACGCGGAAAGACCGGCAGCGGCAAGACACTCGCGTTCTCCATCCCGATGGTCGCTCGCCTCGCCGGCCAGCTTCCCGGTAACCGCAAGCCCGGCCGCCCCCGTGGCCTGATCCTCGCGCCGACGCGTGAGCTCGCCACCCAGATCGCCGTCGCGATCGAACCCCTCGCCTCCGCGTACTCGCTGAAGGTCACCACGATCTTCGGTGGCGTCTCGCAGGTCCGCCAGGTGTCCGCACTCAAGGGCGGAGTCGACATCGTCGTCGCCTGCCCCGGTCGCCTCGAAGACCTGATGAAGCAGCGTCACCTCACGCTCGACGGCGTTCAGATCACCGTCCTCGACGAGGCAGACCACATGGCCGACCTCGGGTTCCTGCCCGTCGTCACCCGCATCCTCGCTGCCACCCCGGACAAGGGCCAGCGCATGCTGTTCTCCGCGACCCTGGACAACGGCGTCGACAAACTGGTCAAGCGCTTCCTGCACAACCAGATCACGCACTCCGTCGACGAGGCCACGTCACACGTCGAGGCCATGACACACAGTGTGTTCGAGGTCGACGGCGTCGAGGCCAAGAAGAAGCTCGTCCACCAGCTCGCCTCCGGCACCGGACGCCGCATCCTGTTCATGCGCACCAAGCACCAGGCCCGCAAGCTCGCCAAGCAGCTCACCGACGCCGGAATCCCGTCCGTCGATCTGCACGGCAACCTCTCGCAGGCTGCACGTGACCGCAACCTCGCCGCGTTCTCCTCCGGCCAGGCTCGCGTCCTCGTCGCCACCGATGTTGCAGCCCGCGGCGTCCACGTCGACGACGTCCAACTCGTCGTTCACGTCGACCCCCCGGCCGAGCACAAGGCGTACCTGCACCGTTCCGGCCGCACCGCACGCGCGGGAAGCGCCGGAGACGTCGTGACCGTCGTGCTGCCCGAGCAGCGCAAGGACACCGCAGTACTGCTGCGCAAGGCCGACATCAAGGTCACGCCCATCCGCGTCACCGCCGACTCGCCCGCAGTGGCGAACCTCGTCGGCGAGCAGGCTCGCTACGTTCAGCCCGCACCGAAGGCCGAGCCGGAAGTTCGCGCCGCGAACCCTCGCAACAGCAACAACGCGCGACGCGGCGGCCCGGCCCGCAGTGGTGGCCAGCCCCGCAGTGGTGGCCAGCCCCGCAGTGGTGGTCAGCCGCGCAGCGGTGGCGGCGGCCACAGTCGTCGCGCAGCAGGACCGGCCACGAGCCAGCGCAGCCGCTGACCCAGCCCGTGCGCACGCCCAAGTCCGGCCCCCTCGGCCCGCAGGAGATGGCGACCGCTGCCGTCATGAGCAGCTTCACCGTCGCGTTGACGGTGATCGGTGTGCTCGTACCGATGGCGACGATCCTTCAGATCGTCGCAGCGATTCCCATGTCGGTGGTCGCACTCCGGTATCGGACCCGCGCACTGGTCACCTCCGCGGTCGCCGGCACCCTCGTGGGATTTGTCGCGGCCGGTACCCAGACCGCCATCAGTGTGGCCAGCGCTGCCCTACTGGGCGGCCTGGTGGGGCGGGCGAAGCGCAAGAACCAAGGACTGTTCGGCGTTCTCGTCACCTCGATGGTCGTCGGGCCGGTACTCGGTGCCCTCACAGTGCTGATGCTGCTCGTTCTCGTTCCGTTGCGCGAGCTGTTCCTCGAGACTCTCCGCAACACCTTCGAGGGCATCTCTCGACTGCTCGAGCGCACATCGGCACTCCAGGGCGCTGCCGACGTGATCCGCACCGGCTCCACGACCGTGCTCGACAACTGGTGGTGGTGGGTCGGCGGCTCGATCGCCTTCGGCATCGTCACCGGAACGCTGTTCGCGTGGCTCATCCTCACCGCGATCCTGGACCGCCTGTCCACCATTCCCACCCCCGAACCTCTGGCCCCCAGCACCGACGACGAGATCGGGCCGCTGCCGGTCACGCTCACCGCAGTCGGATTCCGCTACCCGGGAAGCACGACGTCCGCGTTGACCGGCGTCGACCTCCACATCGAAACCGGTGAATTCGTAGCGATCGTCGGCCACAACGGTTCCGGTAAATCGACCCTGACGCGGATCCTCGCCGGCCTCGAACCGTCGGAGGGAACCGTGAGTCGGCCCGGCTCGACCGGTCTCGGACGGTACGGCGGCACCGCGGTGGTGCTGCAGCGTCCCGAAAGTCAGATCCTCGGCACCCGCGTCGCCGACGACGTGGTGTGGGGACTTCCGCCCGGCGATTCACGCCCCGACGTGGAGGCCCTGCTCGACGAGGTGGGACTCGGCGGCATGGGAGCGCGCGACACTGCCTCGCTGTCCGGCGGCGAAATGCAGCGACTCGCCGTCGCCGCAGCACTTGCTCGCCGTCCTGCACTGCTCATCGCCGACGAGGCAACCGCGATGATCGACGCCTCCGGGCGCGAACATCTGGTCTCGCTCCTCGCCGAACTACCCCGCAGACACGAGATGTCGGTCGTGCTCGTCACCCACCATGTCACCGAGACCGTCGCCGCGGATCGCGTCGTGCATCTGCACGAGGGTTATCAGGTGCAGTACGACTCGACGTGGATGCAGACTCGAACGCAGAATACCGCTGCGCTGCACGACAATTCGAGTGAACGCCTCCTCGAACTGAGCGGCGTCGGCCACACGTACAACCGCCGCACCCCGTGGGCGCAGGCAGCGCTGAACGGCGTCGACATCACAGTCAAACGCGGTGAGGGTGTGCTGGTGCTCGGTGGAAACGGTTCGGGCAAGTCCACTCTCGCCTGGATCATGGCGGGCCTCACCGGACCCACCACGGGCACCGCTCAGCTCGGCGGCAAAGCGATGACCTCACGGGTCGGCGATGTCGGACTCGCGTTTCAGCACTCTCGCCTGCAGTTGCAGCGGCGCACCGTCTCCGAGGACATCGCTGCCGCTGCCGGTCCCGAAACAGGCTCTGCCACAGTATCGGCCGCGATGGATGCCGTCGGCCTGGACAGGTCGTTGGCCGCTCGCGATGTCGACTCGCTCAGTGGTGGTCAGATGCGACGCGTGGTGCTCGCCGGGCTGATTGCGCGTCGGCCTCGCATGCTGGTTCTCGACGAACCTCTGGCCGGGCTCGACCCTCCCGGGCGCGACGACATCATCGGCGTTCTCGCCGGTTTGCGTGATCGCGGCGTCGCCATCGTCGTCATCTCGCACGACGTGGACGGCATGGATACCGTCTGCAGTCGCACCATCACGATGGCCGACGGCCACATCGTCTCCGATTCGATCCTGGGGAGCGTGCACTCGTGACCACCGTCGTACTGCGTCAAGTCCCGCGATTCTCACCGATCCACCGTCTGTGGGCCGGCACCAAACTCGTCGCCGTGCTGCTTCTGAGCATCACTCTCGTCGTGGCACCGACGTGGCCCGCCCTCGGAATCGTGTTCGCACTGTTGGTCGTCGCCGCGATCATCGCGCATGTCCCGATCACCGCAGTGCCGCGTCCACCGTGGTGGATCTGGGCACTGTTCGGCGTCGGAGCGCTGGTCAATCTGCCGATCGGCGGGGCGGCAGTGCTGGTCTATCTGCGCGCAACGCTGTTCATCTTCGTCCTGCTCGGTGCCTCGATGATGATCGGCTGGACCACCTCGATGAGCGACATCGCCCCAGCGGTCTCCAAACTGGGCACGCCGCTGAAGAAGCTGAAGTTGCCGGTCGACGAGTGGGCGATCGCCGTGGCCCTGAGCCTGCGGTCGTTGCCGCTGCTGATCGAAGAGATGCGCATCCTCAACGCAGCCCGGCGCCTACGCCCCAAGCCCGTCGTCAACAGTGCGTCCGACAATTCTCTGGTCGACATCGTCACGACGGTGATGTCGGTTGCCATCAGACGAGCCGACGAGATGGGTGGGGCCATCACCGCCCGCGGGGGCACCGGAATGATCACCGCCACCGAAGCGCGTTTCAAGGCCTCCGACGCGGTGACGCTGACCGTGGTGACTCTGGCATGCGCCGCAGCCATCGCGATCAGCTTCCTGTGGAACTGACCTACTCGCCCGCGAGACGTTCGGTGCGCGAGTTCAAGGCCTTCACGAACACTTCCGGGATGTCTCGCGGATCCTCGGCGACATAACTCGTTCCGCCGGTCACAGCCGAGATCTGCTGCAGCGCATCCGGATCTGCATCCTCGGTGACTCCGACGGTGATGATCACGATGGGGCGCACCGGATCCTGTTCCTTCTGCAACGACGCCAGCAGCTGGTCGAGGGAGATACTGCCCTCGTCTTCGTTGGCTCCGTCGGTCAGGATGATGACGCTGTTGACGTAATCGGGATCGTATCCCTCCTTGACCCGCCGAAACGCCGCCAACGTGGTGTCGTAGAGCCCTGTTCCGCCCCCGACGAGTTCCGGAAGGCCCCGAATCGAGTCGAGAATGGCGTCGCGCTGCGACTTTCCGTCGAAGGTACCGGTGGCCTTGCCCATCGGCACCAGCTCGCGGTAGTCCTGCTTACCGCCACCGAGACCGATCGAGAACGCCCACAACCCCATCTGCGTCTGATCGCTGAACAGCGAGTTGGCGCCTACCGACGCGTCTACGGTCAGCGCGATACGCGTGGAGTCGCCCGATCTCGCGGCCATCGAACCCGACACGTCCTCGACGACGAGGGTGCGCAGCGGTAGCGCGAGCACGGCCCAATCCCGCAGCGTCGTCTCGATCGACAACGGGTTCTTGATCTCGAGCGACGCGACGGACCCGACGCCTCGGCCGTCGGCAAGTGGTGTGCCACTCGACGTTCGGAAGCCGGCTGAAACCAGGGTATCGGTGGCCGACGTGGTGGCGAGAACCGAGCTCAATGCCGCTCCGGCCCGCTTGACGCGGTCGTAGTCGGGCCCGGCCGGCGCGGTCACGGCCAGCGGGTAGTTGAGGAAGTAGCTGCCGGTCGGCGGAACCGACTCGGTCAGTCCCGATCCCGGATTGTCGGCCTGGTACGCGAGCAGCGCCTGTTCGGTGGCCACGCTGGTTCCACCGTCTGCGGCCACCTGGGCCACCAGATCCGGGGTGTCGTGTGGGGTGTCCGCGATCCGTCCGAAGTCCTGCGCCATCGGTACCAGTGCCGCCGACACGGCCTTGGCATCGGAGATCGCAACCTCGGACTCGGCCAGCGCACCGAGGATGGCGGCATTCGAGGCGCTGCTGGTCAGAGGGTCACCGATGCGTTGACCGGGAAGCTGAAGCACACTGAGCCAGGTATCGGTCACCGGCACTGCATCGGACTTCGACACCAGAACCGGCAGCGTGTTCGCGACGGAGGTCTTGGCCAGCTCGGGTAGCGCGCCGGTCGAGCGGAGGGTCTTGAGCAGCCACAGCGTCGAATCCGGGATCCACAGGTCGGGACGCTTCTCATCGGTTCCGGCGATTCCGGTGGCCGTATCGGTGGGGCGTTCGGGGCGGATCTCGAAATTCACGCAACCGCGTTCGATCTCTCCCGCCTGGGAGACGATCTGCTGCACCGGCTCGGCGATGGAGGTGTCCACCGCCAACGAGACCGTGTCGAGGGATTCGCAGGTATCTGCACCGGATGCACGCACCGCCTGCACTCCGAAGAATCCACCGACTACGACGACGAGTGCCACCAAGGCAATCGCCGACCAGGTCGTGACCGACCCGAACCGGCGCGCACTACCGCTGTGACGTCCGGACATCTACGCAACCCCCTGCTTCGGCCCCATTGCGCTCACCGGGTGAACGCAACCGTACGCGCACTCAGAAGTGACGCGACGCACAGCATTGTAGCTCCCTCAACGACCGGAGCGGCTTTTGAGCGCATTGACGAACACATTGGGAATCTCCGCAGGATTTCGTGCGACGAAGCTCGTACCGCCCGTCGTGGCCGAAATCTGTTGCAGTACCCCGGCATCTGCATCATCGGTGATGCCGATGGTGACTATGACGACCGGTTTGGACGGGTCCTGCTCGGCCCGCAGAGTCGACAGCAACTCGTCGAGCGAAATGCTGTCGGGGTCCTCGTTGGCACCGTCGGTGAGGACGATGACGCTGTTCACGGCATCGGGGTCGTAGCCCTGCTGCACGCTGCGGAACGCAGCCAACGTGGTGTCGTACAACCCGGTGCCACCCCCGACCAGGGACGGAAGCGTTCGGGTCTGCTGCAGCAGCACCTCGCGCTGAGTGGTGTCGCCGACCTGTTCGCCCATCTGTCGAATCGGCGCCAACTCACGGTAGTCCTGATCGCCACCGCCGAGTCCGATCGAGAAAGCCCACAACCCCATCGACGCGTTGTCGGGGAACAACCGATTTCCGGTCTCACTGGCCTGCACCGTCAGGGCGATACGTGAATTCGCCCCGGCGCTGGTGTTCATCGATCCGGAAACGTCCTCGATCACCAACGTCCGCGACGGAAGCGCCAGAACCTGGTACTGCCGCAGCGTCGATTCGGCGGCCTGCTGATCGGCAATCGTCAGGGGTGTGACGTCCCCTATCCCACGATCGGAATCGAGGGGGGCCATGTCTGCCGAACGGAACCCGGCGTCCGACAACACCTGCTGTCCTTGCTCGGACTCGATGGCCGCGGCAAGTGCCGTCCCGACGGATTTCGCAGCTTCGAGTCGATCGCCCGCGGGTTCGGTCACCGCCAGTGGGAAGTTCAGAAAGATGGTGCCCGTCGGCGGCACCGTCGCGCCCAGTTCGACGCTCTTGTCCTGCTGGTACGCCAGGAAGGCCTGCTCGGAGACCACGGCGACGCCTCCGTCGGCGACCAGATCGTCCAGCCGTACCGTCGGATCGGCCTCACCGCGAGTAGCGGCCTGTGCCTGAGCAATGGGGACGAGTGCATTCCCCACCGAATCGAGCAGCTTCTCGTCCGATCCGGCCTCGGCCACCGCGCCCAGGATCGCCGCGTCGGACGTGGTGTTGGCCAACGGGTTACCGATACGCAGGCCTTCGAGCTTCAGTGCGGTGAGCCAGGTGTCGAAGAACGGCACCTCGTCCTTGCGGGCCACGAGCGCTGCCGGGGTGGCTGCCACCGATTGACTCGCCAGGTCGATCAGAGAGGCGGTGGACCGCACCGTCTTGCCGATCCACAGCGACGAGTCCGGAACCCAGAGCGAGGGAACGTCGTCGCCCTTGGCCACCGCGGCCGAGACCTGACCCGATTCGGTGGCGGTGACCTCGACACCGGCACAACCCAAGTCCGCGGCGGAGGTGTTGTCGACGATCTGCTGAAGCACCGGCGCGATCGCCGGGTCTGCGGACAGCGAGTAGGACTGCGTGTCGCTGCATGCGGAACCGAAGTTCTTCCACGCGAAGAACGCGCCGCCGCCGACCACGAGCAACAGAACCACGGCGACGACGCCGTACTTGGCGAGTCCGCTGCTGCTCGAGTCGGATGACGGGGCACTGTGTCTACCGGGCATGGCGCGCTCCTACTTCATCGGTCGTTCCACAGGCTCCACTCCTGCCCCGTCAGGCGTAGATCTTGACGAATGTCTTCAGCGAGTTCTCGATATCGCCCTTCAGAGCTCGTGCGACGCCGGAGCCGATCGGACCGAACAGCGGCGCACCGCCGAGGTTGACGTCGATGGTGATCTCGGAGCCGTCACCCTTGGACTTCACGGTCAGATCCAGGCCGATCTTGACGCCGCCCTTGCCGTTGCCCTTCAGCTCGAGCTTCTTGGGCGGATCGTAGGACTCGATCTTCCAGGACACCCGGTTGCGCATGCCTTTGACGCTGGCGATGGAATCCAAGGTGGTGCCGACGGCCAGCTGTTCGGGCAGTTCACCACGCCAGGCTTCGTGGATGGAGAGCCACTGCTCGTATCCCGACAGATCGGACGCATGCGCCCACGTTTGCTCGGGGGTCAGCGGGACGTCGAGGGAAACCTTCAGCTTGGCCACAGCAGGGATGGTAACCGCTGAACGAAAAATGTCCGTGTGAGGCCTTGCTCACACGGACATTTTCGATGGAACCTGCGTTCTACTAGTGAGCGCTGGCCTTCTCCGCACCGATACCGGTGAGGGAGCGAACCTCCATCTCGGCCTGCTTGTCGGTGCTCTCGGTGTCCTTCGAGATCAATGTTCCGACGATGCCGAGGATGAATGCCAGCGGGATCGAGACGATGCCCGGGTTGGAGAGCGGGAACCAGGCGAAGTCCGAGCCGGGGACCATCGACGTCGGCGACCCGGAGACGGCCGGAGAGAAGACGATCAGCACGATGGTCGAGATCAGACCGCCGTACATGCTGAACAGTGCGCCGGTGGTGGTGAAGCGACGCCAGAACAGCGAGTACAGGATGGTCGGCAGGTTCGCGGCTGCAGCGACGGCGAAGGCGAGTGCCACCAGGAACGCGATGTTCTGACCGTTGGCGAGGATGCCGAGGCCGATGGCGAGCACACCGATGACGACGGCGGTGATGCGGGAGACCTTGACCTGCTTCTTGTCGTCGACCTTGCCCTTCTTGATGACGCTGCCGTAGATGTCGTGGGCGAACGACGCCGAGGCGGTGATCGTCAGTCCGGCGACCACGGCGAGGATCGTCGCGAAGGCGACCGCCGAGATGATGCCGAGCAGGATCACACCGCCGAGCTCGAAGGCCAGCAGCGGAGCAGCGGAATTCTGACCACCGGCCGAGGCCAGGATGCGGTCGGGTCCGACGATCGCTGCGGCTCCGTAGCCGAGGACCAGGGTGAACAGGTAGAACGCACCGATGAGCGCGATGGCCCACACGACGCTGCGGCGAGCTTCCTTGGCGGTGGGCACGGTGTAGAAGCGCATCAGCACGTGCGGCAGACCCGCGGTACCGAGGACGAGTGCGAGACCGAGCGAGAGGAAGTTGATCTTCGAGGTGGCGCTGCCGCCGTACTGGGCACCGGGCTCCACGACGTCACGGGCCGCCACGACATCGTCGGCCGATCCGGCCACCATGGCCTGTGCGCTGCCGAGCAATTCGGAGAAGTTCATGCCGAACTTGGCGAGAACGAGGACGGTCATGAACGCTGCGCCGGTGATGAGCAGAACGGCCTTGATGATCTGCACCCAGGTGGTGCCCTTCATGCCGCCGATGAGCACGTACGCGATCATCAGCACGCCGACGACAGCGATGACGATGGACTGTCCGGTGCGGTCGGAGATGTCGAGCAGCAGTGCGACGAGGCCGCCGGCACCGGCCATCTGCGCCAGCAGGTAGAACAGTGAGACCGTCAGTGTGGACAGTGCAGCGGCGGTACGAACCGGACCCTGCTTGAGCCGGAAGCTCAGCACATCCGCCATGGTGAACTTGCCGGTGTTCCTGAGCAATTCGGCGACGAGGAGCAACGCGACGAGCCAGGCGACGAGGAAGCCGATGGAGTACAGGAAGCCGTCGTAGCCGTAGACGGCGATGGCACCGGCGATACCGAGAAAGCTGGCCGCCGAGAGGTAGTCACCGGCGATGGCAACGCCGTTCTGCGGTCCGGAGAAGCCGCCACCTGCGGTGAAGAAATCCGCGGAGGTCGCATTCTTCTTGGATGCGCGGATGACGACGAACATCGTCACGAGGACGAACGCGCCGAAGATCGCGATGTTGACGAGTGGTTCACCGACTGTGGTGTCGGTGGCCTGGGCAAGAATATTCACGGCGGGAGTGGAGCCTGCGGAATGACCAATCATCAGTTTTTCGCTCCCTGGGAGGCTTCCATCTCGGCGCGCAGGGCTGCGGCGCGAGGATCGAGTTCACGGTTGGCGAACTTCACGTAGATGCCGGTGATGGCGAATGTCGTGATGAACTGGCCGAGGCCGAGCAGCAGACCGACGTTGATGTTGCCCCACACCTTGGTGGACATGAAGTCCACGGCGTAGGTGCTCAGCAGCACGTAGACGACGTACCAGACCAGGAAGAACCCGGCCATCGGGAACACGAAGCTACGCAGGCGACGCCTGAGTTCCTGGAACTCGGGACTGGCCTGCATGTCGACGAACGCTTGCGCGTCCGGTGGCGAATTGGTTTCCGGTGCGGTCACCTTGGACTCCTGAAGTAGATGTGAGCTGTAGCTGACTCGGAACATTAATGAGAGTCAGGTCACAAAATCAGGAGGTGGTGTCGATCACACGATGGGCTGCGGGAGTGTGCGACGAGCGGTAGCGCGGGCCCGACGAACGGACGGGAGTGGAGCCTGCGGAATGGCTCGAGAGAGATGCCCCTACAGCTCTCGCTCGCGATCTTTGCCCATGTCGAGGCCCTCCGGCAGGTGTAGTCGCGCGAAGATGCGGGAGATGTCCGACGGGACGGTTTTTCGGGTGGCGAGGCTGACGGCGATCATCGAGGCGAAGGCGATCGGGACGCTGACGGCGGCGGGGTAGCCGAGGATCGCTGCCGCCCAGCCGCCTAGGACGCCGTCGGAGATGGGGGTGACGACGGAGATCGACGCCGCGACGAGTGAGATGCCGCCGCCGAGGAACAGTCCGGTTGCCGCTCCGGCTGCGGTGAGCCCGCGCCACCAGATACCCAGTACCAGCAGTGGGCACAGGGTGGACGCGGCGACGGCGAAGACCAGTCCGACAGTGCGGGAGAGGTCGAGTGAGACAACGCCGATCGACAGTGCCAACGGCACGGCACCGGCGAGGACGGCGGCGACGCGGAAGTCTCGGACCTTGCCCGAGAGGACGTCGGTGCTGAGCACCCCTGCGATGCTGACCAGCAGTCCGGAGGAGGTCGACAGGAAGGCCGCGATGGCGCCTGCGGCCACGAGTGCGGCGAGCAGTTGGCCCGGTATTCCGGACAGCACCGAGCCGGGCAGCAGCAGCACCGCTGCGTCGGATGCTCCGGTGATCAGCAGCTGCGGCACGTACAGCCGGGCGAAGACGCCGAGGACCGTCGGGAACAGGTAGAACATGCCGAGCAACGCCAGCACGGTGAGCGAGGTCAGTCGCGCCGCTCGGCCGTCCGGGTTGGTGTAGAACCGCACCAGCACGTGCGGCAGGCCGAGGGTTCCGAGGAACGTGGCCAGAATCAGCGAGTACACCTGATACAGCGGATGTGCCCCGCCCAGTCCCCCACCGGGCATCGCCCACGCCCGGTCCGTGGTCGGCGCTCCCGCGACGACGGGAACGGGCGATCCGGCGTCGAGCGTCAGCGAAGTGCCCGAGCCCAGCCGGTGTTCGCCTGCGTCCAGCAGGACTCGCCCGTCGACGCTCTGCTCATCGAGGGTTCCCGTCACGGCGACGACGATCGGCGAATCCACCTGCACGAGAACGTCGGTGGTGATGTCGACGACGGTCTGTTCGGTCACCGTCGGTGGGGCCGGACTGCCGACGCTGCGGTCGTCGGCGAAGAAGTGCACGGCCAGCACCAGTGCCGGGATGGCGATCGCAGTGAGCTTGAGCCAGTACTGGAACGCCTGGACGAAGGTGATGGAGCGCATGCCGCCGCCGACGACGTTCGCGATGACGATCAACCCCACGGCCAGGGCCCCGACCCAGCCGGGCACTCCGAGCAGAATGTTCAGTGTCAGGCCTGCGCCCTGGAACTGCGGCACCAGATACAGAGCGCAGACGACCACGACCACCAGCATCGCCACGGTCCGCAACCACGGTGCGCCGAGCCGGAATTCGACGAAATCGGGAACCGTGTACGCGCCGCTCCTACGCAGCGGTGCCGCGACGAACAGCAGCAGACCCAGGTAGCCCGCGGTGAAGCCGACCGGGTACCACAGCGCGTCGGCTCCGTACTTCGCGATGAGCCCTGCAACCCCGAGAAACGATGCAGCGGAAAGGTATTCACCGCTGATGGCGGCGGCGTTCCAGCGTGGCCCGACGGTACGCGAGGCCACCAGGAAGTCGGAGGTGGTGCGGGCCAGCCGAACTCCGTATATGCCGATGCCCACCGTGGCCACGGCGGCCACCAGCAGCGCGATCACCGTCGCGATCGGAATGGATCCGTTCACGTGCGCCTAGTCCTCGACCAGGCCGACGAACTCGGTTTCGTTGCGCTCGGCCCGGCGCACGTACGCCCAGCCGACACCGAACAGAAACGGATAGATCGCCACCCCCAACACCAACCACGGCAGACCGATGCCGAACGGCGCGACGTCGGTGAAACGGGCGAGGAGCATGCCCAGCAACGGAATTGCGAACAGAATCGACAGCGTCATCACCGCCAGCCGCACCGACAGCAACAGCTGCGCGCGAACCAGGCTACGGACCAGGGCGTCGCCGACCTCGGTTTGCTCCTGCACTTCGACGCGGGTGCGCACCATCCGCGCGCCGCGACGTTGCGAGAGCACCACCCGCTGCCGGTGTGGCTGGCTCATCCAGTCACCTGGACGACCACGACTGCAGCGGACCGCGGACCAGTCTGTCCTTGAGTTCTCTGGCGTGCCGTCGGCTCACCGGCAGTTCGCAGGCAGCGAGGTTTCCGCTGGCCCGCAGACACACCACCAGACCCGAACCGACGCTGCGAATCCCCGTGACCAACCGCAGCGAGACCAGGTAGGAGCGGTGCACGCGGAGGAATCCGGCATCGGCCCAGCGACTTTCGAGGGCCGAGATCGGGATCCGCACCAGGTGCGAGCCGTTGGAGGTGTGCAATCTCGCGTAGTCGCCGTCGGCCTCGACCCACGCGACCGACGACCGGTGCACCAAGGTGGTGGTTCCGCCGAGTTCGACGGGGATGACCTCGTCGGCCGCGGGGTCCGCGGACTCCGCGGGGCGACGCCGCGCGAGCAGCACCCGGCGCAGTGCCTCGGTGAGCCGATCCTCTCGCAACGGCTTGAGCAGGTAGTCGACGGCACCGAGATCGAAGGCGGCCAGTGCCCGGTCGTCGTGGGCAGTGACGAACACGACGGCGGGTGGCCGGGCGAACGCGGACAGGATGCCGGCCAGTTCGAGGCCGTCGAGCCAGGGCATGTTGATGTCGAGGAACACAGCATCCACCGGCTGCGCGGAGGTCTGTTGGAGCTGCCGCAGTGCGGTGGTGGCGTCCTGCGCTGTGAACACCTCGGCGACGGTGTCCTGCCTGCGCAGCAGAAAGGCGAGTTCGTCCAGTGCCGGGCGCTCGTCGTCGACGGCGAGGACGATCAACCCACGGCCCTGGGTGGGGTTGGCAGCCTGCGTCATGCCCGCACACCCGGCCTGAATTTGGGCACCCGCATGCTCACTTTGGTGCCTGCGCCCGGTGCGGTGTCCACTACGAGACCGTAGTCGTTTCCGAAGGCTGCCCGCAGCCGATCGTCCACGTTCGCCAATCCGACATGCGCTGCGTCCTCGGTGTGCAGGCTTCCCGAGCGCAACACCTCCGGATCCATCCCCACACCGTCGTCCTCGATACTGATCACCGCATCGGTCCCCTCGTCGGCGGCGATGATCGTCACGCGGCCGCCGTCGGCCTTACCGGACAGGCCGTGCCGGACGGCGTTCTCGACGAGCGGCTGCAGCGCGAGAAACGGCAGTGCGACACCCAGCACCTCGGGAGCGACCTGCAACGTGACCTGCAGGGAATCACCGAAGCGGGCGCGTTCGAGCGTCAGGTACCGATCGATGTTGCGTAGCTCGTCCGCGAGCACCGTGAACTCGCCTGCGTTGCGGAACGAGTATCGGGTGAAATCGGCGAACTCGAGCACCAGCTCCCGCGCTCGATCCGGGTCGGTGCGCACGAACGACGCGATCGTGCCGAGTGCGTTGTAGATGAAGTGCGGGCTGATCTGCGCGCGCAGCGCCCGCACCTCGGCGCGGTCCAACCGCGCCCGCGAGGCATCGAGTTCGGCGAGCTCGATCTGACCGCAGGCGTAGCGCGCGACCTCGGCGATGGCCCCGAGCATGCCCGGTCCGGGCTCGGCGACGACAGCGGCCCCCAACACCCCGACCACCGGAGACTCGTCGACGACCAACGGCTGCACCACCAGCGCTCTGACCTCGTGGATCGAACCGAGCGGCAGACGCACCAGCACGCGCCGCTGGCCGTCCACCGCTCGCTTCGCCGCCTCGACGAAGGCCGGTGTCAGCTCGTCCCACGGGCCGTCCCAGGCCAGCAGCGAACCGTCGGGATCGCAGATGCCCAACGCGTCCGCACCCGTCAGCACCCGCAGATGCGGCGCGGCCGCGGCGGCCGAACGAGTGTCGAGACCGTCGCGCAACGGCTTGGCCGCCAGCGAGGCGGTGTGCAGGGTGGCGTGGACGGCCCGCTCGGCGGGTGTGGTGAGGTCCCGTCGACCGCGCAGGCTGATCACGGCGATGACCGAGACGATCACGGCCACGATCACCGCCATCGACGCCAGTGTCGCGGTCACCGCGGGCACGTACTCGCGGTGGGCACGTTCAGGAAGCGTTCGACGAGCCAGTCGACTCCGCTGCCGTTGGCGGCGAGTTCGGCATGGCCCTGATCCGGTTCGGAGCGAAGCTCGACGTCGTCGCCCAGTGCGCAGGCCTCGGCTACCGCGTCGCGGGTCCACCGGGGATCGATGAGGTCGTCGAGCTCGCCGACCAGGACGAACAGCGGCACCCCGGTGGCAGAAGTCGGTACCGCAACCGATTCGAGCCACTGCGTCATCCGATCCGACGCCTCCTCGGTGTCCGGGAGGGCATCTGCCGGATCGAGGACGGCTCGGGCGTCGGCCTTGGAGAATCCCAGCAGGTCACTGCAGGCGGTCAGCGCGGTCACGTTGTCGGCGAACGTGCCGCGGATGTAGTCCGAGCGTTCGGCGCGGGGATCCGCAGCGCGCAGACCCGCGTAGAGATACGGCACCAGCAGTTGCCGCGCCACGGTCTGCTCGGTCTCGGGCGCGAAGTAGCGGGTCAGATCGGCCGTGGGCGAGAGCGCCGCAGCACCGACCAGTTGCAGACCGTCCCCGTAGTCCGCGTTGCGCTCGGCTGCGGCCCAGACCGCTTGTCCGCCTTGAGAAGTGCCCACTGCGCCCCACCTGGTGCCGACATCGGGAACCACGTTGCGGGCCGCGCGCACGGCGTCGATGACGTCGTATGCTGCGGCGTCGCGGTCGAGGTAGGCGGGATCTCCGGGCGTCCCGAGGCCCTGATAGTCCGTCACCACGACCACGGTGCCGCGTTCGAGGAACGGCGTCACCAAGCCGATGGTGCCCAGCAGGTTCGGGTACAGCGAGGGCGCACACTCGTCGGTGACACCGGTGGTTCCGTGCCCGACAGAGACGATCGGCCAGCCTCCCGGAGGCGCAGACCCCGCGGGCACGAACACCGTTCCCGAGACTTCCGTGCCAGCCCCGGTCACCCCGTCGGTGGTGCGGTAGACGACTTTCGTGGCGGTCGCACCGAGGTAGGCGACTCCGATGTCGACCTGACCGAGCAGCATCGACGAGACGATCGCACCGCGTTCGAGGCCTTCGGGTGCCGCGACCGGCGCAGGAGCGGAGCCTGCGGAGCGACCGGATTGCGCAGGAGCGGAGCCGGCGGGATCGGCGGGATCGGCGGTGGGCGTGCTGCACGTGGCAAGGGCGAACACCAGTGCCGCGGCGGCCACCGGTCCGGTCGACCTCACTGTCTCTGCGCTCCTACGGTATCCGTCGTGCGATGCGAGCCTCCGCCGCAATTTCTTCCACGTCCAAGCCATTCAACACTGCCCGCAGAGCTTCGTCCTCCAACTCCCCCGAGTCGCGGGCCGCGATGAGCGCCGCCCGCTGCGCGACCAGGACGTTGTGCCGCAGCAAATCGAACAATGCCCCTGCCGCAGCGATCCGCTTCTCGCGATCCTCGGTCTCGTCGGCATCCAACCGAGCGCGCACCGAGCGTCGGACGCGCTCGATCACCTCGTCGACGCGCTCACTGTCCACTCCGGCGATTCCGTCCTTCGCCGCGCGCTGGAGGTAATCCTCTGCCGCTGTGCGGGCAATGGCCTGCGAGAGCAGCCGCTGATTGTCGTTGCGCTGCTGCTCGAGCGGATCTGCGACGTCGAGGCGGCGAATCAACAACGGAAGCGTCAGACCCTGCAGCAGCAACGTACCGACGGCGACGACGAAGGCCACGGCCTGAATCACTGCGCGCCCGGGGAATTCGTCGCCGAGCACCGTGGTCAGCGGTACACCGGCCGCCGCAGCGAGTGTGACCACCCCACGCATGCCCGCCCACGAGAGCACCAGGTTCTGCTGCCATGTCAGACCGGCTTCGCCCGGGGATGATCGCCGGAACAGTTTGCGAAACAACATGTTTCGACCGGAATTGACGAAGATCCACGCCGGCCGGACGGCCATGACCACCACGAGCACCAGCAGCGCATAGGCGAATACGTGGTGGACCGGCAGCCCCTCACGCTGGACTTCCTCGATCACGAACTTCAGCTGTAAACCCATGTAGGCGAACACGAATGCTTCGAGCAGAAGATCCAGCGTCGGCCACACCTGCCGCTCCTGAACCCGAGTGGAGACCGAGACATCGGCGGTGACGCGGCCCAACACGAAACCCGCGGTGACGACGGCGAGCACACCGGAGGCATGCACCTCCTCGGCCGCCAGATACGCCGTGAACGGCAGCACCAGACCGAGCACGGTTTCCAACGCCGAGTCCGCGATGCGATTGCGGACGAACCGCACGATGCGAGCCAGGACCAACCCCACCAGCACGCCGCCCACGATCTCGTACAGGAAGAACAGCACCGGTGAGCCCAGCTCGATCCGACTGCCCGTCACCGACGCGACGGCCAGGGTGAACAGGGTCAGCGCGGCCGCGTCGTTCACCAGAGACTCGCCGGTGAGGATGGCCATCATCCGCGCGGGCAGACCGAGCTTGCGGCCGACGGCGACCGCGGACACCGCGTCGGGCGGGGCGACGACGGCACCGAGTACCAGGGCCGCGCCGAGCGTGAGCTCCGGGATCAACAGATTGGCGAACCAGCCGACGACGAGTGTCGTCACGATCACCATGACCAGACCGAGTCGGAGAATCTGGCCGAGGTTGCGGCGGAAACTGACGAACGAGAAATTCAACGCGGCGGAATAGAGAAGCGGCGGAAGCACCACGCCGAGGATCAGCTGCGGCGACAGGCTGACGTGCGGCACTCCGGGAACGAACGAGGCAATGGATCCGACGGTGACCAGCACGAGCGGGACCTGCAGATCGATGCGCCTGGCGAAACCGGCGACCGCGATCGCGAAGATGACTACGAGAAGAAGAATCGGTCCGTCCACCCCGACGATTGTGCCGTCAGCCGCACCGCGGGGTGCGACCGACGGCCACGATCACCGATACGAGGAGACCGAGAGGTCCTACTTGTCCGGAATTGCCTTCTTGGCTGCTTCCTGAACCTTGTCGATCTTGTCGGAGTACTTGCCGCCGGTCTTGTTGTCGATGAAGTCCCCCGCCTTCTCCACGACGTCGTCGATCTTGTCCGAGTTCTCGGCCGCAAGGTCCTTGCCCTTGTCGACCATGCCCTTCAAATTGTCTGCGAAGCCCATGACTCTCTCCTGTCGCTAGAGTGATCGAACACCTGGCAGCTTACGTTTTGTACTGTCTGTTGCGTAGTGCCGATCCGAATCGGTGGGCGACCTCGACGAGCACGATGCCGATGCCGCCGATGATCAATGCACTGGTGGTGGCTCCGACATTGGACGGGTCGAGCTTGAAGAAGGTGCGGCAGAACGGAATCGCGAACAGCAGCAGGTACCCACCGACCGACCCACCGAGCAGCAGGATCTTCCACCAGTTGTAGGGCCGCGCGACGACGGCCAACACCCACAGCGCGATCATGATCAAGGTGATCAGCGCGGTGGTACTGGCCTGCGTCACCTGGGTCTCGCTGGCGTTCGGGCCGGCATAGACCAGCAGGTAGGAGACGAACGTGCACGAGCCGACGATCAAACCGGACGGGACGGCCAGCCGCATCACCCGCGAGACGAAGCCACTGCGTGCCCGCTCGTTGTTGGGCGCGAGCGAGAGAACGAACGCGGGGATTCCGATGGTGAACCACGCCGCGATCGTCACGTGCCGCGGCAGGAACGGATACGGAATCGGCTCGAAGTGGAAGATCTGCGACGCCACGCCCGAGAGCCCGATGAGGAACGCCAGCAGTACCGAGTACACCGTCTTGGTGAGGAACAGATTGGAGACACGTTCGATGTTGCCGATGACGCGTCGCCCCTCCCCCACGACGTAGGGCAGCGTGGCGAACTTGTTGTCCAACAACACGATCTGTGCGACGGCTCGGGTGGCGGCGCTTCCCGAACCCATCGACACACCGATATCGGCGTCCTTGAGCGCGAGCACGTCGTTGACGCCGTCGCCGGTCATCGCGACCGTGTGGCCACGAGATTGCAACGCGCCCACCATCGCCCGCTTCTGATCGGGCCGCACCCGACCGAACGTGGTGGAGTGCGCCAGAGTGTCGGCCAGCTTCTCGGAGTCCTCGGGCAGATCACGCGCATCGATCGGGGAGTCGCCGCCGGGCAGGCCGAGTGAACCCGCGACTGCGCCGACCGAGACGGCATTGTCGCCGGAGATGACCTTGACCTCGACGTGCTGGCTCGCGAAGTACTTCAACGTCTCTCGCGCATCCTCGCGCACCTTCTGCTCGAGAATCACCAGTGCCCGCGGTGTCACCACGCCTGGTGCCTCGTCGTCGTCGACCGAGCGGTCCGAGCTTGCGAGCAACAACACCCGTAGGCCACGCGAGCCTGCCTCTTCGGCGCGACGAGCGATGTCGGACGAGGCGTCGAGCAGCACGTCCGGGGCACCGAGCAGCCAGTGCCCGTGCTCGCCGTAGGACAGCCCGCTCCACTTCTTGGCCGAGGAGAACGGGGCAACCGCCGTCTGCGTCCACCCGGGCGCGTCCGGATACGCCTCACCGACGGCCTGCACACTCGCATTCGGCCGCGGATCGTCGTGCGCCAGAGACGCGAGAGCCTGTGTGACCGAATCGGAATCGCGGCTGTCGATCAACACCGACTCGGACAGCCGCATGCCGTTCTCGGTGAGCGTGCCGGTCTTGTCCGCGCACACCACGTCGACGCGGGCGAGGCCTTCGATCGCAGGCAGCTCCTGCACCAGGCACTGCCGTTGACCGAGCCGGACCACGCCGACCGCGAACGCGATCGACGTCATCAGCACCAGACCTTCGGGGACCATCGGGACGAGCGCTGCGACCATGCCGTTGAGCGCAGGACCCAAAGCCTGCCCGCTGGAGAACAATTGGTTGTAGATGATCAGCGCACCGGCCGGAATCATCAGGTAGGTGATGAATTTCAGAATCTTGTCGATACCGCTGCGCAGTTCGGACTTGACCAGTGTGAACTTGCTGGCTTCCTCGGCGAGCTTGGCCGCATAGGCGTCGCGCCCCACCTTCGTCGCGCGATACGCACCGCTGCCCGAGACGACAAAACTTCCCGAAAGTACTTGTGCGGCCTGAAGTTTGTGCACCGTGTCGGCCTCGCCGGTGAGCAGCGACTCGTCGATCTCGAGGCTCGCGGTCTCGATCACCTCACCGTCGACGACGATCTGATCACCTGGTCCGAGTTCGACGATGTCGCCGAGCACGACCTCGTCGGGCGGGATCTGCTTCGAGGTGCCCTCGCGTCGCACCTGGGGCTTGTTCTGCCCGACGATGGCCAGCCGATCCAACGTGCGCTTCGCGCGGATCTCCTGCACGATGCCGATGCCGCTGTTCGCGACGATCAACAGCCCGAACATGCCGTCGATCACCGACCCCGTGGAGAGCACGATGATCAACAACACACCGAGAATGGCGTTGATCCGGGTGAAGACGTTGCCGCGGACGATGTCGCGAACCGACCGAGACGCTCGGGCCGGAACGTCGTTCGACTTTCCCTCGGCCCTGAGCCTGGCGACGTCCGCCTCGGTCAGCCCGGTGTCACGCTGCGCATCGGCGTCGATAGACATGCGTGCAGCCTAGTTCGGTCAGCCCAGCCGGGACCACCAACGATCGTCGTGCAGGCTTCGGGTGCCGTCGATGCGTTGCCCCGGCATCGGCACCGCCACCTGAACTCCGACGTCCTGGGCGGCAGCGTGCAGTCGCACTATCGGCTCGGACCAGGGGTGGAAGGCGAGGTTGAACGTGGCCCAGTGAATCGGGACGAAGATGCCCGACGCCGTCAGATCGATGTGCGCCGTGACCGCTTCCTCGGGATTCATGTGGATGTCCGGCCACCGAACGTCGTATGCCCCGACGGGCAGCAGCGTCAGGTCGAAGGGGCCGTAGTTGCTGCCGATCTCGGCGAACTTCGGTGTGTAGCCGGTGTCGCCGCCGAAGAAGACGCGTCGAACCGGACCGGCGAACGCCCAGGATGCCCACTGCGTCGAGTCCCGGGTCAGGCCGCGGCCGGAGAAGTGCCGGGCCTCGGTGCACGTGACGGTGAGGCCGCCGATGTTCGTCTGCTCGTCCCAGTCCAGCTCGATGATGCGATCCTCGGGCACTCGCCACTTGCGCAGGTGAGCACCGATGCCGAGCGGCACGACGAACGGAGCCGACTGCGCAGCGGCCAGCTTCTGCACCGTCGCCTTGTCCAGATGGTCGTAGTGGTCGTGGGAGATGACGATGGCGTCGACCTGCGGCAGATCGGTCAGCTCCACCGGCGTCGGATGCAGACGCGCGGGCCCCACCACCGAGGACGGCGAGACGCGGTTGCTCCACACGGGATCGGCGAGGATGCGGTAGCCGTCGACCTCGACGAGCACACTCGAATGTCCGTACCAGGTGACTGCGAGCTCGCCTGCATCCACCGGAGCGATCGGCGGTGCCAGCGGAATCGGGCGTTGCGGCCGGCCCTTCCCGTACTCGGTGAACAGTGAGACGAGGATGTTCCTCTGTCCCTTCTCTCCGCGGCCCGGTACGAAACTCGAACTCGGGTCGGAGTTGTGGAATCGGCGATCGCGGTATCGCGGAGATCCTGCTGCGTACGGGGTGATGTGCACGCGCCTGGCACCGATGGCCGAGGGCAGGCCCCACAGGGCACGCGCCAACCATGCACTGCTCAGTGCTGCTGTGGCTCCCAGTACCAACTTCGTCTTCGTCACGGGCACCAGAGTAGGCGGCGCCTACGTCTTCGCAGCTCACCCGTAGCCTTGCCGTAGAATATTCGCGTCGGTTTTGCTGCTAGAAGGGGAGACATTGAGTACCGAACAGCTCGAATTCCAGGCGGAGACGCGCCAGCTCCTGGATCTGATGGTGCACTCCATCTACTCCAACAAGGACAGCTTTCTCCGTGAACTGATCTCCAACTCCTCGGACGCGCTGGACAAGCTGCGCCTGGAGTCGTACCGCAACAAGGACCTGGACGTCGACGTCTCGGATCTGCACATCGAGATCGACATCGATGCCGAAGCCCGCACCCTGACCATCCGCGACAACGGCATCGGCATGTCGCGCTCGGAGGTCATCGACCTCATCGGCACGCTCGCCAAGTCCGGCACCGCCGAGGTCCGCAAGAAGCTCAAGGAAGCCAAGGATGCAGCCGCTTCCGAGGAGCTGATCGGCCAGTTCGGCATCGGTTTCTACTCCACGTTCATGGTGGCCGAGAAGGTCACGCTGCTCACCCGCAAGGCCGGCGAGAGCACTGCCACCCGTTGGGAGTCCACCGGCGAGGGCACCTACGAGATCACCGATGTGAACGACGCCCCGCAGGGCTCGTCGGTGACGTTGGCGCTCAAGCCTGCCGACGAGGAGGACCACCTCCACGACTACGCGTCCGAACGCAAGATCAAGGAACTGGTCAAGAAGTACTCCGACTTCATCGCCTGGCCCATTCGCATCGACGTCGAGAAGCGCGTCAAGAGCGAAGAAGAAGGCGGCGAGGACACCGTCACGATCGAGACGGAGACGATCAACTCGCAGAAGGCGCTGTGGACTCGCTCCAAGGACGAGGTGTCCGAGGAGGAGTACAAGGAGTTCTACAAGCACGTCAGCCACGCCTGGGACGAGCCGCTCGAGGTCATCCCGTTCAAGGCCGAGGGCACGTTCGAATATCAAGCGCTGCTGTTCATTCCGTCGCAGGCCCCGTTCGACCTGTTCATGCGCGAGAGCAAGGCCGGCGTGCACCTGTACGTCAAGCGCGTGTTCATCATGGACGACTCGCAGGAACTGCTGCCCGAGTACCTGCGGTTCGTCAAGGGTGTCGTCGATGCAGCGGACCTCTCGCTCAACGTCTCTCGCGAGATCCTGCAGCAGGACCGGCAGATCCGCGCGATCCGTCGCAGGTTGACGCGCAAGGTGCTCTCGACGGTCAAGGAACTGCAGAGCGAGCAGCCCGACAAGTACAAGACGCTGTGGTCGCAGTTCGGCACGGTCCTCAAGGAGGGCCTGATCTCCGACAGTGACAACCGCGAAACCCTCTTGGGCATCGCGTCGTTCGCGTCCACCAACTCCGAGGAGGGCGTGACCACCCTCGCCGAGTACGTGGACCGGATGAAGGACGGCCAGCAGCAGATCTACTACATGACGGGCGAATCCCGTCAGCAGATCGAGAGCTCGCCGCACATGGAGGCGTTCAAGGCCCGTGGGCTCGAGGTGCTGCTGCTCACCGACTCGGTCGACGAGGTGTGGGTCGGCAACGTCACCGACTTCGACGGAAAGTCGTTCCAGTCCATCGCCAAGGGCGAGGTGGACCTCGACACCGAAGAGGAGAAGAAGGAATCCGAAGCCAAGCGCGAAGAGCAGGACAAGGAGTTCGCGGACCTGCTCACGTGGCTGACCGAGACACTCGGTGAGGACGTCAAGGAGGTGCGCCTGTCGACGCGCCTGACGACATCACCGGCCTGCGTCGTCGGCGACGAGTTCAGCTTCTCCCCGCAGCTCGA
The DNA here is from genome assembly GCA_963517305.1 of uncultured Rhodococcus sp. Classification (GTDB taxonomy): domain Bacteria; phylum Actinomycetota; class Actinomycetes; order Mycobacteriales; family Mycobacteriaceae; genus Rhodococcoides. The sequence continues at coordinate 83,230 of CAUQEL010000009.1, forward strand.
GAAGATGTACAAAGCGTCGGGACAGTTCGTTCCGACCTCGAAGCGCATTCTCGAACTCAACCCGACCCACGATCTGGTGACGGGGTTGAAGAAGGCCCGCGAGGATCGCAGTGACGATCCACACCTCGCCGAGACCGCCGAATTGCTCTATGCCACTGCATTGTTGGCCGAGGGCACCGAACTGAAGGACCCGGCGAAGTTCTCTCGCTTGCTGGCGAATCGGTTGACGCGCACCATCTGAGCGGCTTCGCCGCATGTGAGCGGAACTTCGTAGTGGGCTACGAAGTTCCGCTCACATGGGTGGGTCACTGTGGAGGCAGGATGTGCTCCCCCGTCTTGTCGGTGCTGAGCGAGAGTGAACTGATGTACTGCTTCTCCCCGTTCGGCCCGGGGACGTTGGACGCGATCATGTCGGGTCGCTCGAATTCCATGCCGCTGACGTGGCACATCACGAGCGCGTCGGACGGGTTGCCGTGCTCGTCGAACATCGGCAGATCGATACCGTCGTCGGTGCGGCGCAGGTAGTACCTGCCCTTGGTCGCCACCGCCAGAATGGGCGGAAGAACAAGTGCGAGAACCAGAGCCACGATGGGCGAATACGGTTTGATCGCAGATCCGAATGCTCCGAAGAAGACGAGGATCGACAGGATCGCCGACGCCGCCATCGACCCGAAGCCGACCGGGTTGATGTTGTAGAGCATGCCGCGTCGGAACTCGGGCACCTTGGGCGAGAGCCCCAGGATGTACTTGTTGAAGACGATGTCCGAGGCCACCACTGCGATCCACGCGATACCGCAGTTGGCGTAGAAGCCGAGGATGCTGTTGAGGAAGTCGAACATGTTGGCTTCCATCAGGATCAGTGCGATGGCAAGGTTGAACAGCACGAACACCATGCGGCCGGGATACGTCTTGGTGAGGCGGGTGTAGGAGTTGGTCCACGCCAGCGACCCGGAGTAGGCGTTGGTGACGTTGATCTTGATCTGGCTGATGACGACCAGGATCACCGCGAGGGTCATCGCGAGCCAGCCCGGCATGAAGTTCTCGTAGATCTCCAGGAACTGGTGCACCGGCTCGTTGGCGATGCTCGAACCGTCGACGACGTTGGCGATCAGGTACACGGCAAGGAAGAGACCGACTACCTGCTTGAGTGCACCGAAGATCACCCAGCCCGGACCGGCGAGAAGCACTGCAGTCCACCAGCGTCGGGAGTTCTCGGGAGTCTTGGGTGGCATGAAACGCAGGTAGTCGATCTGCTCGGCGATCTGCGCGATCAACGACAGACACACGCCCGCCGCGAGCATCACCGATCCGATGTTGACGCCCTTACCGTCGGCACCGTCCTGACCGCCGTAGGCGAGGAACTCCCCGACCGAATCGGGATTGCTGATCACGAGATAGACGAACGGCAGCACCATCAGCACCAGCCACAGCGGAGTGGTCCAGACCTGAAGCTTGGCAAGGGCTTTCATGCCGTAGATGACCAGCGGGATCACCATGATCGTGGACACCGCGTACCCGATGGGCAACGGAATTCCCAAGCCGAGTTCGAGTCCCTGCGCCATGATCGAGCCCTCGAGCGCGAAGAAGATGAACGTGAAGGTCGCGAAGATGACGTTGGTGACCACCGACCCGTAGTAGCCGAATCCGCTTCCGCGCGTGATCAAGTCGAGATCGATGTTGTAGCGAGCAGCGTAGTAGGCGAGCGGAAGTCCGGTCAGGAAGATCACCACGGCGAACACCAGGATGCCCCAGAGTGCGTTGCCGGTTCCGTACGAGATTCCGATGTTGGCACCGATGGCGAAGTCCGCGAGATACGCGATACCGCCGAGCGCGGACGTCGCGACAACACCGGTTCCCCATTTGCGGTAGCTACGCGGCGCGAACCGCAGCGTGTAGTCCTCGAGCGTCTCTTTGAGCGCGGTGTCTGTCGGCGCAGGCTGTACGGCGGTCATGGATCAACAACGTAGAACCGCCACGTTGCCGGGGTGTCTTGGAAAGATGTAGCTACTGTTACCCACTCCGACGATTCGGACATCCGGCGCAATACGCGTCGCGGCGGGAACGTCAGGCGACTGCGCGCGCCGCCAGCAGCGAGAAGTTCGACAGCTCGGCGCGAAGCATGTTCATCGCCCGATGCTGGGCCACTCGTACGGCTCCGGCCGTCATTCCGAGTGCCTCGCCGGTTTGCGGTGCAGTCATGCCCCACACGACTCGCATCAGAATGATCTTGCGGTACTTCGTGGGCAGGGTGTCCATCAATGCCTGGGTGTGGCTGCGCAGTTCGTCGCCGAGCGCGAGCTGCTCCGGCCCGGCGTCGGTGGACTGCTCCTCGGGCATCTCGTCGATCGAGAAGGACTGTCGCAGAACCGATTTACGACCTGCGTCGGCAAGCTTGTGAGCGGCGATCCCGTACACGAAAGCCATGAAGGGCTTGCCCATGTCGCGGTACTTGGGAATGGCGGTGACCAGTGCCAGGCAGACTTCCTGCACCACATCGTCCGAGGCCACGTCGAGATTTCCGATCCGGGCCGCGCAGTATCGGCGAACCGGTGGCTGGATCAGCACCAGCACCTGTTCGAGGGCGAGTCGATCTCCCGCTACGGCACGGGGCACAACATCCTCGAGCCTGTCCGTGCCGAAACTCATGGCCGATCTCCTCACTGGCAACGCGCGCCCTCTGGGTCAGCGCTCACCAGTACTTCGGTGCCGATTCCCACCCGGCTTGGTCCGAGTAGGTACCACAACGACAGAAAATTGTGATTCAGGTAACACGGCGTGTCGGGGAAGCGAAGTACCGGACAACACCGTCGTCGCAGCACGTGACCCTCACACCCGCGGAGCGCCCCATGATCACCAGCGAGCAGACCCATCAGGTCGGTCGCCGCAGCACCGTCGCTGCCGGCGATGGCACCGCGCTGGCGGTTCGCGAGTTCGGGCATCCGAATGCACCGCTGACCGCGGTGTTCGTGCACGGCCACTGCCTCCGGATGCAATCGTGGACCGACCTGCGCCGACAGGTGGAGCGCACCTGGGGAGACGACGTGCGGATCGTGATGTACGACCACCGCGGGCACGGGGAGTCGAGTGCAGCCGCGCCGGAGAGTTGCACCATCGACAGGCTCGGCGAGGACCTGGCCGACGTCATCCGCGCAGTGGTCCCGTCGGGACCGTTCGTCGTCGTCGGCCATTCGATGGGGGGAATGACGGCGCTGTCCTACGCCCGTCAGAACCCCGAGGCCATCGGCACGCGCCTGATCGGAGTCGGTTTGATCGCGACGTCGGCGGGCGGGATCACCGACGACGGACTCGGTAGTTGCCTCGCTCATCCCGCCGTGTCGGTATTCCAGGCCGCTGTTCGACGGGCCCCTCGGCTGATGTCGGGTGCCAAGAGACTCAGTCGGGGCGTGTGTGCGCCCATCGTCAGGACGGCGGGATGTGGATCCCGAAGAGTCAGCCCGAGGGTGGTGACGCTGGCGACGGCGATGCTGGGTGAGACGTCCATCGTGACGCTGGCCGGCTTCCTCGGGGCGTTCCGTGGACTCGACGAGGTGGCAGGCCTGGCGGCTCTAGCCTCGATTCCCACCCTCGTACTCTGCGGCTCCGACGACATGATGACTCCGATGCGACACTCGGAAACCCTTGCTGCACATCTGCCCGACGCTCGCCTGGTACGCGTCGCGCAGGCCGGGCACATGGTGATTCTGGAGCGAGCCCACGAGGTGGCCGAGGCCATCGTCGAACTCGTGACGGCCGCTCGACGTGCACACGTGGGAGATCTCGCGCTGGCTCGCTAGCAACGAGAACGTGCCGACGACTGTGGCCCGCACCGGCTTTCGATGCGGGCCACAGCACTGCTGCAAGAGAACTACTTCTTGACGGCGGGGGGAGCGTTGAGGAGCTGAATGAACTGCCCTGCGTTGCCTGCGATGGCACCGAGACCGCCGATGGCGGTACCGGCGAGCGACGCGCCCGAGCCGAGAAGCAGTGCGCCGCCTACGCATCCGGCCACCGGTGCGGCACCGAAGAGCAACAGTGCAGGTGCGGAGACGGTGCCGGCAGCGATTGCTCCCAGGAAGCAGCCGGTGACCAGACCGGTTGCGGCTCCGAGGAATCCACCGACCGATGCGGAGAGGCTGATGTTGTCCTTGACGCCGGAGACTGCGGCGGGCAGGTCGACCTGCTGCAGACCCGGGAGCGAGGCGGAGACCGGGGTTGCCGCGGCAGGCGAGGCATCGGCGGTCAGGGTGGCATGGTTTCCGTCGATGGCGGCGGCGACGGGGTGCGAGAATCCGTCGACGGCAATGGCCAGCGGCACGGAATCGACCAGCGCGCCGTTGGCGTCGCGGACGACGAGGTGGTTGTCCTCGTTGCTCAGGGTGCCCGCCGACGTATCGACGATGACCTGGTTGCCTGCCTGGGTGACGTTCCAACCGACCGGAGCTGCGAGCGCCGGAGCCGGATCGGCGTAGGCGGTTCCCACTGCGGTCGTCATCGCTGCAATGACCAATGCGGACGTTGCCGCGAATCGAGTCAGCTTCATGTTCCTCAGTCTTTCGTCGTGTCCATCACTCGATGCGAGCAGCGAAAAACTATGGGCGGAACAAGCGGGTCAGGCGAACCGAAGATGAACGAGCGGGGTCGATCCGAACAATGATGTGACGCACCGACTCATAAGGGACAGAACGACTTTCGAAGTCTCAACGGTTCGTAAACGACACGCGCGGGTTGTCTCCACTTACCGCAAAGGCCCCGCCGTCGTCACCTGCCCACGAACTTCGGCGGGCGCTTCTCTGCGCGTGCGCGGCGCGCTTCTCTCATGTCCTCACTGCTCCACGCGGCCTGGAACGCCGCGGCCTGCTCCGGCGTCGGAACATCATGTGCTGCATCGTCGTTGAAGACGAGCTTGAGGTGACGCAAGGCCAAGGGTGCGAGTTCGGTGATCGACTGTGCCCACTCCATCGCCGCATCGACGTCGCCCAGTTTGTTGGCCAGCCCGCACGTGTGGGCCTGCTCGGCATGCACCCGTTCCCCGCCGATCAGAATCGTGCGTGCGACGCCGCCGCCGGCGAGTGCGGCCAGCCGCCGGATGGTCCAGTTGCTCACCGCGATACCGAGCCGCGTCGACGGAATCTCGAAGAAACTGCCCGGCGCGACGACCCGCAGATCGCAGGCGATCGCCAACTGCGTCCCGGCGCCCACCGCCGGGCCGTTCACTGCAGCGACAACCGGAATCGACACCCGTTCGATCGCCGTCAGCATCTCCTCGAGGATCTGCCCGAACGAGTCGGGAAACGCATCACCGGTCAGATCCGCACCCGCACAGAAGCTGGTTCCTCGGCCCGTGATGACCACGACTCGCGCGCCGTCACGCTCGGCCTGTTCGACTCCGCGATGCACCGCCAGGCACAACTCGGAGTTCAACGCGTTCCGTCGGTCCGGGCGCTGCAGTTCGATGGTGACGACGTCGCCGTCACGAGAGAGTCCGATCACGAGAGCAGAGGTTACCGACCGGTACCCCATTCGACAGTGCGGGGCCTGATGTACTGGTCTGCATGATCGACACTCGGGTAGCCGTCATCGGTGCCGGCCAAGCCGGACTCTCGGCCGGCTATCACCTGCATCGAACCGGGCTCACCGCAGGCGAGGGCTTCGTGATGTTGGACCGCTCCCCCGGGCCGGGCGGAGCATGGCAGTTCCGCTGGCCATCGCTGACACTGAGCACCGTCAACGGCGTGCACGACCTGCCCGGTATGGCCTTTGCGGACATCCTCGGAGACGAGCCCGCCGAGACGATTCGCGCCGCCGATGCCGTTCCCCGGTACTACCGCGAGTACGAGGACCGCTTCGACCTGCATGTTCGACGCCCCGTCACGGTGACCGTCGTGTGCGATCGTGAACCCCGATTTCGGGTCGAAGCCGGCGAGACCGTCGTCATGGCCGAGGGGCTGATCAATGCGACCGGGACATGGGAGAAGCCGTTCGTTCCGCACTACGACGGAGCCGAGACGTTCGCAGGCAGGCAACTGCACACCAAGGACTACCGGACGGCCGACGAGTTCGCAGGCAAGCACGTCGTCGTGGTGGGCGGCGGCATCTCGGCCGTCCAACTGCTCGACGAAATTTCCCAGGTGACGACCACGACCTGGGTGACGCGTCGACCACCGGTGTTCCGAGACAGCGAATTCGATCACGATGCCGGACGCAAGGCCGTCGCGATGGTCGAAGAACGGGTACGTGCGGGTCTGCCTCCCGGCTCGGTCGTCTCGGTGACCGGACTGCTGCTGACGCCGTCGTTGGCTGCCGCTCGGCAACGCGGCGCGCTCGACCGGAAGCCGATGTTCAAGTCCATCGCGAAAGATTCGGTGGTGTGGGAGGACGGGTCGAGTCAGCACGCCGATGTGATCTTGTGGGCCACCGGCTTTCGCAGCGCCCTCGACCACCTCGCGCCGCTGCGCCTGCGCGGGCACGGCGGCGGAATCGTCATGGACGGCCGGCTCACCACCCGCGTAGCCGCGAACCATCGCGTGCACCTGATCGGCTACGGGCCGTCCGCCAGCACGATCGGGGCCAATCGCGCGGGACGAGCCGCGGTGACGGAACTGCTCGAGACTCTGGGCTAACCGAGCTGCTCGGCCACGAATTTCGCCAGCGCGCCCAATCGCGCCCGGCTCGGCATCGAAGTCGGAACACCCAACGCATCCAACGGGGCCGACGTCACCGGCCCGACGCAGATCGCCGCGACAGGGCCGCGAAGTGCGTCGAGGAAAGCGTCGAGCAGGCCGTTGTCCTTCGCGGTCGAGAGCAGGGACGCCACCGCTGGGGCGCTGGTGAACGTGACCGCGTCCACGCGATGCTCGATGATCCGCGCCAACAAATCGATGAGCGGAGCCTGGTCCACGGGGCGGATCCACCGATACACCGGAACCGGACGCACATGTGCCCCGAGTTCGCTGAGCGCATCGTTCAGGTGGATCGTCGGCTCCCACTCGGTGATGACCCCGTGCAGCTGAACCGCGATGTCCACCCCGGCAACACCCTCGGCAGCAAGATGATCGGAGACTTCCTGCGAGGCCTCGGTGGCCGGCGACCACTCGTCCCGCAACCCGGCACCGCGAATGGCACCGCGCGCCTTGGGCCCTCGGGCGATGATCCGCGAACGACCCAGCGCAGCAACGAGATCCTCGCGGATACCCCAGTCTGCGGCCGCGTCGAGCCAGCCCCGAAAACCGATGCCGGTGCTGATCACCACGATCTGCGGAGGGCGTTCGACGATGCCCTCGGTGGTCGACTTCAGTTCCGAGTCGTCGATCAGGGGTAGAACGTGAATCGCCGCGGCGTGAACGATGTTCGCGCCGCGGCGTTCGAGCATGGTGGCCAATTCGTCTGCACGCCGCTCGGCGGTGAGGGCAACGGTCTTGCCGTCGAGCGAATCGGACATGGGTACAGACTAGGCCCCTATGTGAGCGGTACCTCGTAGCCCGCTACGAAGTTCCGCTCACATCAGCTGCTGAACTTGTCCGGGTCCGGGCCGGTGCGGCCGTCTGCGGAGTCCAGCGCGTTGATCTGCTGAATTTCGTCGTTGCTGAGCTCGAAGCCGAACACGTCGAAGTTGCTGGCGATGCGCTTCGGGGTCACCGACTTGGGGATCACCACGTTGCCGAGCTGGATGTGCCAGCGCAGGATGACCTGGGCCGGAGTGACGCCGTGCGCGTCGGCGATCTTCGCGAACACCGGCTCGTCGAGGATGGTGCCCGAGCCGAGCGGGCTCCAGGCCTCGGTGGCGATGCCCTTCGAGGTGTGGAATGCGCGCAATTCTTCCTGGATCAGCCGCGGATGCAGCTCGATCTGGTTGACCGAGGGCACCTCGTGGACGGCATCCATCAGCTTCTCCAGGGTGGGGATGGTGAAATTGGAGACGCCGATGGAGCCGATGCGGCCGTCTGCCTTGAGCTTCTGGAACGCCTTGAAGGTGTCGATGTACTTGTCGCGGTCGAGCTGCTGCCAGTGAATGAGATACAGGTCGAGGTACTCGAGTCCGAGGCGATCCATGCTGGCGTCGAACGCCTTCAGAGTGGAGTCGTAGCCCTGGTCGTCGTTCCACAGCTTGGTGGTGACGAACAGCTCGTCACGGGCGATGCCGGATTCTGCGATGGCCCGGCCGGTGCCGGTCTCGTTCTCGTACACCTTGGCGGTGTCGATGCTGCGGTAGCCGACCTTCAATGCCTCGGTCACTGCGGCCTGGGCACCGTCGTCGGGCACCTGCCACACACCGAACCCCAGCTGGGGAATGGACGTGCCGTCGTTGAGCACGATGGTCGGGACAGTACTGGTCTCGGCGGAATACGTCATACGAATGGCAACGGGCGGCACGGTGAATCTGTTCCCATCCCGCCAGAGATACTTGTTCGGTGACTGCCACGCTTCGTATCGATGATCTCGCCGCTTTTCACGGCGATCGAACCCTGTTCTCCGGCCTCGATCTGACCGTGGCCGAGGGTGATGTGATCGGGCTCGTCGGGGCGAACGGTGCGGGCAAATCGACGTTGTTGACGCTGCTCGCGGGGGTGGGGACGGCCGACCACGAGGGTGAGATCTACACCAGCCCGCCCGACGCGACCGTCGGCTATCTGGCTCAGGAGCCCGAGCGGATCGCCGGGGAGACGGTGCTGGATTTCCTCGGTCGACGTACTGGGGTCACGGCGGCCGAATCTGCGATGAACGCCGCCGCCGAGGCGTTGGGTGGCAGCGACTCGGGTCACTCCGCAGGCTCCGCTCCTGCCGACGAGGACCTCTACACCCCGGCGCTGGAGAAGTGGCTGGCGCTCGGCGGCGCGGATCTGGCGGAGCGGACGGCGAAGGTACTTGCGGATCTAGGTCTCGAGGTCGACGGATCTGCACTGATGACGGATCTGTCGGGCGGGCAGGCGGCCCGCGCCGGGCTTGCCGCGATTCTGCTCGCTCGCTACGACATCCTGCTGCTCGACGAGCCCACCAACGATCTCGATCTGGCAGGCCTCGAGCAACTGGAGCAGTTCGTCGTCGCGACTCGGGCGGCGATCGTCGTCGTCAGTCATGATCGCGAGTTTCTGGCGCGAACGGTGACGGGTGTCGTCGAGCTCGATCGGGCGCAGCGGCGCATCGACGTGTATGACGGCAGCTACCAGTCGTATCTGGCGGAGCGGGAAATCGCGCGCCAGCACGCCAGGGAGAAGTACGACGAGTTCGCAGACACCAAGTCAGCGTTGGAGTCTCGGGCGCAGATGCAGCGGAACTGGATGGAGTCTGGGGTACGCAATGCGCGACGCAAGGCTACCGACAACGACAAGATCGCCCGCAAGACGCGCGCCGAATCGACCGAGAAGCAGGCCGCGAAAGCTCGTCAGACACAGCGCCGGATCGAGCGCCTCGAGGTGGTGGAAGAGCCCCGCAAGGAGTGGGAACTGCGGATGGAGATCGCGGCGGCTCCCCGTAGCGGCACCGTCGTGTCGGTGCTGGGCGGTGCTCTGGTGCGGCGATCCGGATTCACGTTCGGACCGGTCACGACGCAGATCGACTGGGGTGATCGCATTCTGATCACTGGGCCCAACGGCTCCGGCAAGACAACGTTGCTGTCGGTTCTGCTGGGCAGGCTCAGCCCGGACGAGGGCACGGCCTCACTGGGATCCGGAGTCGCCGTCGGTGAAATCGACCAGGCGCGAGCACATTTCGTCGGCGAGGGCACAGTGTCCGACGCCCTCAGCGCCGCAGTTCCCGAGTGGCCCGACGCCGAAGTTCGCACTTTGTTGGCCAAATTCGGCCTGCGCGGCGACGACGCACTGCGGCCGGCATCATCGCTCTCCCCCGGTGAGCGAACCCGCGCGGCACTCGCACTGCTGCAGGCCCGCGGAGTGAATCTGCTGGTGCTCGACGAGCCGACCAACCACCTCGACCTGCCCGCCATCGAACAACTCGAACGTGCGATGGAGAACTTCGAGGGAACCCTGTTGCTGGTGACACACGATCGCCGAATGCTCGACACGGTCCGCAGCACTCGCCAGTGGACCATGGCCGACGGGCAGCTGTCGGAACTGTAGGTCGCAGTGAAATCGGGTGCAGCTGACCGCGGTGAGCGCGGTCAGCTGCACCCGATTCACGTCAGCTGAGCAGAATTTCGTTCACCTCGGCGGCGGGATGCATCGGCAGCCCGTGGTGCGTGGCGCTGCCGAGTATCACCGTCCTCGCTCTCGGGAGAACGGCATGCACAGCCGATTCGATCCGAGCGGCGTTGTGCACCTTACCCTTCCCGGCCAGGACCACGGTGGTGCGCACATCGAAGTTCTCGAACGCAACAGGCTTGGGACGCTTGGGAACGATGGTCTTCGACGTCGGGAAATGTGCGGCCCCGAGCGCGAGCACGTCGAGCCAGTCCGTATCCAAGACCAGGCCATCGGTCTCCCACGCTACGAAGCGCCGCTGGCGTTTCTCGTTGGGAGCGAGCAGGATCGGCAGGGCGTGCAGCAGGTACCGCGGACTCATGGAGCCGAAGCAGGCATTGGGATCGAGCAAGGTGAGCGCGTCGACGCGGCTTTTGTTGCGCAGGGCGTACGCCAGAGCGATCATCGCACCGTAGGAATGTCCGCAAAGCGCGGCGGTGGGCAGCTTCAGCTCATCCAATACAGCCGTCACCCAGTTCAGCAACTCGTCCACGGAGTCGATGGACTGCTTTCCGGGGACGCTGCGCCCCACGTCGCCCATGAGGTCCACCGCGTACACCCGATATCGCTGCGCGAGCGCCGCAACGTTGCCGAACCACACGGTCGATGTCGCACCGGCCCCCGGCAGCAGCACCAGAGCCGGGCCGTCGACAGGTCCGTAGGCGTTAATTCGGGTGGTGCCGTGCACCGTGTTCACGTCGATGGCCTGGGTATCAGCCGGCCACTTCTGTAGCACCCGGTCGTAGGCGGAGAAGAATCCGTCCAGCGTCATTGCGACCCTCTATTCTCTCGATGATCGAGATAGTAGACAATAGAGAGACTACTCGCAAAGCATCTCCCGAGGGATCGACACATGACCGAACCTGTCGCCGCCGTGCATCGGCTGCGAGCGCTCACCGTCGAGCTCGATCTCCTCGGCGCAGACTTCGCCCAGAAGCACTCACTTCACCCGACAGACATCCGCGCACTGATCTGCCTGCTGGATGCAGACCGAGACGGAACGCGTGCCACACCCGGCTGGCTCGGCGGACAGCTGGGCCTGGAATCGGCGTCCGTCACAGCTTTGATCGATCGAATGGCCAAGCGCAAGTTGGTATCACGTGAATCCGACCCAGCCGATCGCCGGAGAGTCCTGCTACGTGTCACCGCACACGCAGCCGACCTCGGCACGAGCTTCTTCGGCCCCGTCATCGGTCGGGCCGTCGACGAACTCTCACGCTTCACACCCGATCAGCGGGCAACGATCGACGAGTTTCTGACGACCATGCACGCGGTGGTCGCCTCCGCCCGGGAGCAACAAGCTACGTAGACGAATCGACATATTCGTTATTACCTGTTGACACATCGTTGGGTTTATACAACACTTCATTGTCATGAGCCCCGTCAAGCGCGGTACCGCGCTCCCGATCTTCAACAGGGTGGGTGTTCTGCGGGCAGAACGAAAGATGAGCCGCGCGCAACTGGCCGAACTCGTCGAAGTGAATCCCCAGACAGTGGGTGCCCTCGAACGAGGCGACCACTACCCGAGCCTCGACCTCGCGATGCGCATCTGCGACGTCTTCGATCTGCCGATCGAAGCAGTGTTCTCGCGCACCGAACTCGGACCACTCTCGGCCGAACTCTTCCGAAGGGAAAAGGATCGATGAACAAGCCCGAGGCAAGCCTTTACTCCCGCTATCAGGAATCCCGCACGCAGATGTTCCTGGACAGCGACAAGCATTACGCCAACTGGCTACCTGGCCTGCGAGCCCAAAAACGTCGCCGCACCTTCGTGATCGCGCTCCTCGCCCTCCTCGCCGCCGCGGCCGGATTCGCACTGGCAGTTCTCGCAGCCAGGGGGGCACTCGGCGGATGGGCCGTGTGCTACATAGCGTTCTTCTTCGCATCCATCGTCCTCGGCATCGTCTCTCGCAGCCAGGCCGAAGCCCCGGAGGATGCACTCGACGAGTACGAGGTTGCACGCCGCAACCACGCCAGATCGATCGGACTGACAGTCACTCAGGGTTTGGGCACAGCGGCAGCGTCGTACCTGTTTCTCGGGGCAATGTTCCTGGACAACGCAGATCTGGCGCTCTCGGGAGGCGCATTGATCTTGACCGCTCTGAGCGCCGGGAGATACGCCCCCGCAATGCTTCTCGCATGGACCACTCCCGACCCCGACCCCGAGGACGGCTGACAATGAGCGAACGACCCGACATCCTCACCCGCTACCAGGCCTATCGCACGCGCCGATTCCTCGAGAACGACGCCAACACGAGGCATTGGCTTCCGAAATGGCGCACGCAGCGTCGACGCCGCATTCTCGCCGTCGCCGTGATGGCCGCCGATCTGACGTTCGTCGTGGTCAGCATCTCCACGCTGTTCTTCTCGTGGGCCGCAATCGTCTGGATTCCCGCCGCAGTCATCTTCATTCCGATCTGGACGGCTCTGCAAACGGTCTCCGGACGCCACAGCGATGCGCCCGTCGGAGCACTGGACGAATGGGAAGTACAGCAGCGCAACGAAGCTCGCTCCATCGGCCTCACCGTCACGCAGGGGTTGGTCATGGTCGCGGCCTTCACGCTGATCTTCCTGTCCACGACCTTCCCAGACCTCCCCCGTCTCGCCTACGCCGGCGGCGGCTGGACTCTCGCGGCACTGATGATCGGAATATCGACTCCAGCAATCATTCTCGCCTGGATCACTCCCGACCCCGAACCAGAAGACACCGAAGATTTCGACCAGCAGTAACGACCGAAAGGGCACCATGAGCACCCTCACGATCGACTCCGTCTCCAAGCGATACGGCGACAAGATCGCCCTCGACAACCTCAGCTTCGACGTCCGGCCGGGCGAGCTGTTCGGCTTCGTCGGCAGCAACGGTGCCGGCAAGACCACCACGATGCGCATCGCGCTGGGCGTCCTGTCGGCAGATTCCGGTCAGGTTCTGTTGGGCGGCAAGCCCGTCGACCTCGACGTCCGCCGCACCATCGGTTACATGCCCGAGGAGCGCGGCCTGTATCCCAAGATGAAAGTGGGCCCGCAGTTGGCGTACATGGCCGAGCTGCACGGCCTGTCGTCCAAGGAAGCCAAGGCCGCGGTGATCCGATGGACCGAACGACTCGGCATCGACCAGCGCGTCAACGACACCGTCGACGCGTTGAGCCTGGGCAACCAGCAGCGCGTGCAGCTGGCGGCCGCGCTGGTGCACGACCCCGCAGTTCTGGTCCTGGACGAGCCGTTCTCCGGACTCGACCCGATTGCCGTCGACGTGATGAGCGAGGTACTGCGCGAAAAGGCCGCTGCCGGAGTGCCGGTGGTGTTCTCGAGCCACCAGCTCGACCTGGTGCAACGCCTGTGCGATCGCGTCGGCATCATCGCCGCCGGTTCGATGAAGGCCGTCGGGACCGTCGACGAGCTACGCGGATCGGGAGATTCGCAATTGCACGTCCACGCACCGAACGCAGCGCCCGGATGGGCGTCGGGCATCGCCGGAGTGAGCACCCTCGATCACAGTGACGGCGTCACCGTCCTTGGCTTGGCACCCGGGGCCGACGATCAAGAGATCCTGCGAGCCGCAGTGGCGACCGGTCCGGTACACGAATTCTCCATCCAGAAACCTTCCCTGAGCGACCTGTTCCGAGAGGCGGTAGTGGCATGAGCTCCCAACTGAACTCCTTCAGCGCAGTGTCCTTGATAGCCAAGCGCGAGTTCACCGTTCAGGTGATGAAGAAGAGCTTCGTCATCAGCAACGTGATCATCCTGGCCGTCATCGTCGGTGGCATCATCGCATTCTCGATCTTCTCCGGCAGCGGTGACGAAGAGCGCGATGTCATCGGCATCGCCGGAGACCAGTCCATTGCAACGGTGCTCGAAGCAACCGGCGATGCCGTCGGTTCGCCGGTCGAGGTGCGCGAGATCTCCGACGCAGCCGCCGCACGCAGCGGCGTCGAATCCGGGGATCTCGACGTGGCGCTGGTTCCGGACGGAACCGCAGGCGCATACACAGCCGTCACCGAGTCCGACCTGACCGGCACGTTGCGTGCCGTCGTCGACGGCAGTGTTGCAACACAGGCCACGAATGCCGCACTGGCACAACAGGGCGTCGATCAGAACGAGCTCGGGGCAGCGACAAGTGCTGCAACAGTCACCGTCGACGCAATCGATCCCCCGGATCCCGAAGCAGGTCAGCGAACTGCGTTGGCTGCAGCCTCCGTGTTCCTCCTGTACGCGCAGATCATCGGCTTCGGTATGTACGTCGCGATGGGCGTCGTCGAGGAAAAGTCCTCGCGCGTGGTCGAACTGCTGCTCTCCACCGTCCGCCCCCTGCAGTTGCTCTGGGGAAAGATCCTCGGTATCGGCGCGGTCGGCATCCTGCAGCTTGCCCTGTACGGAATAGCCGGTGTGGGTGCAGGATTGGGCACAGGCGTCCTCACGATCACCGGTGCCGCGGTGAGCGTGTTCGCCGGAACTCTGTTCTGGTTCGTTCTCGGTTTTGCCTTCTTCGCAGTGCTCTACGCAGCCGGCGGATCGATGGTCTCGCGGCAGGAGGACGTCAACTCGACGACCATGCCGCTGTTGGTTTTGATCCTGGCCATGTTCTTCGCCGCGACATCTTCCTTGAGTGACCCGGAGAGCACCCTCGCCAACACGCTGAGCTGGATCCCGCCGTTCTCCGCGATCATGATGCCGTTGCGCATCGCGTCCGGAGTCGCCTCGCCGGTGCAAATCGTCGGCACCGCAGTGCTGATGGTGATCACCACCGCAATCCTGGCCATGGGTGCGGCGAAGATCTACCAGCGTTCCATTCTTCGGATCGGCAAGACCGTCTCGTGGAAGGAAGCGTTTGCTCGCTAGGGTTCTTCCATGAACCCACGGACGTCCGCCGCCGAGATTCTCGATTCCGTTCTCGACGGCGGATCGTTCGTGTCCTGGGACTCCACGCCTGTGGACGTCCACCCTGGGGAGTCCTATCTGAGGGACCTGGCCAAGGCTCGCGAGAAGAGCGGCGTCGACGAGTCGGTGGTGACCGGCGAGGGCACCATCGAGGGCCGACGCGTGGTGATCATCGCCTGCGAGTTCGCCTTTCTCGCCGGATCGATCGGTGTTGCCGCGGCCGAGCGCATCACCTCCGCCATCGAACGCGCCACGGCCGAGGGGCTGCCGCTCATCGCCTCCCCGACCTCCGGCGGTACGCGTATGCAGGAGGGAACGTTGGCCTTCGTGCAGATGGTAAAGATCGCCTCGGCCGTCACCGCACACAAGGCGGCGCACCTGCCGTACCTGGTGTACCTCCGCAATCCGACCACGGGAGGCGTGTTCGCGTCCTGGGGATCGCTCGCTCACGTCACGGTCGCCGAACCCGGAGCCCTCATCGGGTTCCTCGGACCGCGGGTCTACCAGGCGTTGTACGACAAGCCATTTCCCGAGGGCGTCCAGACCGCCGAGAACCTCTACCAGCACGGCGTGATCGACGGTGTGGTGCCGGTGGATCAGCTGCGCCACTTGCTGATTCGAGCACTTCGAGTGATCGTCGACGCCACCGTGTGGCCCGATCTCACGGTCGATGAGTCGGCCGAGATACCAGAGCAGTCGGCCTGGCATTCGGTGCAGTCGTCGCGCCGCCCGGATCGCCCAGGAATTCGACAACTCATCGAACACGCTGCCAGCGAACACGTTCCACTCAGCGGCACCGGACAGGGTGAGGCCGATACCTCGATCCTGTTGTCGCTGTGCCGAATCCGTGGCGTCTCCTGCGTCCTGTTCGGCAACGACCGAAGCAGCAGCACCGCCACCGCCACCATGGGTCCGGCGGCATTTCGGGAGGCTCGACGCGGCATGCGTCTCGCCGAGGAACTACGCATCCCGCTGGTGCTGGTGATCGACACCTTCGGCGCTGCACTGTCCAGAGAAGCCGAGGAAGGCGGCCTGGCACCCGAGATAGCCCGCTCGATCTCCGACCTGGTGACCATCGATACCCCGACGGTGTCGGTGCTGCTCGGCCAGGGCACCGGCGGAGGAGCGCTGGCGCTACTGCCGGCCGATCGGGTGCTGTATGCCCAGAATGCCTGGCTCGCACCACTTCCGCCCGAGGGTGCCAGTGCGATCGTGCACCGCGACACCGCTCACGCCCCGGATATGGCCGAGGCGCAAGGCATCCGCTCGGTCGACCTGCTGCGCGACGGCATCGTCGACGCGATCGTCCCCGAACTCCCCGACGCCGCCGACGAACCGGCCGCCTTTTCCGCCCGAGTCGCCGATGCCATCGTCCGAGAGCTCCGCGATTTGTCGACCCTCGACGCCGCCACCCGCACGCGATCCAGACTCGGCCGCTACCGCACGCTGGGCTGAGCGGCTCCGCCGCTTGTGAGCAGAAGTTCGTAGCAGGCTACGAGTTTTCGTGCACCTGCGAGGTCACGAGCGCCAATACGTCGCCCGCACGCAGGTCGGCGGGAAGCTCCACCGGACTGACGCAGCGGCGACCCGGGCCATGTACGTCGACCTTGACCACCGGCCCCACCGAATGCCGGTTGACCACCACGGCTTGGCGCAGATCCCCGAACTCGGCGTCGACGCCCACCTCGCCCGCGATCACCGAACGCACCCGAGTGACCAGAATCGGTCCCCACTGCACCGGAGTGCCCTGCGCATCGGCCAGATCCTCCAGCGCAACGCCGTCGACCGTGATGCGTCCGCGGACGCAATGCGTATCTGCAGGCCAGAGCGCTGGATCGCACCGCGAAACATAGGCGGCACCGAGGGACGGAAGCATGTCGAGAAGTGTCATGAGAAGAAGTCTTGCGCCGGGCGGTGGCGTCGAACAGGGGTGTTGACGCAATCTTGACGGCACCGGCAGGAAATTTGACGCGCTCAGTCCCGCGATGCCTCTTACTGTACTCACTGGTACATTCAGTCGGGTGATTGCAGACGACGTCTATCGCCGCGGCCGAGCCGGCCTGCCCTCGTGGATCTCCGACTACGACGGTCGCCGTACCGAACTGCCGATCGCGCGCTGGATGGGCGGGACCCATTCGACGGTCGAAGACATCCGGGCGGACGAAGCCTCCATTGGCTTCTGCACCGGCCCCACCCTCGACCTCGGCTGTGGACCAGGGCGTTTGACCGAAGCTCTCACCCGAGCCGGCGTTCCCGCACTGGGGGTCGACACGTCCTCGGTCGCGGTGGAGATCACCAACCATCGCGGCGGGCTCGCGATGCAGCGCGACATCTTCTCTGCGATACCAGGGGCCGGCCAGTGGTCCCACGTACTGCTCGCGGACGGCAACATCGGCATCGGCGGCGATCCCGCCGCACTGTTGACGACCGTACGAAGACTGCTGCACGAGAGTGGCACGGCCATCGTCGAAGTCGAGTCCGCGTCCGATGTGGACGATCGGAACCGAATGGTTCGATGGGAGACCGGCGACTCGGTGGGCGAGTGGTTCACTTGGGCCAGCGTCGGCGCGACTGCGCTGTACGCGCTGGCAGTGACTGCGGGCCTTCGGGTCCGCCGAACCATCGAATCGAACGGCCGAGTGTTCGTCGAACTCGCTGTTCACACCATCGACCGAGGAGCCGAGGACCCGTGAGCAAGGAGCTGCCCAGAACGGCCAAGGGCAGACGAACCAGAGCTGCGATCGTCGACGCCGCAGCATCGATGATGTACACCCACGGCGTTGCCGGAACGACCCTCGACGACGTTCTCGCCGCGTCCGAGACCGGAAAGTCGCAGCTGTACCACTACTTTTCCGACAAGTCGGACCTGGTCGAGGCCGTCATCGCACGTCAGCTCGAGCGCGTCCTCGCCGCCCAGCCACGCCTCGCCCACATCGACAGCCTCGACGACATCGACGCCTGGGCCGCTGAGATCGTGCGAAATCACGAACAACCAGGTGGGCCGTTCTCGTGCCCCCTCGGCTCACTTGCTGCAGAACTCAAGAACGATGCAGCGTTCGTTCCCAGCCTCCATGCCGCATTCCGGCGCTGGGAGCAACCGCTGGAGCAGGGGCTGAGGCGCATGATCGAGCGCGGCGAACTCGGCGTGGCCACCGATCCGGCCGCCGCGGCCGCCACGCTGATCGCCTCCCTCCAAGGAGGCATGCTGATCGCCCGCATCGCGGGCGACGTGCAACCACTGCGCGACACACTCGATGCGGCGGTCGCCGCGGTCCGTCGACGCCAGAGCTGAGAAAGGACGCCAGAACGAACTCTGGCGGACGGACCCGAAGTGCGCTAACCTCGTCCTGACAGTTTGTACTATTGGGTACAATCTTGGAGACGGGAACCAGAATGCAACGAACTCCCACGTTCCGTAGCCCGATCCGCGGCGTCTGGTTCACGTCGGTCCTGGCGTCCGTCCTGCTCGTCGTTCTACCGATCGTGACGATCACCGGATTCATTTCCTGGGCCGCGTACGGTCCTCAGTTCGGCCAGGCCATGCCGGGCGACGTCGGGTGGCTACGAATACCGTCGTTCGACTGGCCGACAGAACCCGCCTGGCTCTTCCGACTCACCCAGGGCCTGCACGTGGGGCTCGGACTGATCATGGTGCCGATCGTGCTGGCCAAGCTGTGGTCGGTGATCCCGAAACTGATCGAGATGCCCCCGATTCGCAGCGTCGCGCATCTGTTGGAACGAGTGTCGTTGCTGGCGTTGGTCGGTGGCATTCTCTTCGAGATCATCACCGGTGTGCTGAACATCCAGTACGACTACATCTTCGGTTTCAGCTTCTACACCGCGCACTACTGGGGAGCCTGGGTGTTCCTCGCCGGCTTCGTCGCCCACGTGGTGCTCAAATTTCCGACCATGGTGAAAGCGCTCCGAACCCGCCCGTTCCTGGAACTGATGCGCATCAAGGTCGCCGACACGGTACCCGACGTCGACGACGAATCAGGCCTTGCTGCAACAGATCCCGCTCCGGCGACGATCAGCAGACGCGGAGCCCTCACTCTCGTGGGCGGCAGCGCATTGTTCGTCGCCGTGCTGAGCGTCGGGCAGACGACGGGCGGACCACTGCGCGGGGCGGCACTCCTGCTCCCCCGAGGGCGTTCGTACGGCGACGGACCCAACGACTTCCAGATCAACCGCACCGCGCAGTCCGCGGGCGTCACCGATGCGATGACCTCGGATGCGTGGCGGCTGACCGTATCGGCCGGCGGTACCGAGGTGGTACTCAGTCGAGCTCAACTCGAGCAGATGGACCTGCATACCGTCGAACTCCCGATCTCCTGCGTCGAAGGCTGGTCGACGGTACAGACGTGGACCGGTGTTCCGCTGCGTGATCTGGCAGCGCTCGTGGGCATCGATGCCGCCGATACCGGTGAGGTGCGGTCGCTCGAGCCCGTCGGTTCGTTCAACCGAGTCACCTTCGGGGGACACCAGATGATGCATCCCGATTCGCTTCTCGCACTGAAGGTGAACGGGGCCGACCTGTCCCTCGATCATGGCTATCCCGCTCGGATCATGATGCCGGCGATACCCGGAGTGCATGCCACCAAATGGATCGAATCCGTCGAATTCTTCGGGGAGGGAGCATGAGTACGTTTCGGGCGAGGTACGGCGCAGGCCCCCTGCATCTCGCGGTCACAGTTTTCTGTCTCGCCCTGTCCGGCGCAGTGGTACTGACGATCGGTTTTCCGGCCCTGTGGAACACCGACAAGTGGTGGCAGTCCATCGGGCTCTGGTTCGTCGGCGCGGCCGTAGTTCACGATGCGATCCTGTTTCCGCTGTATGCCGTGCTCGACCGGACGCTGGTTGCTCGACTGGGCAGGTTCGTCAACGCGGTTCGCATCCCTGCGCTCGGTGCGGGACTGAGCCTGCTGCTGTTCGCACCGGGGATCTTCGCGCACGGAAGCGAGACATACGAGGCCGCCACGGGTCAGACGCAGGAGCCGTACGCGATGCGATGGCTGCTCCTGGTGGCCGGGATGTTCGCGGCCAGCGGCGCGTTCTACGGTGGCCGCGAAATACTTCGGAGGCTACGCACTCGCCCCGTTGGCGATAACCCGAAACGGCAGCACGTGCCCAACTAGGCTCGACTGCATGAGTGGCGAGTATCGGCAGGCCTTCGACGACAGCGTCGACAACCGTGAGCAATTCTGGCTCGATGCCGCGGCGGGAGTCGATTGGGACACTCCACCGACCACCGCGTTCGACGGCTCGCACTGGTTTCCCGGGGCCCGACTGAACACCTGCTTCAATGCTCTGGACCGGCACGTCGACGCCGGGCACGGCGATCGGACCGCGTTGATCTACGACTCGGCGATGCTCGGACTCACTCGCAGCTACACGTACGCCGAACTGCTCGATCAGGTCGCTCGTTTCGCCGGGGTGCTCAGCAGCAACGGTGTCGGCACCGGCGACCGCGTGGTGATCTACCTACCGATGATTCCCGAGGCAGTCGTCGCCATGCTCGCGTGCGCCAGGCTCGGCGCCGTGCACTCGGTGGTGTTCGGCGGTTTCGCGGCCAAAGAGCTCGCAGCGCGAATCGACGACGCCGAGCCGGTCCTGCTGATCACCGCCAGCGGCGGGTTCGAGCCGGGTCGCGTCATCGAATACCTCCCCTTGGTGAAGCGGGCTCTGACGCTGACGACCGCGAAACAACCCGCAGTGATCGTGAAAACTCGCGAGGGGATTCCCGGCAACCACGACTGGCTGGACTGGGACTCCCTCATCGCCGACGCCACCGCGGCACAACCGGTTTCGGTGCAGGCGACGGATCCGCTGTACATCCTCTACACCTCGGGCACCACCGGAAAGCCCAAGGGTGTGGTGCGTGACAACGGCGGTCATGCCGTCGCGTTGACGTGGTCGATGCGCAACATCTACGACGTGGGTGCCGGTCAGGTGATGTGGACGGCGTCCGATGTCGGCTGGGTCGTCGGACACTCGTACATCGTCTATGGGCCGCTGTTCGCCGGTGCCACAACGGTTCTCTACGAGGGCAAGCCCGTCGGAACTCCCGATGCGGGTGCATTCTGGCGGGTGATCCAGGATCACGACGTCCGCGCGTTGTTCACCGCACCCACGGCATTGCGGGCCATCCGCAAGGTGGACCCGCACGCCGCCGAGCTCGATAAGTACAACGTGAAGTCCCTGCAGACACTGTTCGTCGCCGGTGAACGCCTCGATCCCGATACCTACGAATGGATTTCACGCACGCTGGATCGGCCGGTTGTCGATCACTGGTGGCAGACCGAAACCGGCTGGGCTATCTGCGCCAATCTTCGCGGACTCGAACCACTTCCGATCAAATCGGGCTCACCGACGGTGCCGGTGCCCGGATTCCAGGTCGGTATTCTCGACGCGACCGGCGCACCGGTGGACGCAGGTACCGAGGGGAACATCGTCGTGAAGCTGCCACTGCCACCGGGGGCCCTGGTGGGACTGTGGAACGACGAATCACGTTTTCAGCGTTCGTATCTGGACACGTTCCCCGGCTACTACCTCACCGGCGATTCCGGATACATCGACGCCGACGGCTACGTCTACGTCCTCGGCCGCAGCGACGACGTCATCAACGTGGCCGGACACCGCCTCTCGACCGGGTCGATGGAGGCCGTGCTCGCCGGGCACCCCGCCGTCGCCGAATGCGCAGTCATCGGGATCCACGACGACCTGAAAGGCCAGCGCCCCAGCGGCTACGTGGTGCTCAAAGCCGGGGAGACCATCACCGAGGAGCAGCTGCGTACCGAACTGGTGGCGATGGTCCGCGATCAGATCGGTGCACTCGCGACGTTCCGGGACGTGATGATCGTCGGGGCGTTGCCGAAGACCCGCTCGGGCAAAATCCTTCGGAAGACGATGCGGCAGATCGTTGCCGGTGAAGAGTACGGCGTGCCGTCGACCATCGAGGATCCGGCGGTTCTCGATGCGCTGGAGAAGCTGCTCGGGAGGTAGGCGGCGGTAATACGAGCAACCATGGCCGAAATCCGCGCGCCACAGGGAGCGTGCGCGCGATAGCGTCGTGCCCATGACAGATCTCGACACCCGTCCCGCCGTCGACTGGCTTGCCCTCGGAGCCGTCACCGTCACGGTGATCTCGTGGGCATCGGCATTCGTGGCCATCCGCGGTGTCGGCGAATCCTTCGGAGCCGGCCCACTCGCACTCGGCCGGTTGCTGATCGGATCTGTGGCACTCGGCGCGATCGTGTTGATCAAAAGACAGTGGGTCAAGCCCAACCGCACGCAGTGGCTGCAGATCGTCAGCATCGGCGTGTTCTGGTTCGGCATCTACAACGTCGCCCTCAATGCCGCCGAGCAACGCGTCGATGCCGGTACGACGTCGATGATCATTCAGATCGGTCCGATTCTGGTTGCATTGTTCGCGGGTCTGCTTCTGGGCGAGGGCTTTCCGAGGTGGCTGGTGATCGGTGCAGGCATCGCGTTCGCCGGAGCGGTCATGGTCGGTGTCGTCACGGCCGTGACCACCACGTCCACGACCAAGACGGATGCCGATTTCCTGGGCATCGCATTGTGTCTGGTGTCCGCGGTGACCTATGCCATCGGAGTGCTCAGCCAGAAACCCGTGCTGCGCACCGTGCCCGGACTTCAGGTCACGTGGATGGCATGCACCATCGGCATGGTCTGCACGCTGCCGTTCGCACCGGCTCTGCTCGACGACCTCGGGTCCGCTTCTGCCGGTGCCACAGGCGGATTGATCTACCTCGGTCTCGTCCCGACCGCACTGGCCTTCAGCACCTGGGCCTACGCGTTGACGCGCATGAACGCAGGCAAGCTCGGCATCACCACGTACGCGGTCCCACCGATCACGATCGTGCTGGCCTGGCTGCTGCTGGGCGAGGTTCCGCACTACCTCGCCGTGGTCGGCGGCGTGATCTGCCTGGTGGGAGTCGGGTTGTCCCGCAGAAGATAGGGTCACTCCGCAGGCTGCGCTCCTGCGCTAGATCGCCTTGAACCGCGCGATCGCCACTTCCCGCTCGTGCTTGTGGTCGACGATCGGCTCCGGATACTCCTTGGGCCGGCCGAACTTCAACGTGTGCACGGCTTTTCCTTCTTCACCGCGTAGCTCCGGCACCCAGCGTCGGACATAGTCCCCGGTGGGGTCGAACTTCTCGCCCTGGGTGATGGGATTGAACACTCGGAAGTACGGCGACGCGTCGGTACCGGTTCCCGCGGTCCACTGCCAGCCGTGCTGGTTGCTGGCCAGATCTCCGTCCACGAGGTGCTGCATGAAGTATCGCGCTCCCCGCCACCACGGCAGATGCAGATCCTTGACCAGGAACGACGCGACGATCATCCGTACCCGATTGTGCATCCACTTCTCGGAGTTCAGTTGCCGCATACCGGCATCGACGATCGGGAAGCCCGTCTCGCCCTTGCACCAGGCGTCGAACAACTCGTCGGCATGCTTGCCCGAGTCCAGTTCGATCGCGTCGAACTTCTTGACGTAGTTCTCACGCGCACTGTCGGGACGCTGAAAGAGGATGTCGCCGTAGAAGTCTCGCCAGCAGATCTGTCGACGATACGACGCCGCGCCCTCGTTGCGGAGCTTTCCCAGGTCGGCCAACATCGTTCGCGGGTGAATGGTTCCGTACTTCAGATGCACCGACATCCGACTCGTCGAGTCGAGATCGGGACGATTGCGCTCGTCGTCGTATGCCGAGACCTCGTCGAGAAATTCCTTCCACTGCTTCGACGCGGCCGCCTCACCCGCTGCCGCGTCGGACGCCTCTTTCTCGGAGGGAATCTTCACTCGCCGAACGCCTTTCACCTCGTCCGGGTCGATCCAGTCGGCGGAGTCGGCCGACGTATCGGCAGGTCCGCGCCACCCGTGTTCCATCCACTGACGCGAGTACGGCGTGAACACCTTGTACGGTTCCCCGTCGTTCTTGACGATCCGCCCGGGGGCGACCGCATACGGAGACCCGGTCTCGACCAGGGTCACCTTCTCGCCCACACGCTTGTCTCGCTCGCGCCCGTACGGGCCGTAGTCGGCACTGATGTGCACGTCCTCGGTCCCGATTGCCTTCGCCACCTTCGGGACCACCGTCTCGGGGTCACCGTGCACGACCAGCAGCCGTCCGCCGAGTTGCTCGTCGAGCGCTTCGAGCGAGCGGAACAGGAAGTCCCTACGCGGCCCGCCGGACGGCTTCAGCAGACGGTCGTCGAGCACGAAGAGCCCGAGCACCGGATCTCCCGACTCGGCAGCGGCGGTGATTGTGGGCAGATCCCCCAGACGGAGGTCACGGCGAAACCAGACGATCGACATGCTTCCAGTCTTACCCACCCCCGCCCCGAGCAATCCCCTCCCTCGGCCGGTCGATTCTCAGAGAACCGCCAACGACGACTCACCATGGCCGCAACAACGGCCTCTACCTTGGGATATACCGAACAGACAAGGAGAACATCATGACGAACACACGCCCCTTCCCCGGTGCCCTCTCCCTGATCGACAGCACCTGCACGTTCGAGAAGTACTACGAGCAGCTCTACGCCAAGGCACCAGCGCTCGCCTGGTCGCTCGATGCCGACACCAGCCGCCGCAGTGCCCTCGAGGACTTCTTCGCCAAGACACCCGAGGAACGCCGCACCACCGTCGACAGCTGGGTTGCATAGCATTGGTCCGGTGACCGAATCGCCGAGCACCCCCGCCACCGTTCTCGTCGTCGACGACGACGCCGACGTGTTGTCGTCGCTGCAACGCGGACTGCGCCTGTCCGGGTTCACCGTAATCACCGCATCGGACGGCGCGGAGGCGCTCGGTGTGGTGTCGCGATCGGTGCCCGACGCCATCGTGCTCGACATCAACATGCCGGTGCTCGACGGTGCCAGCGTGGTGACCGCGTTACGCGCCATGGGAAACGACATTCCGATCTGTGTGCTCAGTGCCCGCAGCTCGGTGGACGATCGCATCGCCGGACTCGAATCCGGTGCCGACGACTACCTCACCAAGCCGTTCGTGTTGGCCGAGCTGGTCGCACGGATCCGGGCCATGCTGCGTCGACGCGGCACCGGTCCGGTTGTGCCGGTGGCAGATTCGGGCGCACCGAACTCTGCCGTCGCCATCGGAACCCTGGTGGTCGACATCCCCGGCTATCGCGTCCACCGCGGCGGAGCCGACATCGACCTGACCAAGCGAGAGTTCGAGTTGCTGGCCATCCTGGCCCGCAACAAGGGCGTCGTTCTCACGCGAGAACGACTGCTCGAACTGGTCTGGGGTTACGACTTCGTCGCCGACACCAACGTCGTCGACGTGTTCGTCGGATATCTTCGACGCAAACTCGAGGCCGACGGGTCGCCGCGCATCCTGCACACGGTCCGCGGCGTCGGCTTCGTCGTCCGGGACGCCGCATGAGCTTCTCGCTGCGCGCCCGAGTGGCCGCCGCCACGACCCTCGGCGCCACCCTCGTCGTCGCCGCGCTCTCGGTGGTCACTTCGGTCGCCATCTCGCGCAACAACGTCAATCAGCTCGACGAGCGGCTGACGACGGCATCTCAGGTGCTGGTCCCGACCTCGACGACGCTGGAGGCCTTCCTCGATCAGCTCTCCGGCGCGTTCGCCGTCACCATCCGCAGCGGCGACATCGTCGTCGCGTCCACACCGACACGGCTGCCCGCGCTCGACACCGGGTCGCAGACCGTGGACGTCGACGGGCAACGTTTCCGGGTCTACACCGCCGTGTCGACCGCGGTGTCGTCCATCTCCATTTCCATCGGCGTGCCGGCCATCGAAGCGCAACAGGTGACCGACGAGCAACAGAAGCAGGTGATCCTGCTGGGGCTGGCCGCGATCGCGGTGTCGACCGGACTGGGCTGGCTCTTCGGCGGTAGAGCCGTCAGACCGTTGGTGACGTTGACCCGGCAGGTCAGCGCGCAACCTCCGACCGCACCCGAAACCCGTACCGGCGTCACCGAAGCCGATGCGCTCGCAGTCGCGATCGGCGGCATGCTGACCAGATTGAACGAGGCACAGGACCGCACCAACGCCGCGCTCGACACCGCACGCGACTTCGCAGCCGTCTCCGCCCACGAGCTGCGGACCCCACTGACTGCGATGCGCACCGACATCGAAGTGCTGCGAACCCTGGACCTCGAGCCGGCGCAGCAGCAGGAAATTCTGGGAGATCTCGAGCGAACGCAGGGTCGAGTGGAGACCACACTGACCGCCTTGGAACGACTGGCGTCGGGCGAATTGTCCAGTGAGGGCGACAGAGTCGAGACCGACATCGTCGACATCTGCGACGTCGCAGCTCAGGATGCGCAACGACTGCATCCGGGACTCGACATACGCGTGGAGTACGCCGCCGATTGCGAGATCGCGATGCGCGCACTGCCGACCGGTCTTCGGCTGGCCGTCGACAACGTGATCGGCAACGCCGTACGGCACGGCAACGCGACGTCGATCGTCATCACCGCCGAGCGCGAGGGTGCGACGGTACGTGTCCTGATCGACGACAACGGATCCGGCGTTCCCCTCGACGAACGCGAGACGGTGTTCGGCCGGTTCGAGCGCGGCACCCGTGCAGCCAAGGGCGGCTCGGGGCTCGGCCTGGCTCTGGTGGCGCAACAAGCCCAATTGCACGGTGGGCGGGCCTGGTTCACCGACAGTCCGCTGGGCGGTGCCCGGTTGGTGCTGGAGCTGCAGGACAGCTGAAGTACGGCAGTCTTTACGCGGGAGAAACCTACGGGCCCATCCGAACCGAGGATCATGTAACCATGCACACGTCGTCGGATTTCTTCGTCCCCACCATCGACATCTCGCCGTACGTTCTGGGTGATGCCACCGCGGCGGTCGACGGGACTGCCCGCCGCAGCGTTGCGGCGGACGTCGACTACGCATGCAGCACAGTCGGTTTCATGCAGATCCTCGGGCACGGCGTTCCCGATGACACCGTGGCCGGACTCGCGTCGGCAATGGATTCGTTCTTCGGACTCGACCCGGCGGCCAAGCGGGCCTACATCTGCCCACCCGAACGCAATCGCGGGTACACCGCCCCGAAGAGCGAGTCTCTCAGCCTGAGCCTGGGAGTCGAATCGGCGTCGGGGATGAACGACTGGTTCGAGGCCTTCAACGTCGGCACGGGCGAACCGAACCTCTGGCCCGACTCCGCGGGGTTCCAGCGCGCCGTCGAAGAGTATTTCGCCGAGGCAGCACGCGTGGCCCGGACGCTGACCACCGTGTTCGCCGATGCACTCGGCGTGTCACCGAATACGTTCTCCGACATCATCGATCGATCGCTGGACACTCTGCGGATGAACAATTACGCGCTCGATCCCGGCATGCGTGTGCCGGATACCGAGCTCACCGGAATGAGCGAACACACCGACTACGGATTGGTGACGGTGCTGTGGGCCGATCGAGTGCCAGGTCTGCAGATCCTCGGAACCGACCGACGGTGGCACGACGTGCAACCCGCCGACGGAGCGATGTTGGTGAATCTGGGAGATCTGACGGCCCGACTGACCAACGATCGTTGGATGTCGACGCTGCATCGGGTGCGTCCGCCGATCACCGACGGGACGATCCAGCGCAGGCGATCTGCCGCCTTCTTCCACGACGGCAACCTCGACGCGGTGATTGCGCCGCTGCCGTCGTGCATCGAGCCCGGCGACATGGCCCGATACGAACCGGTCACCGTGGCCGAGCACATTCACGCCAAGCTCGCGGGTTCCCGAGGGGGAACTGCCAATTCCTCGGCAACCCGCGAAGCCGAGCGAGTACGCAGTGCCGTTACAGGATCTGCGGTTAATTGACCTGCGGCTATTTGACGTCGAGCAGGTCGATCACGAACACGAGCGTCTTGCCGGACAGGCGGTGACCTGCGCCGGCGGGGCCGTAGGCGAGCTCCGGCGGAATGGTGAGCTGACGGCGTCCGCCGACCTTCATTCCCGGAATGCCGTCCTGCCAGCCCTGGATGAGTCCGCGCAGCGGGAACTGGATGGATTCGCCGCGGTTCCAGGACGAGTCGAACTCTTCGCCCGAGTCGAACTCGACGCCGACGTAGTGCACCTCGACGTTTCCTCCGGCCACTGCTTCTGCGCCGTCACCCTCGACGAGGTCGACCGTCACCAGGTCCACGGGTGGGGGTCCGGCCTGAAATTCGATTACTGGCTTCGTCACTGAAGTCTCCTGCGGTTGCGCCGGCCCACCGACGCCGGCTGTGGTGCTCTGAATGGATATTGTCTGGACGTTGAGCAGTTCGACTCTACGTCGTAGACGGGTGTCGACGGGCGCTGGCACCCGAAAAATACACGTATCCGCTGCTCAGAGCCCTCGTCAGCTCGGGGCATACGATGTAGTGCATGAGCGACACGATCCGCGTCAGTCTCGCCCAGATCACCAGTGGCGAACACCCCGCCCAGAACCTCGAACTCATCGACACTCATGCCCGTGCCGCCGCGCACGCCGGCTCGGACCTCGTGGTGTTTCCGGAGGCGACCATGCGGTGTTTCGGCGGGCCGATACGCAAGTTCGCCGAGCCCATCGACGGCGACTGGGCGAACGCGGTGCGCGACATCGCGTCCGCCAACGGCATCACAGTCGTCGCCGGAATGTTCACGCCCGCTGCAGAAGGCAGGGTGGCGAACACCCTGCTCGTCACCGGCCCCGGAATCGACGCGAGCTATGACAAGATCCATCTGTTCGACGCCTTCGGATTCGCCGAATCCGATACCGTCGCACCGGGTTCGGAGCCTCTCGTGGTCGACATCGCCGGAGTTCGGGTGGGTTTCGCCACCTGCTACGACATTCGATTCCCTTCGCTGTTCCAGAAACTCGGAGACCTCGGCGCGGAACTCGTTGTGGTTCCGGCATCGTGGGGATCGGGTGAGGGCAAAGTCGATCAGTGGACCTTGCTCGCGCGGGCACGCGCACTGGATTCGACGACCTTCGTCGCAGCCTGCGACCAAGCCGAACCTGCTGCCGCCGAAGGCAATGCCCCGCTGGGCGTGGGACACAGCATCGTCTGCTCCCCCACCGGCGAGATTCTCGGTCAATTGGACGCGACGCCGGGAATGCTGACCATCGACATCCACACCGAGTTGGTCGACGCCGTGCGCAAAACTCTGCCGGTGCTGAAGAACCGCAAGCACTTCGACGCCTGATATCTCCTACGTCGCACCGACCGGGCGAGCGTGCGAGGACCAGAACTCGGACACCACCTCGGCCAGTCGCTTCGGCTGTTCCAACGCCGGTATCACGCGTGCACCACTGACGGTCACCTCGCGCGCATCGACCATCGTGGCCACAACGGCGCGCGCCTCCTCCGGCGTCCACTCACCCCGGTCGTCGGTGGTGACGAACAGAGTTGGGCACGTCAAGGCCTGTGCAGCCCAATTCAAGTCCGTTCGATTCAGAATCGCTGTCTCGATGGCCAGGGTGGTCGCTCGACGGCCCGCTCGCCCGATTGCGTCGCGCAACGACTGCACGGCCTCGGGGTCGTGCGCGCGGGTGTGATCGGTGAAGATCGTTTCCTCGATGGCCGATCGCACCGGGCCGTGAGGACCGACAAGGCGAAACAACGGCAGCAGCATTCGGACCTTGCGACGCAGCGCCGTGTCGATCGGATGCGTCGGCGCGCTGATCGCGACGAGGGTCGAGATCAGATCAGGCCGTCGGGCAGCGACTTCCATTCCCCCATGACCGCCCCAGGCGTTTCCGAGCCAGTCGACGCTGTCGAATCCCCATCGTCGCTGCATCTCTTCGAGTAGGTCGACAGCAGCACCTGCACAACCCGAGATATCGGCGGCCTCACGCAACGGGTCGCTCGAACCGGAGGACGGTGCGTCGACGAGATACAGGGTCCGGGTGCCCGCCAGTGTCGGTAGTACGCGGTCCCAGCTCGATGAGTCGACGAACATGCTGTGCCACAACACAACCGGTGGGCCGGTTCCCGTGACCTTGATATGCAGCCGACCGAGTCGCGTAGGCATGTCGTATTCGTTCATAATTGACATTACACAGCGTAATCTCAATTCTGTCTAGACTGCATCTCATGGCCAGGGCTTACTCGTCGGACCTGCGCACCGAGCGCGCCCGACTCAACCGCGCAGCGGTGATCGACGCTGCGCACACGATGTTCCTGAGCCGGGGCTGGGTAGCCACGACCATGGCCGACGTCGCATCGGCTGCTGGACTGACCCGGCAGACCGTCTACCAACAATTCGACGGCAAGCTCGCATTGTTGGACGGATGCATCGACAGTGCGCTCTCGAACGGCCTGGACTCACCTGTCCGCGAGATGCCGGACTACGAGAAGATGGGCACCGGAACGTTCGAGGAACGACTCGCCGCGGGCGCGGCCTGGCTCCGCGGGGCACATGAGCGGTCCGCGGCGATCCAACATGTGCTGGACGAGGCTGCAGTAGTGGATCCTGTTGCTGCCCAGCGACTCTCGGCCCGAGAGAAGACCCGATGGGACGAGAACCGTTGGGCAGCCGGGCTCATTCTCGGCAGCCCTCCGCCGGACGTGGTGATCGACGCCATGTGGTTGCTGACGGCGCGTTCGGTGTGGCTGAGATTTACCCGCGAGCGCGGATGGACCTCCGAGCAATGGGAGCAGTGGTTCATCGCGCACGCTCGAACTGAATTGCAGCCGCGAACTCGAAGTTAGGGACGAAAAACCGCCGAATCCCGTCCCTAACTTCGAGTTCGCCGGGACACCAGCCCCCGTCACGCGCCGAGTTCGCAGTTATGCAGACGAAAGCGGCCAGATTGCATACGTAACTGCGAACTCGGCACCAACGACAACGCCGCCGGACCCTGATGGGAGCCGGCGGCGTCGTGGACAGCGAGATCTAGCGGGAGCGGACGTCCTGGTAGTCGCGCTCGGTGTAGCCGGTGTAGATCTGGCGCGGACGGCCGATCTTGCCGGTGGTGTCCTCGTTCTGCTCGCGCCAGTGCGCGATCCAGCCCGGGAGACGGCCCATCGCGAACAACACCGTGAACATGCGCGGCGGGAAGCCCATCGCGCGGTAGATCAGGCCGGTGTAGAAATCGACGTTGGGGTAGAGCTTGCGCTCGACGAAGTAATCGTCGGTGAGCGCGGTCTCCTCGAGCTTGAGCGCAATTTCGAGCAGTTCGTCGCCGTTGCCCAGCTTGCCGAGGATCGTGTGTGCGGTCTCCTTGACCAGCGTCGCGCGCGGGTCGAAGTTCTTGTACACACGGTGTCCGAAGCCCATGAGCTTGACGCCGTCTTCCTTGTTCTTGACGCGGCGCAGGAACTCGGAGGCGTCGCCGCCCTCGGCCTTGATCTTGTCCAGCATCTCGAGCACGGCCTGGTTGGCACCGCCGTGCAGCGGGCCCCACAGCGCGTTGATGCCGCCGGAGATCGAGGTGAACAGGTTGGCCTGCGAGGATCCGACGAGGCGGACCGTCGACGTCGAGCAGTTCTGCTCGTGGTCGGCATGCAGGATGAGCAGCATGTCCAGAGCCTTGACGATCTCGGGATCGACCTCGTACGGCTCGGCCGGGAAGCCGAACGTCAGGCGCAGGAAGTTCTCGACCAGGCTCTTGGAGTTGTCCGGGTACAGGAACGGCTGACCGACCGACTTCTTGTAGGCGTACGCCGCGATGGTCGGCAGCTTGGCCAGCAAGCGGATGGTCGAGAGTTCGACCTGCTCCGGGTCGTTGGGGTCGAGCGAATCCTGGTAGTACGCCGACAGCGCGTTGACAGCGCTCGACAGCACCGGCATCGGGTGCGCGTTGCGCGGGAAGCCGTCGAAGAACCGCTTGAGGTCCTCGTGCAGCAGGGTGTGCCGCTGGATCTTGTCGGTGAACTTCTCGAGCTGGTCCTCGGACGGCAGCTCACCGTAGATCAGCAGGTAGCTGACCTCGATGAACGACGACTTGCCCGCGAGCTGTTCGATCGGGTAACCGCGGTAGCGCAGGATGCCTGCGTCACCGTCGATGTAGGTGATGGCCGACTTGGTCGACGCGGTGTTGACGAACCCGCCGTCCAGCGTCGTGTAGCCGGTGGTGGCCAGCAACTTTCCCAGCTCGATGCCGTTGTTGCCCTCGGAGGCCTCGGCAATCGACATGGAGTACTCGCCACCTGGATAGGTGAGGGTGGCTTTGGCATCATTCTCAGCGGGCACGAATGGTCCCTCTCGAACTCGTGTAACGGACACGTACTTGAAGCGGACAGTTCTAACGTCGATAGTGAAACTAGTCTCTCGACGCCTCGGACGCCCAGGGAGGGTCGGCACCGGGTCGAGAAACCGTGATTGCCGCTGCTTTTGCGGCGAAATCGAGCGCTTCTTGCCAATCTTGCTTGCTCATCTGTTTCACCGCGTTCGATGTGATAATGCTCTCCTTCTGCAGGAAGCTCAGCAGAGCCCCGTGCACGGTGTCACCAGCGCCGATCGTATCGACGACGTCGACCGCGACACCCGGTACCGAGATCTCCTCGGCTGTGACAATTCCCGTACCCGACGCCTCCGCGGGAGCCATGAACACCGATATTCCGTCGCCGCCGCGGGTCATGACCACTGCGGTGACTCCCGATGCGAGCCAGTCGTCGACCGTGGTGCCCTGGGTTCCGAGCCCCAGCCAATGCGAGTCGTCCTCGGAGACCTTGAGGATGTCGATGCTGGGCAACCATGAACGGAAGCGGTCGCGAAACCCGTCGGCAGTGATGTCTCCGCTGGTGCTGTCGACGGCGGCAGGCCGGATGTTCGGGTCGAGCATCGTGAGCTTGCCCGCCGCCCGGGCCCGGTGCAGCAGACCCGCGTACATCGACGCGCCCGGCTCGTAGAGCAGCGACAGTGTGCCGAACGACAGCACGCTGATCTCGTCTGGCAGATCGCCGGGATCGGCAACGAGGCGGTCGGCTGTGCCGTCGGCGTAGAACGAGTACTCGGCGCTGCCGTCCTCGGCGAGGGTGGTCATCGCCAACGTCGTCGGCTCGTCACCGCGCTGCACCCACGTGGTGTCCACGCCCGCGTCGCGCAGACTCGCCAGGATCTGCTCGCCGAACGGGTCGCGAGAGATCCGCGAGAGATATGCGACGGGCGAACCCAGTCGGCCTATCGCGACCGCGACATTGAACGGGCCGCCGCCGAGTTTGGGCGAGAGCAGCGGCCCCTCGTGCACCGGGACCAGATCCACCAACGCCTCGCCGCACACCAGAATGGTCACTTCTCGTACCTCATTCCCCAGGTGCCGGACCAGGATTGCCCCGGATCCAGCACGATCAGATCGATTTCGGAGTTCAACGCATCGGGCGGGCAGGTCATCGGCTCGATCGCCAACGCCCGTCCCCGATCGGGATAGGCCTGATCGTTGGCGGGATCGGCGGTGAACACCTGGACCCACCCGAAGCTGCTGTCGGTCCACACCACGGTCGCGGTGCCGTCGGGGCCACGGAGAACATGCCTCGCACGGCCGTCGGCCTCGGGAAGCGAGGCGCTGAACGGAGTGTCCAGCTGCACGCCCTGCAGCGTTCGCGGCTGCCGGAAGTCGTACTCGGTATCGGCCGTCGGCACCGAATTGCCCACGGGGAGATTGCGAACCGGGTCGAGCGGCAGCCGCGTACCCGCCGAGAGCTCGAGCGTGCACTCGTCGAGCCGCACGTCCCCCACCCTGGCGAACGTGTGAAAACCCATCCCGAACGGTGCCGCGGAATCACCGGTGTTCGTTGCCGACGCGGTGACGGTGAGACCGTCCGCCGACAGCTCGTGCACCACGGTCACCGTCACCGAGAACGGCCAACCCTGGTGCGTTCCGACGTCCACACTCTGCTCGACGCGACTGTCGGTGTGCTCCACGAGAGTCCACGCCACGCGTCGGACGAATCCGTGACTGGCGTTGCTGCGAGCAGGCTCGGTGATCTCCAACCGATGCTCGACGCCTTCGAACGTGAACGTGCCGTCGGCCGTCCTGTTGGGCCACGGGGCCAACACCAGTCCCGCCGACAGCGGCGGCTTCGAACCCGCCTCCCAGGTCTCGGTGAGCGGTGCGCCGTCGTACTCGAGCGCCCGCAGGCCCGCTCCGACGGCAGCGATGTCTGCCCGATACTTGCCGCTCGTCAACGAATACGTCTGCGCGTCAGCCATGAGTGCCATTCTTTACCACCGCGCCCACTCGGTAGCGGATGAACGCCGGAAGTGCCAGCGCGGCGATCGAAACCCCGATGACGACCAGCACTCCTCCGCCGGCAGCTGCGGCCGCCGTACCGACGGATGCGGCCGCGGCGCCGTGCAGCACGTCGCCGACGCGCGGGCCACCGGCGACCACGACGATGAAGACACCCTGCAGGCGACCGCGCATCTCGTCGGTGGCGACCTGCTGCAGCATCGTGCTGCGGAAGGCCGCCGAGATCATGTCGGCTCCGCCGCCGAGGGCCAGGAACGCCAGTGCGAACCACAGGGCGACGGTGGTGGCCCCGTCGGTGGCCGCACCGACGGCCAGACCGAAGCCGATCATCGCCACGCCCCACACGACGATGCAGATCAGCACCGCCAGACCCTGCCTGCGTACTCGGGGCAGCCAGCCGGAGAACACTCCACCCACCACCGCGCCCGCGGACATCGCTGCGAACAGCATGCCCAACACCGGACCGCCCGATGCGGGATCGCCGAAGCTCTCGTGCGCGATCTGCGGGAAGAGCGCGCGGGGCATACCGAACACCATGGCGATGATGTCGACCACGAACGAGGCCAGCAACACCTTCTGCGTCGCGAGGTAGGCGAAACCGTCGAACACAGAACGTAATCCGGCGCGCTGACCCGACTTCGCCGGCGGAATCGCGGGCAGCCGGATCACCGCCCACAGGGTGGCGAACAGTGCGATGGTGTCGATCAGATAGAGGGTCTCGAGCCCGATGTAGTAGATGAGGATGCCGGCGCTGAGCGGTCCGGCGATAGCGCCGAAGTTCATCACCGTCATGTTCAACGAGTTCGCGGCCGGCAGCTGCTCGGCAGGCAGGATTCGCGGGAGAATCGCACTGCGCGTCGGCTGATTCACCGCGAAGAATGCCTGCTGAACGGCCAACAGCACCAATATGATCCACACATTGTTCAGGTCGAGGAACGCCTGCAACCAGAACAGCGCCGACGTTCCGATCAGGCCGAAGGTGGTGATCGTCAACAGGGTGCGGCGGTCCATTACATCGGCCAGCGCCCCACCCCACAGACCGAACACGATCAGTGGCACCAGCGCGAAGACACCGGTCAGGCCCACGTAGGCCGAACTCAGCGTGATCTGGAAAACCTGTTGCGGCACAGCGACGATGGACAGCTGCGCCCCGATGACGGTGACGATGTTCGCCAACCACAATCGCTTGTAGGCCGGAGTCTTCAGCGGAGTCGTGTCGGCAAGAATGCCGCGCAACCCGCTCACGGTTGCAGACGCTCGATCACACCGCTTGCCACCGTCAGGCGAATTCGGTTGTGCATGCGGCTCGTTCGGCCCTGCCAGAATTCGACCGTCTCCGGTTCGACGCGAAAGCCGCCCCAGTTCGGCGGAACCGGCACCTCGATTCCGTCGAACGTCGCGGTGACCTCGGCCAGTCGCGCAGCCAGATCCTCCCGCGAGGCGATCGGGCGCGACTGCTCGGACGCCCAGGCCCCCAACTTCGATCCCCGGGGCCGCGTGCGCCAATACGCTTCGGTGGTCTCGGCGTCGACCTTGACCACCGGGCCGCGGACGGTGAGCTGGCGGGCAATTCCGATCCAGGGGAACGTGATCGACGCATACGGCGTCGCGGTGAGCGCACGCCCCTTGTCCGAGTCGTAGTTGGTGTAGAACACCACCCCGGCTGCGTCGAAGTCCTTGCACAACACGGTGCGGGTGGCGGGTCTACCTGCCTCGTCGACCGTCCCCAACACGATGGCGTTGGGCTCAGGCAGCTTCGCGGCTATCGCGTCGGACAGCCACTGCTGCGCCAGCGAACACCACCCGCCGCCCAAGGCATCGACGTCCAGGTCCTCGGGCTCTCCGTAGTCCACCCGCATGTTCGCCAGGCGCTGTTCATCTGCAGACACAAGCCCAGACGCTACTCCCGCGTAGACCCCGGCTATGGTTCTGACGAAGTACGCCCGGATGCGGCGCAGAGCCGGGTGCAGTTGCGACGAGGGAGTCCACAGGCCATGGCTGTACAACAAGTTCCCGAGGATTTCGTGTCCGGCCTCGAAGGTGTCGTCGCGTTCACCTCCGACATCGCCGAGCCCGACAAGGACGGTGGCGCACTGCGGTATCGCGGTGTCGACATCGAGGAACTCGTCGCACAGAACGTGACCTTCGGCGATGTCTGGGCGCTGCTCGTCGACGGCGAGTTCGGTCGAGGGCTCCCCCCGGCCGAACCTTTCCCCCTGCCGATCCACACCGGTGACGTCCGAGTCGACGTCCAAGCCGGCTTGGCGATGCTCGCTCCCATCTGGGGCTACCAGCCGGTGCTCGACATCGACGATTCCACCGCTCGCGACAACCTCGCCCGCGCGTCGGTCATGGCTCTGTCCTACGTCGCCCAGTCCGCTCGCGGTATCTATCAGCCCGCAGTACCGCAGACCCGCATCGATCAGGCCGCAACCGTCACCGAGCGATTCATGGTCCGGTGGAAGGGTGAACCGGACCCCGCCCACGTCGCAGCCATCGACGCGTACTGGGTCTCGGCCGCCGAGCACGGCATGAACGCCTCGACGTTCACCGCGCGCGTCATCGCCTCCACCGGAGCCGACGTCGCCGCCTGCCTGTCCGGTGCCATCGGTGCGATGTCCGGGCCCCTGCACGGCGGTGCCCCGGCCCGCGTCCTGCCGATGATCGAACAAG
Organism: uncultured Rhodococcus sp.; assembly: GCA_963517305.1. Classification (GTDB taxonomy): domain Bacteria; phylum Actinomycetota; class Actinomycetes; order Mycobacteriales; family Mycobacteriaceae; genus Rhodococcoides. Next base: position 120,129 of record CAUQEL010000009.1, read on the forward strand.
TGGAACGGACCGGCGACGCACGCGCGCTCATCACCGGAATCCTGGACCGCAAAGAGAAGCTCATGGGCTTCGGGCACCGCGTCTACCGCGCCGAGGACCCTCGCGCCCGTGTTCTGCGCGCCACGGCCAAGAGACTGAACGCACCGCGCTACGAGGTCGCCGCAGCACTCGAGCAAGCTGCACTGACCGAACTGCGCGAACGCCGCCCCGATCGAGCGATCGAAACCAACGTCGAGTTCTGGGCCGCGGTGATCCTCGACTTCGCCGAGGTACCGGCGCACATGATGCCCGCCATGTTCACCTGTGGACGTACCGCGGGCTGGTGCGCGCACATCCTGGAGCAGAAGCGTCTGGGCAAGCTCGTGCGACCTGCTGCCCTCTACACCGGCCCCGAACCGCGGTCTCCCGAGTCCGTCGAGGGCTGGGACCTGATCCGGTAGTCGAAGCTGGAGTGGCACCCGACTACCCTGTGAGTGCCATATTCCATCGACGCTAGGACGCGCTACTCCATGGCCGAATTGCCGATCATTCCCGCCGATCTCCTGCCCGCCGACGGACGCTTCGGCTGTGGCCCGTCCAAGGTTCGCCCCGAGCAGCTGCAATCCCTGGTCGACGTCGGCGCTTCCGTGTTCGGCACCAGCCACCGCCAGAAGCCCGTCAAGGACGTCGTCGGACGCGTACGCAGTGGTCTGAAGGATCTGTTCTCCCTCCCCGAGGGCTACGAGGTCGTCCTCGGCAACGGTGGCACCACCGCGTTCTGGGACGCGGCTGCATTCGGCCTGATTCGCGAGAAGTCGCTGCACCTGACCAACGGCGAGTTCAGCTCCAAGTTCGCGTCGGTGGCCAAGAACAACCCGTTCATCGGTGATCCGATCGTCGTCAAGGCCGAGCCCGGCAGCGCGCCCGAGCCCACCTCCGACCCGTCCGTCGACCTCATCGGTTGGGCGCACAACGAGACCTCGACGGGCGTGGCCATCCCGGTCAGCCGTCCGGCCGGTTCCGAGAACGCCCTCATCGCAATCGACGCCACCTCCGGTGCCGGCGGTCTGCCGGTGAACGTGGCCGACTCCGACGTCTACTACTTCGCGCCGCAGAAGTGCTTCGCCGCCGACGGTGGCCTGTGGGTCGCGCTGATGAGCCCGGCCGCACTCGAGCGCGTCGGCGAAATCGCTGCCACGGATCGGTGGGTCCCGGACTTCCTGTCGCTGCCGATCGCCATCGACAACAGCAGCAAGAACCAGACGTACAACACCCCGGCCGTGGCGACACTGCTGATGTTCGCGGACCAGATCGAATGGCTCAACTCGCAGGGCGGCCTCGACTGGGCCACCAAGCGCACCGCCGATTCGTCCTCGCGCCTGTACGACTGGGCCGAGAACAGTGAATTCGCAACGCCGTTCGTGACGAACCCGGATCACCGCAGCCAGGTCGTCGGCACCATCGACTTCGACGAGAAGGTCGACGCGGCCCAGGTTGCGAAGATCCTGCGCGCCAACGGCGTCGTCGACACCGAGCCGTACCGCAAGCTCGGCCGCAACCAGCTGCGTGTCGGTATGTTCCCGGCCATCGAGCCGGACGACATCACCGCACTGACCAAGAGCATCGACTGGGTCGTCTCCACCCTGAGCTGATTACCAGCAAGCTCACAGCTCCAGCGCTCCCTTCGAGGCCTACACTTGCATTGAAGTAAGCAAGCGTAACGACCTCGGAGGGAGCGCTCGTATGTACAGGCTCCTGGCATTCGCGCTACGGATTCGTGTGACGCTGGCGTACTGCACACTCGCGGTGGCGGGAACCGTCGCGCTCGGACAGATCGGCCCGCACGATCGGTGGCACGTACTGCACGCGGCGAGCACCAATCTGCACAATCTGACCGACGGCCACCTCGCCACCCTCGTCACGAGCGTCTTTCTCACCGAAGGACGGGTGAACTGGATGTGGTTGGCCGCGGTCGCCCTGTTGTTCGCCGTCGCCGAGTGGATCTCCGGCTGGCGACGCTTTCTGCTGACCTTCAGCGCCGGACACCTCGGCGCGACCGCATCGGTGGCCGTCGGCCTGTTCATCGGCATTCGCAACGACTGGCTCGCGGACTCGCTGGCGATGGCCGTCGACGTCGGTGTCAGCTACGCAGCAGCAGCGGTCGCGGGGTCGATGATTCGGTATCTGCCGATGCCGTGGCGTGCAGGCTGGGTCGCACTGTGGATCGGCGTCGTCACGATCAGTGGAGTATCGGACCCGTCTTTCACCGCCGTCGGGCACGCGATTGCCCTGACCATCGGCTTCGGCCTGGGGGTCCTCTACCTTCGCAGGGACGCATCGACGATGTCCCACAAAGCAATTGGCAGAACATCGACCGAATGGGTGCAGCCGAGCCCGCAGCTGTCTACTCTCTGATAGGGAAACGATCGTCGGCAGAAGCGATGCGTGTCGAACACCCGCCGAATACGGCAGGTGAACTAGGCTTAAATTCGACGGTATCGCGAGCCGGCGCGATGAGGAGGTCAAGGTGCGAGACTTACGTGTGGTGGGTCTCGAGGCCGACGGAAAGTTCGTCGTGTGCGCAGATCCCAAGACCGGCGACAGATTCCGGCTTCCAGCCGACGACAAGCTCCGCGCGGCCTCACGCGGTGACATCGCTCGACTAGGACAGATTGAGATCGAAATGGACAGCTTGCTTCGGCCGAAAGAAATTCAGGCCCGCATCCGCAGCGGAGCGACCATCGAACAGGTTGCCGCCGACTCCGGAATGGCCATCAGTCGCGTCGAGGTGTTCGCTCACCCGGTGCTACTCGAACGCTCTCAGGCCGCGTCGATGGCTCAGGCCGGTCATCCGCTGCGCCACGACGGCCCGGCCGTGCAGACCCTGCTCGAGATCGTCACCCTCGCCTTCCGCGCTCGCGGACACAACCTCGACGACGCGGCGTGGGACGCCTGGCGCGACGAGGACAACAAGTGGGTCGCGCAGCTCCAATGGCAGGCGGGCCGCACCACCAACAAGGCGCACTGGCAGTTCCTGCCCGATGGCCACGGCGGCACCATCGCACCACTCGACGACACCGCCCACGAACTGATCGATCCCGACTTCGGACGCCAACTGCGCGGCCTGGCACCGGTGCGCGCACTCACGTCCGCCGAGGATTCCAGCGACGAGGCCTCGCAGCAGAGCTTCGACGAGTACTACGGCACCACCGCAGACAGCGAGATCGACGCCGAGACCATCGAGGTCGAGGTGGACGATGCGCCGACTCCCGAGCCCGAGCAGCCACGCGAACCGGTGGCCAGGGAGCCCAGGCCCGCACCCAAGCCTGCCGCCGGTCACACCAGCGGCAAGGACAAGCGCGGCAAGCCTGCCATGCCGTCGTGGGAGGACGTACTGCTCGGCGTTCGCAGCAGCGGTCACAACTGAGTTCTGATGTGACCGATGTGGCGCGCGGTGACGAACCGCCGACGCTCACACCGTAGGCTTCCCAGGAGGTAACGGAGAGAGAGGTGCCGGTAGTGGGGGCCAAAGCATCAACGATCTGGTACGTGGACGCACCGGATCCCATGTCTGTACTCCGGGAGGCCACCACCTCGGACTGGAATGCTGCGACCGCACTCGTCGGACGTCTGTACCCCCACCTGACGGCGGTGCCCCTCGGACAGGGCCCGATATCGACGTCGGCAGGCGTGGACGACGATCACGTCTTCATCGGTTGCTACCCAGGCGTCACCGTCGTCTGCGGATCCAATCTCGCGGTGCCCACACCGTCGACGCTTCCCGAATCCTTCACCCGCCCTCTGGCGTCCGAACACACTTACCTCGTCGCCTCGGATCCCCAACACGCTTGGGGTGCGTTCGCGTACTGGGAGCGCGGTGAATTCCGCCGATCCTTCAGCGCCACCCCGGTGTACATCTACGAGGACGCGGGCCTGCCACTGGTGTGGGAGCGATCGTTCTGGGCCGGTGAGCATCCGTTGATCTATCCCCCCGGCGTGATGCCGGATCCGCAATCGCTGCCGTTCCACCCTCAGGAATTCGCCGAGGCCGCCAACGCCGAGTGGCTCGGATTTCGCTACACCGGCGCACCGCACGCGGACGAATTCGATCCGAACAGCCTGCCGGTTTGCGGCTTCACGATGTACGTTCCGGGGCAGGAACCACCGCCACCGAACCAAAGCCCGAACGGCCGCGCGGCACAGGAACCGATGCCCGACGCTCCCCACGAACCGGCACCGCGACCGAAGAAGCGTTGGTTCTCGCGCAAATAGCGGCAGGGTGGGCACCGTTGCACGCAACTACCGCCTGTCGACGGGTTTCCGCCGATTGTGGCCGGTAGTGCGCAACCCTGCCCGCACCTGAACCCGGCGAACGTCAGAACGCCAGCGCCGCCAGTGCCACGAAGCTGAGCAACGAACCGATACCGGCTCCATAGACGGCCCAGCGCCAGACCGGTATTGCGAGCCATCGCATGACCGTCGGTGCCGCACCCGCAACGACGATGATGTTCAGACCGACTGCCAGCAACGGATGAACTCTGGCCAGTTCCAGACCGAAAGTCGTCAGTGCCACGCCCACGAGCGCCGCCGAGATCACGGCGATCGGGATTCCGGTCCAGCGGACGCCAGGGTCGTGGTCGTTCACGTCAGGCGCACACGTTCGTAGAACCCCATCGCAGCGGCCGTGGCCACGTTGAGCGAATCGGTGCCGGGAGCCATCGGAATGCGCGCACGAATGTCCGTGGCGCGCATCGCATGCTCGGTCAGGCCCGGTCCTTCCGCGCCGAGCAACAACGCCACCTTCTCCCCCGTCATCGCCGTCGCCAGCGACACCGCCGCCGGATTGGGGGTCAGCGAGATCAGCTGAAAGCCGTGCGCGCGAACGCGATCGAGGCCGCGCGGCCACTCGGGCACCTTGGCGAACGGCACCCGCAGCACGTGCCCCATCGATACCCGCACCGAACGTCGATAGAGCGGATCCGCGCACGCGGCCCCGAACAGCACCGCATCCACTCCGAGGCCGGCCGCGTTGCGGAACATCGAACCGAGATTCTCGTGATCGTTGACGCCCTCGAGAATCGCCACCGTCCTGGCACCGGTCAACACCTCGTCGAGATCGAGGGCCGGCGGCCTGTTCGCCGCAGCCAACACCCCACGATTGAGGTGGAAGCCGACGACCTCGGCCATCACCTCGGCGGACGTCCGATAGAACGGAACGTCCGAATCGACGAGATCGTCGCGCAAGGCGTCGAGCCGTCGATCCACGCCCAGCAGGCTGATCATCGGAAACCGCGAGGTCAGCAGGCGCTGCGCAACCAACACACCCTCGGCGATCACCAATCCCTTGCCCTCGGGCAGGTCGGGCCGCCGATCCGACGAGTTGAGATCGCGAAAATCGTCCAGTCGCGGGTCCGATGGGTCGTCGATGTCGATTACATGCACCACGTGCTCATCTTGTCACCCGACCGATTTCGAGACTCCGTCGGCGAAGGCCTGCTTCTGTATGGCTGGATTTCCGGGTCGTTCCGCGGGCTCCACTCCTGTATGGAAAAGTAAAGAGCGATGACTACCGACGAATCGATCACCATCCGCACCGCCACCGACGACGACTGGGATGCCGTCGCGCTGCTCGACGCCCACGCATTCGGCGAGCACCAGAACGCCGAGGACCTGGCCGAGACACAGATCCTGACCCAGTCCGAGCACGTGTACCTGGCGTGGGACGGCGAGACCCCGGTGGGTGTGGCCATGCACTTCCCGATGACGGTCACCGTTCCCGGTGGTGCGCAGGTCGAGGCGTCCGGAGTTTCCTGGGTGTCGGTCGCGCCGACGCATCGTCGACGCGGCATCCTTCGATCGATGTTCACCCAGCAGCACCGCGCCCTGAACGACGCGGGCGCACCGCTCTCGCTGCTCACGGCGAGCGAGGCGACGATCTACGGACGCTTCGGATACGGACCGGTGACCGAGGAGATCAGCGTCTCGATCGATCGTCGATTCGCGCAGTTCCGCAAGGACGCGCCCCCGGCAACCGGTGTGCGACTGATCGAATCGGCCGAGGCCACCGAGCTGCTCCCCGACATCTACCACCGCTGGCAGCAGCAGACCGCAGGCGCGCAGCCCAAGCCGCCGATCCGCTGGGAGAGGTTCTTCGCCGACCGCGAGAACCGACGCGAGGGTCTGACAGCACTGTTCTTCGTGGTTCATCCCGACGGATACGTCGCCTACCGGCGCGGTCGCAACCCCAGCCGGGTGGTGGTGCAAGAATTCATCGCGGTGACCGACGACGCGTACGCCGCGCTGTGGCAGATACTCGTCGGAGTGGACCTGGTCGACACCATCGAGGTGCGGCAGGCACGGGACGAAGCACTGCCGTTCCTGCTGACCAACAATCGGCTCCCGAAGGTCACGGCTCACCACGACGCTCTGTGGGGCCGCATCATGCACGTCGAGGCAGCGCTGGAGGCTCGCACCTACGCGCTCGACACCTCGCTGATCATCGCTGTGCGAGATCCCTTCCTCGATGCGGGCGGCACCTACTCATTGACCGTGACCGACGGCCGCGCCACCTGTACCCGGGTGGAATCCGAACCGGACATAGAACTCGACATCGACGTGCTCGCAAGCATCTACTTCGGCACCCACCGAGCCCGCTTGTTCGCCGCGGCCAACCGCCTCACCGCACGCAACGACGCGTCACTGCACGCACTCGACCTGACGTTCGGAACTGCGCGCCCGGCCGTCATGGGTTGGGGTTTCTAGAGCCGTTCGGCGCGTCGAGTGCGGTGGCCGAGCCGCCGCGCATCCACAGGGCTGCGCACAGCGTCACCGAGAGCAGCACCGTCGTGTAGACGATGAAGTCGGCGCTGCCACGACCGCTGGTGGCGTGGTAGATCAACGGTGCCGTGCCCCCGAACAGGGAGTTCGCCACGGCGTAGCCGAAGCCGACGCCCAACGCACGAATGTGCGCGGGGAACACTTCGGCCTTGGCGATGCCGTTCACGGACAGGTAGCAGGTGAGAACGGCGAACGCGCTCACCAGGATGATCAACACCGCAGGCGGAGACGTCACCCGGGTGGTGGCCAGCACCAGTGCGCCGGTGGCCGGTATCCCCAGTGCCCCGAACGCGACGAGAAGAGGCTTTCTTCCGATGCGGTCGCTCAGTGCGCCGCCTACCGGCTGCAGCACCATCAGCACCACGAAGGCCGCGAGCACGAGACCGGTCGCGATGAGCTCGCCCCTTGCACCGTCCGCAGCGAAGAACGTCTCGCGAACGATCGAGGGAACCGTGACGGTGTAGGTGTAGAACGCCGCACTCCCTCCTGCGGTCAGCAAGAACACCCAGACGAGCGGACGCCAGTGCTCGCGAAAGAGCGCCCCCATCGTGGCGTCTCGATGTGCCTCAGGTGCATTCGATTCCCGCGGAGCTCGATCGAGTCCGCGAGCCCACCACAGCGATGCCAGGCCCGCCGCGCCGCCCGCGGCGAACGCGAGACGAAAGCCCCATTCGGAGATTGCCGCGCGGTCCGTGCTCGCGAGTAGCACGAGGAGACATGCCTGCGCGAGTACGAGGCCGCCGACGATGGTCGCGGCCTGGAACGAGGCGAAGAATCCGCGATGACCACGCGTGCCCGATTCGGAGAGCAACACCGTCGCCGCCGCATATTCGCCACCGGTGGCGATGCCCTGCACGATGCTGACGACCGCGAGGATCACCGCTGCCCAGGCACCGATCGCGTGGACCGTGGGAGTGACCGCCAGGGCAACCGATCCGGCCGACATCAGCGTGACTGCCGCAACGAGAGCGAACTGTCGGCCTCGCACGTCCGCAAGCCTGCCGAACAGCCACGAGCCGAGCGGGCGTACGACGAAGGTCAATGCGAAGAGTCCGTAGACGTACACGAGTGAATCGGTCGAAGCCGGATCGAAGAACTCGGTCCGAAAATACGGCGCGAACGTCGCGTAGAGATACAGATTGAACCACTGCACCAAATTCGGCACCGACCCCGCCAAAATGACGCGTACCTGCGTACGACGGTCGGAGCTCGCCGACCCGGTGCGATTCACGTGCTGAAAGTACCCGAACACGTGCGTTCACGGAGGTGAGCCGTTTATCCCGCCAAACCGTTGGTGAATGCGAAGTGCACTGCCTGTGCCCGATCACGCAGCTGCGCCTTGGCGAACAGATGATTGATGTGCGTCTTGACCGTCGCCTCGCTGACGAACATCTGCTGTGCGATCTCCCGATTGGACAGACCGGCGGCAATGGCGCGCAACACGTCCACCTCACGTGGCGTCAACCCGGCCGGGATCTCCTGCGTCCGCGGCGCTCCGACAGCTCCGAGCAACCTCGCCTGAACCTCCGGGTTCAGCACCGCTTGGCCGGCTGCGGCCGCTCGCAATGCCGCCGCGATCTCGACGCGGCCGGCGTCCTTGGTGAGATAGCCGCGCGCACCGGCACCGAGAGCGTCGATGATGGACCGCTCGTCGGAGAAGGTCGTCAGCACCACCACGGGCAGATCAGGGAAGCGTCCCTTCAGGATTCGCGTCGCCTCGATCCCGTCGGTGCCCGGCATCCGCAGATCCATCAGCACCACGTCGAGGTGATTCTCGCTCATCGCTGCGGTCACCTCGGTGACCGCGCTCGCTCCGTCGGCGGCGGTCGCAACCACGGTGATGTCCTCGATCAGGTCCAACATCGTGGCCAATGCCTCGCGCACCGACGCCTGATCGTCGGCGATCACTATCCGAAGGCTCATGCTCTCGCTTCCGTATCCGGTCAGTGTGGTTGTTGCAGAAAAGCTTCGGCGCGCACGACCCAGCCCTGCCCGTCCGGCCCGGCAGTGACCGACCCGCCCACGAGGGCCGCACGTTCGCGCATACCGACAAGGCCCATTCCGGTGCTCTCGACCGGTTCGGGCGGAGACGGGGCCGGTCCGTTGGATACCGAGAGTTCGACTCGTTCGGCACCGAATCGAAGCACGACATCGACAGCCGCTCCGGGGGCGTGGCTGCGAGCATTGGTCATCGCCTCCTGTGCGCACCGAACCAGAAACTGGGCCTGCGGAGTATCGAGGTCTCGAGCCTTGCCCTCGACACGGAAGCTCGCGTCCTCGCCCACGAGCGCGGCCAACGTCGGCACGAGCGGCAGCGCATCCTGACGCAGAGTCTGCACGGCCCGGCGTGTTTCGGTGAGCCCTTCCCGAACGAGGCTCTGCGCCTTGCCGACTGCCGCTCGTGCCTCCTCGCCGCGGCCGGCGTCGAGCAGCGCGTCGGCGACTTCGAGTTGCATGTTGACCCCGGACAGCGAGTGAGCGAGCACATCGTGAATGTCGCGGGCGATGCGGGCGCGCTCGGCAAGAGCATGCTCCCGGAGTTCGGCGTCGGTGGCGCGGCGTGCATTGCGCAACGCCTCCAGCCGGCTGCGCCGGGAGTATCCGATCAGCACCGGCCAGCCTGCGAACAGTCCCGCAGCCCAGGGCCATCCGTCGACACCGCTGCGCTCGGCGACCCACAGTGCGGCTGCGCATGCCACGCTGAGCGAGATCGCGAACGGGAACGACACCGATGGCTTGAATCGCCACCCCGCATGTCCTGCAAGCAGAAACGGGAAAATGGTTGCCGCCGTAGTTCCCCCGAGAGGAAGAAGCGCTGCGGATGCGACCAGCGCAACTCCTGCACCGGCCAGAGACGAACGCGGACCGAAGAACCGCCGCGGAGCCGTCGAGGCCAGCAGCACGGCACTGTTGACGACGAGCAAGACGAGAACGACCGGATTGCTCAGGTCCGAGGTGGCGAAAGCCGCGACGATCACGATGGCCGCGACATACGGCCGGCTCGACAGCCTGAGGCTGTCGAGCGTGGGCAACCGTACGTCGGGGTTGGGTGCCGATGTCACCGAACCTTCGCCCCTCCGCCGCGAACTCGATTGTGCATGTCGGACAGCGTAGGCGAGACCGTGTGGTTGCCGGCCTTGTCGGCCCGCCAGACGATGGTGGCGTCGGAATGCATTGCGCGGTAGAGAACAGCGACCGACTCGGCAAGGAACCCGATGCCCACGGCCAGCATCGTGGCCTGACCGGCGACGGAAGCGGCCGTCGGATCGATAGCACTTTCCACCGGAATCAGCACCACACGGACGGCGATGGCGGCGATCCACAGCCCGATCGACGCGACCGAGTACCGCATCCACGCCGTCCCGTCCCGCTCGGAGATTCTGACCGTGTAGCCGCGGATCACGCCGAAGCCGACGCCGACGCCGCAGCCGAGGAGAAGAAACACGATGGCTGTGGCCGACAGGTTCGTCGAGTTCAGCGACGCCAACCCGACGAGGGCGAGAATTGCCGGCAGCACCAGCATGCGCCGTGCTTCCATGAGCTGGCCGGCCATGCGCCGAACCAGCAGATATCCGACCAGGAGGACTACGAGAACAATCATTGCGAGGTTCATGGCAGCAACGCTACGAATCTCGCGGTGGTGGCGAATCGACCCACGGGTGGAGATCGGGTGGAGAGGCAGGAGCGGAGCCTGCGGAGTGACCATAAGGCATAGAGCGGCGCGACCCATGACTTTTGTCATGGCTGGACTGTGACGGTGTCACTTCAGGTCATGATGCGGCGCACTGTTTTCGGTGGTTCGGTCGCAGCAGACTCGTAGTCATGAAGCAACCAGACGAAGGAAACCTGTTCACCGATCTGATGGAGATCGGACCGGCTCCGACGATGGCGCGCGAGATAGTCGTCATCGTCATCAGTCTCGCGATCATCGCCGTGCTGTTCGCGATCGTCGGGACGTCGCTTCCGGCGTTCGTCGCACTCGGCGTCATCGTCGCGTTCATGGGCGTGCGGTTCGTCATCGGACTACGGCATTGGGGGACGCAATCATGACCATCATCGATGTCGACGGTATGACTCGTCGCTACGGTTCGGGCAAGAACGCATACGAGGCCGTGAAGTCGCTCGATCTGCATGTCTCCGAGGGTGAGCTGTTCGGCTTGCTGGGCACCAACGGCGCCGGCAAGACGTCCACTCTCGAAGTGATACAGGGGCTTTCACGGCCCAGCAGAGGCACGGTTCGGATCATGGGAATGGATCCGGTGTCCGACCGCCGAAAGGTTCGACCGTCTCTGGGCATCATGCTGCAGAAGGGCGGCCTGCCCCAGGATCTGACCACCGCGGAGAGCCTGCGGATGTGGGCGGGCACGTGCAGCAATCCACTGCCGGCGGCAGAGGTACTCGAGCGCGTCGACCTAGCCGACCGGGCCGATACCCGGGTGAAGTTTCTCTCGGGCGGCGAGCAGCGCAGGTTGGATCTGGCATGCGCCATCATCAGCCGTCCGCGAGTCTTGTTCCTGGACGAGCCGACCACCGGACTCGATCCCGAAAGTCGCCGCAACACATGGCGTCTGATCCAGGAGCTGAAGAACTCCGGCGTGACGATCATGCTGACGACGCACTACCTGGACGAGGCCGAGTCGCTCTGCGATCGGCTGGCGATCATGCACCGCGGCACAGTCGTTCGCAGCGGAACGGTCGACGAGGTGGTCGCCGACCATCCGGCGAAGATCGAATTGAAGGCCCCCGGTACGGCGTTGCCGACACTGCCCGGTACATCGATCGACGTCTCGGGAGACACCATCTCGATCCAGACGTCCTCGGTACAGGACACGTTGACCGACCTGCTCGTATGGGCCCGCACCAACGGGGTGACCCTGCAGGGCCTCGACGCCCGAGCGGCATCGCTCGAAGCTGTATTCCTTTCCATCGCAGACGAATTCGACAATACTGTTGCCGAGAAGACCGAGGTGATGAGCGCATGAGCACGATGACCGCCCTGTCGCGAGCAGAGTTCACACTGCTGGGACGCAACCGAGTACTGCTGTTCAACGCGATCGTTCTGCCGCTCGTGATACCGATCGCGCTACTGGCCGTCGGCAAGGCCAACGAATTGACCGATGTGGTCGTGGCGGGCGCACTGGAACTCTTCGTACTGATTCTGCTCGTGTTCATGGTGTTCTACAACATGCTCTCGATCTACGCGACGCGTCGAGACGAGTTGGTGCTCAAACGACTTCGTACCGGAGAGAGCTCGGACGTCCAGATTCTGCTCGGCCCAGCGGTGCCTTCCCTGATACTGACCGTAATTCTCGGCCTGGTCGTCAGTGCAGTGGTGCTGGCCTTCGGCGGGCCGGTTCCCACCAATGCCTTGCTCGTCGCCGTCGCACTCCTCGGTGGTGCTGCGTTGTTCGCAGCTCTGGCCCTGATCACCTCCGCATTCACTCGCAACGCCGAGGCCGCGCAGATCACCAGCCTGCCGGTCATTCTGGTCGCCATGGCCGGCTCGGCCATGCTGCGCGAGGTCCTCCCCGAGTCGTTCAGCCGGGTCGTCGAACTTACCCCCATGGCCGCGGTCTCGGACCTGCTCAACCTGGGCTGGTTCGGCACCACCAGTCCCGGCGAGGCGTCGATCGGATTCACCGCCACCTTCTCCGAAGCCGGCATGCCGCTGCTGGTGATGCTCGCCTGGATCGTCGGCAGCCTGCTGATCGGCCGCACGCACTTCCGCTGGGAACCGCGGTCCTAGATCGCGCCGCGAGTCGACCGTCTGCAAGGCTGGAGATCATGAAGTTGCACGAGTACCTCAATCCACTGCACGGCTGGAAAGACAGCAGTGACGTGGAGAAGGTGCGCGTCTACACCAGGCAGTCGTTCCTGACGCTCGCCGTCGCCGTCGCCGCTGCTGCGATGCTGACATCGCTGCAGCACGACGACTATCTGTCGATGGCGGCGGAGGCGGTCTGCGCCGCAGCGACTTTCGTGATCGTGCAGCGCACTCCCGCTATCGGTGGCGAGTCGAAGGCAAGTCGGCGCGTGCCACTGGGCGTCATGGCCGTCTCCGCCGTCGTGGTGGCGTTCAGCGGAGACTCGAACAACATGCTCTGGGCCGCCGCCCTCGCCACCACTGCCGTGGCAGCCCTGATTCCGTTGCGGTGGTGCCTGGCGGCAGCCGTGGCCTCTGCGGCGCTTGCGGCGGCACTGGGACGCCCTGCGCTCGAATCACTCGTGCTCGGTCTCTTCATCGCCTTCATGTCCTTCACCCTGCAACTGTCGGCGTGGCTGCTGCGCATCGTCACCGAACTCGACGCCACGCGCGACGCCGCCGCAGCTCTCTCGGTCGCGGAGGAGCGGCTGCGATTCTCCCGAGATCTGCACGACGTCGTCGGCCGCGCACTGTCCGCCATCGCCGTCAAGAGCGAACTCGCAGCCACGCTGGCGCGTCGAGGTGACGACCGAGCGGCGGGCCAGATGGACGAGGTACGCGCACTCGCCCAGGAATCTATGACCGACGCCCGAAAGCTGGTGCGGGGGTACAGATCGGTCGACGTCGCATCGGAGCTCGACGGCGCGCGATCGCTGCTGTCGGCCGCGGGCATCTCCACCGAGCTGGTCGGCGAGACCGCGGCGCTGTCCGAGCCTGCCGCCGAGGCCGCAGCCTGGGTGGTCCGCGAGGGTGTGACGAACATTCTGCGGCACTCCGCGGCCACCTACTGCCGGATCGAGCTGAGCGCAGGCAGCATTCGATTGATCAACGATCGTCCCAGTGCATCGTCCGGCCGCGACGACGGCACGGGCCTGAGTGGGTTGCGCGAACGATTGGTTGCCGTCGGCGGCACCCTGAATGTCGAGAAGACCTCCGAGGAATTCACCCTCGCGGCGGCGCTACCGACCGAGAACCTTAGGACGACATCATGATCCGAGTTCTGCTGGCCGACGACGAGAACCTCATTCGTGCCGCGCTGGCGACCATGCTCGATCTCGAGGACGACATCGAGATCGTCGGGCAGGCGGACTCCGGCGAGAAGGCGCTGACCGTCGCAGCCTCGCTCGCCCCCGACGTGGCGGTGCTGGACCTGCAGATGGGCGGGATCGACGGCATCGAGACGGCCCAGAAGATCGCCGAGACGCTACCCGCCTGCGCGTCGATCATCGTCACCAGCCACGGCCGACCGGGCTACCTCAAGAAAGCGCTCGAAGCGGGCGTGCGCGGGTTTCTCCCCAAGACCACCTCGGCGGCCACCCTGGCGGAGGTGGTGCGCACCGTGCACGGCGGCGGGCGCTACGTCGACCCCTCGCTGGCCGCGGAAGCCATCGGGGCCGGCGACTCGCCGCTCACACCACGCGAGGCCGATGTGCTCGAGTTCGCCGCCGACGGCGCGTCGATCGCAGAGATTGCACGGCGGGCCCATCTTTCGCCCGGCACCACCCGCAACTACCTGTCCGCTGCCGCGGCGAAACTCGGTGCAGCCAACCGGCACGAGGCCTGCGCTCTCGCTCGACGCCACGGGTGGATCTGAACGCGTCACACCTTGGCGGTGGCGGCCACGGTATCGAGGGTGGGGAGCCGGCGACCGTCCGAGCGCGGCACCACGGTGATCCGCAAATTGTTGTGCCGCAATAGATACACGGCCGCGAAGAGCCCGGTCGCCAGGGAGATGACCCCGCCGAACATCAACGGTGCCCGCGGATCCAGGGCGTCGGCGAGCCAACCGAGCACCGGGCTGCCCAGCGGGGTGCCGCCGAGGAAGCACAGCATGTAGATGCCCATAACGCGTCCGCGCATGTCGGACGGCACCGACATCTGCAGAATGTTCATTGCCGACGTCGTGAACGTCAAGGTCAGGGCACCGGTCGGTATCAGCAGAAGTGCGACGAGCAGGTAGTTGGGCATCAATCCGACGATCAGCTCGAAGACTCCGAATGCGATGACGGCACCGATGAAGAGCCGCAGGCGCGGCGCGCCGGCCCGCCGCGCAGCCAGAGTCGCTCCGGCCAACGTGCCCACTGCCAAGGTTGTCGAGAGCAAACCGTAGGCGTCTGCTCCGCTACCGAACGTATTGCGCGCCAACACCGACAGACTCAGCGGAAAGTTGAGGCCGAACGTCGAGACCATGAAGACCGTGGCCAGCAGTACTCGTAGGTCACCGCGCCCCCAGACGTACCGAAAGCCCTCCCGCACCTGCCCTTTGGCGCGTGGAGTCGGTTCGACGCGGAAGAGCTGACCGACGTTCATCGCCACGAGGGCACCGAAGACCGCCGCGAACGACACGGCATTGATGAGAAACACCCAGCCGGTGCCGACGAGGGTGATGAGCACTCCGGACACGGCAGGGCCGACGATGCGCGCCATGTTGAAGGTCATCGAGTTCAACGCGATCGCATTGGCGAGGGTCTCTTTGCCGACCATCTCGATGGTGAACGATTGCCGCACCGGGGCGTCGATCGCGGACGAGCAGCCGAGGACGAATGCGATGACGTAGACGTGCCACAGCTCGACGATGCCCCCGACGTCGAGCACACCGAGCACCAGACCGCACACCGCGGCGAAGACCTGGGTGATCATGAGAAGCTTGCGCTTGTCGTAGCGGTCGGCCAGGACCCCACCCCAGACCGAGAGGAACAGCGTCGGCCCGAACTGCAGGGCCATGACGATGCCGACGGCGAAGCCGTTGCCGCCGGACAGCGTCAGAACGAGCCAGTCCTGGGCAACCCGCTGCATCCACGTGCCGACCAACGAGACGATCTGCCCCGACGCCCACAATCGGTAGTTGTGAGTCTTCAGGGCAGCGAACATCGTCGAGCCGGAGGTACGGGAAGCAGGGGCCACCGTTCAAATAATAAACCTAGGTAACTATTCGGAATCGCTCACGAGGGCCCCGATGATGTTCACCGCGTCACGGAGTGTGTCGAGCTGCTCGGGTCCGAGGCCTGCGAGCTGCGCGGTCATCCACGCCTCGCGGGCACTGGCCTCGTCCGCGATCAGCTCACGACCGGCCGGTGAGAGCGAGACGATCACCTGCCGCCCGTCGGTGGGATGAGGGGTGCGCGCCACCAGACCGAGTTCGGCCAACGATGCGATCACCCGCGTCATCGACGGCGGCTGGACCCTCTCTCGCGCGGCCAGTGCACCCGGCGTCATATCGCCCTCCCGACTCAGCGTGGCCAGAGCCGACAGCTGAGTGAGCGAGACTTGCGAGTCCACTCGCCTACCCCGAAGGTGACGAGTCAGCCTCACCACCGCAAGCGACAGGTCGCTTGCCAATTCCCGATTGTCTTTCACACTATTTCCCGACGTCACAGCGCAGAGAATACGCCCTGGCAGTGACCCCGCGTCATGTAACCGCCTCGGTGATGGGTCCGACGGCGAAATATGCGACGAACAGCAACGCAACGATCCACAACAGGGGATGAACCGACTTCGCCCGACCGGACCCGACCGCGAGTAGGACCCAGGTGATAAAACCGACGCCGATCCCGTTGGCGATGGAGTACGTGAAGGGCATCACCACGATGGTCAGGAAGGCAGGCAGCGCGTAATCGAAGCGGCGGAAGTCGATGTCGAGAACCTGCCCGATCATCAACGCACCCACCACGACCAGCGCCGGGGCAGCCGCTTCGATCGGAACGACGGCCGTGAGCGGAGTGAAGAACATGGCCAGCAGGAAGAGCAGTCCGGTGACGACGTTGGCCAGTCCGGTACGCGCACCCTCGGCGATTCCGGAAGCCGATTCGACGAACACGGTGTTCGACGACGCCGACGCACCGCCTCCGACGATGGCACCGGCACCCTCGACGACCAGCGCCTTGCCGATGTTCGGCAATTTTCCGTCCTTGTCCAGCTTCGCTTCCTTGCCCAGACCGGTCATCGTGCCCATCGCGTCGAAGAAATTCGCCAGCACGAGTGTGAACACCAGCAGGCTCGCGGCGAGCACGCCGATGCGAGTGAACGCTCCGAACAGATCGACCTCGCCCACCAGAGACAGATCAGGAGACTGAATCAACTCGGTGGGCAGCTGCGGAACCGAGAGGTTCCAGCCCTTGGGGTCGACGCCGTTCGACGGACCCACGTCGGTCACGGCCTCGACGATCGCCGCCAGCACCGTCGTGACCACGATGCCGATCAGCAGACCGCCACGCACCCTGCGGACCACCAGCACACCCATCAGCAACAACCCGAACACGAAGATCACCGTCGGCCACGACGCGATGGACCCGTCGATGCCGAGCCCGACGGGAACCGTCGTGCCTGCGGCGTCGGGGATGCGGCGCACGAACCCGGAGTCGACCAGCCCGATGAAGGCGATGAACGCGCCGATGCCTGCGGCGATCGCTGCCTTGAGTTCGGCCGGGATCGCGTTGAACACCGCCGTTCGGAATCCGGTCACTGCCAGCAACACGATGATGATGCCGTCGATGACGACCAGCCCCATCGCCTCGGGCCACGTCACCTGCGGTGCGATCGTCACCGCGAGCAGAGTGTTGATGCCCAGGCCCGCCGCGATGCCGAAGGGATAGTTGGCCACGATGCCGAAGGCGATGCTCATGAATCCGGCCACCAGCGCTGTCACGGCCGCGACCTGGGCAACCGGCAGGATGTTGCCGAGCACATCGGTCTTCGCGGCCGAGTCGTCGGCGGAGAAGCTGCCCAGAATCAGCGGATTGAGGACGACGATGTAGGCCATGGCCACGAAGGTGACCACGCCACCTCGAACCTCGGATCCGACCGTCGAGCCGCGTTCGGTGATCTTGAAGTAGTTGTCGAGTAGCCGCGACGACAATTGCATGAGCGAACGATAAAGCACACCGAAGCAGTTGGGTAACCGCAACGGCGCAGCCGAGACGGGCACAGTGGCGTAGCTTGAATTTCGTGGCCGACCTCCCCCAGATTCCGCGCAGCCTCACCGATCCGGTTCCGGTGTTGGCGGTCGGCATCCTCGGCTGGATCATCGCGCTGGTGGTGTTCACCGCCACCGGAGATCGGGGCGGCGACGCACTGGCGACGTGTTGGTCCGGCATCGCCGTGGGTGCCGTAGGGTTCGGAATCTTCCTGATGCAGAGAGCGGCGTCACGCCGCGGGAGCAAAACTGCCCAACGCGGCCTCGACTGAGATCAGGATCACGTTAGCCCGGTCACCGCAGGTCCCCTGACGTGGGCAAACTAACCCGTCAGCCGGTTGAGTAACACAAAGTTAACGTGGACCATGGGTTATGTCAGATAAAACAACCTCTTGATCCACGAAAGCCAGGCCATGAAGCTCGTCTCTCAGTACCGCAGTCGCCGTAACCACGTCCGCTCGCTCCGCGCCCTCTACGCACGCGCCAACGCTGTCTCCAGCCCGGCCATGCGCGACGAGCTGCTCGTCATCGCACAGCGCTCGGATTTCTCGCGCTGATCAGCCTGACGGCATAGATCCACCCCAGCCCCCACAGGGCACCGAACACCCAGCCGGCCAGCACGTCCGTGGTCCAATGCGCACCCAGGTAGATCCGAGAGAATCCGATCAGCAGGGACGCGACCACAGGTAGCACGAGCAGTACCGGCCGACGCAGCCACGGATTGGGCGATCGCAACATCACCGCGATCGCCACCGTGGCAAGCATCAACGACATCATCGCGTGGCCCGACGGAAACGAATGGCTCGCAATATTGACCAGCCGCTCCGGCATCGGTGGCCGCTCCCGCGCGAACCCGAACTTGAGCGCATTCATCAGACCCCACCCGGTCAGCATCGAGCCCGCGACCATCCACGCGTCGACTGTCCTCTTGGACGTCAGCAACGCAGCCCACGCCGCCGTCGACAACACGAACATCATGAACGTGTTGCCCACCGTGGTGATGATCCAGAACATCGTCGTGACCCACCCGACTCGGTGCTCGACCATCCAGTCCAGGATCACACCGTCAGGCCCCACGAGGTCGCTCCCAATTCTCCGTGCAGTGGACCGTTCCATCGGCGGTCACCCACCACGGCACTGTTCTCTCGCCGCTGACGTCCCCGGACAGCCGCACCACGAGTTCGCGGTGCACCACCACCCCTCCGGCCGGAAGCGCCGATCCCATGACGGCACAGGCCAGTACGGCCCCGGGTTCACGATCCCAGGAGCTGACGCGTCCGGTTCCGAGCACTTCTCCGCTGATCGCCTCCGATGCTTGCCTGATGTCGAGCAGATCGGCCAGTGCCGCAGCGGTGGCCATGTCCGAGAGCACGGCGACGTCCGGTGGTACCACGCTCGCCAGCCACGGAGCGTCGATCACGAGCGCATCCGACGCGTCCACCACTGCGCCGCCGAGCGTGCGGACACGATCCGGTGGATCGATGTCCGAGACCTCGATGCGCCGCTCTGCGACGGCGGTGGCGATGAGCGTGTGGGTTCGTGCGATCACCGCAGGGGTCGGGCTCCGCTGTGGATCCGACAGCGCTGCCAGCAGCACGCGAGCAGTATCGGCGTTCTCGCAGATCGGTGCGCTGAGCACCGCCTGCAGTTCGTCGGCGCGCGGATGGTCCAGCGGATCGAGCAGCCCGGCGAACGTCTCGTCCGACGGTGCCCGGAACTCCATCGGACGCAAACCGTGCACTCGCGCATGCCGTCCGATCCACCACGCGGTGTAGCCGTCACGATCGATCAGTGCCGCACGGGTGCTCGGATCGTCCAGCAGCACGGTCATCGCCTCGGACCATCCGTCCGATCGGACGAGGTCGAGATCCCGGACCGCGAGGAGCGTCTCCGGCTCCTCGGCCAGACTCGACCACCACGCGGACTCGTCGTCGAGATCGTGATCCGGCCCGGTCGGCAGTTCGTCGCGCACCACCGAGAAACTCCACCCGACGCCCACTGCCCGCAGCGCCCGCTCACCGAACCTGGCCAGCACCGCAGACGCAAGCACACCGAACGGCGAATCCTGTACCAGCAGATCCGCCAACGGCGCTCCGGGAAGCAACAATTCGTCGGCGCTGCGTAGCTCGCCGTGCTCGTCTTCGAGTGGTAGGTCGCCGATCCAGCCAGGTAGGTCACCCGCCTCGGCAGCCAGGGCGAGAACAGCATTCACCAGGGTCTCGACTTCGTCGACCTCGTCCCAGTCGAGATCGTCCAGCGCCGCCTCGAGTGCCGGGTCGCCGAGCAGTTCGGTCGCAGTCGCCTGGCGAGCACCCAGCCGCGTCAGCAGCGGACTCACCGCATCCGGATGCACCAGCCGCACCCAGGTGACCGCAGCCGAGGCGTCGGAGCCGATCACCGTCGTCCGTGGACCGGTCACCGTACGACCGTCTGCGAGCGGAACAGGCAGCGCAGCAAGCTCTTCCGCAGCCACACCGTCGACCACGAGTGGGGCCAACGCGTCGTACAGTCGACGCCACCAACTCGGCTCGCGACCGAGCCCACCGACCATCTCCGCCAGTCTCGCCAACCCGATCCGGTGCACACCCACTGCCGCGAGCGCCGACGCGTGACGCGCACCCGACAGTGCTGCGTCGACCAGATCGGGTACGACACCTACCAACGCCGAGGTGAGTTCCTCGGTGGCGTCGGCTACGACGTTCGCCCGCTCGGGCACAAGATCGCGTCCGTCGACACCGGGAAGCCATGGTGCGCTGGACAATCGACGGAAGACGAGTTCACGCAGTGCGCCGTCGACCTCACTGCGGGCGAATCCGACCTCGGGCACGAACGACACCCTGGGTGCGGCAGGCAGCGAGGCCACGAAGTCCACGTACCCGTGCGCTACCGCGTCGAACGAGACACCGGGCAATACGCGTCGCCGATCGGGTTGCATCGGCACATCGGCAATGACCAACGCGGGCAACGACATCAGCTCGTCCGAGCGCGTCGGAGCGCGCAACACATCGGGCGCCGCGGGAACGGGCAGACCGTCGACGACCGGAGCGAGCCAGCGGGCGGCCGGGGTGGTGAACTGCCGCCAGGTTCGCGCACCGATCGTGACGTCGGAGGAATGGTCGTCCAATTTTGTTCTGCTGCAGTCGATCACGACGCCGTCGATCTCGATGGAGTTCAACGCCTCCAGTTCGAGCAGCAGGTCGACGGCCTCGTCTGCACAGCCTGCGGCGAAAGAATCCGCTGCCACATCGGGTCGCAACGTCAACACGATCTCGGTATCGAACCCATCAGCCGGCGGGACGGTGACCGGCCACGCGAGCCGCAGCACCGGCACACCGGTGTCGGGTGTGAGCAGGTCTCGCTCGCGCAACGCCTCGAGTGTGCGGCGCGCGCTGAACGCCGCGCCGCCGCCACGGGAGCGCACCTCGATCTCGTCGGACACCGAACGCACGGCAGTGAACCCGACCCCGAACTGTCCGACGCCCGAATCCGCAGCTGTCTTGCCCGACGCCCTCAACGCGGTCAACGCGTGTACGCCGGAAAGATCCAGCGCAGCACCGGTATTGGCCACATGCACGGCTCCGACGGCGTCCGTCCACACGGCCAACCGGCCCGAGACCCCGGCGCGCTGAGCGGCGTCGGCGGCGTTCTGCGCCAACTCGGTCAACAGACGATCGCGGTAACCCCCGCGCACCAGATCGGACTCGGATGCCGAATCCTCCCGAAGCCTGGTGGGAGAGGAGCCCCACGCCGCGAGAATCGATTCCCGCAACGACCCGGTATCGAACGGATCGATCAGCTCGGAGATGCCGAAGCTTCTTCCTGCGCAGCCTCGGCCTCGCCTGTTGCCTCGACACTGTCGGTCGTTTCGACGCTGTCGGTCGTTTCGACGCTGTCGGCTGTCTCGGCAACAGCAGCCGGCTCGACCGGGGCCACCGGCGATGCGACGACGTCGAGCGCAGCGTCGTCGTACGGCTCGAATTGCGGCGATCCGGCTCCGGTGGGGAGCTCGGTGTCGGAGTGCGCGCCGCAGCCGTATTCGGCATGCACCACGTGTCCGTCGGCCGCGAATTCGTTGCCGCACACGCCGAATGCGGCGGACAGCGAACCGGCGATGGGGAGGTAGAAGCCACACAGTCCGCACGTCGACGGCGCAGCCTTGGCCATCTCGGTATCGGGACCGAAATCGCCGTCGTGCCAGCGCTGAGCGGCGTCGAGGCGTCCTTCGAGGCTGGTGACCTTGGTTCGGCCGAGACCGATCTCGCCCGCCACCTCGTCGATGGCAGGGTCACCGGATTCGACGTATCCGGGCACGAGTCGCGGATCGTCCTGGCGCGGAGACAGCAGATCGCCGGGTCCCAGGTCGCCGGGACGGATGCGCTCGTCCCAGGGCACCCAGGTGGGTGCCACGAGAGCATCGGGTCCCGGAAGCAGAACCAGCTCACTGACCGTGGCGTGATCCGCGTCCTCCGGGGCAGCGACCACGACGGCCCACTGCCATCCGCGGTACCCCTCGAGATCGCTGGCGAACCGGTGGGTGGCCGCACTGAAGTCTTCGGCGGAGACCCCGAGGTACTCGCCGATACCGCCCTCTCCCAGGTCGAGCAGAGCCTGCCGCGCGAGGTCCACGGCATCGGCCAAGACGGGGCGGATGGAATCGAGCTCTGGAGAAGATACGAAACTCACACATTCAGTTTGCCGCATCGACTCGGTGACGCCCAGTTCGGGCTGCCATCATGGGTGCAATGACCGTCCGCGCTCGTACCTGCACCGCCCTCGTGACCTCGCTGCTGGCTGTGTCCGCCTGCTCGTCGACGACGCAGCCGACCTCGGTGACGTCCGACTCGGTTCCGACACTGACCACCGAGATCGTGCGCGAATACGACCGCGGCGACGACGCATTCACCCAGGGCTTCGAGATCGACGGCGACGTGCTGTACGAGGGCACCGGGCTGGAAGGCTCCTCGTTCGTCAGGCGGACATCGCTCGAGACCATGACCGAACTCGATCGCGTGGATCTGCCGTCCGACCTGTTCGGCGAAGGCATCACCGTCGACGGCGACACCCTGTGGCAGATCACCTGGCAGGACGGCGTCGCGATCGCCCGGGACCCGAACACCCTCGCCGAACGACGCCGAGTGAACTACGCCGGCGAAGGCTGGGGGCTGTGCACGCAGACGCCGGACGACCGCCTCGTGATGAGCGACGGCTCGTCCACCCTCACCTTCCGCAACCCCACGTCGTTCGATGTCGAGAACACCGTCGACGTCACCCTCGACGGCAATCCGGTGGAGCGGCTCAACGAACTCGAATGCGCCGATGACGGATCGGTGTACGCCAACGTGTGGCAGACATTCGACATCATGCGCATCGACCCGGCCACCGGCGCGGTGACCGCAGTCATCGACGGCACCCCGCTGTGGGATTCGATGTCGGCCTCCCAACGAGACGGTGCCGACGTCTTCAACGGCATCGCGCAGATCCCCGGCACCGACCGGTTCCTCGTGACCGGCAAATACTGGCCCACGATCTTCGAGGTGCGATTCACCGATACCGCGCCGGTAGGACAGAATTGACCCCGTGACCGATCCACGTCTCCCCCACACCCCACCGGGTGCGGACGACCCCGAGCAGGTTCACCCCGCAGGCTCCGCTCCTGACCCGCTCGAGCACCCCGGTCTGGCGAACTACCCGGCCGCCGTTCCTCTCACGTCCACCCATGTTCCGAGTCGGCGTCAGCCCTTGCCGCCGTTGCACCCGCCGCGTACCGAGCAGCTCACTGCGGCGCGCGGCAAGTCCGGCGCACGCAAGCCGCCGCCGATGCCCAAGAAGCTGACCGTCACCCGCGTCGCCGCGATGCGCGGACGCGAGCTCACCGGCAAGGGAATCGCATCCTTCCAACGAGCCGCCAAGGCCGACGGTGCCGACAAATCCGGTCTGACGGCCCTCACCTACGCGACCATGGCCAACTTCGCCTCGGACGCCGCGCTGGCGATCGCATTGGCCAACACTCTCTTCTTCTCGGCCGCCACCGGTGAGGACAAGACCAAGGTCGCGCTGTATCTCGTCATCACCATCGCGCCGTTCGCGCTGATCGCGCCGCTCATCGGACCGCTGCTCGACCGACTGCAGCACGGCCGACGCATCGCGCTCGCCACGTCCTTCGGGTTGCGCACCGTGTTGGCGGTGGTGCTGGTGTTCAACTTCGACAGCTGGGTGCTGTATCCGGCCGCGCTCGGCATGCTCGTCCTCAGCAAGTCCTTTGCGGTGCTCAAGAGCGCGGTGACGCCGCGCGTACTGCCGCCGGAGATCGACCTCGTTCGCGTCAATTCCCGTCTGACGGTGTTCGGTCTGCTCGGCGGCACCATCGCGGCCGGTGCCATCGCAGGCGGCATCGCGTTCGTCGCGGACTCCCCCGGTGCCCTGTGGTTCGTCGCCGCGATCACCGTGCTCGGCGCCTACCTGAGCATGCGCATTCCGTCCTGGGTGGAGATCACCGAGGGCGAGGTGCCAGCGACCCTGAGCTACCACGCCGATCAGCACGGTGAACGCGATTACGCCGGCAGCGGTGCCCCGACCGAGAACCTCAGGCGCACACCATCGGCGAGTGCTCCCACCAAGAACCGCAGGCAGCCGTTGGGCCGGGCGGTGATCGTCGGACTGTGGGGCAACGGCACCATCCGGATTCTCACCGGCTTCCTGACGCTCTACATCGCATTCGTCGCCAAATCCCGCACCGAACACGAGCCGCTTCAGCAGGCCGCGATGCTCGGACTCGTCGGAGCCGCCGCCGGTCTCGGCAACTTCTCGGGCAACGCGCTCGGTGCCAGGATCAAGCTCGGCCGGCCGTCTCTGGTGGTTCTTCGCTGCACCCTCGCGGTCACGGTCGTGGCCGTCGTCGCCGCGGTCACCGACAGCCTGCTCACCGCAGCGGTGGCCGCGCTCGTTGCGTCGAGCGCCAGTGCACTCGCCAAGGTCTCCCTCGACGCGTCCCTGCAGGCCGATCTGCCGCCGGAGTCGATCGCGTCGGGATTCGGCCGATCGGAAACCGTCATGCAGCTGTGCTGGGTCCTCGGCGGCACGCTCGGCGTGCTGCTCCCCACCGAGTACTGGCTCGGTTTCACCGTGGTCTCGGTGTTGCTTACGATCGGGCTCGTGCAGACATTCCTCACCTACCGCGGCAGATCGCTTCTACCCGGCTTCGGCGGCAACCGCCCCGACCACGTCGAACAAGAAGTGTCCGACGGTTCCTTCGGCGAAAACGTGACCAAGTGAATCTCGCTCCCCGCACCAAGAAGATCGCCGCCCTGACCGCCGCGGGTCTGCTCGTCGTCGCCGTCGCGTTCGTGGCGGTGCTCGCCCTGCTGATCGGCAACGCACCGGAGAAGGAACCGGCCGTCTCCGCCTACGCGAACGGCCGGGCCGTTGACGTGGAGCCGTACCTGTACTGCGCCGTCAGCGACCCGCTGTGCACCAACGTGGGAGAGACCACCGAGATTCGGATCGGCCAGGCCCCGACGGTGCAGCTCTCACTGCCCGAGGCCGTCTATTCGGCACCGTGGGTACTCGCCATGGTGTACGGCGACGACAGCGGGAACATCGTCGAGGACAACGAGTTCAACGAACCAGGAACCAGGCTCAGCGTCACGGTGCCCACCACGGACGCCAGCGACCGAACCCTGCTGGGGATCGAAATTCGTCTGCCCACCGGCATCATCGACACCGACACCAATCAGGAGGGCTTCGTCAGCCACGCCATCTGGTCGATCGGCACGCGCCCGTAGGTCGTCCCGAGATCAGCTGTCGAGCTCGCGGGCGACGGCCCGCACCACCTCGGAGATGCGCTGCGCGATCTTGCGGTCCGGGTACTTGCCCTTGCGGAGCTCGGGCTGGACGGTCGCTTCGAGCAGCGTGATCATGTCCTCGACCATCCCGTGCAGCTCGTCGGGTGTGTGCTTGCGCTCGACGGGCTCGCGGCGGTTACTGCCGGTGTTCTGACGCACCGACGGTGCCGGCTCGAGCACCTTCAGGCTCAGGGCCTGCGGTCCGCGACGGCCCGCGGCCATACCGAACTCGACTCGCTGACCGGCTTTGAGGCCCTCGACGCCCTCGGGCAGCGCCGAGGAACGTACGTAGACGTCCTCGCCTTCCTCCTGCGAGAGGAATCCGAATCCCTTGTCGACGTCGTACCACTTCACCTTGCCGGTCGGCACTGAGCTCACCCGTTCATCTGTTGCTGTCGATTGTTGCGTCGTTCGTGGGACCGATGTTCGGCCCGCACGAGTTTCGCGCCCCACGAGAACGTAGGGCGCGAATACGTCAGTCTAGCGCGGTGAGCCCGGATAGAGCATTCGAGTTGTTCCCCACACCGCGCTCTTCACAGCGCCCCGCTGCGCACTACCGTGGTGTACGTGGACACAACGACCCGTAAGAGCAGCACCGCTCTGCTGCGCATCGCGCTGGCCCTGTTCGCGATCGGCCTCGTCGCCATCGTCGCGATCCTGATGTTTCCGATCTTCTCCGACGCCAAGCCCCCACTCGGGCTGTATCTGACGGCCATGTTCTCGGCGCCGACCGGTTTCGTGCTGGCCCTGGGCTACGCCTTGGCATCCGGACGACGGGCCCGGTAGACAATGCGATTGCTACTGAACGTCATCTGGCTGGTCTTCGGCGGCCTGTGGCTGGCGCTTGGCTACTTCCTCGCCGGACTGCTGCTGTGCATCCTGATCGTGACCATCCCGTTCGGCATCGCCTCGTTCCGCATCGGCGTCTACGCGCTGTGGCCGTTCGGGTCGACGATCGTCGACAAACCGGGGTCCGGATCCGGCGCGCTCGTCGGGAACGTGCTCTGGCTGATTCTGGCCGGTTGGTGGCTTGCCCTGACTCACGTGGTCACTGCCGTCGCGATGGCGATCACCATCATCGGCATTCCGTTGGCGATCGCGAACCTGAAGATGATTCCCGTATCCCTGATGCCCCTCGGCAAGGACATCGTTGCCATTCGGTGACCTCTCGAACCGGCTTCGGTCGATGTGACTTCCATCACATCACGCTCCGGTAACAGACCGGCAACAGGCAGGGGTTCAATGCCTGGCACGTCCACTAGCTGGGCCGACTCGAGCGACCCGAAAGAGGTACGAAATGTGCTCTCGGCGACGCCCCGAAACCGACAGTTACCAAATAGTGACGTAAGCCGGGAATTTCAGTACGGTCAGCAGCGGCCGGAAAGTTCGGCCGAATTCCGGCCCGCAGCGCCAAACCTCGTCCCGCGGGAACCGGAACACCCTCGACGATCACCCAGGGGACGAGGACGGGGGACCCACGTCCTCCACGGACAACCGGGAAGTTGTAGCGACTCACGAAGCCGCACTGACTTCCCTTGGGGTGAAGCCCGATTGCCCACTCACACGAGTGAGCGAAAAGGCCGGGCTACCTCTCAGCCCGAACCCGACAGCTGACCTCGCAGGCGCGTGTGGAGAGGATTTCAACTCGTATGAGCGGACGTCATCGCAAGCCGAGCACCACTGGCAAGACCGTCGCAAAGGTCGCTGTCACCGGAGCCATCATGGGCACCGCAAGCATCGCCTTCACCGGTACCGCCAACGCGGCACCGGATTCCGACTGGGACCGCCTGGCACAGTGTGAAGCCGGCGGCAACTGGGGCATCAACACCGGCAACGGCTACCAGGGCGGGTTGCAGTTCTCCCCCAGCACCTGGAACGCGCACGGCGGCCAGCAGTACGCGGCCACGGCCAACCAGGCCAGCCGCGAAGAGCAGATCGCAGTCGCAGAGAAGGTCCTCGACTCGCAGGGCTGGGGCGCATGGCCGTCCTGCTCCTCGAGCCTCGGACTCAGCAGCGCGCCCACCGAGCGCAGCGTTCCGGTCACCCCCAAGGCACCGGAAGTTCCCGCACTGCCCGATCTGACGTCCATCCCGGCAGTCGACAACTCGGCCGAGGTCGTCGAGGGAATCGTCACCGCCGTCCAGAACATCACCAACGATCCGCAGATCGCCTCGTTCGTGCAGAACGCGGCCAAGGGCATTCAGCTCGATCCGCAGATCGTGAACTTCTACCAGGCCAACAAGGCATTCCTGCCCCAGTAAGCGCCTGCTGCGACGGTTCAGCTCGTACGAAAAAAGCCCCCGACGGATGTCGGGGGCTTTTTCGTTGTCGCGGGCCGCAGCTAGCGATTGACCACGGTCACCGGATGGGCATAGGGCAGGTCTTCGACGGGCAGCGGGAACTCGGTGTCTTCGCCGAAGGGTGACAAGCCACCCGATCGAGTGGACGAGAGTTCGGTCACCGCGTGGTCACCGCGAGCGGTTTCCGGCCAGCCTGGATCGACATAGGGCTTCTTCGACTTGTTCACCATGCGCCTATTTTGACACCTGCCCTGCGGCAAGCACCAGCCCAGGTCTCTAATCTGATAGACGATGACCGACACGACTGCGCACCGACACACCGACACGCCTCCGGATCTGCCTCAGTGGATCGCAGCTCGCAGCGACGCCGAGCTGATCAAGGCCATGTCGCTGCGTCCGGATCTGACCGCGCCGCCGCCCGCATCGCTGGCCGTGCTGGCCGGCCGGGCCGAGCAGCGCCGGTCGATCCTGCACACCGCGGACACCCTCGACACTCTCGCCCTGACGGTGCTCGAGATCCTCGCGATCGAAGAGGCATACGAGCGGCCCGTCACCCGCGCCGCGCTGCTGGCAGTGGTCGCCAAACGGGCACCGGCCAAGAGCGTGGACAGGGCACTGGCCCAGCTGCGCGAACGCTTGCTGGTGTGGGGCGACGCAGCCGGCTTCCGGATCAGCGCCACAGCGGCGGACGCGGTGCCGTGGCGCATCGGCCGCGCACTCGACCCGGTGGACAACCTCACCGAATCCCACATCACCGCGGCCCTCGCCGAACTCGGTGACGGCGAACGCGGCCTTCTCGACACCCTCGCCAGATCGTCACCGACCGGCCGCACCCGAGACGCCGCACCGGGCACGCCGCCGGATCGGCCCGTCCAGAAGCTGCTCGCCGCAGGGCTGCTGATCTGGTTGGACGAGCAAACCGTCGAGCTTCCCGTGCAGGTCGGGCAGATCCTGCGCGGCGAACCGATGTCGGATCCTCGCTCGCTCGCCGAACCCAAGCTCGCCACCAGCACGTATGCGCTCGCCGATGTCGACGCCGCTGCCGCGGGAGAGGCACTCGAGCTGGGTCGACACTGCGTCGCCGTGATCGAGGCGTTGTCGACCTCGCCTGCACCCGCCCTCAAGGCCGGCGGCCTCGGAGTGCGCGAGCTCCGCAAGATCACCAAGGCCACCGGCCTCGACGACGATCGAGTGAGCGTCCTCGTCGAGTTGCTGGCGGCCGCCCACCTCATCTCGAGTGGAACACCGGACCCGGTGCCTGCATCCGACAACGGCGACGACTACTGGGCACCGACCCCGGCAGTCGACGCCTGGCTCACCGCAGCCCCGGCTGCCCGCTGGCACACCCTCGCCGCG
Source organism: uncultured Rhodococcus sp. (assembly GCA_963517305.1). GTDB lineage: Bacteria > Actinomycetota > Actinomycetes > Mycobacteriales > Mycobacteriaceae > Rhodococcoides. The sequence continues at coordinate 149,277 of CAUQEL010000009.1, forward strand.
GCCTGGCTCGAAGTACCGCGGGCACCGTGGGTCATCGGGATGCGGGACCCCAACGACAAGCCCATCGCCGCCCTGTCCGAGGAAGTCCGCTCTCCGGCCGCCCCCCGGGATCGACGCATGATCCTGGAATTGCTCGCCGAACTCGGCAGCGGGCACGCAGCGCAGCCCGCCGACCTCGCCCGCACCCTGGCGTGGCGTCGACCCCGATGGTCCGGCCGCTTCGGCGTCACACCCGTCGGACATGTTCTCGCCGAGGCGACGGCTCTCGGCATCGTCGCTCGTGGGGCGATCTCCACCCCGGGCCGCTCCCTGCTGCACGACGGCAACGCCGAGGCGGACATGCGTGCTGCGCTGCCCGAGCCCATCGACTACGTCCTGGTGCAGGCCGATCTCACGCTGGTGGCCCCCGGCCCGCTCGAGCCGGACCTACAGGATCGAATCGAACTGGTCGCCGATGTGGAATCCGCGGGCGCAGCCACGATGTACCGAATCAGCGACACCAGCCTGCGCCGCGCTCTCGATGTCGGACTGTCGGCCTCCGAGCTGCACTCGTTGTTCGCCACCCACTCGCGAACGCCGGTGCCGCAGGCCTTGACGTACCTGATCGACGACGTGGCTCGTCGACACGGCCGCCTGCGAGCAGGCGTCGCCGCGTCGTTCGTTCGGTGCGAGGACCCCGCCTTGCTGGCCGAGGTGATGGCGTCCCCGGCAGCCGAGTCGCTGGCCCTGAGGGCACTGGCTCCGACCGTCGCGATCTCACAGGCCCCGCTCGCCGAGGTGCTCACGGTCCTGGCCGGAGCGGGATTCGCGCCTGCGGGCGAGGACTCGTCCGGCACCATCGTCGATCTGCGTGCCCGCGGGTCGAGGGTATCGGCGAGGCGGCCACGCCAGGCGTTCCGCACCCCGGCCGTCCCCACCGAGGAGCAGCTGGGTTCGTTGGTGCGCGGGATGCGCGCTGCCGACCGAGCAGCAGGCAACGGCGGCGCGGTGGTGCGGGCCGACGGATCTCGGGCCAGCAGCACCGCGACGATGACGCTGCTGCAGACCGCGGCGAAGGTCAAACGGAGCGTGAGCATCGGCTACGTCGACGCCCAGGGTGTGGCGACCCATCGCATCGTCGATCCGATCAGCATCGGCGGTGGGCAACTCGACGCGTTCGACCCCGCCACCGGCGGGGTTCGGCGCTTCACCCTGCATCGGATCACCTCGGTCGCATTGGTCGAGTAGACCGGGCTCACGTGCACGCACGCCCCTACCTGTGGACAATGGAGAAGTTGCGCTCTTTCGGGCGCAGCAGATGTCTCTAGGAGGAACCGTGACCGACGGCCCGCTGATCGTCCAGTCCGACAAAACGCTGTTGCTCGAGGTCGATCACGATCTCGCGGGTGCAGCGCGGGCGGCCATCGCACCGTTCGCGGAGCTCGAACGTGCCCCCGAGCACGTGCACACCTATCGCATCACCCCGCTGGCCCTGTGGAATGCGCGTGCCGCAGGCCACGACGCCGAGCAGGTGGTCGACGCGCTGGTGAATTTCTCGCGGTACGCAGTGCCGCAGCCGCTGCTGGTCGACATCGTCGACACCATGGCGCGCTACGGCCGGTTGCAGTTGGTCAAGAGCCCGGTGCACGGTCTGGTACTCATCAGCCTGGACCGCGCGGTGCTCACAGAGGTGATGCGCCACAAGAAGATTGCGCCCATGCTCGGCGCGATGGTCGACGAGGACACGGTGATCGTGCATCCGAGCGAACGCGGCCACGTGAAGCAGATGCTGCTCAAGATCGGCTGGCCTGCCGAGGACCTCGCCGGCTACGTCGACGGAGAAGCCCACCCCATCGAGCTCGACACCGAGGGCGGCAACTGGACACTGCGCGACTACCAGGAGATGGCGGCAGATTCGTTCTGGGCCGGCGGCTCGGGCGTCGTCGTACTGCCCTGTGGTGCGGGCAAGACGATGGTCGGCGCAGCCGCGATGGCCAGAGCCAAAGCGACCACGTTGATTCTGGTCACCAACACCGTCGCCGGTCGGCAGTGGAAGCGCGAACTCATCGCACGCACCTCGCTCACCGAGGAGGAGATCGGCGAGTATTCGGGAGAGCGCAAAGAGATTCGCCCTGTGACAATCGCCACGTACCAGGTGATCACGCGTCGCACCAAGGGTGAGTACAAGCACCTCGAACTCTTCGATTCCCGCGACTGGGGATTGGTGATCTACGACGAGGTGCATCTGCTTCCGGCGCCGGTGTTCCGGATGACGGCCGATCTGCAGTCGCGTCGACGCCTCGGCCTCACCGCGACCCTCGTCCGCGAGGACGGTCGCGAGGGCGACGTGTTCTCCCTGATCGGCCCCAAGCGGTACGACGCACCGTGGAAGGACATCGAGGCACAGGGCTGGATCGCACCGGCCGAGTGCATCGAGGTTCGCGTCACCCTCACCGATGCCGAGCGCATGTCGTACGCCGTCGCCGAGCCCGAAGAGCGCTACAAGCTGTGCTCGACGGCGCACACGAAGATAGCCGTCGTGAAATCGATCCTCGCCAAACACCAGGACGCTCCGACGCTGGTCATCGGCGCGTACCTCGACCAGTTGAACGAACTCGGTGAAGCGCTGAACGCGCCGGTCATTCAGGGCTCGACCAAGAACAAGGAACGTGAAGTGCTGTTCGACGCGTTCCGCAAGGGCGAGATCCAGACGCTCGTGGTGAGCAAGGTGGCGAACTTCTCGATCGATCTTCCGGAAGCCTCGGTGGCAGTGCAGGTTTCGGGAACGTTCGGCTCCAGGCAGGAAGAGGCTCAGCGCCTGGGCCGACTGCTCCGACCCAAGCACGACGGCGGTCAGGCGCACTTCTACTCGGTGGTCTCCCGCGACACCCTCGACGCCGAGTACGCGGCCCACCGTCAGCGTTTCCTCGCCGAACAGGGCTACGCCTACCGCATCACCGACGCGGACGATCTGCTCGGTCCGGCGATCTGAGACTTCGAGTCGACTCGACGGCCGTGCTAGGAATACCTGTGTGCGCAAGTTCGAGTTCCCTGTAGACGTAGCCCACGCGAAGTCGGTCAACGAGACGTTCACCGAACTTCGTCGGCTGCGTTCTTCCGCAGCGCTCACCGCCGTCTTCCTGATCGCGCTGGGGGCCTGGTTCATCTGGATCGCGGCCCCGTGGTCGTACATTCTCGGCGTGGTGTTCCTGATCGGCGCGGCCACCTCGCTCTGGGTGATGCTGTGGGCACCCCGAAAGATGGGTTCGGTCGAATCGCAATATGCCGCAGGCGATCTGGTGCCGGCGGTGGTGGCCGAGAAGCTGCCGCGTGGCGCGATACTGCTTGCCCTGGTCGACATCGCGAAGCCGGAGGTGGACGAGCCGCACTACGTGTTGATCACCCGCGTCGTACGGGCGCTCCCCGGCCACGCCGTCGAGCAGGGCGCGCAGGTGCCTGCGGTGTCGGTTCTCGCGGACCGCAGCCGCAACACCGGCGGGCGGACGTGGCAGTTGGCCTCGGTGATGCCCATCGCATGGGGAACAACCGATCCGGCGGTCATCGAACGCGCCGCCCGGAAGATCACCGAGGGCGAGTGGGCGCTGCTGCACGCCAACATCGGGCTGTCGGAGAAGGTCCGCACGGCCAAGAACCAGCAGTTGCTCATCGATCCGGCGGATCTTCCCGACGACTTGAAGTGATCGGGACGCCGGAGATCTGCAACCGACAACTGACCTCAGGTCGCACTATTCGAAGCCTCCGACGGAATGCCGTGTGATCATTCGAATTGTGGTCGGTGAGGTCAGTACGTGTCGACCGAGGGTGGAGCCGTTCGACGCGATGGATGCGAACCCTGCGTAGCAAGAATGCCGGCGCGTCGATTCGTCGTGTGGTCGTCGCGATCGGAACGGTGTGAAAGTGGTCGTAAGCTCACCGAGACTCCCGCGGGCCGGCTTCGGCGTCGAGCGCGTGATCACGCAGCGAGTTCCAGTGCCGAGCGGGTCGATACCGACCTGATCCAGTCGTTCTGCTCGGTGAACTACGCTGGCTGAATGTCCGAGATGATCCCCTCGCGCACAGTGGCACGGTTGCGCCCGTTCGCATCGACGATCTTCGCCGAGATGACCGCACTCGCCGTCCAGAAGAATGCCGTCAACCTCGGGCAGGGCTTCCCCGACACCGACGGCCCACCCGCCATGCTCGAGGCCGCGCGTGAGGCCATCGCGAGCGGCCTCAACCAGTACTCCCCTGGCCCGGGCATGCCGGTGCTCCGCGCCGCCATTGCCGACGACCGAGCGGCCCGGTTCGGTCTGCGCTACGACCCCGATTCGCAGATCCTCGTCACCGTCGGTGCCACCGAGGCGATCTCGGCGTCCCTCCTCGGCCTGATCGAGCCAGGCGACGACGTCCTGCTGATCGAGCCGTTCTACGACTCCTACGCGGCCGCCATCGCTCTGGCCGGTGCCACCCGGACCGCCGTGTCGCTGGTCACCGAGGGCAACGGGTGGACCGTCGACACCGACGCCCTCGAACGCGCCATCGGGCCCCGCACGCGCATGCTGATCGTCAATTCCCCGCACAACCCCACTGGCACGGTCTTCGACCGCGACACCATGATCCGCATCGCCGAGATCGCGGTGGCACACGATCTGCTGGTCCTCACCGACGAGGTCTACGAGCACCTCGTCTTCGACGGCCGCGAGCACACGCCGATCGCGACACTGCCCGGGATGTTCGAGCGCACCGTCACCGTGTCGAGTGCCGCGAAGACCTTCAACGCCACCGGATGGAAGACGGGCTGGGCGCTGGGGCCCGCCGAACTGATCGACGCCGTCCGCGCCGCGAAACAGTTCATGAGCTTCGTCGGCGGCACTCCCTTCCAACCGGCCGTGGCCTACGCGTTGGAGCACGAACAGGCGTGGATAGCAGCCATGCGCGACGGTCTTCAGCGCAAACGGGACACGCTCTCGGCCGCACTCACCGCCGCCGGAGCAGATGTGAAGTACAGCGCCGGAACGTATTTCGTATGTGCCGATATCGCACCGATCGGTCGCGGTGACGCCTACGAATTCTGCCGTGCTCTACCGGACCTGATCGGCGTCGCCGCCGTTCCGGTGACGGCGTTCGTCGACGAGCCCGCTCCGTGGAAATCGTTGGTGCGCTTCGCTTTCTGCAAGCAGGACGCGGTTCTCGCCGACGCAGCCGAGAGGCTACGGAAGTTGTGACTGCCCAACCGACGATCCCGGCGTATTTCGTCAGGCAGGCCGTCGACCTGGCGACGAAGAGCGGGGTGGACTTGACCTATCCGCTGTCGATGGCCGGCATCGGTTCCACCATCCTCGACAACCCGGCGGAGCGGCTGAACACCCGGCAGGTCACCGCGTTCACCCAGGCGGTCTGGGCGATGACCGGCGACGAACTGTTCGGCCTCGCCGCAGTACCGGTGCGGCGCGGGAGTTTTCGCGTGGTGTGCCAGACGCTCATCCACACCGAGAACCTGTTGGCTGCGCTGGTTCGGATGTCCGAGACCATGCGGGTGTTGATTCCGGTGCGCCCCATGACGATGGAGCGAACCGAGGAATCCACGGTGTTGACGGTGCACGTCACGCCCACCACCCACCTGAGCCCGGAAGGCAACGAACTCGCCGAGCGACTGCTGACCGACTTCCTGTTGATTCTGCTGCACCGATTCGCAGCGTGGCTCATCGGCAACCGGGTCAAACTTCTGTCGGTGCAACTGCCCTACCCGCTGCCGGGCCCCGAAGCGGGAAAGATGTACGACGCCATCTTCGGAACCCACGTGGAGTTCGGAACCGAGCTGGCAACACTGGAATTCGACAGTGCGGTGATGCGGGCACCGATCGTGCAGACCGAGGCGACGCTGGCGGAGTATCTCGCGGAGTCGCCGAATCTTCTGTTCTCGTCCCGGGATTACGACAGCACTGCGTCGAGCCAGGTTCGCCGCGCCCTGGAAACCGGATTCAAAGGTGGCGCACCGGGAACCGAGGAAATCGCAGCGATGCTCAACATCAGCCCACCGCACCTGCGACGCACTCTTCGACAGGAGGGCACCTCCATCAACCAACTGCGTGAGGAAGTGCTGCGCGATGCAGCGATCTCCGGGCTGAGCCGCGGCGACAGCGTCGACGACATCTCGACCCGATTGGGCTTCTCCGAGCCCAGCGCCTTTCGCAGGGCCTTCAAGCGGTGGACCGGCCAGACCCCCGGCGCATACCGTCTCAGCTGACGCAGAACTCGTTGCCCTCGGGATCGATCATGGTGATCCAGACGCTGGGGCCCTGCTGTCCCCGATGCAGTACCGATGCACCCCGTGCTTCCAATCGAGTGACCACCGTCTCGCGCTCGTCGCCGACGCGAATGTCGAGGTGCAACCGATTCTTCACCGATTTCGGCTCGGCTATCGACTGGAACAACACCCGCGGGCTGCCGGGCGACTCGGGATCGACGATTCCCGCGCCCGCCTGCCACACGAGAACGCCCTCGAAGGTGATCGTGTCCTCGTCGCGGGCGTGTCCAGCGGCGACCATCTCACGAATGAAGTCCTCGTTGCTGGGTTCGACCTGCCAGCCCAGAGTCTGCGCCCACCACTTCGCCAACGCATGGGGGTTCGCACTGTCGACGACAACCTGAAATGTGTATCCCATGACGGCACGGTACCGCCGTTCACTGGAAATGGGAACACACGTTCGATACAGTGACGGTCATGTCGCTCGCCATGCAGGGCTCGTTGTTCGGTGACGCCGACGGCGGCGTCGGGTCGCTCGAGTCCGTCACCCGTCGCGAACTGACGCTCGGGGCGTGGGTGGACGTTCGGCCGGGCTGGCTGTCCGATACCCGCCTGTTCGATTCGCTGGTGGACGCTGTCGACTGGCGGGCCGAACGCAGGCAGATGTACGACCGCGTGGTCGATGTGCCGCGCCTGGTTCGGTTCTACGCCGAGCGCGAGCGTTGGCCCGACGCAGCACTGTACGACGCACGCGATGCCCTCGACGATCACTACCGCACCGAACTCGGCGAATCCTTCGCCACCGCCGGACTGTGCTACTACCGCGACGGATCGGACAGTGTGGCCTGGCACGGCGACAACATCGGCCGCAGCGCCACCGAGGACACCATGGTCGCGATCGTATCGCTGGGTGCCACAAGGCAACTCACGCTCCGACCGCGCGGCGGCGGAACGTCGCTGAAGTTCACACTCGGTCACGGAGACCTGGTGGTGATGGGTGGCTCGTGTCAGCGAACGTGGGAACACGCGATACCCAAGTCCACCCGCGCGACCGGACCACGCATCAGCGTCCAGTTCCGGCCGCGCGGGGTCCGTTAACGAGCGGTGATCGAGTTTCGACGCTCCTCGACCGCTGCCGCAAGTACGTCCAATTGCGTTGCCGTGGTGTCCCAGTCGAGGCAGGCGTCGGTGATCGACTGCCCGTACACCAGCTCGTCCCGGTGGCCGAGTTCGAGATCCTGACGGCCCGCGACCAGGAAGCTCTCGAGCATCAGACCGACGATGCCGTGTTCGCCTGCCGCGACCCGCGCTGCCACGTCGGTGACCACGTCGACCTGCTTGTTGTGGTCCTTGCGACTGTTGCCGTGACTGGCGTCGATGATCACTCGCTCCGGTAGACCCGACTTACGCAGTCGCGCAACGGTATCGGCAACCGATTCGGCGTCGTAGTTCGGTCCGTCGACGCCGCCGCGCAGAATGACGTGGCAGTCCGGGTTTCCGACAGTGCGAATCAGCGCGGCCTGGCCGTCGAGATCGGTTCCGGGGAAGACGTGGCTCGCGGCGGCAGCGCGGGTGCCGTCGACCGCAACCTGGATGTCGCCCTCGGTGGAGTTCTTGATCCCCACCGGCATCGACAACGCACTGCACAGCTGGCGATGCACCTGACTGGCCGCAGTCCGCGCACCGATTGCGCCGTAGCTGACCAGATCCGCGATGTACTGCGGGGTGATCGGGTCGAGGAACTCGCACCCGACCGGCAGACCGAGCGCGGAAATGTCGAGCAGCAGTTGACGTCCCACGCGCAGACCGGCATTGATGTCGAAGCTGCCGTCGAGGTGCGGGTCGTTGATCAGTCCCTTCCAGCCGAGCGTCGTCCGGGGCTTCTCGAAGTAGACCCGCATGACGATGTGCAGGCGGTCGCCCAATTCGGCTGCCGTGGCGGCAAGTCGGCGGGCGTAGTCGAGAGCCGCGTCGGTGTCGTGCACCGAGCACGGACCGACCACGACGATCAGCCGATCGTCGCGGCCGTCCAGCACGTCGACCACGCCGGCGCGCCCGGTACGAACGGTGGCCGAGATCGCGTCGTCCACAGCATGTTCGCGGCGCAACACCGACGGGGCAACCAGCGGACTGATACTGATGGTCCGCTGATCATCGAGAGGTGGGGTGTCGAGAGAGAGTGTCATGAGAGGGCGTTCCTGTTCCCGGGCCGGCTCCTCATGCTCCACACGCACTTCGAGCCGGCTTGTATCCGGCTCGTGGGGTGGAAGGTCAGCGCATGGCGTCGCCGGCTGACCCACCCGGGGCCGGCCTGCTAAACCAGAAATACGTGCGCTGCATGAGAAGCACCGTAGCAGATGCGTGAATCGGCAACCTCCGCCCAATCAGTTTTAGGCTAGGGTTACCTGCTTACGCCCGATCTGCGAAAGAGAACGAAGTGAAGCGTCTACTCCTGGCCACCACGATCGCCGCGGTCACCGCACTGACCACCGTTGCCTGTGGCGGCACCGCCGAGCAGACGGCCACCACCTCCACCGGTACAGCGTCGGCCACCTCCTCCGACGACACTGGCCCCGACGACGCAGCCACGGACGCACCCGGCCCCACCGGCATCCCCGACGGCATGGGTTCGGGTGCCGCGGACGGAGTCTTCCCCCGCACTGTCGGCCACTTCGGCGGCTCCACCGAGATTCCCGCCGAACCGAAGAAGATCGTCGTGATCGCCACCGGCCAGCTCGACGCGGCCCTCACTCTGGGCGTCGTACCCACCGGAGTCGCCTACGGAGACGGTGCCGCACTGGTTCCGGACTACATCAGTTTCTCGTTCCCGCAGTACGCGGACCGCATGTCGCAGTTCGTCGACGTCGGCAACAGGCAGGAAGTCGACATCGAGACGATCGCGGCCATCGAACCGGACCTCATCCTGGCGAACAAGGCCGGCTCCGAGGACATCTACTCGACGCTGTCGACCATTGCGCCGACCGTACTCACCGAGGGCACCGGAGTGAACTGGAAGCAGGACTTCCTCCTTCTCGCCGACGCGTTGGGCCGCACCGAGCAAGCACAGAGCTTCGTCGACACCTTCACGTCCGACGCTGCGGCACTGGGCGATTCGGTTGCCGACAGTGGCACACCCACGGTTTCGTTCGTCCGCTTCACCGCCGATCGAGCACGCGTGTTCGGTATCCCGTCGTTCGCGGGATACATCGCCTGGGACGCCGGACTGGCCCGCCCGGAAAGCCAGCAGTTCGACAAGACCTCGCAGGACTTCAGCGAGGAAGAAATTCAACTGGCGAACGCGGACTGGGTGTTCGTCTCCAGCCAGGACGCCGGAGCCGATTCGAGCGCCGCGTCGTACACCACCAACCCGCTGTGGACCGGAATGAGCGCGGCAACCGAGAACCACATCGTCCGAGTCGACGACGACCCGTGGTACCTCAACGCCGGTCCGACGGCGGCGACCATCGTGCTCGACGGCCTGAAAAACGCCCTGCAGAGCTGACCCCCACGTGAGCAGAACTTCGTAGCCCACTACGAAGTTCCGCTCACATCGGACAGGTAGGTTGCGCACAACTTAACCGTGCACTACTGTTCGTGCAGTGACCAACGAACTAGCACTCGACCGTCAGGTGTGCTTCGCGCTGTACTCCGCATCGCGGGCTACCACCGCGGTGTATCGCCCGATGCTCGACGAGCTCGGTGTCACGTATCCGCAGTACCTCGTACTGCTGGTGCTGTGGGAACAGGACGGGCGCGGCGTCAAGGACATCTGCGCCGAACTCGATCTCGACACCGGCACTCTGTCGCCGATGCTCAAGCGGCTCGAAGGTCTCGGTTTCATCGAGCGCCGACGCCTGAGCACCGACGAACGCCGCGTCGAGATCCACCTCACCGAGACCGGAAGTGCCATGCGCGCAAAGGCACTCGACATTCCACGCAAGCTGGCCGAGAAGACCGGCATGAACGTCGACGATCTCGTCACGCTCAAGGAGTCGCTCGACGCATTGACGAGCGCTTTGCATCACACCGATTCGAGCACGACAGAAGGAGAATCATGAAGACCATCTACACCGCCGAAGCACTGGCCACCGGCGAAGGCCGCAACGGTCACGCCCGCACCTCCGACGGACGTCTCGACCTCGATCTCGCCATCCCGGAGGCCATGGGCGGCAGCGGAAACGGCACCAACCCCGAGCAGCTCTTCGCCGCCGGCTACGCCGCGTGCTTCCATTCCGCACTGCAGATGGTGGCACGTCAGGACAAGGCCGACGTCACCGATTCGGCCGTCGGTGCTCGTGTCGACATCGGCCCCAACGACGCGGGCGGCTTCCAGCTCGCCGTCACCCTCGAGGTGACGCTGCCGAACCTGAGCCGCGAGGACGCCCAGGCTCTCGCCGACAAGGCCCACCAGGTCTGCCCGTACTCCAACGCCACCCGCGGCAACATCGATGTCACCGTCACAGTCACCGAAGACGAGTAAGGGAAATACATTGAAGGCACACGAAATTCACCTCGCGTCCCGACCGGAAGGCTGGCCGACGGAAGACAACTTCCGTGCGGAGGTCGTCGACCTTCCCGAACTCGCCGACGGGCAGATCCTCGTCCGCAACATCGTGATGTCGGTCGATCCGTACATGCGCGGCCGGATGAACGACGTGAAGTCGTACGTCCCGCCGTTCCAGATCGACGCACCGCTCGACGGCGGTGCCGTCGGCGAGATCATCGAATCCAAGGCCGAGGGTTTCGCTGTCGGCGACGCCGTCCTGCACGGTAAGGGCTGGCGAGATCTCGCCGTCGTTCCGGCGAAGGGGGCGAGCAAGGTCGACCTCTCGGCCGCGAAGGCGTCTGCATACCTGAGCGCACTGGGAATGACCGGCACGACGGCGTATGCCGGACTGACCGAGGTCGCCTCGTTCAAGGAGGGCGACGTCGTCTTCGTCTCGGGCGCTGCAGGCGCAGTCGGGTCGCTCGTCGGACAGATCGCCAAAGCGCTCGGCGCATCTCGGGTCATCGGCAGTGCCGGCTCCCCCGCCAAGGTGGCTCGCCTGCTCGAGCTCGGCTTCGACGCGGCGTTCGATTACCACGACAGCCCGGTTGCCGAGCAGTTGCGACAGGCAGCACCGGACGGCATCGACGTGTACTTCGACAACGTCGGCGGCGAGCACCTCGAGGCCGCAATCGGTTCGATGAACAAGCACGGCCGAATTGCCATGTGCGGAGCCATCGCTCAGTACAACTCCACCGAGCCGACGCCCGCACCGCGCAACCTCGCCCTGGCCGTCGGCAAGGAACTGACACTCAAGGGATTCATCGTCGGCTCCTACGCGCACCTCACCGAGGAATTCCGCGCGAAGATGACCGAGTGGCTGGGCAGCGGCGCAATCGAGTTCGACGAGACGGTCGTCGACGGTCTCGACAACGCCCCCTCGGCGTTCATCGGCCTGATGAAGGGCGAGAACACCGGCAAGATGGTTGTCACCATCTAGGTCGTCCCCGAACGGTGTCACCGCAGACCACACCCCGGCCGGATCTTCCGGCCGGGGTGTTTCCATGCCCCACCGATTACAGTCGATGCATGCCCGCCGCTCCCCTCCCGTTGCGCGACGGCCTCGATCCCACTCGGGTCCGGATGCCCGACGTCGCAACCGGAGCGACGGTGCTCGAGTACCTGTGCGCCCGGTTCCCTCATGACGCGGCCAGGCTGACCGAGAAAGTCGCGGGCGGCGAGATCGTCGACGCGGCAGGCGTACCCGTCGATTCGACGACGGTCGCGAGACCGCGAGCGGACATCTATCTCTACCGCGACCCACCGGTGGAGCCGACGGTGCCGTTCTCCCTCGACGTCCTTCATCGCGACGAGAACTTGCTCGTCGTCGACAAGCCGCACTTTCTGGCCACCACCCCGCGCGGTGCCTACGTCGCGCGGTCTGCACTCGTTCTGCTGAGACGCCGGTTCGACCTGCCCGAGCTGAGTCCAGCGCATCGCCTGGACCGCCTCACCGCCGGGGTTCTGGTGTTCACCGTCAGGCAACAGGCTCGCCGGCCGTACCAGGAGCTCTTCGCGCAACGCGCGATCACCAAGCAGTACGACGCCATTGCCCCGCTCGCCCGGAACCTGAACTTCCCGCTGACGGTACGCAGCCGAATCATCAAGGAGCGCGGCGTACTTGCGGCCCGCGAGGTACCCGGCGAGCCCAACGCGGAAACACTCGTCGAGCTCGTCGACACGCTCGGGGCCCACGGCCTGTACCGATTGCATCCGCGAACCGGCAAGACGCATCAACTTCGAGTTCATCTGTGCTCGTTGGGAATTCCGATCGTCGGTGACAACTTCTACCCCTCGTTCCGCGATGTCGCCGACGACGACTACTCCGATCCGCTTCGCTTGCTGGCGCGTTCGATCGAATTCGTCGATCCGCTCAGCGGCCTGGTTCGACGGTTCGAGAGCAATCGGAGTCTCGATCCACCTGCAGCACAACAGAGTTCTTCATGAGCTCGGCTGTGCTCACCGTGATGCGATGCGAGATCACTGCGAGCGCGAACAGTCCGATCGCAACGTTCACCAGCGCGCCGAATCCTTCCTGAGCGAAGTCCACGAGTGCGTTGAGCAGAGTGAAGATCAACGCGGACACTCGAAGGACGCGCAGAGGCCAGAGCGGGCCTCCTGGCCGTAACCGCAGCATCGCCGGCAGTGCCGTGGCGAAGGTGAGACAGGCGCTGACGAACAGGATCCCACTGGCAATTCCCATTCTGTCGATATCGATGGTCAGGTCGCGCCGATCGATGTGCAGGTCGCCGATGACGAGTTCGACGATTCCGAACACCACCCCGGCCCCGGACAACAGAACCAACCCCCAGCCGACGACGGGAATCCACCGGGCACTGGTGAAGAAGGCGGGAATCAGCCGGGGGACGAAGTTCCACAGCGAGTGGGTCCGCGACCTCGACGGACGACAGCGATCGAGCAACAGTCTGATTCCGGCCACGGTGTCCGCGTCGGCCCCTTCGGCCTCGGCCCGCGCCACCATCCGCAGCGCCCACTCGCGTCGATGCTCGGGTAGGCCGTGCGCGACGCCATCGGCGGCGATCGCAGCGGCGTTCGCCAGCGATTCGTCGACCGAGGGCCTGCGGAACTCGCGGACGATCCGGCTGAACACCAACAGCAGGACCACCAGGACGTACATGATCTCCGACGAGGGCCCGTAGAAATAGTCGTTGTCCTTGGTGACGAATTTGCCGACTTCGTCGAGGAACAGCCCGAATCCGATTCCCCCGAGCAGCACGGTGAATACTCGAACGCCGAACCCGATGAACATCCACCCGATCAGCAGCGCGAACATCATCGCCGCTCCGCCGTACAGGGCGTGGGCGATGTGCAGCGATTTGCCGCCAACCTGGGGATAGTGGGTCAATTCGAGGTAAGCCCTGGTGACCAGAATGGTCACAATGGCGACGACCATGAATGCCTCGGATGCAGGGCTTCCGTAGGCATCACGGATCATGCCACTGCGATATGTGGTGCCCGGCCGACCGGTCATCGATCGAGTATGTGCCTTCTGCCGTCGCCGACGGACCGTTTTCGCATGCCTGACGTTTCCCAGGTTGACAAATCTGGTTGCTGAAACTGCAATGGTGGCATGGAAGAGTCGAAGACCAGCCTGGACGAGGTCATCGCGGGCCTCGGTCCCCGCCTCAAGCGCATCAGGATGGAGAAGAACACCACCCTGGCATCGCTGTCGGACACCACGGGAATTTCGATCAGCACACTGTCGCGACTCGAGTCCGGTGACCGCAAGCCCAGCCTCGAATTGCTGTGGCCCATCGCTCGGGCCCATCAGATGAAACTCGACGATCTGGTGACTGCGCCGCCCGTGGCCGACCCTCGGGTGCGCACCACGGCCACCGTTCGCGAACACGTGACGATTCTTCCGCTGACGCTGCGCCCGGGCGGTCTGCAGGCGTACAAGCTCCTGGTCCGCCCGGAGCGGTCGGAGCCGCGTCCGCGGACACACGAGGGGTACGAGTGGTTGTACGTCCTCGACGGCACCCTGCGTCTGATTCTCGGCGAGCACGATCTGACGATGAAGGCCGGTGAGGCAGCCGAATTCGACACTCGTGTGCCGCATTGGTTCGGTGCCGTCGGAGACCGGCCGGTGGAGCTTCTGAGCCTGTTCGGACCCCAGGGCGAGCGGATGCACGTGCGGGCGAAACCGACGGTATGAAATGTCATGTCCGTGTGAGACAGTGAAGCCCGCTCGACGCCAGGATCCGCTTCGGTCATCCGCACCGACCACACCATCTCGAGGAAAATGATGACCGACAGACTGCCCGAATCGCCCGCATCTCGCACTCACGTGGACATCGCGACCGGAGTGCTCCTCGGGATCCACGGCGGATCCGTCGCCGACGCCATCGACGAGCTGTTCACGACTGCGAGACACCACCGGGTCAGTCTGTTCGAGCTCTCTCGCACGCTCATCACCGTCGCGGAGGGCCGCGATATAGAGCGATCCTCGGCCACCGACGCGGTGTACGAGGTGTGGGGCTCGGCGCTCGGCCGTCGAGGCGCAGAGACGACCTTCGGCTTGGTCACCGATTCCGCAGCTGTGAACGAGCCAGCGCTCTGAACGAACCGGCGCTCCGATCGAACCGGGGCTAGCCGCGAACGGATGGATCGCTGCGTAGCTCCGGAAAGCGTGCCGTCATCGCATCGATGTGTCGGTACATTTCGTAGAGCTCGGTCCGGAGTGTCGACGCCTCGGACTCGAAGGCTCGGGCACGGGATTCGGCGCGATCCGCGCGAGCTCGAAACGCCTTCGACTGCGCCTGCTCGATGGACGCCGAACACGTCTCGATGTGTTCGGCCAGTCCTCTCGCGAACACCCTCGCCTGCTCGAGGTTGACGGCATAGTTGTCGTCTCGCGGAGCCGGTGACGCCGCGCCGTTCGCTGTGCCCATGAAAACTCGTCACCCTCGATCGTCGGCCGGAAATTCTTTCGCGACTCTACGCTCGCTGCCGAACGCGTCGTCCGCGAACCGGGGTCACCCGAAGACGAGTGCCAGGACCACCGATGCCGAGGTGGCAGCTATGGCGATGACGATGGTCGCCGCGATCGCACGCTGCCGCACCGTTCGGTAACTCGACCCTGCGCGGTCGTACTCGGAGTCGTCCTGATCGACATCCGAGCCGTAGAAGTCGTCCGAGTTCAGCCCGTCCTGGTCGAAGTAGACGACGTCTCGCGGCGGTACCCACTGCTGACCGTTGGCTTCGATCGCGGCTGCGAGCCGTTCCAGCCGTATCCGAGCACGGGTGGGGTACCAATCGGAGGGCGCGTGGATGGGCAGGGCCCGCGCCATCAGCAGCGGCGACCTGTACTGCTTCTCCAGTGCGGCGAACGCGGCGGACGCCGTGGGATCGTCGTCGGTCTTGTCGGTGAGGAACCATGCCGCGCCGGCTGCCGCACGATCGCCGAGCACCAGGTACGTATACGCGAGCAATTCGAGAATGCCGGGCGACGTCGGGTTTCGAACCAGTGCGCCGACCAGCCGATCTCGGGCGGCGATGCTGTCTCCGCGCGCCAGATCCTCCTGCGCTCGATCGATCACGTCCACGCGTCGACAATAACTCGTGCACACGAAAAAGCCCCTGCCGGACAACCGGAAGGGGCTTTCATCGTGCTTGTCGATCCAACACCGTGGTGGCCAGGGCCGGGATCGAACCGGCGACCTTCCGCTTTTCAGGCGGACGCTCGTACCAACTGAGCTACCTGGCCGGGCGGCACCGGTGAAACAATGCCATCGCAATGTCGGTACTTCCGTACCGATGTTGCGACCCTGACGGGACTCGAACCCGCGACCTCCGCCGTGACAGGGCGGCGCGCTAACCAACTGCGCCACAGGGCCTTGCTGTTGTTGCCGCGCTATTTCTAGCGCAGTAACTCTCCGAACTGCAAATCCGCACCTCGCGGGAAGCGAGACGAAGAATGCTGTACTGCCGACCGGATTGTCAATCCGATCTCTTCCTACGTACCCCCTACGGGATTCGAACCCGCGCTACCGCCTTGAAAGGGCGGCGTCCTAGGCCGCTAGACGAAGGGGGCCCGCCGAACTGCTTCGACGTTACCCTCAACGGCGTTCCGTTGGGAGCTGGGATAGCTTAGGACACTTTCGCTGTAAATCTCAAACCGGCAGGTCAGAGGTGGTTTTTGCGCAGTTTTCACCGTACTGCTCCCAGCCGTGCACTTTGAACTCGGCGAGCCAGCTCTCCGACGCCATCGCGAGCAACACGACCTCGACGGATTCCTCGAACCGCTCGCGCAGATCTGCGTTGTCGGCCACCAGATCCGACATGTAGCGCTGCCCCGCCATCGACGCAGCGAGCACCCGTACGAACTTGGCTGCATCGAACTCCGGCTTGAGGTCACCCATCGCCAGTGCACGCTCAGCCTGTGCGATCCCCTGAGCGCCCCAGACTCGACCGCCGCCCGAATGAACCTCCGCGTAGAACTCCGGCTCGACTATGAGCCGGAACTCGGCGCGCACGATCACGTCGTTCTGGAAGTTCTGCGCGATGTCGTCCACGATCCCGCGGATGACGTAGAACGGATGCGCGGTGGTGTCGGCCCACTTCTCCGTGATGGCGACGTACCGATCGAGTCCCGCCCCGAGCACAGCTCGGGCCAGGTCTTCCTTCGACTGGAAGTGGAAATACATCGCACCCTTGGTGGCATTGGAGCCCTCCAGGATGGTGTTGACGGATGCCGCTGCGTATCCACGCTTGGCGAACTCCGCCGCAGCCGCCTCTACGATGGCCGCCCGGGTCCGCCGTGCGCGCTCTTGTTGTGCCATTTACTCCGTGCCTCCGAGCCCAAGCGCCCTGCGTATCCGCAGGTAGTACAGATAGAGAGTACTTCACCCGAACGACACGCGAGTCGACTCACCTACGGTTCGCTTCGACACACACACCCGACAGAAAAATCGGTTGGGCAGTCGAAACAAGCCGGATGGTATGATCTGCGCGGCTCGAGTGCGCTGCAGGGGGTGCGCACTCGAGCCGCTCTCTCACCGGGCTCACGACCGTCGGCAACCCGGCACTTCTTCGGACCCCCCGCGCCGAACCACACTCCCGAACCGACTCGCCTTCGGTGGCGTTCGGGAGGCAGCCGCGTGCCGCGAACCGACTGCTCGACGCGTCGGACCCACGGCCCACCTTTCGGTTGAAATCCGAATTACATTTTGCGGTAACGGATCTCGAGCTCCGAATGATTTGCCTTGCTCTTTAGCATTTCAAATCTATTGCTCACCAAGCGAATACGCCGCACTCTCACGACGCGTCTGCCAAATCCGTTGCACGATAAACGATATGAGGAAGACCGATCGGTAACATTTTCGACACGTTCGACGAGCTCGCGTCTGCGCTGGCCTACTGTGATGTGCATCATATGGGGAGTTCGGCCGACCGGAGACGAGTGAACGCCATGAAGGTATCGATCCGCGCATTCCGTTCCACCACAACTTTGTTCGCGGTGGCCCTGCTCGCTCTGTCGACGGCCGGCACGGCGGCTGCAGACCCCCTGGGCAACTTCGTGGCCCCCGTCGCCGATCCAGCTCTGTATCTACCCACCCCACTGGGTGAGCCCTGGTTCGATCCCCCCGCAGGCTACGAACAGCAACCTCCGGGCGCAGTGTTGGCAACCCGACAGGTGACCGTCGGACCACTGTTCACGCCGGTCGCGTCGACTCAGATCTTGTTTCGTACCAACGATTCCAAGGATCGTCCCGTTGCTGCCGCCACCACCGTGATCGTGCCGGTCGCACCGTGGACCGGTGCCGGAAGCCGACCCGTCGTGGCGTACAACATGGCCATCAACTCGCTGGGCAACACGTGTGCGCCGTCCTGGATGCTTCCCCGCGGGCTCGCCCGGGAGATTCCGGCCGTCCAGGCCTTTCTGGCCAAGAACTATGCCGTCGTCGTCACCGATCACGAGGGGCCACGGCAGGCCTACGCCGCCGGACGCATGGCCGCGCATGCGGTGCTCGACGCCCTTCGAGCGATGGTCCGACTACCCGAGCTGGGGTTGCCTGCGTCGTCTCCGATCGCCATGACGGGGTATTCGGGTGGGGCGATCGCCACTGGATGGGCCGCGCAATTGGCCCCCACGTACGCGCCCGACGTCAATCTGGTCGGCGCGGCGTTCGGTGGACCGCCGACCGATTACCGGATGCTGCTGACGTCGATGAACGGAACGGCCGCATCGACACTCTTTCTGTCCGCAGCGCTCGGGGTGGCCCGCGAGTACCCCGAACTGTTCTCCCTGATGAACGCCAACGGACTGCGCCTGGCCACGATCGCCAAGGACCTGTGTATCGGTCTGCTCGCCCCCGGTGGAGTGGTGGCCCCGATCCCGGCGCAGGCGCTCTCGGACATTCCGAATGTCGATCGCACCGAGATCGCCGAGAGCGTGATCGCCGCAACCCGCCTCGGCGGCGACCTCGCACCCACTATCCCCACCATGATCTATCAGGGGCAACAGGAGTTCTGGATTCCTCGACAGGGAGCCGAGGCCCTCTACGACGAATGGTGCGCTCAGGGTGCGGACGTCAGACTCGAGGAATATCTGGGAGAGCACCTGATCGTCGCCTTGAGCGGCATTCCGGGCGCGTACGCGTGGATGGACGACCGTCTGGCCGGCATTCCGGTGCCGAGCGGATGCAGCAGCTTCGGACGCTGACCGGTCGGCACGACTGCCGGGGGTACCGCCCGCCGGTGCTGCGCGGCCCATTACACTTTCGAGCCGCGCCCCTATAGCTCAGTTGGTAGAGCTACGGACTTTTAATCCGCAGGTCGTAGGTTCGAGTCCTACTGGGGGCACCATCTTGACCAGTGATTACCTGGTCAGAGGCAATATCGGGAGCCTCGGAATCACCCGAAGTGGTCACCGAATGGTCACGAACGCTGTCACGCAACCCCTGGTCACGGCCTGCGCGAGGCACCAACCCGGCAGCCGCTTCCGCCGCTTTCGACCCAACTCCCTTGAGCAGATGCGAGTACGTGTCCGCGGTGATCGTGATCGACGAATGACCGAGACGCTTCGACACGATCGCCAGCGGTACATCGGCCGCCAGTAGAAGACTGGCCTGTCCGTGCCGCAGATCGTGCAACCGAATCGGACGTAGCCCCAACTCCGCACAGACCTTCTTGAAACGCTCTGTGACGCTCTGAGGCGGCATAGGTGATCCGTCCTCGCGGGCGAACACCAGACCGTGGTCCTGATAGGCGTCGCCCCACTGCGCGCGCTCGGCGTCCTGGGCGAACCGCTGCGCCAGCAGCACGCCGACGGTCTGCTGATCGAGGTCGACCTCGCGGTCCTCCCCCGATGCCGTCTTCGGCTTGCCGAACTGAAACTGCCGATGCTCTTTGTGGCAATACTCACACTCGATGCCGTCGCCGCTGATCTCGACGATTTGCTGCCGGACGGTGATCGAGCGATTCGTCATGTCCACGTCATCCCACCGCAGCCCGCACACCTCACCGCGCCGCAACCCGGTCATCGCGGACACCTCGAACAACGCACCCAGCCGCTCCGTACCGACCGCGTCCAGGAACGTCCCCAGCTCCTCCGCCTCCCACGGCCTCACCTTCGGGCGCGATGCCCGAGGCAGTTCGAGATTCTCGGCAGCGTTGAACGCCACAAGGCGCTTCCTGCGCGCCGACGTCAACGCGCTCCGAATGGTTGCGTGGACACGACGCACGGTCGCGCTCGACAGCGTGCGCGGGTGCCGCCGCTTACCCTTCCCGATCCGCTCCCCATCGGCCGGTGCGGTTTTCGGCTGAGCGATCGCCGCCAGCATGTTCTCGATGTGCTGCGCTCGGAGGTCGCCGAGGCGGATACGGCCGAGGTGCGGCACGAGGTAGGCGTTGACGTGTTGTTCGTAGCTGCGCAGCGTCGTGGGCCGGGTGTCGCCGTTGCGTTTCGATTCGAGCCAGGCCCGCAGGTATTGCTCGACGGTCTGCTGTCGATCGTGGGCCACCTGACCGTTGCCGACGTCTACGAGGAACTTCGCGAGTTCCGCTTCTGCCTCGTCGCTGGTCCTGAACCCCGACTTGCGGACCTGCCGGCGCTTCCCGGTCTGCGGGTCCGCACCCATGTCGACAAGGAACGTCCACGAGCCGTGCGGCTTCCGGCACGACTTCCGTCGACCACGGGCGTCGTACTCGACCGGGCACTTGCACCGCTTCGACACTGACCCTTTCATCGTCGATCCAGCTGTTCGATGATCTGCTCCAAACGGTCGTCGAGCTTTGGTGGGTTCAAGCCGAGGTCTCGAATTCGAGTCCGGACGTCAAGCAGTTCGCGCTCGGCGGACTTCCGCCAAGTTGAAACCAGCTCGCCCATTTCGCTTGTTCTGCTGGGGTCGTCTCCCAGCAGCCGAGCAGCGCGAATGTTGGCGTCGAACCAGGCCTCCATTTGCTGCTCGTGCCGGTGGAATAGCGCGACCGGCGCGGCACCGTCATGCCAGTTCTGCTCTGGGTCGTCGTACCACCGATGCATCCCGCTTACGGGGTCGACAGGCCCGGTTCCGTGTTCTTCGAGATCGTTCGAGGAACTCGCCGGGAACGCTTCGTTCCCAATGAACCACTTGTAGGCCGACCATGTCTGAACCGGTTTGCCCGGAAGGATCTCAACCTCCTCAGCTGCCCCGATGGGGAACAGCAACAAAGCCGGGGGCACACCGAGGGCCTTTCCGAGCACCAGCAACTCGGCCACTCCGAGCAGTCCCCCGCGGTCGCCACGCTCCAAATCCGAGAGACGTGACCGGCTAATCCGGTGGCCCAGTTCGGCAGTTTTGTCTGAGAGCCACTGCACTGTCCGCTCACCTCGGTGTTGCTTCACCGCGCTTGCGACTCGGCGCGTCGTCTCCCTAGCCCAAACATCGCTCGCCATTTAACGAACAATACAGGGATCTTGCGGAATTCTCCACATCAGTGGCAGTATGTGTAGTGCAGCGAGAGAAACCCATCATTCGCGTTAAACAACGAATAGGAGCGTTCGATGGCACCACCCATCACGGACTCACGACCGGAGTTTGTGTCCATCAATGAGTTGTCCGCTGAGACCGGCATCACCGCGGCAACTCTCCGTTACTGGCGGGGCGAGAACTCCGGCCCTGCCTCATTCAAGCTGGGTGGTCGAGTTGTATACCGGCGCAGCGAAGTCGACCGCTGGCTGTCAGAGCAAGAGGCAGCCACGCGCCGCGGCGGCGGCGGCGATGCATTGTGAGCGCAAAGATCTGGAGCGCGGAAGACGTTCGAGCACTGGGAGTTCGGACAGATGTACCCACAGCCGCTGCTGTCCTCGGGATGGGCACCAATGCTGCATACGATCTGGCGCGACGGAAAGAGTTTCCCGTCCCCGTATTGAGGGTTGGCAGAAAGTACGTGGTACCCGTCGCGGGGTTGCTCGCAATTCTCGGCATCCCGACTGAATCGGCGGCGTGAACGCCGAACAGAAAACTGCCCTCGGGCAAATCACGCGGCGGCAACCGCGTGAGCACCGAGGGCCAGGCCAACAACCACTATCACCAGAAGGAATGAACCTGATGACATCTTCGCACATCAGTACCTCCGCAGCCACTGCCTGCGGTGCATCCGAACGCCCAGAAGCAATTTCGGTCGAAAGCTACCGAGCGCTGAGTCCAACGGCCCGAACCGCGCGTCAAGCGGCTGCCGACGAATACGTGCGCAAGGCCCAAGCCATGCGCACAGTCTCAGAACCACTCGTCGCCCGATCCAGAACCTTCGACTACGCCCATCTCGCAGTCGAACTCGCGAACGCCCACACCTCATCCCTGGCAGCGGCACCCGGCCTCAGCGACGACAGTGATAGCGAGATCATCGGCTCGGTCCTCGACATCGACGGGGAACCATTCCACGTCGGCTATCACTACTTCGCGGAAGCGCAACACGACGAACAAGTCCACATGGTGACCCTCGGCGAGAACGCAACCCCCATTCCGGTCTCCGACATCCCCGAGCTGATTCGCCTTCTCCTCGCAGCCGCATCAGGCGCATGCAACCACTCAATCCCACAGCCCATCGAGATAGCGCAATGAACGCGCGATCGAACGACGAGTGCTACGACGAGACGCTCATCGATGCCGCGGATCGACTCCTGCGCGCGGCCATGCGAGGTCACGCATTTCGACTAGCAGTTCAGTGCGACATCTGTGGTGCATGGTTGGTGGACCCCGACTCGGTACGCAAGCACCGCGGCCCGGTCTGCTCGAAGCGGCAATCCCTGGGCGGTGGGGACGCTCAGTGAGCGATTCGATGCGGTACGCGTGGCGTCGGCTGGTGGTCCGCGACGGCCACCTCACCGACGCCACGCGCCGCGTCCTCCTCGAACTGGAGTCCTACGCGAACCCTGACGGCACCAACGCACGCCCTGGCGTCCGACGCATAGCCGAGAACCTCGCATCGGGAGATGGCTTTGTGAACGAAAAGACGGTCCGCAGAGCGCTCGCAACGGGCGTCGAACGAGGCCTGATCGAATGCGTCGAGAAAGGCCACACCGGTCGAGGTCGGAACACAGCAGACGTTTACCGGCTCGCGTTCGAGTCCCTACCACCGGACATTCAGGTGTCCACTGGTGAGACCTCAACCACCGGACATTCAGATGTCCACCGATCATCCGCGACCAGTGGACATTTCGACATGACCAGTGGACATTTCACCCCCGACCACCGGACACCTGAATGTCCACCCACCAGTTCACTACACCAGTTCACTACACCAGAAAAAAGCGGCGGTGGAACTTTCGCGACCACAGATCGCGACGCACCACGATCAAGACCAGTACCCGCCGAGGGATGGAAACTCGTTCGATCCACCATTCCAGACACCCACCCTCAAGCCGTCCGCACAGACCTTGCCATCAGAGCCGGTGCACTCACCAAATCAGGCACCCCCGCAGAAACCGTCGAAGCAGCCCTACGCCTCTGGCTCACCAAACCGAACCTCGGCCCCGGAACTCTGCCCTCACTCGTCTCAGAAGTCCTCAAGACACAACAACCCACAAGCAACATGGGGCCCGCATCGCAAAAGGCGGCCGGCTGGCTCGCAGTCGGCCACAACCTCGCAATGTCCACCGCCGACAAGCGAGTTGCGCAAGCCCAATCACTCCGGGCGCTCTACGAAAACGACGCGCCACACTCACCGAAAGAACTCACATGACCGAAGTCATCCCACTCCCACACGGACTCAACGCAATCCTCATACCCCGCCAACCCCAATGCCCCCTCTGCGGACTCACAGCAGAACCACTCACCCACCAACACCTCTGCCCCACCTGCACAACACTCGTCGAAGACGGCAACCCCCTCGCCCTCGAATACGCAGAACAAATCCGCAGCAACAAACCATGACCTCACCTACGAGCGGGCTCGTATCTATCCGCGCGCATGCACGTGTGACTGGTCGGTTGTATCCGCGTTTGCGTGCGAGCCCGGTGACCATCGCGTGACCACAGGACTGTTGACCAGCAGCAATTCACATGTCATCGGATATCTAATCCGCAGGTACATCAGGAGGACTCCATGAACTGGGAAGATCTCGTCGCCGCCCTCGCGGCCGCTCCAATGCTGACGGGCGCTCGCTGCCATTCCAACGCGCCACTGTTCGACGCCGACTTCGACGACATCCGGGCCGAGACGATCACTCAACGCACCGAGCGACACGAAGAGGCCAAGGCCATCTGTTTGCAGTGCCCAGCTCTGGAAGCCTGCCGCTCGTGGGCGAACGACGCCGACCCCGGCGTCCTCGCGGGCGTAGTTGCCGGCGAGTTTCACGAGTCGACGACGTACGGCGGCAAGGTGTCCTTCGGCGAGCTGAACTCGACACGCCACTCCGTAATCCGATTCGTCAACGATCGGCAAGGCACCACAGCGGCTTCCGACGTCGCGCGCGCATTGGGTATCCCACGGAATACGGCGACGCGGGTACTCCTCCGCGCTGCCTCAGCCGGCCACATCGGCAAGCAAGCGCCCGGTGTCTACTGCGCTACATCGCTGGTGCAGGAGGCGGTTGGCGCATGACGAACCCACAGCCACCCATCACCGTCATCGGAACCGCCGTCATCCTCACAGGCCTCGGCGTGGAAGTCGCACTCCGAGCCGCGATCAACACCCAACGAGCAAGGCGCAGCAACGCACTCCCGGTATCCGGTGATCTGAACGCGCTCATTCAGGCGTGCATGTCCGTGCGCGGCCATGCGGACGTCCGCGATAATGCCGATCCGGCAACATCATTGGAGGAACGACCCACCATCCCGATCGAGGAGGCAGCGACGATGCTCGGACTATCGAACCGGCAGACCCGCCGTCTCGCGCCGAAGCTCGGCGGAAAGCTGATCGCCGGTCGTTGGCTCCTCGACATGCAGGCCATCATCGAGCACGCCTTCACCCCATCCGGTCACCCGGTCACCGTGCCGGCGCTCGGCTCCCCCTTGCCCGCCACGGACCTTGCATGACGAGCGGGGACACCGACACGCCGCCGACGGAGCTGACCGACGTCATGCAGGCGGCCATCCGCACCGCACACGCAGAGGGCCTCAGCCAGTTACAGATTGCGAAGCGTGTCGGTGTTCCCCAACCCAACATCTCCCGGTGGTCCAAGCGCATGGGGTTGGTCTGGAATACGGGACGTACAGCCGAGGCCAATCAGGCTGCCAGGGAGCGCATTACGGCCAACCGTCTTCTTCTCGCTGAGCAGTTGATTGCCGACGTGCTGTCTCTCCGTGAGCGGTTCTGGTCGGAGTACACGATGGTGGTTGGTACCCCCACTGGCCCTCAGCGCGTCTACCTGGACATCCCAGACGCCAAGGCGGTGGCTGACATCGCCAGTGCCATCGAGCGTTTGGTGAAGGCCCACGAAAACCTCAGCCGCCTGGGTGCATCCGCCGGCGTCGACCATGCCAAGTCGATGCTCGTTCAGATGCAACTGTCCCTGGCAAGGTTCGCGGACGACTTCGAGGACGAATCTGCCGGTGACCAACATGTGACCACGCCTGCGTTGACCAGCGGCGATACGGCGGACAGCGGACTCTCAATCCACAGGTCCGAGGTGATCGACCATGAGTAGCACCGTCCCCGACGCCGATGTGTCGGCGGAGATCCGCAAACTCCGTGAGCTTTTGTTCGGCGGCGACTACACCACGGCGGTCTTCCTCCTCGCGTCGATGGATGAGGAGAGCCGAATGTTGGTCACCCTGGCCCTGCTCGACGCGCTCAACGCAGCGCAGGAGGCCGCGATGGAGCACTTCATCGCGGCTGGAAACCTACTGATCCCCCTCGCGACTCAGATGCGAGAACTCGGCGTTCTGCGGCCGGATATCTCGGCGGCCGCAGACCAGTTCGATACCGCTCGGGTGCGAATGCAGGACGTATTTGGAAAGAAGGCCCCTGATGGCTCTTGATCTCGGTGAACTGTCCGTCCGCCTGTCAGCTGAGGACCAGCTCACGAATGCCCTCGATGGTGCGCAGCAGTCCGCGCGCCGCACCGAGCAGGTCACGTCACAGGCCGCGACGGGGATTACGGCGTCGACGCAGCGGATGGCTCAGGGCTACCAGCAGTTGCAGCGCGAAGCGCAGACGTATGCGACGGCTTCGGAGCGGGCGAACTCGCGTGCTGAGACCGCTACCGAGCAGGTGCGTATCGCGCAGGAACGTCTCGACGAGGCGCAGCAGGACTCCCGCACCAGCGCTTCACAGTTGGAGGCTGCGCAACGCGACGTCGCATCGGCAACGGATCTGGCTGAACGCGCGATGCGTGACGCCGTCACCGCCTCGGATCGGATGGAGGCGGCGCATCGTCGTGCCGCGCGCGCCGCAGAGCAGGGCGGGCGGGATGCTGTCGACGCTCTCGAACGCACCCAACGGGAACTCCGCCAGACGGCGCAGGTTGCCGAGTCTGCTGGTGATGACGCCGGTTCCGGCTTCGCAGATCGGTTCTCCGGTGGCATGGAGGGGTTGTCAGGGGCCGCAGGTAGCGCGGGTTCGTCGACGGGTGGTTCGTTCATCGCCGGATTCGCACCCCGCGTAGCAGGATTGGGCGCGAAGGGTGGACCCATCGGTGCCGCACTGGCAGGAGTCGCAGTGTTGGGTCTCGCAGCCGGCGCGGTCCTCGCAAACGCCATCGCAGACGGCATGGAACAGGAAGCCAACCAAGACCTGATTCAGGCGAAACTCGGCATCAACGAGGAAACCGCCCGCCGTATCGGTGAAGCCGCAGGACTGTCGTATTCGGCTGGCTGGGGCGAGTCCGTCGCCGAGAACATGGACACCGCGAAGAAAGCGATCCAATCCGGCATCCTCACCGGCGAAGAAGACACCGGAACGATGAAGGGCACCATCGACCAACTGAACATCGTGTCGACCCTCCTGGAGACGGACGTGTCGGAGTCGGTACGGGCCGTCAGCGCGTTGATGTCGAATGATCTCGCGGCGAACGCCACCGAAGCGTTCGACCTCATCAGCAAGGCCGGTGAAGGGTCGGCGAACAAAGCCGGCGACCTCATCGACTCCGTCAGCGAATACTCGTCGGGCTGGAAGAACGCTGGCCTGTCCGCCGAGTTCGCGCTCGCCCTCATCAAGCAGTCGACCGACAACGGGGCCGACAACTCCGACCGCGCCGCAGATTCATTGCGCGAGTTCGGTCGTCGCGTCACCGAAGAGGGCGACACCATCGTCACCGCCATCGACGACATCGGCCTGTCCGGTACCGACATGTACGAGGCGTTCAAGCGTGGCGGCCCCGACGCCGAGGCTGCGTTCGATCAGGTCTTCGACAAGATCCGCGCAATCGAAGACCCAGTCGAACGGAACAAGGCCGCAATGGCGTTGCTCGGTGACACCGCAGGCGACTTCATCGGAACCCTGTCGAGCTGGGATCCCTCGAAAGCAGTGTTGGCCCTCGGTGAGGTAGAGGGTGCCGCGGCGAATGCCGGCAACACGATGTCGTCGAACACCGCAGCATCGTTCGAGTCGGCGTCACGGTCCATCGAAACATCTGCCGATGACATCAAACTCGCGCTCGCGCAGGCGTTCGGACCGGCACTGACCGATGTCGCGAACTGGGTCACGACGCACAAGCCGGAGATAATCGCGTTTTTCACCGGTCTCGCAGAAGCGGGCTTGAACACGGGTATCGCGATGGGCAAGTTCGCTGCCGACACATTGCGTGTCCTGGCCAATCTCACCGACGGCACAGCGATGGCGCTCGGCGGGATGGTCGGCGCGATGGGCAACCTCATCAGCGTATCGAGCGGAGTGGCCCGCGCCCTCGGGATGGATGGTCTCGCAGACAAGCTCGAAGGCGCATCCGACGCCATGATCGGTTTCCAAGACGGTCTCGAATCCGGTGCTGACTCGATGCGTGGGATGGCTGACACGATCGACGGCGCGATGCCAGGGCTCGAAGATCTTCGAGACGGTGTCGTCGCAGCCGGCGATCGGGCGGAAACCTCGGCCCGCCTGATGCAGGCCCTCGGAGGTTCGGTCAAGGACATCCCCGACGACAAAACCATCGTCATCGAGTCGAATACCCCGGAGCAGACGGAGAAGCTCAAAGCCCTCGGGTTGAAGGTAGAACAACTACCGGACGGCAAATTCAAGGTCACGGCCAATACCGCTGAGGGACAGGACGCGATCGACGCGTTCATCGGCGCGAACACCGGCAAGACCGTCGACATGTTCGTCGACCTCCGGCAGCGTCAGATCGGGTACTGGGAATCGAAGGGTGTGTCCGAACAGGACGCCCCGTCGATGCAGGGCCCGACGCCGGTCCTGGGCGTCAACGCAGCCGGTGGCGCTCGTTCTGCACCGGGCACTCTCGGTGGCGGTGGCAAGTTCGCTGACGGCAAGCTCCCCGACGAAGCCCTACTCCGTCCTGCGGGTGGCCGCGGGTTGGTGCAGTGGGCGGAGGAAGGCGCAGGACCGTGGGAAGCGTTCATTCCTGGGGCTGAGTCGAAGCGTCCCCGCGCCGTCGGCATCCTCCGGGATGTCGCTGACCGGTTCGGGTACGGGCTCGTACAGATGGCCGACGGCGGCATCGTATCCGGTCTCAGCAACCTCGCATCCGAGAACTTCCCCGCCCTGACGATGACATCCGGCTACCGCGCAGGCGACCCAGGACACCACGGTTCAGGGCAGGCCGCCGACTTCTCCAACGGCTCCGACAACACTCCCGAGCAGTTGGCATTCGCCAACTTCATGGTCGACAACTACAAGCCGAAGCTCCTCGAACTGATCTACTCGGCCCCAGGTTTCGACAAGAATGTGAAGAACGGGTCGATAGTCGACGGCAGCTTTTACGGTGCATCGACGATGGCGGGTCACCGTAACCATGTGCATGTGGCGATGTCGCAGCCACCTGGTGAGCCGTCGTCTGATCCGGGTAGCTACGACGTCGGGGCGCAGGCTTTGACGGTCACTGATTACGGGCAACCGGATAGCAGTTCGGCGGGCATGTCGTCAGGCAGTCGGACCAAAACCCTGCCGACGTCGTCGGGTCCGGTAGATGTGCGGGTCATCAACTTCTCCGACATCGGTGGCGCAGCCCCAGGCGGTCGCACCCCGAAGGCGGTCGGGAGTTTGAAGGTGTTCGCGAATGGAGGCATCGAATCCCAGAACCCCGAGATCGCAACCACAGGCGGCAACGTGCGCGTGTGGGCGGAACCGCAGGCAGGACCGTGGGAGGCATACATTCCCGGCGACCCGGCGAAACGTGCACGCGCCGTTGATATTTGGCGTGAAACCGGGAAACGACTGAATGTCACTGAGTTCGCTGACGGCGGGTTCGGTGGCTACAACGATCCGAAGCCCCGCGATTACATGCGCCCCACCAACCTGATGGAAGCCGCATCCCTCGCAGCGGGTCTCGGGTTCACCGCAGCATCAGGTGTCGGCGGGTTCCTGTCGATGGCCCAATCCGGGCAAGTCGACCTCTCGCAGTTGATGCCGCAGTTCGACACCGGCTCCAACGACATCCCCGGCCTATCCGAAGCCGTCATTGGCCGACTCGATCAACTGGTCGAGATCCTTTCCAAGGGCGGGCTCGTCACCTTGGACGCAAACTTCGACACCAGCAACGGCAGTGTTGCCCTCGATCTGATGTCCACCGGACTCGCGTAAACCCAAGCAGCACAACATATAGGAGTTTCACATGAATCCACCGAACGTTCGCCGAATCTCCGGGAGCCACAACCCCGACGATCGCAGTTACACCGGCCTCGGCTACTTGGACAAGGACGGCGTCTACTACTTCCCGAATGGGAGTTTCCTGCCTGCCAGCGGAGGAATCACGTCACCGGACGGCACCCATCAACTCGGCGGCACGACACTGGTCGTCCGACCGGATGGAACACCGTCCACCGTCCCTACTCCCGACGGTGCGAACCCCATCGACTCAGCGCTCGAACGACTGCACTGCGTCGATGAGACACGGCAGGACGCCTACGACCTCGCGGAATTCGGGACGATCGGAGGCCCGCCCGTTGTCGAACCCGTCGATGTCGACCCCATTCTGCCGGTGAGCAATGCCGGTGCCGATCCGCACAGCCAGGCGGTGCGGGCGTACGAGGTCGGTTCACCGGAGCGCAACGCGGCCATCGCAGAGAGTCGGCGCACCCACCCCAAACGCCACCAGGGGTCTTCGCCGTACACCGACCCCGGCTCCCCTTTCAATCCCCTCACACCTCGCTAGGAGATCCCCATGAAAACGTTGCAGCACTTGATGACCGAGTACGCAGACCTGAAGAAGGAGCGCGATGCCCTGATCACGGAGCACAGTCAGTACACACCGAACCAGTTCCTCGATATGAACGCGAATCGGGTTCTTCAACGAGAGCACGAGGAGCGTTGGAAGAAGTTCTACACAGACAAGTACGAACCCCAGTTGCAGGAACTCCGAGAAGAAGGACGCGACGTCGCCGCCCGCATCAAAGCGGAAGGCGACCGCAATCGCCCCAAGCTCGACGGTGACTCGCCGGCAGCACTGATGAGAACCGAACAGGCATGGCGAAACACGGTGCTCCCGCTGCTCGAAAAAGGGGTTCCACTCCGCGAAGCACTCCGAAACGCTGACGTCGACGCAGTCCTCGGCGCAGAACGATTCGCCCCCGGCTACTTCGGCGCGAAGAACTACAACACGGATTCGGGCGTAGCTGGAATGCAGGCAAAATTCGGTGACGATCGCCGAATGACAATGGAGAACGTGCGCGCTGACGACGGGTCATCGATCACGCGACACATTCTGGAACGTTTCGCCGACATGGACCCCGCCAACGCCGACTCCCTGACGATGGCGGCACGAGCAGACGCGGATCTCGATTCGTTCAATCACTACGTCGTGACACACGACCGGTCTGGCGGTGGCCTCGATGCAGCACTTGTCAGGCACTACGCCGACCAGGGCACCCCCGAGGCACGCGAGAAGGCCGCCCAAACCGCGCAGGAGCGCGCAGCAGCAATGGGCGCAACCCACGTAGAGGTCTGATCTCAGATGCCGCTACAGGCGCAGCAGGCGGACAACGAGCACACCCGCCTGCTGATCGCCGAATACGAACGCCTCGAACTGATCCTGCTCGATGAGGTTGCCTCACGGTTGCGGAAGAACGAGAGCGCCCCCGACTGGGTCAACCAACGGCTCAACGAGATCACAGCGCTGCGGAAGGCCGCCGCCGCGCATATTGGTTCGATGGTGAAGGGCCACCCGCGGACGCTCGACAACGCCATCAGCGAAGCCGCGCGCAAGGGTGTGGCCGTAGCGAACTCGGACATCGAGGCAGCTGGTGCGCGAGGACCAGGCAACATGCGGCTTAACACCGCCGGCTTTGCGCTCGCAACCGACTCCCGAGCAATCGCGCTCCTCCACCACGAAGCCAGCTTTGCGCTGAACACGCTCAACACCGGCATCCTCCGCGCGACCGAAGATCTCTATCGCAACGTCGTCGCCCAGACCGTCCCCACGGTCATCTCTGGTGTGGAGACGCGCGTGAAATCGACGCAGCGTGCACTCGACGAGTTCGCGAAACACGGCATCAAGGGCTTCACCGACAAGGGCGGGCGGACGTGGTCGATGACCGCTTACGCCGAGATGGCAACGCGGACAGCAGCTACGCGTGCGCTCACTCAATCCCACCAGGACCGGCTGCTGGAACGTGGATATGACCTCGTGGTGATCTCTTCGCATCCGCGGCCGGCACCGCAGTGCCAACCGTACGAACGGCAAGTTCTGTCGTTGTCCGGCGGGAACACGGGAGTCGTCGAAGTCGAGAACGCTCTCACCGGGAAAATGACCCGCATCCGAGTGAAGGCGTCACTCGAAACCGCAAGCAGCCGTGGGCTTTTCCACCCAAATTGTAGACACACGAGCAATATCTGGCTGCCCGGTGTCACGGACACTACGCCCACCAAACCGAACGATGAGGGCTACGAGGACACGCAGAAACTCCGCTACCTCGAACGTCAGACCCGTGACTGGAAGCGCCGATCCGCGACCGCCCTCACACCGGAAGCGAAGAAGCGCGCCGACGCGAAGGTGAAGGAGTGGCAGAAGCAGATCCGTGAGCACACTGAGACCACGGGTGTCGGCCGTCGTCGTGACCGCGAACAGATCACGGGCGTCTACGGTGCAGGTAATGCGACCCGCGCGAGTGCATCGAAGACCAACGTCCCGAAACTCACTCGCCAGGACCCGCCTGCCGCACAGAAGGCCGCCGCGTCCCTGTCGCAGTCGACGCGTGACCTCGTCGCTGACGCGCGATCGTCGATCCCGAAGGACCGCGCTGGATGGCTCGACACCACACTCAAGTACCCGAAGGACAAGAACGGCGCGAAACTCGTTCCAGAGAAGCTACAGCGCCATCTCGACACCACTCTCGATGTCGGAACCGCTATCCAACGAGACACCCGCGCGCTCATCGACAAGGACACGACCGTCCTCAAGCTCCGAGCCGAGGACAAGCAACTGACCGACGCAGCGCAGTGGCTTTCCCCGCGCCGCAACGAGATTCAGCGTGACATCGCTCGACGTGAACAGTCCATCATTCAGTCAGCGCTCTCCGAGGTCCGAGCCTTCGGCGGTGCACCGCAAAGCGCCGCTCTCATCACCAAAGCCACGGCAGGGCTTAAGCCCGGTACAGCCGCCGCGCTGGCTCAACTCCGGGCAGCGGAACAGTACTTCCCTACCGACTGGCTCGTCGACGCTGCGGGCCGTGGAACACTCCGCATCGGAATTGCCGAACGCGCGTTCTTCCGACGCGGAACCGATAACGACACCCTCGCGGCCGCATCCTTCGACGAGCTCCCGGACTACCGCGGCGCATTCAGCAACTACCCCGAAGAGGTCATGGTCCACGAACTGGGCCACCGCATGGAACAAGCCATTCCCGGACTCACCCAGCTCGAATACGCCCTGGTTCGATCACGATCCATCACCAACGGCACCCTCGAAGAACCGACCGGGATCTATGAGGGTGTCGATGGTCTCGAACACGAGATCGGCTACGAGGACCAGTGGCGAAACAAGTACGCCGGCAAGACCTACGCCACTGACGCACAAGCCGACCCGGCCCGAGAACCAGGAGAGGTGTTCCAGGTCGGCCTGCAAGATACGCTCGGACGAAGTGACGCACGCGGTGAGTTCGACGAGACTGGGCAACTACAGGCATTCGTACTAGGAGTGTTGGCGCTGCTATGAACTGGACGATCACGTCGAAGACCGACCCCGGTCGCTGGCTCATCCACACGCGCGACACCTGGAAGGCCGACCCAGAGACGACCGCGTACCTCACTCAACCCGGTTATGCGTTCCCGCTGACCCCGACGGGCCCCGTGGTCACGATCAGTGACGAGTCCACGCTGATGGTCGCCGCTCGCAAGCTCATCCCCGGCGCAGAACCAGCCGGCGACCTACCCCCACACCCGGTGGTCCCCAGCGAACCCGGCCGCATCTACTGACGACGGCCCCGCGCCCGCTCCGCGGCCCAACGGTCCATGCGCTCCTGCGAACGCTTCGTCAACCCACTGCCATCAGTCATCGGGAACTTCTGCCCATGCTCCAACACCGCGAGCACAGCCTTGATCTCACCGATCGCCCACTGAACCTGACGCTCCCGCGCAGTCACCTCCGCCTCACGCCGCGCCAGTGACTCAGACACCCCCACAGACGGAACCGGCGACCGCTGTAGCGACGCCGCATCCACCCCCAGAAACTCCGCCACATCCGACCTACGCCACTTCAACGGCGACGTCGGCCCACCCAACTTCAACGCCCTCGAATACAACGGATGATCCCGATTCCCCCGAATCGTCTGCGGAGCAACACCCAACAACTCACCAAGCTCCCGAATCCCCATCAACGCCGGATTGGCAGTCATTCCTCATTCCCCAACGTTGGTGAGAAACGGCGCAATTCGAGGGTCCCAGTGGTCCGCAACAGGTCGTAGCGCCTCACTCTCGCGCTCCCTCGCTCTCATCTGCACCATGAAGAGACGGAAGCTGGCCACCGACACCGCAAAGAACACAAGTCCCCACACCACCGCCATCACACGCCACACAATCTCGCCAACGTCGATACCGAGCAAGATCAACGCCAGACCCGCGAAGAAGTACCCCAGGCCCAAGAACATGGGTATGCGCCAGAACCTTGAAAACGTGCTCACTCGCTCGAAATACGACAACGCCAACGCCCGTTCGTCGATGCTCTTACGCAGCAACAACATGCCGGGCGCATCTCGATCCAACGACGCCGTCACCAACTCCTGATCACCCTTGATGCGCGCCCGGAAGTCACGTTGGTAGCGCAGCGCCACGTAAGCCGACACCGCACCAACCAACGGGCCACCCAACCCCACGAACACAGCAGTCCAGTCCATGCGCCACACCCTAACCAACCAATCTATTGGCTCAAGTGCCACCAGAGCTTGTCGGACCCATGTTGCATAGTTGTTGAATAGCCCGAGATAGCAGACGAAAGCCAGAGTTTTGGGCATACTTGTTCGTAGACACAATGTTGACGGACGCGAGTGAAGGAGGCACCAGTGACCGCAGTCATGCCATCACGCGACCACCTGCGCACCCTCACGCCGAGCGAAG
>CAUQEL010000010.1:0-172018 GCA_963517305.1 uncultured Rhodococcus sp.
GTCCGTCGCTCTGACTCGACAAAAGTTACGCCACCAACCACACCAACGCAAATCGCCTGCTCAGCGGCGGTCTTCGAGGTTCGAGTCCCATTTCGGCATCCCTGGGACCGGTTCTCGACGACTCAGCTCAGCAGTGCGTCCCGTGCGAACCTGCGCGACCAACTCGGCGAGTCCGATACCCCCTGACGGAAGTAGAACCGCGGACCGTGGGCACCGATGAGATCGAGGAAGCTCACCGTGGCCTGCGCCGCGAACTGAGCGTCGAAGACACCGGAATCCTCGCTGGCCCAACCCAATTCGGCCACAGTCTCGATCAGCATCTCGTTCCGATGCGTCGCAGATGCCGACGCGGCGAGCGAGATCAGGAAGAGAGTCGCTGCGTCGGTCTCGTATGTCTCCTTCCCCAGAGGAAGTCGCGAAGCCGCATGTCGCCACATGCCTACCGGGTCGTCGGCCAAGGCTGCACCGAGCTTGGTGCGCAGCAACCTGCCCTTCGATGTGCGGGTCAATCCGAGGTGCCGCGCCGCCTCGCGCAGATCGGTCACCTGATGATGGTCGATCTCGCGATTGCTCGGCCCTACCCACCCCAGACCCCAGTCGAGCTCCTCACGAATCGCGGCTACGAATGCGGGCTTGAGGTAGCCGGCACCGGTCAGGTCTGCTCCCCCGTCGCCGATTCTGCCCAGAAACCACGTCAACTTGGCCATCGCCACTTCAGCGACGGGCAGATCGACCGAGCTCTCGATGGTGAGCTCGCACCGCGGAAGCAACGCCATCAACGACGGCACCTCGGTAGGACGCACCCGATCGAACAGCTTGCCGATAGCGGGAGCCGCCGCCACTGCTTCGGCGAGCACCGAACGCCCCACGTCGAACGAGTGCAGCACTACGTTGACGGCATCGGCGTCGAACAGAGCCGGGTCGAAGGCCGCGCCCCACCGCGCCGGCAGAGCTGCGTGTTCGGGATCGGACGGGTCGGCAGCGATCTCCAGCGCCTGTGCGTAGCGCGAGGGCCCGCCGGAATCCTCGGGTGGGCATGCGCGCTCCCCGTCGAGGCAGACGGATCGGAGGTCGTCGATATCGGATTCGATCTGCTCCAGAACGATCGTGTGCGTCCATCCGTCACCGAAGTCGTACTCGTACGTCATGGTGGAACCCGGTGTCGTGAGCACGTCGTCGATCCGCACTCGCTCCTCGCTCGACGCCTCGTCGTCCGGTTCGTCGTCGAGCGTCTCTTCCATCTCGAATCGACGCGTGGCACCGGCGGTCCTGACGCTGAACGCATGCAGATGCCGGTCCTCCCAACCGAGAGCCCTCTGCAACACCGAGTGCAGCTCGGACAGCAGCAGGTCCGAGCGCACCCGCACTCGACGCCAGATCTGCGGACGGGTGTGATCCATGGTCACCCGAAGCACCAAGTTCACCAGGCCCCGCCGCGCAGCTTCTGTCGCGGCGTCGTCGGCGGGTTCGTCGGTGTCGGACAGATTCGGCACCACCGACAGGTGCCGGACGCGACCGGTTCTCATCGACATGGAATGGACCCTAGTCGGACCCGTGCTCGGGCACAGGGGCTCACGGTCTTCTACGTACCAGTGGTCAAACCATCGTTGATCGCGGCGACGTCGAAGGCCAGGGCATCGAGCTGCGATGCCAATGTCGTCACCGTCAACTGCACCAGGTACTGAGTATCGACGCCCACCATCACATACCGCGTCGTCACGGCGGCCTCGAGTTGCTGCACGACATACGTCCCCCGAATGAATCGGGACGGCCAGCCGAGCCACGATGCCGCGCTCGCCTCGCGCTCCACCCAGCCGGGCATCGCACGTCCGTCGCCGAAGCCCAGTGCCATCAACGCTTCCGGGTCGATGGTGCGCGACAACTCACCGACCAGAAGCACCGCGTTGGGTGCGAATCCGTTCTCCACGAGGTTCGGTTCGGCGATCACCTGAGTCGCCCCGGGAAACTGCGCGGGGTCGAGCGTCTGCCATCCCGCAGGAATCGGCACGGTGATGCCGAGCTCGGCCGCCGCGGCACCGTCGAGAGGCGACACGCGCAACGAGTGTGCGTTCAGGTACTCGGCGATCGTGGTGGGCTCGGACGATTCCGTCGACAGGGCGTCGTTCACAGCAGGGCCTTTCGTGGTGGACGATTCACTGACACGCCAGAGGCTACCCGCGCCGGTCCGCTCGTCCCCAGATCTCAGAGGCAATGACCGGCGGGCAGCTGGGCGCTGTGCGACTCCAACCATCCGCCGACCGCGTCGAGCATGGCGGTTCCGTCGGTGAACGAACCCGAATTCGGTTGCGCCGCAATCGCTACGCCGACTCGCCCGGCGACGGTGGTGACGATACCGACCTGTCGAACGTCGTAGCCGCCTCGGACGCTGGGGCCCCAGCCGCCTTTGAAAGCCGCATCGGACATCCTCGCGAGCCCCCACTGCTGATCGGGCACAACGCTGTTCATCATCTCGACCACCGGTGCCGCGTCCGGGATGCACGACAGGCCGGCCGCGAACGTCGCCTGATCCTGCGTCGACCACTCGGTCTGTCCGAATGCGCTGAATTCAGGGCGAACCCGCTCCCGCTGCACCGCGGTGGCAGCGTCACCGCCTTGCCGCAGAACCGATTCGACCGCACCACCTGCGGCAGCGGAATCCCCGAGCGAACCCCACAGTGCCTCGGCCGCTGCGTTGTCGGAGGTTTCGATCGCGGCGGTGGCGTCCGCCTGCACCGCGTCGCCGCCGCGCCGCAGTGCAGCCACAGCCAGTGGCACCTTGACCGTCGACCACGCCGCACCGGAAGTCCAGGTGCCGAGCACTGTCGACGGACCGCCCCCGACCGGAACCAGAGCGAGGCCGATAGCCCCACCCGCCGTCGACTCCAGTGCGCCGAACTCCGCGGCCAGATCTTCTGCGGGCAGCACCTCGACGGGAGGCGCAGTGGTCCACATTCCCGCATCGGACGTCGGCGGAATCGCCGGGGGCACCGGAGCAGCCGATGTTTCGGACACGACGGGTATTTCGGACGCGGGGTCGTCGTCGGTGGCGATGGTGCAGCCGGACACCAGAACACAGAACGCAAGGGCCATCGCTGCGACGCCTCCGGCATGGCGCGCCGAACTAGAAGAGGTAGACAACGGCGTTCTCGCCACCGGTACACGTCACCAGCTGCGCGGACGAGACGCAGTTCATCTCGTAGCGTTTGCCGGTGACCGGGCTGCTGGCCACCACCGTCCGCGAATTTCGATCCGAACCGGTTCTGGTGTAGGCCAACCGAACTTCCTCGGCGAACGGGCACGACGTGACCGTCGACCCCACCGCCGAACCTCGAAGGCCGCTGCTCGACGCCACCGTCGCCGGACAGGTCTGCGCACCCGCGGGCAGCGTGGCCGTGCCCGGCTGCGGTGAATTCGGCGCCGTGGGTGCAGGTTCACCGCCT
This sequence comes from uncultured Rhodococcus sp., assembly GCA_963517305.1. Classification (GTDB taxonomy): domain Bacteria; phylum Actinomycetota; class Actinomycetes; order Mycobacteriales; family Mycobacteriaceae; genus Rhodococcoides. Next base: position 3,441 of record CAUQEL010000010.1, read on the forward strand.
GGAACACTGCCGTCGGACACTGCCGAGGACGGTGCAGCACCCGCCGACGCGACCGTAGAAGTTGCGTCGTCACGCGCGACCCACCAGGCGAACACCCCGCCGAGAATCACCGCGACCACAGCCACAACGGCCACCACGACCCAGATGCCACCGCTGCCTTTTCTCGGCGGTCCCGGTGGAGGAGCACCCGGGAAACCACCGGGACCGAACACCGGTGGCCGGGGAACCGCGCCGTACCCACCTGGCTGTGCCGCGGCACGAGACTGCGGCGCATCATGACCGGGCGATGGCGGCGGAAGGACTCGATCGGATGGATTCGGCTGCGCGCCGTACTGTCCGTACGCGCGCTGCGAGGGGTCGCCCGAACCTGGATAGCTCACTGGTGTCCTTCTGCCGATGATGAGGCCAGCCTCTCATACGGCGTCGCAACCAGCAGACCGGACGTTACAGTTTTGCCCTGCGCGCGACGAGTTCCTCCAGATAGCGCGCAACCGCGTCGTCATCGTTGGATTCGAGGACTCGATCGGCAACCGATCGCACGGGCTCAGCAGCATTCGACGGGCACAACGCCGTACCCGCCCAGGCCAGCATCGGCAGATCGTTGCGCGCATCGCCCACTGCTGCAACAGAGTTCCTCGATATCCCCCACCCCTCGCACAACTCCTGCAGCGCACTGGCCTTCGAGACTCCCGCGGCGGACATCTCGATGTACGGAGCACCGGAATGAGTCAACTCCACTCCGTCCACCCCCACGGCGGCGACGAGCTCGTACAGCTCTTCGCTCGTCGTATCACTGTGCCGAGCAACGATTTTGACCGTCGGCTCGACGTTTACCGACAGACCGTGCTCCGACAGTTCCATCTCGTGCGGCTGCCGGTGATGGTCTGCGAACACGCACAGCTCGGCGTACCGCGCCTCGGCCACGAATCGTGTGGCACCGACTGTCGCGAAGGCCACGCCGGGAACGAGCGCGCGCACGACCGACTTGGCCGACGCCACCGTCTCGGCCGGTACCGACCTGGTGCCGACGATGGCCGGGAAGCCGTCGGACAGGTCGAGGACGACAGCCCCGTTGGCACCGATCGCCGTCCCGCGAAATCCGCAGGACGCAGCGAGTTCGTCGATGGAGTGGCGCGCGCGAGCACTGGCCCACACCACCCTGATTCCGGCTGCGTCTGCGGCAGCCATCGCGGCGGCCGTTCGCGCCGACACAGTTCGGTCCGAACGCAACAGGGTGCCGTCGAGATCGGTTGCGACAACGACGACCTCTTCGGTTCTCTTCACCCCACCGATACTGCCAGGTGTCGATCGCTCAGCCGGCCACCAATGTCAGAACGGAGATCTCACTGGGCGCGAACACACGGAAAGGCGGACCCCAGAATCCCGATCCGCGGCTGGTGTAGAGCTGAGTTCGCCCGCCGTGTCTGCTCAGACCGTGCACCACCGGCTGGTCGAGCCGAACCAAGGCCGAGAACGGCCAGATCTGACCGCCGTGTGTGTGGCCCGAAACCTGCAGGTCGACGCCGGCGTCGACAGCGTCACCGATTTGTTTCGGTTGGTGAGCCAGCAACAGCACGGGCATCGAGGGATCGGTTCCGGCAAGTGCGCGAACGAGATCGGCACCGTGACCGGGTGCACCCGACCCTGCCGCAGTGGCGTCGTCGACGCCCGCGATGATCAGTGCATCCTCACCGCGATGCAGCACTACGTGGCGATTGTGCAGGGAGTTCCATCCGAGGTCCTCCATGTGATCGAGCCACTCCTGCGCCTCGCCGAAGTACTCGTGATTGCCGGTGACGTACACGCGCGCCGCACTCGCGAGCATTGCCTCCAACGGCGCGGCCTGCGCCCTGCGCCGATCGACCGAGCCGTCGGCGATATCACCGACGTGGGCCAACACGTCCGGTTCGAGCGCATTGACGGCGTCGGCCAATCGATGCGACCACGTCGTTCGATCGAGCGGGCCGAAATGCGTGTCGGTCACGAGAACCACTCGTAGACCGTCGAATCGAGCCCCGAGTCGGTCGATCCTGACCGTCGTGTGTCGCACGCGGGGCGTACGCATCGCCTCGTAATGACCCCACAGCGCGAGCACGGCAACGACGACCACGGTTGTCACCGACACGATCCGCGACCGAAGTGGATCGTCGACCCCAGCCGTCCACAGGCCGAACCGCAGCACGAGCGATAGTGCCGACCACACGAACGCGATCCAGACCGAGCCCAACAACACGTCCCCGACGCGCGCCCACGCGTCCTTGGCCGCCCCCTCTGCACTCGGCCGGTGGCCCAGATACATCGCCGCAGGCAGTGCCACGAACACGGCCACCGCAACCGCAGAGCCGACCAACTGTGCCGCCACCGGCCACTGCGCGCCCGCGAACACGACGGTCCAGGTCGGCAGCGCGACAAGCACAGCGCAGACCACCGACACGACAGCCGGCACGACGATCCGCCGAGTGCGCGGCCGCGTCGACCCGTCCGGTGCGACCGACTGTTCCGGCTTCTGCGTCTGTCGATCTGTCATCGGCGTCGAACCCTCTTCACTCGTACGTGCACGCAATCCGAGGCCAAGACTACGTCGGCTTCGCTGCTCGAGCCCGGGTGCCGAACCGGCCTGCCGTGAGCGGGAGCTACGGCCGACGGCGGGTGGTGTATCCGCGAAGTCCGTTGAGCGGCAACTCGTGTTCGGCGACGTCCTCGTCCCCGGGTGCAGCCTCGTCCTGTGCGACCGTCTCGTCGGCTTCCCCGATCCGGTCCGTGGCCGCTGCCGTGCTGTTCGTGGTTTCGCCGACCTCGGTGGCCGAGTCGCTGCTCGCCTCGGTGCCGAGCACCTGCGCGGACGCACCGCTCTCTGCGTCTTTGGCGGGGGTGGATCCGGTGGTCATCGCCGAGCCACTGGTCGGTCCCGAACCGTTGGTGATGCCCGACCCGTTCTCGACTGCGGCCCCGTTGGTGGTTCCGGAACCGTTGGTCGTCGTCGGTGCAGATCTTGCGTGGGCTCCTCCCCGAGCGTCCGATGCGGACGGCTCGTCGCTCGGTATGTCCATGCGCGGCATGGTCCACAGCGACAGCACCGATTCGTGGCGCGCGGGTGAGTCTGCGTGCGTGGACGTCTCGAAGACGCCGGAATCGTCGAACTGCGAGGACTCGAGCGGTACCGGGGTCCAGGCCTCGTCCGAGCTCTCGAGGCCGTCCACGACAACGCTGTCGGGCTCGATTCCCAGACGGGCCAATGTGGCCCAGAGACTTTCCAGCGCCGCATCGCGGTCCAGGTAGTACTCGGATTCACGCACCCGCCAGAATGTCCAACCGCAGCGCCTGAGCTCCTGCTCACGCTGCAGATCCGCCAACCGCTGAGCCGGTGTCGACAGGAACGTGTCGCCGTCGCACTCGACCGCGAGACGCGAGGAGTCGCCGGTGACGACCAGCGCGAGACGCCTGTTGTTCACCTCCACACCAGGATTGACGTGAAAACCTCGCTCGACGAGGTCGTTCCACAACTGCTGCTCGAGCAACGTCTCGAAGGGTGCCTGCCGGACCTCGCGAGAGACATCGACCGGCATCGGATCGGCCGGCGCGGGCGAGACGGAGGTGACGTAGCTCAGCAACGAGTTGCGCAGGTCCGCTCGCTTGAGACGGTCGACCGTGACCGAGTGGAAGAGCCACAGCTGATCCTGTGCCCGCGACGCTGCCACGTTGAACCGCCGCTTGTACTGATTGGCGGTGAGGCTGGCGAAATTCTGATCGGGTGCCACCACCATCGACAGGAACACGACGTTGCGTTCGTCGCCCTGGAAGTCCGGCGGCGTACCGACGCGAAGCCGACGCTGTTCCCACTGTTCGATGCCGATCCGTTCGATCAACTCGTTGCGAATCTCGTCGACCTGCGATTGGCCTTGCAGCACAACCACTCCGAAGGTCAGGTTGTCGTACGCGGAGTCTTCGAGGCAATCGGCGATCTGCACGGCGATCGCGATGGCCTCGGTACGGTTGACCAGTGAGGCATTCTTCCCGGTCACCGTCGCTCCGCGAACGTAGCTGTGCCGCAACGGCGGTAGCCGATCCGCACCGAACTGTCGCACGGGAACCAGCGGGGAGTCTCCGTAGAACTGCTGACTCGACCAGTTGATGATCTCGGGCATCGAGCGGAAATGCTCACGCAACCGCACCACCTGACCGAACCTGGTGCGCAGCATCGAGAACAGACTCGACCTCGGGGTCAGCGTCGCCCGCACGTGCTCGGGTAGATCGGGCAGATAGACGTCCAACCGATCGAACACGTCGTCGAGCGTGCCGGCCTGCGGGACGTCCGCCGGTGCGCACTGCCTGTCGTCGCCCACCACGATCACGCGGGGCGCGAGGTACAGCAGGAAGAGACTGGTGATGTCGGCCTGACTCGCCTCGTCGACGATGACGACGTCGAAACTGCCCGGTACCGGCGGAATCGATGCCAGCACCTGGGAGAGTGGCATGACCCAGGCGGGCACCGCGCTCTGTGCCTCACGCATCGCCGATCGTGCTGCACTGCGGTAGGTTTCGGCGTACTTACCCGCCCCCGAACCGATGCTGGAGATGTGCTCGCGGTAGGTCTGCAGCGCACGCACCTCGACGGCAGTCATCCGTTCGAGACTGTTACGCCAGGCGCTGGCGGCCGCGAGACGTGTCGTGAGGTGAGCGATGTCGGTATCCGCAGCGGCCAGTTCCGCTTCCAATTGCTGCTCGAGCCCCCCGTGGTGCTGCTCACCGACCCACTCGCGTGCTCGACGCCACGCCCAGGCCTTGGACATCTGCCAGCTGAGCTCATCCCATTCGAAATCGCCAGCAGTGTCCCGGACCAAGTCGAACAACGCGGGTGCGACCTCGGACAGCGCCGCCGACATCGATTGGAGCAGGAGCTGATCCTCCTGCTCGGAACACGCCTGCGAATACGCCGCAACGGCGGCAGCCAATTCCGACGGATCCGCAGTGCTCAACGCAATCACCAGATTCGAGCCCTCGGGCGACGGCCCTGCATCGATGCGAGTGGCGACCGCGAATTGCAGGGCGTCGAGCTCGGCACGTGCGGCATCGATGTCGATCCGCGTGGCGATGGCCTGAGCGGCCCCGGCGACTTCCTGAGCTTCGGTCAGGCTGCGAATCCAGGGTGCCGCAGGCGAAATGGTGTACAGCCGGTGCACCAGGGCGTCGCGGGCGGCGACTACTGCAGACACCAGACCCAGCCGGTCGGCAATCCGCGCCACGTTGTTGACGCGAATCGAGCGCGTGCCGTCGAGCGGAACGACGATCGCGAGGTCGGCCAGCAGCACCGCGGCGGTCTGCACGGTCTCGACGGCGCGAATGTGTTCGGCCACCAGACGAGCGGCCATCGCCGTCGTCGCGGGTTGCCCGTCGACGGTGGCGACGATGTCGAGAGCCTCGACGGCCTTCTGCTCCTCGCTGCGACGGAACCGGGGCTTCCACTCGATACCCGACTCCAGCGCGCCGGCGAACGCATCCATCGCCGTCAGTGCCGCCGACGAGCTCGACGAGCACTGCACATCGTGCGCACCGACGTAGCGATCGGCCGCAGCCGCCGTCTCGACCATGGCGTCGATTCCACTGACCCGAGACCACAGGTGGGCGGCCTCGCCGGACAGCACGGAATCGGTCAGTCGTGGGTAGGAGCCGTCGAGTTCGACGATCGCTCGCACTCGGGCGGCGAGCTCCTCGCACAGTTGCCTGATCTCCGACGACACCGCGGGTTCCACGCCGTCGAGCAACGCCACGAGCTCCGCCGCCTGGGGCGAGAGAATGTCGCTTCGTGCGCCCGCGCGCCGGCAGAGCGAGGTGAGTTCGGCCGAATTCGGCAGCATCGTCTCGGGACGGGGCAGCACCTGGCGCGAGCGAAGTTCGCGAGTGCCGTCGGAGCCGGCGATGAGCTTGCGAAGCTGATCGACCCGGGCACCGTCGAGTGGTGGTCGATCGGCGAGCAGTGGGCCCGGCAGCCACTCGTGGGCACCTTCGGCCGCTTTGACCTTGCGCACGATGGACGACACCGTGCCGTCGTATCCGTCGGAAACATACTCGTGCACAACGGTTTCGGACTCGCGAAGCGCGCTGACACGATCGAGCAACTCGGCCCGCCGGGCCAGGGCCGATGCGCGCTGCGTCGTCAGCGCCTCGATCTTTCGCACCTCGCTGGCCTCGTCGAACGAGGTCTTGCGCTCGGCGATCTTCGCGACGCTACGGTTGAGCTCGTCCGAACCACCGCGCGAGAGGTCGGTGATGGACACGCAGAGCTCCTGCAGCTCCGGCGGGAGCTTGTCCCGCAGCACGCGCAAAGCCTGTGACTTTTCACTAGTCACCAGGACTCGTTGACCGCGCGCCAACAGCCCGGACATGAGGTTGGCGATCGTGTGGGTCTTGCCCGTTCCGGGCGGCCCCTCGACCACTACGCCGCTGTCACGTCCCAACCGTTCCATGATCTGCGACTGCTCGGCGTTGGCCGGCAGCGGAAACAGCGGATCCTGGGCCAGCGCGGCCGACTCCCCCGCCCCCGTGCGTTCGAGCCACGCCATTCGATCCGCGGGCTCGATGGCATCGACCAGTTGCGCGAGCCCCAACGGCACCGGCGAGTCGGCGCACTCGAGGTCGGCGATCATCTGCTCGTAGTACTCGACCAGCGCGAAGGAGTCTCTGACGCGGAGAACGAGGGCAGGTGAGACGGTCAGCGTGCGGTCGTCGTCGATGTACGCGAGAGCCCCGGGCGGCCCGACACGATCGAGAACCTCGATCTCCTGCCGTGGCACCCGCGCTGCCCAGTTCCTCAGGAACTGCTCGACACCGGCCCCGATGGGTGAGGTGACGGTCTCGTGCAGTTCTCGGGCCAGAGCTACCGAGCCGGAGGTGTCGAAATCGCCCGAACCGGTCAGCAGTCGGCCGTCCTCGAGCCGCGGGTTGGAGTTCGCGGCGAGGCGAACCAGCAGGTCACCGGTACGCACGTCGCGTTCGATGCTGGCCGACTGCGTGATCAGGTGAGTACGCACGCTGCGCTGCGGATCGATGTCGCTCGACGTCAACAGTCCCGAGGCCACCACGAGTTCGATCGACTCGGGTCGCGACGCGAGCTCCTGCATCATCAGCTGCAGAGCCTGGTACTGAGCGGCCTGCGGACGCCGGTCGCGATCCTCCTGCGCCCAGTCCTTCCACGAGTGCGAGTACTCCTCGAAGGCCCGCTTGATCTCGTAGGCCTTGCGGATATCGAAGTCGGCATCGGACTCCTGCGCCTCCGCTCGACGGCGGGACGCCGGTGAGGATGCGTCGGCAAGCTCCAGTTCGCGATAGCGGCTGTCTGCAACGACCGCAGGGTCGAGCCAACCCGACAGCAGCGCCGGCGGCTCGGGCGGCTCGTCGACCGCGATGCGCGGCGCACGGAAGACCACCCCACCCTGCTCGGCCCGTGGGTCGAGCTGCACGGGCACGTCCCCGGAGTGCACCCACTCGACCTGGACGTGGTCGTCGAAACGCAGCACCGGGTTCGAACGCGACTCGACGATCTCACGAAGAAAGCTCAGCAGGCGCCGAACTCTGCTCTTGAGCTCGTCGTCGTGTTCACGACCGGTAGCCGCTGCAGCCGTCACAGTTTCCCCACAAATACTCGAATGGTCGTCCATTTCAGGGACGGTGTTTGCACACCCGGGTCACACTAGCCGCTGAAAACCAGTTGTTCATCGCCTCCTGAGCACACAAAATACGTTCTAGTGCTGGGTCACAAAGACCGTCTTCGCCACGCTGGATTCTCCACAGCGGACCGACCCCGGCCGACCCAGCGGGTACTCACCCGTCGACCTCGACAGGAGCCGAATGCGCAAGCTGGTCTACTACATCGCCGTCACCCTCGACGGATTCATCGCTGCACCGGATGGCAACTACGACTGTTTCGTGCCCGAAGGCGATCACCTCGATGCCATCGTGGCAGAGCTACCCGAGACGTTGCCGGTCCACGTGCGGGCCATGTTCGGCCTGGACGGTCCGCCCGCTCGATTCGACACCATCGTCATGGGCCGCGAGACGTTGCAACCGGCACTCGACGTCGGTATCGCCAGCCCCTATCCCCACCTGCGCCAGTACGTCCTCTCGCGCACACTCGCCCCGTCGAGCGACCCCACCCTCACCGTCGTGAACGAGGATCCGATCGCACTGGTCAGAGCCCTCAAGGCCGAGGATTCCGATCTCGACGTCTGGATCTGTGGCGGCGGGAACCTGGCCGGTCAACTGCTCCCCGAGATCGACGAGCTGTTCCTCAAGGTCAATCCCGTCGTACTCGGCAGGGGCATCGGCCTGTTCTCGTCCGGCATCGGTCCCGATCCGTTCCCTGCGCAGCGGTTCGAGCACCTCGAATCACGCCAATTCGACAGCGGGGTGAGATTCACCCGGTTCATCCGCCCGGATGCTCGCGAGCGATGACGTATAAAGACTGAATGCCTGCCGCGCCGGAGCCAGACCACGAGCTGCCGAATCGGGAACTGCCCACCACCCCGCGCGGGCTGCGGACCCGATCCTCGCTCGTGGCGGCTGCGCGTCGAGTATTCGAGGACAGCGGCTACCTCGACTCCCGACTGATCGACATCACCCGCGCCGCTCGATGCTCCGCCGGCACCTTCTACACCTATTTCAGCAGCAAGGAAGAGATCCTCGCCGCAGTGCTCGAGCAGGCCAGGGACGACATGCTGCATCCCGGGACCGAACGCGTGAACCCGCACGACGATCCGGTTGCCGTGATCGCCGCGAGCAACCGTGCGTACTTCGAGGCCTACCGACGCAATGCAAAGCTGATGGCACTGCTCGAGCAGGTCTCGAACATCGATCCCGAGTTCCGACGCCTCCGCCGTGAACGCGCCGATGCCTTCGTCAGGCGCAACGCCCGCAGCATCGAGAGCCTGCAGAGCCGCGGTCTGGCCGACGCGGAACTCGATCCCCTGCTCGCCTCCCGCGCCCTGTCCTCGATGATCAGCCGACTCGCGTTCAATCACTTCGTCGTCGACGCCGCAGACGGCCATCCACCGGTGGACTCCGAGGACCTGCTCGCGACGGCGACCAGACTGTGGGTCAACGCGCTGCGATTGCCGCGCGTGAGCGAGGGCGACAGGTGAGGGAGACCGCACCCGACGGGAACCGGGGCAACTCGAGCCGATCGGCTCGAGTTGTACCCGCCGGTAATGTACCCGCCGGTAGCAACGAATGTCGTCGAAAGACGAATTGCGCGTCGCGCCAACGCTACTCGCGAGTACGTTGACAAGGTGAACAAAGCTCGGCTGCAAGTGCGCAACCAAAGTGATTGCCACAGAATATGATTCACATGTTGGTGATCAATCACACTCACGCCGAACGCCGTTGGCGATGCACAGGGCATCGTTACCGTTAGAATGAGCCGATCGGAGTGCCGAACGACGAACAAGAAACTGACATGGCCGGCACCAATCCACGTTCCATCGAGTGCACCGAGGCGGTGCGCCCACACCGAGCGAAGAGAGATACGTTGTTCAAGCGGATTGCAGTAGTCAACCGAGGCGAGGCAGCAGTACGGCTGATCCGAGCCGTCCGAGAGCTCAACGCCGAACACGATTACGGCATCCGCACCGTAGCGCTGCACACCGAGGCGGAGAAGCGGGCCATGTTCGTCCGCCAGTCCGACGAAGCAGTAACACTGCGCAAGCCCGCGACCGGATCGGCCTACCTCGACTACGGCGTCCTCGAAGCCGCACTGGTCGAGTCCGGTGCCGACGCGGTGTGGGTCGGCTGGGGCTTCGTCGCCGAGGACCCGACGTTCGCAGATCTCGTCGCCCGCCTGAACATCACCTTCATCGGCCCATCCGCCGACGCGATGCGCCTGCTCGGCGACAAGGTGGAAGCCAAGATCCTCGCCGAGAAGGTCGGCGTCCCCGTCGCACAATGGTCCGGCGGCCCCGTCGAGACCCGCGCCGACGCCCGCCGTCACGCCGCGGCGATCGGCTACCCGCTGATCATCAAGGCCCGCTCCGGCGGCGGTGGCCGCGGTATCCGCAAGGTCTTCCACGAGGACGAACTCGAACTCTCCCTCGAACGCACCCAGGGTGAGGCCGAGCGCTCGTTCGGCGACCCCGTCGTCTTCCTCGAACGGCTCGTCACCGACGCCCGCCACGTCGAGGTTCAGGTCATCGCCGACAGCCACGGCAACGTCTGGGCACCGGGCGTACGCGACTGCTCCATCCAGCGCCGCAACCAGAAGGTCATCGAGGAATCCTCCTCGCCGCTGCTGACCAAGGAGCAGGCCGACCAGCTACGCACCGCCTCGGCCGAGCTCGTCAAGGCCGCCGGCTACCAGGGCGCAGGCACCGTCGAATACCTGTACCAGCCCGAGCAGAAGATCTTCACCTTCCTCGAGGTCAACACCCGCCTCCAGGTCGAGCACCCCATCACCGAATACACCACCGGCATCGACCTGGTGAAGCTGCAGATCCTCGTCGCCGACGGCCAGGCACTGCCCGGCGAATGCCCCACCGAGTTCGGTCATGCCGTCGAAGCTCGCCTCAACGCCGAGGACGCCGACAACGGCTTCGCTCCCGCTCCCGGCACCGTCGAGCTGCTCAAGTTCCCCCTCGGTACCGGCATCCGCGTCGACACCGGCATCGCCCAGGGCGACGTGATCCCACCCGACTACGACTCGATGGTCGCCAAGGTGATCGCCTGGGGCCGCGACCGCAGCGAAGCGCTCGCAAGGTTGCGCAACGCATTGCGGGAGACCACCGTCGTCATCGACGGCGGCACCACCACCAAGTCGTTCCTGCTGAGCCTGCTCGACCGCGAGGAAGTCATCTCCGCCTCCGCCGACACCGGCTGGCTCGACCGCACCGAAGCCGGCTCCCAGGTCGGCCCGACAGCCGTTGCCGACATCGCCATCGTCGCCGCAGCCATCGACGCCTACGACGCCGAGGAAGGCCGCGAGCGCACCGCGTTCCTCAACTCCGCCCGCGGCGGCCGTCCGCGCGCCACCCATGCCATCGGCCGCACCGTCGAGCTGAACTACCAGGGCCAGGCCTACAAGCTCGAGGTCGGCCAGACCGGCACACACCGCTACATCATCGACGGTGACGGCATCGGTGATCTCCAGGTCGACGTCGAGCGCCTCGGTACGTACGAGAGCCGTCTGGTCATCGGTGACCGTCGCTACCAGGTGGTCACCGTCGCCGGAGCCGCGCACTTCCTCGTCGAGGTCGACGGCATCAGCCACCAGATCTCCCAGGACGAGGCCGGGTTGGTCCGCGCACCGGCCCCCGCCGTCGTCGTCGCCGTACCCGTTGCCGTCGGCGACGAGGTCGAAGCCGGACAGACCCTCGTCGTCCTCGAATCGATGAAGATGGAAACCGCCGTCCGGTCCCCCTACGCGGGCACCGTGCGTGAGGTTCTGGCCTCGGTCAACGGACAGGTCGACGCCGGAGCGGCACTGCTGCGCGTCGATCAGGCCGGTGAGCAGAAGGTCTCCGAGCAGGCACCGCGCGTGCAGTTCCGCGGGATCGACGACGCCGCGCAGCGTTCGCCGCAGCGCCGGGCACTGGACCGACTCGACGAACTCGCCGCCCTCATCACCGGCTTCGACGTCAGCGGAGCCCGCGCCCGAAACCTGTTGTCCACCTACGAGACCCTGCGGGCCGATGTGCCGCGCAACGATGCAGGGCTGGTCTCCGCCGAGCTGGCTCTCCTCAACACCTTCGCCGACATCTGCGAGCTCTCCCGCAACCGCCCGACGATGGACGAGGAGAGCACCGACGAGCGCGTCCACTCCCCTCGCGAGCACTTCCACTCGTTCCTGCACTCGCTCGACGCCGACGTTCAGGGGCTCCCGGAGTCGTTCCGCGGCAAGCTCACTCGCGCGCTCGCGCACTACGACGCCGCCATCGACGAGGGCCGAACCCCCGAACTCGAAGAGGCCGTCTACCGCGTCTTCCTGGCCCTGCAGCGCATGGAGAACCAGGTCCCGGTCATCGCGGCCCTGCTCGGCCACTGGCTCAGCGACTGCTCGGCGCAGCCCGAAGCAACCCCGGCCATGGCCGAGGTACTCGAGCGACTCATCGGTGCCACCCAGGCCCGCTACCCCGTCATCGGCGACGTCGCCCGCAACCTGCGCTTCCGACTGTTCGACGAGCCACAGATCCGCAGTGCACGCGAGAAGATCTACGACGGCGTCCGCGGCAGCCTGCAGTACCTCGCCGAGAACCCCGACGCAGCCGACTACTCCGCCCGCATCGCAGCCCTCGTCGCTACCCCGGAACCGTTGATCGAACTGCTGGCACAACGGATCACCGATCCCGGCGCACTACTCGAAGTGATCACCCGCCAGTACTACGAGATTCGCACCCTCGAAGACGTCAAAGCCTTCGACCGCGACGGCAAGCACTTCGTCACCGGCAACTTCGAGCTCTCGGGCGAACGGCTGCATCTGGTATCCACGGCAACCGATTTCGTCTCGCTCGCAGCAACTCTCGATTCGGTCGACGACATCGCCGGACCGGCTCCGGAGAACCTGGCCGTGGACCTCTACCTGTCCTGGCCGGACGCTCCGACCGACGGCGACGAGCTCTCGGCCCAGCTTCAGGCCGTGCTGGCCGCGCACCCCGGCACCGGCCGCTGGCGCCGCGTGACGGTGACAGCGTTCGGGTCCGCTGCCCGAAAGATGACGTACCGTCGCACCACGGTCGAAGGATCGGAGCCTCTCGCCGAGGACACGATCATTCGGGACATGCACCCGCTGACCGGTCAGCGACTGGACCTGTGGCGACTGAAGAACTTCGACGGTGTTCGGTTGCCCGCGAGTGCCGGAACGTACCTGTTCCACCTGACGTCGAAGGCCAACCCCTCCGACGAACGGCTCGTCGCACTCGCCGAGATCCGCGGCGTCACAACACAGTTGGACGACGCCGGAAACATCGTCGCGGTACCCGAGCTCGAACGAACCGTCGCGGCCTGCCTCGACGGCATCCGCCGCGCTCAGGCCGGACGCGGCAAGAAGCGACTCGACGCCAACCGCGTCGTGCTCTACGTCTGGCCGGTACTCAACGTCCCCGCCGACCGCATCGCCACCATCGCCCGGCACATCGCGCCGCTGACGATCGGTGCCGGCCTCGAGGAGATCACCCTCATCGCCCGTCTCGCCGAAACACCCGGCGCGACACCACGCGAGGTCGCGTTGCGCCTGTCGTACCGATCAGGCGCAGGCATCGTCGCCAAGGTGACCCCGCCGCCGACCGAACCGATGCGCCCCCTCGACGAATACACCCAGAAGGTGCAGCGGTCTCAGGCCCGCGGCACCGTGTACCCGTACGAGCTCATTCCGTTGCTCAGCAGCAACGGCGGCACGTTCACCGAGTACGACTTCGACGCCGACGGCGTGCTCGCACCGGTCGATCGTCCCTACGGCCGCAACACCGCAGGCGTCATCGTCGGCGTCGCGACCACACCCACCGCCAAGTACCCCGAGGGCATCACCCGCGTCGCACTGTTCGGCGACCCGACCAAGGCACTGGGCACCGTCGCCGAGGCCGAGTGCTCGCGGATCGTCGCCGCCATCGACCTCGCCGAGCAACTCGGCGCACCTGTCGAATGGTTCGCATTGTCCTCCGGTGCAACGATTTCCATGGAATCGGGCACCGAGAACATGGACTGGGTCTCGCGAGGTCTGCGTCGCATCATCACCTTCACCCAGGCCGGCGGTGAGATCAACATCGTGGTTGCAGGTATCAACGTCGGCGCGCAGCCGTACTGGAACGCCGAAGCCACCATGCTCACCCACACCAAGGGCATCCTGGTGATGACCCCCGACAGTGCGATGGTGCTCACCGGTAAGCAGTCCCTCGACTACTCGGGCGGTGTCTCGGCCGAGGACAACTTCGGCATCGGCGGCTACGACCGCGTCATGGGCCCCAACGGACAGGCGCAGTACTGGGCACCGAACCTGCGGGCCGCGTGCGACATTTTGTTCGCGCACTACGACCACGCGTATGCCGCACCAGGAGAACGCTTCCCGCGCCGCGCAGCCACCGCGGACCCGACCGAACGCGACGTGCGCACCTACCCGCACGTGCACCCGTCGAGCGACTTCACCACCGTCGGCGACATCTTCTCCTCGGCCACCAACCCGGACCGCAAGAAGCCGTTCGACATTCGCACCGTGATGCGCGCCGTGGTGGACCAGGACCACTCGGTACTCGAGCGGTGGGCCGACATGGCCGACGCCGACACCTCCGTGGTGTTCGACGCCCACCTCGCCGGCATCCCCGTTTCCGTCATCGGCATCGAATCGCGGGCCATCCCCCGCAAGGGCTGGTTCCCGTCCGACGGCCCCGATCAGTGGACCTCGGGCACCCTGTTCCCGAACTCGTCGAAGAAGACAGCACGCGCCATCAACGCCGCCAGCGGAAGCCGGCCGATCGTGGTGCTGGCCAACCTCTCCGGCTTCGACGGATCACCGGAATCGCTGCGCAACATCCAACTCGAATACGGTGCCGAGATCGGCCGCGCCATCGTCAACTTCGACGGACCGGTCGTGTTCTGTGTCGTCTCGCGCTACCACGGAGGCGCTTTCGTGGTGTTCTCCGGAGCGCTCAACGACAACATGGAAGTGCTCGCCGTCGAGGGCTCCTTCGCCTCCGTGCTCGGCGGTGCCCCGGCAGCAGCAGTGGTGTTCACCCGCGACGTCAACGCCCGCACCGCAGCGGACCCGACCGTCAAGGAACTCGAAACTGCGCTGAACACCGCCGAGGACGACGCCACCCGCTCGGCCCTGCGCGTCGAGCTCGCCACCGTGCGAGCGAACGCCCGCAACGCCAAACTGGGTGAAGTGGCAGCCGAATTCGAGGCCATCCACAACATCCAGCGTGCGCAGAACGTCGGATCGGTGCACCACATCGTCCCCGCCGCCGAACTACGCCCGCAGCTGGTCGCCGCCATCGAACGCGGAATGGCGCGGTCGCTGGCGAAGTAGGGTAAGGGTTCTCGCAAACGCGCGCGCGTTTGCTGGATGCTCGCGGAATGGTTACCTGTTCCGCGAGCGTCTGGCGAATGCGCGCGCGTTTGTCGGTTGGGGGTCCGGACAGTCAGGGCTCGAGGGTTCGGGCACTGACGAAGCGTGTCGGCTCACCGGTCAGCGGGTCCGTGAAGTCCAGAGCCCGGGCGAGAAGCTGCAACGGCCGGGCGAAGTCGTCTGCCGGGACCGATGTGTACACCGGATAGTACGGGTCGTTCACAATCGGAATCCCCAACGACGACAGGTGGATTCGCAGCTGATGAGTCTTGCCCGTCTTGGGGAAGAGTCGATATCGGGCGGCTGTGCCGAACGCATCGACCAGTTCGATCGTAGTCTCACTGTTCGGCTCCCCCGGCTCCTCGTATGCCGTCATGACCCCGTGCTCCTTGAGGATTCGACTGCGCACGACGCGGGGAAACTCCAGCGCTGCATCGAATCCCGCAACGGCCTCGTACTCCTTGGTGACGTTGCGCGAGGAGAAGAGTTCCTGATACGGCCGTCGGGCATTCTTGGTCTTGGTGAAGAGCAACACCCCGGCGGTGGCGCGATCGAGTCGGTGCGCGGGCGTCAGGTCCGGACAGTCGTACTGCCTGCGCAGCCGCACAGTCGCGGTTTCGGTGACGTGTCGGCCACGCGGGATGGTGGCGAGGAAGTGCGGCTTGTCGACCACCAGCAGATTCTCATCCTCGTGCAGGATGCCGATCGCGAACGGAACCGGAACCTCCTGTGCGGGAACGCGATAGAAGTACACCTGGCTGCCGGCGCGGTACCGCGTCGCGTCGGAGATGGGCCTGCTCTTCTCGTCGACCACTTCGGCGTCGCCCATGGCCCGTCGCCAGTCGTCTTCGGGCATCTCACGTTCGAGATACTCCACGATGGTGGTGGCCGAATCACCGTGCGGCAACAGCAGTCTCAGCGGAGCGAGACCGTCCCGGAAGGGCAGCATGTCTCTACGCGCAGTCGAGACAGATCAACCGCAGACCACGGCCGGCGTCGCCGTCGAAATCCTGGTAGCGGGACGTCGGGTTGCCGCAGGCACTGCAGCGACCGATCACGGCGGTGTGATCGGAGAAGTTCTGCGCCATCCGCTTGTCGAAGACGAACAGCGAGCCCTCCCAGAGCGCGTCGTCGCCGAAAGTCTCTGTGTACCGGACAATTCCGCCGTCGAGCTGATACACCTCCTCGAACCCGCGCGCGACCATCAGCGACGAGAGCACCTCGCACCGCACTCCCCCTGTGCAGTACGTGACCACCGGGGACTGCTTCAGATGGTCGTAGGCACCGGAATCGAGCTGGGAGACGAAGTCCCTGGTGGTCTCGACGTCGGGCACCACTGCGTTCTTGAATTTGCCGATCTGCGCCTCGAAGGCGTTGCGGCCGTCGAAGAAGACGACGTCGTCGCCCCGAGAATCGACGAGCTCGTGCACCTGCTGCGGGCTCAGGTGAGTACCGCCGCCGACCACTCCGTCGGCGTCGACCTTCAGTTCCCCGGGGGCTCCGAATGTGACGATCTCGTCCCGGACGCGAACGGACAACCGCGGGAAATCGTTGCCGAGTCCATCGGACCACTTGACGTCGGCCGCCTTGAACGCCGGATAGCTGCGAGTGCCGCGGACGTACCGTTTGACGTCGTCGACATCACCGCCCACCGTCGCGTTTATGCCGTGTTCGGAGATCAGGATGCGTCCGGTCAGGTTGTTGGACGCGGCCAGCGTCTGCTGCCACAACCGGATCGCCTCGGGATCGGGTAGCGGAGTGAACACGTAGAACAGGACGATTTTCGGTACAGCCACGCCGACCAGTATGGCGCGTTGTCAGGCAGGCGGTGCCGCCGCCCGGACACGCTGGGTGCCCGAGTCGACGGTGAAGCCCGCTCCCCAGTACACGCCGGTTTGCGGATCCTCCTTGGCGGTGAGGAACCAGTGGTCCATCCGAGCCGCCGTCCGGGTGACCTCGAAGACGCCGAACCCGTGGCTGTCGAGGTCGACGAACTTCACGTGCTGGTTGAGCGCCTTGAATGCCTCCTCGGCGACTCGGCCCAGCGTGTGCGGCGGAGTACGCGTCAGGTCGTCGATGTTGGCCGAGCTCACCGAGGTGACGACCAGCTCGGTGGCAGCGGGCTCCGTAGTTGCGTAATGCGCCGCGTCGAGGGGTACCTCGCAGGCCCACGCCGAGTGGATGTCGCCGGTGATGAAGACGGTGTTGTCGACGCCTGCGTCCACGATGGCACCGAGGAGCTTCCGGCGGTCGGCGGTGTAGCCGTCCCACGGATCGGCGTTGTACGGCAGACCGCCCTCTGGAATGCCGAGCAGCGAGGTGACGGCCCTGGCTGCGTCGCGATCGAGCGGCGGGATGAGAGTGGGCGTGATCATCACCGGGTTGCCGACGATCTTCCACTGCGTCGGCGACGAGACGATGCCGTCGGTGAGCCACTGCATCTGCTCCGCGCCGGTGATGGTTCGGTTGGGAGAATCGACCTCGGGCCCGTTGAACGGCAACACCTGCTGCGAGCGGTACGTGCGTAGGTCCAGCATCGAGAGTTCGAGGAGGTTGCCGAACCGCAGCCGACGGTAGAGGTGACGGTTGGTCGCCGTGCCTGCCGCGCGCACCGGCATCCACTCGTAGTACGCCTGCTCCGAATTCGCCTTGCGCGTGGACCAGTCGCCCTCGGTGCCCGGGGTGTGATTCTGCGCGCCGGTGTCATAGGCATCGTTGGCGGATTCGTGGTCGTCCCACGTGCAGATCCACGGCACGCCGATGTGCGCGGCCTGCAGATCGGGATCGGACTTGTACTGGCCGTGGCGCTGCCGGTAGTCGGCGAGCGTGACGATCTCGTGGGTGGGCGAATGCTGCCGGATCACCCCGTCACGGCCCGGGAACCCGCCCGTCTCGTACTCGTAGATGTAATCACCGAGATGGACGATGGCGTCGAGGTCTCCCCGGGCGGCAAGATGCCGGTACGCACCGAAGTAACCCGACTCCCAGTTGGAGCACGAGACGACACCGAAGCGCATCGCGTCGACGTCGGCATCGTTGCGCGGTGCGGTGTGTGTGGTCCCGACGGCCGACGTCGCGTCGCTCGTCCGGAAATCGTAGAAGTACGTGGTGTCTGCAGCCAGGCCGTCGACGTCGACCTTGACGGTGTGGTCGGCGTCGGGACCGGTCGAGACTGTTCCGGAGGAGACGACATCGCCCATGTCTGCACTGCGGGAAATCCGCCACGTCACCGACACCTGCGGGCCGACGCCGGAGCCCGGGGTGGCGTCGGGCGCGGGGGTGATGCGGGTCCAGAGGACGATCGCGTCGGGCAACGGATCTCCCGATGCGACTCCGTGCAGGAAGCCCTGATCGCTGCCCTGCGCGTGTGCGATTGCCGGCAGCGTCGTGGCGACTCCGGCCACCGCGACGGCCACCGACGACGAGCGAAGAAACGTCCTTCTGGAAAGCGCAGAATCAGCGTGCATCGGGTCAGTCCATGCGATGGATCGTCGGTGGTCAAGTAAGGCGCACCTGGGTCGGCCACAGTGTTCACCGGACCGCCATGTGCCGGATGCTGGTTTGCCAGACTGGCGGCGGGAGAACACTGGGTGCATGGACGCTCTGTGGTTGTTCGGTGATCAGCTCGGTCCGCACTTTCGCTCGGTTGACGAGCATGCCGACCGGGATGTGCTGATGATCGAGTCCCGGCGCGTGTTCCGGCGTCGGAGATACCACCGGCAGAAGCTGCACCTCGTGTTGTCGGGGATGCGTCATCTGGCCGACGAGCTGGGCGATCGCGTCACCTACCTGCAGACCGAGACGTACCGGGAAGGGTTGGCCGAGTACGGCAAGCCCGTGGTGGTTTTCGAGCCCACCTCACATGCGGCCGAGAAGTTCGTAGCCGCCTTGCACGAGGAGGGACTGGTCTCGGAGATACTGCCGACGCCGATGTTCGCTCTCCCGCGCGCCGAGTTCGCGGAGTGGGCAGCCGAACGCGGCACCTTTCGGATGGAGACGTTCTACCGGCAGCAGCGCAAGAAGTTCGGGGTGTTGATGGACGGTTCCGAACCGGTTTCCGGAAAGTGGAACCTCGACGCCGAGAACCAGTCGCCGCCGCCGAAGGGACGCCTGACCCTGGGTGTCGAAGAACCGTGGTGGCCGACCGAGGATGACATCGACGATCAGGTGCGCGCCGACCTCGACTCTTGGGACCTCGACACCGTCGGAGTCGACGGACCTCGCGTGTTTGCGGTGACTGCTTCTGAGGCGTCGGAAGCCCTGGCGCACTTCGTGAACTATCGCTTGGACGACTTCGGCAAATACGAGGACGCGGTGATGGCCGACGACTGGACGATGTCGCACTCACTGCTCTCGGTCCCGCTGAATCTTGGCCTGCTGCAACCGCTGGACGTGGCGCACGCCGCCGAGGACGCCCACCGCGACGGCACCCCGCTGGCGAGCGTGGAGGGTTTCGTTCGCCAGATCCTCGGCTGGCGCGAATATGTGTGGCATCTGTACTGGCATCTGGGGCCCGAGTATCTCGAACGCAACAAGCTCGAAGCTCATGAGCCACTGCCGGATTGGCTGCTCGACTTGGACGGCGACGCCGTGGTGGCGAAATGCCTGTCCAGCACGGTGGACGGCGTGCGCGAGCGCGGCTGGGTGCACCATATCCCCCGACTGATGATCCTGGGAAACTTTGCGCTGCAACATGCCTGGGATCCGCGGGCGTTGACCGACTGGTTCGCAACGGCTTTCGTCGACGGGTTTGCCTGGGTGATGCCGGTGAACGTGATCGGCATGAGCCAGCACGCAGACGGCGGCGTGATCGCCACCAAGCCCTACGCCTCGGGCGGGGCGTACCTGAACCGCATGACCGACTACTGCAAGCCGTGCGAATTCAACCCGAAGAAGCGACTGGGCGACGACGCATGCCCCTTCACTGCGGGCTACTGGGCATTCGTGCACCGGCATCGAGAGATGTTGGCGCTCAATCACCGCACGGCGCGTCAGGTGTCGTCGATGAACCGATTGAGCGACCTCGAGCAAGTCTTGGAACAGGAACGGCAACGCGAGGTGTACTGAAGCGTTGAGTTCTCTAACCCGGGAGCCTCCACTCGCGAGGAGACCAGGCAGCAGTGAGAGCAGCATTGCCCTGTCCGGAGTCGTGGGTGCTGACGGCGCGCCGGCCGAAATGCTGCCGTGAGGGCCGACCGTGATCCAAGGAAACTGCCTCACCCGCCAGTGAAACCAGTCCACCTGATTCATAGGAAGTCCCCGAATAGCTAAGTATGGCAGCAGAATTAGCTAATCGTCGGTGCGTCGGTTCGACGTCGCCGCCGACTGCAATACCGAGCTGACCCTTGTGAGCATTGCGCTCCGCACCGAATCGTCACCGCGAAACCACATTGCCGCAGAATTGGATGTCTCACCCCGACCCGGCACCTGGGCAACGTTCAGGGTCGATGGGTCAGTCCACATGCATCGATGTTCGAGCGTACTTCTCGCCGACGAATGGCGGTCTTGCGCGATCGTCGGAGAAATCGCGTATCTACTACGCGCCACCGACAGGTTATGATTCACGAATCCTTATGCACGGCAACAGTTTCAGATTTGACTATCATTGCGCATCGAACACTCGTTCGATACACTTGCTCCCATGACGACGGAGATCTGGCAACTGAGCGAGAGCGAACTCCTCGCCGACGCCGCCGCCGTCTCCCACCAAATCCAGCTGCTCGAAGCCCGACGTATCGCTCTCGTCGCCGAAATCGACACCCGTGTCTCGCGGGAGAAGCTCGGTTTCCCCGGACCCGCCGGCTGGCTGACCTCCACCACCCTGCTTTCACCGTCCACAGCAAACAAGATCGTCGCCCTCGCCCGCGGCATGGCTGCATTTCCCGACATCGCCGATGCCGTAAACACAGGCGTCATGTCCGTCGATCACG
The DNA here is from genome assembly GCA_963517305.1 of uncultured Rhodococcus sp. Taxonomy (GTDB): domain Bacteria; phylum Actinomycetota; class Actinomycetes; order Mycobacteriales; family Mycobacteriaceae; genus Rhodococcoides. The sequence goes on from CAUQEL010000010.1 coordinate 24,408, forward strand.
CCGCGTTGATCCTGACCTTCGCCGAAACACCCCCGGAGAACCTGCCGGAAGAGGGTCGCGATGTCGCGCTTAAAGCTCTGATAGCCGCCGCCACCGGGCCCGAAGCGCGCACCGGCCGGATTCGTGCAGCGATCACCAGACTCGAAGACAGCTTCGGCAACAAGAAACCACCCGCCGAGGACACCGACCGCAACGAGTTCTTCGCATCCAAAACGTTGAACGGGCGGCTGGTGTTGAAAGGTGATTTCGATGCGATCACCGGAGAGAAGCTGCTCACCGCACTCTCCCCGTTGACCGAACCCCGCCCCGCCGCCGACGGCACCCAAGACGACCGCAGTCCCGCCAAGCGCAGAGCCGACGCCTTCGGACACATCCTCGACCAATACCTCGCCTCCAGTAACCGCCCCATCGAAGGCGGTGAACGCCCGCACCTGAACCTGCACATCCGGCTGCAGGACCTCACCGACCTCCAGAGCCGCGGCGACGAAGACGACATCACCGACGACGAAAACTCGCGCGCAGCAACAGAATCCGACACCGACCGAGCAGATCCGGTCGACATCAATACCGGCGTACCAATTCACCCCGACACGGCAGAGTCGGACACCGGAACCGCCCACACTGACAGTGACACCGGCGGTGACCGCCGTGCAGCGGATCCTGGCGCGTATCGCGACTTGTTCGGGGACGGCACTTCGGTCGGGTGGCTGCCGTGGATGGGACCGCTCTCCCGCAACACTTCCCGCCAACTCGCCTGCGACTGTGTCCTGACCGCGATCGTGATGGACGAGAACGGCAACCCGCTCAACCTCGCCCGCACCGCCCGCACCGTCACCGCCAAACAACGCAAAGCCCTCACCGCCCGCGATCACGGCTGCGCATTCCCCGGCTGCGGAAAACCCGCCGCCTGGACCGAAGGACACCACATCTGGCATTGGGGCGACGGCGGCCCCACCGACATGAACAACCTCGTCCTACTCTGCGGATTCCACCACCGCCACATGCACCACTCGGACTGGGAAGTATTCATCGGCACCGACAACCACCCCTGGTTCGTCCCACCGGCCACCGTCGACCCGTACCGACAACCCAGACCGTCCCACGCACGCGCGGGCCCCCACATCGCATAAGCCCCAAGAAAAGCTCCAGCCCCGCACCGAGAACACCGGTGCGGGGCTGGAAGAGATTGCCGGGCAGCTACTTCGGTCGAATCAAGGATCCGTCACCGCGGTCGTGCCACATCACCTCGAGCAGGTGTTGCAACAGGAACGACAGCGCGAGGTGTTTTGACCTAGTTCGCGTCCACCTTCGCGACCGCCTCGTCGATCATCGGCACGTATCGCTCGAGTGCCCACGGCACCGTCAGCGGATTGATGATGGACGACCCGGTGACGAACGACTGATCCGTCGGCGCAACGACCGAACCGCGGGACACAGCCGGAATCTGCTGGTAAGCAGGCTGATTTTCGGTGTCGGTGCGGTTCTGCGGATCGGAGTAGAAGGTGAAGATCAAGTCCGAGTCGTTCAACAGATTCGCATTCTCCAATCCGATGACTGCCGAGTCGGTGCCCTCGGTCTCGTCGAGGGTGTTCACCACCGGATCGACCTGCAAGCCGAGTGCGCGGACCATCGCGACGCGTTGCTCGTCGGCGAGGAACACCCCGAGCGTCCCCGGCCCGGTGTTGTAGATGTACGAAAAGCTCACTCCGGCATATTCGGGATGATCGGTGGTGGCGTCGGCGAAGCGGGCCTTGATCTTCTCGATCTCCTCCGCAGCCTTCCGCTCCTCACCCATGGCCTTGCCGATGACGGTGATCTGGTCTTCCCAGGTGATCGTCCACGGCTGCTCCTCGTAGGCGACCACCGGAGCGAAGGCGCTCATCTTGTCGAATTGATCCTGCGTCACTCCCGACCACGGAGCCAGGATCAGATCAGGTTCGAGGGCTGCAACGGATTCGATATTGAGTTCGGTTCCACCGGTGAATTGTTCGGGAAGCTCGGCACCCGACTCGGTGACTGCGTCGTGAACCCACGGCAGATATCCCGATTCGTCGGCACCCCACGAGTACTCCTCGACGCCGACCGGGACGGTACCCAATGCGATCGCGGTCTCGGCCGACCCCTGACCGAGAGTCACGATGCGCTCGGGCTTCTCGGTGATGACGGCCTGCCCCAGAGCCGAATCGATGGTCACGGCCGCAAAATCGCTGGACTGCTCGGCCTCGGCAGTGTCGGCAGACGAGCACGCGCCGACCACCAGGGCCGACACAGCGAGGACGGACAGCAGGGACGCACGGCGAGTGAAACGCCGACCGGCCGGTGGAGCAGAGAACATGGTTACCTCTCGACGACTGACGGGCTTTAAGTAAGTCAAGGCTAACCTACAAAAGCGGTTCGAATGCACTGCACAGCGGGCGTTCGCTACGGTGGGAGCCATGAGCCTTCCTCGCCCCGCCCCTGATCGGACAGCCGTCGTGACCGGAGCGTCATCGGGAATCGGAGCCGCGATCGCCCGCGTGCTCGCATCCCGCGGCCATGGCGTCACCCTCGTCGCCCGGCGCGCAGACAAGCTCGAAGACTTGGCACAGGAGATCCGAGCACGGGGAGTCCGAGCCGAAGTGCTCGCCGCAGACCTCTCCGACCGCACTGCTCGCGCCGAACTACTCGGCCGCATCACCGAACTCGGCATGATCCCGGACATCCTGATCAACAACGCCGGGCTGTCCACCCTCGGACCGGTCGCAGAATCCGACCCCGACGCCGAGATGCACATGATCGAGGTCGACGTGGTCGCCGTCGCGGACCTGTGCACCCGATTTCTCCCCGGCATGATCGACCGAGGACGCGGCGCACTGCTCAACGTGGCCTCCACTGCTGCTTTCCAGCCTCTGCCCGGTCAGGCCGGATACGGCGCGTGCAAGGCGTTCGTGCTCTCCTACACGCAGTCGCTGACCGGCGAGCTGAAGGGAACGGGCGTGACCGCAACTGCACTGTGCCCCGGACCGGTGCAGACCGGGTTCGGCGAGGCCGCCGGCTTCGCGAAAGACGATGCAGAGAAAGCACTTCCGTCGATCATGTGGGTCTCTGCCGAGACGGTGGCCAGAACTGCCGTCGACGACATGACCAAGGGACGCATGGTGTCGATCCCCGGACCCGCCAATCGCGTCGGGTCGATCTTCGCGCAGATCACCCCGCGAACACTGTTGGTGCCGATGCTCACCCGCATTCATCCCGGCCTGAAGAAGGGTGCGTCGTCGTGAAGCGCGAACTCACCGTTTTCGACAGCATCGTCGTCGATGCCGACGCCGACACTCTCTACGCTGCCATCAGCGACCCCACGAAAATGGGTCAGTGGAGCCCCGAGAACACCGGTGCCACCGTGCACGAACCCCGCGAAACCGCGTATGTGGGAATGGTGTTCGAGGGCACCAACAAGCGCGGCCCAGCTACATGGGTCACCCGCTGCACCGTCACTGCCGCCGACCCCGGCAAGACCTTCGAGTTCCGCGTTCACGCCATCGGCAAGAGCGCCCCGAAGGTCAAGGCCTCCATCGCAACCTGGAGATACGACTTCGAGCCGGTCGAGGGCGGAACGAAAGTCACCGAGACTTGGACCGACGGCCGCACGAAGTGGCCCGACGCGCTGGCGCTGGTCTTCGACAAGATCGTCACCAGTGGCAAGACTTTCGAGCACTTCCAGCGTCGCAACATCCGTAAGACGCTGGAGAACCTGCAGAAGCGTTACGCCTGAGCGCTTCTGGAGTACATACCGAGCACATACGACGCCTGCCCCGCGTGCTGGAGGTCGTCGGACAGGACCGAGACCAGCCTGGTGCCCAGGGTGACCGGCGGGTTCCAGTTCTCGTCGACGATCCGGTCCAGATCGTCGACCCCGACACTGCCCAGGTACGCAATGGTTTTCGAGTGCACAGCGTCGTAGTACTCGCGTAGTAGCTCGGCACTCGAGGCGACCTGGGCGACGTCGGACGAGGACTGGCCGTACCCGATGTCGGACTTCTCGAACGGGAGGCCGAAACGCTCGAACCACGAGTCCGACGTCCAAACCTGCTCGCTCCCGGCCACACCCGCGATGTGGTCGTCCTGCACCCTAGTCAGGTGCCACACCAACCACGCGATGCTGTTGGCATCCGCGTCCGGTCGATAGGTCAACGCAGCCACGGGGATGTCGTCCAGGACCGAATGCACGAGTTCCTTGATTCGGTCGAACGCGTCGGTGAGCAGGTCGTTGTGATTCATGAAAGATCCATCTCTTCTCTGACAGCACTGATGACCACTCATGCATACCCCGATGGGAGCGCAGGGAACATCGGGGCGGTCCGAGCGCGTTGGACCTGGCATGACTGCTCCAGCAATTGTGTACACCCGCACCGGCGACTCGTCAGTCCTCGAGCTGAAGGATCGCGAGGTGACCGAGCCCGCCGCAGGCGAAGTGCGTGTTCGCATCGTGGTCTCCGGCGTCAATCCGACGGATTGGAAGAATCGAACCGGTTCCGGACCGGGCGAGAAGCTGGCATTTGACGAGGTAGTACCGAACCAGGACGGTGCCGGAGTGATCGACGCGGTCGGCTCCGACGTCGACGGCCTGGCCGTCGGAGATCGCGTCTGGGTGTACCTGGCGCAACATCAGCGTCCGACCGGTACGGCGCAGTCTTTCGCGATCCTCCCTGCCTCCCGGGTGGTTCCTCTGCCCGACGGCGTCGGCTTCGACGTGGGCGCGAGCCTCGGAGTGCCCGCGATGACGGCACACCGCGCGCTGACCGTCTCCGAGGACGGACCCACTCGGCTGCACCCGGGTGCACTGGACGGCAAGTCGGTTCTGGTCGCCGGTGGTGCCGGTGCCGTCGGCCATGCCGCGATCCAGTTGGCCCGATGGGCGGGGGCGACGGTTGTGACGACGGTCAGCGGGCCGGAGAAGGGCGCACTGGCGACCGCCGCGGGCGCGCATCATGTGGTCGACTACAAGGCCGGTGACGCCGCCGCCGAGATCCGCGAACTGGTTCCTGCCGGAATCGATCTCGTCGTCGAGGTTGCTCCCGCACAGAACGCAGCGCTGAACGCTGCCGTGGGGGCGAACCGAGCATCAGTTGCCGTCTACGCCAACAACGGTGGCGACACTGTGACGTTCGACGTCCGACCGAACATGGTGTTGAACACCCGCTACCAGTTCGTGCTGCTCTACACCGTGGGCGACGAGGCTCTGCGTAACGCCGAAGAAGACGTCAGCGCGGCTGCAGCAGCAGGCGTTCTCGAAGTGGGCGAAGCCACGGGCCTACCGCTGCACCGCTACTCGTTGAGCGAGACCGCTGCAGCACACGACGCCGTGGAGAACGGAGCCGTCGGCAAAGTGCTGATCGACGTCTCCAGCGAATAATTCAGGTGATGACCGGCAACGTGGACCATGGAAAGTTGATCCCGGTCTCACGTCTCGAATAATGCTGCCGCGCAACGGTGTTGATTAGCGACTCATCACGACCCGGTCTCGACCTACCCGCCGTTCGACGGTTGTGCAGTGTCACTGGCGCGGTCAGGCTCCGCGATGGTCTTTCGCGAAGCCCGCAAGGGTCCGATGAATGCCCAGCACACGACGAGGAAGACCAGTACACCCATCCAGTACTGGAGCCAGAATGCGTTCTCCATTCCTGCTATAGCGATGCCAAAACCGAGGACGATGGCAGCGATTGCGGATGCGGTCAGGGCTCGTCGCCACTCGGCCCACTGGTACGACACTTCATCGGTTCGGGTTCGAACGGCCCTGGTGGGTTCCGGACCGTGTCCCCATCGGTATGCAGCACGTTCGTCCGCCCATCGAATAACACTGGGCCCGAACATGATCGAGAATCCGATGTAGAACGCCGACAGGCCATGAGTGAAGTGCGGATCTGCCCCGCGGTGAAGATCGACCATGGTGATCACGATGAGAACCACATCGATGAAGGGTGTGCTCACGAGCAGCGCCGTCGAAAGGGCTTTCCTGCGGGCGACGTATCGCGCAAGCAGTCCGAGGACCAACATCACCCAGAACAAGACCTCACACACGATGATGGGTACCAACACCGTTCAGCACGCTCCTAGCATTGATATTTCGCAGCTCGGTTCGATTCGTCCCGCGCAACCGACAGAGCCAACTGGTACGCAGCATTGCGCTCGCGGCACAGGAGTACAGCGATGAGACGAGACTCGTTGCCTACCTTTCCTTGCCACGTCATCGAGTGACGGTTCATGCCACCCGACACAACCGGACCTCCCGGTCGGTATCGAGAATAGCGGGCATTGGCGATGAGGGCACCAGGTTGAGGGAATCTCGGAAGGCTTTTTCAGGCTCGGCGGCAGAAGGATCCGACCTTCGACTGGCCGAGAGCTAGCTTGAAATTGTCAGCGTGCGGGTTCAGCGATGTCGGCACGGAAGACGACGTCTGCCGACCCTGTGGGCACGCTGTTGAACAAATCGATCACGATCGCGGCGGCCTGATTGGCCAACTCGACTGCCTCGGTGCCGTCGCCGGCCTCCGCGGTGACGGCCAAATGCGCGGTGCCGTCGTCGATGGGAGTGATCGATACGGTGTCGGAGTAGTCCGCTGCCGACCCTCCGCGTTGTTCTGCGAGTCGGTCACTCACCTGCGGAAGAGGGTCGTAACCGCTCAGGTCGAGGCCGACCCCCCTGTACGCCGGGATATCCGCATCGGGGTCGTCGGCTTCGTCGGTGGGGTACGTCGCTGTGATGGCAATCGTCGCGGTACGTGTATACGTCACAGCGAACGCCCACCACGCTGCAGCGACGATGCCGATACAGATAGCCGCGATGGTCAGGCGGCGTTTCCGGATTCCGTCCACCAGGCCACTCTAGGTGCGCACATGCGCGCTGAGATACAACACTGTGTCGCAATCGGCGTGACGCCGGAAGGGCCCACACACAGACCAGCGGGCGATGTAGCCGACTCCAACCCGACAGCGCAACCGTCCAGAGGGAATAATTCAGGTGATGACCGGCAACGTGGACCATGGAAAGTTGATCCACTTGTCGGTCTCTCGCCACGAGTAGTCCGGCAGCACAATGGTTCTCGGCTTGGTGTAGATCACGGCCGACCGCACGTCGACGGTGTGCGCCTTCAACAGGTCGATGACCAGAGCCAGGGTGCGGCCGGAATCGGCGACGTCGTCGACGACGAGCAGCTTCTTGCCGACGATGGCGTCGGTGTCCAGAAGTGGTTCCAGCACAACGGGATCGGGCAGAGTCTCTTCGATGTCGGAGTAGAACTCGACATTGAGGGTGCCCGCTGCCTTGACGCCCATCGCGTAGGAGATCGCACCCGCGGGAATGAGTCCGCCGCGAGCGATCGCGATGACGATGTCCGGGACGAAGCCGTCGTCGACGATCTTCTTCGTCAGGTCGCGCGAGGCGTCCCCGAACGTCGCCCACGTCAGTACTTCGCGTTCCTGTTCGGTCATGACGAACCATTCTACCCAGAAAGCATTTTTGCTATTCGAGCAAAAGTGTTTGCGTGGACGGCTGGCAACGGGCAGTCTCGAACCATGGCCGACCACACGCACGCGCATACTCATTCTGCCGAGCCGACCCACGCGGAACCGGATTTCGAGAACGCCGCCTTCGACGAAGCGTTCTGGGACGATCTCTACAACCAACGCACCGCCATCTGGAGCGGAAACCCGAACGCCGTGTTGGTACAGGAGGCGTCCGAGCTGACTCCGGGTCGCGCCCTGGACATCGGCTGCGGTGAAGGTGCCGACTCACTGTGGCTGGCCGGTCGAGGCTGGAACGTGACCGGTGTCGACATCTCCGATGTCGCCCTCGGCCGCGCTCGCGCAGCACAACAGGCACTCGAGCCGCTGACACTCGCGGTGAACTGGCAACAGGAAGACGTTCTGGCCTGGACTCCCCCGGCCGGGGCGTTCGATCTGGTGTCGGTGCACTTTCTCCAAGTACCACCGAACGAGCTCGAGTTGACGACCCGCAGGTTCGCCGCAGCGGTCTCGTCGAAGGGGCGTCTGCTGATCGTCGGGCACAGTCCGAGCGACAGCCACGCCTCACAGCATCCGGCCAAGCACCGACTGTTCGCACCGGAACCGGTCCTCGCTGCGGCGGGCGACGGGTTCGAGACGATCCACGCCGAACACCGCACCCGCACGACGCCCGACGGCGACGAGCGAATCGACACGGTCGTGGTGCTGCAGCGCCGGTAAACTCTTCACGGTGTTCTCGCAGTCGACGTATCGAATTCCCCTGGCCGTCACCTTCGTCGTCTCGCTGATCGTGCTCTTCACCCCCGCGTCCGGCGTCCCGTCTGGATTTCAGCACAGCGACAAGATCATTCATTTCGTCCTGTTCGCGGCCCTCGCGTACACCTCGCGCCTGGCCGGAATCGGCTGGACCCGAACCGCATTGTGGGTGCCGGCGTTCGCGGCGATCTCGGAGGTCCTGCAGGCGATCCTGCCTCTGGGACGCTCGGGATCGGTCGCCGACGCTCTCGCCGACGCTGCCGGAGTTGCGGTCGGGCTGATCGCGGCGAACTGGGTTCTACCGCAGCGCGTCGGAAAAGCCCCGGACCTGCACTAGACTGAGTGCGCACCGGGTTTCCTCGGCCAGCGCGAACACTCCGGAAGGAACGTCATCACCTCGTCTTCTGCCCCGCACGATATCTACCTCGTTCCACCGGAGCACGAGACCAACGATGCCGTCACCCGAGAATCTGCCGCATCCGCAGCGCGTCTGAGCGAACGGTCCGACGTGGTCAGCCACGACGGCCGCTACGCACTGACCATCACCTCCACCACCCCGCACCAGGCGATGGTCGAGGATCTGCTGTTCGTCCGCGCCGTGCTCGACGCCGCCCGCATCAAGTACCTGCTCGTTCGCGGAAACGACGAACGGCCCGTCATAGCCATCGAACTGGCCGCACGCAAGGCGTTGACCACCGCGTTGGTGCATGCCTGCCGCGCCGAGCCGTTCTACTCCAAGACCGTCGACGCCCGCGGAAAGGCTGTGCTGGTGGCCGACGGTTCGCTGTCGCCGTCCGCGAACGCACGAATCGTGCGCCTGTACCGCCCGCGGGTCGAGCCGTTCAGCGGTCTGTACTACGGCGCGTCGACGGCGGTGCAGATCGAACTGTGGTCGTTCTCCCCGTCCGAGATCGTGCTGCCGATCGAGAATTCGCTGACCAGACGCAACATCCGGCCCGACGAGGCCGTCCGCGGTACCGTCGAGCGCTTCGGCAGAACGTGGCCGACCATCGAGAACATGTTCGCCGACCACGCGTCGGACATCAATTTCGACATCGACATCGTCTTCTCCTGGGTCGACGGCTCCTCGGCCGAATTCCAGGCGCAGCGCGCGCGGCGGATGGCGAACTACGTCGTCGGTGAGGGTGACGATTCGGCTGCCCGTTACCGACAGATCGACGAACTGAAGTACGCACTGCGGTCGATCCACCTCTACGCACCGTGGATCAGGCGCATCTTCGTGGCCACCGACTCGGCGAGGCCAGCGTGGCTGGCCGACCATCCGAAGGTGACGTTCGTGCCGAGCGAAGCTTTCTTCGTCGACACATCCGTTCTGCCGACCCACAATTCGCAGGCAGTCGAAAGTCAGCTGCACCACATCCCCGGATTGTCCGAGCACTTCCTGTACTCGAACGACGACATGTTCTTCGGTCGACCGGTGAGCCCGTCGATGTTCTTCTCCCCCGGCGGGATCAGCATGTTCATCGAGGCGACGACCCGAATCGGGTTGGGCTACAGCGACGCCGACCGCAGCGGCTTCGAGAACGCAGCCCGCGTGAACCGTCGGATCCTGCAGAACCGCTTCGGAATGACCACGACTCGACATCTCGAACACGCGGCAACCCCGTTGCGGCGCAGCGTGATGCAGGAAATGGAGAACGAATTTCCGGACGAGTTCGCGTCCACTGCCGCGAGCGCATTCCGCGCGAGCACCAACATCTCGGTGACCAACTCGCTGTACCACTACTACGCACTGATGAGCGGGCGGGCCGTGGTCCAGAAGGACGCCAAGGTCCGATACATCGACACCACCACGGTCGCGGGCCTCGACGCGATGGCGAAACTGCTCCCCAAGCGGTCGGTGGACTTCTTCTGCCTCAACGACGGCAGCTTCCCGGAGGTCGACCTGGACCTGCGCACTCGCACCGTGACCCAGTTCCTGGACAAGTACTTTCCCATCGTCGCACCCTGGGAACGCGCCAGAAGCGACGAACGCTGACGCTCAGGCGTCGCTGAACGTCTTCCGCCTCGCACTGTCTGCGATGGTCACTCCCGCTGCACTCAGCCTGCGTGCGGTCTCCTGAGCCGAGACCGGTTCTCCCACAGTGTCGTACGAGCCCGTCGGCACCACCGAGTGCACGACGGTGTCCTCGTAGACGTGAACCAGGTTGTATCCCTGGGCACCGTCGCGACCGCGCAATCCGCCGGCGGGGACGTTCAGATCCTGGGTGTAGCACGTGGCCGACGCCACCGAGACGGGGATACCCGCGAACGTGGCCGTCGTCGAGTAGTGCAGGTGCCCAGCGAGAATGGAGCGCACGTCTGTTCCGCGCAGCACCTCGGCCAGGCGCGGCTGATCGATCAGCTCGACCAGTACCGCGAGATCGAGCACCGTCGGCACCGGCGGATGGTGCATCGCGAGAATCGTGCCGAATTCTGCGGGGGTGGCGAGCGTGTCTGCAAGCCAGGCCAATTGCTCGTCACCGAGCTCCCCGTGATGGCGTCCGGGAACCGTCGTGTCGAGCGTCACGACACGGAGACCGTCGACGTCGTGCACACGATCGATGGACTGCACGGTCGGTTCGGCGTCGAGAAGCTTCTGGCGGAACGTCGCCCGGTCGTCGTGATTGCCCATCGCCCAGACGATCTGCGCACCGAGCTCCTCGGCCACCGGCTCGACCAACGCCCGCAGCTTCTCGTAGGCACCGGCCTCGCCCTTGTCCGTCAGGTCTCCGGTGAACACCAACGCGTCGGGGCGCACACCCGAGTTGCGTACGTCGGTCATCACCTGTTCGAGCCGCAATTCACTGTCCACGCCGCCGTACAACCGACCGCCACCGTCGACGAGGTGCGTGTCGCTGACGTGCAACAAGCAGTGATGGGGGCGTGGGTACTCGGCCATCCGAGACTTCATCGAACTCTCGCTCACGATCATCACCTACCGTTTTGCGATCGCCCGGGTCGGACGAACGCCACTGCTGCAAGCCAAGCATACGAGCGTTCACTGAGAAGAAGCTGGTCGAATCTCGGCGGTGAACACCGCACGAACTTCCGACGTGTGACAGGTTGTGAGCATGACGAAAACCAAGTTGACCACTCTTCTCGCAACGGCAGGGCTGACGGTGGGGTCGATGGTCGGCATCGGCGTCGCGCCCGCTGCCGCGCAGACGCTGCCGACCGTGGTGCTGGTGCACGGAGCCTTCGCGGACAATTCCAGCTGGGACGGCGTCGCCGAGAACCTCCGCGGCCGCGGCTACCCCGTGGTGACGGCAGACAACTCACTGCGCGGACCGGCAGTCGACGCGGCCTCGGTCACCGAAGTCGTCGAGAGCGTCGACGGGCCGGTGATCCTGGTGGGCCATTCGTACGGCGGCACGGTGATCAGCAACGTGCACGCGGACAACGTGGAAGCGCTGGTCTACGTTGCCGCATTCATGCCCGTCGAAGGCGAACCCGTCGCCCTGGAACTCGACCCCATCCGTTTCCCGGTGACCGCGCTGGTGCCGCCGGTGATCGGCCTGACGATCGTCGACGACGCGTCGAACATCATCGGCAAGAACGTCGACTCGTACATCACGCCCGCACTGTTTCGCCCGTTCTTCGCGCCCGATGTGAGCGAGGAGCAGGCCGCGCGCATGGTCGCGAACCAGAAGACGATCGCAGCCGGTGCACTGCTCGAGCCGAGCGGTCCGCCGTCCTGGGCGCACACGCCGTCCTGGGCGTTGATCCCCCAGCAGGATCAGATCATTCCGACCTCCGCCGAGCGGTTCATGGCGCAGCGGGCGGGCGCTCAGGTGACCGAAGTGCCTGGTTCGCACGCGATCCTGGTCTCCAACCCCACGGCCGTGTCCGATCTCGTCGTCGCGGCGGATGCGGGCAGCTGACACTCCGCGAAACGAACTCGGGCCCGGCCACCTGTCGAAGGTGACCGGGCCCGAGTTCGTTCTACGACGAGCGTCAGATTCCGATGAGGTCGTGATCGGCTACCTTCGACGCCAGGATGCGCAGGTGCTCGTCGGCACCACCGAGCGTGTGCTCGATGGCCACGAGCCGACTGGTGTAGTGACCGACCGGATATTCGGCCGTCACACCGATTCCGCCGTGCAACTGAATGGCCTCCTGGCCGATCTTGCGACCGGAACGCGAGATCTGCAGCTTCGCGCGCGAAGCGATCGTCGGGTCGACGTTGCCGTCGGCCAACGACATCGTGGCGTACAGACTCATGCTGCGGGCGAGTTCGAGCAGCACGTACATATCGGCCGCCCGGAAGGTCAGCGCCTGGAACTTGGCCAGCGGAACCCCGAACTGCTTGCGCGCCTTGAGATAATCGGTGGTCAGCCGCAGCGCCTCCTCCATGGCCCCGATCGCCTCGGCACACAACGCGGCCTGAGCCCGCACCTCGGCACCGGTGATGGCCGCTGCCGCATTCTCGGCAGTGCCGAGCGGTTCGGCTGCGACGTCGACGAATTCGATCTGCGCGGCGCGCTGGCCGTCGTGGGTGGCATAGGACTTGCGCGTGAGACCGGTTGCGTCGGCGTCGACGACGAACAGTCCGGTTCCTCCGGTGGGGAGCGTTGCACTGACGACGATGACGTCTGCACTACCGCCGTGCGGTACCGGATTCTTGACGCCGTTGATCGACCACGAACCGCCGTCCTCGGTGGCGGTGGTGGCGACCTCTATGTTGGGCCAGCGGCTGCCGGATTCGTTGTGCGCGAACGCCAACATCGACGATCCCTCGGCCACCGGCGGCAGCAGCCGCGCGCGCTGATCTGCGCTGCCGAGCTCGGAGATCAACCCACCCGGGACGAGAACGGCGTCGAGAATCGGCTCCGGTGCGAGCCGTCGTCCGACCTCGGTCATCACGGCCATGATCTCCACGGGACCGGCGTCCATCCCGCCGTCTTCCTCGCTGAACGTCAGACCCAGCAGGCCGACCTCGGCCAACTGCTTCCAGACGTCGGTGCTCCAGCCCAGCTCACCGGCAACGATCTTGTTGCGCTTCTCGGTGTCGTAGGCCCGGGTGAGCACCTCACGAGTGGTGTCGCGCAGCAGCTTCTGCTCTTCGTTGAGTTCGAAATCCATGTCTTCAGATGCTCCCTTACAGTCCGAGAATCGCAGAGGCGATGATGGTTCGCTGAACCTCGTTCGAGCCGCCGTAGATCGACACCTTGCGGTAGTTGAGATACCCCGGTACCGAGCGCTGCGCCCAGCCCTCGCTCTCGATGTCCTCGCCCGCCTCGTAGGGCAGTGAGTCCGGCCCTGCGACGTCCATCAGCAATTCGGTCGTGGTTTGCTGCAATTCCGATCCCCGCAGCTTGAGAATCGACGACGCCGGGTTCGGCTTGCCGTCGTCCGAGCTCGACACCAAACGCAGCTGAGTCAGCTCGAGGGCGAGCAGTTCGTTCTCGACCTCGGCCATCTTGGCCGCGAACAAGGGATCCTCGAGGAGCGTGCCGGTGCCGACCTTGGTCTGTGCTGCATGCTTCTTCGCCTGTCCCAGATGCACTTTGGTGTGTCCCGCGCGGGCGACACCGGTGCGCTCGTTACCGAGCAGGAACTTGGCGTAGCTCCAGCCCTGGTTCTCCTCGCCGACGAGGTTCTCCGCCGGAACGCGGACGTTGTCGAAGAAGACCTCGTTGACCTCGACACTGCCGTCGACCAGCTTGATGGGGCGCATCTCGATGCCGGGAGTGTCCAGATCGATGAGCAGGAACGAGATTCCGGCCTGCTTCTTCGGCGCATCCGGGTTGGTGCGCACGAGCGCGAAGATCCAATCGGCGTACTGGCCGAGCGTGGTCCACGTCTTCTGCCCGTTGACGATGTAGTCGTCACCGTCGCGGATGGCGGTGGTGCGCAACGACGCCAGGTCCGATCCGGCCTCGGGCTCGGAGAAGCCCTGGCACCACCAGATGTCGAGGTTCGCCGTCTTGGGCAGGAACTTCTCCTTGAGCTCCTGAGAGCCGAACGTCGCGATGACCGGGCCGACCATCGAGGCGTTGAACGCCAGCGGCTCCGGCACCGACGCCAACTGCATCTCGTCGAGCCAGATGTGACGCTGCACAGCGGTCCAGTCGCGGCCACCGAACTCAGCGGGCCAATGCGGCACCGCCAAGCCGTTCTCGTTGAGGATTCGCATGGTCGTGACCACCTCGTCCTTGCTCAACTCCTGACCCGTCGCGCTCTTCTCGCGAATCTCGGCGGGGACCTTCGTGGTGAAGAACGTCCGCATCTCGTCACGGAACGCGGCCTCTTCTTCTGTCAGGGCAAGATTCATCGACAATCCTCCAAGCTCGTTCACGTATCTTCGTATCGACCGTACTCCCTGGTAACTCTGGGATATTCTCCGCTCACTATGACTCTTCTGGCACTGGTTCGGCACGGTGAAACGAACTGGAATCTGCACGGGCGTCTGCAGGGCTCTTCGGACATTCCTCTCAACGACACCGGGCGTGCTCAGGCCCGCGAGGCCGGCCACGAACTCGAGTACCGGACGTGGGACCACCTGGTCAGCTCCCCGCTGATCAGAGCGGCCGAAACCGCAGACATCATCGGCGCGCACCTGGGCCTGACCCGCACCGCCGAGTTCCCCGATCTCGCCGAACGACACTTCGGAGAGGCCGAGGGGTTCACCGATTGGGATGCGTACTCGCACTGGCCGGACGGCCGGTATCCGGGCTTGGAGCCGCGAGCGAACCTGATCGTGCGAGGCGTGCGCGGCGTGGACGAGATCGCCTCGCGCTACCCGGACTCCGCGGTGATCGCCGTGGCGCACGGCGGCGTCATCCGGGCGATCTTCGACGCGATCCGGCGACGCCACTCCCCGCGCATCCTCAACGCCGGCGTCTCCACCCTCGAACACGACGGTTCTCGCTGGACCGTTCGCACCATCAACGGCGTCCCGGTCTGACAGAGTTTTCCTCCATGGAGATCGAACGTCGCATCACCGAACTGGGCTTCACGTTGCCCGGCGAACCGACCGCCCCACCTGGTTTCGAGTTCTCGTTCGAGTGGGTGCGCGTGCGCGGCAACCGGGTCTTCGCCTCGGGCCATTCACCTCTGGCGGAAGACGGCACCCTGGCAGGCCCGTTCGGTGCCGTGCCATCCGAGGTAAGTCTCGACGCCGCCACCGACGCCGCGCGCGACGCGGCTCTCGCCGTGCTGGGCAGCCTCGCCCGTGCGATCGGTGACCTCGATCGAATCAGCGCGCGGCTGAGCGTGACCGGATCGGTCAACGCCGACCACGGCTTCACCCAGACCACCACGGTCGTCAACGGCTTCTCGGATCTGGTGGTCGCCATCTTCGGTCCGGAGATCGGTGCCCATGCCCGCACCGCACTCGGGGTGGCTGCACTGCCGATGAACAACACCGTGGTGGTGTCAGCGGAACTGGAGATCGACGGGTAGGTTTTCCTCCACTCGTACATACGGCGAAAGCGGGCGCAGATGGTGCGCAGGTCCATTCTTGCTCTGGTCGCGATCCTCATCGGCATCCTGGGCTTGTCCGGCTGCAGCTCGTCCTCGCAGTCGTTGCTGGACCGGGTGCAGGACGAGGGCGTACTGGTCGTCGGCACCGAGGGCACCTACAGCCCCTTCAGCTATCAGGGCGGCGACGGACAACTCACCGGATACGACATCGACGTCATCAACGCCGTCGGGGCCGAGTTGGGCGTACGCGTCGACTTCGTGCAGACCCCGTTCGACTCGATCTTCGCCGGACTGCAATCCCAACGCTTCGACCTCATCGCCAACCAGGTTTCGATCACCCCGGCCCGCCAATCGGCCTACGACCTGTCCACGCCCTACACGGTGTCGCAGGGCCAGATCCTCACCGCCGCAGACGACTCCACCATCACCTCTCTCGCCGACCTGGCCGGCAAAACCACCGCCCAGTCCTCGACGAGCAACTGGGCAGAGGTCGCAGCGAACGCAGGTGCCAACGTCGAGGCCGTCGAAGGATTCGTCCAGGCGGTCACGCTCGTCAAGGACGGCCGCGTCGACGCCACCGTCAACGACTCCCTCGCGATCGCCGAGTACCTGCAGCAGACCGGCGACACAGGAGTGAAAATCGCCGGCGAGACCGGCGACACGACCCTGCAATCCTTCGTGGCCCGCAAGGACAGTGGGCTGATGGACGAGGTCGACACCGCCATCGACACACTCCGCGAGAACGGCACCATCGCCGAGATCTCGAACAAGTACTTCGGCAGTGACGTCGCCGCGCCGACCGCGGACACCGTGGTTCCGGAGAGCGACGACGCGGAATCGACGGCACCGTCCAAAACGCAGCTCGTTCTCGACAACCTGTGGCCGATGCTCGAAGCCACGGTGACCATGACGATTCCGCTGACCGCCATCAGCTTCGTGATCGGACTCGTCATCGCTCTCGCGGTCGCGCTCGCTCGCATCTCGTCGATCACGCCGCTCGCTGCGGTCGCCCGGTTCTACGTCTCGATCATCCGCGGCACTCCGCTGCTGCTGCAGCTGTTCATCATCTTCTACGGACTGCCGCAGTTCGGCATCGTGATCTCGCCGTTTCCGGCCGCGGTCGTCGCGTTCTCGCTGAATGTCGGTGGTTACGCCGCCGAGGTCATCCGTGCCGCGATACTGAGCGTGCCCAAGGGGCAGTGGGAGGCGGCGCAGACCATCGGGATGGGATACCGAGCCACGTTGCAGCGCATCGTGCTTCCGCAGGCACTGCGCACCGCGGTACCACCGTTGTCCAACACACTGATCTCGCTGGTCAAGGACACCTCGCTCGCATCGACCATCCTGGTGACCGAGCTGCTGCGCGTCGCACAACTCGCGGCGGCACCGACTTTCGACTTCTTCACCCTGTACACCGTTGCCGCACTGTACTACTGGGTGATCTGCATCGTCCTCTCCTTCTTCCAAGGCAAACTCGAAGTCCGACTCGACAGGTACGTGGCCAAATGACAGACCTGCTGGAAGTATCCGCACTGAAGAAATCGTTCGGGCCACTCGAGGTATTGAAGGACATCTCGTTCGGCGTGCCGGCCGGCACCGTCACCGTCATCATCGGACCGTCCGGATCCGGCAAGACCACGGTGCTGCGCACACTGAACGCACTCGATCAGGCCGACGCAGGCATCATCCGCATCGGGGACGTGTCGGTGGATTTCGCGCAGCCCGTCGGCGCGGCGCAGCTCCGACACTTCCGCGCCCAGAGCGGCATGGTGTTCCAGAGCCACAACCTGTTTCCGCACAAGACGGTGCTGCAGAACATCATCGAAGGACCGGTGATCGTGCAGAAGCGAGCCAAGGACGACGCCGTTCGTGACGCGCACGCGATCCTCGATCAGATCGGTCTCGACGCCAAATCCGACCAGTACCCGTTCCAGCTTTCCGGAGGCCAGCAGCAACGCGTCGGAATCGCCCGAGCTCTGGCGCTGCGCCCCAAGCTCATGCTGTTCGACGAGCCCACCTCGGCCCTCGATCCCGAGCTCGTCGGCGAGGTACTGGCCGTCATCAAAGGCCTTGCTGCGCAGGGCTGGACGATGGTGATCGTCACCCATGAAATCCGCTTCGCCCAGCAAGTCGCCGATCAGGTGCTGTTCATCGAGAACGGCGTCGTGCTCGAACGCGGCACACCGGAGCAGGTGCTGGTGAACCCGACCGAGCCCCGCACCCGGCAATTCCTGCAGCGGATATTGGCCTAGCGGCCAGTGGAGTGGTTGAGTGCCGCCTGGGGCACTTAATCACTCCACTGCGTCAGCACTTTGTCCAGGGTGATCGGCAGATCGCGGACTCGAACTCCGGTGGCGTTGTAGACCGCGTTGCCGATGGCCGCCGGGGATCCGACTGCGCCGATTTCGCCGATTCCCTTGCCGCCCATCGGCGCGAGTTCGGTATCGACCTCCTCGACCCACACGGCCTCGAGATCGGTGACGTCCGCACACGCCGGGATGTGGTACTCCGCGAGATCATGATTGGCGAACCCGCCGAACTCGTGATCGGTGATGCCGTTCTCCATCAGCGCCATGCCGAGTCCGAACGTCATGCCGCCGATGAGCTGAGACCTCGCCAGCCGCGGATTCATCACCGCGCCGATGCCGAACACCCCGAGCATCCGCCGCACCCGGACCTCACCGGTGTCGATGTCGACCGCGACCTCGGCGAACTGAGCACCGAACGCCATGCGCGCCAACTCCTTCTGGCCCTCGACGTCATCGGTGGTGTCGGCCTCGGCGGAGTTTCCCGGCTCGTACGAACCCTGAGCCTTCAAGGAATGGCAGACCTTGGTGACGGCCCAGCCCCACGACGAGGTACCCGAGGATCCGCCGGCTCCGGGAGCCGTCGGAAGCGCACTGTCTCCGAGCGCCAGAACCACGGTGTCTGCGTCGACCTCGAGGGCATCGGCCGCGATCTGGCGCAGCACGGTCCGTGCCCCGGTCCCGATGTCCGACGCAGCGACGGACACCGTGATCGTGCCGTCGTGCTCCACTCGCGCCGACGCGGTACTCGGTGAGATCAACACCGGGTAGCTCGCCGTCGCGACTCCCATGCCGATCAGGGTGTTGCCTTCTCGACGCCGACCGGGCGTGGAATCGCGGCGGTCCCAGCCGAACTTCTCGGCACCCTCTCGCAGGCACTGCACCACGCTGCGTGAGCTGAATGGGTTGCCGCTCGCGGGATCGACGTCCGGCTCGTTGCGGATGCGCAGTTCGATCGGATCGACACCGGTGGCCACGGCCAGTTCGTCGATGGCCGTCTCGACGGCGAACATGCCGGGCGCTTCGCCGGGCGCTCGCATCCACCGCGGCGTTCCGACGTCCAGCTGTGCGAGTCGGTGGGTGGTGCGACGGTTCGGTGCCGCGTAGATGTGCCGAGTCGATTCCGAGGTCTGCTCACAGAACTCGAAGATCGTGCTGGTCTGCTGGAACGAATCGTGCGCGATCGACGCCAACGTGCCGGCCGAATCAGCGCCCAGTAGAACGTGATTGAGCGTCGGGGTGCGGTATCCGACGACATCGAACAGGGCCTGCCTGGGCAGCACCAATTTGACGGTGCGGCCGGTGGTTCGCGCGGCCATCGCCGCGAGGATCACGTTGGGCCGAGTACTGCCCTTGGCTCCGAATCCGCCGCCGACGTTCTCCGCGATCACGCGAACGTTCTCGGGCTCGAGGTCGAATGCCGTGGCGAGGTCGCCCTGGACACCCGACGGTGCCTGCGTCGAATCCCACACCGTCAGAACACCGTCGGACCACTGCGCGGTGCTGGCATGCGGCTCCATCGGACTGTTGTGCATCGGCGCGGTGGAGTACCAATTGTCGACGACATGCTCGGCGGTCTGCAGCGCAGCGTCCGGATCGCCGACGGTGACGTCGGTGGGAAAGCCAGCGTTGACGGACTCGGGTGCGTACAACGTGCTGTGCTCGGCCGTCAGGCCGTTGTCGGGCGAACGGACATCGGCGTACTCCACGTGTACGCGAGCTGCGGCGGCGCGGGCGTCCTGAAGCGTGTCGGCCACGACGACGGCCACGATCTGACCGCGGTAGGCGACGGTGTTCGACTGCAGGACATGCAGTTCTGCGTCCTCGACCTCACCCAGCTTCTCTGCGTTGCCGTGCCAGATGACCGCATGCACCGCTGGGTCGTCGTCCAGTTCGACCCGTTCGACCGTGCCGGCAGGAATTGTCGCGGGCACATACCAGGCGTACAGCTGCCCGACGGCCGGCGGCTGCTCGGCGGCGTACCGCGCCCGGCCGGTGACCTTCGCGATCGATTCGGTGCGCTGAATCGGTTGTCCGATGGATGCGGTCATGACCGATCTCCCGATGCTGTGAGTTCGACCAGGGTGCGGGCGACGAGGTTGGTCACCAGTGGAACTTTGAACGCGTTGTCGCGCAGCGGCTCTGCCGCGTCGAGTTCGAGTGCGATCGCCCGTCGGAACGACGCCTCGTCGGCGGCCGCGCCGAGCAGCGTGTGCTCGGCCGTGCGGGCCCGCCACGGTTTGTGCGCAACGCCGCCCAGCGCGATCGACACTCCACGCACGATTCCGTCCTCGACGTCGAGAGTGGCGGCGACCGAGGCGATCGCGAAAGCGTAGGACTGCCGATCCCGAACCTTGCGGTAGGTGGAGACGGTGCCGTCCGCCGGTGCCGGGATCTCGATGGCCGTGACGATTTCGTCCCGGGCGACGGTGTTGTCGCGCTCGGGCTCGCCTCCGGGTAACCGGTAGAAGTCGTCGATTTCAACCACACGCTCACCGTCGACCCCCTGCACGACGATGCGCGCATCGAGGGCGGCGAGCGCCACGGCCATGTCCGAGGGATGCGTCGCGACGCACGACTCCGAGGCCCCGAGGATCGCGAGATTTCTGTGCTCACCCGTCCGGGCGGGGCAGCCCGAACCGGGTTCGCGTTTGTTGCACGGCTTCGATGCATCCATGAAATACACGCATCGGGTGCGCTGGAACAGGTTCCCGCCGGTGGTGGCCATGTTGCGCAACTGGCCCGAGGCACCGGCAAGCACCGCCCGTGAGAGCACCGGATAGCGCTGACGCACCACCGGGTGCACCGCAAGATCACTGTTGGTCACACCGGAACCGACACGAAGCGAGCCGTCGTCGGATATGTCGATGTCGCGCAACGGAAGTCGCGTCACGTCGATCAGCGTCGTCGGGCTCGCGACACCGAGCTTCATCAGGTCGACGAGGTTGGTTCCCCCGCCGAGAAGCATCGCGTTCTCGTTGTCGGCGAGGCGGGCCACGGCGTCGTCGACGGCGGTGACTGCGTCGTACTCGAAGGTCTTCACGAGGCGTCCCGTACGGCGGACACGATATTGCAGTAGGCACCGCAACGACAGAGGTTGCCGCTCATGCGTTCTCGCACTTCGTCGGGATCGAGTTCGACGTCGGCGGCCTCGATGTCCTCGGTGACCGCGCTGGGCCAACCCTGCTTGGCCTCCTCGATCACCGCCACCGCCGAACAGATCTGCCCGGATGTGCAGTACCCGCACTGGAAGGCGTCGCGATCGACGAACGCCTGCTGCACGGGATGCAACGTGTCGCCGTCGGCCAATCCCTCGACCGTGGTGATGTCACGACCCTGTTGCGCGACCGCGAACGTCAGGCAACTGTTGATCCGACGACCGTCGACCAGGACGGTGCAGGCTCCGCACTGCCCGTGATCGCACCCCTTCTTGGCCCCGATGAGGTCGAGGTTCTCCCGGAGTGCGTCGAGCAGGGTGGATCGGGTGTCGCAGTCGAATTCGCGATCGGTCCCGTTGACACGCAGAGTGACATTGGTCATGAAGTCGCAGATACCCGCGGCCAGGGCCGCCAAACGCTCACGCTGGGGTCGTGCGCGTTAATTCGTAGTGGGCTACGAGTTGCCGCGCACGTGCGCGTAGCGCTCTAGCGCCTGCCCTTGTACTTCCCGCCGCCGCTGCGTCCGGGAGGACCGGAATCGGGTTGCAACTGAATAAGCACGCCGCTGATGCGAGTGCGGCGCAACGCCTCGACCGTCTCGTCGGCGAGATCGGCGGGCAACTCCACCAGCGAATGATCGGGGCGGATACTGATGTGCCCGAAGTCGCTTCGCCGCAGACCACCCTCGTTGGCGATCGCACCGACGATCGCGCCCGGGGCGACGTGATGCCGCTTGCCGACGCTGATGCGGTACGTGGCCATCTCCTGGCCCGTCTTGCGGTGATGCGAACTGGCCGCATCCTCGTCGAACGTGCGCGGCGGCCGCGGTTCGCGGGGCTCGCGCGGTGCCCGCGGCGGGGCAGGTGGCTCGGGCTTGAGCAGGAACGCTTCACCGTCACGGGACTGAATGGCCAGGGCTGCCGCGATGTCGACCAACGGCACATCGTGCTCGCGCTCGTAGTCCTCGATGAGACGACGGAACAGCGCGAGATTCTCGTTGCCCAGGCTCTCGGTGATGGAGTCCTTGAACTTCGTCACGCGCTGCGCGTTCACGTCGTCGACGCTCGGGAGCTGCATCTCGGTGATCGGCTGACGCGTCGCACGTTCGATGGCCTTGAGCAGGTGCCGCTCGCGCGGTGCGACGAACAGCAGCGCCTGCCCGGCCCGGCCCGCACGACCGGTACGACCGATGCGGTGCACGTAGGACTCGGTGTCGTGCGGAATGTCGTAGTTGATGACGTGCGAGATGCGGTCGACGTCGAGACCACGGGCCGCGACGTCGGTGGCCACCAGGATGTCGATCTGACCGTTCTTGAGCTGACCGATGGTGCGCTCACGCTGGGCCTGCACGATGTCGCCGTTGATCGCTGCGGCCGAGAAGCCCCGTGCACGCAGTTTTTCGGCGAGCTCCTCGGTGGCCTGCTTGGTGCGCACGAACATGATCATCGCCTCGAACTCTTCGACCTCGAAGATCCGAGTGAGCGCCTCGAGCTTGCGCTGATGTGCCACCTGGACGTAGCGCTGAGTGATGTTCGGTGCCGTCGACGTCTTGGTCTTGACGGTGATCTCCACCGGATCGTGCAGGTACTGCTTGGAGATCTTGCGAATCGCGGCAGGCATCGTGGCCGAGAACAGCGCCACCTGCTTGTACTCCGGGGTGTCGGAGAGGATGCGCTCGACGTCTTCCTGGAAGCCCATCTTGAGCATCTCGTCGGCCTCGTCGAGCACCAGGTACTCGAGTCCGGACAGGTCGAGGGTGCCCTTCTCCAGGTGGTCGATGACGCGACCGGGGGTACCGACGATGATCTGCGCGCCCTTGCGTAGCCCGGAGAGCTGGATGCCGTACGCCTGACCGCCGTAGATCGGCAGGATGTGCAGACCGGGAATGTGGGTGGCGTACTTACCGAACGCCTCGGCGACCTGAAGCGCGAGCTCGCGCGTGGGAGCCAGTACCAGTGCCTGCGGCACTCGCCGAGAGACATCGAGACGCGACAGGATCGGCACCGCGAACGCGGCGGTCTTGCCGGTTCCGGTCTGCGCCAGTCCGACGACGTCGTTGCCTGCCATCAGCGGCGGAATGGTGGCCGCCTGGATGGGCGACGGGCTCTCGTAGCCCACGTCGTGCAGGGCCTTCAGGACCCGCTCGTCGATCCCGAGATCGGCGAAAGTGATGTCCTCTCCCGCCGCCGAGTCCGACTCGGCCGGTCGAACCGGAACGGAGGCGGAGTCCTGAGGGGGCGAATTCGTCTCGTCAGACGTCACGGCGGCATCCTGATCAGTATCTGAAGTGCTCATATGTGGAGCGAGTTTAGTACCTGCTCGGGCCCTGCGAACCCTTCTACGCTGATCAGGTGACGAAAACGGTCGGGACCGCCTGCGGTGCGAGCGGCGTCACACCGGTGACCGACTGCCGAACGCGTCCGCAAGCGGTTAAGTTGTACCTCGAGTCACACTCACCCCCCCTCGACTCGCGGCAAAGTCGACAAACCGGACACCCCGGATGGTGCGCCACGGCCTCGAATGTGATGAAATGCACAACCACCACGCTATTTTTCCGTAAGGGGTCCAGCAGTGCGCGAATATTCAGTGCCGGCGTCGTTCACCATTCCTGACGACGCATCCATGGCCGACACCGTCTACAGGTACGAAAAGGAATCGCCGAACTTCGTACCGTTCCAACGTCTGGTGAACGGCAACTGGACCGATGTCACCGCAGCTCGGTTCGCGTCGGAGGTCGCGGCAGCAGCCAAGGGACTGATCGCCTCCGGTATCGAACTCGGTGACCGCGTCGCCATCCTCAGCGCGACGCGTTACGAATGGGTCGTCCTCGACTACGCCATCTGGTCCGCAGGTGGCTGCACCGTCGCGATCTACGAGACCTCCTCCGCCGACCAGGCGCAGTGGATTCTCGAGGACTCCGCCACCAAGCTGCTCGTCGTCGAGACCGCAGCGCACGCGTCGAACCTCAAAGAGGTCACCGAAGGTGCCAAGGATCTGCGTGAGGTTCTGCAGATCGACGCCGGAGCGATCGAAGAACTGACTACCCGCGGTGCCGGGGTCAGCGACGAGGACCTGCACGCGCGACGCCATCAGGTCAGCGCGGCATCGCCCGCGACCCTGATCTACACCTCGGGCACCACCGGACGACCCAAGGGCGTCCAGCTCACACACGCGAACTTCTACGCCGAGGTTCAGGCCACCCAGATCGCGCTGCACGACTCGATGAAGGAGGGCAACCGCACACTGATGTTCCTCCCGATGGCGCACGTGTTCGCCCGCGCCGTGTCCTTCGGCTCGTTCGAGTCCAAGGTCACCGTCGGACACACCTCGGACGTGACGACGTTGGTGGATCAGTTCGCCATGTTCAAGCCGGACTTCATCCTGTCGGTGCCGCGCGTGTTCGAGAAGGTCTACAACTCCGCCAAGCAGAAGGCACACGACGGCGGCAAGGGTTCCATCTTCGACAAGGCCGCCGCGACGGCCATCGAGTGGAGCGAGGCCCAGGAGAAGGGCGGAGCCGGGCTGGTTCTGAACCTCAAGCACACGGTGTTCGACAAGCTCGTGTACTCCAAGCTGCGCGCAGCACTCGGCGGCAACTGCACCCGCGCGGTGTCCGGCGGCGGACCTCTCGGTGCCCGCCTCGGCCACTTCTTCCGCGGCGCAGGCGTCCCGGTCTTCGAGGGCTACGGACTGACCGAGACCAGCGCGGCCATCACCGTCAACACCACCAAGGAACAGCGCGTCGGCACCGTCGGCAAGCCCATCGACGGTCACTCGGTGAAGGTCGCCGAGGACGGTGAACTGCTGCTCAAGGGGCCGGTCGTGTTCAACGGCTACTGGCACAACGAGAAGGCCACGGCCGAGGCCATCGTCGACGGCTGGTTCCACACCGGCGACCTCGGCGCGATCGACCAGGAAGGCTACGTCTCGATCACCGGCCGCAAGAAGGAAATCATCGTGACCGCGGGCGGCAAGAACGTCGCCCCCGCAGTACTCGAGGACGCCCTGCGCGCGAACGCGATCATCAGCCAGTGCCTCGTCGTCGGCGACGCCAAGCCGTTCATCGGTGCGCTCATCACCCTCGACCCGGAAGCACTGCCGGGCTGGCTCGAACGCCACAGCCTCTCCGCCGACATTCCGTTCTCGGAATTGTCCAAGAACGCCGATCTGGTCGCCGAGATCGACAAGGCCGTCGCCGAGGCCAACAAGAAGGTCTCGAGCCCGGAACAGATCAAGAAGTACACGATCCTCGAGAACGACTTCACCGTCGAAACCGGTGAGCTCACCCCGACGATGAAGCTCAAGCGCAACATCATTCATACCGAGCGCGGCAGCGACATCGAGGCCATCTACTCGTAGATCGACCACACGAGAAAGGGCCCGGCGCGATCTTCGCGCCGGGCCCCTTTCTGTCCTTTGTCAGGCCATGTGATCGTCGAGGAACTCCGCCACCACCGACGTCACCTGCAGGTGGATCTTCTCGTGCAGCAGGTCGTGGCCACCGTCCTCGAACTCGCGCAGGGACGCGTCGGGAACACCGTCGATCCACTCGCGCACCGCATCGATCGGAGCCAGACGGTCGTCCACGCCGTGCACGGCCAGGAGCGGAATCACATTGTCGGCGAGGTCGGTCGCCGAGCCGGTCACCGACTTGGGCGTTCCGCACAGCACGGCGCACTGGACCGCCTTCGGATGCGCGCCGAGGGCCGCGATGGCCGTCGCCGCACCCAACGAATGGCCCATCAGGGCGAACGAGAGTTCCGGTTGCTCGGACTCGGCGATGTCGAGCAACTGCAGCGCGTTCTGCGCGAGTGCAGGGATCTGAGCGGCGTCCGTCAACTCCCCCTCGGTGAGGCCGTGGCCCACGTGATCGACCGCCCACACGTCGACTCCGCGGCCGTTGAGGACCCGAGCGAAACGGTGATAGTGGCCGCTGTTCTGGCCGAGGCCGTGCAGAAAAACGAGACCGAAACGAGCATCGGGAACAGTCCAGTTTCGGTAATGGACAGCACCGGTGGCTCCGTCGAAAAAAGGCATTCGATCATTTTGCCTCCTCCCGACGGCATCCGCGCGCAACGTGACCGGTGCCGCTCGCGGTGGTGACTAGGGTGGGCGCGTGTTCCTCATCGGCGATCGCGTCATCTACAGCGCCAGCGACCTCGCCGCGGCAGCGTCGTGCGAATTCGGACTGCTGCGCCGACTCGACGGCCTCACCGGCCTGATCCCGCGGGCAACTGCCGCGCCCGATCCGATGCTCGACCGCACCTCGGCACTCGGATTCGAGCACGAACGTCGTCAGCTCGAGGCATTCCAGCAGCGATTCCCCGGCGGCGTTCTGACGATGGACCGACCCGGACGCACCGAACAGGAACTGGCCGACGCCGCCTGGGGGACGTTCACCGCGCTGACCTCCCGCACACCCGTGGTCTATCAGGCCACCTTCTTCGACGGCCGATTTCTCGGTTACTGCGACTTCCTGGTGGCCGAGGGCGCTCGGTACGCCGTGTACGACACGAAGCTGTCGCGGCACGCGAAGGTTCCGGCGCTGCTGCAGTTGGCGGCCTACGCCGACGCGCTGCGGTCCGGCGGGATCACTCCGAGCGACGAGGTACACCTGATGCTCGGCGACGGCAGCGACTCAGCGCACTCGCTCGCCGAGATCCTTCCGGTCTACCGGCAGGCCAGAGAACACCTGCAACACATACTCGACGAACACCACGCCGAGGGCACCGTCGTCGACTGGTTCGACTCGCGCTACTCCGGCTGCGGGCAGTGCGAGGCATGCACGGTCGAGGTGGAACAGCACCGCGACCTCGTTCTCGTCGCCGGAATGCGGGCGAGCACCAGGGGCAGACTGCTCGACGCCGGCATCTCGACGGTCGACGAACTGGCTGCATCGACCGGAAGCGTCGACGGCATGTCGTCTCGCACGGTCACCAACCTGCGAGCTCAGGCCGCGCTGCAGGTTCGCCAGGAACGCAGCGGCGACGCCGAGTTCGAGATCTTCGACGCCGACGCCCTCGGTGTGATCCCCGAGCCCGATCCGGGCGACATCTTCTTCGACTTCGAGGGCGACCCCTTGTGGGCCGAGGCGGGCAGCACCGAATGGGGACTCGAGTACCTGTTCGGCGTCTACACCGCCGACGGCGATTTCCTCCCGTTCTGGGCCCACGATCGCGCGCAGGAACGACGCGCCCTGATCGACTTCCTCGACTACGTGACCACCCGTCGCGCGGCCTACCCGAACATGCACGTCTACCACTACGCGCCGTACGAGAAGACCGCGCTGCTGCGCCTCGCCGGACGCTACGGCGTCGGTGAGGACGCGGTCGACGACCTACTGCGGGACACCGTTCTGGTGGACCTCTATCCGATCGTTCGATCTGCGGTACGCATCGGAGCCAGGTCATACAGCATCAAGAAGCTCGAACCCCTGTACATGCCCGCCGCCCGCGACGGAGACGTCACCGACGCGGCCGCGTCGATCGTCGAATACGCGAACTGGTGCGATCTACGAGACCAGGGCAAGGACGCCGAGGCTGCTGCGCTGCTCGCCGACATCGCCGAGTACAACCGCACCGACTGCGAATCGACTCTGCGACTGCGAGATTGGTTACTGGAGCGCGCGTCGGATGCCGGAGTACACCCGCGGGCGACACAGCACCTCGAGCTCGAGGACGGTGCCGTCGACACCGCGAGCCCGCTGGAGCTCGAACTGGCCGCCTACGCGGGTCTGCCGTGGGAGCGCACCTCGACGCAGCAGGCCGTCGCACTGTTCTCCGGTTCCATCGGGTATCACCGACGCGAGCGAAAGCCGTTCTGGTGGGCGCACTTCGATCGCCTGACCCACCCGCTGGACGAGTGGGCCGACGCGGCCGACGTGCTGAAGGTCGAGCGCGCCGAACTGGTGCACGACTGGATGAAAACTGCACCGAAGCAACGGGTGCTACGACGGCAGCTCAAGCTGCTGGGGCACCTGACGGGCGGTGTCCTGTCGAGCTCGAAAGTCAAGCTGCTCTACGACGACCCGGCCCCGGAGGGGCTGCCGAAGCAGCAGCCGACCCATCGCGCGACCACGACCGTCGAGATCGTGCAGGCAGGCTACGAGGGCACCCTCGACATGGTGGTGGTGCAGGAGAATCTACGCAAGGGAGTGGACGAGTACTCCGACTTCCCCATCGCCACCGCACCCGAACCGCCCCCGGCAACCAAGTATCTCGAGCAGGCGATCGCTGCCGTCGCCGCCGAGGTCAACGCCGCACTACCGCACCTTCCGCGCGCGGCCGTCGCCGATCTGCTGACTCTCTCACCGCCCCGAACCCGTTCCGGCACCGGCCTTCCCGAGGTGCACGCCGGCGACTACGCGACGGCCGTCACGGCGGCGCTGCTCGATCTCGATCACTCCTACGTTGCCGTGCAGGGACCGCCCGGGACCGGGAAGACGTACACCGCCGCACGGGTGATCGCCGAATTGGTCGATGGCCATCACTGGCGGGTCGGCGTGGTGGGCCAGTCGCACCACGTGGTGAACAATCTGCTCGACACCATCGTGGCGGCCGGTGTCGACCCTGGCCGGGTGGGCAAGAAGGCACCGACAGCCCACACCGTCGTGGACCCGGCGGAGTACTCCCGCTTCGTCACCGAGGCCGAGGACGGCTGCGTCATCGGCGGTACCGCCTGGGACTTCTCCAACCCCGGCCGCATCCCGCCCGAGTCGCTCGATCTCCTGGTCATCGACGAGGCCGGGCAATTCTCGCTGGCCAACACCATCGCCGTCTCGGTGTCCGCACGTAATCTGCTGCTGCTCGGCGACCCGGCGCAGCTGCCGCAGGTCAGTCAGGGCACCCACCCCGAACCCGTGGACGAGTCGGCTCTGGGGTGGATCACCCGCGGTCACCCGACGCTGCCTGCCGATCGCGGGTACTTCCTGGCCACCACGTGGCGGATGCATCCCGATCTGTGCGCGCCGGTCTCGGCGCTGTCGTACGAGGGCAAACTCGAATCCAACAGTGCTGTGACACAGGCTCGTTCGCTGGAGTCGCTCGCGCCGGGGCTGCACACCGTCCACCTCGACCACCACGGCAATTCCACCGACTCGGCGGAGGAAGCCGACGAGATCGTCACCCGCGTGCAGAATCTCCTCGGGCGGCAGTGGCGCGACCCGCAGTCCTTCGAGGGTGCGCGGCCCATGCACCAGGGCGACTTCCTGGTCGTCGCGGCCTACAACGCGCAGGTAGCCGTCATCGTCGAACGACTCGCGGCCGCCGGCCTCGACGAGGTCGCGGTGGGCACCGTCGACAAGTTCCAGGGACGCCAGGCACCGGTGGTGCTGATCTCGATGGCCGCTTCGGCAATCGAAGACGTTCCGCGAGGCATGGGATTCCTGTTGTCCCGCAACAGACTCAACGTCGCCGTCTCGCGAGGCCAATGGGCCGCGATACTGGTCCGGTCTCGGGCGCTGACCCGGTACCTGCCGTCGACCCCGGCCGGACTGGTCACCCTCGGCACTTTCATGAGCCTGTGCGAGAACGGAATTCAGCCGAACGCCATGCCCTCACCGCGATAAGTGGGGACCGCCTCGACGGACCCGTCGGCGTGCACCAGATGCAGGGTGTCGAATCGCTCGCACAGCTCGCCCGCCTTGGCATGCCGGAACCAGACGCGATCACCGATCCGGATCTCCCCCGCTCCGCTCACCGGAGTCTGCACCTCGCCGGCACCCTCGTTGCGCAGCAACTTCAGACCGGACGTCACGACTCCCCTGGCCTTTGTCGACCACGCGACCGGCCGCGGGGACCTCGACGCCGACGCCGGACCCGACGCGATGTAGCCACCACCGAAGAGCGTCGCGATCTGCGGCGTCGGCTTGCGCACCGCGGGCAGCGCGAAGAACAGCGAGGGCTCGGCCGAGAACGCGCGATACCGATCGAACAGCGTCGGCGCGAACAAGCCCGATCCCGCGGTCACCTCGGTGACGGCCGGATCGGCTGCCGAGAAGTCGATCGACCCGGTACCGCCACTGTTGACGATCTCGATCCGACCGACCGCCGCGGTCACGGCCTCGACCACCGCCGCTCTGCGCGTGGAGATCTCACGGGACGACAACGACTTCATCCATTCCACCGCGACATTCGAATCGGGCACACCGGCGATCTGCGCCTCGTAGAACATCAGACCGACGACCCGGAACCCACGCGCCTGCGCCGTCCGCGCAAAGGCGGCGACCTGCTCGGGTTCGCGCAGCGGCGAACGTCTGACACCGATGTGCAGCGGCCCGATCCGCAGCGAGGCATCGACATCGATACAGATACGTGGCTTGAGAAGATCGCTGTCGGTGGCGTCGCGCACGATGTCGAGCTGTGCGACGTCGTCGACCATCAGCGTGATGCGTCCCGACAGAACACGATCGTTGACGACCTCGGCGAGCGCGCTGCGATCGACCGTCGGGTACCCCATCAGGATGTCCTCCACGCCATGGCGCGCCAACCAGATCGCCTCACGCAGGGAGTACGCCATGACCCCGCTCACGCCGTCGGCAGCGAGCACCCGATCCAGCACTGCCCGGCACCGAACGGACTTGCTCGCGATTCTGATCGGCACCCCGTCCGCCCGTGCTCGCAGCGCCGCAGCATTGGCGTCGAGGGCCGCGAAATCGACTGCAGCCAATGGTGATTCGATCCCCTCGGTGGCAGCGGTGATACGGGACAGTGGTGTCGTGTCGGTGATTTCGACACCGGCGATCGAACTCATGCGGCGTATTCCTTCGTCGTCGTTGCCAGGCCTACACAGTCAAACACTCCGCAGCCCAGAAGTCCCAGCGAGCATCGGCGATGCCGGTCTTCAGCAGTCCATGGCCTTGCCCGCGATCAGCCCCGACAGGTCGTCGATCTGCGCCAGCACCTCGAGATCGTCGCCGTCGACCAACCACCGCAGCACCAGCCCGTCGAGGGTGGCCATCCCGAACCGCGCGATCGACGCCACCGGCTCGATCCATCGCGTCCCGGTGTGAGCGGAACACTTCTCGAAGAACAACCGGGCCTCGGAGTCTCGGATTCGATACTGCCCACTGGCGATATCGGCCGCCGTATCGGATCCGAGCGCGCGATGACGCAGCAGATAGGTCTTGATCTCGTAGGCGAGCAACTGCCGATCCGGTGACTTCTCGATCAGCAACCACACCGCGCTCAGACCCCCGTGCACCAGCTCGCGCAGACCACGGACGCCCGGGAGTTCGCGGGTGCCCACGGCACTGTCCAACGCGGCGTGCAGAATCTCGGTGACGTCGACGATGAGGTGCTCCCCCATCGCGATCACCAGATCCTGCTTGGTCTCGAAGTGGTACTGCACGATGCCCTTGGTGACGTCCGCATGCTCCGACAGAGCACGCACGGTCAGGGACTCGATGCCCACTCGCTCGGCGACATCGATCGCAGACTGCACCAGTTGTGCGCGTCGCACGTCAGCGGGCAGCCTCGATTGCATGACCCGATCCTAGGGCGCGGGCGAGTTCTGTGCCTCGGATTGACCCACGGGGAACGACCCTGGGTTGCAGGAGTGCGATAGTGATTCGATGGTCGAGCGGTCGTGGCGGAACTGGGCAGGTAATCAACACGCATTTCCGGCGCATCGAGCCGAGCCCTCATCGGTGGACGAGTTACATGCGATTCTGCGGGATGCCGTCGACCGGTCTCGGTCGGTGCGGTGCGTCGGGGCCGGCCATTCCTTCACTCCGATCGCGGTCACCGACGGCGTCCAGATCAGCCTCGATTCGTTCTGTGGAATCGAATCGGTGATCCGCGACGACGACGGTTCCGCCCGGGTGACGGTGCTCGCAGGCACCCGGCTGCGCGAGCTGACCGCGCGGTTGTGGGACCTCGGCCTGGCCATGACCAACCTCGGCGACATCGACGAACAGTCCGTCGCCGGAGCCATCTCGACAGGTACTCACGGGACGGGAGGACGCTTCGGCGGTATCGCCACCCAGGTACATGCGCTGGAGCTGATGACCGCGGACGGCGAACTCGTACAGTGCTCTCGCGCGGAGAACACGGATCTGTTCGACGCAGCCCGCATCGGTCTCGGTGCACTCGGCGTCATCACCCGAATCACGCTCGACTGCGTTCCGGCCTTCGCCCTACGGGCCGTGGAGGAGCCGTCGACGTTGCGGGCAACGCTTGCCGAGCTCGATGCGACGGTCGCAGGCGTCGACCACTTCGAGTTCTACTGGTTTCCGCACACCGACCGGGTGCTGACCAAACGCAACACCCGCCTGCCCGGTGACGCTGCGCTGCGCCCACTGGGAAAGGTGCGCTCGTACCTCGACGACGAATTGCTGTCCAACACGGTGTTCGAGGGCCTCAACCGCGTGGTGACGCGGATGCCGGCCCTGATCCCCCGCCTCAACGCGGTCTCGGCCCGAGCCCTGTCGGCCCGCGAGTACACCGACCGCTCGTACCGAGTGTTCGCGTCGTCGCGGACCGTCAAATTCGTCGAGATGGAATATGCCGTGCCTGCCGCCGAGATCGGCGGGGTGCTGCGCGAGGTGGATCGCTGGCTCGAGCAGTCTTCGATGTCCATCGCGTTCCCTGTCGAAGTACGATTCGCCGCAGCTGACGACATCTGGCTCTCCACCGCGTACGGACGCCCGACGGCGTACATCGCCGTCCACCAGTACCACCGGCGCGATCACCGCGAATACTTCGACGCCGTCGAATCCATCTGCCGCAGCGTCGGCGGCAGGCCGCACTGGGGCAAACTGCATTCCCTGGGCGGCGATGAGCTGCGCGATTCCTACGAGCACTTCGACGACTTCCTGCGCATCCGCGATTCGATGGACCCGGGAAAGTTGTTCGGCAGCGACTACCTCGAGCGTCTGCTGTCGTGAGCGGTAACTCGTAGCAGACTACGAATTACCGCTCACCACGGATTCGCTTACATTGGAGCGAGTGAGCACAGGAAAACGCGCGCTGTCCGGCATCATCGCCGCCGGGGTGGTCCTCGGCGTCGGTGAATTGATCGCCGTCCCCATCGGCCCCAACTCGTCACCACTGACCGCCGTCGGGTCCTCGGCCGTCGACCACAGTCCGGCCCCGATCCGTGAATGGGCCATCGACACGTTCGGCACCTCCGACAAGCTCGCCCTGTTCGTCGGCATGGCCGTGGTGATCGGAGCGATAGCCGCGCTGGCAGGAATCGCCCGCAAGCCGATCGGTGCGGTGGTGTTCGCTTCACTGGGCGTCGTGGGGGTCCTCGCAGCAGTGACTCGACCCGACGCGACGGCCTTCTACGCAGTCCCGACCATCGGCGGCGTCGCCGTGGGCATCGTCGTACTGCACGCCCTCGTCGGTGCCGCCGCGCCTGCGACCGAGGGCATGAACCGACGCAGCTTCCTCACCCTCGCCGCCGGTGCCGCGGTTCTCGGCGTCGTTGCCGGAACAGCCGGACGGATGCTGACCTCGGCCCGAGCAGTCACCGCGGATCGACTCGGCTTCACGCTGCCCACGCCGACCCCGCAACCACCGATACCGGCCGGGGCAGACCTGAAGATCGACGGCCTCGCGTCGTACATCACCCCGAACGACGACTTCTACCGCATCGACACCGCCTTGGTCGTGCCGCGGGTGGCGTCGGATACCTGGTCGTTGCGGATCCACGGCATGGTGGACCGCGAGATCGAGCTGACGTTCGCCGACCTCGCCGAGCGCCAGGCAGTGGAGAAGACGGTCACCCTGACCTGCGTGTCCAACATCGTCGGCGGCGATCTCGTGGGCAACGCAACGTGGATCGGCTACCCGCTCAAGGACATTCTCGAAGAAGCAGGCATCTCCCCCGACGCCGACATGGCGCTGTCGTCGAGCAGTGACGCCTTCACCGCGGGCACTCCCCTCGAGGTTCTGCTCGACGGCCGCGACGCCCTGCTGGCGGTCGGCATGAACGGTGCACCGCTGCCCGTCGAGCACGGCTACCCGGCGCGACTCGTCGTCCCCGGCCTGTACGGATATGTCTCGGCGACCAAGTGGGTCACCGACATCGAGATCACCCGCTTCGACCGCGCGGCGGCATACTGGACCGACCGCGGCTGGGGTGCGCTCGGGCCGATCAAGACGGCCTCGCGAATCGACACCCCACGATCGGGCAGTTCCGTGCCCGCCGGGCGGACCGTGATCGCGGGCGTCGCCTGGGACCAGCACACCGGGATCGACGCCGTGGAAGTACAAGTGGACGAGGGCAACTGGGTGCCGACCACACTGTCGGAGGAGTACTCCAAGGACACCTGGCGGCAATGGACCGTCGAGCTGGACCTACCCTCGGGCCAACACTCGATCCGAGCCCGCGCCACCAACTCCGCAGGCGAGCTGCAGACCAACCAGACTGCCGACACCGTTCCCGACGGCGCCACCGGCTACCCGCGAATCTCGGTAACGGCCAGCTGATCTAGTCGATTGGGTCGTTCCTGCTGGGTCCACTCCTGCCGGTCTGGAAGCTCGCGCGAATCGAGTTCTCGGCCAACTGCTTTCGCTCGGCCCCGGTGAGGCCCATTCCCGCTTCGAGCGCAGAGAAGTTGTCGTCGACGTAGCCGCCGAAGTAGGCGGGATCGTCGGAGTTGATCGACACGAGAAGTCCGCGCTCGAGCATCTGCCGCAGCGGTAGCTGCCCGACATTGTCGATCACCTTGAGCCGGACGTTGGACAGCGGGCACACGGTGAGCGGAATCTGTTCCTCGACAAGTCGATTCACCAGTGCCTCGTCTTCGAGGCACCGCACCCCGTGGTCGATGCGCTCGACCTTCAGCAGATCGAGTGCCTGCCAGATGTAATCCGGCGGCCCTTCTTCGCCGGCGTGCGCGACGACGTGCAATCCCTCGGCGCGCGCCTTGGCGAACACGTCCACGAACAGCGACGGCGGATAGCCCACCTCGGCGGAATCGAGACCGAGACCGATGATCGGGGCCTGCATGGCCAACAGATCGTCCAGCAACTGGTTGGCATGCAAGACCGGCTTGTCGCGCAAGATCGACGCGATCAACCCACTGGTGACACCGAATTCGCGCTCGCTGGATGCGCAGGCGTCGGCCAATCCGTCGACGACGGCCGCGAGGGGGACACCGCGCTCGGTGTGCGCCTGCGGGTCGAAGAAGATCTCTGCATGTGTCACCCCGGCCTGCGCGGTGCGGCGGAAGTAGGCCCGGGCGAGGTCGGCGAAATCCTCGGCAGTGCGCAGCACGGCCATGTTCGCGTAGTACAGATCCAGGAACGACTGCAGGTCGGTGAACTCGTACTTCGCCCGCAATTCATCGATGTCGTTGTACGGCAACGACAATCCGTTCCGCTCGGCGAGCTCGAATATCAGCGGAGGTTCGAGTGAACCCTCGATGTGCAGGTGCAGTTCGGCCAGCTGATCAATACTCACTCACCCGATGCTACTTGCCCGTGTACGTCGCCTTTCCCGGACCGACCTCGAGGAAGCTCTGCACAGCACCCCGCAGATCCTCGGTCTCGAACAGGGCGCCGGAGACGTCCGAGGTGATCTCGTCCGCATGACCCACACCGCCCGAACGCCACGCTGCCACAATCTGTTTCGTTGCCGCATGCGCGACGGTGGGGCCGTCGGCCAGTCGGTGCGTCAGAGCAAGCGCCGCGGCATCGACGTCGTCGTGAATCTGATTGACCACGCCCCACTCCTTCAGTGTCTGCGCGTCGTAGAGGTCACCGGTCATGACGAGCTCACGAGCCCGACCCGAACCGGCCCGCTCGGCGAGACGCTGCGGCCCACCCATCGACGGCGTCAACCCGACAACGGTCTCGACCAGACCGAACCTGGCCTTGGGACCGGCGAGAATGATGTCGCACGCCAGCGAGATCTCGAATGCCGCGGTGAGCGTCAGACCGTGCGCGGCGTAGATCACCGGGCAAGGCAGCGCCTCGAGCGGATGGGCGATCTGCGCGAACAGACCACGCCACAGATCGGCACCCTGCGCGGCGGACAGGCCCTCGAAGACATGCACGTCGACGCCTGCCGAGTTCACCTTGCCCTCGGCGCGCAGCAACACCGCCCGCGGAGGTCGCGCGACGAGATCGGCAACATTCGCGGCCACCGCGTCGAACATGGCCTGATCGAACAGGTTGAGCGGGCCGTGGTCGAAGGTCAGGACGGCGACCTCGGCGCCTGCCGCGGTGGAGGATCGAACGAGAGAAGTGGGTGCGTCAGCCATGGTTCGCATAGTGCCACACCGGTCCGGAGCGGTTGTTACCAACGAGTATTGTGCGCAGGTAGCTCACCGTTACCGAGAGGAACAGATACATGAAGCGCAGCCTGTTCGAGGCCGATCACGAGGACTTTCGTGCGTCGGTGCGCGAGTTCGTCACCCGCACCATCGCACCGGTCGAGGAGAAGCTCGTCGAACAGCGATACATCGACCGCGACATCTGGCTCGAAGCGGGACGGAACGGATTCCTGGGCCTCGAAGTGCCGGAAGAATACGGCGGCAGCGGAGCCGAGGACTACCGATTCAACGCCGTCCTCGCCGAGGAACTCGCCCGCTCGAGCGCCGCGGTGGCGTCGTGCTTCGGTATTCACGTCGATATCGTCGCGCCCTACCTGGTCAAGCTCACCACCGAAGAACAGAAGAAGCGCTGGCTACCCGGATTCTGCAGCGGCGAGATCCTCACCGCGATCGCGATGACCGAACCGTCCGGCGGCTCCGACCTGGCCGCGCTGAAGACCACCGCCGTCAAGGACGGCGACGACTTCATCATCAACGGTTCGAAGACCTTCATCACCAACGGCAATTCCGCGGACCTCGTCATCGTCGCCACCCGCACGACGCCGGAGAAAAAGGCCAAGGGCATCACGCTCTTCGCCGTCGAGAACGGCACCGAGGGATTCTCGCGCGGCCGCAAGCTGGACAAGGT
Source organism: uncultured Rhodococcus sp. (assembly GCA_963517305.1). GTDB lineage: Bacteria > Actinomycetota > Actinomycetes > Mycobacteriales > Mycobacteriaceae > Rhodococcoides. The sequence goes on from CAUQEL010000010.1 coordinate 61,467, forward strand.
CGGCCAGCCCGAATCCGACACGGCCGAACTGTTCTTCGAAAACGTTCGAGTGCCGAGCTCGAACATGATCGGCGAATTCGACGGCGGCTTCATCCACATGATGCAGCTACTCCCCCAGGAACGAATCAGCTGCTCGGTGGCCAACCTCGGACACGTACGCCCCATCCTCGAGGAGACACTGCAATACGCCAAGGACCGCAAGGCATTCGGTCAGCAGATCGGCTCACTGCAGTGGAACAAGTTCCTGCTCGCCGAGCTCGTCACCAAACTCGATGTGGCGCAGGCGTATGTCGACAACTGCATCGCCGCCCACGGCATCGGTGAACTGACGGCCATCGACGCCGCCAAGGCCAAGTGGTGGAGCTCGCAGGTGCAGAACGAAATCCTCGACCACTGCGTCCAGCTGCACGGCGGCTACGGATTCATGAACGAATACCGCGCCGCCCGCGCGTGGAAAGACGCCCGCGTGACCAAGATCTGGGCCGGATCGAACGAAATCATGAAGGAACTCATCGGCCGCGACCTGGGCCTGTAGAGCGGCTTCGCCGCATGTGCACGGAACTTCGTAGTGGGCTACGAAGTCCCGTGCACATGGGCTACTCGAGCGAAGGCCGAGCGTAGAAGCAGACCGCAATGATGCCGACGATCAACACGGAATACACCCCCAGTTCCGAAACTTCGCTCGAATCATTCCGACTGGAAGACAGGGGCCCGGACAGATACACAGCAACCTGGACATCCCTCCGACCTGCGGATCCATCGGACATACAACGCACACAGGGCACCGACCGAGGTCGATGCCCTGTAAAACAGACGAAGGCCGGATACTCGGAATTTCTCCCGTGTATCCGGCCTTGTCACCGAGTTTCTGGTGAAACTTACTTCGAGAAGTTCACTCCACCAGGAGAAGTCGGGTTACGAAGCTTGAATCAGATGGCGCGGACGCCGGTAGCCTGGGGGCCCTTCTGACCCTGGCCCACCTCGAACTCCACGCGCTGGCCCTCGTCGAGCGACTTGAAGCCGCTACCCTGAATCTCCGAGTAATGAACGAAAACGTCCGGTCCGCCACCATCCTGCTCGATGAAGCCGAAGCCCTTTTCGCCGTTGAACCACTTCACACTGCCCTGCGTCATTCTGTAAACCTTCTGTAAGCGAGCTAGATCTTCACGTCGAAGCTCTAATCTCAAAAGTGAGTCTGCCATCAATTGGCGCTGAGCGAAACACCGGGGGCGAAAAAGTTCGAAAGATTGCTTTGGGACGGTGAAACCGAAACGTCGCCCAGCGCCTCTGTAGCTAGGGTTCAGACGTGGATTTTCCCCTTCTCGATACCGGCCCGTTCGATCCCCACCGACTCGACATCGTCCGTCTGGCCTGGTGTCGCCGGTTGCAACTGGACGATCGCGCCCTCGACACCGACGCCGACCGCATCGAGCATGTGGGTCCCACCGAGGACATCACCGTGCTGCGACTGGCCGAGACCACCGCGATCGTCGGTCCGTCGTGGGCCATCGAGGCCTCGCACGCGATCACCGGCCACGCCGGTACCGACCGAACCTGGATCTCGTCGCTGCTCGGCGACCGCTCGGCGCACTACGAGATCGGTACACACACGCTGGCGTACGGCTCGGACATCGGCCACACCATCGACGTACACGACCCGCTGATCTCCCACGACGCGGAGCACGCCCGCAACCTCGCCGCCCACTGCAGTGACGCCGACGTCGCCGAAGCATTCGGCGAGCCGGTCTCGCGACACTGGTTCACCCTGCTCGGCGACGACCGTCCGGCGGACTCGGCGCACTCCCTCGCCTCGGCCGGCTACTCGGAAGAGCAGCTGATCCTGGCCGATATGCGGGTCCTGACGGACCCGGACCATCGCCGACGGGGGCACGCCCAGGTGGTCGGCAGGCTGGCGACCAACGACGCCATCGACGACGGCCTGATTCCGCAGTGGCGATCGCGACCCGAGAACTCCAGTGCTCGACGCCTCGCCGCGCGGCTGGGTTACGAGGAGATCGGCGCGTGTCACACCGCCGTACCACGCGCTGCTCGAGGTTGAGTCGGCTCCGAACTGGGTAGCGTCGACAGAACAGATCGATGCGAGGAGTGATCAACATGGCCGACGATGCCGCCTACGTGAAGCCGGGTAAGGAATTCACGCGCGACACCAACTACATTCCGACGCGGATCACCGCGGACGGGCGGGACGGCTATCCGGTGGAGCCGGGGCGGTACCGACTGGTTGCCGCGCGCGCCTGCCCGTGGGCTCATCGGTCCATCATCGTTCGCCGGCTGCTCGGGCTGGAAGATGTGCTGTCCCTGGGTATTCCTGGACCGACCCACGACCCACGCAGCTGGAACTTCCAGGAGGAGCCGGGCGGCGTCGACTCGGTGCTGCAGATCCCGAGGTTGCAGGACGCCTACTTCGCCCGCTTCCCGGACTACGAGCGCGGTATCACCGTCCCTGCCATCGTCGATGTTCCCTCCGGCGAGGTCGTCACAAACGACTACCCACAGATCACGCTCGACCTGTCCACCGAATGGACGCAGTACCACCGCGCCGGAGCCCCCGATCTGTACCCCGAGGCACTGCGCGGCGAGATCGACGAGGTTGCCGACCTCGTGTTCCGAGACGTCAACAACGGCGTCTACCGCTGCGGATTCGCCGGCTCCCAGGAGGCGTACGACAAGGCCTACGACCGACTGTTCGCCCGCCTCGACTGGCTCGTCGAACGCCTGTCCACGCAGCGCTATCTCGTTGGCGACCACATCACCGAGGCCGACGTGCGCCTGTTCACCACGCTCGTGCGCTTCGATCCGGTCTACCACGGCCACTTCAAGTGCAACCGCAGCAAGCTCAGCGAGATGCCGGTGTTGTGGAACTACGCACGCGACCTTTTCCAAACCCCCGGGTTCGGCGACACCGTCGACTTCGACCACATCAAGCGGCACTACTACGAGGTGCACACCGACATCAATCCTTCGGGCATCGTGCCCAAGGGCCCGGACCTGACCGGGTGGCTCGAGCCCCACGGCCGCGAATCCCTGGGAGGATCGCCCTTCGGCGACGGCACCGCGCCCCCACCGCCCAAGCCCGACGAGCTCGTTCCGCCCGATCACTGGGTGCGTTGACTCACAACTGTCCAGAAGAAAGAGGACCGATGGCAGGCAAGCAGGACGACGCACAGGTCGAGGGCGGGGGCGGAGGCAAGCTCGAACGCGCGCTGGTCAACATCCTCGACAACGCCAGCCGCCTACAGGGACCCGCCGTCGACAAATATGTCGCGCACGTGCGTCGAGCACACCCGTACGACACCCCGGCACAGATCATCGAACGCCTCGAGAAACGGTTCCTGCTCGCGGTCACCGGCAGCGGTTCGGCGGTGGGCGGAGCGGCGGCGATCCCGGGCGTCGGGACCGTCGCCTCGCTCGCCGCGGTGGGTGCCGAAACCGCGTTCTTCATCGAGTCCTCGGCGCTGCTGACACTGTCGGTCGCGTCCGTGCACGGCATTCCCGTCCAGAACCACCAGCAACGACGCGCCCTGGTGCTGTCGGTCGCCCTGGGCGAATCGGGCATGCAGATCGTGCAACGAACCGTCGGCAAGACCGCCAAGAACTGGGGACCGCTGATCACCTCCCGCATCCCGGGCGGGTCGATGGCGACCATGAACAAGTCGCTGGTGAAGAAGTTCATCACCAAGTACCTCGCCAAGCGCAGCGCGCTGTTGGTCGGCAAGATGCTCCCCGCCGGAATCGGCGCGGCAATCGGCGGCGCGGGCAACCGCGCGGTCGGCAAGGGTGTCATCAAGAACGCACGCGACGCGTTCGGTCCGCCGCCGGCCCGGTTCCCGGAGAACCGCATCATCGAGCCGGACGTATGAGGGCTCGTGGAATCTTCGCGAGTCCGACGCGTTGACTCCGAACATGACTTCCACACCTGAGCTCGGCACGTACGGCGTCTGGCGACTGCACTCGGCGTTCACACCCGAACTGTCCCGGGCGATCGAATCCTTCGGCTACGGCACGATCTGGCTCGGCGGCTCGCCGCCTGCGGACCTGACCACCACCGAGGAGATCCTCGACGCCACCGAGACAGTTGTCGTCGCCACCGGCATCGTCAACATCTGGTCGGACGCAGCGGCCGACGTCGCCGCGTCGTATCACCGGTTGGAGAGCAAGCACCCGGGCCGTTTCGTCCTCGGAATCGGCGCGGGCCACCCGGAGGCGACGCAGGAATACACCAAGCCGTACGACGCTCTGGTGGCCTACCTCGACGCTCTCGACGAGGCCGGAGTCCCGGTGGAGCGACGCGTCCTGGCTGCTCTCGGCCCGAAGGTGCTCGCGCTGGCGGCCGACCGCACCGCAGGTGCGCATCCGTACCTGACCACCCCAGAGCACACCCGTGAAGCACGAGAGGCATTGGGACCGAACAAGATCCTGGCACCCGAGCACAAGGTGGTCCTCGAGTCGGATCCGGAGAAGGCGCGCTCGATCGGCCGGCCACCGGTCAACAACCCCTACCTGCACCTGCGCAACTACACCAACAACCTGAACCGACTCGGCTACTCCGACGAGGAGATCGGCGACGGCGGCAGCGACCGACTGATCGACGCGTTGGTGGCGCACGGTACCGCCGACGCGATCGCAGCACGATTGAACGAACACATCGACGCAGGTGCATCGCACGTGACACTGCACTCGCTGCCCGACATGGCCGATCCGCTCGAGACCTACCGAGAGATCGCCGCCGCGCTGCACCGCTGACAGCGGTAGGCGCTCTCGCCACGTTGTCGGTCGCACCCCGTAGCCTCGGGTACCGGTTGCCGCGCGCAGCCGGTACTCGAGGTGACCAACGGCCAGGGGGATTGCGCACAGATGACCAGCTATCCGGGAGCGGCGCTCGAAGCGCAGGCACTGACCAAGCAATTCGGCACAGTTCGCGCGGTCTCGGACCTGAGCTTCGTCGTTCCACGCGGAACGGTCACCGGATTCCTCGGCCCCAACGGATCGGGCAAGACGACGACGCTGCGCATGCTCCTCGGACTCGTCGCCCCCACCTCGGGTGTCGGCCTCGTCAACGGGGCTCCGTTCCGCACAGCAACCCACCCGGCCCGCACGGTGGGAGCCGTCCTCGACTCGCTGAGCCTGCACCCCAAGCGCAGCGCTGCACATCACCTGAAGATCTACACCGCCGCGATCGGCGTACCCGACAGTCGCGCCCTCGACGTGCTGCACCTGGTGGGCCTCGGCGATGCCGCCGACCGCGCCGCGGGCGGGTTCTCACTCGGCATGCGTCAACGCCTCACGCTCGCCACCGCGCTGCTCGGGGATCCGGAAATCCTCGTGCTCGACGAACCCGCGAACGGTCTCGATCCCGAAGGAATCGCCTGGCTGCGCGACTTCCTGAAGGCCTTCGCTGCGTCAGGGCGCACCGTGCTCGTATCGAGCCACATCCTGCGCGAGATCGAGCAGACCGTCGACAATCTGGTGATCGTCAGCGCCGGCGCACTCGTGTACCAGGGTTCCATCGCGCAACTGCGATCGACGCGTCCGAGCCGCGTACTCGTGGCCGCATCGGACCCCGCGGCATTGGCACTCGCGTTGGCCTCGAATGGGTTCAACGACAGTCAACTGCTGCCCGACGGACGCATCGGCGTCGCCGGGACCGACGCGTCCACGATCGCCCGCATCGCGGCCGACGCCCAGGTGACGATCTTCGGGACCACCGGTGAACACGTCGACCTCGAGCAGGTGTTCCTGTCGATGACCGCGGGTCAGTACAACGCCGCACCCGTTCAGCAGAATCCGTACGGTTACGGCCCGCCGGGTCATCGGCCGGGTTACGGCCCACCGCCGGGGTACGGCCCCCCGCCGCAGAATTACGGCCCGCCGCAGAACTGGAACGGGGGTCCGCGATGAACGCCTTGCTGACGTCGGAGATCCGCAAGGTCACGACCCTGAAGTTCTGGTGGGCTTTGGCTATTGCCCCGATCGTCGTCGGAGTGTTCGCGTCCGTCATCACGTCGGTGATCGCGAATGGGCTGGGCGAATTCGAGGAGGACCTCGACATTTCCGGCGGGGTCGCCTCGATCGGCCTGTACGTTGCCGCCGGTGCCGCAATTCTGTTTGCCGGCATCTTCGGTGCCGTCAACGCCGGAACCGAATTCCGCCACAAGACCATCACCACCAGCTTCCTGACCGCTCGCGGCCGCGACGGAGTCATCGCCGCCAAACTCATCGTCACTGCGCTGTTCGGCCTCGGATACGGCCTGGTGGTGCTGCTGGCCAGCTTGATCTGCCTGCTGATCTTCAACGAGCGGACAGTGCTGCTGGACGGCGCATTCGTCGGCGTGGTCGCGTCGTGCCTCCTCGCAGTCGTGCTGTGGTCGATGATCGGTGCCGGCCTGGGTCTGCTGCTCAAATCTCCGACGTGGGCCGCGATCGTGCTGGTCGCCTGGCTGCCGTTCGGCGAGGGTCTGATCTCGCTGATCCTGTTCGGCCTCGGGCTCGGATCGGTCGCCGTGGCGTTGCCGTCGAACCTGACTCTGCCGACCATGGCGGCGACTCAACTCGACGACGCGGGCGACCTGGCGTCGTGGCCGTGGGCACCGCTCGGACTCGCGCTGTGGGCCGCGATCCTCACCGGCGTCGGCTGGTTCCTGGCCCGCACCCGCGACATCGACTGAGGTCGGTGTCGGCGGGCCGAAGCTGTCGGTACTCGGGTCTACCGTGGTGAATCGATGGCACACAGTAATGCGGTGAAAGACCGTGCAGCGGTACCCGGACGCAGCTCGTCGACACTCGACAGCGCAGAACCCACGTCGAGTAGTCGGCGCGGGTGGATCAGACGTCTGATCGCGCAGTGCATGCTGCATCGACGTACCGCACTCGGAGCTCTGGGCGTGACGATGATCGCCGCGGTCATCGATATCTCGTTCCCGCTGCTCACCAGGGTTGCCATCGACGACGCGACTGCAGGTAGGGGCGAGAAGATCGCCACCGTCGCCGCCGCCATCGCACTGTTGGGTCTGGTGCGTTTCGCGTGCCAATTCGGTCGACGCATGCTCGCCGGCCGACTCTCGATCGACGTCCAGCACGATCTACGCCTCGACCTGCTCGCGTCACTGCAACGGCTCGACGGGCGCAAACAGGACGAGATCCGTACCGGTCAGGTCGTGTCGAGGTCGATCACCGACCTCCAACTGTTGCAGGGGCTGTTGGCCATGGTGCCGCTGTCGGCGGGAGCCGTCCTGCAGTTCGTGCTGGCGCTGGCGGTGATGGCATATCTGTCGCCACTGCTCACCATCGTCGCGGTCCTCATCGTTCCTGCGGTCGGCATCGTGGTCTACCGAATTCGGCCCACTCTCTTCGCGGCCACCTGGTCTGCGCAGCAGCGCGCCGCCGATCTGGCGCAACATGTGGAGGAGACGGTCACCGGCGTCCGAGTGGTGAAGGGCTTCGGACAGGAAGCCCGCGCGGTGGATCGCATCGAGACACTGGGTCGCACGCTGTTCGCCGAGCGCATGCGATCGGCGAGGATCAACTCGCGATTCGCACCGTCGATGGCCACCATTCCTCAACTCGGACTCGTCGGAGTCATCGCCCTCGGCGGCTATCTGGCCCTCGAGGGCCACATCACGATCGGCACGTTTCTGGCCTTCGCCACCTACGTCGCAACCCTGTCCGCCGTGACCCGCACCGTCTCGTCGGTGGTGATCATGGCTCAGCTCTCCCGCGCGGCCGTCGAGCGCGTCTACGAGGTGATCGATACCGAGCCGTCCGACCCGGAACCGGCGGAACCCGTCGCGTTGCCCGACGGCCCACTCGGAGTCCGTATCTCCGAGGTGACCTTCGGGTTCGAGCCCGAACGCGACGTGCTCACCGGCCTGAACCTGACCATCTCGCCCGGTGAGACGGTTGCAGTCGTCGGCCACGCGGGCTCGGGAAAGACCGCACTCGCGCTGCTGCTCCCCCGCTTCTACCGTCCCACTCGGGGACAGATCGCACTGACGTCCGACGGAACGTCCATCGATATCGACGACCTCGACTCGACGTCACTACGCGAGGCCGTCTCTCTGGTGTTCGACGAGCCGTTCCTCTTCTCCGACACCATCGCCGCCAACATCGCTCTCGGTAGGCCCGACGCGACCGCGGAAGAGATCGAGCATGCGGCGCGGCTGGCGCAGGCCTCGACCTTCATCGACGCGCTCCCCGAGGGATACGACAGCCTCGTCGGTGAGCGCGGCCTCACCCTGTCCGGAGGCCAGCGCCAACGCATCGCGCTGGCCCGCGCTCTTCTCGTCGAGCCACGAATTCTGATCCTGGACGACGCCACCTCCGCCGTGGACGCCGAGACCGAAGCCGCCATCTTCGACGCGTTGCGCGGCGTCCGCACGCGCGCGACTCTCGTTCTCGCTCATCGCCGCTCGACCCTGACCCTGGCCGACCGCGTCGCCGTCCTCGACAACGGCCGCATCATCGACACCGGAACGGTCGACGAACTGGATCAGCGTTGTCCGTTGTTCCGAGCACTCCTGGCCGGCGGAGACGGCGGACTCGACGACAATCCCGGCGCGGAGCCGACCGTGGACCCATCCACCGACACGCTCTGGCCCGACACGTCACCGGAGTCGGCGCTCGCACCCGGCGCAGCCGCTACACCCGCGCCCGGAGGCGGAGGTGGTCACGGAACCGCGATGGCCGGGGCATTCGGCTCACTCGCACCGACACCTGCCATCTCCCGGGCAGTCTCGGCACTGCCGCCTGCGACCGAGGACCCGGACACATCGGGTTCCGACCTCCGTCGACCCGACCCGGAGTTCCGGCTGTCGAGACTGCTGAGCCCGGTGCGCTTGTTGCTGGCAGCGGTGGTGGTGCTCCTCGCGCTGGACTCCCTGGCCTCGATCGCCTTCCCCTCCCTCGTTCGCTACGCCGTGGACAGCGGAGTGGCGAGTGGAGATTCGAACACCCTGTGGATCGCCACCTCGATCGGCGTCGTGTTGGCAGCGGCGAGTTGGTTCGTCGTCTGCTGGACGACGGTCATCACCGCGCGGGCAGGTGAGCGAGTGCTCTTCGGACTCCGTGTGCGCAGCTACGCGCACATTCAGAGGCTCGGCCTGGACTACTACGAACGCGAGCTGTCCGGCCGCATCATGACCCGAATGACCACCGACGTCGATGCTCTCTCTTCCTTCATCCAGACCGGAGCCTCGACCGCGGTGGTGAGCGTGCTGACCATCGTCGGCATTGCGGCCGCACTGCTCGTCACCGACCCTTCACTGGGACTGGTGGCGCTGGCGGTGGTGCCGCCCCTGGCCGTGGCCACCGTGATCTTCCGGCGCATCTCCTCGGCGGCGTACTCGACGTCCCGCGAGCGCATCTCGATCGTCAACGCCGACTTCCAGGAAAACGTCACGGGACTGCGCGCCGCGCAGGCGTACCGGCGCGAGGAGTACGCCGCATCCCGGTTCGCCGAACGCTCCGACCGCTACCGGGCGAGCCGGATGCGATCGCAGACCGCGATCTCGGTGTTCTTTCCTCTCATCACGTTGCTCTCCGACATCTCCCTCGCCGTCGTCGTGTTCGTCGGCGCACATCAGATCGCCACCGGCACCACCACCGCGGGCACCCTCGTCGCGTTCGTTCTCTATCTCGGTTTGCTCTTCGGACCGATTCAGCAGCTCTCGCAGGTGTTCGACGGTTACCAGCAGGCACGGGTCGGCGTCGGCCGCATCGGGGATCTGCTGCGCACCACGAGCTCGATAGAAACCTCCACCAACGCGAACACCACCGCACTTCCCGGCGGACGCCTGCGCGCCGACATCGAACTCGTCGACGTCGGTTTCAGGTATGCCGGGGCACAGTCAGACGCCCTGAGTGAGGTAAATCTCACCATCCCGGCCGGCACCACCGTCGCGTTGGTCGGACGCACCGGCGCGGGCAAATCGACGGTCGTGAAACTGCTGGCCCGCTTCTACGATCCGACCTCCGGATCGGTGCGCGTCGGCGGCCACGATCTACGCGACTATCGCCTCTCGGACTACCGGCACCGACTCGGCGTCGTACCGCAGGAAGCGCACCTGTTCACCGGAACGGTCGCGTCGAACATCGCCTACGGCAGGCCCGACGCCACCCGTGCCGACATCGAGAACGCGGCCCGCTCCGTGGGTGCCCTGAGCACCATCGCAGCGCTGCGCGGTGGTATGCACCAACCCGTCGGCGAGCGCGGACAAGGGCTGTCAGCCGGTCAACGACAACTGATCGCACTGGCCAGGGCCGAGCTGGTAGACCCCGACCTTCTGCTGCTCGACGAGGCCACCGCCACCCTGGACCCGGCAACCGAACGCACCGTGCTCGCGGCCGGCAGTGCCGTCGCGCGCACCCGTACAGCGGTGGTCGTCGCACACCGCCTGGCGACCGCCGCGCGAGCGGACCTGATCGTGGTGGTCGACGGCGGCCGTATCGTGGAAGTAGGTCGACATTCGGAGCTACGCACGCGGGGCGGCTTCTACGCGCAGTTGTGGACTGCAGCCGAAACGAACCGAGGGAATAATTCGATAGTCCAAGGTGTCATCGACAACGAGGCCGATGGTTACCGGTGAGTACATATCACAGCTACGTCCCGGACGCACGTGAGCTGGACCAAAGGTCTAGCCTGGACACGTACGCGCGCTGAACGGGAACGAAGACAGAAACGAGGCGAACTACTGCCGTGAGCAGCAGCTCTACTACCCAATTCGGACAAAATCAATGGCTGGTCGACGAGATGTACCAGCGATTCAAGCAGGACCCATCATCAGTCGACGCGAGCTGGCACGAGTTTCTGACCGGTTACGACCCCGAAGCAGTGACCGACGAGACCGCCGGATCCAACGGTGCGGCCGGTAACGGCGCGGCCTCGAACGGTAGCTCGACCAAGTCCGCGCCTCCCGCAGCACCCGCGCCTCCAGCCAAGCCGGCCGCCTCTGCTCCCGACAAGACCGACGCTCCGAAGGCCGCAGCACCCAAGGCCGTTCCGAAAGCCGCCGCGCCCAAGGCGGAAGCCTCGAAGCCTGCCGCTGCCGCCAAACCTGCCGAGAAGAAGGCAGCACCGGCGAAGCCTGCTCCCGCAAAGCCGGCCGCAGCCGAGTTCGGCGAAGAGTCCAGCAAAATCCTGCGCGGCGCTGCTGCAGCGGTGGCGAAGAACATGTCCGCCTCGTTGCAGATTCCGACGGCGACCAGCGTGCGTGCAATCCCGGCCAAGCTCATGGTCGACAACCGCCTCGTGATCAACAACCACCTCGCTCGCACCCGCGGCGGCAAGATCTCGTTCACGCACCTGCTCGGCTATGCCATCGTGCAGGCCGTCAAGGCGTTCCCGAACATGAACCGCCACTTCGCCGAGGTGGACGGCAAGCCGAACGCCGTCACTCCGGCAGCGATCAACCTCGGTCTCGCAATCGACCTGCCCGGCAAGGACGGCAACCGTTCCCTCGTCGTCGCTGCCATCAAGAACACGCAGGACTTCACGTTCACGCAGTTCTACAACGCGTACGAGGACATCGTGCGTCGCGCCCGCGACGGCAAGCTCACCGGTGAGGACTTCCAGGGCGTCACCATCTCGCTGACCAACCCCGGTGGAATCGGAACCGTGCACTCGGTGCCGCGACTGATGAACGGCCAGGGAGCCATCATCGGTGCAGGTGCCATGGAGTACCCGGCTGAGTTCCAGGGAGCCAGCGACGAACGTCTCGCCGAGTTCGGCGTCGGCAAGCTCATGACGCTGACCTCGACGTACGACCACCGCATCATTCAGGGCGCGGAGTCGGGCGACTTTCTCAAGACGATCCACAACCTGCTGATCAGCGACGAGTTCTACGACGAGCTGTTCCACTCGCTCAAGATCCCCTACGAGCCCATCCGCTGGCGCAAGGATCTGCCCGAGGGCACGGTCGACAAGAACACCCGTGTGCTCGAGCTCATCGCGGCGTACCGCAACCGCGGACACCTGATGGCCGACACCGATCCGTTGCAGTTCACCAAGGACAAGTTCCGGATGCACCCGGACCTCGACGTGATCAGCCACGACCTCACGCTGTGGGATCTCGACCGTGAGTTCAAGGTCGGCGGATTCCACGGCAAGGACAAGATGAAGCTGCGGGACGTGCTCAGCGTTCTGCGCGACTCGTACTGCCGCCACGTGGGCGTCGAGTACACCCACATTCTCGAGACCGAGCAGGTCACCTGGCTGCAGGAACGCGTCGAGGCCAAGCACGTCAAACCGACTGTGGCGCAACAGAAGTACATCCTGAGCAAGCTCAACGCAGCCGAGGCGTTCGAGACGTTCCTGCAGACCAAGTACGTCGGGCAGAAGCGCTTCTCGCTCGAAGGTGCCGAGTCGGTCATCCCGATGATGGACTCCGTCATCGACCAGAGCGCCGAGTACGCCCTCGACGAGGTCGTCATCGGTATGCCGCACCGCGGCCGACTGAACGTGCTCGCCAACATCGTCGGCAAGCCCTACTCGAAGATCTTCACCGAGTTCGAGGGCAACATGAACCCGGCCGCCGCACACGGCTCCGGCGACGTGAAGTACCACCTCGGTGCCGAGGGCACGTACATCCAGATGTTCGGTGACAACGACATCAAGGTCTCGCTCACGGCGAACCCGTCGCACCTCGAAGCCGTCGACCCGGTCCTCGAAGGCCTCGTCCGCGCCAAGCAGGACCTGCTGGACAAGGGCACCGGCCAGGGCGGTTACTCCGTTCTGCCGCTGATGCTGCACGGAGACGCTGCATTCGCAGGCCAGGGCGTCGTCGCCGAGACGCTGAACCTGTCCGATCTGCGGGGCTACCGCACCGGCGGCACCGTGCACATCGTCGTCAACAACCAGGTCGGCTTCACCACCTCACCGGAGTTCTCGCGTTCGTCCGAGTACTGCACCGACGTGGCGAAGATGATCGCCGCACCGATCTTCCACGTCAACGGCGACGACCCCGAGGCGTGTGCCTGGGTCGCTCAGCTGGCGGTGGACTTCCGTCAGAAGTTCCACAAGGACGTCGTCATCGACATGATCTGCTACCGCCGACGCGGCCACAACGAGGGTGACGACCCCTCGATGACGCAGCCGGCGATGTACGACGTGATCGACACCAAGCGCAGCGTCCGCAAGAGCTACACCGAATCGCTCATCGGCCGTGGAGACATCTCGCTCAAGGAAGCCGAGGACGCACTCCGCGACTACCAGGGACAGCTCGAACGCGTCTTCAACGAGGTACGCGAACTCGAGAAGTACACCCCGGAGCCCAGTGAATCGGTCGAACTCGACCAGCAGTTGCCTGCCAAGCTCACCACGGCCGTCGACAAGGCCGTGCTGCACCGTATCGGCGATGCGCACCTCGACGTTCCCGACGGCTTCAACGTGCACCCGCGCGTCAAGCCGGTGCTCGAGAAGCGTCGCGAGATGGCGCACGAGGGCAAGGTCGACTGGGCCTTCGGCGAGCTGTTGGCGCTCGGATCATTGGTCGACGAGGGGCGCAACATCCGCTTCTCCGGCCAGGACACGCGCCGCGGCACGTTCACCCAGCGTCACTCGGTCATCATCGACCGCAAGACCGGCGCCGAGTACACCCCGCTGCAGAACATCGGCAGCGACAACCCCGGCAAGTTCATGGTCTACGACTCCGCGCTCAGCGAGTTCGCAGCCGTCGGCTTCGAGTACGGCTACTCGGTGGGCAACCCGGACGCGCTGGTGATGTGGGAAGCGCAGTTCGGCGACTTCGTCAATGGCGCACAGTCCATCATCGACGAGTTCATCTCGTCCGGTGAAGCCAAGTGGGGTCAACTCTCCGACGTCGTGCTGCTGCTGCCGCACGGCCACGAAGGCCAGGGTCCCGACCACACGTCCGGACGCATCGAACGCTTCCTGACGCTGTGTGCCGAAGGCTCGATGACCGTCGCACTCCCCTCGACCCCCGCGAACTACTTCCATCTGCTGCGCAGGCACGCGCGTGACGGCATCCGTCGCCCGCTGATCGTCTTCACCCCGAAGTCGATGCTGCGCAACAAGGCAGCAGTGAGCAACATCGAGGACTTCACCGACGGCAAGTTCCACTCGGTGTTCGACGAGCCCACCTACGACACCGGCACCGGTGACCGCAGCGCGGTCAAGCGCGTGCTGATGGTCAGCGGCAAGCTGTACTACGAACTGCTCGCTCGCAAGCAGAAGGACAACCGCGAGGACGTCGCGATCGTTCGCGTCGAGCAGCTCTACCCCGTGCCGGTCCGCCGCATCAGGGAAGCACTCGAAAGCTACCCGAACGCAACGGAATTCCGTTGGGTTCAGGAAGAGCCTGCGAACCAGGGTGCCTGGCCGTTCTTCGGTCTCGCCCTGCCCGAGCTCATGCCCGAGAAGCTGGTCGGCATCAAGCGCATCTCGCGTCGCGCAATGTCCGCCCCGTCATCGGGATCGAGCAAGGTGCACGCCGTCGAGCAGCTCGAAATCATCGACGAGGCCTTCAACGCAGTCGGCGAAGGCTAGACAAGTAGTTCGATAACGACAGCGGCCCACTCCCTCGGAGATGGGCCGCTGTCGTCGTTTCTGGGCTCCCCGTTCCGCGTCAATGGACCACTACATACGTCTGGGCAGTACAACGGTCCATTGACGCAGAGTGAGCGGCTGCGTGAATGGACCCTTGCATACGTCTGAGGAGTGCAAGGGTCCATTGACGCGGCAGGGGAAGACGCGGCGTCGGGGCGTGATCAGGCGTCGGCGTTCGCGTCGGCTTCCAGGAGTGCGGTGATCATGCCCGGCGCCAGGGCGACAGCGGGCAGGGCGTTGACGTTGAGGTCGATCAGTTCGTCGCGGCCGAGCTCGGGAGCGGTGAGCCAGTTGATGGTCGTTTCCTCGACGAATGCGATCCAGCCGCGGACGGCCAACACGATGGTGGGGGTGACCTCGATGTCGAGTCCCCCGAGTTGCGCGAGCGTTCGCTCGGCCATGGCCGAGCGGGTCTCCTCGAACACCGCACGCATCTGCGGGTCGCCGCTGGGGGTGCCGCGCAGAAGTGAGACGTACATCTGCCGCTTGTCGGTGACGTAATCGACGTAGTTCGCGATGGAGTCGCGCAGAATCTCGTACGGTGGCAGTGACGGATCGGGTGCGGTGCGCTCGAGCATGACCCGCGAGGATTCACGCACGATTTCGAGGTGAAACTCTTGTTTGGACGCGAAGTAGTGGAACAGCAGGCCTCGAGAGACGCCTGCCTGGTCTGCGATGTCCTCGACGGAGATCTGGTCGAGGGGGCGGTCGGCGAGCATTTCCGTGCCGAGCTCGATCAGTTGCGCTCGTCGTTGCTGCGGACTGAGTCTGGTCCTCTTCGTGGTCGATGTGCCGCGGCTGTTCACGAACGCCATGCAACCACTCTACTGAATGTTAGTCAATAACTATTGACTCACACTCAATAAGCTTCTAGGCTCCCCTGCATGAGTCTTCCCGTAACAGATACTTCGGACCGTGCAACGACGCCGCGTCACGTCGATACGCTGATCATCGGCAGCGGATTCGCCGGCCTGGGTGCCGCCATCAAGCTGACCCAGGAAGGCAAGACGAACTTCGTCGTCCTCGAGCGTGGCAGCGATGTCGGTGGCACCTGGCGCGACAACACCTACCCCGGTGCGGCCTGCGACGTACCGTCGCACCTCTACTCCTACTCGTTCGCCCTGAACCCGAACTGGACGCGGTCGTTCTCGACGCAGCCCGAGATCCAGAAGTACATCTCCGGCGTGGCCCGCAAGTTCGACGTGCTGGACAAGCACAAGTTCGACACCGACGTGACGTCGGTTCATTGGAACGCCGATGCCAGCCGCTGGGATGTCGAATCCACCGCAGGCAATTACAGTGCCAAGATCGTCGTCTCGGCCGTCGGCGCTTTGTGCGAGCCGAACCTGCCCGACATCAAGGGAATTCACGACTTCAAGGGCGACGTCTTCCACTCGGCTCAGTGGAATCACGACGTCTCGCTCGCAGGCAAGCGCGTCGCGGTCATCGGTACCGGCGCGTCGGCGATTCAGATCGTGCCCGCCATCGCAGGTCAGGTGAAGCACCTCGACGTGTACCAGCGCACCGCGCCGTGGGTCCTGCCCCGTGCGGATCGGCCCTACACCGCGATCGAGCGTTTCGCGTTCAAGTACGTCCCCGGATTCCAACGCCTGTCGCGCGCCGGCATCTACGCGCTACGCGAGACGCAGGTCGTGGGCTTGGCCAAGGCCCCCGCGTTCATGAAGCCGTTGCAATGGGCGGCGAAGAATCACCTGCGCACCCAGATCAAGGACGAGGCGTTGCGCGCCAAGGTCACTCCCAACTTTCGGATCGGCTGCAAGCGCATGCTCATCTCCAACGGGTACTACCCGGCACTGGCGCAGAGCAACGTCGACCTCGTGACCGACGGTATCGCCGAGGTTCGCGAAGGATCGATCGTCACCGCGGACGGCACCGAGCGTGAAATCGACGCGTTGGTCGTCGCCACCGGATTCCAGGTCACCGAGTCTCCTACGTTCGACGCCATCCACGGCCGGGACGGACGCACGTTGGCTCAGACGTTCGACGACGTCGGCATGCAGGGCTACAAGGGTGCCGCCGTCGCGAATTTCCCGAACATGTTCTTTCTGGTCGGCCCGAACACCGGACTCGGTCACACGTCGATGGTGTTCATGATCGAGTCGCAGATCAACTACGTCGTCGACGCGTTGAAGACGATCGAAAAGCACGACATCGGCACCATCGAGGTGCGCAAGGATTCGCAGGACGAGTACAACTCGAAGCTGCAGGACATGTTCGCCAAGAGTGTCTGGATGAACGGCGGTTGCGCCAGCTGGTACCTGGACAAGCACGGCAACAACACCACGCTGTGGCCCGGATTCACGTTCGATTTCCGCAGGCAGCTCAAGAACTTCGACCTCGACGCGTACCGCAGTGTCGCTACCGCAGACCTGCCCTCCGGATCGTCGGCGAACAACTCCGCCGGCAACAACACACACAAGGTGGCAGCACAGTGAGCACATTCAACGGCAAGGTCGTCGTCGTCACCGGGGCCGGATCCGGCATCGGCCGCGCTCTGGCTCTTCAGCTCGCCGAGCGCGGTGCCAAGCTCGCCCTCTCCGACGTCGACACCAACGGTCTCGACGAGACGGTGCGCCGCGCCGAGGCCATCGGCGCGGAGGTCAAGTCCGATTTTCTCGACGTTTCCCAGCGCGAAGCAGTGCTGAACTACGCCGACGCCGTCGTCGAACATTTCGGCAAGGTCAACCAGATCTACAACAACGCGGGCATCGCCTATCACGGCGACGTTGCCGAGTCCTCCTTCAAGGACATCGAACGCATCGTCGACGTCGACTTCTGGGGTGTCGTCAACGGCACCAAGGCTTTTCTGCCGCACATCCAGGCGTCGGGCGACGGTCACATCGTCAACATCTCCAGCTTGTTCGGCCTGCTGGCGATGCCGTCTCAGTCGGCCTACAACGCGGCGAAGTTCGCCGTGCGCGGGTTCAGTGAGTCGCTGCGGATCGAAATGCTGATCGCCAAGGCTCCGGTGAAGGTGACCGTCGTTCACCCCGGTGGCATCAAGACGGCCATCGCGCGTAACGCCACCGTCGCAGAGAACTTCGACCAGGCCGACGTGGCCAAGTTCTTCGACAGCAAGCTCGCCAAGACCACACCGATCGATGCGGCCAAGACCATCCTCAAGGGCGTCGAGAAGGGCAAGGGTCGCGTGCTCATCGGTTCGGACGCGATCGCCCTCGACTTGCTGCAGCGCGTCACCGGCTCGCGATACCAGGGCCTGATCGCCGCAGTGTCCAAGCGCGCGCTGCCGCGCACGAAGAAGTAGGCGCACACCATGAAGTCCTTCTACGTCCCCCTGCCGATCGTCGCGGCTGCGCTGAAGCCGTTCTACCGCGTCGCGCTCAATTCGCGACTGTCGTTTCGCACGCAGCGGCTGATCCTCGAAGCCGGGGCTCCGCTGCAGACGCTCCCGCACGGAACCGTCGCGCAGAAGTTGACGCTCGCCGGGCGGCGAGCAGAGCGCATCACCGTCGGTGCGACCGAACGTGACACCGCGATTCTGTACCTGCACGGCGGCGCGTACACGATCGGTTCGATCAACACGCATCGGTCACTGGCCGCGCACCTGGCTCGGGAATCGGCCAGCGCGGTCTACGTGCTCGACTACCGGCTGGCACCGGAGAATCCGTACCCGGCAGGTCTGGACGACGCCGTGGCGGCGTTCCGCGAGCTGGTCCGACTGCACGGATTCACCGCGGACCGCATCGCCATCGCGGGCGATTCCGCAGGTGGAGGTCTGACGATTGCCACCGCCCGGCGTCTGGTGGACGACGGCACGAGCCCGGCGGCCCTCGGCCTGATCTCGCCGTGGGTCGATCCCGGAGCGCGCGACGCCACCAAGGACCGCGATCTCGTGGTCAACACCGGGTGGTCGTACAGCTCGGCCGACGCGTATCTGGGCGAGGGCGATCCACTGGACCAGGGCTTTGCCCCACTGTTGGGAAACCTGGACGGGCTGCCCCCGATCGTCATGCACGTCGGCACCGACGAGGTGTTGTATGCGCAGATCACCGCGTTCGCGGACAAGCTGCGACTGTCCGGAGTCGAACTCGAATACATCGAGTACAAGAAGCTCTGGCACGTGGCCCATCTCCAGGCCTCGATCCTGCGTGAGGCGGCTCAGGCCGTCCATCACATGGGCTCGTACCTGGGCCGCAAGGTCAGAGCAACGAAGACGGGCACAATGTCACAGGTTGCGCTCACCGAGCCAGCGGCCGGCGACCTCGCCTGACGGAACGCCGTTGCGGACCTCGCCGATCATGTCGGCGAGGTCCGCAGTCGTCAGCTCCCCCGCCACCACGGAGAACGACCTGAGAGCACTCTCGTCGAGTACTCCGTCGACATAGAGCGGAACCACGTTCTGCGCCGGATACACATGATCGTCGTCGGGCAGCGTGGTCAGATCCTTCGCCAGCGGGCCGAACGAGGCGGTGCGAATCGCCAGTACGTCGACCTCCCCTGCGTTCAACCCGTCGACGGCGGACTGCGCATCGGCATAGGGGGCGATATCGGTGACCGACGCCCCCGTGAACGTGGGACTCATCCGGCCTTCTGCAATGACGTCCATCGGATCGACCTGGCCGTCCACGATTCCCACGGTTCTTTCTTCGCGACCCAGGAACTCGGTCACCGTCTCGTCGCCCGATTCAGTGCCCGACGCCACCGCGATGGCGAGTCGGTCCTCGGCGGTCGCGTAATCCCCCACCGACAGGCCGGCCGGCAGTGATCGGTTCAGTTCCGTGTACACGTCCTCGGCCTCGGTTGCCGCGGACAGAGTGTCGAAGGTGCGCAGCAGCTCTCCGGTCAGGTCGGGAACCATCGTCACCTCACCGCGGTCCAGCGCCGCGAGGTAGTCGGCCCGATCCCCCAGGTCTTCCTCGACCGAGACGTCCGCTCCGGTCGACCGCAGTCCGCCGGCGTAGATCTGGGCGAGCAGACGCGACAGGTCCGAGCTGCCTGCCCCGACGACGACGGGCGCGGCCGAAGCGTCGGTCGACGTGCCCGCACTGCACCCACCGACCAGTCCGGCGATCGACATCACCAGGGTCGCTGCCAGAACCGACGATCGCACTGTCATTTTCTCCTGTTCACTACCCGGGTGGTTTACCGATCTCGGCCGCGGGGCACTAGTGCGAACGAGACGGTAGTCGAACCAACCTTATGGGGACGCTGGTTTCGACTACCATCCCGAGCAGCCGAGTCCTGGTTCTTCCGATCGCCCCCGCAGCCCGGAGCGATCGGCGGAGATGGGTAGGACTGTGCCCGAACCGATGGAAGGACACCATGACCACCTCCCGAATCACGCGCGCGTTCTCCGCTCCGAGGGCAGTGGCAGCCGTTGCCGCACTCGCTCTCTCGGTCACCGCTCTGACCGCCTGCGGCGGAAATTCGGATCCACTGTCCAGCGGTGGCGGTGAGAGCAACAGCGACACCAACTCCATCATCATCGGCTCGGCCAACTTCCCCGAGTCCGAGACCGTGGCGAACATCTACGCCGAGGCTCTGCGCGCCAACGGTTTCGAGGTGAGCACCAAGCTCAACATCGGCAGCCGTGAGGCCTACATTCCCGCTGTGCGAGACGGGTCGATCGACCTGATCCCCGACTACACCGGAAACCTGCTGCAGTACTTGGACGAATCCGCGACCGCCACCTCCTCCGAGGACGTCCTGGCTGCGCTGCCTGCGGCTCTGGGCGACGACCTCACCGTGACGGCTCAGGCACCGGGCGAGGACAAGGACGCCGTCGTCGTCACTCGCCAGACCGCCACCGAGCGCAACCTCACCACCATCGGCGATCTCGCTCCGTTCTCCTCCGAGGTCACCTTCGCCGGTACCCCCGAGTTCCAGGAGCGCGTCGGCGGTCTGCCCGGTCTGCGAGACAAGTACGGCCTGGACATCTCGCCCGGCAACTACATTCCGATCTCCGACGGCGGCGGCCCGGCCACGGTCGAAGCGCTCGTCTCCGGGCAGGTCGTCGCGGCGGACATCTTCACCACCGCGCCCTCGATCGCACAGAACGATCTCGTCGTCCTCGAGGACCCGGAGAACAATTTCGCCGCACAGAACATCATTCCGGTGCTGCGCACGTCCAAGCAGTCCGACAAGCTCACTCAGGTGCTCGACGCCGTCTCGGCACAGATCACCACCGAAGAGCTGATCGCGCTGAACACGCGAGTCTCCGGTGACGAGAAGGTCGAACCCGCGGCAGCAGCAGCGGATTGGGTCGCGGACAAGGGTCTGGATCAGCCGGTCAGCTGATGATCACCTTCGAGCACGTCAACAAGACCTATCCGCGCATTGGGGGTCGTTCCCCAGGCTCCACTCCCGACGGCACCACCGCGGTCGACTCCTTGGACCTGGTGATCGAGCCACACTCGTTCACCGTGTTCGTGGGGCCGTCCGGCTGCGGCAAGACCACCTCGATGCGGATGATCAACCGCATGATCACGCCCACCTCGGGCGTGATCACGGTCGACGGCCGCAACATCGCGGACACCGACGCGGTGAAGCTGCGCCGCGGCATCGGCTACGTCATTCAGAGTGCCGGGTTGTTGCCGCACCGCACCGTCGTCGACAACGTCGCCACGGTGCCGGTCCTCAACGGCCAATCGCGTCGCGCCGCCCGCAAGGCTGCACTCGACGTCCTCGAGCGCGTCGGCCTCGACCCGGCCTTCGCCTCGCGGTATCCAGCACAGCTCTCCGGCGGGCAGCAACAGCGAGTGGGTGTGGCCCGGGCGCTGGCCGCCGACCCGCCGATCCTGCTGATGGACGAGCCCTTCAGCGCGGTGGACCCGGTGGTTCGTGAAGAACTGCAGATCGAGATGCTGCGACTGCAGGCCGATCTGAAGAAGACGATCGTCTTCGTCACCCACGACATCGACGAGGCCGTCCGCCTCGGTGATCGCATTGCGGTCTTCGGACCACAGGGCCGACTGCAGCAGTACGACAAGCCGGAGACCGTGCTCGCCGCCCCGGCAACGTCTTTCGTGGCGTCGTTCGTCGGCCGCGATCGCGGCTACCGCGGGCTGTCGTTCCGGTCGGCGCAGGCGGTGACCATGCACCCGATCCACACGGCTACGCAGGACGAGATCCACGGCCTCCGACTGGACCAGGGGCAGTGGGTCCTCGTCGTCGACGAGCAGCGCCGTCCACTCGGGTGGATCGACGCGACCGGAGTCGAGAAGGTGCGGGGCGGCCGGAGCATCGACGAGAGCACCGCGGCGGGCGGCTCGCTGTTCCTCGAGGGCGGCGATCTGCGTCAGGCACTCGACGCGGCTATCTCCTCGCCGTCGGGAATCGGTGTCGCGGTCGATGCGTCCGGGGCAGCCGTGGGTAGCGTCGACGGCGCGGAAATCCTCGAACACCTCGCTGCGCAACGTAAGTCGGAGGACTCCGAGCGCAACCGGCACCACTTCCTCTCCAGCGGGGACTCCGAACAGTGACCTGGCTGTTGGACAACTTCGATGTGGTTCTCGGCTACACGAAGACGCACCTGTATCTCTCGCTCGTCCCGCTGTTCGTCGGGTTGCTCATCGCCATCCCGCTGGGCACCGTCATTCGCAATACTCGCTGGGTTCGTCGAATCACGTTGACGGTGGCCAGTATTGCGTTCACACTTCCCTCGCTCGCCCTGTTCGTCACCATCCCCGCAGTGGTCGGTCTACCGGTACTCGATCCGTTGAACGTCGTGATCGCTCTGGCGGTGTACTCGACCGCGCTCCTGGTGCGCGCGGTGCCCGAGGCACTCGATTCGGTGCCGTTCGCCGTGGTCGATTCAGCCGAGGCGATGGGCTACTCGTCGTTGCGGCGAGCGCTGACCGTCGAACTGCCACTGGCGCTTCCGGTGCTGATCGCGAACATCAGAGTCGTGGCAGTCACGAACATCTCGCTGGTCTCGGTGGGCTCGGTGATCGGCATCGGCGGCCTCGGCCAGCTCTTCACCCAGGGCTACCAGCGTGACTATCCCGACCAGATCTTCGCGGGCATCATCTCGATCGTGTTCCTGGCGTTGATCTTCGACGCGGCCCTGTTCCTGCTGGGCCGTCGACTCACTCCGTGGACGCGACTGAGCACGGGCTCGTCGAAGAAGAAGGCACGCGCATGAATCTCTTCTCCGAGGCATTCTCGTACATTCTCGACGGCGGAAACTGGGCCGGTCCCACCGGAATCGGCACACGACTGATCGAACACATGTGGTACAGCCTGCTGGCAGTGTTGCTCTCGGCCGCCGTCGCGGTTCCCGTCGGTCTGCTGATCGGTCATCTGCGCCGCGGTGAGGCCGTCATCGTCGGACTCGTCAACGCGCTGCGGTCCCTGCCGACCCTCGGCATTCTGGTGTTTCTGGTTCTGGTGATCGGATTGGGGCTGATCCCTCCGATCATCGCGCTGGTGCTGCTCGGCATTCCGCCGCTGCTGGCCGGCACGTACTCCGGCATCGCCAACGTCGACGCGAACGTCGTCGATGCCGCCCGCGCGATGGGTATGACCGAAACCCAGGTGCTCTTTCGGGTCGAGATCCCCAACGCGCTGCCTCTGATCCTCGGCGGGTTGCGCAACACCACACTGCAGATCATCGCCACGGCGACCATCGCGGCCTACGTCAACCTCGGTGGGCTCGGCCGCTACATCTTCGACGGGCTCGCGCTCTACGACTACGGCCGCGTTCTCGTCGGCGCGATCCTCGTGGCGCTGCTGACCCTGATCGTCGACGGCCTTCTCGCCCTCGCGGTGTGGTCGTCCGTTCCGGGAACCGGTCGCCTGCGGCGGATGCCGACCGGACTCGCGAAAGTCTGACTCTTCCTACGACGAAAGACACCGGCGAACCGCAGGCCCGGATGGGGCCGGGTTCGCCGGTGTTTCTTTCCGTTTTCCTACGCGACGCCCTCGGCTCTCGCTGCTGCCGCAACTGCGTCCGCAACGGCCGGGGCGACACGAGGATCGAGTGGGCTGGGCACGATTTTGTCCGCAGCCAACTCGTCGCCGAGAACCGAGAGGATTGCCTCGGCAGCGGCGAGCTTCATGCCTTCGGTGATGCGGCGGGCACCTGCGTCGAGCGCGCCCTTGAACACACCGGGGAAGGCGAGAACGTTGTTGATCTGGTTCGGGAAGTCGCTGCGTCCGGTCGCGACGATGGCGGCGTACTTCCGCGCCACCTCCGGATGGATCTCCGGATCCGGATTGGACAGCGCGAACACGATGGAGTCCGGGGCCATCGAGGCGATGTAGCTCTCGTCGACCTTGCCCGCGGACAGACCGAGGAACACGTCGGCCCCGGTCAGGGCGTCGACCGCTCCGCCGGACAGTGCACGAGGGTTGGTGCGCGCAGCGAGATCGGTCTTGACGCTGGTGAGGTCTGTCCGATCGGAGGAAACGATCCCCTTCGAGTCCAGCACCACCACGTCCCGGATGCCGGCCAGCAGGAGCATGTTGGCGCACGCGACGCCCGCTGCCCCGGCTCCGGAGATGACGACCTTCAGTTCGGCAGTGTCGCGGCCCTGAACCTTTGCGGCCCCGTTGAGCGCGGCGAGGACGACGATGGCGGTGCCGTGTTGGTCGTCGTGCATGACCGGGCATTCGAGAGCCTCGACGACGCGACGTTCGATCTCGAAACAGCGCGGTGCCGAGATGTCTTCGAGGTTGACCGCGCCGAAGCTGTGCCGCATCCGCACGATGATGTCGACGATCTCGTCGACGTCGTTGGTGTCGAGCACGATCGGGATGGAGTCGAGGCCCGCGAATTTCTTGAACAGCGCGGCCTTGCCTTCCATCACCGGCAACGACGCACGGGGACCGATGTCACCCAGGCCGAGCACTGCGGAACCGTCGGAGATGACGGCGACGAGCCGATCGGTCCAGGTGTATCGCTTGGCAAGCGAGGCATCGGCGGCGATGGCGCGGCTGACCTGCGCCACTCCGGGGGTGTAGGCGATCGACAGATCGCGCTGGGTGTCGAGGGGCGCGGCCAACTCGACCGAGAGCTTGCCGCCGAGGTGCCCGGCGAAAATCTCCTCGTCGGTGATCGCCGCCGGCCCTGCCGGTGCTGAGTGTGTTGCTGCGGTGTCTTCGACTGCCGTCACGGTGAAAGCTCCTCGCACTGTCGACCTCGACCAGCAAGGCGACGCATGTCAACGAAGTGAGATATGGGGAATGAGGGCTCTCGGAGTGCGCCAGTGCTGGCTGCAAACTGCCGAGAGCGTGTCTCGCAAGTGAGGCGGGTGCGCCTGCACGATCAGCGATGGGCTGTAGCCCTGTCGGTGCCCCAGTGTGCCATATCGCCGCCCCACCTGACCACAGAGTCAGAACGGGCCCTCACTGCCACCAACGCTTCTACTGCCACCATTGTGTCCACAGGACGAGGCCGGTGGCGACGAAGACCACGATCGCCGCGAGAACCGCGGAGAATCCGCGACGGTGATCGGTGATGCGCTGCGCGATCACGGCAACGATCGCGGCGACGATATGGGCGGCAACCGAGAGACCGCCCGGACCGGGGAAGCCGCGGGAGTGCCCCAGATACTGCGTGACGGCGACGCCGAGGGCGAGCACCACAAGTCCCGCGGTGACGATGCCGCTGAGCCCGCGCAGGAACCGTAGTCCGAACGACGCCCCGCTCATCCGCCGGCCACGAATCCGCGAACCGAATCCGCGATCAACTGCACCGCGATGGCGGCGAGCAACAGACCGGCGATGCGTGCCAACAGCGAGATACCGCCTTCGCCGAGGAGCCGGATCAGCGCCGTCGAGAATCGTAGAACCAGAAAGAACAGAACGTGAATTGTGATGATGCCCAACGCAATTGCCAGGAGAGACCCGGCGTCACCGTCGGCCTGGCTGACGTAGACGATCACCGCGGCAATAGCACCGGGGCCGGCCATCAGCGGAGTACCGAGCGGCACGAGTGCCACGTTGACGTCCTCCGCTGCGGTATCGCCGCCCGCGCCCTTTCCGGTGAGCAGCGACAGTGCGATGAGCAGCAGCAGCAACCCGCCTGCGCCCTGCAGTGCAGGAATGCCGATGTGCAGGTAGCTCAGAATCGCCTGGCCGCCGATCGCGAACACCGAGATGACGGTCAGGGAGACCGCGGGGGCCTGCCATGCGGCCTTGTTGCGGGCTTCTTTGCTCTTGCGGCCCACCAGCGACAGGAACACCGGGATCGCCCCCGGTGGGTCCATGATGACGAACAGGGTGATGAGCACCGTCAGATAGAGCGTCACGTCGAATGTCATGGGCGTGCCGCCGCAACCAGACGGTCGTACTGCTCCGGGGCAGTGGTGAATTCGCCCAATTTCACCGTCTTGTTGGTGCCGTGGTAATCCGAGGATCCGGTGACGATCAGGTCCAGTTCGGCGGCGAGATCGGCCATCACCGCGGTGTCCTGCGGCGAGTGATCCATGTGGTGTACTTCCACCCCGCCGAGACCGCGCGCTGCGAGTTCGCGAATGTGATCGAGGTCGAGGATGCGGCCGCGGGCCCGAGCTCTCGCGTGTGCGAGCACACTGACACCGCCTGCCGCAGCGATCATGTCCACCGCGACTTCGAGTGGGGTGTCGACCTTCTCGACGTAGTACTTGCCGCTGGTCGCCAACGGACCGGCGAACGCGGCGTTCATGTCCGGGACGTACCCGGCGTCGATCAGCGCCCGACCCAGATGGGGTCGCCCGGCCGCGGCTCCGGCCGAGGCCAGCACCGCGTCGGGGTCGATGGGCAGACCGTCCGCCGCCATCCTCTCGGCGATGGCACGCAATCGAGTGACCCGCTCGCTGCGCAACCGAGCGCGCTCGCCCGCGAACGCCTCGTTCGCGGGGTCGAACAGATACGCGAGCAGGTGCACGGGAACCGGCTGTCCGTCCTCGCCTCGCCCGGTGCAGGAGAGTTCCATGCCGCGCACCAGGGTGAGACCGGACGGAAGCGCGGAGGCCGCTTCGTCCCACCCCGAGGTGGTGTCGTGGTCGGTCAGTGCCACCACCGACAGTCCCGCCTCGGCTGCGGCGCGGACCAGCTCGGCCGGGCTGTCGGTGCCGTCGGACGCCGTCGAGTGGGTGTGGAGATCGATGAGCACCTGCACAGTGTTCCAGGCCCACTCTCCCGTCGTTTTGCTGGCGTACGATTGCCCGCCATGCCGTCCCTTCCACCACGCCCGTCGCTGCCGTCACTGCATCGACGATCGGCCAAGGCCGGTCCCGAGCCGACACCGCGAATTCCGGTGCCCACGGCCCGCGCGATCGTCGACTGCGCGGTCTACGTCGACGGTGCTCGACTTCCCGGCAGGTTCACCCACACCTCGGCCATCGCGGAGGTGCGTGCCCGCGGCGAAGGATTCGTGTGGGTCGGTCTGCACGCACCCGACGACCAACAGATGAGCGCGATCGCCCAGTGCTACGACCTGCACGAGCTGATGGTCGAGGACACCGTGCACGCCCACCAGAGGCCCAAGCTCGAGCGCTACGACGACGTCGCATTCCTGGTGCTGCGCACGGTGAAATACGTCGAGCACGAGTCCGTGACGACCGCCAACGAGATCGTCGAGAGCGGCGAGATCATGGTGATGGTCGGCCGCGACTTCGTCATCACCGTCCGGCACGGGGAGCACTCGGGGTTGGCCGGCGTACGTCAGCGTCTCGAAGCGAACCCCGAACAGCTCGCACTCGGCCCGTCGGCGGTGCTGCACGCGGTGGCCGACCACGTCGTCGACGAGTACCTCGCGGTCACCGACTCGATCGAGCGAGACGTCGACGGCATGGAGGAGGAAGTGTTCTCGCCGCACCGGCACGTACCCATCGAGAACATCTATCTCCTCAAGCGGGAGGTCGTCGAGCTTCGCCGGTCGGTGACCCCACTGTCGACGCCGTTGGCGCGTCTGGTCCAGGAGCCGAGCGTCCCCAAGGCGGTGCGACGCTACCTGCGCGACGTGCAGGACCATCACACGACGGTCGCCGAACGCATCTCCGAGTACGACGAGGTGCTCAGCTCACTGGTCGACGCCGCGCTGGCGCGAGTGACGATGCAGCAGAACCTGGACATGCGCAAGATCTCGTCCTGGGTGGCGATCGCCGCCGTGCCGACGATGGTCGCGGGCATCTACGGGATGAACTTCGACAACATGCCCGAGTTGCACTGGACGTACGGCTACCACCTGGTGGCCGCGATCGTGCTGTGCGTGTGTATCGGACTGTGGCGGACGTTCCACAAGAACAACTGGCTGTGAGAGGCTCCGAACCTCAGAGACTGGCCGCGGACCGATTCGGATCGCGTACGTCGATCCCTGCCTCGGCCCAGGCCTCGCGCAGGGCGGCGGCACCGCGCAGACGCACCCACGCGGCCTCGGTGCCGGTCAACGGCACGGCAGTCAGAAAGCGGACCGGATCGTAGGGCTCGGGCAGCGTCAGATCGGCGATATCGCTGTCACCGAGCAGCACCGCAGTGAACGGCGCGTTGGTCCACAGCGGCTCACCCAGATCGAGCAGCGCATCCTCGACGAGCACGACGCCCTCCACCGCGGGAGAGGCAGCGAGCACGGCCAGGGACTTGTGCACGCCCGACGCCACGCCTGCCCCACCGCGAAGAGTCAGCACCAGTTCTGCGCGGGGGCCGCGCGAGGGATCGGCGACGAGTTCGTTGGGATCGGCCATGGGGTGACGAGAACAGCCGAGACTGACGTACCGGACCACGTCGGAGTCCGCGCCGAATCTCAGCACGTCCAGCGACTCGAGGCCGAGGAACGTCACCGACGCCGACGACGGATTCTCGTCGCCGATCTCGGTCACCAGATGTGCGCGTACCGCTGCAATGACACTGTCGCTCACCTGACCCATCCAACACCACCGATGCCCGAGAAGTCCGTTCGGAGGTACCACCGCACCCGAGGTGGGTACCGTCGTACCCGTGGTCTCCGTTCTCGCAGTTGCCGATGAAACGATCGAATCCCTGTGGAGTCCGCAGGTGAAGTCGCTCGGAGTCGACCTGATTCTCGGCGCGGGCGACCTCCCGTTCGATTACCTCGAGTACCTCACCGACGCGTTGAACGCACCGTGTGTGTTCGTACCGGGCAATCACGACGCGGACCTCACCGGATACTCGTCCGGGCGGGCAGGGTGGATGCGCGCCGGGCTGCCCGCCACCTGGCCCGGACCGGTCGGTGCCGTCAACGTCGATCGTCGCATCGTGTCCGCGGCAGGGCTGCGGATCGCCGGTCTCGGCGGGTCCATCCGCTACAACGGTGGGCCCAATCAGTGGACCCAACGGCAGCAGCGACGGCGATCACGCACCCTGACCCGCACGTTCGCGTGGAATCGCACCGTGCGCAAGGATCTTCGGCCCGTCGACATTCTGCTCACCCACAGTCCACCGCTCGGGGTCGGCGACGACACCGACCCCGCGCACATCGGCTTCGACTGCATGGACGAGGTGACGCGCCGACTCTCCCCACAGTTGTTGTTGCACGGCCATATTCATCCGCACGGTCACACCCCGGACGATCTGACCCTGCACGGCGCGACGGTCATCAACACCGTCGGATACACCCTTCTCGAGATCGAACCGGGCGGCCGGAGAACGGATTTCGAGACACCGAAGATCGTGAGGCGCAGACATGGCACGTGACACCGGATTCCCGGCCGCCGATGCGGAGAACGACTTCACCCGCCAGCGCCGACGCGCCGACGTCGCACGTCTGGTCGGGTGGCTGCGTCGCCAACCCGACGACGTCAACACCATCCTGCCGTTCGACGAGGTGGTCGCCGCCCTCGGCAAGGTGGGCGAGCGGCACCTCGGTCTGCAGGTCATTCGCGTCGAGACCATCGTCGGAAGCGTCGATCGCACTCGCGATTTCGACCGCTTCTTCCGGCCCACGTCGGCGCGCATCCGCGAACGCTGGCAGCGTCTTGCGGCTGCGCAGCGCCGCGGCGAGGCGATGCCGCCGATCCAGGTGTACCGCATCGGTGGCATGCACTTCGTCGTCGACGGGCATCACCGAGTCTCCATCGCCTTCGCGATGCACCGGACGTCGATAGACGCCGTGGTCACCGAGATCATCACGCGCATCTCACCCGAGGGCATCACCCGACGCGGCGACCTGCTGATCAAGGATCACCGACGCATCTTCCTCAGCCGAGTGCCGTTGGTGGGCCGGGCCCGCGAGGCCGTGGAGGTCACCGATCCCTTCGACTACGCCCAACTCAGCGAATCTGTCGAGGCGTGGGGATTCCGGTTGATGCAGGAGGTCGGAGAGTTCGTCGACCGCGGAACCGTCGCGCGGCGCTGGTTCGGTGAGGAGTACCTACCGGTGGTGCGCATGGTGCGGGCAGCGGAGATCCTCGAGGACCGCACCGACGCCGAGGCGTACCTGTGGATGAGCCGGGAGCGCTACCGCCTCGTTCGCGAACACGTCTGGAACGACGAGATCGTCAGCGAACTGCGTCAGAAAGCTCTGGGACGACCCAACCGGCCGTAGTGACTGCCGTCCTCGCTTTCGTCGTCGACCGATGTCTGGTAACTACTTAGATGCGTTCAACACTTTTGTTCTTCGGCGAGATCGTGCACGTTCATCAGATAACGAGGTAGTCCGTTCATGTCCACCCGCCGCATTCTGCTGCCCGGACTCTGTTTCATCGTCATGACCCTCGCCGTCCTGCAGACGATGGTCGTACCCATCGTGGGAACCATCGGCACCCAGCTCGGGGTCAGTACCACCTCGGCAGGCTGGGTGCTCACCGCCAACCTCCTCGCCGCGGTGATCGCCACTCCCGTCATCGGACGGCTCGCCGACCTGCACGGCAAACGTCCCGTCCTGGTCGGCGTACTGACGGTGGTGCTCGCCGGTTCGATTCTGGCCGCCATGACGGATTCACTGGTGTGGTTGCTCGTCGGTCGGGTACTGCAAGGCGTCTCGTATGCCCTGTTCCCCATCGCGCTGGCCGTGCTGCGCGACGAGATGCCGCGCGAGAAACTGGTCGGGTCGATGGCAATCCTGTCCGGCACACTCGGTGTCGGCGGTGGGTTCGGACTGGTGTTGACCGGACTGCTCACCGCCAACGGTGCCGACTACCACCGCGTGTTCTGGCTCACCGTTGCCATCGTCGTTCTCGCCCTTGCCATCGCATGGTTCGGCGTTCCCGTGCGCCCGAGGGCCGGCGAAGGCTCCGTGGACTGGTGGGGTGCCGTTCTGCTCGCCGGGGCACTGCTACTGCTGTTCCTCGCCCTGACGCAGGGCCGTACCTGGGGGTGGGGTTCAGTGGCCACCATCGGCTGCGCCGTCGCCGGCGTACTCGTCGGAACCATCTGGTGGGTTTTCGAGAAGCACACCGACGAACCCCTCGTCGCACCCCGCATGCTCACTCATGGACCGCTGCTCGCCACCAACGTCGCCACGCTCTTCGTCGGCATCGGGATGTTCGTCAACTTCCTCGCCTGCTCGTACTTCGTACAGACCCCGCGCGCCGTGGCCGGTTACGGCTTCACCGCCGACGTACTCGAAGCGAGCGTCGTGTATTTGCTGCCGGGCGCGGCGGTGGGGGTCGTGGCGGCTGTCGTCAGTGGCCGTCTGATTCGGACGTACGGACCTCGGCGGGTCCTGATAGCGGGAGCAGCGATCGGGCTGATCGGATTCCTGTTCGTCGCCGTCGCCCATGATCACACCTGGCAGCTGATCACCGCCGGCATCGTCATCAACTTGTTCGTCAGCCTCGCGTTCGCTGCTTTGCCGAACCTGCTCATGGCCGAGGTCAACGCGGCGGACACCGGTGTGGCGAACAGCGTCAATTCGATCGTGCGGACCGTCGGCACCTCGATCGCGAGTGCCATGCTCTCCACCGTGCTCGCCATGTTCACCATCGACGGAACGACCGTAGCCCGCGAAATGGTCTACACCGCAGCATTCTTCGCCGGTGCTGCCGCCTGCGCGGTCGTCGCCCTCGCGGCCCTGGCCATCAAGAGCACCCCCGCCGCTCGGGAGTCGGTGCGCGTGGCCGAGTCCGCACCGACCACCACGTCGAGCCTGCGGCATGTGCACGGAACTTCGTAGCCCGCTACGAAGTTCCGCTCACATGCGCGTAGCGCTCTACAGCGTCAGGTTCGCACCCGAGGCCTGGTCGAACACCGAGATCTTCGCCGGGTCGAACCACAGTTCCACCTGACCACCCTCGGCGGCCTTGGACTCGGCGGCCAGACGCGCAACCACCTGTGCACCACCGAGATCGGCGATACCCGCGTCCGCTGCGAGCTCCTGCAACTCGCTGGATTCCACCCGCGCACCCTTGAGCGTGAAGTAGACGTACTTGTCACTACCCATCGACTCGAGTACGTCGACGGTGGCAGAGAAGGTGGCACCGCTCATCTTCTGGTAGCCGTCGATCAGCGCTGCGTCCTCGAAGTGCTCGGGACGGATGCCGACGACCACTTCCCGGCCCGGATTCTTGGCCTTGATCGCGTCCATCCGCTCGAGTGGGATCTCGATATCGCCCAGGGCGGTGGACACGCCGTTCGAGGTGAGCTGTCCGGGAACGAAGTTCATCGAGGGCGATCCGATGAAGCCGCCCACGAACAGGTTTCGCGGCTTGTCGTAGAGCTCCTGCGGAGAACCGATCTGCTGCACCAACCCACCACGCAGCACCACGACGCGATCGCCGAGGGTCATGGCCTCGGTCTGATCGTGGGTGACGTACACGGTGGTGGTGCCGAGCCGCTTCTGCAGACGCGAGATCTCGGCGCGAGTCTGCACGCGCAACTTCGCGTCGAGGTTGGACAGCGGCTCGTCCATCAGGAACGCCTTGGGCGTACGAACGATGGCGCGGCCCATGGCAACTCGCTGACGCTGACCACCGGAGAGGTTCGACGGCTTGCGATCGAGGTGCTGACTGAGATCGAGGATCTTGGCCGCCTCTTCGACCTTGCTGTTGATCTCCGACTTGGAGAGCTTCGCGAGCGTCAGCGGGAAGGCGATGTTCTGACGCACCGTCATGTGCGGGTACAGCGCATACGACTGGAACACCATCGCGATGTCGCGATCCTTCGGTGCCTTCTCGTTGACGCGCTCCCCCGCGATGCGCAGCTCGCCGGACGAGATGTCCTCGAGACCGGCAATCATGTTGAGGGTGGTGGACTTTCCGCAACCGGACGGCCCGACGAGAATGATGAATTCGCCGTCGGCGATGGTGATGTCGACGTCGCTCACCGCTGCTGCGCCGTCGGGGTAGAGCTTGGTGACTTTGTCGAGAACGATTTCGGCCATGACGGTTATCCCTTCACTGCGCCGGACGTCAAGCCCGCCACGATACGTCGTTGGAAGAAGAGCACGAAAATGATGATCGGGATCGTGATGACGACTGCTGCCGCCGCGATCGACCCCGTGGGCTCCTCGAACTGAGAGCTACCGGTGAACTGCGAGATGGCCGCCGGAACGGTGACCGAGCGTTCCGTCGCCGTCAAGGAGATGGCGAGCAGAAGGTCGTTCCAGGCGAAGATGAACACCAGAATGGCGGCGGTGACGATGCCGGGGGCGGCCAGCGGGGCGATGACCTTGCGGAACGCCTGTGCGGGCGTCGCGCCGTCCATCTTCGCTGCCTTTTCGAGCTCCCACGGAATCTCCCGGAAGAACGCCGACAGGGTGTAGATCGCCAACGGCAACGCGAAGGTGATGTACGGAATGATCAGTCCCGGCCAGGTGTCGAACAGTCCCAGCGAGCGGGAGATGTCGAACAGCGGTGTCACCAGCGAGATCTGGGGGAACATCGCGATCAGCAGTGCCGCGCCGACGAGTGCCTTCTTGCCCGGAAAGTCCAGGCGGGCAACGGCATACGCGGCCATCGTGCCGATCACCACGGCGATGACCGTGGTGATCAGTCCGATGCCGATCGAGTTCACCAACGCCGAGGTGAACTGGTTCGTCTGGAAGATGCCCTTGTAGTTGTCCAGGGTGAACGACTGCGGAATGAACCTGCCGTCCGCGATGGTCGCCGTCGACTTGAACGAGAGGCTGATGATCCACAGCAGCGGAACGAGTGCGTAGAGCAGGACGAGGACGTTGACGACCGTCCAACCGACCTTCTTGCGAGGCGTAACAGTGGTCATTACTTGCGGCCTCCGTCGTCGGATCCCGGTGCCGAGGCACCGAACAACTTGATGAACACGAACGCGATGATCGCGACGCAGAAGAAGATCAGGATGCTGATCGCAGACCCGAGTCCGAGGTTGAACGCACCGAACAGGTTGTTGTAACCCAGAATCGACACCGATCCGGTTTCGTTGCTGCCTCGGGTCAGGACGTAGATGTTGTCGAAGATGCGGAACGCGTCGAGGGTACGGAAGAGCACCGCGACGAGGATGGCCGGCTTCATCAACGGGATGGTGATCCGCATCAGCCTGGTCCAGCCACCCGCTCCGTCGACCTCGGCGGCCTTGAGCAGATCGTCGGGCACCAGCGCCAGGCCTGCCAGCAACAGCAGAGCCATGAACGGCGTCGTCTTCCACACCTCGGCCAACACGACGATCGCCAGTGACGGGAACTGCTCGGTCAGCGGAGCACTACCGTCGGGCAGCAGATTGGCGAGGTAGCCGGTGCCGGGGGTCCACGCGTAGTACCAGCTGTACGCGGCGGCGACGGTCACGATGCCGTACGGAATGAGCACCACGGTGCGCACCAGTCCACGGCCGAAGATGGTGCGGTGCATGACCAGAGCCACCGCCAGGCCGAGGATGAACTCGATGATCACCGAGATGATCGTGATACCCGCCGTCACGCTGAACGCCGTCCACCAGTAACCGTCGGACAGCACCGTCACGTAGTTGGAGAGGCCGACGAATTCACGATCCTCGGGAAATGCGAGGTTGTACTTCTGCAGGCTGAGCCAGAACGCGTAGATGATCGGATACCCGGTGACCGCGATCATCAGCAGGGCGGCGGGTGCGATGAGCAGCAGCCCCAGGCGACGTTCGGCCTTCTTGCCATCGGAGACGTTCTTCAGCGCCGCCTGCTTGTCGACAGGCTGCGACGCGGGCTGTGACTCGGTGGTGGCGCTCATGGAATCAACCCTTCGGAATTGACGGCCTTGGTGACCAGATCTGCGAGCTTGTCCACGTCGGCCACCGGATCGATGTTCTGCGGCGGGTTGAGCGCATCGGTCAGCAGAATCGAAATGCTCTGGTAGGCAGGCGAAACAGGTCGGACGGCCGCCGACTCGATGGAACCGAGCACCCCTTCCCATGCGGGATAGACGGCCTGGAACTCGGGATCGTCGTACAGGCGTGCAAGCACCGGCGGCACACCACCGTTGACGGCGTTGTTGCGCTGATTCTCCTCGTTGGTGAGGCACTCGACGGCCTCCCATGCGAGGTCCTCGTACTGGGTGGTCTTCGCGACGCCGATGTTGAACCCACCGATGGTGACCTTCGCGGGCTCACCCGGATTCACCTCCGGGTACGGAGCGCTGCGGAACACCTCGGCGATCCGCGCGTCCTGCTCTTCGGCAGGCACACCGGACAGATCGAGGAACGAGACGGCACCGGCGACGGCGTTCTCCTTCAGGCCGGGCAGCACGAACGGGTAGTTGACCTGGAAGGCCATCCGTCCCGCTTCCATGCCGAGTCGGGAGGTTCCCTCGTCGCTCTGCGAGACCGACGGGTCGCGGCCGTCGGCGGTGGCGACCCGCTTGATGATCTCGAGGGCCTTCTCGGTGGCGGCGCGGTGCTCGGGAGTGTCGTTGAGGGTCACCGTCGTTCCGTCTTCGCCGACGACCGATCCACCCGCGCTCTCGAGCAGCGAGTTGAACCAGACCATGAAGCCCTCGTACTGCTTGGCCTGGACCCCGATCTCCGACGGCTGACCCGCGGCCGCGTTGGCCTCGGCCACGTCGATCAGCTGATCCCACGTCTGCGGCGGCACTCCGCCGGGCACCTCGTCCGGTCGGTACCAGAGCAACTGGGTGTTGGAGTTGAGCGGAACCGCGTAAAGCTGGTCCTGCCATTCCGCCGTGGCGAGCGGACCCTCGAGGGTGGAGCCGTCGCGCAGCTTCGCTGACAGGTCGTCGGGCACAGGCAATGCCCATCCGGCTTCGGCGAATTCGGCCGTCCACACCACGTCGAGTGTCATCAGATCCAGCGTTTTGTCGTTGCCGGCGAGACGCCGAGCGAGCTGGAGACGCTGATCGTTCGCGCTCTTGGGCAGTGTTCGCTGCTCCACGCGGTAGCGGCCGTTCGAGGCGTCCGAACACACCTGTGCCGCAGCGGCGTACTGCTCTGCGCCGTCTGCGGCAGTGTAGAAACTCAGAACCGGAACCGAACCGTCGGACGAACCACACGCTGCGAGCAACGGACTCGTCACCAGAGCCGCTGCCGCCAACACCCCTATCCTTGTTGCTTTTCCACGCCTACGACCACGATGTCTCGGCACTTTCCGCCTCCGTACGTTCAGTTACTCGCGCAGCACACTGTGTGGGACTGCCGTGCACGAAAGAAACGTAACCGAACTCACCGGCATCGAGGGCGATTTGGGGCTATTCCGTTACCTGCAGGTTGCCTGGTCGTCCACCGGGTGTGATCAAATCGACAGTTTCGCGAGCAGGTCGCGTGCTTTCTCCGCGGTTCGGGGCTCGCAGAGGACGTCGTATCGACCGGCGACCAACTGCATGCTCGACGCGAAATCTCGCTGACCCTTGGTGGCCGCATACGGAATGGACGCCGAGATCAGGCCGAAGATGATGCCGCCGCCGACGCCGATGAGCAGCGCTCCGAAGATGTTCTCGCTGAAGATACCGAGGACCAAGCCGAGGAAGACACCCAGCCACGCACCCGAAACAATGCCTCCACCAATCACTTTGGGCCACGTGAGGCGGCCGAGGACGCGCTCGACCTGCATCAGGTCGACCCCGACGATCGTGACGTCCTGTACCGAGAACTCCTCGTCGGACAGGTAGTCGACGGCGCGCTGCGCCTCGGCGTAGGTGGGGTAGGAACCGATCGGCCAACCGGAGGGCGGCGTCGGCAGTCCCTGCCCTGGGCGGCCCGACTGTGAGAGGGGATTAGTCATGACTCCATTGTGCCCCGAAACGGACACCGTCACACCCGTTGTAGCGGTTCACAGCAGGTTGACGGTCGGTCAGGACGTGGGCGGCTCGAAAGCAGTCGTGCGCGTCATTCCTGCCGCTCGGCCCTTCGCCGAGACGACGAGCGCCATCTTGCGGCTCGCCTCGTCGATCATCTCGTCGCCCAACATCACTGCGCCGCGCCCGCCGCCTGCCGCGGACGTGTGGAACTCGTACGCGTCGAGAATCATCTCGGCCTTGTCGTAGTCGGCCTGACGCGGCGCGAAGATCTCGTTGGCGGCCTCGATCTGCGTCGGATGCAGTACCCACTTGCCGTCGAAACCGAGGCCTGCCGTGCGACCCGCTGCCCGGCGAAAAGCGTCGAGATCGCGAATCTGCAGATAGGGGCCATCGATTGCCTGCAGACCGTGTGTCCGGGCAGCGAGCAGGATGGTCATCAGAATGTGGTGATAGGCGTCGCCGGTGTCGTATCCGATCGGCTGCTCGCCGACGACGAGGGTGCGCATGTTGACGCTGGCCATCAGATCTGCGGGACCGAACACCAGCGTCTGCACCCGGGGGCTCGCGGTCGCGATCTCGTCGATGTTGCGCAGACTGCGGGCGCTCTCGATCTGCGGCTCGATCCCGATGGCACCGACGTCGAGTCCGTGCTCTTTCTCGACCTGGGTGAGCAGCAGATCCAGCGCCTGCACGTGCGCGGCGCACTCCACCTTCGGCAGCAGGATGGCGTCGAGATTGCGTCCGGCACCCGACACGACGTCGATGACATCGCCGTACGTCCACTGCGTCGTCCAGTCGTTGACGCGTACGACCTTGATCTGATCGCCCCAACCATCGGAGTTCAGCGCGTCGACGATGCGCGCCCGGGCTGCCACTTTCGCCAGCGGCGCGACGGCGTCTTCGAGATCGAGAAAGACCGCGTCCGCGGGGAGCCCCTTGGCCTTGGCGATCATCTTGTCCGAACTGCCCGGAACGGCCAGCACCGACCGCCGCATGCCCGAAGCACTCACGAAAGCACAACCCCTGTCTGATTCACCCTCTGTACTACCGAGCCTCTAACCTTGCCATCATGGCAGCACTGAGCAAGGTATTCGCGGCCAGGCTCGCCGGCCTGGGTGTCCTGGGCCCCGACGGTGAATCGATCGGACGGGTCCGCGACGTGGTGATCTCGATGCGCGTCGGTAGAGCGCAGCCGAGAGTCCTCGGCCTCGTGGTCGAATTGGCAACTCGGCGAAGAATTTTCGTGCCGATGCTTCGGGTGACCAGCATCGAGCCCAACTCGGTCCAGCTCACCACGGGCAACGTCAGTCTGCGCCGATTCACCCAGCGCGCGAACGAGATTCTGGTGTTCGCGCAGATCCTCGACTCCAAGGTGCGGGTCGACGACCCCGAGCTCGACGAGCTGCACGACGTCGATTCCGTCGTCGTCGACCTCGGTATCGAGCTCACCCGAACACGAGACTGGAAGGTCGCACGCGTGGCGGTGCGCAAGCAGCGCCAGCGGCTCGCACGACGCGGTGCCATCCACGTGGTCGATTGGCAGCACGTGCAGGGGCTCACCCAGAACGAACTGTCGATGCCCGATCAGGGTGTGGCACAACTGCTCATGCAGTTCGAGGACCTCCGTGCGGCCGATGTCGCCAACGCGATGCGCGAGCTTCCCGTCAAACGCCGCATGGAAGTTGCGCGCGCGCTGGACGACGAGCGACTCGCCGACGTCGTCCAGGAACTGCCCGACGACGATCAGGTCGAGTTGATGCACTACCTCGGTGTCGATCGCGGTGCCGACGTACTCGAGGCCATGGACCCCGACGACGCCGCCGACCTGCTCGGCGAGCTGCCCGAGACCGAAGCGGAATCGCTTCTGCGACTGATGGATCCGGAGGACTCGGCACCGGTCCGCCGCCTGCTCGAGCACTCCCCCGACACCGCCGGTGGTCTGATGACCCCCGAACCCGTCGTACTCACCGCATCGACGACGGTGGCCGAGGCGCTCGCCCGGGTGCGCAACCCCGACCTGACGCCCGCGCTGGCCTCGCTCGTGTTCGTGGTGCGGCCACCGACCGCCACCCCCACCGGCCCGTATCTCGGCTGCGTGCATCTGCAGCAATTGCTTCGAGAACCCCCGGCGAGTCTGGTCGGCGGTGTGGTGGACAGCGCCCTGCCGCGGTTGTCCCCCGAGGACAGTCTGACCGCCGTCACGCGATACTTCGCGACGTACAACCTCGTCTGCGGCCCGGTGGTCGACGACGAGGACCACCTGGTCGGGGCCGTGACCGTGGACGACGTCCTCGATCATCTGCTGCCCGAGGACTGGCGAGATCAGGAAGTGGCCGGACAGTGAAAGAAACAGCACGCCAGAGAATGGACACGCCGCGCGGCTCGCGGATGTTCAACGTCAATGTCGACTTCGACCTCGGCAAGTCGGGCGAGAAGGCCGCGAGATTCCTCGGCACCGGCCGCTACCTGGCCATCCAGACGGGCATCGTGATCGTCTGGATCTTCCTCAACGTCGTGGCGGTCAACCTTCGATGGGACCCGTATCCCTTCATTCTGCTCAACCTCGCGTTCTCGACCCAGGCCGCATACGCGGCTCCGTTGATTCTGCTGGCTCAGAATCGGCAGGACGACCGAGACCGCGTCTCCCTCGAGGAAGATCGCTCGCGGGCTCAGCAGACCAAGGCCGACACGGAGTTCCTTGCTCGTGAGCTCGCAGCGTTGCGCATCGCCGTCGGTGAGGTCGCCACCCGCGAATACCTGCGCCGTGAACTCGACGAAGTCAAGGCACTGCTCGAGCAGGCGACGGGACAGCCTGTCGCGACTCCGAAAAAGGCACGCAAGAAGGCGGCCGCCAGGGTGCAGGACGAAGTGGGGATGCCGGACACGTCGGACCCCGATACGCGATAGATCCGCTCTGTAACAGCCCGATAACGGAACAGTCTCGAATCAGGTACCCTCGATCCCGGTCATCAGGTCGGGCCCCGGTTCCAACCCGGGGAAATCAGGAGGTACAGCACGCGTGGGTCGTCACAGAAAAGCATCGACTTCCAAGGTCCGACGGAATTCGGTGATTGCTCTGGCAGGTCTCGTCCCCGCAGGACTCGTCACCGCAGCCACCAGCGCCGGAGCCACCGAATACATCCCGTTCGTCACAGCGACGACGTCCCCTGCCGCGCAAGAATCGAACTCGGTGGTCGAGACACCGCAGCCGATCGCCCAGGACCAGCAGGCGCAGCCGGTGGCCCAGGCCGAGCTTCCGGTGCCCGCGGCGGTCCCCGCACCCGCCCCGGTCCCCGAGATTCCGCCCACACCCGAGCTGCCCACCAACCTCGCCGTCAGCCCCATCGCGATTCCGGTCGTCAACGTCTCGGCGTACAAGAACGCCGAGCGCATCCTGGCCCAGCAGCAACCCGGCTGCGGTATCGGCTGGACCGTCATCGCCGGCATCGGCCGCGTCGAATCCACCCACGCCAACAACGGCAAGGTCGACGACTCGGGCGAGCTGCACGAGCCCATCCTCGGGCCGCGCCTGAACGGCACCCTCGCAGGCAACCAGGTGATTCGTGACACCGACGGTGGCGCGCTCGACGGCGACGCCGAATACGACCGCGCCGTCGGACCGATGCAGTTCCTGCCCTCGACGTGGAACCTCTATCGCGCCGACGGCAACGGCGACGGAGTCTCCGACCCCCAGAACCTGTTCGACGCAGCCCTGGCCACCGGCATGTACCTGTGCGATGACGGCACCAACATGCGTGACCTGGGATCGACCACCAGAGCGATCCTGCGGTACAACAACTCGATGGCATACGTGGCGAACGTGCTCGCGTGGTCGGCCGGATACGCCACCGGCATCGTCCCGAGCTCGGACCAGCTGCCGCGCATTCACTAGATCGCGCTGCCCGCTGTCGATCAAGAGTTGGCCCACCGCCTAGCATGAGGCAATGGCTGTACTGACCGAATCCGACGTTCGGACCGCGCTCACGAAGGTGATCGACCCCGAGATCCGCAAACCCATCACCGATCTGGGGATGGTCAAGAGCATCGACATCTCCGACGACGGAGCAGTCGGCGTCGGCATCTACCTCACCACCTCCGGCTGCCCGATGAAGACCGAGATCAGGGACCGCGTCAAGAACGCCGTCGCTGACGTCGCAGGCGTCGGCACCGTATCGGTCGAACTCGACGTGATGAACGACGAGCAGCGCACCGAACTACGCAAGTCACTGCGCGGCGATTCCGCGGAGCCGATCATTCCCTTCGCGCAACCCGGATCCCTGACGCGCGTGTACGCGGTGGCGTCGGGCAAGGGCGGCGTCGGCAAATCCAGCGTGACGGTCAATCTCGCCGCATCGCTGACCGCTCGCGGGCTGTCGGTCGGCGTGCTCGACGCCGACATCTACGG
Organism: uncultured Rhodococcus sp.; assembly: GCA_963517305.1. Classification (GTDB taxonomy): domain Bacteria; phylum Actinomycetota; class Actinomycetes; order Mycobacteriales; family Mycobacteriaceae; genus Rhodococcoides. The sequence continues at coordinate 102,502 of CAUQEL010000010.1, forward strand.
TCACTCGGTGCCGCGGATGCTCGGTAACGATGCCCGGCCCACGCAGGTCGAGAAGATGATCATGCCGCCGCAGGCACACGGGGTGAAGTTCATTTCGATCGCCCAGTTCACGCAGGGCAACACCCCCGTCGTGTGGCGCGGACCGATGCTGCACCGTGCGCTGCAGCAGTTCCTCGCCGACGTCTTCTGGGGCGACCTGGACGTGCTGCTGCTCGACCTTCCGCCCGGCACCGGAGACGTGGCGATCTCCGTCGCTCAGCTCATCCCGAGCGCTGAGATCCTCGTGGTCACCACCCCACAGCAGGCCGCGGCCGAGGTGGCCGAGCGCGCGGGCGCGATCGCACTGCAGACTCGGCAGCGCGTCGCCGGTGTCGTGGAGAACATGTCGTGGCTCGAGCTGCCCGACGGTACCCGCATGGACATCTTCGGATCCGGTGGCGGACAGGACGTATCGGATCGACTGACCAAGGCCGTGGGTGCGAGCGTTCCTCTGCTGGGTCAGATCCCCCTCGACACCGCTGTCCGAGAGGGCGGAGACGCAGGAACTCCGATCGTGCTGAGCAACCCGGAATCGCCGGCGGCCCAGGCGCTCGAGGCCGTGGCTGCGAAACTCGCCGTGCGCGAGCGCGGTCTGGTCGGAATGTCACTCGGCATCGACTCGGCACGCAAACTCTAGACAGGCTGCGGCACCCGCTTCCCCGCCGCGTCAATGGACCATTGCACCGCCGAGACGCATGTAATGGTTCATTGACGCAGCACCCTGTTCTGCGTCAATGGACCATTGCACCGCTCAGACGTATGCAGTGGTCCATTGACGAGAACAAGCGGCGGGCAGTGCGGCGGGACGACGACCGGCTATGTGGCGTCCGCGTCGATCGGCGGGGTGTCACCTGCGGACAGCTTCGGCTCGTTCTTGCTCATCGACACGGTGCCGCCGGACGCAGTACCGGAGGAGACGCCGTTCCGAGGCGTCGGGCCGCCTGAGCTCTTCGGCTTGGTCTCGAAGGGCTTGCCCTTGAAGGTGTCGTCGAGGGGGTTCTTGAAGACCGAGTCGTCTCCGTCGAGCAGGTGTTTGGTGATCACTGCCCGAGGGGTCATGCCCCGAAGTTGGTTGAGATCCGCGAGCGGTTTGCGGAGGTCCTCGAAGTCGGTGCCGAGCTCGTCCTTGAGCTGCTGGCTTGCGCCGTTGGCGTAGTCCTTGACTTGGCGGATCGACTTGGACACCCAGCTGATGGCGCCGGGGAGGCGATCGGGGCCGAGGATGACGAGAGCTGCTACGAGGAGAATGACGAGCTCTCCCCAACCGATGTTGCCGAACACGCCTGCCAGCCTACGTCGTCAATCCGAAACCGGCGTGACGGAGAGGTCCACCAGCCGTCCCGACCGAACGAGTTGCACCGGAACCTGCTCCCCGATCGTGGTGGCCTGCACGGCGACGACCAGTTCGTCGGCGTCGCCCACTGCTCGGTCGCCGACCCTGGTGATGACATCCCCCTCGACGATTCCGGCCTGCTGGGCAGGACCGCCCGAGCGGACGTTCGCTACTTCCGCGCCGGCCGAGGTGTCGTTGATGACCGAGCGGGCATTGATTCCGATGTCGGGGTGCCGCATGACGCCGTCTCGGATCAGTGACTGCGTCACCTCGAACACCTCGTCGACCGGAATGGCGAAGCCGAGGCCGACCGATCCGCCGCTCTCGCTTCGGATGGCCGAGTTGATGCCGATCACGCGGCCCTCGAAGTCGATGAGCGGACCGCCGGAGTTGCCGGGGTTGATGGCGGCGTCGGTCTGCACGGCATCGATGACGGCGTTGGTGTCGGTGCCTTCACCCGACAGGGCGACTGGCCGATCGAGCGCGCTGACGATGCCGGAGGTGACGGTCTTGTTCAGTCCGAGCGGCGAACCGACGGCGATCACGTCCTGCCCGACGCGAACGTCGGCGGAACGACCGAGCTCGGCGACGGTGAGATTGCCGACATCGGTCTTGAGAACGGCGAGGTCGGTCTTGGTGTCGCGGCCGACAATTTCGGCGGGCACCTTGGTGCCGTCGGAGAACGTCACTTCGAGTGTCGAGTTCTCCGGGTCGGATGCGGCCAGTGAGATCACGTGATTGTTCGTCACGATGTAGCCGGCACCGTCGATGACGACGCCGGAGCCGGTGCCGCCGGTTTCGCCGAGAGTCACCTGGATCGACACGACGGACGGCAGGACCGCGTCGGCGACGTTGCTGATCTGCCCGCGCGGAATGTCGTCGCCGCTGGACTGGGTGAGGGTCACTTTTTGGCTCGTCAACGCGCCGGTCACCTCGGCGGTGAGACGGCCGAACAGCCCGCCGATCAATCCGATGACGAGTGCGAGGACGCCGAGTAGGACGAGCGCTCGAACGGACACCGATCGCCCGAACAGCACGTCGCGCACACCGAGTTTGGTGCCCGGCGGCAGCACAGGAGGGGGCGGAGTGTCGATCGCCGCGCTGCCGAGGGACACGCGAGCAGTGGGGTCGCGCCACGGATCGACCGGAGCCGACGGGGCGGTGTCGCTCTCGTCCTGAGCGTTCGGGTCGCGCTGCAGAGATTCCTGGGCATCGTCCGGGCGTCCGAAAGCCTCGGCGAGGATGGGATCGGGTGGACGCACCGATACGCGGGAGGGAAGTTCTTCACCGGGCCGACGAGGAGAGAACGAACCATCCACATCGTCTGGGCGTCCGAACACCGAAGCCGACACCGGATCGACGGAAGGTCGATACACCGGGCGTGGTGGCAACCGTGGACCCTCCGGTCCCGCCGAGCCGATGCCGTCGGGCTCGATCTCCGATGGGTCGGTGCCTGCGGCCTCGGTGCTGGTCGAATTCGATGTCACGCGTCCGGTTACCCCTCGCATACGTCGGTGTGAGAGTTCAGTATCACTCGAGCGGTCGGGGCGGCTCGATGCAGGTGAGAAGAAAGTTCAGCAGTTCGCGATGCGATCAGCGTCGGCGGCGGCGGACGTCGGCAACGGCGGACATGAAGGTCCGTTTGGTGTGGGACGGCCGATCCTCGCCTGCACAGGACGGTATCTGGCTGAGCAGGCCGAGAAGTGAATGTGGCATCGACATCTCCCCTGCTCCACGCAGCGCCTTCCGCGCCTGCTGCTGGGCCTCGACCTCGGCGGCGCACTCGGGGCATTCGGACAGGTGGTCGGCTGCGCGGAGGTAAGCGGGCATTCGCAATTCGCCATCGACGTACGCCGCGACGGCCTCACTGGCCAGATGTTCGGTGGAGCTGAATCGCTTCGGCTTGCGCGCCTGCGTCATCCAACCCTCCTCGTAGCTAGTGGACACTTGCGTGACCGGAGTCGACCTTCCCGTGCACTCGAAGGTACTCGCGTAGCGCCTGGCGTCCACGGTGAATGCGACTGCGAACCGTTCCGAGCTTGACGCCCAGTGTCGCACCGATCTCCTCGTACGACAGTCCTTCGATGTCGCACAGCACGATTGCGGCGCGGAACTCCGGTGCCAGCGAATCGAGCGCGGACTGCAGATCGGGGTCGAGGCGCGCGTCGTGATAAATCTGCTCGGGGTTGGGTCGATCGGAGGGGACGCGGTCGTAGTCCTCGGGGAGCGCTTCCATACGGATGCGGCTGCGTCGACGAACCATGTCCAGAAACAGGTTGGTGGTGATGCGGTGCAGCCACCCCTCGAAGGTGCCCGGCTGGTAGTTCGACAGGGAGCGGAACACGCGGATGAAGGTGTCCTGCGTCAGGTCCTCGGCGTCCTGGGCGTTGCCGGACAAGCGGTATGCCAGTCGGTAGACGCGGTCGCCGTGTTCGCGAACCAGTTCGTCCCAGGACGGCATGGTGGAGTCCTCGCCGGTCGCATCGAACACTGCGGTGCCGCTGAGATCGTCGGGTGCGGGTACGGACTCGGGTAGACGCGCGGTGTCGCGATCGCCGTTGATCTTGTAAATAGTTGGATCCTCCTGCTCAGGACTGCGTACGTCCTTCTGAATCAACCGACGACTACCCTCGGATGTTCCAGCTCACACTTCGCAATCGAGATGGACCTTCGATTCCTTCACAGCCTGACGGACCCGCGTGTGGGTCCGGTATGAATCAGCTGAGGCGCACCTGAGAATGTGTGCGTGAGAATGTGCCCTGGGCACGATAGCCTCGGGGCGTGCCGACCAACGCCGAGAAGATGCTCGCCTACGCCGAAGACTCCGCTCAGGAGGACGAGGTTCTGATCGCAGCCCGAGAGCGTGCCGTCGACCTGGGTGCCGCCCCGGTACCGCCGTCGGTGGGAGCGATTCTGTCCATCTTCACCCAGATGCTCGGCGCGAAGACGGTCGTCGAAATCGGTACCGGCGCAGGGATCAGCGGTCTGTGGTTGCTCGACGGGATGCGCGCGGACGGTGTCCTCACCACCATCGACACCGAACCGGAGCACCAGCGTGCGGCCCGAGAAGCGTTCCGCGCGGGGGGAATTGCGCCCTCGCGTACCCGGCTGATCAACGGCTGGGCGCTCGACGTTCTCCCCCGGTTGGCCGACGACACCTACGACTTGGTGTTCATCGATGCAAGTCCGGCCGACCATCCGCACTTCGTCGCCGAGAGTGTTCGACTCCTGCGACCCGGCGGAGTTCTGGTGCTGCACAACGCGTTACTGGGTGGGCGAGTCGCCGACCCGACTCAGCGCGACGCGACCGCAGTTGCCGTTCGATCCGCCGCCCGGGCCATCGCCGAGGACGAGCGTCTGACGACGGTCCTGCTGCCTCTGGGTGACGGGTTGATCTGCGCATCGAGAGCGTAAGCATGTGAGTGGAAATTCGAGACGGGCTACGAATTTCCACTCACATGCCGCAGGCTCTGCTCTAGATCCACACGCCCTTGCCGACCGAGACGACTCCCCCGGCGCTGACGTTGAAGCGTTCGCGATCGCGTTCGTGATCGACGCCGACGATCTCGCCGTCACCGACGACGACGTTCTTGTCCAGGATCGCGTGCCGCACGACGGCACCCTTGCCGATCCGGACGCCGGGCATCAGGACGCTGCCCTCGACGGTCGCGCCACTGTCGATCATGACGTTGGAACTGAGCACCGAGTTGCGGACGGTGGCCGCGGACAGGATGCAGCCGGCACCGACGACCGACTCCTGAGCCAAGCCGCCCTGGACGAACTTGGCGGGCGGCAGGTTCTCGGCCGATCCGCGGATGGGCCAGCGGCGGTTGTAGAGGTTGAAGATGGGGTGCACCGACACGAGGTCCATGTGGGCGTCGTAGAAGGCGTCGATGGTGCCCACGTCTCGCCAGTAGCCGCGGTCGCGTTCGGTGGCACCGGGGACGACGTTGTCGTTGAAGTCGTACACCGAGGCGACGCCCGCTTCGACGAGCGCCGGAATGATGTCGCCGCCCATGTCGTGGTCGGAGTCGACGTTCTCGGAGTCGGCCTTGATGGCGTCGACGAGCACTTTGGTGGTGAAGACGTAATTGCCCATGGAGGCGTAGGTGACGTCGGGGTCGTCGGGGGTGCCGGGCGGTTGAGCCGGCTTCTCGAGAAACTGGGTGATCTTGCCGTCGGAGTCGGAGTCGATGCAGCCGAACGCGAATGCCTCGCTGCGTGGAACCCGGATTCCGGCGACGGTGACGCCGGCACCGGAGTCGATGTGCTGCTGCACCATCTGCTCCGGATCCATGCGGTACACGTGGTCGGCTCCGAAGACCACGATGTACTCGGGGTCCTCGTCGTACACCAGGTTCAGCGACTGGAAGATGGCGTCGGCACTGCCGGTGTACCACCGGGGCCCGAGACGCTGCTGCGCGGGAACCGGAGTGATGTACTCCCCGGCGAACCCGGACAGTCGCCACGTCTGCGAGATGTGGCGGTCCAGTGAATGGGACTTGTACTGGGTGAGCACGCAGAGCCGGAGGTAACCGGCGTTGACGAGATTGCTCAGTACGAAGTCGATGAGTCGGTAGGCGCCCCCGAAGGGAACGGCTGGCTTGGCTCGGTCCGCGGTCATCGGGTAAAGGCGCTTACCCTCACCGCCGGCAAGCACAATCCCTAGTACGTGCGGTTGTGTCCTCACCCACTCAACCTATCCGCACCGAGAGAACCTTGCTAGCAGTACACGCACAACTGCTGGGGAATGTAGGTTCGTTCACGTGCGCGTAGCAATGATGACCAAGGAATATCCCCCGGAGATCTACGGTGGCGCAGGAGTTCACGTCACGGAGTTGACGGCGCAGCTGAAATCGCTGTGCGACGTGGACATCCACTGCATGGGCGCGCCGCGCGACACCGCGCAGGTGCACGACCCCGATCCCGCACTCGCCGGAGCGAATGCAGCGTTGACGACGCTGTCCGCGGAGCTGCGGATGGCGAACGCCGCCGCCGGCGCGGACGTGGTGCACTCACACACCTGGTACACCGGCTTCGCGGGCCACCTCGCCGCCGAGCTCTACGACGTTCCGCACATCCTCACCGCACACTCGCTCGAACCACGACGGCCGTGGAAGGCCGAGCAACTCGGCGGCGGCTACCGTATCTCGTCGTGGTCCGAGCGCAACGCCGTCGAATACGCCGACGCGGTCATCGCCGTCAGCGAGGGCATGGCCAAGGACGTGCTCGACGCCTATCCGCGGCTCGATCCGAGCCGGGTTCATGTGGTGCGCAACGGAATCGACACGCAGCGTTGGTTCGCCGACCACGGCACCGCAACTCTGGACGAGATCGGGGTGGATCCGAACAAGCCGATCGTCGCGTTCGTCGGCCGCATCACCCGGCAGAAGGGCGTGGGCCACCTGATCGCTGCGGCGCACCACTTCGATCCGTCGATTCAGCTCGTCCTGTGTGCAGGCGCACCCGATACCCCGGAGATCGCCGCGGAAACCGAGCGGGCCGTGGCCCAGCTGGCCGAGCAACGCAGTGGGGTGTTCTGGGTCAAGGACATGCTGCCCACCGAAAAGATCCGCGAAATCCTTTCCGCGGCGGCTGTGTTCGTCTGCCCGTCGGTGTACGAACCACTCGGCATCGTCAACCTCGAGGCGATGGCCTGCGAAACTGCCGTGGTGGCGTCGGATGTCGGCGGCATCCCCGAGGTCGTCGACGAGGGCCGCACCGGACGCCTCGTGCACTACAACTCCTACGAACCCGATGCCTTCGAGCGGAACCTGGCGGACACCGTCAACGAGGTCGCCCTCGATCCCGCACTCGCGGCAGCGATGGGCAAGGCCGGCCGCGAGCGGGCCGTCGCCGAATTCTCCTGGGCGTCGATCGCGAAGCAGACTCTCGCCGTCTACAACGATGCGCTGGCGCGGCGCGGCTGATTCGTCGCTCGATAGATCGACACCGTCACCGACGCGGTGACCTCGGTGGTGGCCGGAAACTGCGCCAGTGCAGCTGCCCGCGCCTCGAAGTCACCGTGGCGCGCCGACGGACCCATGCCGATCAGAGCCTCGATGTCGTTGTGCGAGAGCATCATCGAGTACTCCAGTGGGAATTCGGCCACCGGCTCGAACAGACCGGACAACGATTCGCTCAGACGGCGGGGCTTGTCCTCGTCGACGCCGATCAGTCCCAATGGCCCCCGCAGCTCACGCTGATGCCGCGTCGTGGGCGTGACGACCACCAGCACGCCGTCGTCGACGAGGACCCGATTCAGTTCACCGGCGTTGCGCGGAGCGAAGACGCACGTCACCGCGGACAGAGCGCCCGACCGCACCGGAAGTCCGCTCCAGATGTCCGCGACCACGGACCCCAGCCGGGGATGGGACCGTGCGGCGCGCCTGGCCGCGAACTTCGACACGTCGACGCCTATCCCCCGGGCATCGGGGTGGTCGTCGAGAACCGCAGCGAGGTAGTGACCGGTTCCGACCCCGACGTCGAGCACCACCTCGCTGCCCGCCGGGACACCCGCCGAGACCGCAGCGGCGATCGGGTCGAAATGCCCCTCCCCCAGGAACGCGTCGCGCGCGGCGATCATCTCGGCCGAGTCGCCGGTGAACTTGCCGCCGTCACCGGTCAGCAGACTGACGTAGCCCTGCCGAGCGACGTCGAACGAGTGCCCTCGATCGCACCACAGCGTCCGATCGGTGTCGCCGACGCCGAGCCCGGAATCGATCTCGCGTGCTCGGCACTGCGGACACAGCAGCACGTCCACGACGTCGGTCAGCATCGGAGACCTCCTTCGTCACGACTTCGCCGGATGCCACAGTTGTGAACACAACACAAAGCCCCGCTTGCCGGTACGGCGAGCGGGGCTGAGCGATGATCGATCGACAGAGCGATCAGCCGGTGACACCCTTCAATTCGTCACCGAGTGCCGCGGCCTCGTCGGGGGTCAATTCGACGACCAAGCGGCCGCCTCCCTCGAGCGGGACACGCATGACGATTCCTCGTCCCTCTTTGGTTGCTTCGAGGGGACCGTCCCCGGTCCGGGGCTTCATCGCCGCCATCCTCTGCTCCCTCCAGATCTGCGCCCACCAGCTCGGCGCCTAGGCCTAAAAGATAAATTCGTCGCGGGGCGACGGGTGTTGCGCCCTATTCTTCCCTATCGCCGTCGATACCGGGAACCGGAGTCGGTATTGACGACCTGCACCCAACACCCCGACAGGTGATCGTCGACCATTCCGGTGGCCTGCATCAAGGCGTAGGCAGTTGTCGGACCGACGAACCGCAGGCCCCGCCGCTTGAGCTCCTTGGCCAGAGCAGTGGACTCCTGAGTCGAGGCGGGCACATCGGAGAACTCGGTCAGGCGCGCCGGCCTGGGGTCGGGGGCGAAGGACCAGAGCAGGGTGTCGAGGTCGGTGTCGTCGAGAGCGACGATGGCGCGCGCGTTGCTCACAGCTGCGTCGATCTTGAGGCGATTGCGCACGATGGACGCGTCGTTCATCAACCGTTCGACGTCGGCGTCACCGAACCGGGCCACCAGCTCCGGATCGAAACCGGCGAATGCAGTGCGGAAGCTGTCCCGCTTGCGCAGGATCGTGATCCACGCCAGACCCGATTGGAACGCTTCGAGACACAGACGCTCGTACAGCTCGTTGCGGCCGTGGAGCGGCTGCCCCCACTCGGTGTCGTGATAGTCCCGGTACAGGTCGTCGTCGGTGGCACCCCAGGGGCAACGCAGTCGGCCGTCCGGTCCGGCGACAGCGCTCATCGCTCATCCGGCTCGGCCGGGGCCGAGGCAAGTGTCTCCTGCGCCTGCTGCGCTGCGGACAGCCGGGAACGCAGCATGTCGATCTCGCCGCCCAGTCGCTCCAACGCCCAGTCGACCTCGCTGGGCTTGTAGCCCCGCAGGCTCTGCTGAAACTTCAGCGCGCGCACGTCGGCACCGGTGACGCCTTCCGCGGGCAGAACGGTCGCGGTGGTTCCCTCGGGCAGTGGGCCCAGTTCCTCACCGCGACCGAACACCGCTGACGCCACGAAGAACAATGCAGCGGCGACGACGGCAATGACGACGACGTAGATCAGCAGCGTCAACATGCCACGATCTTGTCACGACCGCCCGACACGCTATTTCAGCGAGTTCATCGCCGGTCGGTCCAGCAACGACACCTCGGTCGAGAACGGCTCGAACGAGTCACCGTCGACCCGGAACTGCATCAGACCGGCACCGGAATCGACCATCCCGCACCGATTGAGCATCGTCCCGACGATCTGTCTGCTCATCGCCCCGAGTTCGACCAGCGGGCGGTTGCGGTGCTTGCGCACACCCAGGTTCACCTGGCCGATCGCCCGTAACCCGAGTCTGTCGTAGGTATCGAGCAGAAGCCCGATCTCCACTCCGTAACCGGGCGCGAACGGCACCGCGGACAGCAGCTCACGCGTACCGGCGTACTCGCCGCCGAGGGGCTGAATGACCCCGGTCAGCTCGGGCCGCAGGGCAGCGAGCAGCGGCCTTGCCACGAGCTCGGTGACGCGTCCACCGCCGTTGGCGTCCTCGGTTCCGCTGGTCCGCAGCGGACGGCGGTAGTAGCCCTTGACGAGGTGGATGCCGTCGCCCATCAGCAGCGGGCCGAGCAACTTGGGCACGAACGCCGGATCGGGGTTGATCAGGTCGGAGTCGACGAACGCGATGAGGTCACCGGTCGACGCGGCGACCGACCGCCACAGCACCTCGCCCTTGCCCGGTACCGGGTCCACCCCGGGTACCGCTTCTTCTCGGCTGATGACACGTGCACCGGCCGCCGTCGCACGCACAGCGGTTTCGTCGGTGGAACCGGAGTCCAACACGATCAGCTCGTCGACGAGGCCGCCGAGCAACGGGTGGATCGTGTCGATGACGGCGGCGACCGTCTGTTCCTCGTTGAGTGCCGGGAGTACCACCGACACCGTTCGGCCCGCTTTGGCGGCCTCGAGTTCGGCAATGGTCCATTCGGGGGTGTCCCAGCTGTTGGTCTCGGACCACGCCCTGGTGACGTCCGTTCGATCTGCAAGCGTCATGCCAGACCCCTGACCGTCCGCGCCGGGGTTCTCCGACCCTGGATCGCTGCCACCATGTCGACGACTCTTCTGGTCGACGCAACTTCGTGCACCCGGAACATTCGGGCTCCGCCTGCTGCGGCCAATGCTGTCGCTGCCAATGTTCCCTCCAACCGGTCGGCGAGCTCTACCCCTAGAGTCTCGCCTACGAAGTCCTTGTTGCTCAGCGCCATGAGCACAGGCCACCCGGTGTTTACAAGATCGTCCACGCGACGCAACAACTCGAGCCCGTGATAGGTGTTTTTCCCGAAATCGTGCGTCGGATCGATGAGAATCGAATCCTTTTTCACCCCCTCCGCGACGGCGTTCTCCGCGGCGGCGGTGACTTCGGCGATCACGTCGGCGACGACATCGGCGTACCGAACCCGATGCGGACGCGTACGGGGCACCGCACCGCCGGTGTGCGAGCAGACGATGCCGACTCCTTCGGCGGCAGCGACGCGCACCAGTTCGGGGTCGGCTCCGGCCCACGTGTCGTTGATCAGATCCGCTCCGACGCCACAGGCCAGTCGAGCGACCTCGCTGCGCCAGGTGTCCACACTGATCAGCAGCTCCGGATACGCGTCCCGGATGGCCTCGACGAACGGGACGACCCGGCGGATCTCCTCCTCGGCATCGACGATGTCGCCGGGGCCTGCCTTCACACCACCGATGTCGATCATGTCGGCACCCTCTGCGACGGCCCGGTGCACCGACGCCATCGCGGCGTCGTCACTGAAATTCGCACCCCCGTCGTAGAACGAATCGGGGGTGCGATTGACGATGGCCATCACCAGTGCGCGATCGTCGGCGACCGGTTTGCCGCAGAGAGTGCTCATGAAATCAATAGTGGCACGAGCGCATCTTTCGAGTGCTCAGCCCTTGGGTGCCTTGCCCGCCGCAACTTCGGCGACGTATCCGTCGTACGCCTTTTCGTAGCCACCGGACTTACCGCGCAACACGTACAGGTCGCTGTCGCTGTCTTCCTCGTAGCCGAGCTTGCGCAGGGCCACCTTCTGGCTCTTGAACGTCGAGGTCTGTTCGAGACTGTCGACGACCCGAACGAAGAGCGGCACGGCGTACGTCGGGAGTTTGTCGTAGAGGTGCTCGGCCATCGTCTTGCCGTCGAAGGTCTCGCCCTCGCGCAGCGTCACCGCAGCCATGCCGGCTTTGCCGTCGGTTCCGTCGATGTCGACGCCGTACACGACGGCACCGTCGACCGAGGAATGCCCACCGAGGGCTCCCTCGACCTGCGTGGTCGCGACGTTCTCACCCTTCCAGCGGAAGGTGTCACCGAGGCGATCGACGAACGCGACGTGCATGAAGCCCTGCTTACGGACCAGGTCGCCGGTGTCGAACCACGCGTCGCCGTCCTTGAAGCCGTCGCGCACCATCTTCTTCTCGGTGGCCTTGTCGTCGGAGTAGCCGTCGAACGGTGCCCGATCGGTGATCTTGGACAGCAGCAGTCCGACCTCGCCGTTGCCGACCTTGCGGAGCTTGCCGTCCTGGCCGCGCTTGGCCTTGCCGGATTCCTCGTCGTACTGGACGACGGCATATGGCAGCGGGCAGATGCCTGCGGTCTTCTTCATGTTCAGGGCGTTGATGAACGCGATGTTGCATTCGCTGGCACCGTAGAACTCGGCGACGCGGGAGATGCCGAATCGCTCGGTGAACTCTTCCCAGATCTCCGGCCGCAGTCCGTTGCCGACGATCAACTTCACCGAGTTGTCTCGATCGGAGGGCTTCTCCGGCTGTGTCAGCAGGTAGCGGCACAGCTCACCAATGTAGGTGAACGCGGTGGCCTTGTTGACGCGGACGTCGTCCCAGAAATTGCTCACCGAGAACTGCTTGCCGATGGCCATGGTCGCGCCGCCTGCGAGCACCGAGGACAGCGTCACCGTCAGCGCATTGTTGTGGTAGAGCGGAAGGCAGCAGTAGATGACGTCGTTGCTGCGTAGCCGCACACCCATGTTGCCCAGACCGGACATCGACTTGAGCCAGCGGAAGTGGCTCATCAGGCTGGCCTTCGGCATCCCGGTGGTGCCCGAGGTGAAGATGTAGAACGCCTTCTCCTTGGCCTGAATCTCGGCGGTGACCTTCGGGTTTGCCGTCGACGCCGTCGCCGCGAGCTCGGCCAGCTTCTTCAGCGGCAGCACTGCTCCGACCTTCGGCTGCCCGTCGAGCGAATCGAGGGCTTCCTGTGCGTTCTCGTCCAGCACGAGGACCCTCGCCTCGAGAATGCCGAGGCTGTGCTCGAGCACGTCACCGCGCTGGTTGTAGTTCAACATTCCCGCGGTGGCACCGAGCTTGACGGCAGCGAGCGCGGCGAACAGCGCCTCCGGCCGGTTCTTGCTGAGGACGCCGACGACGTCGCCGCGCTTCACTCCGTTGTCCGCGAAGACCGCGGCGTACTGGTTGACGAGCTCGTTCGCGTCCCGGTAGGTGATCGACTCACCCTCGAACCGCACGAACGGACGGTCGCTGTTCTTCGCGGCGGCATCCTGGAAGATCTGACCGATCGACGCTTTGTGGTCGGGCTTGCGGGTGAATCCCGCCAGGCCCTTGAGCAGACTAGGCACCTCCGTCACCATTTTCGGCAACGCGACCGCGAGGTCGGTCACTCCGATTTTCTGACGGGCATCGACAGCCATGAACTCCCCTTCGAAGACGATGTGAGATTTCTTACCCTACTTGAGAGTAACAACTTTGAGCATCTCACTTCGTGGCCACGCGTGGTGACCTGTCACAACCCGGCGCAGGCATTCAGAGCTGCATCGACGGTCGTCGTCCTGACCAGCGCGTCCAGGGCGCGTTGTTGCACGAATCCGGTCTCCCGCAACCCTTCTATCCACTGCATCATGCCGTCGAAATGCCCGAATGGGTCGAGCATCACCATCGGCTTGCTGTGCATGCCCAGGTAGCCCGCAGTCCATGTCTCGAACAACTCCTCCAACGTCCCGATCCCACCCGGCAAGGTGATGAACGCGTCGGCGCGGTCCTCCATGATCTTCTTCCGCTCACGCATGGTGTCGGTCACGATCAGCTCGTCGGCGTCGACATCGGCGACCTCGCGATGCACGAGCGCTTTCGGAATCACGCCGACCGTGTTGCCACCCGCCGCTCGCGTCGCCGCCGCGACCGCACCCATCATCGAGACGTTGCCGCCGCCCGAGACGAGCTGCCAGCCTCGTCGACCGATCTCGGTGCCGACCTCACCGGCCAGGTCGATGAACGACGCGTCGACGGGTCCCGACGCACAGTAGACGCAGACACTGAGCAAGCGTTCGGTCGATACAGGATCGCTCACTGCTGGGCCTCGCGGACGATCCGGACAGCCTCGTCGACGCTGTCGGTGCAGTGGATCAGTTCGAGGTCCTTCTCGGACACCTTGCCTTCTTTCACGAGAGTTGTCTTTATCCAGTCGAGCAGTCCCGACCAGAAGTCCTTGCCCAGCAACACGATCGGGAACCTGGTGACCTTGGCAGTCTGCACCAAGGTCAGCGCCTCGAAGAGTTCGTCGAGGGTACCGAAGCCGCCGGGAAGGCACACGAACGCCTGGGAGTACTTCACGAACATGGTCTTGCGCACGAAGAAGTAGCGAAAGTTGACGCCCAGATCGACCCATTCGTTGAGGCCCTGCTCGAACGGCAGCTCGATCCCGAGTCCGATCGAGTACCCGTCGGCCTCGCTCGCACCTCGGTTGGCCCCTTCCATCGCGCCTGGCCCGCCACCGGTGATGACGGCGAAGCCCTCTTTCGCGAGAGCGGCTCCGAGCTGCCGGGCTCGGGCGTACTCGGGATGGTCGACGGGGGTGCGTGCCGAACCGAACACGGTCACGGCCTTCGGGACCTCGGCGAGTGCACCGAATCCCTCGACGAATTCGCTCTGGATGCGCAGCACTCGCCAGGTGTCGGAGTGAATCCAGTTCCCTGGTCCTCGCTCGTCGAGCAGGCGTTGATCCGAGGTGGAGGTCTCGGTGTTCCGGCCACGACGCAGTACGACGGATCCCTTGTGCTTGGCCGATTTCTCGCTGCTGTGTTCCTCGTGACTACCTGGCCCCTGGTCGCTGTTCATGGCGTTCAGGCTATCCGGCAGAAAGGTAGCTCCGGAGAACCTGTGTGACGTGGGTGATCTGCTCGACGGGTATGCGTTCGTCGCGTTTGTGAGCGAGATTGGGGTCGCCGGGTCCGTAGTTGACCGCCGGGATCCCGAGCGCCGAGAACCGGGAGACGTCCGTCCAGCCGTACTTGGCCCGGAACTGTCCGCCCGCGGCTTCGATGAGAGCTGCTGCTGCGGGTCGGTTCAACCCGGGAAGCGCTCCGGGCGACGAGTCGGTGACCTCGAAGCCGAGATCGAGTCCCTCGACCACCTCACGAACGTGTTCGACGGCTTCGTCGACGTTGCGATCGGGCGCGAAGCGAAAGTTGACATCGAGTTCGGCCGCGTCGGGAACGACGTTGCCCGCGACCCCACCGGAGATCCGGACTGCTTGCAGCCCTTCCCGGTACACGCAACCGTCGATGTCCACGGTGCGTGCGCGGTACGCGGCGAGCCGGTTCAGGACCGCACCGAATTTGTGAATTGCATTGTCGCCCAGCCAGGATCGAGCGCTGTGGGCCCGTGTTCCCGACGCCGTCAGCCGAACCCGCAGCGTCCCTTGGCAACCGGCCTCGATGAATCCACCGGACGGTTCGCCGAGGATCGCGACGTCGGCAGCGAGCCAGTCGGGAAGTTCGCGTTCGATGCGGCCAAGTCCGTTGCGGGCGGCTGCGATCTCCTCGCAGTCGTAGAACACCAGAGTCAGATCGTGCGCAGGGTTGTCGATCGTTGCGGCGAGGTGCAGGAACACCGCGTCGCCCGACTTCATGTCGACGGTTCCGCACCCGTGCAGAATGTCGCCCTCGGCACTGTCGTGCTCGCGCCTCGACGGCACGTTGTCTGCAATGGGGACCGTGTCGAGATGCCCGGCGAGCATCACCCTCGACGCGAGTCCGCGATTGGTTCGGGCCAGAACGGCGTTGCCGCTGCGGATGATTTCGAAACCGGTGGTCTGCTCCCGCAGCGCCTGCTCCACCTCGTCGGCGATGCGCGATTCGTCCTCGCTGACACTGGGGATGTCCACCAGTGCCGCGGTGAGGTCTATCGGGTCGGCATGCAGTTCGAGCGTCACGGGAGAAAACTCTAGGCCGTGGATCCGAAGAATCTCGCGGACCACGCCGTCCGAGCCGGTACCGAACAATTTTCCACTCGAGAAGCCCTGGTCGGATCGTCCGTGAGCCACGACGACCCAATGCCGACCGAGGGCGGTATCTACCAGGCGCCTGTGACAACCAAACCCAGCGCGACTCCGAGCACGATCGTGGTCGCCAGGGTCGTCACCAACCCGGTGAAGGACACACTGTCCGCCATCACCGAGGTCACTCCACGGCTACGGGCGGCGGTACGAGTGGTCACCGGGGAAACTCTGTCAGCTTCCCCGTCGCCGGTGCGTCCGCCGGTATCCCGATGCGATCACGCTCGGCAGTCGAACCGATAACGAACCGACGTCACGCCCGAATCGCGGCGCTCCACAATCTGCGCGCCCGAGACTGCGCGCAGAACGGTCCCCCACTGGTGCCGGTCGCCCGACCCACCGCATTCTGCCTACCGCGTATTCTTCGTCCCGTGAGCGCACAAGGAGCATCAGCAGTAGGTATTGCCAACATCACGACGTCGGGCGTTGTTCTCGACACCTGGTTTCCGAGCCCGGAGCTCGGGTCGGGCTTCGAGACCGGCACCGTCCGGCTCGAGGGTTCGGACGTCCCCGAGGAGCTGGCCGCTCTCGTCGGACCGGACGAGGCCCGCGGCGTCGAGGTAGTGGCAGTGCGCACCAGCATCGCCTCGCTCGACGACGCCCCGATCGACGCCCACGATGCGTATCTGCGACTGCATCTGCTCTCGCACCGGCTGGTTCAGCCGCACGGGCAGAACCTCGACGGAGTGTTCGGTCTGCTGTCCAACGTGGTGTGGACAAACTTCGGGCCCGCAGCGGTGGACGGTTTCGAGACGGTGCGCGCGAAGCTTCGTGCTCGCGGTCCGGTGACCGTGTACGGGGTCGACAAGTTCCCCCGCCTGGTCGATTACGTCGTTCCCACCGGCGTTCGTATCGCCGACGCCGACCGCGTTCGTCTCGGCGCGCATCTGGCCAGCGGGACGACGGTCATGCACGAGGGCTTCGTCAACTTCAACGCCGGCACGCTCGGCAACTCGATGGTCGAGGGACGTATCTCCGCTGGCGTCGTGGTGGGCGACGGTTCCGATGTGGGCGGCGGTGCGTCGATCATGGGCACGCTCTCCGGCGGCGGCAAGAACGTCATCTCCGTCGGAAAGAGCTGCCTGCTCGGCGCCAACTCCGGGCTCGGCATTTCACTCGGTGACGACTGTGTCGTCGAGGCGGGGCTCTACATCACCGCAGGCACGAAGGTGAGTGGTCCGGATGGGACTGTGGTGAAGGCGGCAACGTTGTCCGGCAAGTCCAACCTGCTGTTCCGTCGCAACTCGCTGTCGGGAGCTGTCGAGGTGGTGCCGTGGAAGGGCACCGGCGTCGAACTGAACGCGGCATTGCACGCCAACGACTGAGAGTCCGCTTCACTCGAATCAGCCTGTCTGACAACTTCGTATAGCCCCGCACCGTGTTCTCGGTGCGGGGCTGGAGCTTTTCTTGGGGCTTATGCGATGTGGGGGCCTGCTCGGGCGTGGGATGGTCTGGGTTGTCGGTAGGGGTCCACTGTTGCCGGTGGGATGAACCAGGGGTGGTTGTCGGTGCCGATGAAGACTTCCCAGTCACTGTGGTGGATGAGGCGGTGGTGGAATCCGCACAGTAGGACGAGGTTGTTCATGTCGGTGGGGCCACCGTCTGCCCAGTGCCAGATGTGGTGTCCTTCGGTCCAGGCGGCGGGTTTTCCGCAGCCGGGGAATGCGCAGCCGTGATCGCGGGCGGTGAGGGCTTTGCGTTGTTTGGCGGTGACGGTGCGGGCGGTGCGGGCGAGGTTGAGCGGGTTGCCGTTCTCGTCCATCACGATGGCGGTGAGAACACAGTCGCAGGCGAGTTGGCGGGAAGTGTTGCGGGAGAGCGGACCCATCCACGGCAGCCAACCGACCGAAGTGCCGTCGCCGAACAGGTCCCTGTACGCGCCACGCTCAGCGGCAGGGGGTGGATCCGACCCGTCTTCAGTGTCCGGGTGGCCCGGTTGTCCGGTGTTGATGTCGACCGGATCGACTCCGTCGTCATCGAATTCGTCTGCCGTGCGGGTGTTCTCGTCGTCGGCGATGTCGTCGACGTCAGCACTGTCGCGGAGGTCGGTGAGGTCGCGCAGGCTGATGTGCAGGTTCAGGTGCGGGCGTTCACCGCCTTCGATCGGGCGATCACTGGAGGCGAGGTATTGGTCGAGGATGTATCCGAAGGCGTCGGCCCTGCGGCGGGCGGGGGATCGGTCGTCTGGGGTTCCGTCGGCGGCGGGTCGGGGTTCGGTCAGGGGGGAGAGGGCGGTGAGGAGTTTTTCTCCGGTGACAGCGTCGAGATCCATCTTCGCCACCAGGCGTCCGTTCAAGGTTTTCGACGCGAACAGTTCGTTGCGGTCGGTGTTCTCGGGTGGTGGTGTCTTGCCGCCGAACTCGTCCTCGAGCTTGGTGATCGCTGCTCGGATGCGGCCGGTACGCGCTTCGGGCCCGGTCGCGGCGGCGATCATCGCGGTGCGGGCCATAACGCGACCCTCTTCCGGGAGGTCCTTCGGTGGGGTTTCGGCGAAGGTGAGGATCAACGCGGCGTGATCAACGGACATGACGCCGGTGTTCACGGCGTCGGCGATGTCGGGGAAGTTCTTCAGTCCGCGGGCGAGGGCGACGATCTTGGTGGCCTTGGACGGCGAGAGGAGGGTGGTGGAGGTGAGCCAGCCGGCGGGTCCGGGGAAGCCGAGCTTCTCACGGCTCACGCGGGTGTCGATCTCGGCGACGAGAGCGATCCTGCGCGCTTCGAGCAGTTGGACTTGGTGGGAGACCGCGGCGGCGTCGGCGAGGAGTTCGCTCTCGCTCAGTTGCCAGATCTCCGTGGTCATGAGAGTAAGTGTATCGAACGTGCGTTCGACTGGCAACCATAGTGCAATCGAAAACTATTGCCCTGCATAACTATTCGCGATCCGAAACCTGTCAGTGGTGTGTGGTATCGGAGACGGAACCGGATATGAGCGTTCCCTGGTGGTAGAGGATCTTCCAGTCACCCTCGCGTCGCTGCCACAACGTCATCCTGCGGGTGGATCGGCCGCCCTGCTCGAGAATGTAGGTCAGCAAATACGTATTCGAGGCAATTTCGCGGAGCTCGAATTCACTGGCCGTCCAGTCGGCATCGAGTTGCCCGGTGGGGTCGGATGCGTATCGCTTTTCGAGAACGGCCCAGACGTGCTCGCGGTCGTATCGCCTGCCCGATGCACCGACCTCCCAGAAGCCCACGTCCGTCAGGCGCTCGAAATCCTCACGCGTGATGCCGAACTCACGGCGATGGAAGATCGGCTCTCGTCGTTCGAGCTCCTGGAGCACCGCATAGTCGTCGAACACAGGATTTCCCGCCGACTGTCAGCCGATGGTTCCCAATGAAGCCAGGGTTTTCACCACTGCGCGTGCAGCCTCGGCACCCTTCTTCTCCAGGTGCGCGGTGAAGAAGGCCGTGTGGTCGTCGTGTTCGTGGAAGTGGTGTGGCGTCAGCACCACGGAGAACACCGGCACGTCGGTGTCCAACTGCACGCGCATCAGGCCGTCGATGACCGCTGTTTCGACGAAATCGTGTCGGTAGATTCCGCCGTCGACCACCAGCGCTGCGGCGACGATCGCGGAGTACTTGCCCGTCTTGGCGAGCCGCTGTGCGTGCAGTGGGATCTCGAAGGCCCCGGGCACCTCGAACACGTCGATCCGCGTCTGCGCCTGACCGAGCTTCTCCAGTTCGGCGGCGAATCCCACCCGCGCGCGATCGACGATGTCCAGGTGCCAGCCGGCGTGGACGAAGGCAATGGATCCGGCGAGTGGAGTGGTCATGGGTGCGATGCTAGCGGTACCGCTCGTCGAGCAAGTCGAGTGTCGGGCCATCGAATTCGCCGGCGAAATACTTCTGCAACACTTCGCCGAATACGGACGGACCCTTGGTAGCTTCTGCGAAAAGCGTCATGGACGAATGCAGCTTCAGATTGTCGGGATAGCCGAAGATCTCGTCGACCGTCCGCCCCTCGACAGCCACCACCAGCTTTGCCGCCTTCTTCAGACGAGGCCCCAGGACCTCGTGCGACAAGTACAGCTCCGCCTCGGTCAGATCGGCGATGCCGAAGTGTTGAGCGGTCGCACTACGCCCCAGTCCCGCCAATTGCGGGAACACGAACCACATCCAGTGCGTCTGCTTTCGTCCCGCTTTCAGTTCCTTCGTCACCGCAGTCCAGACGGGGTCCTGGGCATCGACGAAGCGTTGCAGGTCGTATTCGGTCATGCCGTTCAACTTAGGTGAACCCGCGCAGCAAGGTGTCGACGGTGGCGTCGAGCAGATCCTCTGTCGGGACGCCGTCGAGCAGGTCGCCGGTGGCCAGCATCGCGAGTCCGTGCACGCTCGCGAATGCGACGCGCGCGAGGATCTCCGGTGGAGCCTCGGTGATCACACCGGCCGCGATGGCTTCGCTGAGCAATGCCTCGGTGGCGGTCATACTCTCGTGCGCAACGCTCTTCAGCTTCTCGCTGGCGTCGGGATGATGCTTGGTGCTGTACATGACGTCCAGCAACTCCGGGTGTTCGACGGCGAATCCGAGGTAGGCGCGGGCGACGCCGCGGAACCGAGCCATCAGCTCGCCGGGTCCCGTTGCCGCCGCGACCATCCGGCGGTTCAATTCCTCGAAACCGTGCAGCGCCAGCGCATCCAGGAGCGCTTGCTTGTCGCGGAAGTGGCGCGCCGGGGCTCCGTGACTGACGCCGACATCTCTGGCCAGCTGCCGAAGCGACAACGCGTCGACTCCGCCGTGCGCAATGCTGCGTTCGGCCTCGTCGAGCAACACTGCACGCAGGTCACCGTGGTGGTAGCGCTGCGTTGCCATGCGCTCACCCTAGGCGATGTTGGCGTTGACAACAATGCTGACACTGCCTACATTGGCTGCCATGACTTCCACAGCGCTCATCACCGGAGCAAGTTCGGGCCTCGGCGAGGAATTCGCCACCCGCTTCGCCGCACGCGGCGAGAACGTCGTCCTCGTGGCACGACGCGCCGATCGGTTGAACACTCTGGCGCGGCGAATCGAAACCGAGCACGGCGTCACCGCCACCGTCGTCGCGATGGATCTGGGCGTCCCCGGCGTCGGAGAATCCCTACGAACCACATTGGCAGACAAGGGAATCACTCCCACCACCCTCGTCAACAATGCAGGATTCGGAACGCATGGAAGGTTCGCCGACGAGGATCCCACGCGCATCGCCGCCGAGATCGCGCTGAACGTGAGCGCCCTGGTCGACCTGACACACGCGTTCCTGCCGAACCTCACCGGCGCGCTGATCAACATCGCAAGTACCGCTGCGTACCAACCCACGCCCAACATGGCCGTCTACGGTGCAACCAAGGCCTTCGTCCTCAACTTCACCGAAGCGTTGGCCTTCGAGCACCGCACCTCGTCCCTGAAGATTCTGGCGCTCTCACCCGGCCCAACCCGCACCGAGTTCTTCGACGTCGTGGGGTCGAAAGACGCCGCGGTGGGCAACTTCCAGACCTCCGAGCAGGTGGTCTCGACGGCCATGCGCGCGTTGGATTCTCGCCGCACCCCCGCAAGCGTCGTGTCCGGTCTGTCCAACAAGATCAGCGCCGGCGGTGTGCGTTTGGCCCCACGATTGTTGGCCGCGAAGATCAGTGGTCGCCTGCTGAAGGCCTGAACCGTCAA
This sequence comes from uncultured Rhodococcus sp., assembly GCA_963517305.1. Taxonomy (GTDB): domain Bacteria; phylum Actinomycetota; class Actinomycetes; order Mycobacteriales; family Mycobacteriaceae; genus Rhodococcoides. The sequence goes on from CAUQEL010000010.1 coordinate 123,871, forward strand.
CCGCGGGTACGACGCGAATCGATCACTCCCGTATCGAATCCGGCCAGATGCAGTCCTCCGTGGAATCGGGCGTGCTCGATCTTGAGGCACCGATCCATGACGACGTTCAGTCCCGCCGCCTCACCGTCACGTGCCACCTGCTCGTGCCACAGCCCGAGCTGCAGCCAGATCGTCTTCGCCTGCGCGGCAATAGCTTCGGAGAGAACTGCGGGAAGGTCGTCGTACTTGCGGAACACGTCCACCAGGTCCGGTGGCTTCGGTAGATCGGCGAGGGTCGGGTATACGGGCGTGCCCTCGATGTCGGTCACGGTCGGATTGACGAGGAAAATCTCGTAGTCGCTCGTCGAGGACAGATACCGGTTCACGAAATAGCTTGCCCGCGAGGGATTCTTGGACGCTCCGACGATCGCGACGGTCTTCGTCTCACGCAGGATGCGTTGCCGCTGCGGCGCGGTCGGGCCCTGCCAGGTGCGTTCGCTCATGACCGCGCCTTTCCTGTTGCCAGTGTCAGGGCCTGATCCAGGTCCCACAGAATGTCCTCGACGTCTTCGAGTCCCACGCTGATGCGAATCAGCTCGGGACCGACACCTGCGCCGCGAAGTTGCTCGTCACTCAATTGTCTGTGCGTGGTGCTGCCCGGGTGGATCACCAGCGTCCGCACGTCACCGATATTGGCGACGTGGCTGGCGACCTGGACGCTCTCGACGAACGTCTGTCCGGCCTCGCGGCCACCGCCGATTCCGAAAGCGAACACCGCACCAGGGCCGGCGGGGAGGTACTTCGCTGCGCGGTCGTGATGCGGATGCCCCTCCAGCCCAGCCCATCTCACGTAGTCGATACGCGAATCGTGCTCGAGCCACTCGGCGACGATTCGCGCATTGGCAACGTGCGCGTCCATGCGTTGCGGCAGCGTTTCCACCCCCTGGATCAACGTGAATGCCGATTGAGGAGCCAATGCGCCGCCGATATCGCGCAATTGCTCGCTGCGCAGCTTGGTCAGGAAGCCGTACTCGCCGAAATTCCCCCACCACGACAACCCGCCGTACGAGGCCACCGGTGCCGTCATCTGCGGGAATTTGCCCGAGCCCCAATCGAATCGCCCGGATTCCACCACCACTCCGCCGAGCGTCGATCCGTGACCACCGAGGAACTTGGTGGCCGAGTGGATCACGATATCGGCACCGAACTCGATGGGCCGGCTCAGCCACGGCGTCGCCATCGTCGCGTCGATCACCAACGGAATTCCGTGCTCGTGGGCGACGGCGGCAAGACCCTCGAGATCGGCGATCTCCCCCGACGGGTTGCCGATTATCTCGGCGTAGATCAGCTTGGTCGAATCCGTCACCGCTGCTGCGTAATCCGCCGGATCGGTGCCGGAGACGAACGTGGTCTCGACGCCGAAGCGGCGCAGCGTCACATCGAGCTGGGTCACCGTGCCGCCGTACAGCCCGGCCGCGGCAACTATGTGGTCTCCGCTACCGGCAAGCGCAGCGAACACTGCGAACTCCGCCGCCAACCCACTGGCGAACGCAACCGCCCCGATGCCACCTTCGAGGCTCGCGATGCGCTCCTCGAAGGCGGCGACGGTGGGGTTTCCGATGCGGCTGTAGACGTTGCCGTACTTCTGCAGAGCGAACAGATCGCCTGCGTCCGCAGAATTCTCGAACACGTAACTCGCCGTTTGATAGATCGGCACCGCACGCGAACCGGTGGCAGGATCAGGTCTCGCTCCGGCGTGAATTGCTCTGGTACGCAGGCCGAATGTCCGTTCGCTCATGACGTCAGGCCGTTTCGAGAACGGTGTGGATCGGGGTGGGATTGCGCGTCAGATCCAGCACGGGGCAGTGATCGTCGACGGCCTTCTGCAGCTCCTCGTACCGTTCCCTGGTCTCGGGCCCGGTGACCGTGACGACCACGCGCACCTCGCCGAACCCGGGACGAACGTCGTCGTCGAAACCGAAGAATCCGCGGACGTCGAGGTCACCTTCGGCCTTGGCCTTGATGTCGTCGACGACGATACCGAGCTTCTCAGCCCAGACGCGGTACGTGACCACCTGGCAGGACAGCAGTGACGCCAGGTAGTACTCGACCGGGTTGGCGGCCTTGTTCTCACCGCCGAGGGCAGGCGGTTCGTCGACCTCGACGCTGTACTTGCCCAGCGTGACGGTGCTGGCGACGGCATCGTGCGCGGTCGCGGAGGCACGGAAGACCGCCTTGGCGTTCTTCGGATCGGCCTGCACGGCATCGTCGGTAGCAGCGATGACGCCGCCGAGATGGGACACAGATGTGGTCATGAAGGATCCTGTTCGTTTCGAGGGTTGCCGGAACTACCCGAGGAGCGCGAAATGCTCGTCGGGGATGGGTTCGATCGACAGTTACGAACAGGAGGAAGTGCAGACGAGACCGAAGTCGATGGTGCGACGACGCACGAGCCTTCTGGCTGCGTCGGTCACGTGTGTCTCGGTCACGATGCCGACAATAGCTTACGAGAACTGATCCGCGCCGACATCGGTCTCGTCGTCGGTGATCGCCGCGACGATGCGTGCTGCCACCGCCTCCGGCGTCAGACCCTGCGGGAGTTTCGGTGCCTGCCCGGCGATCGGCCGCGTCGCAAGACCCGTCTCGGTGTGCGGTGGGCGGACGTCCACAATCCTGATCTTGGACTTACGAGCTTCTGTACGAACGCTTTTCAGCAGCGCACTCACCGCAGCCTTGCTCGCCGAGTAGGCACCCATGTTCGGCATCGGCTTGTCGGCCACGACGGCACTGATGTTGAGCACGAACCCGCCCTGGTCCAGAGTGGTCAGCGCTTCCCGAAGTACCCGCAGCGGCGCGAGATAGTTGAGCAGCAGCAGTTCGTCGACGGTGTCGTCGTCCACGTCGGTCACCGGCCCGAACGCCACGACACCTGCGGCGATGACGATCCCGTCCAGTCCGCCGTGGTGTTCCGCGGCTTCCGCGACCACCGAACGAGCCGAATCCGGCAGCGTCAGATCGGCATTCACCGTGTGATGGTCCGACTCGAGGCTTCGGCCGCTCACGGTCAACCGGGCACCGGCCTTCGCGAGCTGCTCGACGACCGGACCGCCGAGGCCGCCACTGGCACCGAATACGAGAATGCGCGCACCATCGAGAGTGGTCATATCTCGAATCTAACCGCCGCCTCGCACTCTCGCTGACGACGGCGTTCATCAGAGCAGTTCGGCTGCGCGGCGGACCACAGCGATGCAGATGTCGAGATTGAGCGGGCTCAACGTCGAGAAGCCCTGAGCCACTTCACCTTGTTCGAGCACCACCACCCGGCCCGCTGCGACGCTCGGCAACGAGGCGAAGAGTCCGGTATCGACGATTCCGGCAGAACCGAAGTCGAATACGACGAGCACGTCGGCATCGGCGAGAATGTCGGCGTTCTCAGCGGAGAACTCGGGGCGCGGGGCGTCGGCGGTCGCGCCGTCGGACAGAGCAGCGACCGTCGTGAACCCGGCTCGCCGGAACAGATCCACGGCGGGGATCGATTCGTGACCGAGCCCGTAGAACATCGATGTGTCGTAGGCGGCGATCAGACCGACCGTGGCACCGGCGACGTCGAGGCCTTCGAGCGCGGCGGACATCCTCGTCTCGGTGTCCGCGATGAGCTCGTCGGCGCGATCTCGCCGATCAAGTGCGTCGCCGATCATCTGCAGGTTGCGTCGCCAGTCGAACGACGCGATCTGGACAACGGGGGCAAGCGATTCGAGCTGGGAACGAGAGTCGGCCACCCCGTCGTCCCCGATGATCAGATCCGGTTCGGCAGCGGCGATGCGCTCGGTGTCGATCGACTCGCCGAGGGAGATCCGTTCACTCGACCCGCCGAGTTCGACGAGGGCGTTCTCGTGCCACTCCCATGACCGGTCCGGTGCGCCGATCATCTCGGCGAAGCCATCGCGCACCCCGAACTGCACGGGGACGACACCGAGCGCGAGCACCGTGTCGAGATCCCACAGGTTGGCCACACACGCCACCCGCTGGGGCCGACGGTCGATCACGACGGACTCACCGGCATCGTCGACGATCGTGCGGGGATAGCCGTCCCCTGCCGTGCCGTCCCCTGGGGCGTGTTCCTCACTGGTGCCACATCCGGCCAGCAAGGCCGCGAGGGCAACGCTGCCGATGAGGAATTCACGACGCGTCGCCGCCTCGATCGTGCTTGTCTCGAACTGGGTTGCCCCGATAGCGAATGCGGGCGCAGGTGCGGTCATGACCCGGAACAATAGGCATGCCTAACCTATGGCGTCAAGAGGAGGTCAGCCGAGCAACTTCTTCTGAACCTTGCCCATCGCGTTGCGCGGGAGGGAATCGACGACGCGAATCTCGCGGGGCCGCTTGTGAATCGACAGCTCGGTGGCCACCAAATCGATCAGCACTTGATCCTGCACATCGGTACCGACGACGAACGCCACGATACGCTGACCGAGGTCGTCGTCGGGCACACCGACCACGGCGACCTCGTCGACGCTCGGATGCCCCAGCAACACCGCCTCGATCTCCCCTGCGCCGACGCGATAGCCGCCGGACTTGATCAGATCGGTCGAGGCTCGTCCCACGATTCGATGGAAGCCGTCGGGCTCGATGAGAGCGACGTCTCCGGTGTCGAACCACCCGTCCTCGGTGAAGGTCTTTGCCGTCGCCACCGGGTTGTTCAGGTAACCGTCGAACAGCATGGGGCAGCGGATCTGCAACGCTCCGATGGATTCGCCGTCGTGCGGCAGTATTTCGCCCTTTTCACCGCGCAACCGCGTCTCGACGCCCGCGACCGGCAGTCCCACCGAACCTGCTCGACGCTCCCCGTCGGCGCGGGTGCTGATGGTGATGAGGGTTTCGCTCATGCCGTATCGCTCGATCGGGGCCTGGCCGGTGAGTTCACGCAGCTTCTCGAACACCGGGACCGGGAGTGGGGCACTGCCGGAAACCAGCAGTCGGGCACCGGCCAGGGCGCGGGCCGAGTCCTCGTCCGCGGCGATGCGCGACCATACGGTCGGCACCCCGAAGTACAGGGATCCGCGCGCGGCCGCGTAGAGCTCCGGCGTCGGCTTACCGGTGTGGATCAGCGGGCTGCCCACTCGCAGTGGGCCGAGCACGCCGAGGATCAAACCGTGCACGTGGAACAGCGGAAGCCCCTGCACCACAGTGTCTTTCGACGTCCATGCCCAGGCCTGCACCAACGCGTCGAGCCCCGCTGCGATGGCACTGCGCGAGATCAGGACGCCTTTCGGCGGGCCGGTGGTACCGGAGGTATAGAGCACGAACGCGACCGAGGACGGCTGCGGTTCCGGATAGCTGTGCCACGACCGTGCATGCTGACGCACCGGCAGGACCTCGAGCCCGGAGGTGTCCGGCGGCGCTTCACCGAGCCACGCCTGCGCGCCCGAGTCGCGGAGGATGTGCTCACGTTCGGCCACCCCGGCGTCGGGCGGAACCGGCACCACGGTGACGCCGGCGATGAGTGCGCCCACGACAGCGAGCACCGTCTTCACCGAGGGCGTCGCGTAGATCGCAAGGCGGTCGGCTCGCGAGATGCGCTCGGCCACGGACGTCGCCGCGCCCAGGATGTCGGCGCGGGAGAGCGAGACTCCGTCGATCGTGATGGCGTCGGGAATGTCGTCTCCTCGCGCAACGGCGAGTGGGTTCAGTGAACGAAGCAGCACATGGCTACCGTACATACATGGACGTGGACGGAATCGACACCGGCGACTACGCCGAGTACATGACGGTCGCCGCCGGTGACCTGCAGGCGGGCGTCTATCTGATCGGAACCGACGCCGAGCAGGACACCGATTCCGAGGACGACCTCGACCTGGACCTCGAGGACTCCGATTCCGACGATGATGACATCGACATCGCGCACGTCACCGACTGCGCGCCCAGGCTGGTCTACTCGGTGCAGTCCGACGACTTCTGGACGCGGGTAGAACTGGCCGATCTTCGAGCCACACAGCTCTACGAGGAAGCGCACGCCCGCAATCCCGAGGTCAACACCGAGCCCAAACGCTTCACCACCGTCGAGGCGTTCGGCAGCAACGAACTGGTCTACATTCTGCGTATCCGACGCGGCGGCTGGGATGTGGGCGAGCCGGATCTCGACGGCTAGACCTCTAGGGCACTTCGCATTGCGGACCGATTGATTGTTCCTGCCTTACGACTCCGAAATGACAGTATCTTTATATAGTGAGATCTTCTAAGTCCATGGTTGAAATTACGAGATCGTGGCCGCGTGGTTCATAAACGTATCCCCAATGAACTCGCCCAAGCGAACTGGAACCGCATTTCCGATAAGGCGCCCCAAGGTGCTGAAGCGAGGCCGTTCACCAGGTTCAAGGAACTTGTAGTCCCGTGGGAAGGTCTGCAGAATTGCCGCCTCACGAAGAGAAATCGCACGATCTTGTTCAGGATGACCAAACCGCCCATTGCCATAACCAAAGCACTGCGTAGTTATAGTGGGAGCGACCCGATCCCATTCCATGCGCCCATAGACGCTTGGATAAGTTGCTCCAGTTTCCCTTACATGACATGCCGCGAGTAGGTCGTTATCCCAATCACGCCAGGTCCCACCGGGTCTGGATGCCTGGATTCGGCGCAGGTTTAACGCACTCAGCGCGGAAGCAACATGCATTGGATCAATGTTGTTGCCAACCCCGGCTTGAATCGCGGGCAACATTGAGATCGCACTTCTGACAGTTGCCTTCTGCGATGCACTCGGGATTTCCAGCTTAATTTTTCCATGACGCGATGCAACCAGCACTAGTCGTTTACGCGACTGTGGTACACCAATATCCGAAGACTCTACTACTTTCCAATCGATCTTATAGCCCTTCAAGCTACGACGAAACTGTGAAAAGACTGAATGGCTCGCCAACTGAGCAACATTCTCCATGGTCACGAAATCTGGTTGAACTTCTTGAACCAATTTTCCGAAGCTAGCTGCCAACGACCAGTCATCTGGACGCTTCTTGCTGCGCCCACTTCGCGCATAGGTCGAGAAAGGCTGACAGGGTGCGCAGCCGGCCAGCAATGAGTAGTCACCACCACTGAGCTTCGATGACACCATCTCTGCGCTGAGGCTGTTTACATCAGACTCCACAAACCCCGCTGCATTGTTTTCCTCATAGGCAAACTTGCAGGCGGGATCTAAGTCCACTCCTGCCTGCACATTGACGCCAGCTAACTCAAGACCATGCGTCAGTCCGCCTACCCCGCAAAAGAGGTCAACTGCGCGGATGTCGATATCCTTACCCATCACTACCTACGATCCACTGACCGGGTCGATGTCCGACCGCAAATAATTTGTACCATCAATAAAGTCTACAAAACACTGTAAAGCCTCGTCAAGATATTTCACAATAGCTTCACACATTGCTGTTAGTTCGTGAACTGACACACCGTCACTACATTCGACAAATGAAAGTGACCCGTGAGCTAGGCCATTTCGACGATCTTTTACTAATTTTAGGGCACCCATTTCGTCTCGCATTACTCGCTTGATAGCAGTCCGGGTCGGAGCTTGGATGCTTAGTTCACAACCCAATCGAACACCAGCGCTTTCAATGGCATCTTCATCCCAACTTCCCCCGCCGCCCACATCGACATCGAATTTCGGGATCGGCAAGAGTCCAATTAGCGCTTCCGCCATTTGAATCGAGTGTTTGAGTCGCTTGTCTGGTGCCATATCAACATGCGTTCGTGCAGTTGATCGAACCCACTCACGGCGAAGCTCGTCCCTTAGTTCACCCGGACGACTGTTTGACTTTTGGATAGCATGACCGACCGCCACCATGCAACGAGAGACTGTAGCCTCGACCAAGTTATAGAGCTGCAGGTACAAACTTGAATATAGAATCTTTTGTTGCGAGGTCGTGATTCGCCGCGTCACAGATTCGATACGAGGAGGGCCTTCCCTGGAAGCAGACTCGATATCTTCTAGAAGAGCCATATACTCTTTAATCTCCCCCACTCGTTCGTCGAAGAAAAGCCTGAGCTCTAGCGTTTCCATGCCGCGACCAGCTCATCCCGCACGTAATTGATCCGGCCCCTGAGCCTAGCCACCGCATTTGCGCCATCAGAGCCCGTTATCCTCTTGAATTCCGCGCCTTCAAGCCATTCTAAGACATTCATCTTATCCTGAGGTGCGGTAATCAACTCAGGGTAATCCCGTATCGCCCAATCTGCCCCGATTGCAATTGCCTCGAATCGTGCACGAGGAGTCGCCTGCCCAGTGGCAGCTCGCTTGAATCCATAGGGAAAAACTCGATCTACGAAGTCAACTACCTGAGCAAATCTGTCACGGTACACGGCGGCGAGCTCAGGATTTTGAATGAATTTAGCATTCATTTTTTTTGAGTATTCGAAAATGAAGTCCGATGGCCTGTCTCGATACCCGTCAAGGCCGTCGCCGTAGGCGAAGAACCGCGCTACCAGTTCCTCGTGACCCCGCTCCTTTGACGTTTTTGCCGACATTGGTGCCAGCGCGACAAAGCGGGAGTGCTGGGACAGCTCAATGACCAAATCGAGGAACTTGCCCGATGCAGCCCCACGCCGCACCTCTGCAGTGTTGGCAATTTTACTTCCCGTGTTAATTCGCTCGAACATATCCAGTCGAGCCGCTTCGTCTGCATGCTCGTTCAACACTATTCCTCTAATTGAACGATTCTTGATCTTGCGCTGTCGAGACTCGGGGAGGTCCAGGAAGCACAGGCCGCTGCAATGCGTCAACTGATCGAGAGGACCTAACCGAAGATTTAAATGAATAAATTCCTCAATTGTTCGGAGTCGCTGAGATCCATCCACTATCTCAAGCCGACCATCAGGCATCTCCCAGAAGAAAATAAATGGAATCGGCAATCCCATCAAAAGCGATTCGATAAATTTTGACTTTCGTGATTCTTCCCAAGTGAATTCACGCTGATACGAGGGGACCACATACTCTAGATCTTGCATCTTTTTTGCAAGCAATTCTACCGAGTATTCGGTAATATAGAAGTCAATGCGTTTCGTTTGCTCGACTATCTGAGCCTCAGCTGCCGCGACAGCGTCCGGATCAGGCAAAGTATCGTGCAACGACATCTTGCTCCCTGCTTCGTATGCGAGATTGCGTCCGTTTGAACGCCAAGCCCAAATACTAACTTGCGAGTACGACACTGCAGGGACAGCCATCGCCGACACGCGGCGGGCCCAGGACAAACCCAGGTGTTCACCAATCTGTCGCTGCCCTGCGACTCAACGCCCCTAGTACTGCCACTAGGCCGAGGACGCGACCGTTCCGACGCCGAGGGCGACCAGAATTCCGGCGCTGATGCGGTCGATCCAGTCGGTCACTGCCGGCCTGCGCAGCAGCGCGACCGCGCGTGAGGCAAGCACGGAGAACACTCCCATCACCAACGCAGCGACAACCACCTCGACCAGACCGAGTGTCATGGCCCCGGCGAACGTGACCACGGTGAGGAACTGCGGCACCACGGCGAGGTAGAACAGTCCGACCTTGGGATTGAGCGCGCACGAGAGAACTCCGGCACCGAACGCCGACCACGCGGACGCGGCGACGGGGACGAGCGGCTCACCGGCCACCTTGTTCTTCCGTCGCGCCCGGAAAGCCTTCACGCCCAGATACAGCAGGTACAGCCCACCGAGAATCTTGACGACGCGATACGCCGTCGCAGACTGCTCGACGATCGCCGCCAGCCCGACGGCCACCAACACGGCCCAGAACAGCCCGCCGATCGCGACGCCCATCGCCGCGGCGATGCCTGGCTTGAGGCCGCCGATGCTGTAGCGGAGCACCAGAAACGAATCGGGCCCGGGCAGAATCGCCAGCAGAAAGCACACACCGGCGAAGCTGAGCAGCAGGCTGAGGGTCATGGGTACATGAGAACACCCGGGTGGAGCCGAAGCCAACCGACTTCACTGTCCACCAGAACCTCGAACTATCCACGCAGCCGATCCGCCGCAGCGTCGATGCGCTCATCCGTGGCCGTCAGTGCGATCCGCACGTGGTGGGCACCGTCGGGACCGTAGAACTCCCCCGGTGCAGCGAGGATGCCGCGCTGCGCGAGCCAGTCGACGGTGTCGCGGCACGGCTCGCCCCGCGTGGCCCAGAGGTAGAGCCCGGCCTCGGAGTGGTCGACGGTGAATCCCGCTGCCTCGACGGCGGATTTCAGAATCGTTCGGCGGGCGCGGTATCGCTCGCGCTGAATGTTCTCGTGCTCGTCGTCGGCCAGTGCGGCGGTCATGGCGGCCTGAATCGGCAACGGCACCATCATGCCGGCGTGTTTGCGCACTTCGAGCAACTCGGCGACGAGAGAGGCATCTCCGGTGACGAAGCCGGCGCGGTAGCTGGCCAGATTCGATGTCTTCGAAAGAGAATGCACGGCAAGGAGATTGGTGTGATCACCGTCGCACACCCGAGGATCGAGGACGGACACGGCGTCGGCGTCCCAGGTCAGACCCAGGTAGCACTCGTCGGAGACGACGATCGCATCACGTTGACGGGCCCAGTCGACGACCTTGCGCAGGTGATCGATGCCGAGCACCTTGCCGGTCGGGTTGGACGGTGAGTTGACGAAGATCAGCGACGCCCGCTCGGGTCCGAGCCGATTCAGACCGTCTGCCCGGATCGTACGCGAACCGGCGAGCAGCGCCCCCACTTCGTATGTGGGATATGCCAATTCGGGGATGACGACCAGGTCGTCGGCCCCCAGGCCCAGCAGAGTCGGCAGCCAGGCGATCATTTCCTTGGTGCCGATGGCAGGCAACACGGCATCGGGTGAGATACCGGGGATCGAGTACCGACGCTCGAGCGCGGTGACCGCGGCCTCGCGCAGCGCAACGGTCCCGACGGTGGTCGGGTAACCGGGCTCCTCCGCAACAGAATTCAGCGCTGCGCGGATGACCTCCGCAACCGGATCCACCGGGGTACCGACCGACAGATTGACGATGCCGTCCGGATGAGCCGAGGCCTTCTCCTTCGCGGCGGTCAGCGAGTCCCACGGAAAGTCGGGCAGCCCCGCTGCCACGGCTGTGCGCACCAAGGTCGTCAGTTCTCGCCCATGGGAGGCAGAGCCTTGATGAACGGCGGGTCGTAGTCGGTCTTGCCGAGCTTCGCCGCACCGCCGGGAGATCCCAGGTCGTCGAAGAAGTCGACGTTGGCTCCGACGTACGCGCTCCACTGCTCGGGCACGTCGTCCTCGTAGAAGATGGCCTCGACGGGGCACACGGGCTCGCAGGCTCCGCAGTCGACGCATTCGTCGGGGTGGATGTACAGCATTCGGTTACCCTCGTAGATGCAATCCACCGGGCACTCTTCGATGCACGCTTTGTCCAGTACATCTACGCACGGTTCTGCAATCGAGTAGGTCACTGCTGCTCTCCCCTCCTGTATCGATCGTGGGCGCTCGCGCGCCCTGAGCATCCTAGTATCGCCGTCCGAACCTGGAGCAAACCGACCAGGGTGACCTCACCTGGCTCGATCGGCTATCGCCGCAGTTGCTTCGCAGACGAATCGGCACCGAGGGCCGAGGCCTTCCGATGTGCCGCCAGCCACTTGCGGCCCTGCTTGGCGGCGCGGGAGAGCGCCCCGCGCTCACCGAAATAGCCGGCAACACCGCCGACGAGCGGGATGGCACCGAGCACGCGGTAGACGCCGCGGGGGTGCGGACGCTTCTCCAATTCACCGGCAACGTCGCGCAGGACGTTCGCGATCTGCCACATTCCGCGCAGCAGTGCGAACGGGCCCGACTTGGGTGACTCTTCCTTCTTCGCGGGAGCACTGTCGGCGAGCGCCGTCAGATCACGCTTGCACAGCACCGACCCGAGCAACGCCACGTGCGTCTCGCGGTCGGTCACACCCGATTCGCGCGCCACGGCCACGAGCACCATCGCCTGGTTGGCGAACCCGAGCAGGTCCTGGATCGGCAGCCGGTTGACCAGGATGCCGAACACGCCGGGGAATGCGACCGCCACGGTGTTGAGTGCGCCGATGCGATTGACCCACCACTGCGAACGAGCGTCGCTGTCGAGCTTCTCCCAGCCCGCGGTACCCGGGAAGTCGGTGGTGTCGAAGGCCTTCGCGAGGAAATCGATGACGTTGTCGAGCTTCGAATCATCCGCAGAGGACTCACGGAACGTTCGTCCCTTGAGCCCGATCGGGTCCCGTGTCGCAAGGATGTCGAGCACGGGATGAATGATGGCGACGGCACTGCTCAGAACCGCGGCGACTCGACGGTCGTCCATGTCAGACAAGCTCCATTTCGAAAGTGGACCCGAGGGTCAGATCAGGCCGGCAACCGACACGGCCGGGGCCGGGTCGTATGTGGTGGTGCGCTGACGAACCGGGCGTCCGATGCCGTCGGCGATCTCGTGCAGTTCCGCGACGGTCTTCTCCGAACCGTTCTGCGAACCCGCCATACGCGAGATCGTCTCCTCCATCAGGGTCCCTCCCAGATCGTTCGCGCCTCCGTTCAGCATCGCTTGTGTACCCGTGATTCCCAATTTCACCCACGATGTCTGAATGTTGTCGATTCGGCCGTGCAGCATGATGCGAGCCAGAGCGTGCACCGCGCGGTTGTCGCGGTTGGTCGGCCCGGGTCGCGATGCGCCGGCCAGGTACAGCGGCGAGGACTGGTGCACGAACGGCAGCGGCACGAACTCGGTGAACCCACCGGTCTCGTCCTGGATCTTCTTGAGCACGTTCAGGTGACCGACCCAGTGCGACGGATTGTCGACGTGCCCGTACATCATCGTCGAGCTCGACCGCAGGCCCACCTCGTGCGCAGTGGTGATCACTTCGATCCACTCGGCAGCGGGCAACTTGCCCTTGGTGAGCACCCAGCGGACCTCGTCGTCGAGGATCTCGGCGGCGGTGCCGGGGATCGAGTCCAGCCCGGCGGCCCGGAGTTCGGTGAGCCACTCGCGAATCGACTGACCGCCGCGGGAGGCCCCGTTGACGATCTCCATCGGCGAGAAGGCGTGCACGTGCATCGACGGCACCTTCGCTTTGACCGCACGCACCAGATCGGCGTAGCCCGTCACCGGAAGTTCCGGGTCGATTCCACCCTGCATGCAGACCTCGGTGGCACCGACGACGTGAGCTTCCCACGCCCTATCGGCGACCTCGGTGGTGGACAGGGTGAACGCATCGGCGTCACCCTTGCGCTGCGCGAAAGCACAGAAGCGGCAGCCGGTGTAGCAGATGTTGGTGAAGTTGATGTTCCGGTTCACCACGTAGGTGACGGTGTCTCCGTTGACCTGCTTGCGCAGATCGTCCGCGAGGGCCGCGACGGCGTCCATGCCCGCCCCCTCGGCCGTCGCGAGCGCGAGGTACTGCTCGTCCGTCAGCCCGGCCGGATCCTTCTCCGCTGCCGTCAACGCGGACACCAAGTCTCGGTCCACCCGCTCGAGTCCGGCGAGATCGCGCACCTGCTCGCGAATGGAGTCCCAGTCGCCGAACGCATTCGCCAGATCCGAACGCGTCTCGGTGTTGCGTCCCTGAGTGTCGATCTCGGTGTTCAGGTCGACGCGGCCCGAGGACTCCCACTCCTCGTCCGGTTCTTGCCACGGCAGACCCGTCGGGTTGACGTTCTCGCGCGCCATGCCGGTCTCGGGATCGGCCAGCGCCCGCACGTGCGCCGAGATCCGCGGATCGATCCACGGAGCGCCGGCGAGCACGTACTGCGGTTGCGCTGCAACACGTTCCACCAAGCGGTAGCCCGCCTTGTCGGACAGCTCGGCAAGGGTGTCGAGGTTCGGCCACGGCCGCTCCGGGTTGACGTGATCGGGGGTCAGCGGAGAAACCCCGCCCCAATCGTCGACGCCTGCGCCGAGCAGCGCTGCCGTCTCCTCCGGCTCGACGAGATTCGGCGGAGCCTGAATCCGCATCGACGGGCCGACCACCATGCGCGTCACCGCGATGGTCGCCAGAAATTCTTCAAGCCCCGCGTCGGGAACGGATCGCATCGCGGTATCGGACTTGGCCAGGAAGTTCTGCACGATGATTTCCTGCACGTGCCCGAAAGACTTGTGCACCTTACGAATTGCCATGATCGACTCGGCGCGATCACGCAGGGTCTCGCCGATTCCCACGAGAATGCCGGTCGTGAACGGGATGTTCAGACGACCCGCGTCGGTCAAGGTCCGCAGCCGAACCTCGGGATCCTTGTCGGGGCTGCCGTAATGCGCCTGCCCCTTCTCCTCGAACAACCGACGCGAGGTGGTCTCGAGCATCATCCCCATCGACGGGGCCACCGGCTTGAGGCGCGAGAGTTCCTGCCACGACATCACTCCGGGATTGAGGTGCGGGAGCAAGCCGGTCTCCTCGAGCACCCTGATCGACATGGCGCGCACGTAATCCAGCGTCGAATCGTAGCCGCGGGAGTCGAGCCACTCCTTGGCCTCCGGCCACCGCTCCTCCGGCCGGTCACCGAGGGTGAACAGCGCCTCCTTGCAGCCCAGCGCGGCACCCTTGCGAGCGACGTCGAGGATCTCGTCTGGATCCATGAACAACCCGTGGCCTGCGGCGTTGAGCTTGCCCGGGACGGTGACGAACGTGCAGTAGTGGCACTTGTCGCGGCACAACCGCGTGATGGGTACGAACACTTTTCGCGAATACGAGACCGTCTTCGGACGACCGGCCGACTCGAGTCCCGCATCACGAACCCGCGCGGCCGACGCCATCAAATCCACCAGATCGTCCCCACGCGCATGAAGCAGAACTGTCGCCTCGTCGACATTCAACGAGACTCCGTCCCGGGCGCGACGCAGAACGCGGCGCATGGCAGAAGCGGCTGGAGCGGTGTCAGGCAGCAAAGTCACCAGTCGATCATGCGCTTCCTGGTACGCACGTGCCACCCACGCTCCCTACTCGGGTCGTTCCGCAGGCTCCACTCCTGCCCTCTTCGGGTCGTTCTGCAGGCTCCGGGGGTGGTGGTTGCCGAACGACACCCCTAGGTTTGTAGCCGTGACAACGATGACCGATCCACAGTGGCAACCATCTCCGCGAGCACGTCTGCTCTGGGCTCTGAGTGCCGGTCTGCTGTGGCTACCGATCTTCATCGCTCAGATCGTCTGGGCCGTCGTCGACTCGAGCTGGACTACCTGGCCGCATGTCGCCGTCCTCGTCGCCTCGATCGTTTTCGCGGCCCTGCACGTCGCGGTCGTGCCGCAGTGGCGGTACCGCGTGCATCGTTGGGAGATCAGCGACACCGCGGTCTACACCCGCACCGGCTGGCTGAGCCAGGAGCGACGCATCGCACCGATCTCGCGAGTACAGACCGTCGACACCGAGCGTGGACCGCTCGACCGACTGTTGGGCTTGGCCACCGTCACCGTCACGACGGCGTCGTCCGCGGGCGCGGTCAGAATCACGGCACTGGATCAGGATGTGGCCGACAAGACGGTTGCTCGACTCACCGACATCGCCGGCCGCACCGTCGGAGACGCGACATGACCGATCAGGCGGAACTACTCGCCGTCGAGGAGGAGCAGCCCTGGCTGCGGCTGGACAAGCGAATGCTGTTGGTACACCCGGTGAACGAGGGCATCAAGATCCTGCCGGTGTTGCTGATCTCGTTCTTCGTCGGCAGTCAGAGCGGCAACCACTTCTGGAGTCTCGGCCTTCTTGCGGTCGTCGTGGTGTTCGCGATTCTGCGGTGGTTCACCACCAGCTACCGGATCGGTCCGGTGCACGTGCAACTGCGCAGCGGGGTGTTGCAGAAGAAAGTGCTCTCCATTCCGCGCAACAGAATTCGGTCGGTCGACGTGGAAGCGAACGTTCTGCACCGCGTGCTCGGCCTGTCCATCCTGCGCATCGGCACCGGGCAACAGGCAGGCAAGGGTGAGGCCTTCGAGCTCAACGCCCTCGACACCTCGCTGGTACCGGCACTTCGTGGAGATCTGCTGCAGCGAGTCTCGGGGCAGATCCCCGCGACCGACGGAACACCCACCGCAGCAGCGGATTCCGGCGTGGAGATTGCGCACTGGCAGTTCTCGTGGGTGCGGTTCGCACCGTTCTCCATCACCGGCATCGTCACCATCGCTGCAGCCGTCGGCGTGTTGTTCCAGTACGGACTGGGGCAGTGGCTGGCCGAATCGTCGGTGGTCTCCAACAGCATCGACTCCGCCGAGCGATTGGGAATCGCGGTGTTCGTCGTCGTGGCGCTGATGGCGCTGCTCGTCGTATCGAGCATCTTCGCGTGCGTCCGCTACCTGCTGGCCTACGCCAACCTGACGGTGACGGACCAGGGACGCACCATGCACGTCAGCCACGGACTGTTGCGCACTCGCCAGTCGACACTCGACCGCAAGCGGCTGCGCGGCACCTCGCTGTCCGAACCGCTGCTGCTTCGTGCGGCCGGCGGAGCCAGGCTGGACGCCATCATGACCGGTGTCAGCGCCGAGAAGAAGGAATCGTCTCTGCTGCTCCCCCAGGCCCCACGCGCCGAGGCGCTGCGGATGATGACCACCGTGCTCGGCGAGGCCGGTCTGCACGGAAGTTCGGACCGGCCTCTGCTGCAGCACGGACCCGCAGCGCGTCGACGCCGCTACACGCGCGCTGTTCTGCCCGTTGTGGTTCTCGGTGCAGGAATGGGCATCGCCGAGTACGTCGGCGCACCGATCCCGTTACTGGCGTGGATCGCGGTCGGGGTGTTGTTCGTTGCCGCATTCGGGCTCGCACACGATCGCTTCCGCGGTCTCGGCCATGCAGTGCTGCCCGGTTGGCTCATCACCCAGCACGGTTCGCTGGACAGGACTCGACACAGCCTCGAAGCCGCGGGCATCATCGGTTGGACCGTGCGGCAGAGCTTCTTCCAGCGTCGCGCCGGGGTGGCCACCATCGTCGCTGCAACTCCCGCAGGCGTCGGACATTACGAGGTGATCGACATCCCCATCGAGAACGCGTGGGCGATGATCGACGCCGTCACCCCGGGAGCCGGGGACATCTGGCTGCACCGGACCTGACATGACGCGGCCGCAGAGCATCGAGCAACTCGACATCGCGGTGGCAGAATGCCGCGCCTGCCCGCGCCTGGTGCAGTGGCGCGAGCAGGTCGCGGCCGAGAAGCGGGCCGCATTTTCCAACGAAACATATTGGGGCAGAGCAGTTCCCAGCTTCGGACCCGCCGATGCGGCGATGCTGATCGTCGGGCTGGCACCGGCCGCGCACGGCGCGAACCGCACCGGGCGGATGTTCACCGGCGATCGAAGCGGGGACGTCCTCTATCGCGCGATGCATGCGGTCGGTCTGGCCAGCCAACCGACCGCCACGCACATCGGAGACGGATTGACGCTCAACGGGGTTCGCATCGCCGCTCCGGTGCACTGCGCTCCCCCGCAGAACAAGCCGACTCCCACCGAGCGGGATACCTGCAGACCCTGGCTCGACGACGAATTACGGTTGCTGCGTCCGACGCTGCGGTCGGTGCTCGTTCTCGGTGCCTTCGGCTGGCAGTCCCTACTGCCGACACTGGCCGCCAACGGATGGGAGATACCCAGGCCTGCACCGAAATTCGGCCATGGGGCTCGGCTCGAGCTGGGATCGATCACCGTGTTCGCCAGCTATCACGTGAGCCAGCGAAACACCTTCACCGGACTGTTGACTCCGACGATGATCGAGGACGTGCTGCGGGATGCGGGTCGGCATGCACGCTTGCTGTGATCGCCTTCATCCGGAACATGAACAGCAGCACACCGGCGGGGCCTGCACCGGCCACGATGAGCAGCATGGTGCGCCAATCGGCGAGTAGGAGAACGTCGCCTCCCGGACCGCCGAGCATGCACAGCACCACTGCAGCGAACCAGCCGATCAGGGGCGACGCCACCCAGATCGGCCGGTCTGCGACTTTGCGTGCGGCCAGAATCAGCGCGACGTTGGCGATCCCGCCGAGCAGTGCGCTGATGGGGAACTGCACCGAAGCGAGGTATGTCGGAAGGAAGAAGACCGAGAGAATTCCGGAAAGGAAGCCGTCGAACACCAGTACTGCGACGGTCGCCCAGGACACCAGGGCGACAGTATTGGATGCGGCCTTCGAGATCATGCGCCCAATACTGCCTTGACCCCGGTTGTTTCAGTGCACCGCACTCGAAAAACCGGGAATCGGCACTCAGGAAACCGGCGGGTATCCCAGCGAAGTGAGCAAGTTGCTCGCACCCATGGCGATCTGTCCCAATACGTACTGGTACAGATCTGCCTGCGCGCCGAACTGCGGCTTGAGAGAATCGACGAACGCGACGATGGCGTCCTGCACTACCCAGTTGTACATATGTGTTCCGCCCCTGCTGTGGTGGTATCAGTGATTCGAAGCACAGCCTAGTACGCCGGCGAACAGGTCGTTCTCTCTACCCGTCTCATCGGGGTCGAGTTCGCCGCGGACGAGCACGTACTGCTCGTCGAGCAGGATCGGCTGGGCGATGTCGTTGGACAGTGCGTACTCGCTGCCCGACGGCGCGACGGTCACCTGAGTCGCGTGGGCCCGGAGCGCATCCCTCTTGGCATCGAGCACGCCGCGGATGTCGACGCTGGTGGTGATGGTGCTCTCGGGAACGCTCGGCAGCTCGCCGTCCTCCGGCATTCGCCAGTGCGAGGGAATCTCCTCGATCGCCGCAAGTCCCGCCTGCAATTGATCGTGTCCGGTGACGGTCCAGTAGAACTTCGACACCTCCCAGGGCGATCCGACCCCGGGGAACGAATCCGTACCGCAGACCTCCACGGCCTCGGTCACCAGCGAGTGCACCTGCTGATGATCGGGGTGGCCGTATCCGCCCTCGGGGTCGTACCCGACGACCACCTGCGGCCGGAGCTCACGCAGCACCGCGACGAGCTCTCCGAGAGCCTCGGTGCGATCGGCGTTGACGAAGGCGCGCGGCTTACGGGCGGCCGACGTGCCGGCCATCCCCGAATCGCGCCAGCGACCGGCTCCACCGAGGAACCGCGGCGGGTTGCACCCCAGCGCCGCGAGGGCGCGATGCAGTTCCAGAATTCGATAGCCGCCGAGCTGATCGGCGCGGTCGACCACCAGATCGGCCCACGTCTCGCCGATCACTTCCCCCTCCTCACCGAGCGAGCAGGTGAGCACCGTGACGTCTGCCCCGGCTCGAACGTAGTGAGCGATGGTGCCGCCGGTGGTGATGGTCTCGTCGTCCGGGTGTGCGTGCACCAGGAGCAACCGCTGCGGCTCCGTCATGGAAGGCTCCGTCATGGAAGGCTCTGTCATGGAAGGCTCGGTCATGGAAGGCTCCGTCATCGTCGACTTGTCGGTCATCGAGGCGTCCGCATCCACTGCGACGCGTCGGCGAAGATCCCGACCTCCACCGGCCCGGTCAGCGAGGCGCCGGTGATGCCGGGCACGGCGGCCACCACGGACGAGTCCTGCATGATCGGCAGCGTCGACGCCAGCGACCACAGTCTGGGCTCAACCTCGTTGGTGGCCACGGAGGGCTCGAGGCCGCTCACCAATGCCCTGTCGATCGTCGGCTGCAGTTCCGGAACGCACAAGCCGGACAGGTTGCGCGGCATCTCGACGCCGTCGCCACTGCCGTCGGCCGGCTCCTCGACACAGCTGAACCGTGAGGCGAGGGCCGTGGCGGGGTCGACGCCTGCGCTGGTCCAACCGACCACCGCGTCGACGGTCCCGTCGGTCAACGCCGTCGAATACAGCTCGTCGGCGGGCAGTGGGGTGACGGTGGCATCGATGCCCGCGCCGACGAGTTCGTCGGCGGCGGTTCCGGCGACCGCGAGCGCGATGTCGTCGTTCTCGACGGCACCGATCACGAACCGCAACGCGGTGCCGGTCGCGTCCGCAAGGCGGGTGACACTCGCTGCCGGAGCGCTCGTGGCCGTCGGGGCGGGGCTTGTCGTCGGAGCGGCGCTGGTCGGTGCGCTCGGATTCGGTGTGGATGTCACCACGGCATCGGGTGTCGGCACGAACCCGGCCCGCTCGAGCAGATCGAGGGCGGCAGTTCTGCCGATGGGGGCGGGCGCGGTTGCGGAGTAACCGGGGTCCGACGGCGAGGACAGCTGCGCTGCCGCCCGGCGATCGGTCGCGCCGCCGCCTGCTCCGACCGTGGCCAGCAGGTTCGGATCGAGCAGACCGAATATCCCTTGCCGCACTGCAGCATCGGCCATGTTCGGAGCCCGCCCGTTGACCGTCATCGACAACACACGTGACTGTCTGATGGTGTCGGTTCGCACTCCGGGAATTGCGGAGAGCTGAGCCCGCAGAGCCGAGCCTCCGCGAACCTGGGCGATCTGCGCGTCGCTGGACCGCAGCGAATCGGCCAGCTGCGCGGAGGTTCCCCCGCGGCGGATGAGGATCTGGTCGGGTGATGCGGGTCGGTCCCAGAATCGGTCGTTGCGTTCGAGCAGAATCTCGTCCCGACCCCGGTCGACGGTCTTGATGTTGAACCGGGAACCGGAGACCGGCACGTTGTCCGTCAGGCCCCCTTGAAAACCGCCGGGTGAGTCCTTGAGCAGGTGCGAGGGGACCAGATCGGTGAACAGTCGCTGCCAGGCCGGATACGGCGACGAGAGCGTCACGTCGACCGTCTTGCCGCCGCCCGAGGATGCGACGTCGCTGATCAGGGCGTACCCGGCCGGATCGACGACACCGGGCTCGGCGATCATCTGCTGCCACAGGTAGCGGAAATCCTCGGCGGCGATCGGTGCGCTGTCGGACCACTGGGCCTCGTTGCGCAGCTGGTAGCGGATGGTGAACGGCGCTTGCGACGTCACCTCGGCCGAGAGCAGCAACGACAGGTCCGGCTCCCACGTGGTCACCCCGGTGTCGGGGTTCCGGACCGGGCGGAACGGGCTGGGCAGAACCAGGGAACTCACCGCGGCCGTTGCGGGCGACTGATCCGCCAGAAGATGTGGATTGAAACCGATACCGACGTCGTCGATGGCAACGACGACCGGATCACCGGTCTCGGCCGGAACCATCGTCGTGCTGACCGAAGTCTCGACACTCTCGATCGGGGGCGGCGGATCCGCAGTGCACGAGGTGAGTACCAGAGCGATGGCGGAAACCAGAACCGTCGGCATCAGCACCTTGCGCAACGAGGATCTCCTTCGTAGTCGGCTACCTTCTGCGACAGAAGCGACGCGCCCCACGAGGGTGACACGTCGCTTCTGCCGCACGAAGTGAGTCTTACAGAGCAGCCTTGTCGCGAGTCTTGCTACGCGAACGCTCGCGAGCGCGCTCGTTGGAATCGAGGTGCACCTTGCGGACGCGGACGACCTCGGGGGTCACCTCGACGCACTCGTCGCCTGCACAGAACTCCATGGCCATTTCCAGGTCGAGCTTCTTGGGCTTGGCCAGGGTCTCCATGACGTCTGCGGAGGACTGACGCATGTTGGTCAGCTTCTTCTCGCGGGTGACGTTGATGTCGAGGTCTTCCTGACGCGGGTTGATGCCCACGACCATGCCCTCGTAGGTGTCTGCGCCCGGCTCGACGAAGAACGTGCCGCGATCGGCCAGCTGGATCATCGCGAACGGGGTGACGGTGCCGTGGCGATCCGAGACGAGCGAGCCGGTGTGGCGCGCGCGGATCTCGCCTGCCCACGGCGCGTAACCGTGGAAGACGGCGTTGGCGATACCGGTGCCACGCGTGTCCGTGAGGAACTCGGTGCGGAAGCCGATCAGGCCACGCGAGGGAACGATGAATTCCATGCGAACCCAGCCTGCGCCGTGGTTCGTCATCTGCACCATCTTGCCCTTGCGAGCGGCGAGCAACTGAGTGACCGCACCGAGGTACTCCTCCGGTGTGTCGACCATGAGCTCTTCGAAGGGCTCGTGCAGCTTGCCGTCGACCTGCTGGGTGACCACCTGCGGCTTGCCGACGGTGAGCTCGAAGCCTTCGCGACGCATCTGCTCGACGAGGATGGCCAGCGCCAGCTCGCCACGACCCTGGACCTCCCAGGCATCGGGGCGACCGATGTCGAGAACCTTGAGCGAGACGTTACCGATGAGCTCCTGGTCCAGACGGCTCTTGACCATGCGCGAGGTGAGCTTGTGGCCGCTGACGCGTCCGACGAGCGGGCTCGTGTTGGTGCCGATGGTGACCGAGATGGCCGGCTGGTCGACGGTGATGCGGGGCAGTGCGACCGGGTTCTCCAGGTCGGCGAGCGTGTCACCGATCATGATGTCGGGGAAGCCCGCGACGGCGACGATGTCGCCTGCGACGCCGCGCTCACCGGGGACGCGCTCGACGCCGATGGTGTTGAGCAGCTCGGTGATCTTGGCCTTCTGGACGACCGGCTCGCCGTCGACCTCACGCATCCAGCTCACGGTCTGGCCCTTGGAGAGCTGGCCGTTGTGGATACGCACCAGGGCGAGGCGGCCGAGGAAGGCCGACGCGTCGAGGTTGGTGACGTGGGCCTGCAGCGGTGCGTCGACGTTGCCCTTGGGCGCTGGGACGTAGTTGAGCAGCACCTCGAACAGCTCGTCGAGGTTCTCGGCGTCGGGCGCATTGCCGTTCTCGGGCTGAACGCGCGACGCCTTGCCCTCACGGCCGGAGGCGTAGAGAACAGGAAGATCGAGGGCGAGCTCGGCTGCCTCGGATGCTTCGTCGTCGAGGTCGGACGCGAGGTCGAGGAGCAGATCGTGGCTCTCCGAGACGACCTCTTCGATACGCGCGTCGGGACGGTCGGTCTTGTTCACGACCAGGATCACCGGCAGGGAGGCGGCGAGCGCCTTGCGCAGCACGAAGCGGGTCTGCGGAAGCGGGCCCTCGGACGCGTCGACGAGAAGGACGACGCCGTCGACCATGGACAGGCCGCGCTCGACCTCTCCGCCGAAGTCGGCGTGGCCGGGGGTGTCGATCACGTTGATGACGGTGATCGTGCCGTCGGCATTGCGCTTGTGAACGGCCGTGTTCTTGGCCAGGATCGTGATGCCTTTTTCTTTTTCGAGGTCACCCGAGTCCATGACGCGGTCGATCGCTTCGGCACGTTCCTCGAACGCGCC
The DNA here is from genome assembly GCA_963517305.1 of uncultured Rhodococcus sp. Lineage (GTDB taxonomy): Bacteria > Actinomycetota > Actinomycetes > Mycobacteriales > Mycobacteriaceae > Rhodococcoides. The sequence continues at coordinate 146,853 of CAUQEL010000010.1, forward strand.
TGACTGCCGAAGCATGGCGTCGACCAGGGTGGTCTTGCCATGGTCGACGTGTGCAACGATGGCTACGTTGCGAAAAGTGGTGGTGCTGTCGATGTTGTCTGCACTGCTTGGGGCGCTCACGCGAAAAATTCTCCTGGAGTCGAATGCGGGCTCTTGTTCGCTAGCGGGCTTATGTCGCTAGAGAAGCGCGCTGCACCGCGAGGTTCTCGCGACTGATCGAGTTTACCCGTAAGTCGACGGTACCCCGCGCCACCCTCAGGTCTGTGACCTGCGCCACCCATTAGTCTTGGTGCTCATGGGCAAGATAAAGGCCGCAAGTGTCTCGGGGATGAAGCCCAAGAAAAAATGCTGCCGCAAGAAGGTTCGGTGCGTCACATGCCCCGTGGTCATCATGCGAATGAAGAAGCTCGAATCGGCAGGCGCAACCAAGAAGGACCTGAAGAAGGGCCTTAAGACCGCCCGGGCGAAGTGAGCAGAATCTGCTGTAGTTCTGGCAACCAGAGCCGATCCGCGTCGACCAGATCCATCGTCGGCAGCGTCGCCGAGTCCACCCACCGCAGGTCCGAATGTTCCAGCGCCGCAGGCATTCCCGCGACGAGCGAGACCCGGTAGGCGCGGAGCACCAGACCGCCGGGGAGGTCGACGTCGCCGGTGAGCGCCGCTCCGATCGAGCACTCGACTCCCAGTTCCTCGCGCAGCTCGCGCACCAGAGCCGCGTCCTCCGACTCCCCCGGCTCGACCTTGCCGCCGGGCAGCTCCCACCGACCCGCCAGCTCCGGCGGACGGGTTCGTTGCGCGAGCAGCAGGCGTCCGTCCTCGATCAACGCGGCTGCGACAACCACAGCGGTAGGTGTACCGGACATGTCACCATCTTTCTATGACCGAACTGCTGACCGACCGCGACATCGAGGACGCCCGGCTCACCGAATGGACCGTGGTCGGGAAATCCCTGACTCGCACCGTCGAACTGGCGTCGTTTCCCGCCGCGATCGAGGTGGTGAACCGCGTGGCCGACGCCGCGGAAGAGGCGGACCATCACCCGGATATCGACATCAGGTGGCGGACGTTGACCTTCACGTTGTCGACGCACAGTGCCGGCGGTCTCACGCAGAAGGATGTGGATCTGGCGCGTCGGATCGATCAACTGATCGAGCTTCCATGACTCGTCCCGCATAGACGACCCAACCGAGGAACAGAGCACAGCCGATCACGTCGACGGCACCGGCCCACGCCTCGAGTGCGGGACGGGGGATGGTCCAGATCGATTCCTGGAAGAAACTGAGCAACCACGGCACCCCCACGGTCACCGTCACCAACCAGTAGCCCGCCACGATCTTCGCGCCGGCGACGTCGCGCAGCGGCCCGTGCACCAGCCAGATCACCATCGGGATCACCCAGATCCAGTGATGCGACCACGAGATCGGCGAGATCAGGAGGCCGAGCAGCTGCACGATCACCAGCGTGCCCAGATGGTCTTCGCGTCCGATCGCACGCCATGCCGCGAGGGCAAGCCCTGTCGCGACGACGGCGGCGACGATCCACAGCGGGCCCTGCCCGACGTCCTCCCCCGCGATCCGGCTGAGCGCTCCCCGCAGAGACTGATTCCACACCGAGCCGACGGGGCCGATGCGGTCGGCATCGCCGAGCAGCGTGGTGAAGTACGTGGCCGCCTGGTGTCCGAGCGCCGCGAAGCTGACCGCGACGGTGAGGGCGAAGGCCACTGCCGAGAACGCCGCGGCCTTCCACCGCCGAGTGGCCAGGAAGTAGAGACCGGTGATGGCCGGGGTCAGCTTGATTCCGGCAGCAAAGCCGACCAGTCCGCCCGCCACCCACCACCTGCTGCTGCGTACCGCGAGGATCGCCAGCAGCACCAAGAACACGTTGACCTGGCCGTAGTCCAGCGTCGTCCGCACGGGTTCGGACCACAGCCCGAGTGCGGTCCAGAGCATTGCTATGCGGACCCAGCGCGACTCGGCGGCTCGCTCGTCGCCGAGCACCATCGACAGAGAAACCCGCACCACCGCGAACAGCGCGAGCATGGTCGCGGCCTGCCACAGGACGCCGACCAGGGCGAAGGGCAGATAGTGCAGCGGGAAGAAGACGAGCGCGGCGAACGGCGGGTACGTGAACGGGAGCGGGAAGTCCGGCGTCTGAACCGAATACGTGTAGTCGTACAAATTGCCGCCGAGCAGTGCCGCGGAGCCGTCGACGTAGACGTGCAGGTCCACGAGGTTCATTCCGTTGGGCGTCGCGAATGCCCAGACGAATCGGCTGATCACCGAGACCGCGAGCAGAACGGGGGCCAGCCGAACAAGTCGGTTCACTGTGCGTGCGGTTCCGTTCGGTGTCGATGCGGTGTATCGATCGTCGAGCTTATAGGGCTCCGCTCACGCGCCCCAACCGCGGATGCACCCGAGTAACATTTGCATCACCTTTCACACTGATAACTTCAGTAACAGGTTATCGTGGGCGTCTGCGGAGAATTCGCAGCGTGAGACCAATAGACTGCCCTGGCATAGATACGACGGGGGAGGTCTGGATCGACAACAGCTGTACATCGGGGATTGCGCTACATAGAGTGACCCCTCGAGCACCGGCTGTCGCCGTGGGCCCGCGTCATGATCAGAATGGGGAATATCACCGTGCTTCGTACCCGCGGAACGCGTCGCGTAGTTACAGCTTTGGCCGTAGCCGCAGCCGCCGCACTAGTCGTGCCGACCAGCGCATCCGCACAGCCACTGGTGCCGATGGCACCGGCGGATCTGCCCGCAGTACCGGCCGATCCCGCTGCTCTGATCGCTCAGTTCCTTCCCGCCCCCGGCGAGCCCATGCCCAACCTGGCCGAGGTGGAAGCACTCGCCTCGTTCGCACCGGCCATTGTCGGTGCCGCAGCCGGACCTGCCGACGTGGGAGCAGCTCCGGCCGCCGACCTGCTGGGTCAGGCCCGTGCGTTGCTCGAGACGGCGCAGCTGCCCGACCAGGTCAAGGCCCTGCTCGAAAGGGTCATCACGTTCCTGGACGGCTCCGGCGGCGGCGGACCCGAACTGCCGGCCGACGGACCCGTCATCGCTCAGTTCCTGTACCCGACACTCGGCATGGGGTGCATCTCCGATACCGCCGATTCCGTCGGAACCGCCCTGGCCGTACCCGGCCCCGCCACCCTGCCGCCTCCCGGACCGGGCGCAGGCCAGGCCGGCTTCGTCTTCACCGCCCTCGGCACCGCACCGATTGCCGCGGAGCAGGCAGCTCCCCTGACGGTGACCTGGCTCAACGTCGACAACCGTCGCTCGGGTACGCAGGACCTGACCGGCGCGGCCATGATCAACACCGACGGTCCGGCGACGCTGTCAGCGATCGCCGACACCGGCCCCGGACGCGTCCTCTCGGTCGTCTCCGGCTCGATCACCACGCAGTCGAAGGAAGATCCGGCGGCAGCTCCGCGCAGCTGCACCTTCTTGCCCACCATCGGTACGGTCTACGTTCCGTAGCTCGTATCTGCGCCTACCGACCCAGTTCGCCCCCGGCTCCACAGGAAGCCGGGGGCGAACTGTTCGTTCAGGAGAATCCGGGAAGAATGTGCACGGGCGGCTCGGATCGATTGTCGCAATACACCCGGGAATGCCGGAATGAATTACATCGATGGTATTTCAGAGAATGTCCGCGGCAGATCTCGACCACTGCCCGTAATCGGCTTTCAGAATATTGTTGATGTCGACTTTCACTCCGCCCACGAAATCCTTGTCGATTCGGATCTGATGAATGTGCGCAGCGGGGTGAACAAAGCCCTTGGGTGTTCCCCAATTGTGCTGCCAGTACCACTGGCCGAGCCCGGCGACCGAGGCCAATTCGATGGTCGGTGAATTGGCATAGATCCCCGTGTTCTCGGCTCCGATCACCGACTGCCAGCCCAGTATGTACGGCGCGATCAGAGTTGCGAACTCCACGGCGGTGGGGTTGTCGTCGATCGACGCGTAGATCGGGCGGTCCGCCGGACCACCGGCGGCGAGGTGGAGCTCGAGGCCCCGCTCTGCATGCTCGACGCCCGCCGCGTACCCGCCACGCCAATCGGACGTGGCCCCCTTGCCGAATTGATAGTTCGAGACCACTTCCAGGCCTGCGGATGTCAGCGAGTCGGCTTCGGACTTGCGCATCGGCTTGCCGATCATCCAGTTCGCGTCCGGCCGCCGATCCGAGACATATCGGACGGCCCCGAGGTGACCGGCTTTCTTGATGGCCGACGCCGACGGCACCCCACCCGAATAGTCGACGAGTGTGCCGAGTCCGGCGTCGGCGTGCGCGGTGGCCGTGCCCAACGCAACCAATCCGACGGCGGCCGCGGACCCCGCGGCGGCGTACTTGAACAACTCACGGCGCGAAACCTGCACAAAAATCTCCATCGTCGTTCGATCGCTGCGGCGCGCCTCCCCGACACATCGCGCAACCACTGCTACTTTCCGTCGTTTGTCGTATCCCACCACAATCCCATCGGCATCGCCAGCCCCACTGCTCACACCCATCACGCTCCCCTCCGGCTTCACACGGGCACCTCGAGCATCGACGCCACGAACATGAATATGGTGGGGAGGACGATGCACGCACGAACGCGCTGAGGAGTGGATGGACATGGGCGTAACGCTCGCCAAGGGTGGAAATGTCTCGCTGACCAAGGAAGCACCGAATCTGACCGCCGTCAGCGTGGGACTCGGTTGGGATGTCCGGGCCACCACCGGCGGTGACTTCGATCTCGACGCCAGCGCCATCGGACTTCGCACCACGAAGAAGGCACTGAGCGACAGTTACTTCGTCTTCTACAACAACCTGCGCTCCCCCGACGGTGCCATCGAGCACACCGGCGACAACCGGACCGGCGAAGGCGAGGGCGACGACGAGAGCATCGACGTCGACCTGGCGGCACTGACCCCGGAGGTCGACTCCATCGTCTTCCCGGTGTCCATTCACAACGCCGACGCCCTGGGCCAGAACTTCGGTCAGGTCGTCAACGCCTTCATCCGCGTGGTGGACAAGTCCGACGGGCGCGAACTGGCCCGCTTCGACCTCAGTGAAGACGCCTCAACCGAAACGGCCATGGTGTTCGGCGAGCTGTACCGCCGCGGGGCCGAATGGAAGTTCCGCGCCATCGGCCAGGGCTACGCCTCCGGCCTGGAGGGAATCGTGCGCGACTTCGGCATCGACGTGGGCTGAGCCGACCGAGAATTGCCTCGATCGAACCGTCTCGATTGGACAACGGATTCCGTCGGAGCTTGTGACGCCCAGATGATGTGTGGTGGTATCAGCGCACACGCAACATAAGCCACATCAGTCACAGGAGTCACACATGTCTCGTCGCCTCAGCCGTCTGGCGGGCGCGCTCGCGCTCTCCTGCGCGGCATTGCTCGCTGTTCCCGCCACTGCGGCAGCAGATCCGGCACCGGCCGATCCGCTGGCACAGGCGATCGCCGCACTGCAGGGACAGGGTGGTGCCTCACTCGACGCCGCAACCGCGATCGCCGACTCGCGCACCCCGGTCGCCGAGGACGCGAGCGTCGATCCGTTCGCCGCACTGAACGCAGCCAACAAAGCTCTCACCGACTTCGGCATCACGCCGTTCTTCTACCCCACGGCAGCGATCAACTGCGCCGCAACAGCGGGCTCGCCCCTCGGCATCGTTCCGGGTGTCGCAGGCGGAGCGGCCGGACCGTGGCCTCAGCTGACCGCCCCGGCCATCCCCACCTTGCCGTTCCTGCCGTCCATCGAGATTCCCGAGCTCAATGCCGTCGACAAGGGCGAGACGATGTTCGCGTTCGTCCCGGCCGGAATCGTGAACGATTCTGCAGACAAGACCGGGATGCAGGTCGCCTGGTTCAACGTCAACACCCTGCAGGGTGGATTTGCCGACTTCGGCGGCTTGGCAACCACTCTCGCCGATTCGATCCTCACCAATTCCGGCGTGCCCGACGCCGCGAAGGACATCGTTCGGCCGTTCGTCATCGGAGCGATCGACTCGCTGCCTGCCGCCGGTGCCCGCGCCGTACCCGTCGAAACCGGATCGGGAACCGTTCTCGCCGCAGTGTTCGGAACGGTGAACCACAAGGCTCTCGACGGTTCGGACAAGAGCTGCTTCTTCTTCCCCACCGTCGGAATGATCAACGTCGCCTGAGATTACGCAAGACCACGAAAGGCCCTGCAGCGCACCGCTGCAGGGCCTTTCGATTGCTACGCTCTGACGATTCGACCCAGTCGCCCCAGGACCGCCTGCATCTCGGTGTGTTCCGATCGGGCCGCCCATGGCCGCTGCCTGTTTCTTCCCCGCATCTGCATCGCAGCCCCGGTCACGAGGTCTCCGTTGGGGGCGAAATGCACGCGAACCAACTCGTTGAGTGAGCGTCCGAACCCGAAACCCGTTACGCCACTGCAGAACCCGTACGGAAACAGCGGTGCATCGGGTTCGTTGTACTTACCGCCGACGAACACCGGTCCGCCGGTACGGAAGTCGCGGCACTGGGCGATGAACCCGTGGAACGCACGACCCCTCTCACGGCCGTAGTAGGCGATACCCACCCGCCCGGACCCGGTGGCGGTGATCGCGCCGAAGCGGGCGTCGCGCACTCCTGGCGCCGACACCACCACCGGCCTCGACCAACTCACCGCACCGTCCGAGGACCAGGCGGCATGCAGCAATCCGTCGCGGTCCGGCCACACCACATACACGTTTCCGTCGTCGTCGACGGCCATCGACTCCGGCAGCAGGTAACGCGAGCCGAGCAGCAGAAAATGCACAGCATTGTGGTACTTCGCCAGCGCCGATCCCGGGACCATCCGAACGTCCCACGTCAGGCCCTCGTCGCGACTGACCGCCACCGCGAACCGTCGACCGTAGCGGCCACCGATGTAGACCGTGCCGTCCGGACCGACGACGCCCTTACCGAACGCAACGTACTCCCGGCTCGGCAACCCGGGGATGTTCTTGGGATCGATGTCGAAGCCACCGGCCACCTCCCACTTCACACCGCCGTCGAAGGACCGCCAGACGACGTGACGGGTGACGTTGATCAGTGGCCGCACCCGTACGGCGAACGGCGTTGGCGCGGAGAGGTACGTAACCCTTCCCGCCCGTGAATTGCTCGGTCCAGCAAATACTTTGGCGTCCATCCTGGCTTTCGATGCCACTTTTCGAGTGCGCCAGGTTTCGCCCCGATCGTCACTGACCGCGAGGATGAAGCCCGTTCGCAGCGGGTGGGGCGGCACCGCGTCGAATCGCCCGGCGTGCAGAAACAGTCGCTCGTCGACGTCGTCGAAATAGAGATAGGGTCGATTCCGACTCAGTTGCACTCCCTCGGGAACCGATGCATGCCATGACTTTCCGAAGTCGGACGAGCGCAGTACCCCGATACCGTCGACGGTGAACGCGGGCGCGACGAAGACGGTGTTGTCCGACGCGACCCCGAGGGTGCAGGCCGCGGAGCCGTACTCGGTGTAGGAGATGTCGGTGACGAAGTCGGCCGATGCGGCGGCGTTGGTCGAGGACCGCAGTCCTGCCCGATAGCCCGAGGCAACTCTGGGCGTCACGACACCCGCCACGAGGTGCCGCGGCGTCGCGGACACGGTGCTGGTCGATGCATTGGACCAGGCTAGCGCTGATGCTGCCGGTAGACCTCCAGGCCACCGAAGAAGTCCTCGGCCCGTCCTGGTGACAGTTCACAGTAAAGGACCGGTCAGTACGTGAACTCGCGGTTCGTATCGGGACGCATAGGCTCTTCGAGTGCCCCGCGTTCGACCCGACCACAGCCGCCCCGGATCGACGCGCTTGCATCCGGCCGACGCGCGGGCGTACTGGATGGCGTCGAAAATTCCGAGCGACCAGTTTCTGCTGTACTGCTTCGACAGCGGATCCGAGGACCTCGACACCGAGGTGGCACGGCTGTACGAACGCAGCGGCCGTATCGAGATTCTGCGTCGACGCATCACCGACGTCGCGTACGGTCTCGACTATCCCCGCTGGACCGAAGCCGTTCCGCGCTCCGACGCGATCTCCGTCCACCGGACCACGAGCACCTGGTCGGAGTGCTTGGGTTCCATTGCCGCATCGTTCGCGCGTCAGGTCGACCCCCGAGTGTCGGTGTGGCACCTGCACCTGTATCCGGACATCGCCGACGCTCCCGGCGGTACGGCCCTCGTTGCCGTGCTACAACTTTCGCACGCGGCGGCCGACGGAACACTGGCCGCTCGCACTGCCCGCGACCTGTTCGGCACGCATCCACTCCCACCGACCTTCGCCCGGGCGGAGTCTCCCGCGGCGTTCGAGCCGGCATCCACCATCGTTGCCGCTGCGACTGTCCCGCTTCGACTGGCCCGGATGGTTCGCGGCGGCGTCCGTGCCCGACGCGACGCGCTGAGCCTCGGACGAGGTACCGACTCGGGTGAAGTTCCCCCGCCCGCACCGTCGCGCGCTGTGACCGCCCTCGACGTGCCGCCCACCGGCCGGACGTCCGTGCGGACCATCGTGCTTCCGAAAGCAGACCTGCAGTCCGGCGATACCACCGTCACCACCTTTGTCCTGACTGCCGTATCCGTTGCACTGCAACGGCTTCTCGGCGATGGTTCGGATCTGTCCGCCGAGGTCACGATTGCCCGGGATGTGCGAGCCCACGCGCGAAACAACTTCGGCAACGTCGGCGTCGGACTGTTTCCCGCCGAACCGGACATCCGCACTCGCAGTCGACTCGTATCGGCCGATCTGGCTGCGCGCCGCGCCCGTGCGAATCATCCACTGTCGGAGGCCGCCCGCGCATCACAGGACGATGTCGAAGCACACGTGCCTGCATTTCTGGCCGAATGGGGCGTCGCGCAGTTCGATCCGACTGCAGTCCCTCCGACGGTCACCGGCAACACCGTCGTGTCCAGCGTCTCGCGCGGTGCCGCAGACCTCACACTCGGCGGCGGCTCCGTCCGATTCACCGCAGGTTTCCCGGCCCTGTCCCCCGCCATGAGCCTGACCCACGGAGTCCACGGCATCGGCGATACCGTCACCGTCGGCATCACCTCGAACAGCGCAGCCGTGCCCGACCCGGATCGGTACGAGGCTCTTCTCCGGCGCGCCCTCGCCGAGGTCCGTGCCGCACTGGCGTGAATCAGGTGTCGAACTGCCAGACAGTTCTCAGCATTTGTCGGGCGTCGGGCTCAGGTTCCCCCACCAGACTGACAACCATGAACCAGGAGAAGGTCACCGTACTCGCCGTCGGAGGTACCGGAGAATCACATCCGTCCGACCACCGGACGCGGGTGACCGGTCTGCTGTCCTGTGTCGTCGGCCGGCTCGACGACCGCTTCGTCGGCCGATGGGTCGGCTATCCGGCGTCGTACGGTCCGATCGCGCTCGGCGGACTGTGCTTCCGGCACAGCGCGGATCTCGGTGTCCGACGCCTACGCCGTGCACTCGAGAGCACTACCGGGCCGGTCGCGTTGATCGGATACTCCCAGGGAGCGACGGTGGTGCGCGAGGTCCTCGGCCTCGTCCACGACGGGACGATCGACGGCAGCCGCATCGTTGCCGCTGGTCTTATATCGGATCCGCAGCAGCCGGTTGGCGCCGTCGACGGATGCACCGGACGCGGCGTCGCCGGTGCGGGCCCGGCTCTGCCCGAGTCGATTCCGGTCCGGTGGATCGGCCTCGCGTCGGACATGATCTGCAATGCCAGCGACGACAGCCTCATCCGCGATGTTGCCGACCTGACCCGATGGATGTCGTTTCGTACCCCGAAGACCTGGCTTCGGGAACTATGGAACCTGCTGCGCAGCAACAGCTTTCAGAACGCGACCCGAACCCGAATTCGACCCTCGCAGTGGGCGAAGGATGTTCGACGCCTCCGCACCGCGGCCGCCGAATTGGGCGGGTACCTGCCGCAGTCGCTGCGCTGGCGTCGATTCGAGTGGTCGAACCCCGGCGGTGGCCGACACATCGCATACGCGCGCGAGGACTACGAAGACGGCCTCACCGGCTGCCAGGTTCTCGCACGTTGGCTCGGTGAGCAGGCAGATCTGTCCGAGAACCGACTCAGCCCTTCTCGGCCACAGCCGCGAGCTGCCTGAGGCCGTGCGGAGGACCGGGTTCGCCGGCCACTACGGGATCAGTCCCTCTTGCACAGGCAGAAGATGTGCCCGACCGGATCGCGGAACACCCAGAACGAGGCCTGCGCGTGGTCGATGAGTTCGGCCCCGGCGTCGACGACGAAGTCCCTGGCCTGTTCCATGTCGTCGACCACCAGGTCCAGGTGGATCTTGATGCCCTCGTTCGGCCAGTCGATGGGGGTGAAGTCCGGCGCCTTCTGGAAGGCGAGCCGCAGTTCGCCCGGACCGTGAATCACCACCCAGTCCCCGTCGTCGCTGACCGGCTCCCATCCCAGGATGGTGCTGTAGAAACGGCCTAGTGCCGCTGGTTCCGGGCAGTCGAGCACGGTGTAGTCGACGGTGATCCTCGGTGGCGTCATGGCGGACACAATAGCGGGAGCCGACCGGGTAGCGTCTACATACATGCCAGTTGGTTTCGTATCCGTGATCGTGCCGTGCTTCAACGGGCTGCCGGACCTCGACGTTCAGCTCGCCGCGCTCGCCGCCCAGGACTACCACGGAGAGTTCGAGGTGATCATCAGCGACAACGGGTCCACCGACGGATTGCGCGAACACCTGGAGCAGCTGGAGTCTCCGTTGGATATTCGCTGGATCGACAGCTCCGACGTCAGAGGTACCCCGCACGCGCGCAACTCCGGCATCGAGGCCGCTCGTGGAGACTTCCTGGTCTTCACCGACCAGGACGATGCCGTGTATCCGAATTGGCTCACCGCGCTCGCCCGAGCCGCAGAGAAGTACGACGCCGTCGGCGGGCCGATCGAAGTGCAGACGCTGAACTCACCGGATGTGGCGACATGGCGCGCGGTGCCCGCCCCGGAAGACCGTTTCGAGACGACGTACCTGCCGTACGCGCACGGTAACAATTTCGGAATGTGGAGGTACGTCGTCGATCAGGTGGGCACGTTCGACGAGAGCTTCCTCGGAGGCGGTGAGGACCTCGACTACTCATGGCGAATCCAGCAGGCGGGGTTGACCTTAGGGCACGAATCGACAGCGATGGTGGCTTACCGCCTCCGAGACACTACGAAAGACGCTTTCGTTCAGGGCATCGGTTACGGGGCGGCGTGGGTTCAGGTTGCGACCAAACACAGGACGCAGGGCTGTCCCAACCCCCCAGCTCTGTGGGGCATCCTGGCGCACGTCTGGACGATGGCCGTTCTGGGAACGGTCAGGAATCCCTTGCTGCCGCCATCGCTGAAGCCAATGCCGCGCGGCCAGTGGGCGCAGCAACTCGGTCAGCAGTACGGCGCGCTGCGTATGAGGGTGGCTTCGCTGCGAGGGCCGGTCAGCCGCCGACAGCAGGGGCAATAGTCTCGAACCATGCGTCGTGCAGGTGCTGCTCCCAGTGGTTCCACCAGTGCACACCGGTACCGGTGATCTTGACGTTGGGTCGACCACCTGCGGCCTGGAGCAACGGAACGAATGCGCGACTGCTCATGCCGGCGGCCGTCTCGAGCGGCACCATCTGCGCGAACCTGACGGGATCGAATCTGCTGCTGGCCGGGTTGAACACAGGGTCCGTAGCCGGTGAGCCGCTCCCCGAGGAGACGAAGACTGCCGTGTTGCGCAGTGCACCGACGTTGAGGGACGGATCGTTGCGTATCCAGTCCGCGGACGGCCAGGTACCCCACATGTTGCGCGCGTTGCCGCCCATCTCGCCGACGGCGACGGCGATACCCTGCGCGAATCCGGGGCTGCTGGCGGTCGGATAACCACTGAACGACGCGACGGCCTTGTAGAAGTCGGGGTGGTGGGCGGCCAGGTTCAGAGCCGAGGTTCCGCTCATCGACAGTCCGGCAACGGCGTTGTTGACGTTGTCGCTGCCGAAGCGATCAGCCATGAACGGAGGCAGCTCCTGGGTGAGGAAGGTTTCCCACTTCACGCGTCCGAGCTTGGGGTCGTCACGCTGCCAGTCGGAGTAGAAGGTGCCGCCGCCGCCGAACGGGATGGCCACGTTGACGTGCTTGTCGGCGAAGAAGCTCTCGACGTCGGTCTCGATGAGCCAGCCGTTGTCGTTATCGGGCGCGCGCAGGCCGTCGAGCAGATACAAGGTGGGTGCGGGGCCGCCGCCGGCAGCTTTGAGCACCTTGACCGGAATGTTCTTGTCCATCGACGGTGAGTAGACGTATACGAGCTCGGAGTCGGCCTTCGCCACACCGGTTCCCATCAGCACCGTTGCCATCGTGGCGACCAATACCGCCACTACAGCGAGCACCAAACTTCGTATCCGACCATGCAGCATGAAGATTGTCCCCTTGTTCGTATCCAGCCGACCGTCTCGGGGAGGGTAACAGCCCGGTCACGGCAGCGCCTCTTCTAGCGCAGCGGGTTGTCGACGATCCACCACGCCGCATACGGCGGCAACCACACCGAGCCGGTGTCGTCGACCCCCAGATCGTGCTGCGAGAGAACCTCGACCGGGGCTGGGATTCCGAGTTCGATCAGCTGCGCGTGCGGGAACGACCGGTGTTCGGCGGTGACGTTGTAGAGGGCGACCAGGGTGCCGCTGGGATGCCGCCTGCGCACCACGAGCAGACCGTCGTCCGACTCGCTCTGCACGTCCACCGGTGCCTCTGCGTGCAACATCGGTAGTCCGGCGCGCACCTTCGCGATCCGAGCGATACCGTCGAACACTCGTTGCGCGTCGCTTCCCTGCTGGAATCGGCCAACGCGATCGGCGTCGGTCACACGCGGCCGATGCACCCACCGGTTGTCCTCGGCATGAGCTGGTTCGTCGGCCCAGTTCGGATCTCCCGGGGAGCCGAGCTCGTCACCGCTCCACACGACCGGAATTCCGCCCCATCCGGCAATGATCGCGTGCGCCAGAAAGATTCGCCCGAACGCGCCGTCGGGATCCAGGCGGGACCTGCCAAGACCGGTCAGCGCGGCTGCGGTTCCGCTGATCCGACGGTCGCCGGTGTCCGGGTTGTACTGGAACACCAGGCCTTCGGCCCAGGACCCGTCGAATTCGCCCGAGTACCAGTCGGCCAGAAAGTGGCGATGCCCTGCGCCCGAGAGTCCCAGGGACGACGCGTCGCCGTCGTCGATGGCCCAGCCGATGTCGTCGTGGCAACGAACGTAGGTCACCCAGGTGCCGCTCGGCGGTGTCGGAGGCAACGACGCCAGTGCATGCCGCGCCAATGATGTACTGCCCGTTGCCAACATCGACCACGCCTGCACCATCAGCGAGTTGTGGTAAGCGATGTCCGAGACCCGTCCGGTGTGCCGCCCCTGACCCAGGTACGGCAGCAGATCGCGGGGCCCGACGATCGCCTCGGCCTTGAACAGCGTGGCCGGAGCGGCGAGTCGCGCGGTGGCGCGCAGGGCCTGAGTGACCGCATGCACCTCGGGCTGGTTCTGGCAGTTCGTTCCCAACCGCTTCCACAGAAATGCAATGGCGTCGAGGCGCAGCACTTCCACCCCGAGGTTGGCCAGGTGCAGCACGATGCTCGCGAACTCCTGCAGCACAGCAGGATTGGCCCAATTCAGATCCCACTGCCATTCGTTGAACGTCGTCCACACCCACTCTTCGAGTGTGTCGTCGAAGGTGAAGCTGCCGGGCGCGAAGTCGGGAAACACCTCGGGGAGAGTGCGCTCGTACGAGTCCGGGGTGGTGCGATCGGGATAGATCAGGAAGTAGTCCCGATACTTCGGATCACCCGCACGCGCCTTCTCGGCCCATTCGTGCTCGCGCGCAACGTGATTGAGCACCAGATCGACCACGAGACTGATGCCACGTCCGCGCAGAGTCTCCGCGAGCGCGCGCAGGTCCTCGTTGGTGCCGAGATCTTCTCGAACCGAGCGGTAATCCATCACCGCGTATCCGCCGTCGTTGTCGCCGGGCCGCGGCTGCAGCAGCGGCATCAGGTGCAGGTAGGTGACACCCAGATCGGTCAGATGATCGAGCCGCTCGCCTACCCCACGCAGCGTCTGACCGTACCGATCGACGTAACAGGCATAGCCGAACATGTCCGGCTGCTGAAACCAATCCGGTTCGAGCAAACGACGCTGATCGAGCCGGTGCAGATCCTCGGGGCGGGCGGCGTAGGCGCGCGCAGCGATCTCCACCAGCGTGGCTGCCACGGCGTCGGGATCGGGGTAGACGGCCGTGACCGCGTCGTGCAGATCGGGAAACCACTGCTCGAGACGCAACTCGAACGTCTCGCGTCGGTGTGCGGGAAGCTCGGCGAGGATCTCTCGGGTGACGGCGGAGACGGCGGGGTGAACCATGGACTCATTCTGGCATCGACCCCAGCGTGCGGACGCGCATACATCCGGTTACCGCGGGGTATCAGAGCGGCATGTCATTGCTGACCCGCACGCTGGACACGATCCTCGACAGAGCAGTCGTACCCGGATACTCCCGCATCGGTGCCACGGTGCGTCGACGATTCTGGGCCGCGGATCCGACGCCGTTCCCCTCCCCCATCGACATGGTGGTGACCGGCGCGTCGTCCGGGTTGGGGGCAGCCACCGCCAAGGAACTCGCCAGGTTGGGGGCTCGGGTGCACCTGGTCGGCAGATCGGCCGATCGGCTCGAGTCCGCGGCCGCCGCCATCCGAGCCGAGGTGCCCGACGCCTCCCTCGTGGTGCGTGAGTGCGATATCAGCAATCTCGATTCCGTGGCCGAATTGATCGCGGCTCTGGCGTCCGAGCTCACCGCGGTACACGCTCTCGTGCACTGCGCCGGGGTCATGCCGGACGGGCGGCAGCTGTCCGCGCAGGGGCACGAATCCGCTTTCGCCACCCACGTTCTCGGGCCGGTCGCGTTGACGGTCGGTCTGCGGGAACTGTTCGACGCCGGATCGCGGGTCGTGTTCGTCTCGAGCGGCGGCATGTATGCGGTGCCGTTGCAGAACTCCGACTTCGAGTACGAGAACGGCAAGTACTCGGGCATGACGGCCTACGCCCGCACCAAGCGCATGCAGGTGGTGGTGGCCGAGCAACTGGCCGAACGCTTTTCGCTCGAAGACGATCCGGTCGTCCACAGCATGCACCCCGGTTGGGCGGCCACTCCCGGGGTCACCGGCTCGATGCCCCTTTTCGGTTCGGTGATGAAGCCGATTCTGCGCAATGCACACGACGGGGCCGACACCATCGTCTGGCTCGTCGCATCCGATCAGGCATTGACCAGTACCGGCACGTTCTGGCACGACAGGGCTCCGCGCCCCACCCACTACCCGTCGTGGCGGGGCGATTCACCTCGAGTGCGAGATGCGTTGTGGGCGAGTGTGGTCGAGGCAACGGGCATCGAGATCTGACGGCTTCACTTATCCACTGCAGGCCGTTTCAGCCCACCGACCGAATTCCGCACGAGCATCAGCAGGGTCAAACCGGCGCCAAAGCCCATCATGCACAGAATGACACCCACACCCGATTGCCCGGTGATGTCGGTACTCGCGTCTATGCAGAACGCAGTCGAGAACCCTGCCGTCGTGCCCAACGCAGCGACGTGTCCGCCGGTCTTCGTCCAGCGCGACAGATGTGCGGCGAGAAGGCACATAAACACCACCGTCGCGCCGCACGCGGCGACTTGCCAGGACGGGAACTCGTTCGGTGCCGGGAGACCCGGTGCACGGAACTCGCCCCGGTAGTCGGCAGACCAGCTCAGCCACCCCACACATGCGGCGAAACCCGAAGCGGCAGCTATCGATCCAGTGGACCACAAGCCGAGAGGGCCGGTCCCCTCCGTCTCTCGGTGTCTCGAAAATCTGGCCCAGAGAAGCAGAGCCCAGAACGTCGACGGCACACCGACGAACACGAAGACTATCCACAGAAACTGAGACCAGGAAAAGTCGACTGCCATGGCCCGACGCTATCGGACAAGAAGCATTGAGCACATCGGCCTTCGTTACGAGACGTCGATGGCACATGCCGGCGACGGAATCGTTCCGGTCCTACCGTTGTGTTCGCACGGTGCCGTTGTGCAGCGCGGTCACCAGCAGGCTCGGCAGGCCGTTGACCAGCAAGAGAACCGCCACCACGATTCCAATGGCCAGCCACGGCTCGGTCAGCCAGAAATGATTGCCGAGCTGGAGTGCGCCCACGATACTCAGGATCCATCCCGCAGTCTGGGCACGTCGAACACGAAGAGCGGGTCTTACCGGATACGAGCCGTTCAGAGTAGGCAACCTACGGCCGTAGTTCTCACGAGACGCAATTCGAGCTGCCACGACGTGAAGCAGAACAGCGAAGGTGATGACACACAGTGGAAGCAACATGTCTCGGTATCCCCTTCCCACTTCTGTCGATGTGCAATTTCTCAGGACTGGGACGATAGACCGATGACGACCAAGCTGACTATGGACTTCGGGTCTACGCTACCTATCGGGTGGACCGAACTCGACCGTAACCTCCAAGCGGAGCACTGGTCGGTATTCGAGGATAGATTCGGGTTTCGACCCGGGACGAAACCCGAATCGTGGCCGGGCATAGCCGAGCCCGCCCCCTCGATGACGTTCGACCTTTCCGCCCACACCGTCCGTACGAGAGCCTCCTGGTCTGCGCAAGCCGACGCGATCAACGCGGAAGCGTTGCGCTGCTTCGTCACCGAGTTCAGGGACGACCCCACCTTCGTGGTCCTGGACTGGCAACACCCTTGCTACAGCTTCGATGCCGAAGCGCACGCCGACGCGGCCGAGAACGCCGAGTGGCGGGTGCCCGTCCACCCGAACGGCGACTACTACATCTTCGGCCGTGACAGATTCACCGAAGGCACGTTCGGCCACCCGTGGGAACGCACTTTGTGCGTCTTCGGGCCGCGCATGGTCGCCACGCTCGGTCGCACTTTGGCGACGTGGCTCCCCACGATCCGCGTCGACGGCCAACGAGTCGCGGCTCGATAACCGTTGGAGGCCGTCGTGCGTTCGATCGATACGTCAGCCATCGAATCGTTCGATTCGCCAGGGCGGAATCTCCCGACGTGGTCGGACCTTGATCGCACGAAACCGATAGCCGTCCTGATCGACAGCAGGCTCCCACTCGAAATCGACCTGCTCGCCTACCTCGAGGTCGGACACACCCCCACCGATACTGAAACCTCCTACCGATCGAGAGTCGATGACTTCGTCGGGATGCAGGGCGCTGAAGAAGGTCCAGCACCCGCCGGGGGTATCCACGGAATCGATGACGCCCCAACTCTCTTCGCCATTCCACCGGGACACCACTCCAACGGACCAGGTTCCGGTCCGCGCAGGCTCGTCCCAATCCAGATCCGTAACTTCGGTGATGGTTCCGTCAGGGGCAACATCCCAAGCGCTGGATGTCGGGCGATCCGACTGTGCGACCGGTTCGGTGCCGAGCGGCCACACGCGAACTGTGAAGAAGCTGTACCCGTACCGAGGTTCTTCTTGCTGCTGCCATTCGAACTCCACATCCTGGCCTGGAGTCAGAGCAGGAAAGCCGTGAACAGCGACCGACACCGACGGCGTCCAACTTCCGCCCGGGGTGTCGTCGGAATCGATCACGCCCTCCATGCCGACAATCTCCCAGCTCCGAACCCGCCCGCGACTCGTCATCCTGAAAGTATGTCCGGTGACACAACACATCCTTCGGTCGCAACACTCGCACTGGGGTCTCACGTGTTGCAGTCGACCGCCCACGCTGCGATCCTGAGGTTGTGCGGGTAGCTCTCATTGCCGATATTCACGGCAACATCGCAGCGCTCGACGCCGTCCTCGACGACATCGAACGCCATCGCGTCGACTCTGTGCTCAATCTCGGCGATCTGCTCTCGGGCGGCCTGCATCCGCGTCGAACTGCGGATCGACTGATGGCGTTGGACATCCCCACGATTGCCGGCAATCACGACCGCTATCTGCTCGAGCAACATCGCGATTGCATGGGTAATTGGGATCGGCATGCCCATGATCGACTGGACGACGAGCATCGACAGTGGCTGGGCTCGCTTCCGTTCTCACTCGAGCTGGATCGCGGAATCCTCGCAGTGCATGGAACACCCACCGATGATCAGCAGTACTTCCTGCACTCGGTGGACGCCAACGGCTCTCGCGAGGCAACCGAGGCCGAAATTCTCGACCGAGCAGCAGGTTTCACCGACAAAGCTGTCATCGCCTGCGGCCACACCCACTTGCAGCGACAGTGGACGCTCCCCAGCGGCACACTCGTGGTCAATCCGGGGAGCGTCGGCGCGCCCGCGTACGACGACGATCAGCCCTACCCGCACGTCATGGAATCCGGGTCTCCGCATGCGCGGTACGCGATACTCGACGACCACGATCGAGACAGCTGGACGGTCTCGTTCGAGCTGGTCGAGTACGACCACGTCGGTGCCGCCGCCGATGCCCGTGCGCACGGGATGAACGACATCGCCGACGCCCTTCTCACCGGTCACGTCGGCCCTGGGCCTCACTTCCCGTCAGACTGATCGCGTGAAGATCACCGATGCCCAGCGCCGACACCGGCTCGTCGCGCAGCACTTCGCCGATGCCCCCAGCGCCGAAGCCGTTGTCTGCTCGTTGCTCGCGCTGCATGCCACCGACCCGGCGACGGTGTATCTCTCGGTGCTGGCCCGCGCTCGTTCGCTGGGACTGTCCGATGTTCGCGATGCGATGTACGAACGCAGAAATCTGGTGCGGCTGATGGCGATGCGTCGCACCATGTTCGTCGTCGCACACGGCGACGTCCCGATGATTCATGCTGCCGCGAGTCTCGGGGTTGCACGCACCATGCGGGCACGCCTGATCAAGCAAGTCTCCACGTTGCCCACCGAACCGGTGATCGCCGACGTCGAATCATGGCTCGCTGCAACCGAAGCCGAAACAGAATCGGCGTTGCGATCGATGGGGACCGCGACCGGAGCCGAGCTCTCCGCCGCCGTGCCCGGCCTCAAGACTGCGCTGCTGCCGACTACCGACAAGGTGTACGACGTCAAGCGGTACGTCACTTCGGAGGTACTGGTGATGATGGCCGCCGAAGGAAGGCTGGTACGCGTCGAACCGCGGGGCGCGTGGACATCTCGACGGCACGCATGGGCACCGATCGATCACTGGTGGCCGGACGGGATTCCCGATCTCGACGAGACCGATGCACGTGCCGACCTTGCCCGACGCTGGCTCGAGGTGTTCGGACCTGCGACCCTCGACGACCTGCAATGGTGGACGGGCTGGAACAAGACGCAGACTCGCGGAGCAGTCTCGGGCCTGGACACAGTGGCGGTCGAACTGGCCGAGGGCGATGGAATCATGTTGTCCGGCACTACCTTCGAGAAACCTGCCGGCACGAGCATTATGCTGCTGCCTGCACTCGATCCCACGCCGATGGGATGGAAGCACCGCGCCTGGTATCTCGGTGAGCACAAGGCTCCGCTGTTCGACACCTTCGGAAACATCGGCCCGACCATCTGGTCCGGAGGCCGCATCGTCGGCGGTTGGGCGGTGACCGGGTCCGGAGAAGTGGTGACCGAATTCCTGGAGGACATCGGGTCGACGGTGTCGAAAGTCGTTGCAGCCGAGGCCGAACGAATTACCACGCTGCTCGACGGCACCCCGGTGGTCCCGTCCTTCCCGACGCCGTTGGAGAAGAAGCTTCGGGGGAAGAAATAGCCGACACTTGCCTACGAATTATTCATCTGCCCACCGTCACAGGTGGACAGATGAACAATCTGTGGGCAAACGGTGGCGTCAGAACCGGTAGCGGCCCTCGGCCCAGGCTCGTTCGGCCGGAGGTGTCACTGCGTCGACAGGTTCACCGTCGCGAAAGTACTGCGTGTGCAGGATCCGGCCTGCGTCGACGGCGTCCTGCCACGCCTGGGTCGGGCCTTCACCGAACCAGAGCCACGGGGTGATGTCGTCCATGACGACCACCGACTCGGCGGTAGCGAGCGCGCGCAGATCGTCGAGGTCTGCGCGGGCACCCTCCACCGAGTGGTCTCCGTCAATGAAAATGACGTCGAACCGCATGTCCGGATGTTCCTGCGCGTAGGCCGCGATGGTGGTGTGCGAGTCGCCCTGGATCAGGGTATGTCGGCCCGGAAAGTGTTCGTCGATATGGGCTTTCGCGGCGTCGCTGTAGGCATAAGCGGCAAGGTCGAAGGACACGACGGTCGTATCGGGCGATGCTTCGAGGAACGCCCAGCTCGAGAAGCCGGCATTGAAACCGACCTCACAGATCAGCTTCGTACTCGGCCGTGCCGCAAGCGAGGACAGATATACCTGCTCCGCCTCATCGGCTCCACGCTCGAAAGGTTCCCCAGCAGTGGCCGTTCGGTGCACCAATGCCTCGAGTTCCTGCAGACCCATCTACGTTCTCCTATCGTCTGATTCGGAGCGTAGTCAACTTCGATTCCCCGGGCTGACATCGGCCCGAGCTGTGGCGTCAGCCAGGCGCATCGACGGTCAAGCCGTGCGCCTCTGCGGCCGCCGCCAGCCTGAGGTCATAGGCGACGAACGCCGTGAGATCGTCTCGAACCGACAGTGCGCTGGCCAGATGGATCGCATCGAGGGTGCGCAGCATCGGGTCACCGACATCGGCGGCCAGGTCGGTTGCACTCGAATCGATGGGGACCAGATTCATCTGCGCTACAACTGCCCGAGCAGTGGGCACCGAGCCTGGTGCGTATCGACGCGTTGCGCGCACAACTTCGATTTGGGCCAGTTCGCTACTGACCCAAGGCACTCCCGCTCGCTCTGTCAGCCAGGTCCTAGGACGTCGCTTTCGGCCTCGTCGAAGATGAGCTTGAGCACAGCGGACGAGTCGAGGTAGATCACCGATCGTCACGCATGTCGTCGAGCATGGATTCTGTGGAGACTTCTGCGCGCACTCGTTCGGGAAACCGAACCGGAAGAGTGGCGGCTGTCAATCGTCCCTCGGCAACGAGGCGATCGACGGCGTTGCGACCGGGTTCGGGTGGCACGAGCAGCGCCACGAGCTTGCCACGATCAGTGACCTCGACGGTTTCGCCGGCCTTCACCCGCGCCAGGTAGCGGCTGGCGTGTTGCCGTAGCTCCCTGATGCCGATTCGCTCCATCGCACCAAAGTAGCACTTCATGTGCTACTGCGCGCGAGGATTCGCGTTCCGCCAATTGCAGGTGAGGTTTCTGCAGCAAGCCGTCTGACGGCTGCCTATCCGGTCTTCCGGACTCCAGCTCTCCCATAGCGATTCGACGTTCGGAAACTGTCCTCGACCGACAAACGAGGGTTGCACGTGATCAGCGATGTGCTTTACTGACCGCGTGATGACCCGTGCGCAGTTCTGGTGGCCGCTCTAACAGCGGCTTGCAAAATTGTGCATTCGGCCGCCTGTCGTGCGGCCTGGCAACTCCCTTCGCGGAATCTCACACGGGTTTCACGTTCAAGCGGCTGCCTACCGAGGAGGCCGACCACCTTGTACGACGAAAACGAACTCAACCGATCTGCTCCGAGACTGGGCGAGATACTCGTGAGCTCTCGATCGCTCGCGGAGTACCGAGCAATGTTCTCACTCACCGAGGATGACCTGAACAGTCGAATCCTTGATTGCCCAGGCGGTGCAGCATCTTTCACCGGCGAAGTGAACGGACTCGGCGGCAAAGCCACAGCGTGCGACAGCGCATACTTCGATGCCACCCCTGCCGACCTCGCCACTATCGCGATCAACGAGGCGGAGCGAGGCAACGCCTTCGTTCACACCCACCGTCGCGATTACACATGGACATACTTCGCCGACCCGGATCACCACGAACGGATCCGAGAAGATGCGGCATGCCGGTTCGCAACGGATAACAACGATCACCCAGAGCAGTACGTTCCGGGCAGGCTCCCTTCACTGCCGTTCGGCGATGACAGCTTCGACCTCGTGCTCAGTTCCCATCTGTTGTTCAGCTACTCCGATGTTCTCGATCACCAGTTCCACATCGACTCCATCACCGAACTGGCCCGCGTCAGCCGCGGTGAGGCACGCATCTTTCCTCTGGTCGCCGTCGGCGAGCCAACACCGTATCCGCGTCTCGGCGAACTACTCGAGAATCTCGCAGATCGCGGGATCGACTGTCGGATCGTGAAGGTGGACTACGAGTTTCAGCGAGGTGCAGATAAGATGCTGGTCTGCAGTCGGGGGCCGACCCGGTCAGTCGATCGAAGTGAGAACGACCCAGAGAAATGGATCCATCGGTGAGCGCATCTGTCGACTACCTGGTCAATTTTTCCGTCGACGACGCCGAGCTGTCGCAGCTCCATCAGAGAGCATTCGGCGGAGAGTACGAACTCACTCCCTGGCGGGCCCAATTGGACACGCACAGTAAATCGTGGGTGGGCGCGTTCACAAGCGGCCACCTGTGCGGGTTCGTACACGCGGTCTGGGATGGAGGCAGACACGCCTTCCTCCTCGACACCGTCGTCGAACCCGCGCTGCAACGGCGCGGCATCGGAACAAGCCTCGTAGCACGCATCGTCGCGGATCTGCGAGGGGCAGGGATCGAGTGGGTACACGTGGACTACGAACCGCACCTCCGCGAGTTCTACTCTGCCGGATGTGGATTCACGGAGACCGCTGCGGGGCTGCTCCGGTTCGAATAAGGCCATCCCGAGGTCGGAGGTCTTCGCACTCCGCAGCTGCAATCCGAGGTTCTTGCCTACGAATTATTCATCTGCCCACCACCACAGGTGGGCAACTGAACAATCTGTGGGCAAACGGTGGCGTCAGATGGGGTAGCTGGTGTGCAGGATCGACGACCCACGTCGACAGGTTCCTGTCATGCCTCGATGGGGCCTTCACCGAACCAGAGCCACGGGGTGCTGTCGTCCATGATCACCGGGGAAGCTACCGATAGACGTCCCGACGATGAGCAATTGCGATCACTCGCACGACAATTCGATCCTCATAGATTTGGTACACGACACGAAACTCGCCGCGCCGAGCCGAAAACTTACCCTCCAGTCGATCTCGAAGCGGCTTCCCGACTCGGTACGGATTCTCCGCCAGCGGACCACGAATGAATTCCCAGCAGGCGACGGCGATTGATTCGGGTAACTGGTCGGTGAGCGCCTTCCGAGCCGCGACGGTCAGTTCGATCGCATAGCTCACTTCGGAAGCCGACCACGCTCACGCATCTCGGCAGTGACGTCGTCGAGGGAGTAGACCTCGCCTCGATCCTCCGCCGCCTCGGCGTCCCTGATTTCTGCCATCAACGACTGATCACCGAGGATTTCGAGCGTCTCCATGATCGAGTCGTAGTCGTCCGCGCTGAGCATGACCACCGCACGACGGCCCTGCCGGGTGACTTCGATCCGCTGATGAGTACGGACAGTCTCGTCGACGAGTTTCGACAAGTTTGCTCGAACTTCGGCAAGCGGCAGGGTCGTCATGTACAGAATTCTAGCGCGAATGACCGTTGGCACCCCGGCCCTGCTGGGGCTTCCGTCATGGTGAGCCTCGTTGTCCCGCCGGGGCCCGCGGTCGACCGAACGCGCTCAGTCGACCACCGAACGGACGATCTCGGCGATTCGCTGCGCCGTTTCCTCGTCCACGGTCTCGAAAAACCACGCCGCCGGCATCAACTCCCCGTCCGTGCCACCGGCAGCGCGGAAGCCCACCTTCTCAGTGATGGCCAGATTCAATCGATCGTCGTTGCGCAGTGTCACAAGCGCCGGCGTGCTCGCCGACTTCGCATAGGCGGGCATTCCGTACCAGATCCGCGGCTTCAATGTGGGCGCCGCGGACACGATGATGTCGTGTACACGCTGCATGACCGAACGCCGCGGTTCGTCCATCTTCGAGATCTTCTCGATCACCTGAGTCAGGTTCTTTTCGTCCTTCGACGACATGTCATGTCCTTTCGTCAACCGATGTCGGGCATCGGCGGAATGAAGATGGCGCATTCCTGCGCCGCACCCCATCCGGACATGTCCTGAGCTGGTCAGGCCTCTCCTCGATGATTCACGTGGTTGCCACGTGGAAGCGCAGTCGGTGGCACGTACCACCGCGGTAAGAATATCTGACACTCGGTGGTACTGCGCCACCGATTGTGCGGATTCATCGATTAGACGTTGAAGCGGAACGCTAGGTTGGCGCTGTGCGGGCGCGCCACCAGCATCGATGCGGGTTTCGGGCAGTGGCTTAGCCCCGTTCTAACCCTACTGTGCGCCGCATTGGTATGAGATATCTCAGCGAAGTGTCGGTGCAGTGAGTGAGAATGATGAGCATGGCAGCGGACGGGGATAGCAACGAACTTCTGTACCACTACACCGACCCACAGGGGTTCTCAGGCATCATCGAAAACAAAAATCTGTGGGCCACCAATGCGGCCTTTTTGAACGACACACAGGAGATGACGTACGGAGCGGATCTTATCGCCGGCGAACTCGCGAAGACAGCCAGCAGGGTTCGTCATCCGTCGCGGGCCGCGACGACGACTGACGAGGATTACCAGAAGGTCGAAGCGTGGTCCCAGGTGCTCAAGTATCTCCAGGCTAGTTACAACCCCAACCGGGTGCCTTACGGACCGTACGTAGTCTGCTTCTCCCGAAACGGAGATGACTTAAGCCAATGGCGCGGTTATGCAACGTCAGGATATTCGATCGGTTTCGACCGGAAGGTCCTAGTGGACAACACGGAAACACCGGGTGGCGCGATCGATATAAAGCCTGTCCATTACGGCGCTCACGCCAAGGAAATTGCCGTCAACTGCGTTTCGGAAATAATAGCATTCGTCGATTCCCTTTGCACCGACCGCAAACTAGATGAAGGCGAGCTGTCCAGCGCTCTCGCGATGGCGAACAACTGGATTCCGCAGCTTAAACACGAGGCATTCATAGCCGAAGCAGAAGAACGGCTGTGGGTGAATGAGTTTCGAGACGTGAAGTTCCGCCCGGGCGGCCTAGGCCTCGTGCCTTACAAAGAGGTCCCGATCAACCTGGACGCCATCCGAGAGATCATCATCGGGCCCGGACCCAACCAAGATCTTCGGGCCAATGCGATCCAAGTTTTGCTTGAGCAGAGGTTGCCGTGCAACTACGTAGAGGTCTGGACATCGGAGATACCTTTCCGCGGTTAGCCCCGCTGATTCACGGGCCGGTGTAACTGCTGATGTCGGGTGACGGCGGGC
>CAUQEL010000011.1:0-165073 GCA_963517305.1 uncultured Rhodococcus sp.
CGATCGGTTCGTGTACAAGAACGTCTTCCCTGCCGCGAGCGCTGCCCTGGCCGCGGGGGGGGGGGTCGCGCTGCCGGAGTGAACCGGCAGCTCGACGCGGTGTCAGCGGGTGAAGTCGAGCACCACTTTGCCTGCGGCAGTGCGGTTCTCCAGTGACGCGATGGCGACGGCGGCATCTGCGGCCGCGAACACCGACGGCTCCGGTGCGCTGAGCGACCCGTCGGCGAGGAGCGGTTCGATCTCGGCCCACTGGGTGGCGAGGTAGCCCGGACGCGTCATCCACCACGCACCCCAGCCGACGCCGACGACGTCGACGTTGTTGAGCAGCAATCGGTTGACCTTGACCGTCGGGATCTCACCACCGGTGAAGCCCAGCACCAGGATTCGGCCCGATGGTGCGAGCGAGCGAATGCTGTCGGTGAACCGGTCACCGCCCACCGGATCGACGACCACGTCGACGCCGCGGCCGCCGGTCAGTTCCTTGACCGCGTCCTTCCATCCGTCGAGCAGGACCACGTCGGTGGCTCCCGCGGAACGGGCGATGTCTGCCTTGGCCTCCGAGCTCACGACCGCGATGACGCGAGATGCGCCGAGTACCGGAGCCATTCGCAGCGCGGAGGTTCCGATGCCCCCTGCTGCGCCGTGCACCAGGACAGTTTCGCCCGGGGCCAACCGGCCACGTTCCCGGAGCGCGAAGTGCACCGTCAGGTCGTTGAACAACAGCCCTGCCCCTGCGGACAGCGACACCGACTCGGGCAGCGCGAACACCGTGTCCGGGGATACGACGGCGACCTCGGCCATACCGTCGCTCAGCCCCGTCAGAGCGGCTACTCGGTCACCTGCGGAGAAGCCGGACTCCGGCGGTGCCGACCGAACGATCCCGGCTATCTCGCTACCGGGGACGAACGGCAACTCGGGCTTGTACTGGTAGAGCCCGCGGGTGAGCAACGCGTCGGGAAAGGCGACGCCCGCGGCATGGACCTCGATGACCACCGACCCGTCGCGCGCCGCGGGCTCGTCGATGTCCACGACGGTCACCGAATCGGGCCCGTCGAGGGTGGAGATCTGTACCGCGCGCATGAGTTGTCCTCTCGGTCGGGATCGTTCCCTGCACGCCACCGTACAAAACTGCCGAACTCACCGTGGCTACCGGCATGCACTCCTGCCCTACTGGGTCGTTCCGCGGGCTCCACTCCTGGTGATGTGCTCCAATCGAGGGATGAACAGCACCCCCCTCACTGTCGTTCGGCCCGACGGTGATGCCCGCGGCGGCGTCATCGTCGTCCAGGAAGCGTTCGGCGTCACCGACCACATCGTCGACGTCTGCAATCGGCTCGCAGCCGCAGGCTGGGTCGCGGTCGCTCCGCACCTGTTCCACCGGCAGGACGGCGTCACCGTGCTCGACTACTCGGACATGGATTCGGCCATGGCGGCCATCGGCGAACTCGAGGCGGACGAGGTCGACGCCGACGTGGACGCGGCGGCAAGCGCACTCGCCGAACTCGGATTCGAGCCTTCGTCCATCGCGATCGTCGGCTTCTGCATGGGCGGCAGCGTGGCGTTCCAGACCGCTGTTCGACGCCCCCTCGGTGCGGCAGCGACGTTCTACGGTGGCGGAATCACGAAGAGCCGCTTCGGTTATCCCGCGATGGCCTCGGTGGGCGACGCTCTTCGGACGCCCTGGCACGGATTCTTCGGGGACCTGGACGAGGGCATCCCGTTCGAGGATGTCGAGACGTTGCGCGAGATCACCGCGACCGCGCCGGTCGACTCCGAGATCACCCGCTACGCCCATGGCAAGCACGGATTCCACTGCGACGACCGCCCTTCGGTGTTCGATGCCGACGCCGCCGCCGATGCCTGGGGCAAGACTCTCGCGTGGTTCGACGCCCATGTCGCACGCTGAGAACCCCCGTTCCGACGCCGAACTCGTCGACGAGACGGAACGGGTCGTCGCCTTCTGGACCGAGCTGTCGTTGCCAGGACTGTTCGACGTCCACACGCACTTCATGCCGAAGAACGTGATGGACAAGGTGTGGAGCTACTTCGACAGCGCCGGGCCGCTGACCGGGAGCGTGTGGCCCATTTCGTATCGCTTTGCCGAAGACCGACGGCTGCAGGTCATTCGCGGATTCGGGGTGCGACAGTTCACCTCGATGATCTACCCGCACAAGCCCTCGATGGCGGCGTGGCTCAACTCGTGGGGTGCCGATTTCGCGGCGCGCACCCCCGACTGCCTGCAGACCGCCACCTTCTACCCCGAGGACGGGGCCACCGAGTACGTCGAGCTGGCGTTGACAAACGGTGCGCGAATCTTCAAGTCGCACATACAGGTCGGCAACTATTCGCCGAACGACCCCTTGCTCGACGGTGTCTGGGGCGCGATCTCGGACGCCGAGGTACCCGTGGTGATCCACTGCGGCTCGGGCCCGGCACCCGGCACCCATACCGGTCCGGAGCCGATTGCCGCACTGCTACAGCGTTTTCCGAGGCTTCCGCTGATCATCGCGCACATGGGCATGCCGGAGTACGGCGACTTCCTCGATCTGGCCGATCGCTACCGGAACGTGCGGCTGGACACCACAATGGCGTTCACCGACTTCTCGGAGGCAGGCGCGCCGTTCCCGGAGCACGAGCGGCCGCGACTGCTCGAACTGCAGGATCGCATTCTGTTCGGCAGCGACTTTCCCAACATCCCGTACCCGTATCTGGACGCCCTGCACGCAGTGCGCCGCCTGGACCTCGGAGACGACTGGGTTCGCGCCGTGTGCTGGGGCAACGGCACTGCGCTGTTCGGCTAGAGGGGTTCTTCAAACCCAGAACTCGGCAATGCGTTCCGCGATGGCATTGCCCTGTGCTCGTCCGGCCACGGCTGCAGCCGATCGGACCGCGATGTCGGTGGCATCGGGGCCGATAGCGGCCGCCGAGTCTGCGTCGGGGACGATCACTTCCACCTTCGAGCCGCCCTTGATCAACCGTTCTCGCTCGATCTCGAATGGATCGTCCTCTAGATCGAGCGCGCCGACCTTGAGCACCAGCACCTTCTCGAAACCGACTGCCAGATCGGCATTTTCGCTTGCTCGGATGCCGCCGTCGACGTACCGATGATCACCGATCGTCACCGGCGGCCACATGCCGGGGATGGCGCAGCTCGCAGCCACTGCGTCGACCAGTTCAACGCCCGAGCCACGGTCGAGAACCCGATGCCGACCGGTCACCGCATCGACGGTGACAATCCTCAGATCGCGGTCGGGCCACGAGTGCGTCGGCAACCGGCGTCCGACGATGGCGCGGCGCTCGCGTTCGGTGATCGTCGACGCCGCCAGCGCCTCGGTGCCGATGCGTCGACGGGTGTCCAGTGCACTGCCGTCGGAGTTCTGGGACGCCCGAGCCAACATGGTGACCAGTTCGTCGATGGTTGCCTCTGCGTGCGGCTCATCGTCCTGCTTCGCCTCGTCGGCCTGGCGGTCGAAGAACTCGGCCAGCGGAACTCCGCTCGAGATCTGTGCTGCCACCGAGGAGCCGGCCGACGTTCCCAACAGCATCTCGGCGTCGGTGACGTCGGCTCCGGATTCTGCCAATCCCAGTAGGACACCCGTCTGCCACGCGATACCTGCGACGCCGCCGCCGCCCAATACGAGTGCTCGCCTGGTCATGGTCGTACCCCTTCTTCGAAAAGATCCGTCAGGAACTTACAGCGCCGGTGTGTACGCGGGGACGCAGCCAGTCGATGAGGTCGTCGAGTACGCGCTCCTTCTCCGGTTCGTTGAACACTTCGTGGAAGAGTCCGTCGTACGTCTTCAGGGTCAGGTCGTCGGATCCGGCGAGTTCGGCGATCAGTTCGCTTCCCGAGACATCGGCCAAACCGTCTGCCGTCCCGTGCAGGAGCAGCACGGGAAGCTTCAGCGACGGCAATCGTGCGGGGAAGCTCTCCCCGACGCCGAGCATCGCGGCGGCCAGGCCCGCCGGAACGGTGCCGTGGTAGCCCAGCGGATCGGCGACGTAGGCGTCGACCACATCCTTGTCGCGGGAGACGAGATTGGGGTCGAGCTTGAGCACCGGAACGGACGGGACGAAGCGTCCCAGAATCTTGCCCACCGCCACCAGGGCTTTGGGCTGTCCCACGCTCGGAGCCACTGCGGGCCCGGACAACATCAGACCGTCGAGGTCGCCCTGATGGTCGAGTGCGTACGACAGCGCGATGGCACCGCCCATACTGTGGCCGAGCAGGAAAGTGAGCTGATTCGGGTGCTCCGCAGCTGCGATGCCGAACAGGGTGTGCAGGTCGTCGGTGAAGTCGGACCACTTCTCCAGCGACACCCGTTTGCCACCGGATCGCCCGTGTCCGCGGTGGTCGGGTGCGTAGACGACGAGGCCGAGCGAGCTCAGCCGTTCGATGACGTGTCGGTACCGGCCTGCATGTTCTGCCAGGCCGTGAGCCAACACCACAATCCCGGTCGATGTGGTCTCCGGGGTCCAGACGTCGTAGACGATTCGGGTGCCGTGGACTCCGACGAACGACGACTCGACATGCTTCATTCGGTCACCGTACAAGGGCAGCGGGGCGTTCGACGGCCCATCGGAGAACCTACAGATATTTGCTTGGGTAACTTTCCTGGTGGGACGGGCGATGTAGTTGTGACACGCCACCACCGTTTGTCCTCGCACCTCGGGGCACGGCACCGACCAGGAGTGAAGAAGCCTTCAATGCTTGATGAGTCCGCCACGAGCACGTCGCCGCGGTGGCGCGACCCCAAACGCTACCTGTGGCCGCTGGGGTTGATCATTCCCCTGAGCCCGTTCCTGGCCTGGGGTCTGGTCTCGCTCCTCGGCCCCGGGGCGTTCTGGACCCTCGGCCTGATGATCATGGGCGTGGCACTGCCACTGGTGGACAGGTTCGCCGGCGTCGACCGCAGCAATCCCCCGGACGAGGCGATCGCCGCGCTGGAGAAGGATCCGTACTACCGCTGGTGCGTCTATCTGTTCCTGCCGCTGCAGTACGCGGGACTCGTTGCCGCCTGCTACCTGTGGGCGCACGGGCCGCTGGGGGTGCCCGAGCGGATCGGCCTCGCCATCACCGTCGGGATCGTCGGCGGAGTGGGCATCAACGCCGCACACGAACTGGGCCACAAGCGTGCACGCCTCGAACGTTGGCTTTCGAAGGTGACGTTGGCACAGACCCTGTACGGGCACTTCTACGTCGAACACAACCACGGCCACCACCTGCGTGTGGCGACCCCGGAGGACCCGGCGTCGGCCAAATTCGGCGAGTCGTTCTGGAAGTTTCTGCCGCGCACGATCGTGCACGGCCTGCGCTCGGCCTGGGAGCTCGAGTCCCGACGCCTCGCGCGGCAGGGCCTGTCGAAGTGGACCTACAAGAATCACCTGTTCAACGCCGGTGCCATGAGTGTGGTGCTGTTCGGCGTACTGATCGCCGCATTCGGCACGGTGATCGTGCCGTATCTGTTGATTCAGGCCGCGATCGCCATCGTCCTGTACGAGGCGGCCAACTACCTCGAGCACTACGGATTGCTGCGACAGAAGAGGCCGAGCGGCCGATACCGGAAGCCGACCCACCGGGACAGCTGGAACAGCGACCATCTCTGGAGCAACCTGTTCCTCTACCACCTGCAACGTCACAGTGATCATCACGCGAATCCGGTGCGCCGATACCAGGCACTGCGCACCATCGACGAGTCCCCTCAGCTACCGGCCGGCTACGCGGTGATGATCTTCTGCGCGCTCGTTCCGCCGCTGTGGCGCAAAGTGATGGATCAGCGTCTGATCGACTTCTACGACGGTGACCCGGATCTGATCAACGTCGATCGCTCCGACCCACGGGCAGTGCGCACACTCGAGCAGCTGTGCGAAGAGCGAGCCCAGGCGCACTAGGCGGCCGTCAGACCGCCGCAGGTTCGTCGGTCTGCGCCCGCAGGTAGCGGCCGAAGTGCGGCACCGTGAAGGCGATGGTGCCGCGCTCGGCCGAATAGATCAGGCCCTTCTTGATCAGGCCGTCCCGCGCCGGAGACAGCGACGCCGGTTTGCGCTTCAGCTCGGTCGCCACGGCCGAGGTCGGCACCGAGCCGTCGTCCACCGACAGTTCGGCCATCGCGCGCATGTATTCGCGCTCGGCAGGGGTCGCGCGTTCGTAGCGAGAACCGAAGAATCCGACGGCCAGTTCCTCCTCCGCCGTCGGAGCGGCGACGCGTACGTCCTCGACGGTGATCGGGGTGTCGGCGGCGAGATCCCAGGTGGCCTTGCCGTACGCCTGCACGAAGTACGGGTAACCGTCGGCGGCCGCATACAGCGCGTCGAGCGCGTCGGGGGTGAATTCGACGTCCTCCCGATCGGCCGGGGCGATCAGCGCCAGGTCGGCTGCGGCTCGTTCCAGTCGGCCGATCCGGTGGTAGCTGAAGAGCCGCTCGGAGTAGCTCTTGGACGCCGAGAGCACCGCGGGCAAGTGCGGCAGCCCGGCCCCGACGATGATCAGCGGCGCGGTGTCCTGACTGAGCTCGTGGCAGGCCGCACACAACGCGGAGATGTCCGCGGCACCCAGGTCCTGCATCTCGTCGATGAAGATGGCGATGCCCACGCCCACATCGCCGGCCAGTGCGGAGGCGTCGAGCAGCAGTTCCACGAGGTCGATCTCGATGTCGCCGGAGTCGGCGCGGCCGGTCTTCGCCGGGACGTCGATGCCGGGTTGCCACCGTTCCCGCATGCCCTTGTCCGCGGTGGCGCGCAGGGCGAACGCCTTGAGGACGCCGAGGAACTCGTCGACGCGTTCGGGGTCGCGATGCGAGGCCGCGATTCCGCGGACCGCCATGTGCAGCGCCGACGACAGTGGTCGACGCAGTTCCTGGTCCGGTCGAGCCTCGATCTTGCCGGTGCCCCAACCCCGGGCGATGGCCGCGGATCGGAGTTGGTTCAGCAAAACCGTCTTCCCGACGCCTCGCAGCCCGGTGAGAACGACGCTGCGTTCCGGTCGGCCGCGGGTGATGCGTTCGAGCACGACGTCGAAGGCGTCGAGCTGCTTCTTTCGGCCTGCGAGCTCGGGTGGGCGCTGGCCTGCGCCGGGAGCGTAAGGGTTACGCACGGGGTCCATGGGGCCAAAGTTACAACCAATCGTGCGATATATGCGGACATCTAGTTCGTGTCCTAGAGATCTGTATTCACTCGATACTTGCGCGCGGCGGCGACGAAGGACTACTTTCTGGGGTGTGAAGCGCATTCTCGTAGTACGCCGCCGTAGCGGGGTCTGATTCGGACCGACCCCTCGCTGCGGGTCGTCGTGCTCTCTCGGTCCTCCCTTCACATTCGGAAGACCACTGAAATGAATGCACTTGCTTCTTCTTTCGCCACCGATCCCTTCCACGGCCGTTTCGGTTGCGCTCTGCCGCGCACGATGCGCGACGAGATCACCGAGTCCACCTGGCAGGCCATGACGTGGACGGCCTTCACCGACCGCTTCTCGCCCACCACCGGGCCCCTTCGGCTCGGATCGTGGACCGGAACCAAGACGGGCGGCGGAAAGATCGAATTCGACGCCACCTTCGGCATCGGCGACACCATCATTGCCTGTGCCGCAACGACATACGGGCCGATCGAGGCGTTGACGTCGATGCTCCACGACGCCGGATTTCGCATCGAGATCCTCTCGTTCCACCAGCAGATCATCGGCGACGAGACCGCCACCTTCATCCTGGCCGAGCACGACGGTCGCCGCGAATGGTCGATGTCCATCGAGCAGGACGCCACCCTGTCGGCCGTCCGGGCCATCATCGCCGGGGCGAACCTTCTGCATCGGTAGCCCCAACAAACGTCGAGATCGCAGTTTTGCAGGTCATAACGCCCTCATTGCCTGCACAACTGCGAACTCGACGTCACCTTCCGAATCGGTAGCGCTTTCTTCGCCTGTCTTGCATGTAGGCAAGACAGGCGAAGACTTTGCTAGGGCATCTCGATTGTCTCGGCGCGGCGCACTTCGGCCAGTGCGTACCGCAGATAGGTCTCGGCGCGGCCGCGGCGCACCGCGAGAAGGTCCGCGACCACGAGCAATGCATGCGCCGGACGCGGCCTCGTGCGCGACTGCTCTTCGACGTCGGCGACGCCAAGTGCCCCGGTGAGCACCTCGACGAACCCGGCGATGTCCACATTCGGCAGCCAGTCCGCGCCTCGTACGGTTCGGCCCAACACCTCCTGGACGTTCTCACCGGTCAATCCATCGCTATGTACCTCTTCGAGCAACGTGCGTACCATTTCGGCATGCACGTGACCGGCCTGCGCCGAGTCCGCGCGGCGCAGTAGTTCGAGGGCGTCGTCGAACGCGATCGGATCCCGCGCCGCAACAGCGGCGAGGGCATCGTTCGTGGCATCGGCGATCTTTCGCACCTCGGCGGGCCATTCGGCAGGCCAGGCGATGGGGACGCGACTCGGGGGAGTCGACGCCGGGGCAGGGGGAATCGACACGGGGGAGGAGTCGGTCATCACAGCAGTCTCTCACTCACCTCCGACACGGTTCCTTTTATATGTAACCGATGTTTATACTAAAGCGCGCACTGTGGCATCGGCCACACATGCGGATGTGGAGGAGGTGGGCTCGATGAACGGACGGAACACCGTCGCGTCGGATCCCGGCGAAGTGATGCTGCAGGCCAGGAACGTGAAGTTCGACTGGACCGATCTACCGATGCACTGGGTGCCGGGTGACCCGTACACCACGCACGTGCTGAACGTGCTGCATCTGCTGCTGCCGGCCGGTGAGCACTGGTTCGTCGACACGTTCAAAGAGGCCCTGCCGTACATCGACGACGAGAAGCTGCGCGACGACGTCATCGGTTTCATCGGCCAGGAGGCCGTGCACGCCGAGGCCCACACCGGGGTACTCGTTCACCTCGAGGCCAAGGGGCTCGACCCCAAGCCGTTCACCGATCAGATGGAATGGACCTTCGGCAAGGTACTCGGATCCGATTCGGTGACGAGCCTGCGGTCGAAGAACAACCTGGTCGAGCGCTTGGCCCTGATCGCCGCCATCGAACACGTGACGGCGTTCCTCGGCGACTGGGTGCTCAACGCAGACGGTCTCGATCGCGCAGGCATCCACCCCACCATGCTCGATCTGCTGCGCTGGCACGGTGCCGAAGAAGTCGAGCACCGCTCGGTCGCGTACGACACGCTCCGCTACTTCGACAAGCGCGAGGTCCGGCGGCTTCGTACCTTCGTGTTGGTCGTGCCGTTGATGGCCTACATCTGGATGCGCGGGATCATCTTCCTGATGAAGAACGACCCGGAGCTAGCGACCGCACCCAAATCCGTGCGCAAGCCTCGGTCTTCTCTGTGGAGGAAGTCGGTCAGACGCGGCACCTTGCCCGCGTTGACGCACGTCGGTCGCAGCATGTCGCGCTACCTCAGGAAGTCGTACCACCCCAGCCAGGAGGGCTCGACAGCTCAGGCCGTCCGGTACCTCGCGTCCTCGCCGGCCGCGCAGGCTGCGGCGAGGTGAAGCTCACCTCGCGCCGCGTCCCGCGGCTGCTTCCCAAGGATGCGCCGCCCGATCTGCGCGGACGAGCACGTCCCGATCGCTCGATGCAGCTGCTCGGTACGTTCCTCAACGGCTACATGCAGGCGGCCGCCGGTGCGGAGTACAACGATGCCGTCGCAGGCCACAATCCCGATTCCGCGCTGAAATTGGTTGTCACCGAGCGCGAGATCGTCGCCGAGGACAACGATGTCGCGGCCCTCACCCTCGCGTCGCCGACGGGGGATCGGTTGCCGATCTGGCATCCGGGCTGCCATCTCGATCTGCACCTGCCCTCGGGCCGCCGCCGACAGTACTCACTGTGCGGCAACCCCTCCGATCGCAGCTCGTACCGGATCGCAGTGCGCCGAATCCCCACCGGCGCTGGTGGATCCATCGAGATGCACGGGCTCGAGCCGGGCACCGAGGTGACCGTCCGTGGTCCCCGCAACGGATTCCCGTTCGTCGGCGAGGGCAGCGCCCTGTTCATCGCGGGTGGTATCGGCATCACTCCCATCATCGCTATGGTCCGCGCCGCACGAATTCTCGGCATGGACTGGCAGTTCGTGTACTGCGGTCGATCCCGCGAGACGATGCCCTTCCTCGAGGAGATCGAGAGCTGGGAGTCCGACCGCGTGTTCGTCCGCACCGACGACATGCACGGCTACCCGACCGAGGGCGAATTGCTCGAGCGCGCACCGGCCGGCGGTGCCGTCTATTGCTGTGGACCCACCCCCATGCTCGACGCCGTCCGCCGCGACTTCCGCCAGTGCCCTTCCACCGCACTGCATTTCGAGCGTTTCGGCCCACCGCCGATTCTCGATGGCACGCCGTTCGAGGTGCAGCTGATCAGCACGGGAGCTGTGCTCGACGTCGCCGCCGACGCCTCCGTGCTGACGGCGGTCAAGCAGCAGAAGCCCAACATCGCGTACTCGTGCCAGCAGGGTTTCTGTGGCACCTGCAAGGTTCGCGTGCTGTCGGGCGAGCCCGAGCACCTCGAAACACGGCTGACGCCGGAGGAGCAACGGGATCACATGCTCATCTGCGTCTCCCGTGCACGCAGCGCACGCCTCGTACTCGATCTATAGAACGGAAAACCTGTTGAGCAGCAACGCGGTTCGTAGAACGGTCGTCAACGAGGGAATCCGCCTCGCGGTATTCGAGAGCGGTAACCCCGACGGTGACCCCATCGTCCTCGTGCACGGGTGGCCCGATACCCACGAGCTGTGGAGCCACATCGTGCCCCAGCTCGAGGACCGCTTTCGGGTGATCAGTTACGACTCCCGCGGTGCAGGCCATAGCTCGGTTCCCGCCGAGCAGTCTGCGTACAAGTTGGCACGCCTGGCCTCGGACTTCTACGCCGTCGCCGACGCCGTCAGCCCCGATGCTCCGGTGCATGTGCTCGCCCACGACTGGGGCGCCGTGGAAGTATGGGAGGCCGCCGCCCAGCCGCGCGCGAAGGACCGAATCCGCTCGTACACATCGATTTCCGGGCCGAATCTCGATCATCTCGGCAAGTGGTCGCAGTCGAGGCTGCGCAAACCCACCCTAACCGGCATCAAGCAGGTGCTCGCTCAGGTACGCGCGTCGTGGTACACCGTCACCTTCCACATCCCCGGGCTGTCGACGCTGCGGATCAAGCGGCAGTTCGCCAAGGGCTGGCCTGCATTCCTCGAAGAGTTCTCGGGGGTCGACCCGAAGCTCGTCACCCAGAACCCCACGCTGTGGTCCGACGCCACCAACGGAACCAATCTGTACCGCGCGAACATCATTCCGCACCTGGGCAATCCACGCGACCGGTACATCGACATCCCGGTGCACCTCATCGTCAACACCGAGGACGTCGCGGTGCGTCCGTACCACTACGACGACACCGACAAGTGGGTGAAAGACCTGACCCGCAACGACATTCCGGCCGGACACTGGTCGCCGATCTCCCATGCCGACGACATCGCTCGATTGACAGCGGAATTCATCGACTCGCTGGACCGACGCTAGCCCCGATCACGTGCCCAGGTGCCCGCGCAGCGTCGACTCGGTGTAGTCCGATCGAAAGATACCGCGCTGCTGCAGGATCGGGACCACGTGGTCCACGAAGTCCGCGAGTGAGTCCGGATATCGGGGACACATCAGATTGAATCCGTCGGCACCACGGCCGATCCACGACTGCATCTCGTCGGCGATCGATTCCGGTGTGCCGATCATCGTGGCGTGTCCACCGCCGGCCGCGAGGGTGCCGAGCAACTGCCGGACGGTGGGAGCGTCCTTCTCGATGATCCGCAGAATCGTCTCGTAGCGACCCTGCGGTCCGGTGAACTCGGCCGCCGGGGGCAGGGGCGGTACCGGAGCATCGAGTTCCCAAGCAGCACAGTCCTGTCCGGTGAAGGTCGACAGCATCGCCAGCGACTGCTCGGTGGGTAGCAGCCGATCCAGCTCCGCTTTCTTCCGGCGGGCTTCGTCCATGGTCGAGCCGACGTACGTCACCAGACCAGGCATGATCCCCACCGCCGCGCTGTCGCGACCGGAGCGGTCGATGCGTAGCTTGACGTCGTCGTAATAGCTCTGCGCCGCAACGAGATCGTAGGCGACGGCGTAGATCGCCTCGGCGTACTTCGCAGCGAGATCACGCCCCGGGCCCGACGCGCCGGCCTGGAACAGGACCGGTCTGCCCTGCGGCGACCGCGGCACCGTCAACGGGCCGTCGACCCGAAAGTGCTTGCCGTCGTGGTCGATCGAGTGCACCTTGGCCGGATCCGCATAGTCTCCGCTTCGATCGAGCGTCAACGCGTCGGCGTCCCACGAATCCCACAGCGCCAGAGCAGTATCGACGAACTCCTCGGCGCGCGCGTAACGCTCCTCGCGAGCCGGGATGACGTCCATTCCGTGATTGCGTGCTTCGGCGTCGAACATGGAGGTGACGACGTTCCAGCCCGCACGGCCGCCGCTGATGTGATCGAGCGACGCCAACATGCGCGCGGCATGGAACGGGGTGTAGAACGTCGACGACACCGTGGTGACGAGACCGATGTGAGTCGTGGCCCTGGCCATGGCCGACAGCGCGGTGATCGGCTCGAAGAACCAGGTGCCGGCTCCGGCCGGGTCGCGCACCGAATGTCCGTCGGCGAAGAACACCGCATCGAACTTTCCCCGTTCGGCGAGCTGCGCCAGTTCCTCGTAGTACGAAATGTCGCCCAGGTCCTCCACTCGCGAACCGGGATGACGCCACGCGGCGCTGTGGTGGCCGCAACCGTAGAGAAATGCGTTGAGGTGCATGTCAGTTCTTGACCAGGCCGCCGTCGACGACGAGATTCTGGCCGGTCACCGACCGCGCCCACGGCGAAGCGAAGAACAGCAGGGCATCGGCGAACTCCTCGGGCGTGGTGACGCGTTGCAACGGGGTCGAGGCCGCGATGAAGTCGAACACTTCGGCCGGGGTCGCGGCACTGGCATCGGTGGTGCGGAGCAATCCGCCGGAGACCATGTTGACGGTGATGTTGTCTGCACCCAGGTCCGCGGACAACGTTCGCGTCAGTGAGAGCAGAGCGGCTTTGGACGCGGTGTAGTCGTGATACGGCACCACCGGATTCTGGAACAAGTTGGTGCCCACGTTGATGATTCGTCCGAACCCCGCCTCCCGCATACCCGGCAGTGCAGCTTGGGTAGTGAGCAAGGCCGCGAGGACGCTGCCACGCAGCTGTGCGTCGAAGCGCTCCCAGGTGATGGTGTCGGCCTTGGGCCGCGCATCTCCGTCGAACGAGAAGTCGGCCAGCGCGTTGTTGACGACGGTGGTGATCGGGGTGCCGAGGCGTTCACGTGCCGTGTCGAACAGAGCGGCGACGGCCGACTCGTCGGTGACGTCGCCCTGCACCGCAATCGCGTTCTCGCCGAGTCGGTCAGCCAGTGCTTCGGCAGCATCTTTGCTGTTGCGGTAATCGATCACCACCCGGGCGCCCTGACCGGCGAACGCCGCGGCGATCGATGCTCCCAGTCCGCGTCCACCGCCGGTGACCAACACCGTCTGCTCGTCGAGTCTCATGCGCTTCGCCTCTCGTTCGAGGTCGGGACCGTCGCGAGGGACAGGAAATACCGAAATGCCACGACATTCCCTTCGCTGGTCCTAACCAGATCAGGTTCGACGGGTGTGTTCTCAGCCCCTGGGGCACCCCGTGTCGCGCTCGACTGTACCTGTAGCGGCCTCTACCGCTTTCTTGTGTTCAGCGTAGACAGCCGAACACAACCGTATGCAGCGATCAGCCGATGACAGCCCAGCCGTGCGGCGGAACGCTCACCCGCCCGTCGTTCACGTTCGCCTCACCTGCCAGTACTTCGCTGCCCTGGACCGGGTGGTCGATGGCATCGTCACCTAGATTGAGCGCCACCGTCAGCGAATTCTCGCCCGCCTGCGCACGATAGAGCAGCGCGGTGTTCGTGAGCTCGAGCGTTTCGGTGCGCGCGGAGTACAACCACGGGTTTCGACGCCGTACACCGATCAGCTCCTGATGAATGCGGAAGACCGGCCAGCCGTACGGGGCCAGATCATCGGACGTGTCGGGGTACTCCGGACGCACCTCGTCGTCGCCGCCGACACGGTCCTCCTTGATGCCTCGGAACGCCTGCTCGTCGCCGTAATAGATCATCGGCATACCGCCCACGGTGAACAGAACCACCAACGCGTGCACCAGATGTCGCTCGTCCTCGATGACGCTGGCGATGCGATTCACGTCATGATTTCCGACGAACGTAGCGGGCACGAAGGCGTCGAGCCACCCGTTGTGCCGCTCCAGCGCATGGGAGAGCTCGAAGAAGTTCTTCTCGCTCAGACCACTCCAGATTGCCTTCCACAGCTCGTACTGGGTGACCGAATCCAGCGTGGAGGCAGAGACGATTCGGTCGTAGTCGCCGTGTATGACTTCACCGAGAAAGTATGCGTCCGGGTGCTTTTCCCGAACCTTCGGCAACACCGCAGCCCAGAAACGCGGCGACACCGCATATGCCGCGTCGAGCCTCCAGGCGTCGACGCCGCGCCCCAGCCAGTGCGAGAGCACGTCCACGACGTACTGCTGCACGTGCGGGCTCTCGTGGTTGAGCGCAACCAGTTCGTCGTGGCCCTCGAAGTTGCGATGCGTCGGCTCGTCCCCGGAGAAATCGAGATGGAACCACCCCGCGGCCTCGGAGTCCGGGCCCTCGGCGAGGGCCTGCCGGAACTTCGGAAAGCTCTGCGCCACATGGTTGAAGACGCCATCGAACATGATCTTCAGTCCGCGAGAATGTGCAGCGGCGATCAGGGAGTCGATGTCCTCGTCGGTGCCGAGCCTGCCGTCGACGTGGTAGTAGTCGACCGTGTCGTAGCCGTGCTTCTCGGACTCGAAGATCGGACCGAGAGCGATGCCCGACGCGCCGAGCTCGAGGGCGTAGTCGAGCCACTTCTCGATCCTGTTCAGCCGGTGCAGATTCGCTTGGGACTCACCGTCCCACCCGTGCACCGGTGCGCCGGTGAAGCCGAGCGGGTACAGGTGCCACCAGATGGCGTGCTTCGTCCACTCCATCAGGACTCCATGATCGAGTCGCGGCCGAGCTCGCCCGCACCGGCATGACCGGACAGGCTGGTCACCAGATCGAATTCGGCCAGCAGGCAACGCACTACGTGCGCGACGCCCTCCTGCCCGCCGAGTGCGAGTCCGTAGAGGAACGGTCGGCCGAGCAGTACCGCATCGGCCCCGAGCGCGAGGGCCTTGGCCATGTCGGCTCCGGTGCGCACGCCCGAGTCGAACAGGACTGTCAGCTGCTCGCCCACCGCGTCGACGATGGACGGCAACGCGTCGAGTGATGCTCTGGCCCCGTCGATCTGACGACCACCGTGGTTGGAGACGACGATGCCGTCGACTCCGTGCGCTGCAGCCTCCCGCGCGTCGCCCACCGTGCAGATTCCTTTGAGCACGATCGGGCCGCTCCAGTGCTCCCGCAGGAACGCCAGGTTCTTCCACGACAGACCCGGGTTGGGGAACATCTGCGCCCAATGCATCGCGGCGGCAACGGGATTCTCTTCGACGGGCTGCCCCAGGCCTGCCTGGAACGCCGGATCGGTCAGGTAGTTCTCGATACCCAGGTTGGCCAGGAACGGGAGGTAGCCGCGGTCCAGATCGGCCGGCCGCCAGCCCAGCAAGGTGGTGTCGAGCGTCAGCACCAGCGCGCTGAAACCGGAATCCTTCGCACGCTGCAGGAAGCTCAGCAGCACCGACTCGTCCGTCGGCCAGTAGAGCTGATACCAGCGGGGAGCGTCGCCGCCCGCCTCGGCAATCTGCTCGAACGAATGCGAGGCCTGCGTCGAATGTATGTACGGCACACCGAGTTCCGCAGCTGCACGGACGGTGGCGAGCTCACCGTCGGGATGGGCGAGAGTCTGAATGCCCACGGGAGCGATCAGCAGCGGTGCAGGCATGTCGGTGCCGAGCACGGTGCACGCGTGGTCACGGGCAGCCGAGCTGCGCAGCATCCGCGGCGTGATGGCCCACCTGTCGAAGGCAGCCCGGTTCGCGCGAGCCGTCGAGCCGCTGCCCGCGCTGGCAACGATATAGCCGAGAGCCTCGGGCGAGAGCTTCTCGGCGGCCTGGTCCTCCAGCCGCGCCAGGTTGGTGGTGATCGACGGTGTCTGCTGGGCGAACATCCCGGCGGCGTAGATGCCGAGTTGGTGATCGCTGAAGTTACTGGGCCTGGCCTCGGTCATCGTTCGACCCTACCGGGGCACCGCCGAGGATCGGGCGAGAAATGCGTCCAGCAGAGCCGAGCAACGCAACCGAGCTGCAGGTTCGGCGTCTGCGATGGCGCGGCGAATCTCGTGCACGTCCACCGCATGTTCGACGCCGTCGCGGTCCCACGCCGCTGCCCACGCGTCGTAGGTGTCGAGGTCGATTTCGGGGTGGAACTGCAGCCCGAGGTGCGGTCCGAGGACGAACGCCTGTTGCGCGGCCTCGTTGCGGGCGATCACCGTGGCCTGCGGGGGAGCGATGAACGTATCGCCGTGGAACTCCATCCACGGGCCCGGGGCGATGAGCTCGGGATCGGAGGTCTCGACGTCGACGAAACCGTACTCGGGATGCTCCGACTTGCGAACGGTCCCGCCGAGCACCCGCGCGAGCAGCTGCCCGCCGAAGCACACACCGAGGATGGGGACCTGCGCGTCGATCGCGTCCTGCACGTACGCGATTTCCGGCGCGAGCCAGGTCAGCGTGTCGTCGTACGCGGCGTCGGGTGAGCCCATGACCACCACCACCTGCGCGCCGGACAGCGGCGGCGGCGCGAGATCGGAACTGTGGTCGAAGGAGTGCACGTCCAACTGGAAACCCCTGGTGCGCAATTCGGCGTCGAGGGTGCCGATGTCGCGTCGCGCGAGAGCCGGGTCCTGATCGTGGACGAGTACTACGGCGCGCGGGTCGTTCGTGTGTGTCACAGGGCTCCTTTACGGTGTTCGTGCACACCGTACGACAGACTGGATCCGATGCCACCTCGTAGACGCACAGCCCGATCCACCACTGCCCGCACCGTCAAGGCCGGGCAGAGCAGCGCTGCGCGAAAGTTCGCGGCCGCCAAGAACGGTGAGCCTGCGGACAAGAAACCCGCGGCGAAGAAGGCCGCACCTCGCAAGAGGGCAGCCCCGCGCAAGACCTCACCGCGCAAGTCCGCTGCCCCCGATCTGCGGGTGCCCGATCCCGGTGAGCGCGTCTGGGTACTGGACGTGCCGTTCGAGGATCGGTCTGCAGCGGGCGCTGCTGGGGCGCGCTGGTATCCGGGTCCTCGGGTGTTCGCGTACTACGGCACGGAGCTGCCCGAGTATCTGCAGCCGTACGAGTCGATGCCCTACAGCCTGCAGCGGTGGCTCGAGGACGATGCCAACGAAAACTGGCGTGACGAAGAGGTGCGGGAGCGGGCGATGCAGCCGCGTGACACGCAGCTCGAATCCGTTCGACGCCATCTCGCCGCGCTCGAGGCCGGGTTCCCGTACTTCGCGCAGATGGATTCGACGGGTCTGGGCAAGACGTTGGCTGTGTGCGAGGCAGTCCGGCAGATGTCGGCAGCCGAGATCGGCACGGTGCTGGTGGTCGCGCCCAAGGGCGCGTTGCCGGGGTGGCGTCGAACCATCGCAGACAGTGAGGCAGACATCGATCCGGCCGACCGCAAGCGCTGGCTGCTGATCACGTACCAGTCGACGAAGAAGCTACTGTCGGTTCCGCCCGAGACCGATCTGGGCAAACGTAAACGGACACAGAACAAGCGGACCATCTCGCTCGGTGAACTCCGGTTCGACATCGACGTGGTGATCGCCGACGAGTCGCATGCGCTGATGAACATCGAATCGCAGCAGTCGCAGATCCTCTGGCGGTATCAGGAAGCGGCCCGCTCGGTGGTCTGGATGTCCGCCACGCCCGGCTATCAGCCGCTGCACTTCGCCTACATGGCCAGGGCCGTCGAGCGCAGCCGTGGGGTCGAGATCCTCGGTGACGACGAGTATCTCGGCTATGCGGTGACGATGAAGTGGGCGGAGTTCCTCATCGAATCCGGGTTCGCCGTCAAGGCAGG
Source organism: uncultured Rhodococcus sp. (assembly GCA_963517305.1). Classification (GTDB taxonomy): domain Bacteria; phylum Actinomycetota; class Actinomycetes; order Mycobacteriales; family Mycobacteriaceae; genus Rhodococcoides. The sequence goes on from CAUQEL010000011.1 coordinate 18,089, forward strand.
CAAGGCGACGACGGGGTTGACGACGTGGCGATGGGAGCCCGAGGACGCGGCCCGACGCGCCCGCGATATCGCGTCCGTGCACGGGTGGTTGTCGGGAGGTGCTGTGCCGTGGTCGATTTCGCGGCCGTCCCCGCCGACTCCGCGTGAGCCACTGGGGCAGGAACTCACGGCCGCGCAGAAGCGGCTGTACAACTCGGCGTGGGTGGACTACCGCAAGGAAGTGGGTCTGCCGATCTGGAAGGCCGTCGGCGGCAAGCGGGTGCTGCAGAAGAATCCGAGCACCCGCGCCGCTACCCTGCGATTCCGTCAGAAGTGTTCGTACTTGCGCATTCCCGCGTCGGCCGATCAGGTGCGGACGTGGGTCAAGGCCGGCAATCAGGTGTTCGTCTCGATGTTCTACCGCGAGTCGGTCGCCGCGCTGGCGCAGACACTGCGCGACGAGGGTCTCGACGTCGCCGTGGTCGACGGCTCGATGAGCAGCCCCGAGCAGGAGGCGTCGATCAGACGCTTTCAGACCGGCGACGCGTCGGTCATCGTCTCGACCACCACCAGCGCAATCAACCTGCACACCAACGAGTTACTGCTTCCGGAGGGGACGGTGTCGACCCTCGCCCCGCGCGTGACGTTGATCCACGATCCTCGGTGGACCCCCATCGACATCAGGCAGATCGAGGGTCGGGCCAACCGCATCGACAAGGACCACAACCACACGACGTCGACCTGCTACTACGGTTACGCCGAGGGCACCGTGGAAGAAGAGATGGTGCTCACCGGCATCGAACGCATCGCAGATCTGGGATCGATCGTGGGGCAGGCGGACCTCATCGACCCGGAGGCATTCCTCGCGGCAAAAGTGGATGCCGGAAAATAGCGACAATTGTGAGCAATCGTGCACGCGCCCGAGTAGGTTCGGTTCCATCGGCAATTCGTCGGTAGCGGGCTCACTTTGGCACCAGGAGTAGTCATGATCGTTCTCGGAATCATCCTCGCCCTCATCGGTTATTTCGCCGGCATTTCAATTTTGACGACTATCGGCATCATTTTGGTGGTCGTCGGCCTGGTTCTGACCGTGCTCGGTTCGATGGGGCGCGCAGTCGGCGGCCGCAAGACGTGGTTTTGACACACGCGTTAGAACATACGTTCGAGTTCTGCTAACCTGAGCAGGCCCCCGGAGTTGGCGACGCAGCCAGCCGAGCCACTTCGGGCGGTCCATATCGGACGGGACGGATCTCGAAGGCGGTCGCGCGCGATGGCACTCGAACCAGAGCCCGCGGCCGGCTCTCTCTACCGCGTCGGGGATCGATGGGCCGAGAGAGCACCGACGCGATGCGGCAACGGTCATCGGCTCGTCGCCGGCACGGTTCTCGTCGGTTCACGAGCATGTTCGTGCGAGCTGGGGCATCACCGCACGCATCAGTGCCAATCCTGTGGCGTCGTGAGATTCACACCGGAGCTCGGCCCGTCGTGCAGTGATGCAAGCTTCGATTCCCGCGCCGCGCGCGGCCGGCCTGCCGTCGTGGACAATCGTGGTCATGAACGAGGTCATGAAGAACAGTGAGACTGCGGTCGACCTGGGCCGGCTGAGACACGATTTCACGCGTTTCATGATGAGTTACAAGTTCGGGATCGACGAGCTGATCACCAAGATCAACATCCTGAAGCAGGAATTCACCCACATTCACCGCTACAGCCCCATCGAACACGTCTCGTCCAGGCTCAAGACGCCCGAGAGCATCGTCGACAAAGCCCAGCGCAAGAAGTGTGCGCTCAATTTCGACGCGATCCGTGCGAACATTTTCGACGTCGCCGGGGTCCGCATCACCTGCAGCTTCATCTCCGACACCTACCGCATCGCGGACATGCTCAGCAGCCAGACCGACATTCGGGTCGTCGAGGTCAAGGACTACATCGCGCACCCGAAACCCAACGGCTACAAGAGTTTGCACCTCATTGTCGAGATTCCGGTGTTCATGTCCGACCGCGTCCAGCCGGTGCTCGTCGAACTGCAGATCCGTACCATCGCGATGGACTTCTGGGCGAGCCTGGAGCACAAGATCTTCTACAAGTACCGCGGGGAGATTCCGCCAACTCTGCTGGCCGAGTTGACCGAGGCCGCCGAGAGCGCCAACAAGCTGGACGAGAAGATGGAGAGCCTGCACGACGAGGTGTTGGAACTGGGCGGTGACTCCGAGAATTCGATCGATCTGGGCGCGATGCCGCCGATGGCCCTGCCTCCCGAGTTGCTGCACATGCTGCTCACCGCGCAATCCGACGCCATCGATCCGGACTGACGAGGCTTCTCGAAACGAAGAACCCCGCTGCTCGACGGTGAGCAGCGGGGTTCTTCGTCTGTGCGGGAGTGGACCTATCCGATGTGGACCGGGGTGTCTCCGACGGGCAGGTCGTCCTTCTTCGCGCGGACGAGCCCGAGCACGACCGGGCACACGAGCGCGACCAGGATCGCGGCGGTGCCGAAGGCCCAGGCGTAACCCGATACCTCGGCGGCGAAGGCGTGATCGATGGTGGCGAGCACGAACTCGCGGATCGGCTCCGGCAGCGAGGCCAATACCTCGTCGCTCGGGATTTCCTGGCCGGCCAGGGCCTCCGCGGGGACCCCTGCGGGCGGAGTGGGTGCCGGGTTGTCGGCCAAGTACGACGTCTTGGACGAGGTGTACACCGTGGTGAACACCGCTGCGCCGAGTGCGCCGCCGACCTGCAGGGTGGCGTTGATCAGCGCGGATGCGGCACCCGCGTCGTGATCCGGGACGCCGATGAGTGCCACGTTCTGCATCGGCACCATCAGCAGACCGAGGCCGAGCCCGAGCAGCACGACGCCGGGGAGGACGTGCGTCCAGTAGGAAGTGTCGACACCGATCTGCGTCAGCAGGAGCAGGCCGATCGCCGAGACGACGGGGCCGACGGCCATCAGTGGCTTGGGCCCGATCTTCGGAACGAGGGCGGACGCGATCGCGGCAGTGATCAGGATGCCGCCCGTCATCGGCAGTGATGCGACGCCGGCGATCACCGGGCTCATCTCGAGCACGATCTGGAAATAGAAGGTCAGGTACAACGTGCCGCCGAGCAGTGCGGCACCGATCACGGCGGATCCGATGTACGCGGCACCGCGGTCACGATCCAGCAGCACACTCATCGGAAGCAACGGGTTGTCGGACTTGGTCTCGACGACGACGAACGCGGCCAGCAGAGCGATGCCGAGCGCGATGAAGGAGATGGTGGGTACCGTCGCCCAGCCGTCTTCGGCTTCGGTGAATCCGTAGACCAGCGATGCCAGCCCGAGTGCGACGAGGATCGCGCCCGGCAGGTCGTAGCGGGTGTCTCCGTGCGCCTTGCTTTCCTTGACCAGCGGGACAGCGGCTGCGATGGCGACGATCGCGACGGGGATGTTGACGAGCAGGCACCAGCGCCAGTTCGCGTACTCGGTGAGCACTCCGCCGAGGAGCAGGCCGACGGCTGCGCCGCCACCGGCGATCGCTCCGAACACACCGAATGCCTTGGCGCGTTCCTTGGTGTCGGTGAACGTGACCGTCAGGATGGCCAGTGCTGCCGGCGCGAGCAGTGCAGCGAAGACGCCTTGGCCTGCGCGGGCGATGAACAGCTGCCAGCCCTCCTGGGCAAGTCCGCCGATGGCGGAGGCAACGGCGAAGCCGGCCATGCCGACGATGAACGACCGCTTGCGTCCCCAGTAGTCCGCGATGCGTCCGCCGAGCAGCAGGAGTGCGCCGAACGACAACGCGTAGGCGGTGATGACCCAGGCGCGGCTGCTGTCGCTGATGCCCAGGTCCAGCTGTGCCTGCGGCAGCGCAATGTTGACGATCGTGCCGTCGAGCACGATCGTGAGCTGTGTGATGGCGACGATGCAGAGCACCAACCACCGGCGCTCGTAGTTCGGATTCGGATCCGACGCTTCGCGCTCGGAGACCTGCGACATGTTTCTACCCCACTCGTACTCGTTGATTCTCGGGCCCGAAAAATGTCCCGACGAAAACGTAGGCGATGCGGCACCGACTGTCAAACGAACTAGTTGGTTGGCGGTAGGGTGGCCGGCATGAAGCCAGACGCCAGCGCAACCCGCGCCCGCATCGTCATCGCCGCACGCACAGAGTTCTCCGAGCACGGTCTGGCCGGCGCTCGGGTGGATCGCATCGCGGCCTCGGCAAAGGCGAGCAAGGAACGCCTGTACGCGTACTTCGGGGACAAGGAAGCGCTGTTCCGGGCCGTCGTGGAAGACGGATTCGCCCGCTTCCTGGAGTCGGTTCCCTTCACCGTCGACGATCTCGGGGGATACGCCGCACGCGAATATCTGCACCTCGCCGCAAATCCCCAGGAACACCGACTGCTGCTGTGGACGCAACTTCAAGGCGGCACGGCGGTCGCGGGTGCCGACGACATCCATACGGTGATAGCCGAGCGACGACGCGCCATGGCAGTTGCGCAGCAGGACGGACTGATATCCGACGCCTTCACCGTCGACGACCTGTTCACCATGATCTTCGGCATCACCTCCGCGTGGATGACCGCGCCGGGCAGCGACTCCGGACCCATCGACGACGCAGAACACCAGCGTCGGGCATCGAAAATCGAGGGTGCGGTACGACGGCTCTGCACTCCGTAGCGTTGTCTATCGATCTCTAGCTTTGCTTCAAGAGTGACGAATAGTGGGGTAGCGGGCCGGTTTTCTCGCAAACGCGCGCGCGTTCGTCATACGCGCGCGAATTCGACACCGATCCGTTGGTAATTCCGAACGCGTCTGACGATTCCGCGCGCGTCTGTCGTGTTCACCAACCCGCCACAATTGCCGCCTCACACTCGGCCGGGAGTCCGACGGGCGGCCGACCACCCCTCATCGGCGTCCGCCCGTTCAGCGACTGCAGCCACACCCACGTGTCGGCGACGGTCTCCTGAACCGGACGAGTCCGAAGCCCCGCGTCGAATGCCTTCGAGACATCGGATGCGTGCAGCGAATCATGGTCGGCCCCCGGCGGAATCCAGATCGGGAGCTCCGTCCAGGGCTGCACACCTGCCGCGCTGAGTACGTCCGGCTCCACCCAGCACAGCCGAGCATCGGAGCGGGTGGCTTGGATGCAGGCCTGCAGAACGTCGCCGATCGTGGCATGACCTGGCCGGCTCACCACGTCGTACGGTCCGCCGAGACCCCGAGCGGCTGCAGCCAGACTCCAGGCAACGAGATCGCGAGCATCGACATATTGCAGTGCCAGGTCGGCGGGACCGGGCGCGAGCACATTCCCGGCGCGCTCAATCCTGTTCAGCCACCAGCGAAGTCGGCCGATGTTCTCGTAGGGTCCCAGGATCAGACCGGCGCGGACCAGCAGCGCTCGATCGCCGAAAGCCGCAACTGCCGCTCGCTCACCGCCCAACTTCTGCCGCGCATAGTCCTCGCCAGGTCCCTGGACCGTCGGACAGGCCTCCGTCGATCCCGCTCGCGGCGCGTCGTACACCGATCGGCTCGAGACGTAGATGTAGCTATCGACTCGACCGGCGAGCATCGCCGCCGACTCCTCGACGGCGCTCGGCTCCGATGACCACGTGTCGAACACCATGTCCCACTGCTCTTTTCGCAGCGCATCGAGTCCGCCTGCGACTCGCCTGTCCCCGCGGAGTTGCGTGACCCGAGGATCCGACGCGGTCGTGCCGCGATTGAATATCGTGACTTCCCAATGCAACTCGAGGGCATGCTCGACGGCAGTTCGCCCCACGAAGTCGCTGCCGCCGAGGACCAATAGCTTCATGCACCCAGTGTGCCGGTGATCCGGTCCTCGCCACCGTCGACCGGCCCGATCGGATCTCTGCTGACAGCAGCGATCTGCGTCTGCATAGTGGCGCCTACTGCTTTCTGCGATGGAAACTAGAGAGCCGAATGCTCACCTATCGATTCGCTCGATCAGTTTCATTGCATCGAAGGGTGCGTATCCCTTGATGTCGTTGTCGAAGTACACGTGGACGTCGCGGCCCGTGGCAGTCCAGTCCGAGATCTTCGCGGCCCATCGATCGAGCGCCTCATCCGTGTAGCCGCTGGCATACAGCTCCTCGTCGCCGTGCAGGCGGGCGTACATGAAATCGGCTGTCGGAGTGTCGACGTACGGGTACTTGCCTGCGGTGTCGGCGACAACGAACGCAATATCGTTCTCTCGCAACAGGTGCACGGCCTCGTCGGTGGCGAAACTCTGATGCCGGGCCTCCACACAGTGCCGCAGGACCCGAGACGACCCAGCCGGCAACAACACTCGATCCTCGGCCAACTTGTCGTCGCGAGACTGGGCCAGAGTGACTGCGGCAGAGACCGTCCGAGGCAACATGGAAAAGAACTCCGACATCTTCTGCGCGTCGAACTCGAGGTTCGGGGGCAACTGCCACAGGAACGGTCCGAGCTTGTCGCCCAGCGTCAACACTCCGGTGGCGAAGAAGTTCGCGAGTGCCGCCTCGACGCCGACGAGCCGCTTGATGTGGGTGACGTAGCGACCACCTTTGATGGAGAACACGAAGTCGTCCGGCGTCTCGTCGTGCCACTTGGTGAAGCTCGACGGCTTCTGCATCGCATAGAACGTGCCGTTGATCTCGATCGACGTCAGATGTTCCGATGCGTACCCGAGCTCCTTGCGATGCGCCAGGCCCGCCGGATAGAAATCACCTCGCCACGGCGCGTACGTCCAACCGGAGATGCCGATCAGAACTCGGGGGCGATGCGACGCGGGCATGAGCAGACTGTAGACGGGCGGTACCTTCGTATCCGTGCGATCCACCCCACGGCACGTCGATGCGTTGACGTATGTGTTCACGGCCGTATTCGCTTACGGCACGGCAATTCATCTGGTGCAGCTCGTCGGCGGTGGATCAGATCCTTATCCGGGGGTACCGGTGGCCATCGCGTGGTTCTTCGTCGCGCTCGTCGTCCTCGATCCGCTCGCGGCATTTCTGATCGCTCGACGCAGACGTATCGGATTGGTGTTCGGCGCAGCGATCTTGTTTCTCGATGCGGCGGCCAACGCCGTCGTGAACTACCCGCCCCACGATCCGACGGACGGAATAACGGCAGGTCGCGTCGGACAGGCCGTGGTCACTGCCCTGGCGGTGCTGCTGGTCTGCACAACTCCGCGACTGTGGCGCTGGTATCGGTGAGCCCGGTGTCGACTACGAAGCCGTGCCCGACGGCTGACCGAGATACTGCAGTACTGCCATCACTCGCCGATGGTTGGTATCCGACGGCGGTAGCCCCAACTTGCCGAAGATATTTCCCACGTGCTTCTCGATTGCTCTTTCCGAAACATGCAGGGATGCAGCAAGAGCCGCGTTGGTCAGTCCCTGCGCCATGAGGTCCAACACTTCGCGTTCGCGCGCGGTCAGCGCATCCAATGTGCTCCGCTTTGCGCTGGACCCCACCCATTGAGCCACCACTTCCGGATCCAGCGCTGTCCCGCCGGCTGCGACCCGAACCAATGCGTCGACGAATTCACCGACGTCGGCGACGCGGTCCTTCAGCAGATAGCCCACCCCGGACGTACTGCCGGACAACAACTCTGCCGCGTATCGGGTTTCGACCCACTGGGAGAAGACCAGTACGCCCACGTCCGGGTGGCGGCGTCGCAGATGCACGGCCGCAACGAGTCCTTCGTCGGTGAAGCTCGGCGGCATTCGCACGTCGATGATCGCGACGTCGGGCGCATACTCGTCGACTGCGGCCACCAGCGCCTCGGCATCACCCACCATCGCCGGCACCTCGTATCCACGATCGATCAGCAGCTGCGCCAACCCGTCTCGTAGGATCACACTGTCCTCGGCTATGACCACCTTCATGATCCGATTCCTCCAGACGTCAGGGGCAGATGCACTTTCACGACGGTGGGGCCACCTACCGGACTGTCCACATGCAGTGCTCCGTCGACGGATTCGACTCGAGCCTGCAGACCCTTCAGGCCGGTGCCCGCTCCGGGAGCCGCACCACCGATTCCGTTGTCACGCAGGCTGATCACGACACTCGCTATGTCCGCGTGCGCATCGACCCACACCTGCGAAGCATGGGAGTGCTTGGCTGCGTTGGTCAACAGTTCGGCCACCGTGAAGTATGCGATGGTCTCGATGCTCGGAGCCGGACGGTGCGGCAACAGTACCGTCAGCTCGACCGGGATCGGGCTGCGCGAACACAATGTCTGCAGGGCCGCTTCGAGTCCGAGATCGAGTGCGGGCGGGTGTATTCCGCGCACCACCTCTCGAAGCTCGACGAGCGCTTCCTTTGCGGTGCCGTGGGCAGCCGACACCAGTTCCGACGCGTCTTCGCCGCGTGCCAACTTCTCCTCCGCTCTCCCGAGTGCCATGGCCATGGTGACAAGTCGAGCCTGTGTGCCGTCGTGTAGATCTCTCTCGACCCGTCGAAGAGTCGCAGTCGAATTGTCGACCACCTCCGCGCGGGACGTCTCCAGGTCCGACACTCGCCGATCCTCGTCGGAGGCAGCGAGCAGCAATCCGGTCAGCGTGCGCTCCACCGCTGCCATCGCTCGAATCGGCCATGGCGCAATGAACAGCCCACAGATTCCCAGCACGGCCACGGCCAACATCTGGGGCAGCGTGTCGAAATAGGTCTGATCGATCTGGATCAGGGATTGGCGGGCCACCCCGTCCGCGTCGTAGCTGACCGGTTTCACGACGGCCCACACCACAGGCGACACGACCAGAAAAGCCGAGATCACCGCGAACATGAGCACCACGAACACGTTGACCACCGACAGCAACGACTGGATGACGAGAAACAGCACCGCACGCCAGCCGACCCGATCGGTCAACCCGGCGGCGATGGACCCGGAGATTCCGCGAGCACGGAACGGGGGAGGAGCAGCCACAGGAGTCGAGAGCATCGTCGCCGACAGCGCCCGGTAGGCCACACCCCAACTACGCGCACCGACGACGACGGCGGCGATCAAGGGAATGCCGATCAGGACTATCACCAGGCTCAGCCCGAATACCGCGCCCAGGAACAGGTACGTCGCTCCCAGGAATCCCAGCATCGAACCGACGAGCAGATAGCCGCCCTCTCGCCACGTTCGCCTCGCGAACGGTGCCCGCAGAATCGCAGCAGCCACTCTGTCGTCCGTGTGTTCGATTCGTTCGTTGTAGGTCATTCCTGAAGTCTGTCGGCCGAAAGTCCCCGAATCGATGGTGGCAACCCGTGGATTCGCCGGTGTAGCTGGCACCACCATCGCCACCGGACCATAATCGGTTCCTATGCAGTCGGGTGGACGAGCGGTGGTACTGACGCTGGTCGCTGCCGGTGTGTGGCTATTCGCGACGCCGCAACTCGATCCCGGAACCGCAGACTTCGTCGCCACGCCGGCACCCATCGCACCGGCAGCTCCCGTCGTCGAACCGCCACCGTTGACGCCCGAGGAGCTCGCGGCTCGCGTTGATCCCACCGTCGTCACCCTCTCGGCGTCCGCAGGATTCTCCGGGGTCGCCGGCACCGGCTTCGTCGTCGCCCCCGACGGAATCGTGCTCACCAATTTCCACGTCGTCGAGAACGCCACCGAGATCAGCGCAGTGCACATGGGCAACGGACTGATCTACGACGCCACCGTGTTGGGTTACGACAAGTCCCGTGACGTGGCAGTCGTGCAGTTGATCACCGCGGCCGACCTGCCGGTGGTCGAGCTTGCTCCGGACCCACTTCCCGAGGTGGGTGATGCGGTGACCGCCGTCGGGAATGCCTCGGGTGCAGGGGTATTGGTGCCTGCCCCGGGGGCGGTGACCGCCCTCGATCAGCAGGTGCGTACTCGCAGTTCGGTGGACGGCTCAGGAAATACGTTGGAGCGAATGATTCGCGTCGACGCCGATGTGCGATCGGGGGATTCGGGCGGGCCTCTCTTCGACGCCTGGGGCCGTGTGGTGGGTGTGAACACCGCGGGGCTGTCCGACGAGGCGCGCAACGGAACCGAATTCTCACCGCCGCAGGCACCCGAGGCGTATGCCGTCCCCATCTCCGAGGCGGTCTCGGTGCTCGATCAGGTGCTCGCCGGCCAGTCCGGCGGCACCGTACAGGTAGGCCCCACACCGTATTTCGGGGTTTCGGTGCGCGATGTGTCGGTCTTCGAGAACAAGCCGGCGATCGGGGCGGCCGTCGTATCGGTGTCGCCCGATTCCCCAGCGGAGGTGCTGGGATTGTCTGCGGACGAGGTGATCGTGACGTTCGACGGCACCGAGATCGGATCCTCGTCGGACCTGTCGGAGGCGCTGCTCGGACGTCGACCGGGCGATTCCGCCGTCGTGGAATGGGTCGATGACACAGGGGTGACAAGCTCCGGCACAGTCACTCTCGCAGCCGGAATGCCCACAGCCTGACCTCGTTCCGCAGGCTCCACTCCTGAAAGACAGAGGTCGTTCCGCAGGCTCCACTCCTGCCGATATCCGAGTAGCGTGAATCCCGTGACTATTCGCCTCGGTTACCAGATGCCCAACTTCAGCTACGACGGTTCGGTCGCAGAACTCTTTCCCCAGGTCATCGCGCAGGCGCGCGAGGCCGAAGCGGCCGGGTTCGACACCGCATTCGTGATGGATCACTTCTACCAACTCCCCGGAATCGGCAAGCCCGACGAGCCGATGCTCGAGGCCTACTCCGCGCTGTCCGCCCTCGCGACGGCCACCGACACCATCCAGCTCTCCGCGCTGGTCACCGGCAACACCTACCGCAATCCGGCGATTCTGGCCAAGACCGTCACCACGCTGGACGTCGTCAGCGGCGGGCGCGCGATCCTCGGTATCGGTGCCGGCTGGTACGAGCTCGAGCACCAGAGCTTCGGACTCGAATTCGGCACCTTCACCGACCGTTTCGAGCGACTCGACGAGGCACTGCAGATCATCGAACCGATGCTGCGCGGACAGCGCCCCACATTCGACGGTCTCTGGTACCAGGTCGAGAACGCGATGAACGAGCCCCGCATTCGCGATGATCTGCCGATCATGCTCGGCGGCGGTGGCGAGAAGAAGACGTTCGGATTGGCCGCACAGTTCGCCGATCACCTCAACATCATCTGCGACGCAAACGAACTGCCGCGCAAGATGGCTGCCGTGCAGGCCCGCTGCGAGGAAGTCGATCGCGATCCCAAGGACCTCGAGACGAGCTTCCTCGCGTTCGTCATCGTCGACGAGGACGGCGACAAGGCCAAGGAACTGCAGCGCGAGTTCGTGCTCAAGCAGGGCCTCGATCTGACGAACCTGTCGGAGGAGGACGCAGCGAAGGCCACCGATCGCCACTTCTGCGGAACTCCTGACGACGTCGCCGAGCAGGTGCAGAAGCGCGTACTCGATCAGGGCATCGACGGCATCATCATCAACCTGATCACCAACGGACACCAGCCCGGAGCCGTCGAACTGGCAGGTAAGGCCCTGAAGCCGCTCGTCTAGATTTTCTCTCCAGCAGTAGCCGCGGGGGCGCGTGCAGTGGCATAGTTCCCCCGTGGCTCAGCTGAGGATGAACGGACACCGTGTCTTGGTCGCCGACCTGACCGGCGACTCCCTGCGCGCAATGTCGGGCTCGATGGTGGCCTACGAGGGCGATGTCGCCTTCAAGAGCGCCGGCATGGGTGGTGGCGGAGGATTCCGTGCCGCACTCAAACAGAAGGTGACCGGCGAGTCGCTGTCGCTGATGGACGTGTCCGGCAAAGGCACCGTCTACTTCGCCGTCGACGCCCAGGACATCACTCTCGTCGAGGTCCAGGGCGACAACCTCCACGTCGAGTCCTCCCAATTACTGGCTCTCACAGGGCAATTGAAGACGGATGTCAAGTTCTCCGGCTTGCGCGGCGCAAGTTCGGGCCAGGGACTGTTCACCACCGTCGTCAGCGGATCGGGCACCGTGGCATTGCTGTCGAAAGGTGGGCCGATCATCGCCCTCGCCGTCGATCCTCAGTACCCACTGGTCGTCGATCCCGACGCCTTCGTCGCCCATCGCGGCCAGCTGAATCAGAGCTTCGTCACCGACGTCACGTGGCGTTCCGCCATCGGCGGCGGCAGCGGCGAGGCGTTCTCCCTCCGCTTCGACGGCCAGGGCGTCGTCTACATTCAACCCGAGGAGCGCTGACGTGCCACTCGAACTCGTCAACAGCAAAGTCGTGAAATCCGTTCTGGCACCTAATCAGAACGTCCTCGCGCGTCGTGGATCGATGCTCTACTACACCGGCGACGTCCGGTTCGTTCCGCATTCGATGGGCGGTTCGGCCGGTGCCATGCCGGGCATGGGCGGCATGGCGGGGATGGCCGGCCGGATGATGGCAGGCGAGCACACGGCGATGATGGCAGCCGAGGGTCAGGGCGAGGTCTTCTACGGTCACGCCGGGCTCTACATCGAGGTGATCCATCTCGACGGGTCCTCGATGCTCACTGTCGAAGCCGATCGACTTCTGGTGCACGACGGCTACCTCCAGAGTTCCATCGTTGCGTTGACCTCACAGGGCGGTGTTCGCGGTGCGGTGCGCGGTGCGATGACCGGACAGGGTCTGTTCACGACACAGCTCACCGGCCAGGGCAGCGTTGCGGTTCTCTCGCACGGCGGCGCAACTCCGCTGCAGGTCGGGCCCAACAACCCTACGGTCGTGGTCGATCCGCAGGCGTACGTCTGCCACATCGGCAAAATCAACGTCGACATCTCCGCGAACGTCGGGTGGCGGGACGCCGTCGGCAAGGGCAGCGGTGAGGCCATCCAGCTGAAGATGACCGGTATGGGCACCGTGTGGGTGCAGGCGTCCGAGCAGAAGTTCTGAGGAGCAATCTCATGGGTCTCGAAATCCACACTCCGTACACCCTGCCGGTCAACGACAATGTCCCCGGCAACGACTACGCGTTCTGCGTCGAGCTCGCAGGGCAGCCGTGGTTCACGTCGAAGGGCGCGATGATCGCGTACTACGGCAATGTTCGGTTCGAACCGCTCGGCCAGACGTCCATGCCCGCCATCGTCGCCGCGCGGTTCTCGTCTCCGTTGTACTCGAACGACTGGGTGCTCGCGCAGGGCCAGGGCAAGCTGATCCTCGGCGATCGCGGGTTCAACATCAACAGCTACGACCTCGACGACGGCAACCTCACCATCCGGGCCGCGAATCTCCTTGCGTTCGAGCCGACTCTGGATCTCAAGCAGTCCATCGTCCCGGGATTTCTGACTCTGCTCGGCACCGGTAAGTTCCTGGCGTCGTCCAACGGCCCCGTCATGTTCGCCGAGCCGCCGCTGCGCATCGACCCGGAAGCCCTTGTCGGATGGGCAGATTGCCCGTCGCCGTCGCATCACTTCGACGCCGACTGGATGCAGAACTTCCTCGGTGCAGCCCGCGGATTCCTCGGTGCCAACAGCGGCGAGGAGCGTCAGTTCGACTTCACCGGAGCCGGCACAGTGCTGATCCAGTCCAGCGAGAAGGTCCTCGACGACACGCATCTGTTGCGCTACGTCGAATCACAGACGGTCTCGCTGGGCCAGAACTCGTTGCGAGCGCTGCACAACACCATCGGTGCACGACTACAGCAGTAGCCCGGCTCGCAGCACCTCGACGGTACCCACGGTGCCTGTTCGGAGAAAACGCGCATACTGGAGTATCACCTTCAGGAGGTACTGCCATGGCCAACCAAGGACCCTTCGGATTCGGATCCGACGACTTCGACAAGTTCGCCCGTGAGGCGACCGAGGGCCTGCGTGAGGTGGTCGGCTCTCTGTTCGCCTCGGGCTCCGGCGCACCCAAAGCTCCGCCGGAGCCTGAAACCACAGGTCAGAAGGGCGACGGAGTCTGGGCGATCTACAGCGTCGACGACGCCGGATCACCCCAGATCGACCAGCTCTACGCCACCGAACTCGATGCCCTCCGTGCACACAAGGACAACACCGACCCACGTCGACGCGTCCGCTTCCTGCCCTACGGCGTGAGCGTCAGCGTCCTGGAGGACTGAATCGGGGCCCGCCGCGATCGAGAGTCGGTTTCACGGTGGATCGGGCCGCGGTGCGGCGGGTGCGGATCGGTTGCGCGATGATCACTGCTGCGACGACGATCGCAGCACCGACCAGTTGCAGCGGTGAGAGTGACTGGTCCAGAACGAGGTACCCGAGCACAGTCGCGGCGAGTGGGCTCGCGAACGACAGGAACGACACCGCAAGCACGGGAAGTTTGCCGATACCGCGGAACCACACCGCGTAGGCGAGAAGCGCGCCGATCACACTGAGGTAGAGGAACCCGGAGACGTTCTCTGCCGTAATGGCGTCAGGAATACCTTCCCCGAACAACATGAACGGCAACAGAACCGAGCCTCCCACCGTCAGCTGCCACCCGGTGAACGTCATCACTCCGACGCCCTCGGGTCTGCCCCATCTCTTGGTCAGCACCAGACCGGAGGCCATGCTCGCCGCCCCCGCGAGTCCTGCGAGGACCCCGATCAGATCCAGGCCGGCGGTCGGCTGGAGGACGAGAAGCCCCACCCCTACCGCACCCAAAACACACGCCACGATGTGCATGCTTTTGATCCTCGCCCCCAGCAGTCCCACACCGAGAACAAGCACGATCATCGGCTGAACACTCATGACGAGTGCCGCGACACCGCCGGGCAGGTGATACGCCGCAACGAACAGAAAGTAGAAGAACGCGCCGATATTGAGCACACCGAGCACGATCGCGCGCCACCACCAGATCCCCTGCGGTAGAGCACGTCCCAATGCGACAAGGATCAGACCGGCGGGCAGTGCACGCACGACCGACGCAAGAAGAGGACGGTCGGGCGGAAGGAGTTCGGTCGTCACGAGGTATGTGCTTCCCCAGACCGCGGGCGCGAGGACGGTCAGCAGCGAATCGCGCACCGCACTTCCGGATTTCATCGCACCGGTCCGGCGTCCACGGTTCCGAAGAACCTGTCCCCGACAGCACCGGCTTCGCGCAGCATCGGTGCCTCTGCCTCGTCGATGATGCCCGCGACCTGTCCAGAGGTGTCGGTGAGTGTCGTTCGGTAGTGCTGGTAGTGCACCGAGGACGAGACCGGTCGTCGGCCGGGGTGGCGTCGTTCCTCGGCTGCGAATCCGAGCGGAAGTAGCAGCGCGACTGCGATATCGGTGCGATCGTCGACGCCGATCACCTTCTTGACTTGTTCTTCGTCCCAGCCGTTCATGGGCGAACATGCGAGGCCCTGCTCGGTGGCAGCGAGCATCGCGAAGCTGGCCGCGATCACGGCGTCCTTGACTGCGTACTCTCGCTCGAGTCCGCGTTCGAGAAGGTCCAGCTGGAATGCCCGGCTGGATTCAGCCGACCCAGCGATGAACTGCTCCGACCACGCACCCGAACTGCGCGCGGACTGGAACACGTCGTGGTTGTCCCGTCGCCATGCGTCCATCTCGGCGAGAAAGACCAACACGACCGGGGCTTCCCTGGGGTGTGGTTGACCACCGGTAGCGGCCTCTAGCCCTGCGCGGACATCGGGGTCGCTCACCACGACGATGGATCGGCCCTGGTAGTTCCATGCGGACGGCGCTTCGAGCGTCAATTCGAGCACCCGGTCGAGCGTGTGTGTCGGTATCGGATCGGGCAGATAGTGCCGATGACTTCGACGTGACCTGATCGCGTCCGATACGGAAATTCCTTCTGAAGGCCTCATGTCTCATTCCCGAATAGTTCGATGTCGAATCATTTGACAACGAAAGACTAGAGCAGGTGCTACCGTCCGTCAAACAGTTCGATGTCGAAATGTCGATCGGCATCCGCAGTGCGCAAGGAGAGTTCGTTGACCGACGCAGTCGATTCGTTCTTGGAGCAATGGAAACGAGAGCGGCCCGAGATGGAGCCATCACCCATGGGCATAGTCGGGCGACTGTCGCGGACCTCGCGATTGGTCGAACACGAGATCCGCGGCTACTTCGCCGAGGAGAACATGGAGCCCTGGGAATTCGACGTGTTGGCGACTCTGCGCAGGTCGGGGCCGCCCTACACTTTGACGCCGAAAGACCTGGTTGCGCGGACGATGGTCGGCTCGGCCGCGATGACCAACCGGGTTGACCGACTCGTGAACAAATCCCTCGTGACTCGCGAAACCGACCCCGCGAACCGACGCAGCATCCTGATCACGCTGACCCCCGAGGGACACGACGTGGTCGAACGCGTCGTGGACGGCCATGTGGCGAATGCAGCCCGCCTGGTGTCGGACCTCGAACCGAGCGAACGACGCGAGCTGGAACGGCTTCTACGAAAGCTGTTGATCTCCCTCGGCGACACCGGCGGCGTCTGACCGCAGGTGATCACCCCGGATCGACCAGCAAGACGCCACCGAACTCGATGCCATCCGTGCATACGAAGACGACTCCGACCCGCGTCGACGCGTTCGTTCGCAGCCGTGCTGCGTGAGCGTCAGCGTTCCGCAAGGACAGAATCGGGTGCACTGGACCGCGCTAGGCGCGGCTGGCTGCACCCGATTCACGCAGGCTCGACTCCAGCGAAGCCAGCGACTCTGCGAGGAAGGACTCGGGGACCGACGGCAGTCCACCGATTTCTGCCCGAGTGGCTTCCGGGGTATCGGTCCAGTCGTAGGTGAGGGTCACTGTCGTGTCTTCGTCTGGATCCTGGCGCAGCCGATGTGGTTCGTCGGAACTGCGCCGCTACAGGGTGACGGACACGTCAATGTCTCACCTAGCGAAGCCCTCTTCCTCCGCTTCGTGTCGGTACCCTCGATCCCGACACCGAGAACACAAGGATGCGACGCCGAATGCCCTCGATACCAGAGTCCATCTCGATCCCCCTGGGACAACCCGTGTTCGTGCAGGCACTTCGCTACACGGCGTTGTTCGACCAGAAGCCGTTCGCCGAGGCCCTTCTGATCTACACCGACAACGGCGCGTACAAGATCATGTCGCCGGGCGAGGATCATTACGGCAGCTACGTCTCGTACACCGACGTCGCGGCGGACCCGCAGCACGTGATCTTCCTGTCGTGGCCGTCGGAGGATTGGGGCCGCAACGTTGCCTCCCACACCTTGACGTTCAATCCCGATTCGGCGGCGTTCACTCAGGTGCTCGTCCTGCCCGGAAATCCTGTGCCTCGCTCCCAGTACGGTTACGCGCTGCCGACTCCCGATCCGCAGAGCGTCGACATGACGGCATCCTGGGGCCAGGTCCGCGACACCTACGCCGATATCTTCGGGCAGCTGGAGATCCTGACCACAGCTCGATAGCGGTGACGTCGGTCAGCGCCGGAATGCTTCCACCGCGTCTGCCGCCTGTTCGACGCCTCCGTGTGCCCGCACCTCGGCACTCATCGCCGCTGCGTGCGATGCCAACTGGCGAGCCTCGGCAACAGCGTCGGCCAGGCTCGCAGCCGTCACCTGCTCGAATTCGAGGTGCACGCCGACGCCGAGTTCGGCGAGCATCGCCGCGTTGCCGAATTGATCCACTGCCTGGGGAATGGCCACGGTCGGGACGCCGAACCACAGCGCCTCGGTGCAGCCACCCATTCCGGCGTGGGTGATGAACACCGCGGCCGCATCGAGCACCGCGAGCTGCGGAACATGTTCGTGCACTTCGACATTGGCAGGTCGTGCCCCGAGCGTAGCCGGATCGACGCGTCGGCCGATGGAGATCACCACGTGCCAGTCCGTGTTCCCGAACGTCTCGATACACAGTCGGTAGAACTCGGGTCGCTCGTTGTAGCCGGTGCCGAAGGAGATGTACAGGATCGGCCCATCGGGTGCCGTCCAACTGCGGTCGCTCAGGCGTACCGGATCGAGGCAGGGTCCGACGAAGCGAACCGTATCTGCCACGCGGTCGGCATGCGGTTGCATCACCCGAGGAATCAGCGACAGGCAGTGCGCCGGATACGTGATCCACTCCCACGGATCGGCGTCGATGTCGTTGGCTCGCAACCAAGCCGTGTACGACGCGTGGTACTTCAGGCCACCGGAGGACTCGCGCATCGGCGTCAGTACATCGGAAAGATCCTCGGCATATCCGTCCCACGCCACGTACGTCGGCGAGAGTTGCACCGCCGTCACCCCGTAGCGCACACCGAGGACGGGTGCTGTCATTCCGCCGATGTCGTACAGGAACAGATCCGGCTGATCGTCGTCGTAGAACGCGGTGAGTACGGGATACGACGCAATCGCCTCCTCGAGGAAAACCTGCATCGCCGCTGCCGGATCGTCCGGCCACGACGCCTCGCCGTCTGGAAGTATCGAGGAGAACGGCACCACCTCGACGCCTGCGGGTTCGACAACGTGTCGCAGGGAATCACCGACGGCATAGGTGACGCGGTGCCCTCGCCGAACCAGCTCGGCAATCAGGGCCAGCGAGGGATAAATGTGGCTGGGGGCCGTCGTGCCGATCATGGCGATGTGCATGGTGCCCACCGTAGGGCGCATCGCACACGGAGAGCTAGTGGATTTCGTTGGCGATCAGATCCAGCAAGCCGGGAAATCGATAGTTCAGCTCCACTCGACGCAGCGTCACTTTACGACTGTTTCCGCGATCGACCTGGAACACCAGTCCTGCTTCCCTCAGCACTCGAAAGTGATGCGTCAGAGTCGATTTGGTGACACCCAGATCGAAGGACATACAGGTTCGCTCGGCTCCGTCCTCGTCGCCGACGAGTTCGGTGACCACCTTGCGGCGCAGCGGGTCCGCCAGTGCAGACATCACTGCACCGAGTTGCATTTCCTCGGGCTCCGGATGCCCGTTCTCGTCCGCCATCGGCTCCTCCTGACAATAGGTACGACTTGCGCCGTACCTTCAAACCTGTTCTAGTACGAAAGTCATCGTACCTAATTCAGTGCAGGGGGATCCATGAGAGCAGTTCTGCCGGTCGTACTCGCAGCACAGTTCGTCGTACCGATGTCCATCTCGGGCACCGCCATCGCGCTCCCGGTGATCGCCGCAGATCTCGGCTCCGATCCGACGCCGCTGCAGTGGGTCGTCAACGGCTTCAACGTCGCGTTCGCACTGTTCACCGTCGTGTGGGGCGCAGTCTCGGATCGCATCGGTCACCGCACGTCGTTTCGCATCGGCGTCGTACTCACGGCCGTCGCCAGCCTGGTCAGCGCCCTGGCATCCTCACTGCTCCTGCTCGACGCCGCGCGGGTGTTCGCCGGCATCGGTGCCGCGGCGGTCCTGGTGGGCTCGACGTCCATTCTCTCGCTGCATTTCCAGGGGACCGAACGAGCGACGGCCTTCGCCCTGTTCGGCACCGTGAACGGACTGGGGTTGGCACTCGGGCCGACCATTTCCGGACTGCTGATCGCCGTACTCGATTGGCGCGGAGTGTTCGCCGCTCAGGCGCTCGTTCTGCTCGTCGCGGCCGTCGGAACACTGGCCCTTCCTGCTCTGCGAAGCGCATCGACACCATCGAAACTGCTGGATTTCGGCCTACTGCGCAACCGCCGCTTCCTCGCTCTGTGCCTCGTCCCGGTCGCCGGAGCCATCGGATTCGTCACCCTGCTCACCTATCTGCCCGCTGCGCTCAGCGCCGTTGCGTCCCTCACTCCCGGGCGAGCCGGACTGTTCATGCTGGCGATGACGATCCCGGTATTGATCGCCCCACTGACCGTCGCCAAGCTGACCGAGATGTTCGACGCAATCACCCCCGACCGCGTCGTTCTCGTGAGCCTCGGCTTCCTGGTTCTCGGCAATCTCGGCATGCTGGCCCTGCAACCAGGCCTCCCGCTCGCCGCCGTCGTGGTCCCGATGATCCTGTTGAGGCTGGGATTCGGACTCCCGATCGGCCTGGTCGACGGTGAAGCACTCGCGGCAGTTCCACCGCACAGCAGCGGCACCGCAGCAGGAGTACTCAATCTCTTCCGCATCGGTAGCGAGGCCGTGATGGTCGCCGGCTACGCCTGGCTGCTGACGATCCTCGTGCGGGGCGAGGTTCCCGACCGAGCCGACGCGGATGCCGCCGCGGCCGGGCAACCGGGATTCGCCGATGCCTACGCCCACGCCTTCACCGAAGTGATCGCCCTCGTCGTCGTGGCCGTAGCCGTCACCGCAGCACTGATCGTCGCCCTTTCCCGGACGGGCAGATCCGACGTATCGTCGGCGAATGCCCTTTCTGCAACCGGTGACCCTCACTGACGATCTGGTGACCCTCGAGCCGCTGAGCCACGATCACCTCGAAGGTCTGTGCGACGCCGCGCGCGACGGCGAGCTGTGGAGTCTCTGGTACACCAGCGTGCCGAAGCCCGAGGAGATGGCGGCCGAGATCGATCGTCGACTCGGACTGCTCGACGCAGGCACGATGCTTCCGTTCACGCTGCGCCGCAACGACACCGGACAGATCATCGGAGCGACGACATTCTGCAACGCCGACGCCACCAACCGTCGCGTCGAAATCGGATACACCTGGAATGCCCGCTCCGCGCACGGAACCGGCACCAATCCCGCAAGCAAACTGCTGCTGTTGACGCATGCATTCGAGGAATTGGGATGCATCGCAGTCGAATTTCGTACCCACTGGATGAACCTGCAGTCGCGGACGGCAATCGCGAAACTGGGTGCGAAGCAGGACGGCATTCTGCGCAATCATCAACGCATGTCCGACGGTTCGTTGCGCGACACCGTCGTGTTCTCGATCATCGAATCCGAATGGCCCACCGTCCGCAACGAACTCCGTAGGCGTACCGCACGGTAGGTTGACCCCATGCGTGTGGATGGGCGGGACATTCCCGTAGCGGGAAACCTGCTTCAGCCGCTGGTGCGGAGAACCAGCGACATCATTCGGGTCGTATCGGCCGCGGCACTGCTGGGCGTGGTGATCGCCGGTTCGCTGATCACCAGAAATCAGTGGGACGCGCTCGAGCAATCGGTGTCGAACATCGTCGGCGTGCTCAGCCCCGACCAATCCAATGCCGTCTACATCGTCTACGGCGTCGCCATTCTCGCGCTCCCGTTCGGCGTACTGATCGGACTGATCGCGGGCCGCAAATGGAAACTGCTCGCCGGGTACGCGGCCGCGGCGCTGCTGGCCGCGCTGGCGCTGTCGATCACCGGAACCGGGATCTCCACTCCCACCTGGGACCTCGACGTACCCGAACGACTCGACACGTTCCTCGCACAGTTCCTCGACGATTCGCGCTGGATCGCGATGCTGGCTGCGGCTCTGACGGTCTCCGGCCCAGGCCTACCCGCGAAATGGCGTCGGGCATGGTGGACGCTGTTGCTCGCGTTCGTGCCGATGCACCTGGTCGTCTCCACCGTGGTCCCGGCTCGCTCGATGCTCGGACTCGCGGTCGGCTGGCTCGTCGGGGCCGTCATCGTGTTGCTCGTCGGCACACCGGCGCTGGAGGTTCCGCTCGACGCTGCGGCTCGGCTGTTCCACAGTCGCGGTGTCACCGTTCGCAGCTTCACCGTCGTCCGTCCGGCCGGCCCCGGCCCGTTGGTGTTGAACGCACACACTCCCGACGCCGATGTGGTGGTCGAGTTGTACGGGCAGAATCAGCGCAGCGGCGGTGCCCTGCGCCAATCCTGGCGGTGGATCACGATGCGGGGCAGCGAAACTGCGCCACTGCATGCGTCGATGCGCCGGGCAGTCGAGCATCGCGCCCTGATGGGTCTGGCCATCAAGGGGTTGGGAGCGGCGGGCAGTCACCCGCTGGCGGTGGCAGCGCTCGACAGAGGATGGACTCTGTACGCGCACAGTCTGCCCATCGGGGATCCGGTCGAGGCGGAGCACGACGACGCCACCCTTGGTGCACTGTGGTCGGCGCTGAACACCCTGCACGAGAACCAGATCTCGCACGGCGACCTGCACCGCGGTGAACTGAGGATCGACGACGGCAATGCGCTCTTCTGCGGTTTCGGCCACGCCGAACTGGGTGCGTCGGATTCCCAGATGCAATCCGACGTCGCGCAGTTGTTGCTCACCACGGCAGACCTGTTCGGCCCTCAGCGCGCCGTCGCGACCGCCATCGACGTACTCGGCTTCGACACCGTGATTGCGGCCTCGGGTCGATTGACCAAGTCCGCCATCCCACCTCGGATTCGGCAGTCGGTGCTCGACGCCGACAAGACGATGAAGGCAGTCCGGCTCGAGGTACTCGAGCAGACCGGCACCGCCAGGATCGAAGCCGAACAGGTCACCCGGTTCAGCCGCAACCAGATCATCTCGCTCGTGTTGTTGATCGGATTGGTCTACGTTGCATACCCGTTCATCAGTGCGGTGCCCGCGTTCGTCACCGAACTCGGCTCGGCCAACTGGTGGTGGGCTCTGCTCGGTCTCGCGGTCTCCGCACTGACGTACATCGGTGCCGGAGCGGCGTTGTGGGCGTGCGCGCTCGGCAAGGTCGGCTTCTGGAATCTGACGGTGATGCAGGTAGCCAACACCTTCGCGGCGACGACGACGCCCGCGGGCGTCGGCGGACTGGCCCTGAGCGTCCGATTCCTGCAGAAGGGTGGGCTGGGAACGGTTCGCGCGACGGCAGCTGTGGCGCTGCAACAATCGGTCCAGGTGATCACGCACGTGAGCCTGCTGATCTTCTTCAGCGTCGTCGCAGGCACCTCGTCCGGGCTCTCGAACATGGTGCCGGGCAACACCGTGCTCTACCTCATCGCGGGTGCCGCTTTCGGTGTCGTCGGGACGTTCATGTTCGTCCCCAAGCTGCGCCGCTGGCTACGGGTCGCCATCCGACCGCAGATCAAGGAAGTCCTCGGCGAACTGGGCGAACTCGCCCGCGACCCCAAACGCTTCTCGATCATCATCCTCGGCTGCGCGGCGACGACGTTGGGTGCCGCGCTCGCCTTGTGGGCGAGCATCGAGGCATTCGGCGGCGGCACCACGTTCGTCACCGTGACGGTCGTGACGATGATCGGCGGAACTCTGGCCTCCGCCGCTCCGACGCCTGGCGGTGTGGGTGCCGTGGAGGCCGCGCTCATCGGCGGTCTGGCGGCCTTCGGCGTGCCCGCCTCCATCGCTGTCCCGTCGGTGTTGCTCTACCGCGTCCTGACCTGCTGGTTGCCGGTGTTTCTCGGGTGGCCGACACTACGGTGGCTCACCAAGCGAGAGATGGTCTGATTCGTCCGATTCAGGGTGCGCGTATACCGCGAGTGCTAGCGTTCATGCAGGTTGGGGGCCTTATTCGACGGAGGGCGTTGCGATTTCCGATCTGGGAGAGTTCATCCCCACCGCCGAGGAGCGATGGGTTCGGCTGTTCATCAGCGGAATGACGCTGACCTTCGGACTGGCCGGTGTGCTGATGATCCCGGCGGGCCAGTTCACCGAATCGGTCTCGATCGCGGTACTCCTTGCGTCGGTCACCACGGTGCCGGTGGCCATCGCCTGGTACATCCGTCCCTGGACATCCCCGAGCCTCGCGACGGCCTACATCCTGTACGCCGATATCGGCATCGTCTCGGTTCTGTTCGCCTTCCGGACCCATTTCGATGCGATGCCGGGTTGCGCGATGTTCGCGATCGTCGCCGCCTTCATCGTCGTCGGAAGTTCCTATCGGGTGATGCTGATTCACCTCGGCGTCGCAACCGCGACACTACTGACGCTCGGTGTCCTGGCCGTCGTCGACGGTGCCGACCCGTGGTCGACGGCGTCCCGCATCGTCACCATCGGTTCTCTCTATGCGGCTCCGTTCATGATCAAGTCCTACATCGGGCAACTACGCCTCAAGGCCGCGCGGGCGCTTCGCGATCCATTGACCGGCCTGTGGAATCGCCGCGGTCTGCTGGATACCGTGGACACCCTCGGCATCTCGCCTTCCGGGGCCGGTGACGCGGTGGGAGTGACGGTCCTCGATATCGACCGTTTCAAGCAGATCAACGACAGATTCGGGCACCCCTCGGGCGACGCCGTTCTCATCGAAGTAGCCCGACGCCTGACCGAGGCAGTGGGCGATCGGTCGGCGGTCGCACGACTGGGCGGCGACGAGTTCGTGGTTGTCCGAGCCGGAACGCGCGACGAAATCACCCAGTCGGACAACAGGATTCGGGCCGCCCTGGAGGAGACGTTCGACGGACCTCGGTTCACCACCAGCCTCGGATCGGCCGCCGAAGCACTCGATTCCGACACCAGCATTCACGTCCTGGTTCGACAGTTGATCGCGCTGGCCGACATCGAGATGTACCGATTCAAGGCACGAACCTCCGGGAGCGCAATCTCCGATCGTCTTCCCCGAGCGAACTCGCACGAGCAGACGCGGAGCCGAATCGACGAACTCATCGCATCCGGCGGCCCCGACATCTTCTTCCAGCCCATCTGCGACACCGTCACCGGATCCGTCCTCGGTTTCGAGGCGCTCTCGCGCTTTCCCTTCGGTGCCGGGTCGCCGCTGTCGTGGTACCGCGACGCCATCGAGGCCGGCATCGGTCCCCGCCTCGAACGTGCCGCACTCGACCGGGCGCTCGACGCGATGCATGCGCTTCCGCCGGGATCGTTCGTCTCGCTCAACGCATCGGCCGACACCATCCGTACGACGAACCTGCTCGATCGGCAACGCCCGCACCTGCCGTCGCGGACGTTCTACCTCGAGATCACCGAGCACGAGCGTGTCGACGACTACCTCGCAGTCACCCGAGCTATCGACAGTCTGCGTGCTGCGGGAGTGCAGATTTCCATCGACGACGTCGGTGCCGGATTCGCCGGTCTACGCCACGTCGTCGAACTGCGGCCGGACATCCTCAAAGTGGACTATGCACTGGTCCATGGGATCGACCATGATCCCCTGCGGCGAGCAGCCGCGACCGCGATCATCGACTTCGCCCGGCAGATCGACGCCACCGTCATCCTGGAAGGCGTCGAGACCGAAGCGGAACTGCGGGTGGCGAACGAACTCGGGGCCCAGATGGTCCAGGGCTTCCTCACCGGCCGACCGGAACCGGCATCCGCACACTCTCACCGACAGGTGACGAGGTAATCGAACCTCCCGACCGATCAGAACGACGAGTCGGCCGTGAATTTCGTCAGTGTCGGCGGTGCGGCGAGCAGCGGCGGCAATTCGGCGATCTTGCCGGGTCCGGCGCGGAATTCGCGGTACTTCGCATCGGCCTCGGCCGACTCCCACGTCTCGTAGGCGATCACGTGGGCCTCGTTCTCCTCGTCGACCCACACCTCGACACCGAGGCAACCCTCGAATGCGCGGGTATCGGCGAGCACCGTCCGCAACAACGCGCGGGCATCGGCGACGGACTCGGGCTTGAACGTCAGATCCAACAAAGCTATGAGTGCCATGGGCT
This sequence comes from uncultured Rhodococcus sp., assembly GCA_963517305.1. GTDB lineage: Bacteria > Actinomycetota > Actinomycetes > Mycobacteriales > Mycobacteriaceae > Rhodococcoides. Next base: position 43,278 of record CAUQEL010000011.1, read on the forward strand.
TCACACTAGTCCCGCTGCGCCGACGCCGTGTTCGACTTACGATGCCCTCCAACTGCTGCGAGTCGAGAGGTCGAAGCCCATGCCCACGGTGATCTCAGGTGCCTACCTCGCCCCCATCGTCGGCGACGAGATTCAGAACGGTTACATCGTCGTCGAGGGCACCACGATCAGCGCCATCGGATCGGGCCCGGCACCCGTCATCGCCGGAGCCCAGACCATCGACGCGTCCGGCTGCCTCGTCACCCCCGGCCTGGTCAACACCCACCATCATCTCTACCAGTGGGCGTCCCAGGGACTGGCCAAGGACAACACGCTCTTCGAATGGCTTGTCGCACTGTACAAGCCGTGGTCCAAGATGGACGCCGAGGTGGTCGGGGGAGCCGCTGCCGCCGGTCTCGGCTGGCTGGCGAAATCGGGCTGTACCACCAGCACCGATCACCACTACATCTTCCCCAGAGGCCGTGGCGACTTGTTCGCCGCCGAGATCGATGCCGCGCAACGCATCGGCGTCCGATTCCAACCGTGCCGCGGCTCGATGGACCGAGGTGTGTCCGACGGCGGATTGCCGCCGGACGAGGTGGTCGAACCGCTCGACGACATCCTCACCGCGACGGCCGAGGCGATCGACACCTATCACGACGCATCCTTCGGCTCGATGCTCCGCATCGCGGTCGCACCCTGTTCACCGTTCTCCATCAGTAAAGAGCTGCTCGTGGAGTCCGCAGACCTCGCGCGCGCGAAAGGTGTTCGACTGCATACACATCTGGCCGAGACCCTCGACGAGGAAGAGCACTGCCTCGCCCAAATGAACTGCACCCCGGTCGAATACATGGAGCAGGTCGGATGGCTGGGCGACGACGTGTGGTTCGCGCACGCGGTACACCTGCACGATTCCGATATCGCGAAGATGGCGGCCACCGGTACCGGTATCGCCCATTGCCCGAGCTCGAACGCACGACTCGGCGCGGGTATCGCGCGAATCTCGGACCTGCTCGCCGCCGGCGCGCCCGTCGGCCTCGGAGTCGACGGCTCGGCCTCGGCCGAAATGGTGCCGCTGGCCGGCGAAGTCCGTCAGGCGATGTACATGCAGCGGGCCAAGTGCGGTCCGACAGCACTGACGGCGCGTCAGGCACTCGAGATCGGAACACTGGGCGGTGCAACGGTACTGGGACGTCAGAGCGAGATCGGTTCGCTCGAGGTCGGCAAGCTGGCCGACATCGCGATCTGGCGCACGGACGGTTTCTACTCGGCCGTGGACGACCCCGTCGTTGCGTTCGCGTACGGGCAGACACCACCGCTTGCGCGGTTGATGGTGGGCGGTCGAACGATCGTCGAGAACGACATCCTCGTCAGCGCACCGCAGGACGAAATAGGCCGTGCCGGTGCGGATGCACACCGTCGTCTGATGAAACTCGCAGAGGATGTGTTCTGAGGAGCCTCAGTCCTTCAACACCTTCGCATCACGCGCGAAAGCTGTGACCTCCTCGGTCAACCACACATGAGCCGGCACCGCGCCGCCGAGTAGTTCGCGAGCCAACGGCGGGGAATCCCCGATCGGCACATCGCTGCCCGCAATGATGATGTTGCCGTAGCGCCTGCCCTTGAGCATCGCCGGATCGGCGACGATCGCCAGGTGCGGAAAGACACTGCGCAGAGTCGACGCCTCCTGCTTCGCGAGCGAGAGATCGCGTCGATCACCGCAATTGACGACGTACATGCCGCCGGGGGAGAGGACGCGTCGAACGTGCTCGGTGAACTCGGCGGTCAGTAGCGGGGCCGGAGTTACCGCTCCTGCGAACACATCTCGCACGATCAGGTCGCGACTGTTCTCGCTCAGTGTCTCGGTGACCGCCCGTGCCTCACCGACGCGGATACGCAGCAACGGTGCTCGCGGCAGGTCGAACCACTCACGTACCAGTTCCGAGAGCTTGCCGTCGAGTTCCACGACCACCTGACGCGCCCCCGGATATTCCGCGGTGAACGAGCGCGCCAGCGTGCACGCCCCGCCCCCGAGGTGCAGTGCCCGCAGCGGAAAGCTCGAATTCCACTGCGCTCGAACCAGTCCCGAGATCCACCGCATGTACTCGAACTCGAGCACCGTCGGATCGTTCATGTCGATGTGCGAGCTGGGGACGTCGTTGACGTTGACGACCCAGCCGTCGTCGGAGAACGTGTCGCGGACCAATTCACAGGTGCCCGAATCGATTTCGAATACCCCGGGCTGCAGGGACCCTGATGACTCCGAGCCACGTTTCCTACCCATGCTCAGGCCCCTGGAGCCGGAAGTCCTCGAAATCGAATCCCGGAGTGACGGTGCAGCTGACCAGACTCGGCTCGTCGCCCACCGGACGCGCCCGCTGCCACACCGATGGCGGCACGATCTGCTGCGGCGAGTCCGGTCCGACCAGCAGCGAGGTCACGGTTCCCGGTTCGTCCCCTGCGCCGCCGAGATCGAGCTGCACCGGACTACCGCGGTGATACAGCCACATCTCGGTCCCGCGGACGGTGTGCCACGCCGACTGCTGGCCGGGCATGAGCAGAAACAGAATGGCCGTGGCTGCCGCGCGGGGACCGGGATAGCCGTCGGGCAGGAACTCCTGTGGGATCGTGACCTCGCTGCGCCAGGTCTCGCGAAACCATCCGCCCTCGGGGTGTGGTGTTAGGTCGAGGGCCAGGGCCCAGTCGGGCAGCTGTGTCATCTAGTCCACCTTCGCCAGCAGGGCACGCGCGGTGTCGTGCAATTCGCTCACGTCTGCCGACCAGCCCAGCACCCGCAGGGCGGCTTCGGCAATGGCTGCGGCGTCGGCCAGCGCATCGGGCCTGCCGTTCTCGAGGTCGGCGCGGGCGTTCACGACGGTCTCCACCAGGCGAAACGGAAGGTCGACGGTGCCCGGACGCGGCGTGGCACCGAGCTCGGCCACCGTGTCCGACGCGATGGCCGCATACAGACCCATCAGCGTGTAGCGATGGTCGCGGAAGGTTTCGAAGCGCTCGCTGCGCAGTTCGGGCAGTAGGTAGAGCGCGCCGAGATTCCAGGTGGACGCACCGAGCTGGCCGGCGTCGAAGTAGGCCAGTGCGTACATCTGGGTCGCGGCCTCGGCCCCCGACTGCCGAATGCGCTGCGCGACAGCCAGCGGCGCATCGACCGTTCCGCTGAGCAGCGCGTCGAGTATGTCGTCCTTGGTGGCGAAGTGGTGATAGAGCGAGGCCTGACGCAATCCGACGGCATCGGCGATGACGCGGGTGGAGGTATTGGTGAATCCGCGAGTGGTGAAGAGCTCTGCCGAGGCGTCGAGTATCTCCTCGCGAGCGGTGTCGCCGGGCCGCTTCTTCGTGCTCAGCCTTGGCCTGCCTGCTCCGGTCATGAGTGCATCTTGTCAGGTCGACGTGACGGTGAGATTTCTGTCATCTGATCGAAATAGACGAAACGAGCTTGTTGCACGACGGTCACCGCCCGGGAACGGCGGTGCCGAAAACTATCAACTGACAGAAAACCCGCCTCGGCGATGCAGCGGGGTCACTCATCCAACCACCTCGCCCGTAGGAGATCACATGAGCTCGACCACACTGCCCGCGTCGGGTCAGGGGTCCGAATCACCCGCCACCTCGGATCATTCGGACCTGGCTGCCCTCGGCTACGACCAGCAGCTGCATCGCAGCCTCGGCAAGTACGCGTCCTTCGCGGCCGGCTTCTCGTTCGTCTCGATTCTGACGACCATCTTCCAGCTCTTCGGACTCGGCTTCAGCTTCGGTGGCCCGGCCTTCTTCCTCACCTGGCCGCTGGTGTTTCTCGGACAGTTCATGGTGGCCCTGAACTTCGCCGAACTCGCTGCCCGCTATCCCATCTCGGGCGCGATCTACCACTGGTCGCGGCGAATGGGCGGTGAGCTGGTCGGGTGGTTCGCCGGTTGGTTCATGATCATCGCGCAGATCGTCACCGCCTCCGCCGCCGCCATCGCACTGCAGGTGGTGCTGCCCAGCATCTGGGGCGGATTCCAGCTGATCGGCGAGGACACTGCCCTCACCTCACCGAGCGGTGCCGCCAATGCCGTTGTGCTGGGCTCGATTCTGCTGGTGCTCACCACCACCATCAACTGCATTGGCGTGAACTGGATGTCGCGGATCAACAGCATCGGCGTCACCTGCGAGATCGTCGGCGTCATCGCCCTCGTGCTGGTGTTCTTCACCCACGCCGAGCGTGGACCGCAGGTGGTCTTCGACACCGGAAGTGCCGGAGCCGATCCCGGCTACATCGGTGCCTGGATCGTCTCGGGCCTGATGGCCGCCTACGTGATGGTCGGCTTCGGGTCGGCGGGCGAACTCGCCGAGGAGACCCGCAATCCCCGACGCGTCGCGCCGCGCACCATCCGCCTGGCCCTGTCCGCATCGGCACTGGGCGGCGGCCTGATGATCGTCGGCGCTCTGATGGCCGCACCCAGCCTGACCGACGGACAACTTGCAACACAGGGACTTCCGTACGTCATCGACTCGATCCTCACCTCACCGTGGGGCAAGGTTCTGCTGGTCGACGTCGCCATCGCCGTGTTCATCTGCACCCTTGCCATCCAGACCGCGGCATCACGGCTGATGTTCTCCATGGCCCGCGACGGACGACTGCCCGCCTCGGCGGCTCTCGCGAAGGTCAACTCACGCACCGGAACCCCCATCGCACCCTCGGTCCTGATCGGTCTGGCCTGCGTGGCGATCCTGGCCGTCAACGTCGGCAACTCCGCGATCTTCACCACGCTGTCCAGCGTCTGCATCGTGCTGATCTACCTCGCCTACATGATGGTCACCGTCCCGCTGCTGATCCAGCGCCTCAAAGGCTGGCCGCACGGCGGCATCATGCACGACGCCGACGGCGAGAAGCTCTTCACCCTCGGACGCCTCGGTCTGCCCGTCAACATCGCCGCGGTTCTCTACGGCGGACTGATGGTGGTCAACCTGTCGTGGCCGCGGGCCGAGATCTTCGACCCCACCGGCGAATTCCCACTCCTGCGCTGGGCCGCACCACTGACCGTCCTCGCTGTGATCGTCGTCGGCATCGCCTGTCTGCCCCGCGGCAAAGCCCACCCCAAGCCCGTCACGATCGGAGCCTGAACCACCATGACCACGGCAACCACCCACTCCGCCAAGGAACACGCACGGTCCCAGGCCACCGTCGCACCTGCACCCACTGCGCCGGAGGGCATCTCGGAGCTCACCTGGGCCGAATCGGTCCCCGGCGGCAGCTACACCACCAAGGTCCTCGCTCGCGGAACCCGGCTACGCCTCGTCGACGTCGACGGTGATGCCTGCGCCAATCTGCTGCTCTACCGCGCCGACGCACCGTGGGAGCGGCTCAACACCGCCGACACCGTCAAGGTGCCGTGGCAGGCCTACCTGAGCTCGGGCCACCCCCTGCTCTCGGACCAGGGCCGCGTTCTGGCCACCATCGTCGACGACACCTCCGGTCGCCACGACGCACTGTGCGGAACGACCTCGACCGCTACCAATGTCGCCAAATACGGAGTCAGCGGACCACATTCGACGGCTCCGGCCGGTCGAGAACTGTTCACCCTCGCCGCGGCCAAGCACGGACTCGAACCACGCGACGTCGCGCCGTCCCTGTCGTTCTTTCACGGCGTGCGAGTCGACGCCGACGGAGCGTTGGTCGGCACCGGCTCGGCGGGAGCGGGGAAGTCGGTGGATCTGCTGATCCATCTCCCGGTGATCGTGTTGCTGGCCAACACCGCTCACCCACTGGACCCGAGGTCGGAATACCCCACCACAGCCCTCGACGTGTTGGCCTGGCGGGCACCGGAGGAACTACTCACTCTCGGCAACACCGAACCGGAATACCAGCGCGCAGTGCAGAACACCGAGGACGCATGGAAGGCAGCACAGTGACCACAGGAACACTCGAGACCACGATCGTTCGAGACGAGATCGCCCCCGCATTCGGCCCCTGGTCAGCCGTCGTCGAGGCCGGTGACGTACTGACCATCGTCGATCTGTACGGCAATCAGGCCGTCGACACCCTGATGTACGGCGCGCACGATCACTCCATCCGGTACTCCGCCCCCGCCACCGTCACCGCGCAGCAGAACTTGTTCCTCACCACCGGAACCGTGCTGCGGAGCGATGATTCGACGCCGATCATGACGATCGTCGACGACGAGGTCGGCAACCACGACACCGTCGGCGGCGCGTGCTCCAAGGAATCGAACACCCTCCGCTACGGCCACCACACGCAGCATCAGCACGCGTGCGTCGAGAACTTCCTGATCGAGGGATCCAAGTGGGGACTCGGCAAGCGAGACCTGGTGCCCAACATCAACTTCTTCATGAACGTCCCCGTCGACGCCGACGGCACCCTCGGCATCGTCGACGGTCTCTCGGCTCCCGGCAAGAAGCTGTCGTTGCGTGCCGAGATCGACACGCTGGTGCTGGTGTCCAACTGCCCGCAGATCAACAACCCCTGCAACGGATTCGACCCCACCGCGGTACAGATGATCGTCACCAGGGAGTCTCACTTATGACCGCCACCAAGATGACCGTGCAGCGGCCCGGCATGATCACCACCGTGCAGGACTGGCCGGGCCGCATCGGATACTGGAAGGTGGGCGTACCGCCGTCCGGACCGATGGACGACCTGTCGTTCCGGCTCGGCAATGTCGCGCTCGGCAACCCCGAGGGTGCACCGGGACTCGAATCCACCATGGCCGGGCCTGCACTGACGTTCGATGCCGACACCTATGTCTGCGTCACCGGCGCAGCGGTACCGGTGCGCATCGACGGAAAGACTGCGCCGCAGTGGAAGCCGGTCCTGGTACTCGCCGGTGCGACCCTCGATGTCGGCACCACAACCGGGCACGGGCTACGGGTGTACGTGCTGATTCAGGGCAGCCTCGACGTCGACGACTATCTCGGCAGCGCGGCGACATTCACGCTGGGCAAATTCGGCGGGCATCGCGGCGGCACCCTCGGAGAGGGCGACGTCATCGGCCTCGCAGGCCGCTCGAACAACCCGGCCGCCCTCGGGCCGATTCCCATGGAACACCTGCCGGTGCTGACGTCGAGCTGGGACATCGCCGTCACCGAAGGACCGCACGGCGCACCGGAGTTCTTCACACGCGACGACATCGACACCCTCTACGCCACCCGCTACGAGGTGCACTTCAATTCCGACCGCACCGGGGTCCGGTTGATCGGGCCGAAACCGCAGTGGGCCAGGGCCGACGGCGGCGAAGCCGGACTGCACCCGTCGAACATCCACGACAACGCCTACAGCGTCGGGGCATTGGATTTCACCGGCGACACCCCGATCCTGCTCGGACCCGACGGCCCGAGCCTCGGCGGATTCGTCTGTCCTGTCACCGTTGTCGCGGCCGAACGGTGGAAACTCGGCCAACTGCGTCCGGGTGACACCATTCGCTTCGTTCCCGTGCGAGCGGCGTCCACCGCACCGCTGGGATCACTCGGTCTCGCTCGCCGGGCGTCACTGCCCGCGGTGTTCTCCGCAGGCGGTGACGGTGACGACGGCGTCATTGCCCGACGCGACGCCGACACGTGCGTCACCTACCGCCGCTCGGGCGACGACAACGTGCTCGTCGAGTACGGCGACATGAAACTCGATCTCGCACTGCGGGCCCGAGTGCACGCCCTGCATCAGCGGGTCGAGGCTCTTGCACCCCGCGGCCTGGTCGACCTCACTCCCGGCATCCGCTCGTTGCAGGTGAAGGTGAATCCCGCTGTGCTGTCGATCGATTCGTTGATGGGTCTGCTCTCCGAGGTCGAGGATGATCTTCCTGCGGCCTCGGAGCTCGTGGTTCCCAGCCGCGAGGTCCGGCTCCCGCTCTCGTGGGACGACCCCTCCACTCGCGAGGCCATCCAGCGCTACATGCACGGCGTGCGCGCCGACGCCCCGTGGTGCCCCTGGAACATCGAGTTCATCCGGCGGATGAACGGACTCGATTCGGTGGCCGAGGTGTTCGACACCGTCTTCGCCGCCGACTACATGGTCCTCGGTCTCGGTGACGTATACCTGGGCGCACCGGTGGCGACCCCGTTGGATCCGCGGCACCGCCTGGTGACGACCAAGTACAACCCGGCGCGAACGTGGACGCCGGAGAACGCCGTCGGCATCGGTGGGGCGTACCTGTGCATCTACGGCATGGAGGGTCCCGGCGGATACCAGTTCGTGGGTCGAACCACGCAGGTGTGGAACCACAGTGCCGCATACAGCGGCGGCCCGTTCGAGGAGGGCACCCCGTGGTTGCTCCGGTTCTTCGACCGAATCTCCTGGTACTCGGTCGAACCCGACGAACTGATGGACCTGCGCGCAGATCTGGCGGCCGGCCGCGGCGGCGGAGTGCAGATCACCGACGGTGAGTTCTCCCTCGCCGAGCACGAGAACTTCCTGGACACCAACGCGGACTCCATCGCCGAGTTCCGCGCGACGCAGGCCGTCGCCTTCGGTGCCGAGCGCGACGCGTGGTCGGCAGCGGGCGAATTCGACAAGACGAAGGGCAAGACCGATGCAGCCTGAGGTACGAGAGCGAGTTCTGCAGGCCTACAAGCGAATCGCCGAGGTGGATCGCCCCGAGGTGTGGATCTCTCTGCGTGAGGAGGACGACGTGCTGGCCGAGGCCGTCGCCCTCCACGAGGCGCTCGCGGCCGGTGCAGATCTACCGCTCGCGGGTGTCCTCGTCGCAGTCAAGGACAACATCGACGTGGCAGGCCTGCCCACCACTGCCGCCTGCCCCGAATTCGCCTACATCCCTGCGGAGTCCGCGGTCGCCATCGAGCGGCTGACGAGTCAGGGCGCACTGGTGCTGGGCAAGACCAACCTGGATCAGTTCGCCACCGGACTGGTCGGCACCCGTAGTCCCTACGGCGCGGTGCGCTGCGCCTGGGATCCGACACTGATCTCGGGAGGCTCGAGTTCCGGTTCCGCCGTGGCGGTCGCACTGGGCATCGCTGACATCGGGATCGGTACCGACACAGCAGGATCGGGTCGAGTACCCGCAGCCTTCCACGCAATCGTGGGCATCAAGACCTCGCTGGGCATCGTGCCGAACACCGGCGTCGTGCCCGCATGCGCCGACTACGACTGCGTCACCGTTCTCGCACGCGATCTCGACAGTGCCACTGCGGCAATGAAAGTCATGGCCGGGCCCACCGCAACCGATCCACGCAGCCGCGCCTGGCCGGCCGACGTACGGCTCGCCGCAGCCCCGCAGCCCCGCGTCGCCGTTCCCCGAGCCGAGGATCTGACATCGTTGAGCCCGGCGTACCGTCGGGCATTCGAGAAGACGATCGCAGGCCTGGTCGACAAGGGTATGTCCCACGCCGAGGTCGACATCTCGACGCTGCTCGACGCGGCAACACTGCTGTACGACGGAGCGATCGTGGCGCAGCGCTATTCGGCCGTCGGGGAGTTTCTCGACACCACGCCTGCCGGTGCCGATCCCACGGTGTCCGCGATCGTCCGATCGGCGGCAGAGCCGTCCGCGCACCGATACGTCGACGACCTCGACGCTCTCGCCAGGGCACGGACCGCGGCCCGCGAACTGCTGAACGGTGTCGACGGTCTACTGTTGCCCACCACCACCGAACATCCGAGTATTGCTGCGGTGCAGTCGGATCCGGTCGGCATCAATCGACGCCTCGGCACGTTCACCAACTTCTGCAACCTGCTCGACATGGCTGCGGTGGCCGTTCCCGGAGCCCCGACGCCGGACGGCAGTCCGTTCGGGGTCATGGTCGTGGTGCCGGCATTCGAGGATCAGGTCGCGATCGACCTCGCTGCACAGTTGAGCGGCGTTGCGTCACCGTCGCTGATCGACGACGGCATCGAGGTTCTGGCCGTCGGTGCGCATCTGCGCGGCTTTCCGGTGCACCACCAGTTGACCGATCGCGGTGCACGGTTCATCGGCGAGGTGGCCACCACGGCGGACTACCGACTGGTGGATCTGCACACCACCCCGCCCAAGCCCGGTCTGGTGCGGCGCGCAGGTGACGGCGCCCCCATCTCCGGAGAGCTCTACCGCATGTCCGCCGCCGCGCTCGGAACCTTCCTCGCGGGGTTGCCCGCGCCGATGGGTCTGGGCCCGGTCGAGTTGTCCGACGGTCGCTGGGTCACCGGATTCTGCTGCGCGCACGACGCGGCCGAGGCCGGAACCGACATCACCGAATTCGGCGGCTGGCGCGCGTACAGAGCTCAAGCCGGGACCGGTTTGCCTCCGTCGGTTGCCACGCGCACGGCGAGCAGTCCGAGCACCGTGCCCATGACGTAGCGCTGCACCCTCAGCCACGTGGGGCGAACGGCGAGGAACTGCGCAATCGATCCGGCGAGCACCACGATCGCCAGGTTGACCGCCACGGCCACAGCGATCTGTACGCCGCCGAGCATGAATCCCTGCAGCAGAATGTGCCCGGCCGTGGGATCGACGAACTGCGGGATGACCGAGATGTACATGATCGCGATCTTCGGATTCAGCAGGTTGGTCACCAAGCCCATCGTGAACAGCCGACGAGTCGAATCCTGTTGCAGCTCTGTCGGTTCGAAAGCCGACACCGTGCCGCGGAGGGCCTGCACCGCCAACCAGGCGAGGTAGGCCGCGCCGGCGAGCTTGACCGCCGTGTACAGCGCGGGCACGGCGGTGAACACCGCTGCCAGGCCGAGATTGGTGGCCGTGAGATAGACCAGGAAGCCGAGCGCCACTCCGGCCAGCGACACCAGTCCCGCCCGTCTTCCCTGCGAAATGCTTCGCGAGACAAGGTAGATCATGTTGGGCCCCGGCGTCAGAACCAACGCGAGAGCCACTGCGAACACACCGAGAACTGCGGAATAGGACACCATGCGGACAACACTTCACGCCGACCTGTCCGACCGAGTAGAGCCAGTCGACAACTCGTGGCTATCGAGCACTGCACGGCCGTACGCAGGCGGTAATCTCTATCGGGTTGTCCAGGACAGAGCGTCCATCACATCGAACAGAGGAATTACATGATCACCGCGTTCATCAACCAGATCCTCAGCGGCTTCGGCTCCATTTCCGCTGGCAGCAGCGGCTTCGAGCTGGCACCGGGAACGCTGCCCTTCGGGCTGTAGAGACCACCGAACGCTCACCCGCGCGGGGCCGACGATTGCATCGGCACCGCGCGGGTACACCCGAGTCATGACTACCCACAACAACAACCACAAGAACGACGACAGTGCTCCCGACGCCAAGGAGGACGTGACCTCCGATCCGGCCGCAGCGGCGGAAGACAACGATTGGTCGAGCGAAGGCGGAGCCATCGAAACCGGGCCCGCAACCGACGACGAGCGAACCGACAGCAACTAGCCGATCCGTTTTCATCATTTGCTGTAACAGCAATATTTCTTGCCAACAATCGGGCTGTGTCGGACACTCGCCACATGACTACAGACACCGACTTGCACACTGCGGTCGACGCGATCATCGTCGGCGGCGGAGTGGCCGGACTCAGCGCCGCCGTGGCACTCTGCCGTTCCAGACGATCCGTGGTGATCATCGACGCGGGCGACCCCCGCAACGCTCCGGCGGCGCATTCCCACAACTACCTGACCCGCGACGGTGAGTCGCCTCTCGAGCTGGTTCGACTCGGCCGAGACGAGGCGCGCCACTACGGCGCACACATCGTCGAGGGCGTCGCGACGTCCGCGAGTCGAACACAGACCGGGTTCGAGGTGGCTCTCGCCGACGGTTCCGTCGTCCGCGGCCGGCGTCTCCTGGTCACCACCGGCCTCACCGACGTCCTGCCCGACATCCCCGGCCTCGCCGATCGGTGGGGACGCGATGTACTGCACTGCCCGTACTGCCACGGCTGGGAGGTACGCGATCGCAGGATCGGCATCATCGGCAGCGCCATGGTCGGGCACCAGGCACAGATGTGGCGTCAGCTCACCGAACAGGTCACGGTGTTCGCGCACACCGCAACCGAATTGGCGGCCGAGGATCTCGAGCGACTCGCCGCACGTGGCATCGAGGTCGTCGACGAGGAGATCGCTCGGGTCGATGTCGACAGTGACGCCATCGTCGGAGTGACACTCACGAGCGGCACGCAGATCCGGCTCGACGCGATTGTCGTCGGACCCAACTTCACCTCCCGCGCAGACGTCCTGGTGTCCCTCGGGATCGGTACGACCGAGATGGTCATGAACGACCATGTCCTCGGCACGTACGTCGAGGCCGATCCCGTCGGTGCCACGTCCGTACCCGGCGTGTGGGTTGCAGGCAACGTGTCCGCGCCGATGGACACCGTGGTGGCGGCGGCAGCGGCCGGAGTCAGAGCAGGTGCTGCGATCAACGGCGACCTGATCGAGGAGGAGGTCCGCTCGGCCGTGGAGCGGCAGAAGTCGACACAGCCTGCGTAATTCCTCGACCCGACCGTCGTGGCGTCGTTCGTTTTCCGACGGTGCCGGCGGGACGGGCTCGGTCATCTTCGGTGGGTTGTCGACCCGAGGTCGAACTTCGGGCCCGTGTGCACTGTGCGAAGACGTATATTCAGCCATGAACGTGCCGCGCACAGCCATGCGAACGCGACGAGCGAGAAGGAAGTAGGTCCTTCGATGAATACGAAGGTCGCTGCGCCCTTCACCACGCACACCGTACGAACCGCCGGTCTGGTGGCCGTGGTCGTCGTCGCGAGCACCGTCTTTCTTCTCGGCGACGCCGGAGTACGGGCCGGTGTCCTCGCCACCGTCGCCATCGGTTCGGTACTCGCCATCACCGCCGCCATCCGTCGATACCGTCCCGACGACTCTCGATGCTGGTGGGCACTGCTCGGCGCCTCGGTGCTGTTCATGTTCGGAGTCTCGCTGCGCAGCGATCCCACCGCGCTGAATCACTCGTTCCCACTGCTGCCGGATCTGTTCACACTGACCGGGTACGCACTCGTCGGGTATGCACTCTCACGGTGGATCCGAGATCGTCGGTCGATCGACGACATCACTCCACTCGTGGACGCCGGCCTGATCTTCCTCGGCACCCTGTTCCTGTCGTGGCTGCTGTTCATCTCCCCGGCCCTCGAATCTCCTCGTTCGTCGGCATCGACTGTGGTCAACGGGCTGTACCCGGCGATCGACGCAGCGCTGATCACCCTGACCACGTACCTGTTGTTCTCGTCCAAGCCTCGCACCGCTGCGCTGCAGTGGGCCCTCATCGCACTCGTCGCGACACTCGTCGGCGACCTCTCGTACGCCTTCGCCTCCACCACCGACGACGCGCCGTCCTCGGGATTGCTCGACGGCATCTACCTGTTCGCGTATCTCTCCCTGGCGATGGCCGCCCTCGACCCGTCGATGCGTACCGTCTCGCAGCGGCAGACTCCTGCACCGGCGCACAGCAGCCGCCGCGTCGTGTTCGTGGTGACGCTGCTGGTCGTCTGCGCCACGGTGCCGCTGCTGGGCTCGGCCGTATCCACCGGAGATCTGATCGTCCGGTCCCTGTTGCTCGCCTCGATCCTGGTGGGCGCATTCCTACGCGGCGAACGCGCGCTGACCCGAGTGCAGGTCGGCGAAGAGCACGCGAAATACCTGGCCGCTCACGATCTGTTGACCGGCCTACCGAACCGAACGATGCTCGACGAGGAATTCACTCGACTCGAAGGTACGCAGACTCCGGGACGGACGTGCGTCCTGTTCGTCGACCTCGACAACTTCAAGATGGTCAACGACTCGTACGGTCACCGCGTCGGTGACGAACTCATCGTGGCCGCAGCGCGGCGCATCCACTCCGCAGTCGGTGCCGCCGACACCGTGGTCCGGTACGCCGGCGACGAGTTCGTCGTGCTGACCCGCCGCGATCGCGGTGGAGCAGAAGCGTTGGCCCGCCGCATCATCGATCGGATGAACGAGCCGTTCCCCCTGAGCGCCGCGACGGCGTATGTCACGGCCTCGGTGGGGATCGCAGACGCGGACCGATTGCACGACGCCATCCGCGAGGCCGACACCGCGATGTATCACGCCAAATCTCTCGGTGCGGCGCACTACGCCTTCTTCGACGAGTCCCTGCGTGCGCGAGCGACGTCCGCGATCGAGACTGCCACCGCACTGCGCGGCGCGATCAGACGCGGCGAGCTCGAGGTGTACTACCAACCGATCATCGAGACCTCCACGCGTGCCACCGTCGTCTACGAGGCACTCGTACGCTGGAACTGGCAGGGGCGAGTGCGTAACCCCAACGAGTTCATCCCGATTGCCGAATCCACCAATCTCATCAGGGAAATCGGAGAATGGGTGCTGCGCACCGCGATGTCGGATCTGGTGACACTGCGTTCCGACGGGCAGAACGTCACCATGTCGGTGAACGTGTCCCCGATGCAACTGCGAGACCATTCCTTGCCGGTCATCGTCGGGCGACTTCTCGACACGTACGGCCTCGACGGAGCAGATCTGGCACTCGAGATCACCGAGAGCGTCCTGATCGACGACATAGGCACGGCCAAAAGCGTTCTCGACCGACTGGCCGCGATGGGTGTGCTCATCGTTCTCGACGATTTCGGGATCGGCTACTCCTCGCTGAGCAGGCTGCGCGCGATGCCGATCGCTCTGCTCAAGATCGACAAGTCCTTCGTTCACCAGATCGGCAGTTCGGAATCCGACATTCAGCTCATTCGCGCGATCGTCGCCATGGCGACGGCGCTGTCGGTGAGAACGGTGGCCGAGGGTGTCGAGACCGAGGAGCAGGCCGCGATCGTCGAGGCTCTCGAATGCCGCTTCGCGCAGGGCTTTCTGTTCGGTAGACCTGCGCCCGTCGCCCACTGGCTTCTCGAATCTGCCGAGACCCGTGCCGGCAGGTGATCCGGGTGTTAGCGTCGGGCGGTGTCTGCAATCGCAATGCGCCCACTCCGCTCGACAGCCCTTGCATGTGCCCTCCTGCTGGTGCCGCTCGCCGCGTGCAGTGGCGGCGAGAGCACCGATCCCGACTCCGCGGCCGAGAACAGCTGCGTTCTCGGTGCCAGTGGCGGCACCCCGGTAGGAGCGACGCCGAGCGCGAGTTCGGGCGACATCTCCACCAATCCCGAAGTGGCGACCGGGTATCGATCGAAGATGACCCCGGTCGAGACGGCCTCGTACTCCGTCTCCACGGCCAACCCGGTCTCCACCGAGGCCGCGTGCGCGGTACTGCGCGACGGCGGCTCCGCGGCGGACGCATTGATCGTGGCGCAGACCGTGCTCGGCCTCGTCGAGCCGCAGTCCTCCGGCATCGGCGGCGGGGCCTTCCTGATGTACTACGACGCAGCCACCGGCGAAGTACAGAGCTACGACGGCCGCGAGACCGCCCCGATGAGCGCGACCGGCGACTACCTGCGGTACATCGACGACGCGAATCGCACTCTGCCGCAACCCGATGCCCGTTCCAGTGGCCGATCGATCGGCGTTCCGGGAGTACTGCGCATGCTCGAGCAGGCCCACGACGATCACGGCACCGAGCCGTGGGGTGAGCTGTTTCGGCCCGCAATCGATCTCGCCGACAACGGGATCGAGATCAGTCCGCGCATGGCGTCGTCCATTGCCGACTCGGCACCCGAGCTCGCCCTCGACCCAGCGGCCGAGGAGTACTTTCTGCAACCGGACGGCACCGGCAAGCCGGCCGGGACGGTTCTGAACAACCCGGCGATGTCGAAGACGCTCTCCGCCATCGCAACCGACGGGGCAGACGCCTTCTACACCGGTGACATCGCGCAGGCCATCGTCGATGCGACCGCCGACACCACCGCCGGCCGTACCCCCGGACAGATCACCCTGGACGATCTCGCCGCGTACGAGCCCAAGACCCGCACGGCCGTGTGCACCGAGTACCGCGACCACGACATCTGCGGTATGCCCGGCCCGTCCTCGGGCGGTATCGCGGTGGCGTCGGCGATGGGGATTCTGTCGAACTTCGATCTGGCGCAATACGCGCCGACGGGAATGGACGCCAACGGCGGAACCCCGACGGCCGAAGGCGTGCACCTGATCGCCGAGGCCGAGCGCCTGGCCTACGCCGATCGTGACAAGTATGTCGCCGATCCGGACTTCGTCCCCCTGCCCGGTGGGTCACCCGATGCGCTGCTCGACCCCGAATACCTCAGCGAGCGAGCAGGACTGATCGACGAGGGAAAGTCGATGGGCACAGCACAGCCCGGCGACTTCGGCCCGGTGCAGTTCGCCTCGTCCACCGACCCCGAGTACGGCACCAGCCACATCTCCGTCGTAGACAGCCAGGGCAATGCGGCCTCGATGACGACGACCGTCGAGTCGGCCTTCGGCTCGTTCCACATGGTCGACGGCTTCTTGCTCAACAACCAGCTCACCGACTTCTCGGCATCACCGGTGGCCGAGGACGGTACGCCGGTGGCCAATCGCGTCGAGCCGGGAAAGCGTCCACGTAGCTCCATGGCCCCGACACTGGTCTTCGACCGCGACGCCGACGGCGCACGCGGTGACCTGATGCTCGTGGCCGGCTCTCCGGGCGGCTCGGTGATCATCCAGTTCGTCGTCAAAACGCTGGTGGGACTTCTCGATTGGGGTATGAATCCGCAGCAGGCGGTGTCGATGGTCGACTTCGGCGCGGCCAACACGCCGTCGACGAACTACGGCGGCGAACACCCGAACGTCTCGGGCGAGGACGATCCGGTGGTCGCGGCGCTCCGCGAGATGGGCCACCAGGTGTCGGTCGCAGACCAGTCCAGTGGCCTGAGCGCGCTGCAGAGCACCGACGGCGGCTGGATCGGTGGAGCCGACCCACGCCGCGAGGGTGAGGTACTCGGTGGATAGGTGCGAGCGTGGATAGCTCAGCTCACGAATCGGTACCCCATACCAGTTTCGGTGATGAGGTGCACCGGGGAGGCCGGGTCACGTTCGAGCTTCTGGCGCAGTTGACCGAGATAGATTCGTAGATAATGCGTTTCGCGTTCGTGGCCGGGTCCCCAGACGGTGCGCAGTATGTCTTTCTGCGACACCAGCTTGCCCTCGTTGCGCACCAATAGTTCGAGCACACCCCACTCGGTGCGGGTCAGGTGCACGCTCGCACCGTCTCGCACAACGGTTTTGGTCGCGAGGTCGACGGTGAAGTCCTCGGTGACGACAACGGGGTCGGCGACGGAGTGCGGTCCGCGGCGTAGGGCGGCGCGCAATCGGGCCAGCAGCTCGTCCATGCCGAACGGCTTGGTGACGAAGTCGTCGGCACCGGCGTCGAGTGCCTCGACGGTATCGGCGGAATCGGTGCGCGCCGACAGCACCAGGATCGGTACGTCGGTCCAGCCGCGCAGACCGGCGATGACGTCGATCCCGTCGATGTCGGGCAGGCCGAGGTCGAGAATCACGATGTCCGGGTGGAAGTTCGCGGCCACCCGGAGTGCCTCGCCGCCGCTCGCGGCGCTGACCACCTCGAACCCGCGCACGTTGAGATTGATCCGCAGCGCCCGCACGATCTGCGGCTCGTCGTCGACGACGAGCACCCGCACCTTCACCTGCTTGCCGCCTTCAACTCGACCGTCATCGTCAGCCCGCCGCCGACGGTGTTCGATGCCGTGACGGTACCGCCCATCGCACGCACGAATCCCCGCACCACCGACAATCCGAGCCCGACGCCCACCGAGTTGTCCCGATCACCGAGGCGTTGGAACGCGTCGAACATGGTCTCCTCGGCACCCTCGGTGATGCCGGGTCCGTGGTCGGCGACGGAGATCGTTGCCCACTGGCCGTGCGCGGCGGCGCTGACGGTGATGTCGCCGACGGGGGCGTAGCGGGCACTGTTGTTCACCAGGTTCGCGAGCACCCGTTCGAGCAGGCCCGGGTCGGCCAGTACCTCGACATCACCGACGTCGACCCGCAGCCGGTCGTCGGCCGCCGTGTCGTCGACACCGATGAGCGCGCCGCGCAGTACGTCGTCGACGAACACCGGACGCAAGCTCGGCTGCACTACGCCTGCCTGCAACCGCGACGAGTCGAGCAGGTTGCTCACCAGAGCGGTCAACTGATCGGCAGACTCGTCGATGGTGGCGAGCAACTCGTCGGTGTCCTCGGGCGAGAACTGAACGTCGGTGCTGCGCAGAGACGAGGACGCCGCCTTGACCGCCGACAACGGCGTCCGCAGATCGTGACTGACCGCCGAGAGCAACGCTCGACGCAACGCATCGGCCTCGGCGAGCGCGTTGGCGCGGCTGGCTTCCTCGGCGAGACGCGACTGACGCACCATGCCCGCGGCCTGGTTGGCCACCGCCGCGAGTACCCGCCGATCGTGCGCGCGTGTGCGTTCGCCGACGAGCAGCAACGTGAAGTCACCTGCATCGACCTCGGTGTCGGCCCCGGCTCGATCGACGGGAGCCTGCGCACCTGCGCTCCCCACGATGGCACCGGACTGGTTGTCCCACAGCGCTACCCCGCTCTGCCGGTAGGTCTCACGGGCGCGTTCGAGCAGTGCGGTCAGGTCGGCTCCGCGCAACACGGACCCGGCGAACAGCGTCAACAGTTCCGCTTCCTGAGTCGCCCGGCGGGCCTGACGCGTCCGCCGCGCTGCCGCGTCGACGAGGGCTGCGACGGCGACGGCGACGACGAGCAGCACGACGGTGACCACGAAGTTGTCGGGCTCGGCGATGGTGAGGCTGTATCTGGGGGTGGTGAAGAAGTAGTTGAGCAGGAAGCCCGCGATCAACGCCGAGAGTGCCGCCGGCGCAACCCCTCCCAGCAGCGCAACGCACAGCACCACCATGAAGAACAGGGCGCTCTCGCCGCTGGAATCGAAGTCCGGCCCGACGGTACTCAGCACCGCCGCGGCCAGGCAGGGCACCAGAACAGCGGCGACCCACGCAATGATGCGGCGTCGTCCCGAGTCGACCTGTACGCCCCAGCGGCGAGCCTGCTCGGCGTGGGTGACCATGTGTACGTCGATCTTTCCCGAGTTCTGCACCACTGCCGCACCGATTCCCTCGTCCAGGATTCGGGCGGCCCGGGACCTTCTCGAAGTGCCGATCACCAGTTGGGTCGCGTTCACCCCGCGGGCGAAGTCGAGCAGGGTCGACGGCACGTCGTCGCCGACGACGCTGTGCACGCTGGCACCGAGCCCGGCGGCGAGTTTGCGCACCGAACCCATCTGCGGTGCCGAGACACCCATCAGGCCGTCGCCGCGAACGATGTGCAACACCATCAGCTCTGCACTGGACTTCGAGGCGATGCGACTCGCTCGGCGGAGCAGGGTTTCCGATTCCGGACCGCCGGTCACCGCCACCACCACGCGCTCGCGGGCCTCCCAGGTATCGGTGATGCGATTGTCCTTGCGGTACTTCACCAGTGCCGCGTCGACCTGATCGGCGATCCACAGCAGCGCGAGCTCACGCAGGGCGGTGAGGTTGCCGCCGCGGAAGTAGTTGCTCAGTGCGGCGTCGACCTTCTCGGCGGCGTAGACGTTGCCGTGCCGCAACCGGCTGCGTAGCGCCTCGGGGGTGATATCGACCAACTCGACCTCGTCGGCGGCTCGAACGACGCTGTCGGGCACCGTCTCCCGCTGCGGGACTCCGGTGATCTGCTGCACCACGTCGTTGAGCGATTCGAGGTGCTGCACGTTGAGGGTCGAGATGACGTCGATACCCGCGTCGAGGAGCACCTCGACGTCCTGCCACCGCTTGCCGTGCACGCTCCCCGGGGTGTTGGTGTGCGCCAGTTCGTCGACCAGCACCACCTGCGGCTTTCGTGCGAGCACGGCGTCGAGGTCGAGTTCCTGAGCCGACGACCCGCGATAGTGGACGGTCGCCATCGGCAGCACTTCGATGCCGTCGAGTGCGTCGATGGTCCGCGCTCGGCCGTGTGTCTCGACCACCGCGGCCACGACGTCGCAGCCCCGGCTGCGCAATCGGTGCGCCTCGCCGAGCATGGCGAAGGTCTTGCCGACGCCGGGTGCCGCGCCGAGGTAGATCCGCAGCTCACCCCTGTCCGCCACAGCCTGTCTCCTCACCCGGCCGGTATGTGTCCCGTAGTGCCAGGTTCAACTCCGGAACGTTCACCGCTTCGGCACCGAGTACACCGTACTGCGGTCCGTGGGTGTACTCGGCGACCAGAGCCTCGACATGGCTCACCGATGCTCCGTTCACCTGCGCCACTCGCGCAACCTGGATGGCCGCATAGGCGGGGCTGATGTCGGGATCGACACCCGAACCGGAACCGGTGACTGCGTCCGGGGGAACAACGGAGGGGTGGACGCCTTCGCGCTCGGCGATCGCAGCCCGACGCTGCTCGACGAAGGAGGCCAAGATTTCGCTCGACGGTCCCTGGTTGGTCGGCAGCGCGGCCGCCGGATCTCCGGGAGCGAAGGCGTCGTCGTCCGACACCGAGCCGGTGACGCGGGTGTGGAAGAACGGATCGGGCTCTCCCGGGGCGACCTGTGGGTCGACGCCGATCGACGAGCTTCCGACGACGCAGCCCTTGGCGTCACGCAGCGGCGAGCCCTCGGCGGAGTCGGTGCCGATGCGGCTGATGCCCCAGACCACGGCCGGATAGCCAATTCCGAGAATGACGGTCAATGCCAGCAGCACTGCGAAGCCGGCCACGACCTGTCGAAGAAGTCCCTGTACGAAGCGCATGGTCAGCCTATCCCTGGAATGTGTCGAACGAGAAGATCGATGAGCCAGATCCCGACGAACGGGCTGATGACGCCGCCGACGCCGTAGACCAGCAGGTTGCGCCGCAGCAGCGCTGCCGCCGATGCCGGGGTGTATCGAACACCTTTGAGCGCCAACGGGATCAGCGCGACGATCACCAGCGCATTGAAGATCACCGCCGACAGGATCGCCGATTCCGGCGTCGCCAGATGCATGATGTTGAGCCCACCGAGCTGCGGGTACACGGCGGAGAACATCGCCGGCAGAATCGCGAAGTACTTCGCCAGATCGTTGGCCAACGAGAACGTCGTCAGTGCGCCGCGGGTGATGAGCAACTGCTTGCCGATCTCGACGACCTCGATCAGCTTGGTGGGATCGGAATCGAGATCGACCATGTTGCCGGCTTCCTTGGCCGCCGAGGTGCCGGTGTTCATCGCGACACCGACGTCGGCCTGCGCGAGAGCCGGGGCGTCGTTGGTGCCGTCGCCGGTCATCGCAACCAGCCTGCCGCCCTCCTGCTCCTGCCGAATGAGCGTGAGCTTGTCCTCCGGAGTTGCCTCGGCCAGGTAGTCGTCCACCCCGGCCTCGGCGGCAATGGCCTTCGCGGTGAGCGGATTGTCACCGGTCACCATCACCGTGCGAATTCCCATGGCGCGCAACTGAGCAAAGCGCTCCGCGATACCGGGTTTGACCACATCCGACAGTTCCACGACACCCAGGGCGCGAGCGGCAGAACCGGTTTCGCGAACGGCCACCACCAGCGGTGTTCCACCGTTCTGCGCGATGTCGTGCACGGTGGCGTCGAGGTCCGCCGTGCCGCCGCCCTCACGGATCCAGCTGTACACCGAATCCGCTGCACCCTTGCGGATCTCCATGCCCGGTAGATCCAGCCCGCTCATCCGAGTTTGCGCTGTGAAGGCCACGAACTCCCCGCGCTCGGATTCGCCTTCTGCCGTTGCAGATTCGAAGTCGCGCTCGACCAGCTCGACGATACTGCGGCCTTCGGGGGTGCCGTCGGCGAGCGAGGACAGTCGGGCTGCCCGCGCCAGTTCGATCGCGTCGACGCCCGTGGCCGGGTGCAGTCCAGTGGCGCGGCGGTTTCCGAACGTGATGGTTCCGGTCTTGTCCATCAGCAACGTGTCGATGTCGCCTGCCGCTTCCACCGCACGTCCGGACATCGCCAACACGTTGCGCTGCACCAACCGGTCCATGCCCGCGATGCCGATCGCCGAGAGCAGCGCGCCGATGGTGGTGGGGATCAGGCAGACCAGTAGCGCGATCAGCTGAATCGGATCTTGTTGCTGACCTGCGTAATTCGACATCGGCCCGATAGCGACCACCGCGAAGAGGAACACGATCGTCAGCGAGGCGAGCAGGATGTTCAGGGCAATCTCGTTCGGCGTCTTCTGCCGAGCCGCACCCTCGACGAGTGCGATCATCCGATCGACGAACGTCTCACCCTGCGCTGCAGTGATTTTCACGACGATCTCATCGGAGAGCACGATGGTGCCGCCGGTGACTGCCGATCGATCGCCGCCCGACTCTCGCACCACGGGTGCCGACTCGCCGGTGATCGCGGACTCGTCGACGGTGGCGATGCCCTCGATGACGTCGCCATCGCCGGGAATGACCTCGCCCGCCGAGACGATCACCTCGTCGCCGACGGCCAGTTCCGCACCGGCCACCTCGGTGATGACGAACTCGGCACCGGAGGGAGTGCGTCGTCGGGCAACAGTGTCCTGCTTCACCTTTCGCAGGCTCGCTGCCTGCGCCTTGCCTCGGCCTTCGGCCACGGACTCGGCGAGGTTGGCGAAGAGCACCGTGAACCACAGCCACCCGGTGACGAACCACGCGAACACCGACGGTTCGGCGATCGAGAGGACGGTGGTGACGATGGAGCCGAGAAACACGACGAACATGACCGGGTTGCGGGCCAAGTGCCGCGGATCGAGTTTGCGGAACGCTCCGGGTACGGCCGTTCTCAGTGACAGGTTCATTGCATGGCCTCTGCTATGGGTCCGAGAGCAAGTGCGGGGAAGAAGGTGAGGGCCGCGACCAGGATGGACGTGCCGATCAGCAAGGTGCCGAACAGCGGCCCGTCGGTGGGGAGGGTGCCGGCGTTGGGTGCGCTGCGTTTGGTCGTCGCCAGCGATCCGGCCAAGGCCAGCACGAAGACGATCGGCAGGAAACGGCCGAGCAACATCGCGACACCGAGGGAGATCTGGAACCAGTCGCTGGTCACCGTCAACCCGCCGAAGGCACTGCCGTTGTTGTTCGACGCCGAGGCGTAGGCGTAGAGCACTTCGGTGAAACCGTGGATGCCGGGATTACCCTGGTAGCTCGTCGTGGATTCGAGGACCACGGTGATGGACGTGCCGACGAGAACGAGGATCGGCATCACCAGCACCGACAGTGCGGCCATCGTGATCGCGCGTCGACCCAGTTTCTTACCGAGGAACTCGGGAGTGCGGCCGACGAGCAGGCCGCCGACGAACACGGCGATGACCGCGAGTACGAGCAACCCGTAGAGACCGGTGCCGACGCCGCCGGGTGCGATCTCCCCGAACAGCATGTTCAGCAGTACGGTTCCGCCACCGAGAGCCGACATGCTGTCGTGCGCGGAATTGACTGCACCGGTGGATGTTCCGGTGGTGGAGACGGCGAACAACGCCGATGCCGGAATACCGAAGCGGACTTCTTTGCCTTCCATCATCGCGCCTGCAGCCGTGGCTGCGACGCCTCGGGTGCGCGACTCTGCGAACAGTGTGACCGTGAGCAGCGTGGCCCACAGCGTGGCCATCACTGCAAGCAGCGTCAGACCCTGCTTACGGTTGCCGATCATGGTGCCGAAGGTGCGAGTGAGCGCGACCGGGATCAGCAACAGCGAGATGATCTGCACGATGTTGGACAGCGGTGTCGGGTTCTCGAACGGATGCGCGGAGTTGGCTGCGAGGATGCCGCCGCCGTTGGTGCCGATTTCCTTGATCGCCTCCTGAGAGGCAACGGGCGCAAGCGCATTGGTGACCGTCTGCCCGTCCAGGCCGGTGGAGGAGAAGCCCGTGGAGAACGACATGACGGTGCCCTGGGTTAGCAGAATGATCGCCACCAGCAGCGAGAGCGGCAACAGAATTCGTAGCGTTCCGCGGATCAGATCCACCCAGAAGTTGCCGAGCTCACCGCCGGTGGACACCCGCACGAAGCCGCGAATGACGGCGATCGCGACCGCGATACCCACTGCGGCAGAGACGAAGTTCTGCACCGCGAGCCCCAGCGGCTGCGTCAGATTCGACAGGGTGGTCTCGGGGACATACGACTGCCAGTTGGTGTTGGTGACGAACGACGCCGCGGTGTTGAACGCCATCGCCGGACTCACCCCGGACAGGCCACCGTCTAGCGGCAACACGCCTTGGATGCGCTGCAGCAGAAAGAGAAACACCACGCTGACGACCGAGAACCCGACGACGCTGGTGGAGTATCCCACCCAGGTCTGTTCGGATTCCGGATCGACCCTCGCGATGCGATACAGAACTCGTTCGACACTCGAATCGCGAGTGCGCGTGTAGACACGGGCCATGTAGTCACCGAGCGGCACGTAGGCCGCAGCCAGGACGGCGACCACCACAGCGATCTGCAGACCGGCCAGAAGAGCAGGATTCATGGCGGCGTCAGAACCTCTCCGGGTCGAGGAGAGCGACGAACAGGTACACCGCGACGAACGCGGCCACTGTGAGACAGAGCAATTCGGTCATTGCTCGATCCTGGATCCCGCCACCGGCCGCAGCCGGTTTCCTTACGCTTTCTTACGACCGCAACCAGCGGCTATGACGCAATATTTACGCGTCGGCGTCGCCTATCGCTCTTCGATGTCGTCCACGCGTACATCGACGACACCGCGATCGAGGCCGGTACCCAGCAGATCCGTCACGACGTCGATCGCGATACGCGCGAGTTCGTCGCCCGCGGCCTGCAGATCGTCGCCGTACACCCCGATCACCGCGATGAACAGGCCGATGCAGGCATGATCGTCGAGGTGGAGGTCGATCTCGGTGGGCTGTGCACCGTGCACGCCTGCCAGGGCGCGCCGAAGCGTCGTCTTGACGATGTGGTCGCTGATCCTCAACGAGTCACCGGTCCCGGCTCCTGAGCCTGGAGGGAAGGCGCTGTCGATGGGCCACGTACGCCGGGTGGTGTTGCGTACCTTCGCGATGATGGACGAGCTGATGTCCACCCAGTTCGGTTCTTGCGGTGCATCCCGGAGTTCGGTGGCAGCACGCGCGAGAACCACATCCGGTTCTACTGGGTTCGCCATGTTGCCAACCTTTCGCTCAATGTTGCTCGTGCTCTGGTCAATTGCCCGCGGACCGCTCCCGCGGACAACGTCATGATCGCGCCGATCTCGGGGTGGGTCAGGCCCTCGACCTCGCGGAGCAGCCAGCAGGCTCGCTGACGATAGGGCAGCTCGGCCAGCGCGACTCCGAGCTCGGCCATGAAGCTGTCGGCCTCGACATCGGCCTCCGGATCGCTGCCCGCGCCGGTGCTCTTGCGCTCGAACACCCAGTCCTCCGCAGGAGGCACGCTACGCCGTCGCCGATGATCGACCACCTTGTGCGAGACCAGCGAGAACAGCCACGTCCTCAACGCCGAGTCCCCTCGGAAGTTGTCCAGACCCTTCCACGCTGCGACGAAGGCGTCCTGCACCACCTCCTCGGCCGCACCCTGATCGGACAGCATGTTTCGCGCGTACCGGAACATCTCCGGGCCGTAGCGCCGGACGATCTCCTCGAACGCATCGGTCTCGCCGAGCGCGGCTGCGCCGACGAGAACGCGATCCGACGCGTCAACCCACTCCATCGAGCCCCCAGTTCCCTGTGCGGTCATCGGTCACGCATGTCTTCGATACCGGTTTACCAGTAGACGTAACCTATGACGTAGATCACTTTATCCAGACGTGCGTTTCACAGATCGAGCTACGACCAACTCCTGACACACACTCTGCACGAGAAAAACGACGAAGAGAGGCATTCAATGAGCTCCACGACGGACAACAAGGCAACCGTATCGGCAGCAGGCGAAGGCAAGACCGACATCACCACCAAGTCGGACTCGGTGCTCGTCAGCTCGCAGGGTCGCACCACCATTGCCGATACCGTCGTCTCCAAGATCGCCGGCATCGCCACCCGTGAGGTCCAGGGCGTGCACGCAGTCGGTGGCGGAGCAAGCCGCGCGATCGGCGCCCTCCGTGAGCGCATCCCCGGCGCCCGCGTCAACCAGTCGCAGGGCGTCTCGGTCGAGGTCGGCGAGCGTCAGGCAGCCGTCGACATCGACATCGTTGCCGACTACGGCGTATCGATCGCAGACCTCGCAGCAGGCATCCGTCGCAACGTCATCAATGCCGTCGAGCGCATGACCGGTCTCGAGGTCACCGAGGTCAACATCGTCGTCCACGACATCTTCCTCGACGACGGCTCCGAAGACGACGACACCACCACCGAGCCCGCCACCACCCGAGTGCAGTGACCGATCCGCACATGACGGAGCGTGACAGGTCCGAGGACATCGCCGACGCCGTTCTGGCGATCGCCGGTGTCGTCGGGCTGCACGGCGGCATGTTCGGCGAGGCCGCTACATACCTGCCCGGACGCCGGATCGCCGGCATCCGAATCGGGGAGGACGGAACCGAGGTTCACGTCACTCTCGAATTCGGGTTCGCGGTACGTGAGACCGCCGATGCCGTGCGTCGCACAGTTGCGGCGATGGTCGACGGGCCCGTGCACGTCACCGTCGAGGACATTGTGCGAGTCTGACCAGGTGAACGAGCATGCAGCGCACGACCGAGCCGCCGAGTACAAGGCGGCTCGGCGCGCTGTGGCACGCGAGCACCACCCCGACATCGGTGGAGATCCGGCCCGGTACATGGCCGAACTCGCCGCTGTCGAGCGACGGTTCTCTGTACTGCCCTCGGCCCCTGTCAACGCAGCGAGTGCACCGACGGCATTCCGCGCGTCCTCGATTCCCTCCCCACTACGCACACTTCCCAAGCGGATCGCTCGCATCCGCAAACGCGTCACCAGGCGCAACTACTTCGAACTCTGAGTGGAGATCAAGACCATGACCACTGCAACCATCGGTTTGTTCGTGGGACTTCTGCTGGCCATCGCCGCAGCGGCAGGCGGCTTCACCGGCTTCCTCATCGCCATCGTTCTCGGTGGCCTCGGCTTCTTCGTCGGCCGCTACATCGACGGCGAGCTGGACCTGAACTCGATCATGCGTGGTCGCGGTCGTGACTGAGACAGTTACCGACCCCGGCGAACGCGGATCGCTGGAGATCAAGCACAAGGCCGTCGAGCGTCTCGCCGTCCTCGCTGCTCGCAGCACCGACGCAGTCGCCGGACCTACACCGGGACTCCGTGTCCTCGGTGGGCGCGACCTGCCCAAGGCCGACGTGACGGTCAGCGGTTCCCGTGTTCGCGCGCAGGTCGCCGTGGCGGTCACTTGGCCCTCGCCACTGGCGAAGGTAGCCGCTGACGTTCGTGCCGCCGTGGCACGGGATCTGTCCGAGCTGGGCATCTACACCGTCGACCGAGTCGACGTCACCGTCCAATGCGTACCCGCCGAGGCAACCCATGAAGAAGGGAGAGTGCAATGATCGAGAAGGCAAGCAAGAAGCCGGTAGCGAACCCCACCGCAGCCGTACCCGCAATCCTGTTCGCACTCGTCCTCATCGGTGCCGGAGTGGTCCTCGGGCGTGAGGCGCTGTTGAACCTGGGGGCCATCGACGGCCCCGAGTGGGTCGCCCCCGCCGCCGCGAACCTGGATGGACTCACCGCGCAGCCGTGGATGCTGCCGGGGGGAATCGCCGCAGTCGTCGTCGGGCTCATTCTCGTCTTCGTTGCGATTCGTCCACGACGACGCACCCACCGTGCTCTCTCCGAGCAGGACGTCTGGCTCCGCAAGGGCGACGTCGCAGCCGTTGCCCGCGCCGCCGCTCTCGACAGCGTCGGAGTCGATTCCGCGACCGCCAAGGCCGGCAACAAGAAGGTCACCGTCGCCGTGTCCACCGTGTCCGGCACGGATACCTCGGAGCTGAAGTCCTCCGTCGTGACCTCTGTGGACGACGCCCTCCGCCCACTCGCGTCGACTCCGAAGGTCCGCACCCGAGTGCGAACGACAGGACAAGCCTCATGAAACGCGCTACCGCTTCGGTCGACCGAACCAGCACCGCCGTCGTCGGCCTTGCTCTGATCGCCCTCGGCGGCGGAGCAATCGCCTGGGAGCGCGGAGAGCTTCCCGGCCGCGAACGTCTCGACGCGGCCTTCGTCGACACTGCGGTCGACGCCGGCTGGTGGCCCTGGGCTCTCGGAGCAGCCGCCATCGTCCTCGTTCTGCTCGGTCTGTGGTGGCTCCTCGCGCACCTGCCGCGCCGTTCGGTCGGCACCGTCGCCTTCGCGTCGACAGTGGACTCGGATGTCGACGGCCGACTCAGTGTCGACCTGGGCACAGCAGCTCGAAGCGCCGCGAAGTCCCTGGCCGCTCACGAAGGCGTCGTATCGGCAACCGGCCGTTCGGTGTCCGACCGCGGTCAGAGAGTCGTCGAAATCACCGCGACGCTGGACCCCGCAGTGACGACGCTCGACAAGGTGGCAGGCGCGGCAGCACAGACACGCAACGACATCGTGACTTCCCTCGACGGAACACCGGCAGCCGTCCGAATCCTGCTGCAATGCGGCAAGTCTCGTAAGCAGGCTGTACGCGTCAGCTGACGCTTGCGGCGAACTCGATCTCCCCGATCAACCCGTGGTGGTCCGATCCGGGGAGATCGATTCGTTCCAGAGACCGAGCATGACCGGTGTTGGTGAGGATGTGGTCGATCCCGACGACGGCAGGCGTGCCTTTGTCCGTGGGATACGTGGGGATCAGGCCCTTCCCCAATTGCGCTGCGGCGTCGGAATATCCGGCATCGAGCAAATTGCGGAACTTCTTGTGCGAATACGTCGTGTTGAAGTCACCGCTGACGATCACCGGTCCGCTGCCGGACGCCGCCTCCAATTCGTCTCGGAGCGTGTCCAATTCGGTGGTCCAGACGTCGGCCGGGGTGATGTAGGCGGGACCGGGATGCACGGCCAGCAGCGTGACCGGCTCGGAGCCGGGAACCTCGACCTCGGTGGCGAGATTCACCGGGCCGTATCCGTCGAGTTCACGGTTGCCCGTGATCGGGAAACGGCTGTAGATTCCGGCTCCGCCGCCGCCTGTCACGTGCGGCTGGAGGTAGCTGTAGGGGAAGAGTTCTTCCATGCCGGCGTCGCGGAGGCCGACCACCGACGCGTCGGTCAGTTCCTGGATCGTGACGATATCGACGGCGCTGTCGCGTGCCTGACCGACCACAACGGTCGGATCGGCCAGCCCGATCATCAGATTCGCCTGCATCACGCGCAACCGCACGCCCTCGCTGCCCGTCGCGTCCTCGGGTGCCGCGTCCGCCACGTAGAGCGGTGCGTAGGCGAATGCTCCTGCAGCCAGCACGAGGGCGGACACTCCCGCCAGAACCCAGCGTCGGCCGATCAACGCAACCAGGGCACCGACCACGACGGCGGCGAACATCAACGGAACGAACGACGCGAGCGCGATCAGGACGTTGATCCGGGTGTCGGTGTAGTAGACGCCCAACGCCACGAGCCCGGTGACGATACCAAGAATGGCGATCGTGCCGGTGAGTATTCGTATCCAGGTCCGTTGCATCGGCCCTAGGGTAGTTACGCCCGGATCCCGATGACCAACGCTGTGATGGTTGTCCAGGTCAGCAACAACAATCCCCGCACCGCCGAGAGCGAGAACGCAGTGGACCACACCGTTCGCGTCGACGGTTCTTCGACCGGCCGTCCGGCGAATCGATCGGCGAGCCAGTCCAATGTCAGCGGCGCACTGAGCGGGTGCAGCGACAGGTGTTCGCTCAGCCGATCCCGTAGGTAGGTCACGTGCGCACCGGCCTCGATGTACCGATCCACCTGCCCGTCCACGTCGTCGACGGCGATGATCTGATCGTGCACCGACTGAACGACCAGCAGCGGTGCCGTCGGAGCCGTTCGTCCCGGCTGAATGTCCTGGAACACCTGCACCATCTCGGGCAGAGCCAGCAGATCGGCCAACGGAACGTCGATGTAGCGATCCAGATCGTGCCGCGCGAGGCGGGTGACAGCGCGGACCGTGGTCATGTTCTCGACGGAATCGAGAATGCGCATCCCGTCCTCGTTGACGTACTGGCGGATGACCCGGTCCAGCTCGGGATAAGTGCGCCGCAGTCCCGCAACCACCAGTGTCGGCAGCGCCGAATGGAACGTTGCGTTCAGCCTGGTGAACGCCGAGCCAGGATCTCCGACAGGGGAGCCGAGTGCGGCACCGACCAACTCGATCTCCGGTGCGTACTCCGGTGCCATCTCCGCTGCCCAGGACGTCGCGAGCCCGCCGCCCGAGTAGCCCCACAGCGCTACCGGCGTGCTCGAGTGCAGTTCCAGCGGCTCGAACGACAACGCCGCGCGAACGGCGTCGAGCGTGCAGAACCCGGGTTCCTGGGGCGAACCCCAATGTCCGTCAGGACCCTCGTGATCCGGAATCGAGATGGTCCACCCGCGGCGCAGGGCATACAGGACCAGCAGGAACTCGAACTGCGGCACCGCACCGAACGCCCGCGAGCCACGCCGAAGCGCGTACGACGGGAAGCACGAGGATGCGACGCCGTCGATCGCACACTGATACGACAGCAGCACCGGTTCGGCGTCCCGCGGGCGCAGCACCGTTGTGACGCTGGCCTGGGGAAAACCACCGAGATCAGCGGTGCGATAGAGCAGCTGCCACGCGTCGACTCGCTGGCGCACCCGACCGAACATCGCGACCTCGACCGGCCGCACCTTGAGAATCGTCCCCGGTGGAGCTGCTTCGTACCCTTCGCGCGCAGCGTAGAAGGGGTCGTCCTCGGGCCTGGTCGCGTCGCTCCTGCTCGGTGCTCTTTCCACCGGCCAGGGCTGTTCGTCCCCCATTGATCTGTCGACGCTCATGTCCCACCGCTTCTTGTCCGAGTCTCGTCGTCACACTAACTTGCCCTCAACGGCCCCATTTCATGCAGCCTGCTGCCAATTGGTGATCAGGACATCGGTCGCGTAGCTGAGGTCGAGGCCTTCACCACCCCAGTTGGGAACGATGGCGTCGGGTGCGATGCCGCCGTACCGTCGCCTGATCTGGTCGGCGTCTCCCGACACTGCGGGAGCGTGGATGATCTCGGTTCCCGAAGGATGGTGAAACGAGAAGCGTTGATCGCCCAGGGCCTCGATGAAGAAATACCCGTCGTGCAGCGCTCGATGATGCTCGCCGCAGAGCAGCACCAGGTTGTCCAGTGACGTCGCACCTCCCCGTGAGCGGTAGGTGACGTGATGAGCATGCAGAAATCGGGTGCGGCCACACCCGGGCACCGTGCAGCATCGATCTCGAATGATCAACTGCCGCATCTGAGTTCGGCCCGGAGCTTTCGCAGTAGGACTCCACCGCACGGTCTTACCCAGCCGGCCGTGGCCGACAGTCCGCATGACCGCAGAACACAGCACCTGAGCGAGAGTCTCGTCATCCAGGCCGGGACCGTCGTCGAAATGAGCATGATCGCATCCGGCTTCGGTGCTGTTGCCGAGATGGACCAACACTTCCGCGGCCGGTGAGACGACCGGTGAATCGACGGCAGCGCACACCATCTCGGCGATCGCGATCAGTGCCGGCACCGGGTTGGGAGGTGCCGGGGCGGCCCGATCGGCCTCGGATTCACCCTCGGTTCGGGTGCGCTCGTACTCCGCCCTGGTCAATGCAGCGAGAACCCGCTTGCCGTCCTCGGGCCGAAAGCGTGCCGTCAGCACGAGCGAGCCGTCGTCCTCGTCCCAGCGCCACCGCCCCACGCACGGATCGACGTCGACGCCGTTGCCCCTGGTCGGGCGCATCGCCTTCTTCAGACCACGGCAGAGCCGTTCGATATGCGCGGCGGGGGCATCGAGCGCCTTCTGCAGCAGCGACGCCTCGTTCTCGGCCGTGGCCACCCGAGTCATCGCGCGCACCTTCGAGTACGAAATCGTGCCGCTCAGATACGCCGAGGTGATCAGCGGTAGGTCCCGCATCGCTTTGGCCACTCGCACCTGCTCACGAGCCGTGTGCAGATCGACGCCGGCACGCCAGGACAACCAGTGCGCACAGGACCGCACTTCCCAGGCAGCCCATCCGCGTCGAGCATCGAACTCGCCCACCAGAATCAGATACTGCGCCGACGCAGCAGCGATCTGACCGGCCAGAGCACAAATTTCGGTTTCGATCTCTTTCATGTCCATCATGAACGCCCCCATTCATCGAATGCCTGTTCGATAAACGTACGGCGATGCACCGACAAGAACACGCCGACGATGTCCGACGCGTCCCCGCGGGGACGTTTTCCAAGAGGCGATGCGTCGCGCAGAGGAGGTGGCGCGACACATCCGGCAGTGTCTGGGCAGCGAATGTCCTACATGGCCGACGCACGCAATCCTCTCGCGCGCTTTCGCAGTCCGCTGCGCGGCACGTGGTTGACGTCGTTGTTCGGTGCGGTACTGCTCGTTGCCCTGCCGATCATCACGGTGACGGGCCTGCTCTCGTACAGCGCCTACGGGCCGCAGTTCGGCCAGGCCAAACCCGGTGCCGTGGGGTGGCTACGGTTGCCGTACTTCGACTGGCCAACCAACCCCGCCTGGCTGTACCAGCTCACGCAGGGCTTGCACGTCGGGCTCGGCCTGATCATCGTGCCGCTCGTCATCGCCAAACTGTGGTCGGTGATGCCCAAGCTCGTCGAACTACCGCCGGTCCGATCGCCGGCCCATGCGCTCGAGCGACTGTCGCTGTTGGCACTGGTCGGTGGCTTGCTGTTCGAGATCGTCACCGGTGTTCTCAACATTCAGTACGACTACGTGTTCGGTTTCGACTTCTACGCCGCTCACTACTTCGGTGCCTGGGTGTTCATCTCCGGATTCCTCGTACACCTCGGGCTCAAGGTCCCGCTGATGTGGCGCACCCTGAGGTCCGAATCGTTGATGGACGTGTTGCGCGCCAGGAACGAAGCTCCGGACCAGCAGAACGACGACACCCCTCCGGCGACCATGAGTCGACGCGGTGCCATCGGCTTGGTCGCCGCCGGAATGGGTTTCGTTGCCGTGCTGACGATCGGACAGACGCTCGGCGGAGTGCTGCGCAAGGCCGCGATTCTGCTGCCCCGCGGGCGCTCGTACGGCGACGGCCCCAACGACTTTCAGATCAACCGAACGGCCGAAGCTGCGGGGATCACCGAGGCGCAGACCGGGGGCGACTGGCAACTGACGATCAGCAGCGCAGCCGAGGACGCCGTCCCGATCGTGTTGTCCCGAGGCAGGCTGCTGTCGATGCCGCAACGCACCGCCGAACTTCCGATCGCGTGCGTCGAAGGATGGTCCACCACACAGACGTGGACCGGTGTCCCGTTGGCCGACCTTGCCGCGCTGGCGGGCGTGCCTGCACCGCGATCGGCAGAGGTGAGCTCGCTGGAGCAGAACGGAGCCTTCACCCGTGCGGTGCTGCAGGGAAATCAAGCGGCGCATCCGGATTCGTTGCTGGCCTTGAAAGTCAACGGTGCCGATCTCTCGCTCGACCACGGATTTCCCGCGCGTGTGATCGTTCCTGCTCTCCCGGGCGTCCACAACACCAAATGGGTTGCTCGCATCGTATTCCGTTCGTGACTTCCCGCTGTGTGCTTTGCGAAGCTTCGCGAGTGGCCAAGAATACGAAGCCAGGCAATTCGTCGTCTGCACCACGACGATCTCCTAGTCGCGCTGCGCCGTCACCATCTGCGTGACGTAGCGGTAATCCACGTAGCCGTGGCGGGCGATGGCCGCGTGCACAGCGCCCAGGACCTCGCCGCGGCGCCCGTCGTCCAGGGCGAGATGGCTCGAGTACGTGGCGGCCAGGTCGCAGAATTCGTCTGCTGAGTAGCGCTGGACCCACTCGTACGTCGAGGTCGTCCACGGACCGAAGCCGGCAGCGCGGGGCACGTTCGACTCCGAATGCGCACCGAGAGAACGCACCAACAGGTGTGCCGCTTCAGGCTCGGTTGCGTCGTAGGCCGCCCTGACCGCTTCCCATCCCGGGCCCCCGAGATCGCCCGGCATGTTCCACCACAACCGAAGGGTACCGCCGGGGACCAATGCGCGGGCCGCTACTGCAGCCCCTTGCTCGTGGTTCACCCAATGCCAGGATTGGGCGGCAACGACCAGATCGAATGCCGCCGCCGGGGCTGCACAATCTTCGAACCGCGACACCTGCACTTCGACGTCGAGGTTCTCGGTGCGCCGCCGAACCAGCTCTGCCATAGCCGAATCCGGTTCCACCGCAACAACGGACGCGCCGAGTTCAGCCAACGCAACGGTAGCTTTGCCG
Source organism: uncultured Rhodococcus sp. (assembly GCA_963517305.1). GTDB lineage: Bacteria > Actinomycetota > Actinomycetes > Mycobacteriales > Mycobacteriaceae > Rhodococcoides. The sequence goes on from CAUQEL010000011.1 coordinate 77,328, forward strand.
GTACCTGCCCCCGCCTCGAGCACTCGCAGCCCGTCGCCTGCAGCGATGTCCGCGTACAGCTCGGCCGGGTAGCCGGGACGGGCCCGATCGTAGTTCTCGGCAACCTTGCCGAAGCTCAATGCACGCGATGACTGCTGTCCGTCGGTCACCGCATCGACGGTACCGAGCGTCGACTTGCCACGAGCCGCCCGTTTCATAAAGAGTGAGACAGGTCACTGAGCAGCCCCCGGCACACGAGGAGAATCGATGACCGAGACCACTGCACCTCCGAAGTGGAAGGTGGTCGGCCCCGGATTGGTGGTCGCCGCAACCGGTATCGGAGCCGCGGACCTCGTCGCGACGTTGGTGGCAGGCTCACGCTACGGCTACGCACTGCTTTGGGTCATCATCGTCGGTGTCGTCATGAAAGTCGTTCTGGTGGAAGGTGCCGGCCGCTACACGTTGGCGTCGGGCAACACGATCTTTCAGGGCTGGCGTTCGCTGGGTAAGTGGACGACGGTGTATTTCGCGCCCTACATCGTGATCTGGGGATTCGTCTACGGCGCTGCGGCGATGTCGTCGAGCGCGCTGCCGATCGTCGCGTTGTTCCCCGCGTTGGAACTCAAGGTCGTCGCCATCGCATCCGGGCTCCTCGGGTTCGCGTTGATCTGGCTGGGTAGCTACGGGTTCTTCGAGAAGATCATCACCGTCTTCGTCGGCATCATGTTCGTGACCGTGATCGGTGCTGCAGTCGTGGCGGTTCCGAACGTTCCCGCGATCGTCAAGGGCATCGTCCCCACCATTCCCGATGGCTCGATCGTGTACGTCCTCGGCCTCGCCGGTGGCGTCGGTGGCACCATCACGCTCGCCGCCTACGGCTACTGGCTACGCGAGAAAGGCTGGATCACACCGAAATTCATGCGCGTCATGCGCATCGACAATTCGATGGCCTACGTCATCTCGGGCATCTTCGTCCTTGCGATGCTCATCGTCGGCGCAGAGTTGTTGTACTCGTCGCAGATCGCGATCTCCACCGGCGATCAGGGCTTGATTCAACTCTCCGACGTGCTCGCCGAACGCTACGGCACGGTGTTCGGCTACGTGTTCCTCATCGGATTCTGGTCGGCGTCGTTCTCGTCCCTGATCGGAGTGTGGAACGGCGTGAGCCTGATGTTCGCGGACTTCGTCGGCAATCTGAAGGGGCTCGAACAGGGTCACCCGGAAACGCGAGTGGGCGGCAAGTACTTCCGCTGGTATGTCGCGTGGCTGACGTTCCCGCCCATGGCATTGCTGTGGCTCGACCAACCGATCGGGCTCGTCCTGACGTACGGCGTCCTCGGGGCGGTGTTCATGCCGTTCCTGGCGGTGACGCTGCTGATTCTGCTCAACAGCGACCGCGTGCCGAAGCAGTGGCGCAACGGTTGGTTCACCAACCTCACGCTGGGGGTCTGCGCATTCCTGTTCGCGTGGCTCGCCGTCGACCAGGTGCTGGATGCACTCGACAAATACGTGTACTAGCCGGCCGCTTCCAGGCGGGCCCGCAGCGTCGACTCCGTGTGCTTGATCGCCTGACCCACAACGGGTTCGACCACGGCGCCGAGCACCTTGCCTGCGATACCGCCGGGCAGGCTGTATCGGAACACCACATCCAGACGGGTACCGCCGTCTGCCGTATCCGAGAACGACCACGTGGACGAGTTGGACAGCCCCTCGATCGATTCGAGAGTGAGCCTCTCGTTGTGGACCCATTCGGTGACGTGCACAACGGAGCTGAGGGCCTTCGGACCGATCTGCATCGTCGCGTCGTATCTGGCCCCGAGCCCTGAAGTAACCTCGCTCGCGGGCTCGAAACGGGTGATGCCGAACATCCACTGCGGGACGTTTCTGAAGTCGTCCATGTAGGCGAACGCCGCCTCGCGATTGGTCGATGCCACGGTCGAACGGTTGATTTCACGCACTCGTGCACCCTAGTACATGCTACGGCGTGTTACGCATACTTTTGCGTTCCGTTTCAGCGGCGTACGTATCCCACCCGCATGTCCACCACGTTCACCAATGCCGATCCACGGATGTATCGCTGCAGGTTGTCCTCGAACAGCGCCCAGAGGCGCTCTGCGAAGTCGTCGGCGTCGCCTGCCAGATGCGCGGTCAGGATGACGTTGTCCATGCCCCACAGCGGGCTCGTATCGGGCAGTGGTTCGATCTCGAACACGTCGAGCACAGCCCACCCGATGGCTCCGGCAGCGAGGGCGTCGCACAGGGCTCGTTCGTCGACGACGGGTCCGCGGGCGATGTTGACCAGGCCTGCATCGGAACGCATGGCCGAAAAGACATCTGCGTCGACCAGGCCACGTGTGGCGTCCGTCAACGGTGTCGCCAGCACGATCACGTCGTATTCGCCTGCGTACGTCGACAATTGCCGAACATTGCGGATTCGTGCGAACTCCGCGTCACCGGACCGCTCAGAGGTTGCCGCGGCCTCGACGCGCATACCGAGCGCGCCGAGGACCCGAGCGATCTCGCGCCCGATCGAACCCGGGCCGACAACAAGAGCGGCGCGACCGTGAATTCCGCTGGTAACTCTGTGCTCCCAAACCCGCTCGCGCTGTCGAGCAAGCGCCCGGGGCAACTTCTTGGCCGACGCCAGAATGCCGGCTGCGACGTACTCGGCAATCGCCCGGTCGAGGATGCCACCGGAATTGGTCAGCATCCACGGGCGTTCGCGCAGAACTGGATCCAGCAGTCGATCCACACCCGCACTCAACGCGTGGATCCAGCGAAGGTTGTCGGCATTGGGCCAGACGGCCCGTAGATCGGCGGTCTCGAAGGTCCGAAACAGCAGCACCTCGGCCCATGACACCGCATCTTCGAGCTCGGTGATCGTGCAACTGCGAAAGTCGATCCCGTCCAACGGAGGAAGAACTCGTCGGTCCGAATCACTCTCGACCACAAGCACGTTGACCATGACAGCTACTCTTTCCGTACCATGGCACCGTGCTCACCGTAGAACCCGCAACTGCCGCCGACGCAGCAACGATACTCGGCCTCCGGCACGCAGCCGAGGACTGGCTCGCTGACCGAGGAATCGATCAGTGGAAACCGCGCGAGGTGCCCCTCGACACTGTCGCTGCGCAGATCCAGGCAGGAGAGTTCCACGTCGCTCGACGCGACTCCAGCGGTCCGATCGTCGCAGCACTACGCTTGATCGGCTCCGATCCGATCATCTGGCCCGAACAGGACGAACTGGCCTGCTACGTCCACGGATTGGTGATCGACCGAAGCGAGGCCGGCACCGGCCTCGGCGCGTCCTTGCTGGACTGGGCGTCGGAACAGACCCGCCGGGAAGGACGCTCCCTGCTGCGTCTGGACTGCGCCGAGACCAACGGTGCGCTGCGCGATTACTACCTCGACCTGGGGTTCCGCTACGTCGGCCGCCGCGAGTTCGCCGACGGTAGTTCGTGGTTCAGCGTGGCCCTGTTCGAGAAGTCGACCGATCGGTAGTGTCTCGTCCATGGGCGAGAACCGGGATCGTATGCTGCGCGGAGAGCTGTACCGAGACAACGATCCCGACCTGGTGGCATCTCGGGTGGCGTGCGGCAAGCTGCTCGACCGATTCAACGCAACCGGCGCAGACCGGAACCAGGAACGACGCGAGATTCTCGGCGAGTTGCTCGGATCCATCGGGGAGGATTCGTGGATCATGCCCAGGTTCCAATGCGATTACGGCACATACATTTCCATCGGATCGAACAGTTTCCTCAACTACGACGCCATCCTGCTGGACTGCGCACCCATCACCATCGGTGACGATGTATCGATCGGCCCACGGGCACAACTGCTGACGGCGCTGCACCCCATGGAGGATCACGAGGCGCGCCGAACACGCTGGGAGAGTGCTCTTCCCATCGCCATAGGGAACAACGTCTGGCTGGGCGGCGGGGTCATCGTCTGTCCGGGAGTCACGATCGGCGACAACTCGGTGATCGGTGCCGGCAGCGTCGTCACACGGGATGTGCCGTCGCACACCTTCGCTGCCGGCAACCCGTGTAAGGCAATCCGCGCCCTACCGTGAGATCACCTCGTGCAGGATCTTGTCGGAGTCACGGACCAGCGTGTCGACGGCCACCCGCGCACCCCACCACATTCCCAGCCACCCGACGGCCGCGGCCACGGGAACGGACAGATACGCGAAGGCTCCGGGGAGGAGTAGTGCCAGCAGCAGGGCGGGCAGGACCGACACTGCGAGTACAACTATCGCCAACATGACCAAAGCGAACGACCCTCCGTTGAACGACCCTCGGGTGTTCAGCGAGAAGGCCTTGGTGGGTTCGGGAACCGGATAGGCGGCACGGACGGAGACCACGACGATGAGCCCTGCGCTGACGCCGAGCATCGACAACGTCACCGAGATGGGGATTGCCAACCGGTCGAGTCCGAGGTCACCGAATACCCGGACGACCGCCGTCGCCACGATCGCAAAGGGTGCGGCCACGATCAGCCAGGCGATCTGCCGACCACGCACGTCGTCGCGCAGAGCCTGCGGAATCATCACCAGGTGCCACATCGAACCGCCGTCGAGGCCGTACAGGTTCGATCCCGCGCCCATCGCCATGAAGATAACGATCCACGCGCCCCACGCTGCGCTGAACGGAATCGTATCGGTCACCAACGGACCGATACCTCCGAGCACCGTGAAGATGAGGACCGACAACAGCTGGCTTCGACGACGCATATCGCCGCGCCACAGGGCCAGCTCGCGCGTGACCACTGCGCCGATACGGGTGGCACGCCAACCGGTATCGCCGTCGCGACCGTTCGCTGCCATCTGTTTGCGAGACGTGCCGTACGAGGCGGACACCCGTCCCTCGAAGAGCCGCAGCACAAGTCGCTGCCACGACCACACCAAGACGGCATCGAGCAACAGCAGGCCCGCCACTGCCCCGATCGCCAGCAGCCAGTTGCCGTCGAGCGCAGCATCGACTCCGGTGATCCCCCAGCTGAACGGAATCGAATGTGCCAGCGTCAGAGGCCACGTCACTTCACCGGACACCACCCGAGAGAAATTCTGGGTGATGGGGAACTGCAGGAAGTACAGGCCGCCGAATACGGCACCGAACGCCAGCAGAGCGAACTCTCGACTGCGCCGGCTCTTCAGTAGCTGAGACATCGCCACGGTGACCACCCTGGACAGCGTCACGAAGAGCACGACGGTCGCAGGCCAGGCCACCAGGGCAAGCGGAAGAGTTGCGAGAGAACGCGATACGGCATAGATCGGGATCGCCGCGGTCGCGATGGCCGTCAACGGCACCACCATGCCGTATGCCGACGTGGTCAACAACGCCCTCGCCAGGCGTGCAGGTTCCACCGACAGCATCTGGAAGTGGCGGGGCTGGATGTTGTCGTCGGAGATCCCCGAGAGCACCGGGAACAGCACCCAGCTCAGGCCGATCAGCGTCAGCCCGAGACTCGCGGTGCCGCCGACCAACACCTGCGAGGCTTCACTACGCGCGGACAACACACATGCCACGACGGCGAAGACTAGCCCAAGCACCCCGAAGACGGTTTTCACCACTGCTTGTCCGCCCTTGAACTGCCTGCGGTAGAGCGTGATTCGCATCTGCAGGACGGTGCGACCGAGGGACGTCACGAGCGCATCCAGGACAGGCCGTCGGGGTTCTGCTCGCGAGTACCGACCAGCCGAACGAAAGCGTCGTCCAGGCTTCCGCCGGCGCGGACCTCGTCCACCGTTCCCGAGGCCACGACCCGGCCGCCGGTGATGACGCCGACATGGGTGCAGAGTTGCTCGACGAGCGCCATCACGTGACTCGACAGAATCACCGACCCGCCGGAGCGGACGAACTGGACGAGAATGTTGCGAATCGTGGTGGAGGAGATGGGATCGACCGCCTCGAAGGGCTCATCCAGCACGAGCAGTCGGGGGCCGTGCAGCAGCGCCGAGGCCAGCCCGATCTTCTTGGTCATGCCCGCCGAGTAGTCGGCGATGACCGTTCCCCCGGCGTCGGCAAGATCCAACGCGTCCAACAGCTCGTCTCGACGCTGCGCGATCACGTCTTCCGGCATTGCGCGCAGTCGTCCGAAATAGGTCAGGAGTTCGTGGCCGGTGAATTGGGACGGCAGAGCGAGCCCGTCGGGCAGCACTCCGAGTAACTCTTTCGCGGCGATGGGATCGGCCCAGACGTCGCGTCCGAATACCAGACTTCGGCCGTACTGTGGCCTGAGCAGACCGACCGCCATGGACAGACACGTCGTCTTGCCTGCGCCGTTCGGGCCGACGAGCCCGAACATCGAACCGGGTGGAACCATCAGAGACAGGTCGTCGACGGCCACCTTGGGGCCGAAGGCCATACACAGGTGCTCGATCAGCAGGGCAGCAGAATTCGTTTGCACACATAACAGACTAACCGGTACGGCCCGACTCGTCATCCGGGTCGGATCGGCCGTCCCGGTACCATCTGGGCATGAATCGCACCGCAGTGGTCACCGGAGCTTCGTCGGGTATCGGACGCGCGGTCGCGCAGGCGCTCGTCGCCCGGGGCTATCGAGTCATCGGCACCTCCCGCAATCCGGCCTCCATGACCGACGCACAACGGGCCACCGGCGTCGAATATCGCGCCCTCGACCTCACCGATGCCGACTCGATCCGCACCTTCGTCGCCGATCTCGGTGCCGTCGACGTGTTGGTCAACAACGCCGGTGAGAGTCAGTCCGGGCCGTTCGAGGAGCTGCCGACCGATGCCATCGAGCGGCTCTTCCAGTTGAACGTCTTCGGCGCAGTGACGCTGTCGCAGGGCGTCATTCCCGGTATGCGACAGCGTGGATACGGCCGCATCGTGATGGTCGGATCGATGCTGGCCAGCTTCCCGCTCGCTTATCGCTCGTCCTACGCCTCGACGAAAGCCGCCATCAAGGGCTTTTCCGATGCGACGCGTCTGGAACTCTCACCTTTCGGCGTGTGGATGACCACCGTCGAGCCGGGTTCGATCAACACCGGAATCAGTGAGCGGCGAACCAAGTACATCGCACCGGATTCGGTCCACCGAGACGACTTCCACACCGCGATCTCGTCCCTTGACCGCAAGGAAGCGAGCGGCATCTCTGCCGAGGACGTCGCCGAGGTGGTGTTGAAGGCCATCGAGGCCGACAAGCCGAAACCGTTGTACGCCAGGGGAAGCAATGCACCGGTCGTCTTTCTGGCGCGGCGGTTGCTTCCGGCGACCTTCATGGAGAAGACGATCGCGAAGATGTTCGGTCTGAAGCGGTAGCCGACCTCACCCGGCGATCGCGGCGTGCATCTCCCACACGATCACTTCGGCTCCGGTGGCGGTGCTCAGCTTCTGCCCGCCGCCTCCAGAAATCCGGACGGCGTCGCCCTCGGCGAGTACGCCGACGCCCTCGAGCATCGCTTCACCCTGAGCGACGAAGATGTGCACGAACGGCGCGTCGGGCACGTCTACCGGAGTCTGCCCGGGCTGCAGACGTGCAGCGTGCATGGCGGCGTACTTGTTCTTGATCCGGATCGCCGCGTGGTCGGCGTGGTGAGCCATGCCTGACGCCACGGGAACCAAACCACCACTGAGCAATTCGCCGTCGATCTCGAGCTGCTCGTAACCCGGGGTGATGCCCTGCTCGTCCGGCACGACCCACATCTGGACGAACCGAACGGGATCGCCGTGCTTGCCCGAGTACGAACCGGCGGTCTCACCGAGTCGCCACGAGTCGTTCTTCTCCGAGTGCAGGATTCCCGTGCCTGCGCTCATTCGCTGCGCGAGACCGGGGTAGATGACGCCGGAGTGGCCCATCGAATCCTGGTGCACCAGCGAACCCTGCAGAACCCAGGTCACGATCTCCATGTCGCGGTGCGGGTGGGTGTCGAATCCCTGCCCGGGAGTGACGATGTCGTCGTTGTTGACCATCAGGACGCCGTGGTGGGTGTTGCCACGATCGACGTGGTTGCCGAAGGAGAAGGAGTGTTTGGAGTCGAGCCAGCCGATCTTGGTCTTGAATCGGTCGCCCGCCCGTCGAACGTCGAGTTGCGCTGCTGCAGAGGTCATATCGTGTGCCTCGAATCGTGAAGTGTGGGGGATCTCAGAGGACGTGCGAGCCGTACATCTCACCGAGTGGATCGGCGATCAGTTCCAGGCGAGCACCGTCGGGGTCGCGGAAGTACAGCGAGACCTCGCTGTGCTCGATCAGTTCGACTCCGGCGTCGATCAGCTTGGTACGCAGGTGTTCCCACCTGGTGGGCTCGACACTGATCGCCACGTGATGGAGGCCGCCGAGCACCTCGGCATACGGTCCGACGTCGAGTCCGGGAAAGTCGAAGAATGCCAACAGGTTGCTGTTGCCGATATCGAAGAAGAAGTGCGAAGAGCCTGGGTAGTCACGGTTCTCGATGAGCTCGGTGAGCGGGAACTCGAGCAGATCCTGGTAGAAGCGCACCGTTGCTTCGACGTCGCTGCTGACCAACGCGGTGTGATGGAGGCCGCGAGCCGACGACGCCGGCCTTTCACCGGCAGGCTTCAGATGCTGGGCGCGGATGCGGTCCCGCTCGATGGTGTGCTGATCTGCCTCGGTCATCGCTCTACCCTTCGGTCAAGTAGTTGCTTCGTCAACTACTTGGAACAGTACACCCAGTAGTTGCGTTGTCAACTACTATGAGGTCATGGATTCCCCACGGTGGCTCAGTCAGGACGAACAGCTGGCCTGGCGCGCATACCTCGACGCGACGCGGCTGCTGCTTCGCGATCTCGACAATCAGCTCACGCGCGACTCCGGGATCTCGTTCACCGATTTCGAGCTGCTGGTGGTGCTCTCCGAAGCCCCCGATCGCCGACGCCGCATGAGCGAACTCGCCGACGCCGTCACCACCACGCGCAGCGGTGTCACCAGGGCCATCAGCCGTTTGGTCGACTGCGGTTGGGTCCGACGCGTCAAGTGCGACGACGACAAGCGAGGCATGTCCGCCGAACTCACCGACGCCGGCCTCGACACCCTCGCCGAGGCGAGTCCAGGGCACGTCGAGGCGGTTCGGAGGAACATGTTCGACCTGGTCGACCCGAGAGATCTCGCGGCCCTCACCCGCACCTTCTCGGCCATGCGGAACCACGCGTCATGACACTCGTACACATTCCCGGTGGTCAACGGCATCACTGGTGGAACGAATGGCTCGATTCCAAGCAGTCTTTCCCCGCGACCGGAAATTACGACCTGGCGGCGAACGCGCACGGGCTGCTGATGGTGCACAACGAGGACACCGTCTTTCCCGGTGAAGGATTCGACTCGCACGAGCATCGGAACATGGAGATCCTCACCTGGGTACTCGAGGGCACGCTCGAACACACGGACTCCGAGGGCCACAGCGGGCTGATTCGTCCCGGGCTGATTCAACGCATGAGCGCAGGGACCGGTATCCGCCACACCGAACGCAACGCATCGAGCCTGACCAGCCGCGACAAGCTACGCGTCGTGCAGATGTGGATTCCACCGGATGCCGACGGACGGGTGCCGTCGTACGACGAGCTCGACGTGCGGGACGAGTTGGCATCCGGCGAGCTCGTCTGCGTCGCATCGGGAATGCCGGGTAGAACCGGCGTACGCATCGGCAATCGCTTTGCTGCACTGCATGTCGCGCGACTCCGGCCCGGACAGTCGATCGTCGTTCCCGACGCGCCGTTCGGTCACGTCTTCGTCGCCGACGGTTCGGCGGTGTTCGAGGACATCGGCGATCTCGCCCAGGGGGACGCGGTACGGCTGACCGCTACCGGCGGACACCGTGTGACAGCATCGACTGCGAGCGAGATCATGATCTGGGAAATGCACGCCGAGTTCGCCTGAGGGAGTTTCGTCCATGCCGACCGTCATCACCGACGATGCCGTCACCCTGAACTATCTCGACGAGGGCACGGGCCCGGCCGTGGTGCTGATCGCCGGTTTCTGCGCACCCGCGACCACCTGGGCGCTGCAGCAGAAGGCGTTGGTGGCGAACGGATATCGCGTTCTGGCGCTCGATCGACGTGGACACGGCGCCTCGGAGGCGCCGACACACGGTGCGACCATGGAGCGGCATGGACGCGATGTGGCGAACTTCCTGTCGGCGGTGAGCGTCGACGAAGCCGTATTGATCGGCGGCTCGATGGGAGCGAGCACCGTCTGGTCGTACGTGTCGCAATTCGGCACCGACCGCGTTCGCGCCATCGTGTCGGTGGATCAGACGCCGAAGATTGTGAACACTGCAGACTGGAAGAACGGCTTCTACGGACTCACCGAGGACAATCGAACGACGTTCTTCGACAACGGAATACCCGATACCGGCCACGGGCGGCCCCAGTGGAAGTCGGTGCCGTCGCTGCTGAGGCTCGTGCTCGCACTACGCACGATGCCGAAGATTGCGTCGCCCGACACCCCACCGATGAAGGCTCTACTCGCCGATCATGCTGCACAGGACTGGCGCTCGACCATCGCGAACACCGACAAGCCGTACCTGATGGTCGCCGGACGCGAGAGCCAGTTCTGGCCTGCCACACACGCTTCCGACAGCGTCGCAGGCAATCCGCACGGTCGATCGACAGTGCTGGACAAGTGCGGTCACGCCGCGAACATGGACCGGCCGAACGAATTCAATGCGGCGATACTGGAGTTCCTCGACTCGATCGAGTGACGTTACGACTGGTGATGCCCGTCCAACGCCTCAGCGCACGCAACAAGATTGCGGTGCAGCACTTCTCGCTCGCCTGTCGACAGTGACGCAATCATGGCGTTCTCCACGGCGGCAACAGCGGCCGACGCTTGCCGCAAGCGCTCTCTGCCCGTAGCCGTTACGTACAGACGTTGGTCGCGGCCGGTGCCCTCGATCTCCACCAAACCGTCTCGCGTGAGCCCGGCCAGCAGCTGATGGGTTGCCTGCCTGCTGACGAACACTGCGCGAGCGAGCTCGGCGTTGGACAGGCCTGGCGTGTGCGCGAGGTGTTCGAGGCTCGAGTACTGCGAGACGGTGATGTCGAGTTCGCGTAGTGCATCGTCCATCGCCGAACGCAGCGCTGACGTGGCTCGCTTGAGGGCCAGACCGATGGAGGTGTCGACGTCCACTTGACTCATGTCAATATCTTGACATACATTCCTCTCGTCAAGACATTGACAACCCTTACGAAAGGACCGACATGACCACCGCTACCGTTTCCGGACCGAGCTTCCTTTCCTTGCAAGTACGCGACCTCGCCGCCAGCGCAGACTTCTACGAGAGCCGTCTCGGCCTCGTCCGCGCACCCCAGGCACCACCCGGAGCAGTGGTGTTCACAACCTCGCCCATCCCTTTCGCTGTCCGAAACCCAGCTCCCGGAACCGATCTCGACAGCGGTCAGGCAGGACTCGGAGTCGCACTGTGGCTCTCCTGCGACGACGCCGAGGCGCTCCACGAATCACTGGTCGCGGCCGACGTGCCCATTCTCACCGCACCCTTCGACGGCCCCTTCGGAAAGACCTTCGTACTGCAAGACCCGGACGGATACGCCGTCACCGTGCACAGCAGCTAGATCCGAAAGAACTATTGCGAAATATTTCTTTCGGGTTATGGTTGTGGCATGAGCCCACCGCCCCCCGACAGGACGCCCCGGAAGCTGACGGACATGTCCGAGCTCAAGGCGCTCACACATCCCATTCGACTGCGCCTGCTCTACGCATTGCGAGCCAACAAGTCGATGACGGCGACCCAGCTCGGCGATCTGGTGGACGAGTCACCCGCGTCGGTGAGCTATCACTTGCGCAAACTCGCCGAGCACGGGTTCGTCAAGGAGGTCGAGAACGGATCGGACAAACGTCAACGTTGGTGGTCGGAGGCCCAGGAGGGAGGGTTCAGCTGGTCGGAGAACGACTTCTCGGACTCACCCGAATCGTTGTCGGTGGCCAAGGCGTCGAAGGACTCCTGGCTGGCGCACCAGTGGTCTCGACTACGCGACTTCGATCGGACCTCGGAATCCTGGGGGCCGGAGTGGGTGGCGGCGGCGTTCAGCAGCGACGACGTTCTGCGGCTCACAGCGGAAGAATTGAAGACCATGGGCACGGAAATGCGTGCGGTTATCGACAAATGGCGTCGACACGGCGAGACCGCGACTTCGGGGGAGCGCGAGCACGCGATGGTGCTGATGCACGGATTCCCCACTACACCATAGGAGTTGGCATGTATCCGTTCGATCCGCATACGTACCTGTTCATCGCCCGGCACGATCGGCAGCAGCGCTTACTACAGGCTGAGCGCCGCAGACTCGCTGCGGCGCAACGTCGTCTACGCTGAGATGAACTCCGTGTTCAGAAGGCGTGGGACGAATTGACGGCATCACTCGCCGATGTCTCGATGTCCGAGCGACGGGTACTCGAACTCGCTCATCGGTGACGAAAGCCGCCACTACTTCGCGGCGGCCCGCTTGGCGAGCGTCTTCGAGATCCCCAGCTGCGCAACCACGATGATGCAACCGACGATCGCGCCGATGACCGCAGATGCGAGGGTGTTGACGATCCACGCCAGCACTCCGCCGATGCCGGCGACTCCTCGCACTGCTTCTTCGCCGTGGTGGACGAGTTCGTAGATGGGATGGAAGCCGAGCTCGTCGATTCCGACGAGCAGGATGTGTCCACCGACCCACAGCATCGCTGCGGTACCGACGACCGAGAGCACCGACATGACCTTCGGCATGGCCTTGACCAGGCCTCGGCCGAACTTCTCGACGAACCCGGTGGAACCGTCGGCCAGTTTCAGACCGATGTCGTCCATCTTGACGATCAGCGCGACGACTCCGTAGACGACGATCGTGATGACCACGGCGACTACCGCCAGGATGATCAGTCGACTCCAGAAGCCCTCTGCAGCAATCGTGTCCAGCGCAATGACCATGATCTCGGCCGACAGAATGAGATCGGTGCGCACCGCTCCGGAGACAACGGCATCCTCGTCACGCGGCTCGTCCTCGGCAGCCTCGTGATGATCTCCGTGGCCGAACAGCGCACCCCAGATCTTGTGTGCTGCCTCGTAGCTCAAGTAGCAGCCGCCGAGCATCAGAATCGGCGTCAACAGCCAGGGTAGGAACTGACTCAACAGCAGGGCGATCGGCAGAATGATCAGCAGCTTGTTCCGCAACGAACCCACTGCGATGCGCTTGATGATGGGGAGTTCACGTTCGGCCGCGAGACCGCGAACGTACTGCGGCGTCACCGCTGCGTCGTCGATCACGACGCCTGCCGCCTTGGCCGTTGCTTTGCCGGTCGCCGCACCGACATCGTCGATGGACGCTGCAGCCAGGCGAGCCAGCGCTGCCACGTCGTCGAGCAGGGCTACGAGTCCGCCGGCCATCACAAACCTCCGCGTCGATACGAGAACACCACTTGGCTCCTCATGATGCGAGCCCTTGGAACCCTACCGCCCGCGGATGGTCCGTGATCGCCGTCCGGCCCTTCCCTCCGCTACGCGATCTTCCTCTCCTGCTCGTCGTCGAGAACTTTCGCGGGCGGCAGTCCGATGCTCGGGTCGTGTCCGCGGAAGTTCTTCAGCCACCAGCTCCAGTCCTCGGGGACCAGCGCGAACGGGTCCCCGTGGCCGAGCTCACGCGCGGCCCAGACCGGCCAGTGCGGATTGGCCAATGCCGGACGCCCGAGCAGCACGACATCGATCTTGCCGTCGCGGATGACGGCGTCTGCGTTTTCCGGGACGCCCAGATTCCAGCTGCAGGTCACCGGGATGTCCAGCTCACGCTTGACGCGTGCCGCGCGCTCGACCATGAAGCCCATATCCCCGAACGGCGGGTCCACCATGTCGTCGGTGTTGAAGCCGAGGCTCACATCGGCCATGTCCAGGCCGTGCTCCTTCATCCATCCGATGGCGATCATGGACTCGTCGAACTGGACACCGTCCGGGTGGTGATCGTCCGAGCCCAAGCGCATGGTGAGGGGGTACTTCTCGGGCCACACCTCCCGTACGGCGTCGAGCGCCTCGAGATGGAACCGCGCCCGGTTCTCCAGGCTTCCGCCGTACTGATCGGTGCGCTGGTTGGCCAGCGGCGAGAAGAAGCTGGCACCGAGATAGCCATGGGCATAGTGCATTTCGAGCCATTCGTAGCCGGCTTCCGCGGCCCGGACAGCTGCATCGGCGTAGCTCTGGTGGATGGCCTTGATCTCGGGCACGGTCAGTTCGTGGACGGGGAAGGAGTGGTCGCCGCCGTAGGGAATCGCCGACGGTGCCACACATTCCCAGCCGTCGGGATGGTCCGCCGGAAGCTGGTGTCCTCCCTGCCACGGTGGGACTTCGCTGCCCTTGCGTCCGGTGTGCCCCAGCTGGATGGCCGGGACCGATCCCATCTCCTTGATCATCGCCGTCACGCGTGCGTGACCCTCGATCTGGTCGTCGTCGTAGATCCCGGCGCAGCCAGGAGTCGTACGACCGTCCGGCGTGATCGCAACCTGTTCCGGGAACACCATCCCGAATCCGCCTGCCGCGCGCGCACCGAGGTACATCAGATGAAAGTCGTTCATCTTTCCGTCGACGGCGCGGTACATCGTCATCGGCGACATGGCGATTCGATTTCGAAGCGTCACACTCTTGAGGGTGAACGGGCTGAAGAGATCCGGCATGGCAGTGGTCCTTTCCTGAGTGATACCACCTCACCACCTGGCACGTTTCGACTGACTACACCGATGCTGCACATCGGTGACAGTCTTCTCACCGTCTCGCTGGCCCGAGTGTGAGGGACAGCTCTGCTCGCCTGGCTCGTCTCACCGATCGCACTTCGAGCCGGATCAGAACTGAGCGCTACTGCCGATAGGAGCTCATGAAATTGCCCAGACGCTCGAGCGCCGTTGCGAGATCGTCCACGTTGGGCAAGGTCACGAGCCGGAAGTGATCGGGCACATCCCAATTGAAGGCGCGGCCGTGGCTGACGAGAATTTTCTCGGACTCGAGCAGGTCGAGCACGAACTTCTCGTCGTCGACGATCCCGAACCGTTCGGTGTCGAGTTTGGGGAACATGTACAGCGCACCCGCTGCCTGGACGCAGCTGATTCCGTCGATCGAGTTGAGCATGCGATGCGCCAGGTCGCGCTGCGCGGTCAACCTGCCTGCCGGGAGCAACAGATCCTCGATCGACTGCCTACCGCCGAGCGCAGTCTGTATCGCGTGCTGCGCCGGCACATTCGCGCACATGCGCATGTTGGACAGCAGCGTGATGCCCTCGATGAAACTCGCCGCGCGTCGACGCGGGCCGGTGATCGCCAGCCATCCCGCCCGAAATCCGCACACCCGGTACGCCTTCGACAGACCCGAATAGGTGAGGCACAGAACGTCTTTCCCGGTCAGGGTGGCGAGGTTGGTCATCACCGAACCGTCGTAGACGATCTTCTCGTAGATCTCGTCGGCGAGCAGAACCAGATCGTGCTCCCGCGCAAGGTCGACGAATCGCTGCAGTACCTCGCGTGAGTACACCGCTCCGGTGGGATTGTTCGGGTTGATCACCACGATCGCGCGGGTGCGGGGCGTGATCTTGGCTTCGAGGTCCTCGAAGTCCGGGGCCCAATCCTGGCTTTCGTCGGCCAGATAGTGGACGGGTACGCCACCGGCCAGGGCCACCGAGCCGGTCCACAGCGGATAGTCGGGCGACGGGATCAGGATTTCGTCTTCCGGGTTGCACAGGGCCTGCATCGTCATGGTGATCAATTCCGATACCCCGTTGCCGAGGTAGACGTCGCCGACGTCGAGACCGGTCAGGCCTTTGGTCTGGTAATACTGGACCACCGCTGTGCGCGCAGAGAACAGGCCGCGGGAATCCGAATACCCCTGCGCCGTCGGAAGATTACGGATCATCGCCATCATGATCTCGTCCGGTGCCTCGAAACCGAACGGCGCAGGATTACCGACGTTGAGTCGCAGGATCGCGTGCCCCTGCTCCTCGAGTTCTTCGGTCTTGTCCAGAATGCGGCCACGAATGTCGTAGCGCACGTTCTCGAGCTTGCGCGCCTGATCGATGGATTTCGTCATTTCGAAAACTCCTCCTGCCGAACGGTCGGCGACATCCGGGTCCGGACCGCCACTGTTGCACACACGATGACCGCAGCTCCACCCACGAGCACCGGCCACGTCAAGCCCTCACGCAGGATGATCGCGGCCCAGCAGATGGTCAGCACAGGTTGGATCAACTGGACCTGGCTGACACCGGCCATCGGGCCGATCGCCAGTCCCCGATACCAGGCGAAGAACCCGAGGTACATGCTCACCACCGCCAGGTAGCCGAAGGCGGCCCACTCGGATGCCCCGGCCGTCGACGGTTGCTGCCACCACGCGAACGCGGCCAACACTCCGGTGACCGGTACCGACACAACCAGCGCCCACGACACCGTCTGCCACGCACCGAGTTCTCGCGACAGCAGGCCGCCCTCGGCGTATCCCACCGCTGCGGCAACCACTGCTCCCAGCAGCAACAGATCCGACCACTGCAACCCGGTCACCTGTCCGCCTTGCACGGCAGCGAACCCGACCGCGACGGCAGCACCCACGCCTGCGACCACCCAGAACATCGGCCGGACCGGTTGCCGTTCGCGGACAACCGCAGTGGCGGCGGTGGCCGCCGGAAGCAACGCGATCACGACGGCGCTGTGACCCGCCGATGCCGTGGTGAGCGCATATGAGGTGAGCACCGGGAAACCGACGACGACACCGGCCGCGATCACCGCGAGCCGAATCCACTGCCGCCCCTGCGGGAGCCGTTGACCCGTCGCGGCGAGCGCTACCGCAGCCAGTGCAGCGGCAAACACAGCCCGTCCGCAGCCGACAAAGAGCGGGGACAGGCCTCCGGTGACGGCGACGCGGGTCAGCGGCACCGTGAACGAGAACGCCGTGACGCCTGCCAGGCCCCAGAGCAGTCCGGCGCGCGATAGCAGACCCGTCCCAGACGGAGTAGCGCTACTATGCTGTGTCATGTCCGACGATAGCAGCTCCCGGATCGTGTCTGCACTGAGAACCTGGATTGCGACAGCGCCACCGGAAGCCCGGCTGCCGTCCACCCGCGCCCTGGTTGCCGAGCATTCGGCCAGTCCGGTTACGGTGCAGAAGGCCCTGCGCATGCTCATCGCGCAGGGCGTCATCGAAAGCCGGCCTGGCGTCGGCACATTCGTCAGGACGGTGCGCACCGCCCGCCCCAACGATTACGGATGGCAGACGGCGGCGCTGGGGGCGCCGGACAATCGACTGCAACTACCAGCGGCCCTGCAGTCGACCTCGAGCGATGTGATTGCGTTGCATTCTGGCTACCCAGCCCGAGAGTTGTTGCCGGAAAGGCTTGTTCACGCCGCCTTCACCCGCGCCTCCCGCACCGACTCGGTGATCGCCCGACCACCCACCGCAGGTCTGCCGGAATTGCGGGCATGGTTCGCCGCCGAGCTGGGCGCGTCGACACCGTTGGGCATCACGCCACCGTCGGCCAGTGACGTCGTCATCATCCCCGGCAGTCAGACCGGACTCAGTACTGCATTTCGGGCACTCGTCGGTGCCGGGCGGCCGTTGCTCATGGAGTCCCCGACGTACTGGGGTGCGATCCTTGCTGCAACGCAGGCCGGCGTCCGCGTGGTACCGATACCCAGTGGCGTCGACGGTCCGGACCCCGACGCGCTCGCAAGGGCATTCGCGCACACCGGCGCACGGGCGTTCTACGCCCAACCCACATTCGCCAGCCCCACCGGAGCACAGTGGTCGCCTGCATTGTCCGAGCAGGTCCTCTCCACTGTTCGACGCCACGGCGCGTTTCTGATCGAGGACGACTCGGCCCACGACTTCGGCATCACCGCCGAGCCGAATCCGCTGGCCGCACGGGACGACGCCGGACATGTCGTCTATCTGCGATCCCTCACCAAGACGGTGTCACCCTCGGTTCGGTTGGCGGGCTTGATCGCTCGCGGACCCGCGCACGAGCGCATCCTTGCCGATACGGGAGCCGAGTCGATGTATGTCAGCGGGATTCTGCAAGCCGTCGCCTTGGACGTCGTCACGCAACCCGCCTGGCGGACTCACCTGCGGAGGTTGCGCACTCAGTTGGCATCGCGTCGAGACTTGTTGGCGAACAGCCTCATCGAGCTCGCACCGCGTGGGCATCTCGACGCGGTGCCGCGCGGTGGGCTCAATCTCTGGATGCGGCTTCCTGACAACTCCGATCTGGAACGCATTGTGCAGGAATGCAAGTCGGCGGGTGTCATCGTTGGGGCCGGCGACGACTACTTTCCCGCCGAACCCGCCGGCAAGTACCTTCGGCTCAACTATGCGGGCCCCAATCCCGGCGAGTTCCCCGACGCGGCGCGGACGATCGGATCGATCATCTGAGGCCGTTGAGTCGATCGAATGACAGTAACCTTTGGGGCACAGCACCTTCGGCCCTGCATGATCATCCGAACAAGGGATACTCGTCGCATCATCGCTGTGTCACCATCGCTGAGACGGACAGCCCGTCAAGTACTTTCGGTGGAGGAATTGTGTCGAGCAAGAGTGGAATTCGCAAGAACCTGGTTCGTCGTTCGGTGGCAGTTGCCCTTGCAACTGCGGCGTGCGCCCTGGCCGTGCCCGCGACAGCCGTCGCCCAACCCGAACTCGGACCGATCGTCGACAGTGGCAGCGCCATCATCGACAGCGGGAGCGCGATTCTCGACGGTGGCAACATCATCGACAACGGTGCCCGCATTCTCGGCAGCGGAAGCGCCATCGCCGGAAGCATTCTCGGCATCGACACCGGATCAGCCAACGGAGGCATCGCTACTCAGCAGTGCAATGCCTCCACACTGTCGGGTGAAGAGGGCGTGACGGAGACACTGCACGAGCTGGGCCGAACCGGACCGACGTCGTTCGTTCTCAGCTACGACACCGTGAACGTGCCCGATCAGATCGAAGTGTTCTACCAGGGTGCACTGATCCACAACACCGGCTATGTCGGCGGCAGCACCGGAGTCGGCTCGGTGGCGGTATCGGTTCCGGCCGGCACCGCGTCCGCTGTCCTGGTCCGCGTCACCGGACCGGTCGGCACAGTCTGGACCTACACCGTGAGCTGCCCGGCCTGACGGGCTGTCACCGCCCGGCCCCACCAGCCGGGGCCGGGCGGTCTCCCCGCGAGGACCTGACTCTGCGCTCAGTTCAACGGTTTTCGTCGAATGTTCCGGTCAAGTGACGGAGCATATCTGCCCGCGTGATGGCCAGCATCGCGTCGAGCATCGGTTGATCGACGATGCGTCGTTGCCGCAGTGACACAGCACCGTTCATCGCCGCCCAGGCGTTCAAGACCAGAGCGCGAGGGTCGACGTCGGACCCCGCTTCCGTCACTGCGTGCGTCACCGAATCGATGAGCCCACCGAGCGCCCTGTCGATCTTGGCCTTGGCCGCGCCGACCGTTTCGGACTCGGACTTGTCCACGTCGGTCAACCCCAGCAGTCGCAGCGCCAGCGGACTACCGCGATGGAATGCGATGTATCGATCCAGGAACTCGGCAACCACACGGACGGGGTCGACCGCGTCGATGGGTGCAGACATCTGTTCCACATGGCCCAGCGCCGTCCGCCACGCCAGAGCCGTATAAACGTCGACCTTGCCTGCGCCGAAGTTGGCGTAGATCGAACTCACGGCCACATCTGCTGTTGCAGCGAGCATCTCGATCGTCGTTCCGCGATAGCCGTGCCGAAGGAAGAGCGTCTGACCGGCGTCGAGCACGGCGGTATGTGTTCGACGCTTCCGCTTGTCGGTGGGGGTATCCAAGACCATTACTTTATCGTACTCTGATTCCGATATCGGAATCCAATTACGATAGAGGAGTAGCGATGACCGCCGACGAAGTACAGGCACCGGGCAGCGGAAGCGCAGCCATGACCATGTTTCTTCCGCAATCACCGTTCGTACAGCAACTGGGGATCGAGCTCGTCGACATCGACGAGGGCGCAGCTCGACTGCGGCTGCCGTATCGCGACGAGCTGTCCACCGTCGGCCAGATGCTGCACGGTGGCGTGATCGCCGGCTGCATCGATATCGGGATCATGACCGCCGCCTGGGCCGGATCCGCAGTGCCCGAGAAACTTCGGGGCGTCACGGTCTCCATGTCCGTTCAGTTCATGGAGCCGGTGTACGCCGAGGGGATCGATATCGTCGGTACTCGGATGCACGCCGGCCGGAGCCTGAAGACATGTCGAGTCGACATCGTCGGGACCGAATCCGGCCGCCTCGTCGCAACCGGAACCGGCACGTACAAAGTCGGCTGAACACTGCGACAGATGCCGCCGACCGTGTGACGATCGGTGCATGACACTCGACGACATCGTGAATCTGGTCGGTAGCTTCGAGAGCACGGTGACGCAGCGGCCTCGAGAGGGAGACGGAACTCCCGAGATCGCGTGGGGCGATGCGTTCTTCTACTACTCGCCCGACGGAACCATCCCCACCACTCAGCCGTTTGCGACGATCGTGACCAAGAACTACCCGGGTGACGAGCTGTCCGGACTGGACCGACCCGACGCGTTCCGCGTCAATATCGTTGCAGGAAAACAAGAATTCGAGAGGATCCTGGGAGTGCCGCCCCGCGAGGCGGCCAACGCACCCCAGGCCGACAGCGACGACGTCCTCGCCGCCCACCCTCAGTACGGCACCGCCGGCTGGTTGTCGGTGGTCAACCCGTCTTCGCGGACCGAGACGCACGTTCGGGAACTACTCGACTCCGCCTACAACGTTGCCAGGAGTAGATACGAGCGCCGCCAGAGTTGATCATCCGAAGAACTGGCTCATCGATCGGGTCAGCCCCTCGATATCCAGGCCGTTGGCCTGATCATGTTGGGTCACCGTGCCGTATTTGCGTCGCTCTCCTGGTTCGACCCCGACTCCCGACACTCGGTGACGCACATCGGCCAAGGCCCGATCGACCTGCAGCACTGACGTTCCCGCGAGATACGGCTCGACGATCATGACGTCCGGCGCGGTCAGCGTCTCTCGTAGAGTGGCACTGTCGAACGGCCTGATCGTCGACGCATGCAGCACCGTCACGTCGCGGCCCTCGGCTGCGGCGAGAACCCGGTCCGTCAGTGGACCGACGGAGATCACCGTTCCCGAATTGCCCTGTTGCAGAACGGTGAACGTCCCATCGGGCCGACCGTGTGGACGTTCGTTGCATACGCCGTCGAGCCTGATGTAGACGCGATCGTCGGTTGCCGCCGCGCTGCGCAGCATCCATTCGACCTCGTCGACATGCCCGGGAACGTGAACTGTCCACCCGTCCAGGGTGTCGAGGAGTGCGACATCTCTCTGACCGAAATGGGTCTCGCCGCCCTGCGGCCACCCGTAGGACCCGCCCGAGCTCACCAGGATTGCGCCGACGCCCTGGTGCCCGAGGTCGAGCTTCACCTGCTCGAAGGGTCGCTCGATCAGGAACGGCGGGAAGGTGTGCACGATCGGGCGCATTCCGGCCAGGGCCAAGCCACCGGCGACACCGATCATGGCCTGCTCTCGAATCCCGACGTTGATCACCCGTGATCGAACATCGGGGGTGAGGTGCGGTTCGAGATATCCGACTCCGATCTCGGCCAGCACCAACGCTGTTCGCTCGTTCTGCGCCAGCAGATCGGGCAACAGCCGATACAAGTGCTCGCGTTGGTCCAGCGTTGCGCTCATCAGCTCTCCTTCTTTTCGACATGAGCGACCACCACGTGCGGCCGGTCGGCGTGATCGGCGCGAAACGCCTGCCGGAGCGCACTGTGGTCTCGTCCGTCGACGTCGGACGCCGACCATCCTTCGACTGTGAACCGCGACGCGATGCCCCCGGGCCAACCCAGGCCGGCCGAGTCGTTGTCGATCACCACGGCGGTCAGATTGCCCAGATTCGATCGCACAGCGAATTGAATGGCTTCCATATTGCTGCCCTCGTCGAGCTCGGCGTCGCCGATCAGTACGAAGACTCGGGCGATGCTCTTCTGAATCCGCAGCGCAACAGCAGTTCCGGCGGCCAGTGCCAAGCCGTGACCGAGCGATCCCGATCCGACGTCGACCCCGCGTGCCAGCGTGCGATCTGGATGATTGCCCAGCGGAGAGTCGTAGCTGCCGAACGACGCCAGTTCGTTCGGCGTCAAGAATCCCCGTGCAGCGAGCACCGCGTAATACGCCATCGGCCCGTGACCCTTGGACAGGTAGAACCGATCACGATCCGGGTCGTCAGGATTCGCTGGGTCGAGGCTCAGAATGTCGGAGTACAGCACCCACAACACGTCGAGGGTCGAAGTGGCACTGGTGCTGTGCTTTTCATCGCCCGTCATAAGAGTCATGAGCCGAGGCAACTCGTCGAATGTCATCTGCATGCCCCCACCCTGCAACCTCGAGCGCACTCGAGGTCAAGCCCTGCGAGGGAGGTGAGTTGAGCCGAAGCGGGGGCACTGACGGCACCACCGACCGTAGTCTCCAGATATGCCGCGAAACCCCCTCGCTATAGCGGGAACGTCCATCGACTGTGCCGATCCGGCGCAACTCGCGCACTTCTACCTCGCGCTTCTCGGCGGCGAGTTGTTGTGGGAGAACTCCGAGAGCGTTGGGCTTCGCACACAAACCGGCCTGAACATCGTTGCGCAGAAAGTTGCGAACTACGTCCCTCCCGTCTGGCCATCGACTTCGATCGTGCACTTCGACCTGGATGCGGGAGGGGACCTTGCCGGATCCGTCGACTACGCAGTCGAATGCGGTGCCAGGGAGGCAGCGGAGCAGCCCGACCCCCGATGGCGAGTTCTGCTCGACCCCGCCGGGCACCCCTTCTGCATCACGACGGAGGTATACGACGGTTGAGGCGATTCTGAGGTGGGCGAACCCGCTGAAGTGGAGCTGAGCCTCGACGACATTCGACACGTGACGGCCTTCGCCGCTACCTGCGCCCGACGGGCATTGCCCTTTTTCGAGGCAGCGCATCCAGGTGATCTCCGTCCACGCTCGGCGATCGAGGGTGCCGAGGCATTCGCCGAGACCGGCCACCGGACGGCGGAGTTACGCAGGCTCGCCTGGGACGCGCACAGAGCGGCCCGCGAGGTGACGGAATCTTCGGCGACCGACGCCGCGCTTGCTGCCATGCACGCGGCAGGTGCTGCCTTTCTCCATCCGCTGTACAGCTCGCATCAGGTCAAACACATTCTCGGATCTGCAGTGCATCTGATGCTCACGGAATCCAATGCTGTTGCCGAGCAGATCGAATCGATCGAAGCAGAGGCCGGCGCGACCGTGCGAGCGGCCTTGCGCCGGTTTCCGCCACCGATCGCCGGGCGTACGAGGTTCGGCGTGCTCATGGTTCGACTCGATACCGAATTGCGTCGTTGACGCGTTGTCTCGACCGAGCGACGGTGACACCATGGGACCATGAACAACCGTCAACGTCGGTGGACTCGATATCTGCTCGGTATCTGGCTGACCTTGCTGGTGTTCTCGACGATCGCCGACATCGTGACGGAACCATCGTTGTGGAACTGGACAAAGCTGGCAGTGTTGGCGATTGCCGCCCCGTGGCTCTGGCACCGACACGGCCGGGCCTGGCTGATGCCCGAGAAGATCGGTCCCGAAGCCGTACCCGCCGAGGATGTCGAAGCGGTGGTCGCAGAATCCGGCAGAACTGTCCACGCCATCAAAGCGCTACGAGAGATGCATCCCGGCCTCGGTCTGCTCGATGCGAAGAATCTCGTTCAACCGGAACACTGACGGAGGAGAAGGCGATGACATCAGTCGGCGGAACACGTGTCGTCCAGGATGCTGCAGACTTCTTCGAGGCCGCAACCCTGTTGATCGACTTCAATCGCGAGTACGACTACCCGGTGCCCGAGTCGGATTGGCTTGCAGCACATCTCGACACTCTGGTGAAATCCGGCGATACCAGCGTGCTGATATTCGGGACTCCCGCAATCGGTGTGGCCGTTCTGCGATTCAGGGCCGGCACTCTGAGTGCGGACATCGAGGCCTACCTCGCCGAGTTCTACGTACAGCCTGGACTACGCGGAAAAGGCTACGGCACAGCCTTTCTCGACAACGTCATCGAGCACGCACGCGGCAAGGGTGCCACCTACATGGACCTCAACACCTCCGAGGACGACGAGGCGGCGCGACACGTGTACGAGAAGCGTGGCTTCGACTGCCACGAAGGCCGTGGCGAGGGACCCAAAGCTCTCTACTACGAACTCGAGCTGAACTGACGCACACGATGTAGCCTGGCCATATGGTTAGCCGAGATAACAGCTCGACGTCGTTCGGGACCGTCGCCGACATGTACGAATCTGCTCGCCCCGACTACCCGTCGGCCGCGGTCGAGTGGTTGCTGGAACCCGTACTCGAGTCCGGCGGGCGTCCTCTCGTCGCCGACGTCGGCGCCGGGACCGGCAAGCTCACCCGCATCATCACCGCCGCCGGGTTCGATGCCGTCGCGGTCGATCCCGATCCCGCCATGCTCGACGCCCTGCGCGACGCAGTGCCCGGAGTTCCGGCCCACGTCGGCACTGCCGAGTCCCTGCCGCTGGAAGACCGAAGTGCCGATGCCGTTCTGCTCGGACAGGCCTGGCACTGGGTCGAGCCGGTGGCCGCGTCACGCGAGATCGGCCGGGTTCTCCGCCCGGGCGGCACCCTGGGACTGATCTGGAACATTCGTGACGAGTCGCAATCGTGGGTTCGGCGACTGAACTCGGTGGTCTCGCGCGGTGGAGCGCTGACCATGTTCGACGACGGTCCACCGCCGATCGCAGAACCGTTTGGTCGGCTCGACGAGGAGCGGTGGAGGTGGTCGCGCACGGTGAGTCGGTCCCAGTTGACCGACTTGGTTCGGTCGCGCAGCTTCTACATCACCGCGACCGTCGACGATCGCAACCGCATCGATCAGGATCTCACCGCACTGTTCGACGAATTGGGCCTGAAGGGATCAACGACGGTCGAACTGCCCTATGTCACAAGAGCTTTCCGCGCCGCTAAGCCGAACCGATGAATTCTCGGATCCACTCGCTTGCGATCGCATCGGGTGATTCGATCATCGGCGTCGGAGCGATTGTCGCCGACGACGCGTCGACTTTTTTCGTTCCCGACGGACCCGACGAACGAGCCGTCGGCGACAGTGCCGTGAGGATGCCCCTGACGGGTCACTTCGATGCCCCTCCGGCTGTTAGCTGGGTGTCACTGCGCGGCACATTGATCGACGAGGCCATCGTCGTCGACACCATCGACAGCATCGAGCGGCCCACCTACCCCGGTGAACCTGTACTACGAATAACTGGATCGGCCGGGAGCAACTGGTCGAACGATGCGCTTTTGGCGGCCGTCGAGAAGAGCGAGTCGAATCTTCGTAGCGCATCGGGCGCGTATCGCGACAGCAACGGAACACTGGTGCTCACGCTGCACTATCTGTACCTCGATCGAGGTGTCTGCGAATGGCTCGCCCGACCGCACCCGGGCCCGCTCGAAGTATGGGTGGCCATACGCCCTGCGACCCCGGAAGTCGCCACAGCCGCACAAAACGAATACGATTCCCAATAAGTGGGTACAGGTTCGATTTCGAGGAGCTACAACATGGCGTTTCCGATCATCGTCGCGAAGGCAGTATCGACGGTCGTAACAGGCGCAGTCGGCGTCGCCGCGTACAACGGTGCCAAGAAGCTGTACGACAAGGCTCCCGTCCGCAAGGCTGCGGTATCGGCAACCGAACTCGGCCTTCGCGCCGCACGAAAGGCCGAAATCCACGCCGAATCAGCACGTTTGGCTGTGTCCGATGTTGTTGCGGAGGCGCGAGACCGGCTCGGCGAAGAAGTGCCGCCACCCTCGGCGACCGAAGTCGGCCACGGTCACTCGCACTGATCACGGCAGTCGGCCGAATATGACGATGCTCGTCGAAGACTCCATCGATACGGCTCCCGACCGCGCGGATGGCATCGAGATCCTCTCCGATGCCGCCGGCCGCATTCGGCTTCGCGTCGACTGGCTGCGGTCGAGTCCTGGTCGCGCGGTCGCCGTCGAAGATCACGTCGACAAGATTCGCGGCGTTCGAGCTGTCCACGCGTACCCCCGCACCGCATCGGTCGTCGTCTGGTACTCCCGCTCCCGGATCGACCGGGCCGAGCTGTTCGATGCGGTGAACGCAGGACGCACCACCGACTGGGCTCTGGTACCCGTTCGTAGCCCACGGTCGGCGGACGTCACCAGCGGCGACGTCCTGCGCATGACCATCGGCGGCGCGGCCCTGGTACTGCTCGGCTTCCGTCGCTATGCCTTCCGACGGCCACCCATCCTCGGCCCCACCAGCCGTGTCGTGGCGACCGGAGCCACCATCTTCACCGGCTATCCGTTCCTGAAGGGAGCGCTGCGCTCGCTGGCCGGAAACCGGACCGCCGGCACCGACGCGCTCGTCAGCGCCGCCACTGTGGCAAGCCTCGTACTCCGTGAGAACGTCGTTGCTCTGACCGTGCTGTGGTTGCTCAACATCGGCGAGTACCTGCAGGAGCTGACGCTCAAGCGCACTCGTCGCGCAATCTCCGATCTCCTGACCGGCACGCAGGACACCGCATGGATTCGGCTTCCCGACGGTTCCGAGATCTCCGTCGACGTCGATCGGCTGGAGATCGGCGACGAGGTCGTCGTGCACGATCACGTCGGCGTGCCTGTGGACGGGACCGTCGTCGACGGTGACGCGGTGGTCGACCAGTCCGCGATCACCGGTGAGACATTGCCGGTGTCGATAGCTGCAGGCGACAGGATCCATGCTGGGTCCGTTGTTGTCCGTGGACGCATCGTCATCCGCGCGTCTGCGGTAGGCCGCGATACGACGATCGGCCGCATCATCTCTCGCGTCGAGGAGGCACAGGAAGACCGCGCCCCGATTCAGACTGTGGGAGAGAACTTCTCACGACGCTTCGTGCCCGCGTCGTTCATCCTGTCGGGCCTCACCCTCCTGGTCACCCGGGATGTTCGACGAGCGATGACCATGCTGCTGGTCGCGTGCCCGTGTGCGGTGGGTCTGTCGACTCCGACGGCCATCAGCGCCGCCATCGGAAACGGTGCTCGCCGAGGGATTCTCATCAAGGGTGGGTCGCATCTGGAACAAGCAGGCAGGGTCGACGCCTTCGTGTTCGACAAGACAGGCACCCTTACCGTCGGACGCCCCGTCGTCACCAATGTCGTGTCCTTCCAGGACGACTGGGAGCCGGAGCAGGTGCTGGCGTATGCCGCCAGTTCCGAGATCCACTCTCGGCATCCATTGGCCGAGGCCGTGATTCGCAGCACCGAAGAACGCCACATCGTGATTCCTCCGCACGAGGAGTGCGAAGTGCTCGTCGGCCTCGGCATGCGTACCGTCGCAGACGGCCGGACTCTGCTGCTGGGCAGTCCTTCGCTACTGCGCGGCGAGAGCGTGGACGTGTCCGAGCATGCGGCCGATTGGGTTTCGCGACTTCAGCGTCAAGCCGAGACACCGTTGCTGCTCGCAGTCGACGGAGTGTTGGTCGGGTTGATCAGCCTGCGTGACGAGGTCCGGGCCAATGCTCTGGACGTCTTGAATGCGCTCCGCGCCGACGGTGTGGAACGGATCGTCATGCTCACCGGAGATCACCCCGAGACCGCCGCGGCCGTAGCTGCCGAACTGGGCATCGCCGAGTGGCGAGCCGAGGTGATGCCCGATGACAAACTCGAAGCCGTCCGCAAGCTCCAAGAAGAGGGATACGTCGTCGCGATGGTGGGAGACGGCACCAACGACGCTCCCGCGCTCGCCGTCGCAGATATCGGTATCGCAATGGGGTTGGCGGGCACCGATGTTGCCGTCGAAACGGCCGATGTAGCTCTGGCCAGCGATGACCTGACACGGTTGCTCGACGTTCGCGATCTCGGTCGGCATTCGGTATCGGTCATCCGGCAGAACTACGGAATGTCCATCGCCGTCAACGCTCTGGGCCTCGTGGTCAGCGCCGGTGGAGCACTGTCTCCGGTGCTCGCCGCGATTCTGCACAACGCGTCCTCGGTCGCAGTTGTCGGCAACAGCTCGCGACTGATCCGATACCGAATCTGATCAGTAGCGCCCCAGTGCGAGGGCGACGTTGTGTCCGCCGAACCCGATCGACGTACTCAATGCATAGTCGATTGTCTGGCTCCGCCTCGAACGAACGACATCGAGATCGATTGCAGGGTCCTGATTGTCGAGGTTCAGAGTGGGCGGCACCACCGAATCTCGGATCGAGAGCATCGTCAGGATCGCCTCCAGTGCGCCGACAGCACCGATGGAATGACCGAGTGCGGACTTCGGTGCGTAGACGCACGCGTGACCCACAGTGGCGGCAATTGCCTTGGCCTCCGACAGATCACCTATCGGAGCCGCAGTTGCATGTGCATTGACGTGACCGATGTCCTGAGCACTCAAACCCGCTGTGTCGATAGCCTTTTCCATTGCCTTGCGAATTCCCCGACCCTCCGGATCCGGTGCCACGATATGAAACCCGTCCGAGGTGATGCCGGCACCGAGGAGGCGGCCGTGAATATGCGCACCGCGAGCTACTGCATGCCGCTCCGACTCCACGATCAGCAACGCCCCGGCTTCACCGAACACGAAACCGTCACGGTCACGATCGAAAGGCCTCGAAGCGCGCGTCGGCTCGTCGTTGCGGGTGCTCATCGCACGCATCATCGAGAAGCCGGCTATCGGCACCGCATCGATATGCCCTTCGACGCCTCCAGCGATCACGACGTCCGCCTCACCTGTCGCGATCAGTCTCCATGCGTGAGCCAACGCCTCCGAACCCGACGAGCATGCCGACACCGGAGTGAACACCCCCGCCCGCGCGCCGACCTCGAGTCCGATGTGCGCGGCAGGTCCGTTGGGCATCACCATCGGGACCGACATCGGCGACACCTTTCGGTAGCCACCCGCCCTCATGGCCTCGACTGCGCCGATCAGAGCGTCGCCGCCACCCAATCCGGTGCCCACTGCCACGGCAAGCCGATCCGTGTCCATGTCCAGCCCAGAATCACTCCACAGTCGCCGTCCGAGCACTACCGCCAACTGCTCGACGAAGGACAGTCTCCGCTGCTCCACGCGGGTCAGATGATCGGAGAGCGCCATCTGTAGGACGCCTCCGATGCGAACCGGCAGATCGTATTCCGACACGAAGTCGCTCTCGAGGCGGCCGATGCCGCTCTGCCCGTCGAGCAGACGTCTCCAGGTTTCATCGGCGTCGTCGGCCAGTGCCGTGGAGGCTACGTACCCGGTCACGACCGCATTGCGTGGATGAGTTTGTGTAGCGATCGGTTCACTCATACCCACTATCAGTACATGTAGCGACCGGTACAGTCAACTCATGGCCCGTCCCCTCGATCACGACAAGCGTGCCGAACTGCTCGGCCGCGTCGTCGACTACATCGGCACTCACGGTCTCGACGATCTGACCCTTCGCCCCCTCGCCGCCGAACTCGGCACCAGCTCACGAATGTTGATCTACTACTTCGATTCTCGTGAGAACTTGATCGTGCAGGCACTGACCAGCCAGCGGCCGGCATTCGCAGAAGTGTTCGGCAACGTCGACACTGCCGACCAGCTCGAGAAGCGACTGCTCGAATTGTGGAAGTCGATGTCCGAGGGTGACGACGCGGTCAGCTCACGAATCCTTATGCAGGTCATCGGCATTGCGTCCATCAAGTCCGGCGTACTCGCGGACTTCGCGCGCGACAGCGTTCGGGCACTGACCGACGCTCTGGCCAGTGCGATGGCGCGCTCCGGGATGGACTCGACCACGGCCTCGATACAGGCGACAACAGTGGGGGCCGGATTCCGAGGGTTGCTGCTCGACCGCTTCACCACGGGGGATTCCGAACGCACCGACGCGGCCGCCGCCATGCTCTTTCGCACTGGAGCGCGACCGTAACCGTCGCCGATTTCGGCTTGCGTTGGAGTGCGCTCCAAGACGTAGCGTCTGGCTCATGACCGCAGCACCGCATTCACCGGCCACGACCGACATCGAGGACGTGAGTATCGGAATTGCCGAGATGGCCGAGTCCTCGGGACTGACGCAGGACACGCTGCGTTGGTACGAGCGGGAGGGCCTGATACCCGAGATCCCTCGCACGGCGATGGGTAGACGCGCATTCAGCCCGCGACTGGTCGCACTCGTGGAACTTCTGGTTCGTCTGCGGACGACCGGCATGCCCACAGCCGATATGCGCCGATTCGTGATTCTGGTGAATTCGGGTGCGTCCACGCATCAGGAACGTATCGACATTCTGACCGCGCACCGGGCACGAGTCGACGAGAAGCAACGTCGTCTCGCCGAAGCACGGTCTGCGCTGGAAACGAAAATCTCGCACTACGAGGACCTGATCGCACACGGTCTCGACTGCGATGGTCTCGCGGTCGTCCAACCATCATCCAACGAGCACAGGAGCATTCATGTCGATTCCCACTCGTAACGTCCCGGCACTCGGACGCAATGTCGGTGCCATCGGTCTCGGCTGCATGGGTATCAGCTGGGCCTACACCGGTGCCGATACCTCCTCGGACACTGCCGGTGCACCGATCCTGGCACACGCACTCGCGTCGGGGATCGACTTCTTCGACACCAGCGACGCCTACGCCGCCGGACACAACGAGAGAGTCGTCGGCCGCGCTCTGGCCGGGACGGATGCCGTGATCGCCACGAAAGCCGGGTTGATCGGCAACGTCGACGGCGGAGCGCCTGTTCTGACCCGGAACGGGACGCCGAAGCACCTTGCGCAGGCCTGCGACTCGAGCTTGCGGAACCTCGGTGTGGACACCATCGATCTGTACTACCTCCACCGCGTCGACGACCAGGTGCCGATCGAGGACTCCTGGGGAGCCCTGTCCGAATTGGTGGCGGCGGGCAAGGTGCGCGCCCTGGGACTCAGCGAGGTCACCGTCGACCAAGCACGGGTGGCTCACAGCATCCATCCGGTCTCTGCGGTGCAGTCCGAACTATCCCTGTGGACTCGAAACTCATTGGGGCAGGGCACTACACACGACGGTGAACCTGCGGGAAACATGGTGCAGTGGACGGGTGAGAACGACGCGGTGTTCGTGCCGTTCTCGCCGTTGGGTCGAGGGTTTCTCACCGGTTCACTCGACACCTCAACGCTTCCGGCGACCGACATGCGGTTGGCACTCCCCAGATTCTCCGAAGCTGCCGCCGAGCAGAACCGATCGATCGTCGAGGTGGTGTCCGCAGTTGCATCGAGGCACGACTCCACCCCTGCCGCTGTGGCATTGGCGTGGGTACTGGCCCAGGGTCCCCATGTGATTCCCATCCCCGGCACCACCAACATCGGACACTTCGACGCCAACCTCGCGGCACTCGAGCTTCAGCTCACCGCCCAGGATCTCACCGCGCTCGACGATGCACCCACTGCAGTCGGGGCCCGATACTGACATGACGCGAACGGCATTGCTGGAGATCGACTTTCAGCCATGGATCATCGAGCTCGCGCATGATCCCGGCGCACTGGCTCGCGCCGGATCGGTCCGTGTTCACTGGGCTACCGCGTCACGGTGCACTCCGCTGCTTGCGCAGGATCGACCGAAGCCGAGCATCGGCGAGCCCTCGAATTGATCGTGGCGGCCGGTGCCACTGTCGACCAGACCCCGCCGAAGTCCGCTATTTCGCGTCGCGGAAGTACGGTTCGACCGTGCCCTTGAGCTTGACGAGCATGGGATTGCCGTAGCGATCCTTCGCGGTAGGGACTTCTACACGCACCCAACCCTCGGTCACGTTGTATTCGCGAACACTGGTCTTCTCGACGCCGTTGAAGCGAATACCGACGTCCCGGCGAAGAACCTCTTCGTTGTAGAAGGGGCTCCGCGGATCGATCGCGAGGTGATTCGGTGGAACGTCTGTGTTCTGGTCCTCGGGCATGGATTTCTTTCGTCGAATGCTGCGTTAGATGCTTGGTTGATTCACAGAGAGAATACGCGACCCAGCGCTGTCGGCCCTAGCCCCGCGCCATGTCCACGAATCTCGACAGGTGAAGCTGGTGCGCCACAGTGATTGTCGCGGTCGGACCGTTACGGTGCTTACCGAGAATCAAGTCGGCCTCACCGCCGCGGGGGTCGTCTCGCTCGATTGCGTCGGGGCGGTGCAGCAGAATCACCATGTCGGCGTCCTGCTCCAGTGAGCCGGACTCACGGAGGTCCGAGACCATCGGCTTCTTGTCGGTTCGCTGCTCAGGACCACGGTTGAGCTGGCAGACCGCGACCACCGGGCATTCGAGTTCCTTGGCCAACAGCTTGAGCTGACGGGAGAAGTCCGAGACCTCCTGCTGACGAGACTCGACCTTCTTGCCCGACGACATCAGCTGAAGGTAGTCCACCACAATGAGTTTCAGTCCGTTGCGCTGCTTGAGGCGACGAGCCTTGGCGCGAATCTCCATCATCGTCAGGTTCGGAGAATCGTCGACGAACAGCGGTGCTTCGCTGATCTCACTCATACGCCGGGCCAGCTTGGTCCAGTCGTCGTCCGTCATCTTTCCCGAACGCATGTCGCCGAGCTTGATCTTCGCCTCGGCGGACAACAGTCGCATGACGATCTCGGTGCGACTCATTTCCAAGGAGAAAATGACACTGGGCATGCCGTGCTTGATCGAGCACGAACGCATGAAATCCATTGACAGCGTCGAATTATGGGTCGGGATCATCGACTCGCTGGCGAGATACAGGTGCTCCGAGTTGTCGACCTCCACGCAGCGAACCGGAACCGAATCAACCCGGCGAACGTCGACGATGAACCGCGAACCCGATCGCACAGTGGATCCCGCAGCGCGACGTTCCTTGTGCAGCATCTGCTTGCGGTGCAGACCGAACACCACATCGTCCGTTGCGAACGTCAATGTGAATGCCGTCGACGACGCTTCGCTCCGACCTCGCACACTCCTGGTCGACATCTGCACGCGATAGCCCAAACTGACGATCAGCTCGCGCACTCCGAGAACGAGCCGCTCGTTGGTGACCGCGAACTGAACCGAGCCGCCCCCGGTGACTGTGCCGTCTGTGTCGAGCAGACCCGCCAACAACGCACGTCGTTGGGCCTCGGAACTACGGAGGTAGTCGAGCGGTACATGCTTGTCGCCCAGTACGCCGATCGTCCGTAAACGCGCCTGCACTGTCCCGATCGAGTTGCGACATGCCTGGCAGCGGTGCAGACCGGTCGTTACCGTGCCGCAGTCGATGCACGTCGGTGCAGCGACCGGCGCGGACATGAAACGCGCTTTGCCGCCGCACGATTGGCCGCAGGTACGGACATTGAGCGGAAACGGCACGAACAGCTTGCCGCAGACGACACAGTCCTTCGCCTCTACGACCTCGGTAGGAAGCTTGATCGAGTATCGGAGTGCGGCTTTCTCCGACGCCACCACGTGCAGGCCTTCGCCCTCTATCCGGGCAATGATCTCGGGGTCGGCGCTGGTGATCTGCGCGCAGGCCGACGTTCCGTCTCCCAGCCATGCGCCGAGGGTGTACGGCGGTACCAGCAGCTCACGCTCGGGCAGCTGAACGGCCTCGGCGTTGGTAACCGAGTGATTGATGCGCGCATCCTTCGTCGCGCAGCGCACCGTGTTCGCAATTTCCTCGGTGGTGCGCACTGCAGCGAACGTCTTCTGATTGCGAGTCCGGTTGTAGTTCACAGCCGCAGCCTGCGCCGACTTCCGTGACGCCCTGGTATCCGTCAACCACTGATGCTGTGCATCCGCCACAATGACTGTGCCGTCGGAAAATTCGACTTCGTAGCACGGTCGATCGAGCATGACGTCCGTGGCCGCCACGACCCTGGTCGGCATGCCGTGGGCGTCGATGAGGTGGTCACCCACCGCCACCTCGCCCATCGTGGTCCAGCCGTCGGGCGTAGGAAGCCGCGAGTCGAGGGCAAGCGCCTTACCAACGCCAGGCCTCGCCGCCACGATGATCATCTGACCCGGGTGCAGGCCGTTGGTGATTTCGTCGAGTTCGGCGAATCCTGTTGGTACGCCCAGGGATATGCCGCCACGGCTGGCGATGGAGTCGATTTCGTCCATCGTGGGCTGCAGCAGCTCCTCGAGGGGGAGGAAGTCCTCGGAGGTGCGCCGCTCGGTGACCTCGTACACCTCGGCCTGCGCGCGGTCGACGACCTCGGCGACGTCCTGACCGTCTGCTCCGGCGTAACCGAACTGCACGATGCGGGTACCGGCCTGGACGAGCCGGCGCAGAATCGACTTCTCCGCCACGATCTCGGCGTAGTACCCGGCATTCGCTGCTGTCGGCGTCGTCTGGGTGAGGGTGATCAAGTACGGAGGGCCGCCGATGCGCTTGAGCTCACCGCGACGATCCAGCTCGGCCGACACGGTCACCGGGTCGGCGGGCTCACCGCGGCTGTAGAGGTCGAGGATCGCGTCGTACACGTTCTGGTGGGCCGGCCGATAGAAATCGCCCGGGCGAAGCACCTCGAGCACGTCGGCGATGGCGTCCTTGCTCAGCAGCATGCCGCCCAGCACGGATTGCTCTGCGGCCATGTCCTGTGGAGGCTGGCGACCGAAATCCTCGCCGGGCCCCTCGCTGGACGAGGGGCCGGAGTAGTCGGACTGTCCTCGATCGTCCACAACTGCCACGCGAACCGGCCGTCCTCTCCCCATTGTCGTCGGCACCGTCGAATATCACCCGGCGGTGCGGTGTAGCAAGTTCTACCCCCGGGCACCGACAAGCTTCTTCGGCACCGGATTCGCACTGTCCCGTCGCCGCTGCACGGCATCGAGAGAGACGCTGCACGGACGTTAAGCGCTATCGGCAGGAGTCACAACACGGCCTGGGGATGAATCTGTGCATGAAATGTGGATGGTGTTGAACAACCGTGTTGACCGTCTGGGGATAACCTGGGTATAACTTTCCGAGTTTTGGCTTTTTCAGCAGGTCACGGGGTGTACATAAAGTTTTCTTCCTGTGCATCGATTCTGGATCGGCGTGTCGGCCGAATTGACAGCTCGGGCGTGTTGAGTAAATACCAGGTGAACCCAGAGGTGAACTGGGTCACAGTGACTGGGATGACTCACAGAAACAGACCAGCGTCCCGTTTCGACGCGAGGGGCCCGATTCCGGGCTCGGAAGCGGACCCCTCGACACTGCCGACGAAAGCTCAGCCTCGGATCTCCTGCGGGCACTTCGCCGGGTCGAGCACGGTGACCCCCTTGGTCCCGATCTGGAGCACTCGTGCCGTGGGAATGTCGAAGAACAGTCCGGTGATTCGCAACCGCCCCTCGGCGTTGGCTCGGCCCACGACACGGTGACGGGTGAGCGTCTGCAACTGCACCGCCACGTTCACCATCGCAAGTTGATCCGCTTCACCGAAGCCGAGCTCCGCCGCCTGACGACCCACCACATGCCCGCTGCGGTACGCGTCGAGGCTCGCCATCGCGTACCCGAGCCACTCCGCGACGGACGCGTCCGCGGCGTTCTCCGGCCCACTCAGCACCGCCTTCATGGCACCGCAGCCCGAGTGTCCGCACACCACCACCGAGGAGGTGCCCAGCTGATCGACACCGAACGCCAGCGCCGCCTCCACCGAACAATCCTGACCCTGAGTGGGCACGAGGTTGCCCATGTTGCGGACGGTGAACAGATCTCCCGGCCCGCTGCTGGTGATCGTGTTCGGCATGACTCGCGAATCCACACAGCACAGAAAGAGAGTGTCCGGATCCTGGTTGTCGGTCAGACCCTCGAGGTGCGGACGTATGTTGGGGGCATGCGTGCGGTGGTACTCCGCGACGCCACTCAACACCGGCCGCAGAGCGGCAGGCGAATCTTCCTGCGCCACATCACTCTTGAGCTGCCACGCGCGCCACGGCGCCAACGAGCTGCGTACCGTCGCGGATTCGCGCCTGGGCGGGCCCTCGGCAGCCGCCGCCATCGAGGCGGTGCCCACCTCTTCGACCTTCACTGTGCCGCCGCCGAGTTCGTGCTGACGCATCCATTCGTTGAGGGCGTCGTGCACGGCGTGATCGAGGAAGTCCACGCCCAGATGCACGGTGACGGCGGTGCCTGCGGGGACGGTGGACAGCACGTGCGTCAATCGAGGGAGCGCAAGGAAGCTCAGCGATCCCTCGGTGGTGACGCGCCAGGTGCCGTCGACCGTTTCCTCGGCCCTCACCTTGGCCCACACCACGCGACGCAACACGAGGATGATCGACAGTGCCAAACCGATCAACACACCCTCGAGCAGGTTGAGCGCAACCACTCCGACGACCGTGACCGCGTAGACCGCGATGTCTCCGGTCTTGTTGGCAATCTTGATGTCCGCCAGCTTGATCAGCTGCACACCGATCATCACCAGCAGCCCGGCCAGGGCCGCGAAGGGCACCAGTTCGACGATAGAGATGAACAGCACCGAGAAGATCAGGATCCACACGCCGTGCAGAATCGCCGATGCACGGGACTTCGCCCCGACCTTGACATTGGTGGCACTGCGCACGATCACGCCCGTGATCGGCAGACCGCCGATGGCACCGGAAGCCATGTTGCCTGCGCCCTGAGCCATCAGTTCCCGGTCGAAGTTGGTGCGCTCGCCGCTGTGCATCTTGTCTACTGCCACCGCGGAGAGCAGACTCTCGACACTGGCGATCAGCGCGATCGTGATGACGCCGGTGGCAAAGGCACTCCACTGTCCGTCGGGCATGATGGGCAGGCTCAGGGACTCGATCAGGTTGCCCGGCAATTCGATTCGTTCGACATCGAGGGAGAAGAAGATCGAGACCGCGGTGGCGGTGACCACTGCGACCAGGGCGGCAGGCACCTTGGTGATCTTGGCCAGCACGCCGGACAACACGCCCAACCGTGGCCAGGCGAACATCAGCACGACCACGATGCCGCCGACGACGATCGACGGCCACTGTCCGTTCGCGACGGACGTGGGGATGGCCAGGACGTTCTGGACCGCGGAACTTTCGGATTCGCCTCCGAGGAGCACGTGAATCTGTTGCAGCGCAATGGTTGTACCGATACCGGCGAGCATCGCATGCACCACGACGGGCGAGATGGCCAGCGCACTGCGCGCAATCCGGCTCATTCCCAGCAGAACCTGCACGGCACCGGCCAGGACGGTGATGGCGCACGTCACGCCCCAACCGAATTGGTTGACCAACTCGGCGACCACGACGGTCAGGCCTGCTGCCGGGCCACTGACCTGCAGCGGTGATCCGCCGAGTATCCCGGCGAGGATTCCGCCGACCACCGCGGCGATGAGACCGGCCATGATCGGCGCGCCCGATGCGACGGCGATACCGATCGAAAGTGGCACTGCAACAAGGAAAACGACCAACGAGGCCGGTACGTCGTACTTCAGGATCGACCCGACGCGAGACTGCGGCTCGGGTCGGGTCTCGGGACTGGGGTCGGAATCGGGTTCCACAGTTGTGGTCACGGCAGCGTTCCTCCGGGCGTCTAGGCGTCAGGTCGGGTGGATCCAGTTGGTGATGATGTTCGATGTCGCCCCGCCCAAAGAATACGCAAAGCTTTGCTCACGAACGTTCGAGGAGAGATGCTTCACAAATCGGAACCCATTGCGACAGTTGATCTTTGTGAGAAAACACGAAAAAGCCCCACGAACCGAGGTTCGTGGGGCTTTGTTCGACCGAAACGGGCCGAAAGCTGAAATCAGCTTCCGACGACCTCCAGCTTGAACTTGGCGGTCACGTCGGGGTGCAGGTTCACGACGATGTCGTGCTTGCCCGTGCTCTTGACGTGAGCCTTCGGCAGATCGATGCTGCGCTTGTCGACGACCGGGCCACCGGCAGCCTTCAGAGCAGAAGCGACGTCCGACGCGGTGACCGAGCCGAACAGCTTGCCCGTGTCGCCCGCGGTCTTCACGGACAGCGTGACGGCCTCCAGGCCTTCGATGGCCTGCTTGAGCTCGTTGGCGTGCTCGAGGCCGCGGACGGCACGAGCTTCCTGAGCGCGGCGGATGCCGTCGACCTGCTTCTGAGCTCCACGGGTGGCCTGAATGGCCAGTCCGCGGGGCAGCAGGAAGTTACGGCCGTAGCCGTCCTTGACCTCTACGGTGTCGCCAGGCGCACCGAGGTTGTCCACATCAGCGGTGAGGATCAGTTTCATACCAATCGCCCCTTTCTATCGAGCCGTCGCGGCGTAAGGCAGCAGGGCTACCTCACGCGAGTTCTTCACGGCAACGGCCACGTCACGCTGATGCTGGACGCAGTTGCCGGTGACACGGCGAGCACGGATCTTTCCGCGATCGCTGACGTACTTACGCAGCAACGTCGTGTCCTTGTAATCGATCGACGTGTTCTTTTCCTTGCAGAAGGAACACGCTTTCTTCTTGAGCACCTTGTCGCGCAATGGCGGTTTGGGCATGGGTCTTTCTCCGTTACATCTGGTTGTTCTCGATCGAAGGATCTAGAACGGTGGCTCTTCGTCTCCGCCACGTCCGCCGAAGGAGCCCGACGCCGCCGGGGCACTGCCCCAGGGATCGTCTCCACCGGAACCGGAGTTGGACGAGGAGTTCGAGCGGCCGCCGCTCGATCCGCCGGAGGAACCGGAGCCGGAGCCGGAGTTGAAGCCGCCTCCGCCGCCACCTCCACCGCGATTGGCCTTGTTGACCTTTGCGGTGGCGTAGCGGAGTGAAGGTCCGATCTCGTCGACTTCGAGCTCGACGACTGTCCGCTTCTCACCTTCACGCGTCTCGTACGAGCGCTGCCGCAGCCGTCCGCTCACGATCACTCGCGAGCCTCGGGTCAAGCTCTCGGCAACGTTCTCCGCTGCCTCGCGCCAGATGTTGCAGCGCATGAAGAGCGCGTCGCCGTCTTTCCACTCGTTCGTCTGACGATCGAATGTGCGCGGGGTGGATGCAACCGTGAAGTTGGCAACCGCCGCACCGGCGGGGGTGAATCGAAGTTCTGGATCAGCCGTCAAGTTTCCGATGACGGTGATGACGGTCTCGCCTGCCATGGTTCCTCTTTCAGTAGTAAGCGTTGTAGATGCCAGCCTAGAGGCGGGCAACGACAATTACTTGCCCTGTCGCAGGACCTTCGTACGCAGAACGGACTCGTTGAGTCCGAGCTGACGATCCAGCTCGCTGACGGTGGCAGGCTCGGCGTTGAGGTTCACAACGGCGTAGATGCCCTCGGCATGCTTGAGGATTTCGTAGGCCAGACGACGCTTGCCCCACACATCGACCTTGTCGACGGTGCCGCCATCCTTGCGAACGACGTTGAGGAACGTATCGAGCGACGGAGCGACAGTGCGCTCGTCCAGATTGGGGTCGAGAATGACCATCAATTCGTAATGACGCATAAGACCTCATCACCTCCTGTGGACTAGTGAAAACGGCCACGGACTATCCGTGGCAGGAGGGTCGTTGCGTCAGCAACCCCTCGAAGATACACGACAGGGCCCTGACCTGCTAATTCGCGTCGGGCGCACGGTCGGTCGTCGGCGCGTCATAGTCTTGCACCATGCGATCCGGGGTCCGCGCCAGTCCGATGACGGTCGTCGTGGTCGTCTCGATGGCTGCGGTGGGATTGATTCTGGGATATCTGAACAAGGCCCGATGCGCGGTCGCTCCGTTCGACGCCTCCGGTCGCAGCACGGTGTTCGACGCCATCAAGGATTCCTCGGTCTGCTACTCCGACATCCAATTCCTGTGGCTCGGCCGAGACATCGACAATCACATCTTTCCCTACATCCACGGTGCCATCACCAGCGACGGGATCCTCACCGGCGGTACGGTGGAGTACCCCGTCCTCAGTGGGTTGCTGATGTGGCTCGGTGCCATTCCGGCCCACACGGATGCACAGTTCCTGTTGACCTCGGCGTTGATTCTCGCGCCGTTCGGTCTGCTCACCGCCTGGATGCTCGGCCGGATGGCCGGCTGGTCCGCCTTGCTGTGGTCGATCGGCCCACCCCTGGTGATGTACGCCTTCCACAACTGGGAGCTTCCCGTCGTGGCCACTGCCGTCGGCGCGATCTTCGTCATGACGCTGCCGATGCAGCTGCGGCGCAGAGCGATTCTCGCGTCGGTGCTGCTGGCTGTCGGCTTCTGCCTCAAGCTCTACCCGGGAGCATTCGTACTGCCCCTGATCGCGTACGTGGTCACCGGCGGCATCGACGGGCGCGAGTCCGGCGACACCGTCCGAGGTCGCTGGGACATCCGCGGCGGGCTGATGGTTGCCGGCGCTGCGATCGGCACGGTCGTCGCAGTGAACCTGCCGTTCGCGGTGCTCGGTTACGAGGGGTGGCGGGCATCGTTCACGTTCCAGTCGCTGCGGCAGGCCGATCTGACGACCAACTCCATCTGGTACTGGGGACTGCGCCACTTCTACGTCAGCGACCGGATGAATCCCGACGCCTACGCGGCGGCCGAGGCCTCCTTCCAGGACGTGGTCGACGTCGCGTCGCCGCTGCTGGTGTTCGCCGCGTTCGCACTCGCGCTGTGGCTCGGGTGGCGTCGCACCAAGGTGACAGGCACCTATCCGTGGGTCGCGGTGAGCGGATCGATGCTGTGCGGGTTCATGCTGTTGCACAAGGTGCACTCGCCGCAGTACACGCTGTGGCTGCTGCCCTTCCTGGTGCTGCTCCGGGTCCCGTGGGGACTCGTCGCCGCGTACCTGGTTGTCGATCTGTCGATGGGAATCGGCGTCTTCAAGTACTTTGCCGCGTTGGCCTCGGGTGCCGATACCAACGACGAGGAGTTCTTCGTTCTCGTCGGGGTGTGGGGACGAGCGCTGCTGCTGATCGTGCTGTTCGTGGTGTTCATCCGAGCGCGCGCACGGATTCCTTCGGACGACGAAACCGACTCCGAGTCGGTAACATCGCGCCGACCAGCAGCGACATCGCTGACGACATCATCGGGGCAGTAGGACGCAGAGCGGGGCGGGGACATGACACAGGTGTCACGATCGCAGGGGAACACAGAGATACCGACCACCGAAGTACGACGCGTAGGCCTCGTCGAGGACCACGAATCGGTAGCGCTCGGACTCAAGGCCATGCTCGCGGACGAACCCGACCTGGATCTGGTGTCCACCGCCGCCACTGTCGCAGAGTTGCTGGCCCAGCAGCAGACACTCGATCTGGTGGTACTCGACCTTCGTCTCGGTGACGGTTCGTCACCCCGCTCGAACGTCGAGCAGCTGCACGCCGCCGGTGCGCGCGTGCTCGTCTACACCGGTGCCGAGAACGCCTTTCTGGTCCGCTCGGCAGCCCGGGCAGGCGTGCTGGGTGTGGTCCGAAAGTCCGCACCCGCGGCGGCCATCGTCTCCGCGATCCGACGCGCAGCGAGCGGCGGACAGGTCGTCACGACCGACTGGGCTGCCGCGATCGACGGCGATCCGCAACTTCCCGACGTCGGACTCAGTCCACGCCAGCGCGAGGTGCTCGCCCTCTACGCGTCGGGCGAGAAGGCCGGCCGCGTCGCCCGCCTGGCCGGACTGTCCGAGCAGACCGTCAACGACTACCTGGTGCGGATCCGCAACAAATACGCCGAGGCCGGGCGTCCGGCACCGACGAAGACCGATCTGTACAAGCGGGCGGTCGAGGACGGCTGGCTCCCGATGCCCGAGCTACCCCCGCAGGATTGATGCAGGGTTCGAGCGCAGAGGAACGACTCTCGCGCTACATGGCTCGTTTCGCGAGTGCCGGCGCGTTCGCCTATCTGGTGTTGCTGGGACCACAGATCCTCTCCCAGTTCGATCGGCTGCAGCCTTGGTACACACCACTGTTCGCGTTCGCGATCTTCGGCCCGGCCCTCTGCCTGTCGTACGCCTCGTTCAGCTGGAGCATCGAGCGAATCCGCGCACTGGTGACGGTGATGGCCACCGCCTATCTGATCGGCCAGGTGCTCTGGCTTGCCGCCTTCGAGGGCCCGGCACTCGGATTGACCGAATCCGCCTGGATCGCAGTGTTTCCCGGCCTCATCTCGGTGACGACGGCGATCGCGTGGTCGAATCGAGCGATCTTCGCGTACCTGCTCTTCGTCGCCTCCTTCGGGCAGATCGTCAACTACTACAGCCGGATCGATCACGGCAACGTTCCCTTGTTCCCGGACATCGTTTTCGGCATTGTCTTCTGCGGAATCTTCACTGTCACAGTGACATTGGTGGTCCGAACCGGTCGACTGCTCGACACGACGCGAGTTGCCGCGGAATCTCAGGCCGCCACGGCGGCAGCGAGCGCCGCGAGATCGGTGGAGCGCGAACGGTTCGACGCACTGATCCACGACGACGTCATGTCGACACTGCTCTCGGCCGCGCGCGCGGGCAACAGCCCCGCGCTCACCGCTCAGTCGACGGCGGCACTCGCCCGGCTGGATCGGTTGCGTACGGGCATCTCCTCGACCGAACCCGTTGGATCCGAAAGCTTCCTCGCCTACCTCCGATCGGCGCTGACCGAAGTGCACGACGAAGTGGTCATCGACGCCGACACCGAAGCGGTATCCGAGGATTCGACACTGCCGATGGAGGCGGTACGTGCGCTGTCGGCGAGCGCCGCAGAAGCGCTGCGCAACAGCGTCCGACACGCGGGTGATCGCGCCCGGCGCGAGGTGCACGTCCGCGTCGGCCCCGAGTCGGTGCGCATCGACGTCCGCGACGACGGGTACGGCTTCGATCTCGGGTCGGTCGCACCTCACCGCCTCGGGCTCGCTGTCAGCATCAGAGGCCGCATGCGTCAGCTGCAGGGCGGATCGGCCGAGGTGACCTCGGAACCGGGCCACGGCACCACCGTCACCTTGACGTACCGAGCCCCGGTCGACGCGACATGACCGACGACCGCGTTACCGACGCCGATCGCGACGTCCGGGCCTTTCTCGGAATGAACACCGCCAGCGCATACGGAGTCGCTGCGACCTTCTTCGGCACCTACTCGCTAATGAACTTCACCGCTTCGGAGGGCGTGCGCAGCGTCTGGGTGGTGCAGGCGGCGGTGCTGCTGGTGGCGCTCGCAGCGTTCGCATTGGTGGCCGTGCCCGGCGATCCGCTCGGGGCAGGATGGGCGACGGCCATCAGCGCGGCCGCTCCTGTGTCCACGGCCGTGGTGCTGTCACAGGTGCCGGTCCCGGTGTCCAACGGGCTGCAGACCTGGCCGCTCAGTGCTGCGGTCGCCCTGTGCGGATTCGTCAGTGTGCGGGGTCGGACCGCCCTCGGGTGGGTGGCGATGGCCGCGGTGGTCGCGGTCTGTGCCGTGTGGTCGGCCGCCACCGACCAGGGTGCGATGGCCGGAGTCGCCATGTCGATCATCAGCTTCGCCCCTCTGGTGATGGCGACGTTCTTCGCGCTGACTTTTCGCTCCACGGCCGCGGCGGTCTTCGAGCTCCGTGCTCAATCTCGTCGCCGCGCGGCGGAGGATGCGGCGACCTCGGCCGGCCTCGACGAGCGAGATCTCCAACTCGAACAATTGGATTTTCTCGCCCGCCCCCTGCTGGAGAAGATCGCGAGCGGGTCCGATCTCGATACCGCGGAGCGGCAGGCCTGCGGACTTCTCGAGGCAACTCTGCGGGATCGGCTGCGGGCACCGGGACTGATGACGGACGAGGTCGCGGCGCAAGCGCGGGCGGCCCGGGCACGGGGGGTACAGGTCGTTCTGCTCGACGACGGCGGACTCGCTGTGGTTCATCCCACAGTGTCGGCGCGAGTGAGTACCGCAGTTTCCGACGCGCTCAGGGGTGCGACAGGCGGGGTGGTGACCGCTCGGATACTGCCGCCCGGCCGCGCGAGGATCGTATCCATCCTGGTCAGCGACTCGAGCGCCGATGTGCGGATCGAACTCGATGCCGACGGCCGCCAGTATGTCGTAGCTCCGTGACACCCTGGCCGGACAGTTGACGGTTCAATGCCCCTAATAGTCAGGGCAGAAATGCTGCCCTTTACCTGTGAGAATCGACCACATTGGTTTAGTTGGTCT
Organism: uncultured Rhodococcus sp.; assembly: GCA_963517305.1. Lineage (GTDB taxonomy): Bacteria > Actinomycetota > Actinomycetes > Mycobacteriales > Mycobacteriaceae > Rhodococcoides. The sequence continues at coordinate 121,223 of CAUQEL010000011.1, forward strand.
CAACCCACCTCAGCGCTCGGGAGATCTGATGTCCGCTCTGCTCGACCCCATCCCCTCCAAGAACGGCTCAACGGTCCCGGCACCACCTCGCTCACGTGGGCCGATCAGCCTGGTTCCGCCCCCGATGCAGATTCACCCCGTTCCCGCCGCCGCGAGCCCGTTCCCGCCGCGACCGGACCTGACCGGCCGCGAGATCGAGGTGCTGCTCTGCTGGATTCGACACGACTCGAAGACCGAAGTGGCGAAAACACTGTTTCTCTCGCTCGGCACCGTCAATACGCATCTGACCCGAATTCGGGCCAAGTACACCTCGGTCGGGCGCCCGGCACCGACCAAAGCGGCCCTCGTCGCGCGGGCCCTGCAGGACGGGCTCGTCGATATCTCGGAGCTGTGAGTCTCGAAGCTGTGAGACCGCCGGTCAGACGCTGACCGAAGTCTCCACTCCCTCGTTCTCCAGACGCTTGTTGCGTCGGATGCTGCTCAGCAGGGCCGCTCCGATGAACAGGATTCCCACGAAGCCGGTGATCAGCTCGTTGATGTGCACACCGATCGAGACGAGCAGGATGATGGACAACGCACCGATCGCCCAGTGCGCTCCGTGCTCGAGGTACACGTAGTCCGACAACGTTCCCTTGCGAACCAGGAACACGGTGATCGAGCGGACGAACATCGCGCCGATGAAGCCGAGGCCGAGCGCGATGATGATGGGGTCGGCGGTGATGGCGAAGGCACCGATCACACCGTCGAACGAGAAGGACGCGTCGAGCACCTCGAGGTAGAGGAACAGGAAGAACCCGGCCTTGCCTGTTGCCTTGGCCAGTTCGCTCGGTCCGTTGGAGGATTCCTCGCCTTCTTCCTCGACGTGGAAGAGCTCACCGAGTCCGTTGACTGCGATGTAGGTGATCATGCCGAGCACGCCGGAAACCATGACGGTGGAGATCTTGTCGTCGTCGGCGAGGAACTCGGCGCTCAGAACCAGCAGCAGGCCTGCGACGACCACGGAGAGCTGATCGAGGCGGCCGATGCGGGCGAGGGGCTTCTCGAGCCAGCTCAGCCAGGTGATGTCGCGGTCCTCGAAGATGAAGCCGAGGAAGAGCATCAGCAGGAACATGCCGCCGAATGCAGCGATCTGCGGATGCGCATCGGTGAGGAGCGTCTCGTAACTGGGCGAACCGTCCGGGAAGGTCGCGGCACCGTCGGCGGGCGGGTTGAGCGCGAGGTCGATGGCGGCGACCGGACCGAGGCCCGACGCAGCCCAGACGATGACCAACGGGAACAGCAGCCGCATGCCGAACACGGCGATGATGATGCCGATGGTGAGGAAGATCTTCTGCCAGAACTCGCTCATGCGTCGCAGCACGGTGGCATTGATGACGGCGTTGTCGAAGGACAGCGACACCTCGAGCACACCCAGGATGAGGACGAGGATCATCGCCTCGATCCCGCCGTACAGGAAAGCCACGATGACGGACACGATGGTGACCGCAATCGACCATCCGAAGATCTTCACAACCACTGGCGTGGCCTTTCTCGAGACTAAGAACGGAAAAACCCCCGCCCATCATGAATGACGAGGCGGGGGTACTCCCAATCTTGAGAGGGCCTTTACTACACGTTTACCCCGAAATCGCGAGCGATTCCTGCGAGTCCTGAGGCGTAGCCCTGACCGACCGCGCGGAACTTCCACTCCGCGCCGTTGCGGTACAGCTCACCGAAGACCATGGCGGTCTCAGTGGAGGCATCCTCGCTGAGGTCGTAGCGAGCGAGCTCGGAATTGTCGGCCTGGTTGATGACGCGAATGAAGGCGTTGCGCACCTGTCCGAACGACTGCGAGCGTGCGTCCGCATCGTAGATCGACACGGGGAAGACGATGGTCTCGATCTCCGGCGGTACCGCGGCGAGATCGACCTTGATCTGCTCGTCGTCTCCGTCGCCCTCACCGGTGGTGTTGTCCCCGGTGTGCTCGATGGAGCCGTCGGGAGACTTGAGGTTGTTGAAGAACACGAAGTGCCCGTCGCTCAAGGCCTTCTTCGTCGAGTTCAGAGCGATGGCGCTGGCGTCGAGATCGAAGTCGGTGCCGGTCGTCGTGCGGATGTCCCATCCGAGACCGACCACGACCGCGGTCAGGTTCGGAGCTGCCTTGGTGAGCGAGACATTGCCACCCTTGCTGAGGCTGACGCCCATTGAGAGGTCCTTTCGCAATTGGTTTCCCGTTACGGGTTCAACCGTAGTGGGAATGTCCGGTTCTTGGACGTACTCCGCCAACGAGTGCGACATCGCCAGGGTTCCCGTCGGTACTATCGAGCAGGTGACAAGTCGCTGGCCTGGGGTGTTCCGCCGGGGTGCCGAATCGGACGCCGCCGCGCGTCGTTCCCAGGACAACGCTGTCGCCGCGTTTCTCGACATGGACAAGCGTCAGTCCATCGCCTCCGCCGGCGTCGAGGCCTCCACCGCACTGCGCCCCCAGGATCGACTCGCCGGCCGATGGTCCGACACCGAGAAGCAGTGTTTCGACGCCGGAGCCGCCTACCTCGCCGCCGTCGAGCAGTTCGACGGAATCACCACCCCTGCCGCCAGATCGGAATTCGACCGAGCAACCGCGCTTCTGCACGATGCCAGCAAGGCCGTGGATCGGTTCTACGAGGCTCATCGCGGCACGCTCGAGCAGGCCTCCGCTCAGTTCGCCGCGACCCCGCGCCTGGTCCAGGACGCCTTGGCCGAGGCCGACGCAGCCCGATCCACCGTCGACGAGCAGTTTGCCGGCTACCCCTCACTCCGGCAGGCGTGGCACGAACTCGATTCGGCAACAACGCAATTGCAGGCCGATCAGCGCGACCCTCTGCGCGCCCGCGAGCACGCCGCCCTGGTCCGCGACCGGGCCGCCGCGCTGCGGGCTGCAGTGGACTCGGCCCCGGGACGCCTTCAGGAGGCCAGAACAGCACTGGCCTCGGTGCGCACCCGAATCGAGGCCGTGCGAACGAGATCCGAGGGCATTGCCCCGGCCTTCTCGAGCTTGCTGCGAGAGTTCAACGCCAAGAGCTCGGCAGACCTGTCTCGAAACGAACGATCCAGTGCGCGCCACATCGAGCAGGCCGACGAGGATCTGAGCGCGGCGCGTTCTGCACTGAGCGCGGGCAATCCCGAACACTCATTGGATCTGGTGACCCAGGCGCGGCAACACCTGAGCGATGCCGAACAACTCGTCGACGCGGTCACCGACAGAGTTCGTCTCCTGCGTGCGGTCAAGGCCGATCCGAAGGAGACCGAGAACAAAGTGCGGTTCAAACTTCGTGACGCTCAACAACTCGCAATCAATCGCGGTCTGGTTGCCGAATGGGGCTCGGTGTTGGATGCTCAGCTCGCCCGGATCGACAGGGCGAGCACAGCGCTGACGGGTACCCACCCCGACTACTGGTCATATCTGCAGGATCTGGATACCATTTCGGACTTCATCGCAGGCGTGATCGACCGCATGCGTACCTCGCACTGATCACATTCACACGAAGGACAGTGGTGCAACACTTTCGCCATCTCGACGCAGACACCCGTGAACGAGTGTTCTTCATGCAACCGGAAGACATCGAGACGAGCGACGGAAACGACCTCGTGGCAACGGCTCTCGGCGCAACGCTGTACATCCCGGCCACGCGTCCCGATCTGACTGCGACGGTGAACAAGCGCACCGACGAGGGTGTGCGGTCCATCGTCATCGATCTCGAAGACGCTGTGGCAGACCATAATCTGGAAGAAGCCTTGGCCAACACCGTGCGAACGCTGAACGAACTCTCGGGTTCGGGGTCGCTGGTGTTCGTTCGGGCTCGCACCGCCGCGCACATCCGCAGCATCTGCGCCGGCCTCGACCACGGTGCCGCCGGGCTCGCCGGATTCGTCGTACCGAAGTTCACGGCAGCACGCGGAGCCGAGTCCCTCGACGAGATCGTCGCTGCGTCGACGACACACGGCACCCGCCTGTTCGCCATGCCCGTCCTCGAATCACCCGAAGTGGTGCACCGAGAGACCCGCGACACGGAACTGGTCGCCATTCGCGAACTGCTCGGTGAGTACCGCGACATCGTGCTGGCGGTGAGAATCGGCGCCACCGACATGTGCGGGACGTTCGGCATCCGCCGCGACCGCGACCTGACGATCTACGACGTCCGCGTCGTCGCCGACGTCATCAGCGCGATCGTCAATCACCTCGGCCGGTACGACGGCTCCGGATTCGTCATCACCGGACCGGTGTGGGAGTACTTCGCAGACCACGAGCGCATGTTCCGTCCCCTGCTGCGTCAGACGCCGTTCGTCGATCAAGAGGCCGTCCGCTTCCGTCAGCAATTGGTGAGCAGCGACCTCGACGCCCTGCTGCGCGAGGTGGCACTCGACCGTGCGAACGGTATTCAGGGCAAGACCGTCATCCACCCCTCGCACGTGCCTGCCGTGCACGCGCTGTCCGCGGTGACGCACGAGGAGTACCACGACGCACTCGACATTCTCTCCTCCGACCAGGGCGGCGTCCAGGCGTCCGGTTACCGCAACAAAATGAACGAGCTTGGGCCGCATCGTAATTGGGCGAAGCAGACGATGGTGCGCGCGAGGGCGTTCGGCGTCACCAACGAGGGGATCACGTTCGTGGATCTACTGACCGCACTGGCACAACGATGAACGCGAATCCGGCCGACGGCATCGTGCTCACCGACACCGGTTCGTCGTCCTCCTGGACGGCAACGCAACTGGTGCGGCCCGGTCTGCGTCGCAACCCCCGCCGCGCCCACCTGCTGGTCTCGACGGTACTCGGCAAGCACATACCCGTCGATCCGGACGTCGTCATCGCCGCCGGCAACGAACTTGCCGCCCTGGTGCACACCGCGGTGGGCGGTTCCGATGTCGACGTTCTCGGATTTGCGGAAACGGCAACGGGATTGGGCCACACGGTCGCGACAGCTCTGGGCGCGCACTGCTACCTGCACTCGACGCGTCGCGCCGTTCCCGGAATGACGGTGCACGGCGAGTTCGAAGAGGGTCACTCGCACGCCACCGACCACCTGCTGATGCCCACATCGGCCGACCTTCTCGCCGGCGACCTGCCGTTGATACTCGTCGACGACGAGATCTCGACCGGAGCGACCGCGTTGGATGCGTTGCGACAGATTCACTCCTCGGCCGGGCGCGCGCACTACGTCATCGCGTCCCTGGTGGACATGCGCACCGCCGAGCATCTCGCCGCTGCTGCTGCGGTGGCAACCGAGCTCGGCGTTCGGATCGACAACGTGAGCCTGGCACAGGGATCGGTGGAGCTGGAGCCGGGACTGGTGGAGACGGTGCTGGACCTACCCGATCCGGGATTCAATCCCACTGCCGCACAGCCTGGTTCGGTTCGTCGAGTCGATGCACACTGGCCGGCGACCCTGCCCGACGGTGGCCGCCACGGATTCCTCCGATCCGACGCGGCAGGTTTCGACTCCGCCATCGATGCTCTCGCAGCCACCGTCGATGGCTCGCTCCCCGAATCGGAACCGGTGGTGGTCATCGGCCACGAGGAGCTCATGTATCTGCCGCTCCGACTGGCGGCGGCACTGCAGAAACTGGGACACCGTGCCCTGTTCCAGACCACCACTCGGTCACCGGCATACGTTCTCGACGTGCCCGACTACCCCCTGCGCCGCGGCTTCGAATTCGCTGCACCCGAGGACGAATCGGGACTGCGCTACCTCTACAACGCGTCCGCCCCGCACGACGCCACACTGGTCCTCGTCGCCGACGCCCCCGCCGACACCGACGCTCTGGCGACCGCCGCGGAGACGCTCGCCGCGTCGGGCACCGACGTGCTCCTGGTGGTCGTGACGGGAGCCGATCCGACGGCACTCGAGGTCGCTCGCCGGGCACGCCCGCTCCGCGGACCCGAATTCGGCTCCTACTCAGCGGACGAAGTCACCTGGTTGCTCAAGGACCTCTCGTCGGTCTCGCTCGAAGCAGGAATCGAGGAGCGGGAGCAGCGCATTCAGGCCGGCGAGGCTCACTACGCCGAATCGCTTCCGGTCGAGTACCAACCGGATCTCGCCTACCGCGAACTGTTCGAGAAAGTGCTGCAGGAGAGCGCGTCACGGCTGGCGGTCGCGGTCGGAACCGTCACCGAGGTGGTGCTGGCCGAGCGCGGACACGACATCGCACTCGCATCATTGGCTCGGGCGGGCACACCCGTCGGAATTCTGATGCGCCGCTGGGCATTCGCCACTCATGGCATCGAGATTCCGCACTACGCCGTCTCGATCGTGCGTGATCGTGGCATCGACGCCGTGGCCCTGCGCTACCTCGCCGAGCACCACGATTCGCGCTCGGTGGTGTTCGTCGACGGCTGGACCGGCAAGGGTGCGATCGCCCGCGAACTCACCGCCGCACTCCGGGACTTTCCCGGAGCCGAGTTCGACGACGACCTCGCCGTGCTTGCCGATCCGGGCAACTGCGCACGCACCTACGGCACCCGCGACGACTTCCTCATCGCGTCGGCCTGCCTGAATTCGACTGTCTCGGGGTTGGTTTCACGAACCGTGCTCAACGACAGCCTGATACGTCCCGGGGACTTCCACGGCGCGAAGTACTACGCCGATCTCGCCCCCGACGACGTCTCGCGTCACTTGCTGGACACCGTCGCTGCGCGTTTCGACGACGTCCGAGACGAGGTCGCTGCCTCGGTGACCGCCGTACTCGCCTCGGACCGAACCCCCACCTGGACGGGATGGGCATCGGTGGAGAAGGTGCGTGCGGAGTACGGCATCTCGCACGTCAATTTCGTCAAACCCGGCGTCGGCGAGACCACGCGGGTGCTGCTGCGTCGTGTGCCGTGGCGGGTACTGGTGCGGGACGCCGATGCGCCCGAGCACGAACACATTCGGATGCTCGCCGCGGCCAGGGGAGTGCCGGTGGACGTGGTGCCCGACCTCGCCTATTCGTGCATGGGGCTGATCAAGAACGTCTCGAGCGGGGACGCGTCGTGAGCGCTCTCGTCGCGGTGGATCTCGACCGTACGATGATCTTCTCGGAGGGCGCACTCGGAGTGCCCCTGGACGATTCGTTCGAGTGCGTGGAGATGTACGAGGGAAAACCCCTGTCCTACATGAGCTCTCGCGCGGTGTCACTTCTTCGGGAGTTGAGCGAGACCACGGTCGTGGTGCCGACCACCACGCGGACCATCGAACAGTTTCAGCGGATCGCGCTGCCCGGGGCACCCTGGCGGTATGCCATCACCAGCAACGGCGGCAACCTCCTCGTCGACGGTGTGCCCGACTCGCGGTGGCGCAACGGGTTCGAGTTGGACCTGGCGGGCATCGGCGCAGAGTTGAGGTCACGGGTCTCTCGGGACTGGGTGCTCAAGTATCGCGAGGCCGACGGCCTGTTCTGCTACCTGGTGGTGAACACGGCCGCCGTGCCCGAGGACTTCGTCGCGCAGTGGTCGCAGTGGTGCGCCGCTCGGGATTGGAACGTCTCGCAGCAGGGTCGGAAGATCTACACGATGCCGAACGCAGTGTGCAAGAGCTCTGCGGTGGCCGAGGTGCGGTCCCGGCTGATCCAGGACGGCACGCTGGAAGCCGAGGCTCGACTCTTCGCCGCCGGTGACGGCGCGCTCGATGCCGAAATGCTCATCGCCGCCGATGCTGCGATCCGACCCCGGCACGGCGAACTCGAACTGCTCGGATTCACCCGTTCGGGGCTGACGGTCACCGACTCCTCCGGTGTCCGGGCCAGCGAGGAAATTCTCGAGTGGCTGCGGAACCGAACCGCCGTGCGCCGCGTCTAACAGTTCGTCGGGGAGAGAAGACGTCGGGCAAGGGGTGGGCATGACGAATCCGTACGAGGAACTCGCAGCGGCGATCGACAACATCGTCACCAGTACGTTCGTGACGCCGATGGGCCCCGAGTTTCTCGGCTCCGTGCTGGAAGCGGAATTCGAGAAGGCGAACGTGGCCCTCGACTACCGCGGTGAGTTCGAGCCGACCGAAGTGGTCATCACCGAGGCGTTCGAGGTGATGCCGCACGAGCAGATCGTGGCCATGGTCGGATCGCTGGGAACCGGCCCCATCGAAGGCTCGTCCAAGAACTGGAACGACTTGTCCGCTGCCGCAACCAGCGGATCCGACGGCTTCCGGTCCGGCATCGAGGCGGCCATGGCGTCGGGCTGGTCGGGACCCACAGCTGATGCCGTCCGCGGCGGAGTGGGCAACTACGTCTCGTCTGCGAACGCCTTGTCCACCTCGATGAGCCTGATCAGCAACAAATTGCTCGAGGCGCACTCCGGTTTCACGCAGACGCAGTCGAGGATGCCGCCGGTGGTTGCGCCGGCCGCAAGCAGCATGATCGATACCCTTCTGCCTATCCCCTTCGCCGCGAAGGAAATTGTTTCTGCTCGAGAGGAACAGCAGGAAGAAGCGCGACGGATCATGCGCTCGGTCTACGTACCGGGGGTGTTGCAGTCCGATTCCCAGGTCCCGGTGCTACCGACAGCGCACAACCCGGTCGCCGACGGTGGCGGTTCCAGCGGCGGCTGGGGCCCCGGCAATTCCGTCGGGGGCGGCAGTCTCGGTCCGACTTCCGGCATCGGTAGTTCGAGTGGGGCAGACTCGGCGGCCCCGACGGCTGCACCACAGGCGCAACCCGTCGGCACCGAGGCAGTCGAAGCGGGTCGGACCGGCACTCCGGCATCGGCGCAGCCCGGGTCCGGCGGCTCGGGTTCCCTACCTCCGGCCGACAACTCCGGTGACACTCGTGCCGCATCGGCCACCGGACCCGGCGCTTCCGGCGGTGGTGCGGGTTCCGGGGTCGGCGCAGGTCCGGGCGGCTACGGCGGAACAGGACCGGGCAGCGGCGGCTTTGCAGGATCCACTGGTTCGGGCTACGGCAGCGGTGCGGGATACGGAGGCGCAGGCGCAGGCGGCTCCGGTGCCGGCTCGGGCTACGGCGGCTCGGTTCTGGGCCCTCCGATCGGCGGCGGGTCGGGGAGCGGCGGTGCGGGCAGCAACGGGGCGGGCGGTCCGGGCGGCGGCGCTGCGGCGTCGGCCGGTCGCGCGGGAGCGCACGGCATGCCGGGAATGGGTGCCATGGGCGCAGCAGGCGCACGGGGGGCCGGCGACAACGACGGCGATCACGCGACGCCCGGTTACCTGGTCGACGTCAGCAACGGCAGCGAACTGATCGGCGATCTGCCGCTGGTTGCACCTCCGGTACTCGGCGGCTGACGATGACGACCTGGACCATGCCCGGCATCGACTTCGTGATGCTGTGCAGTCGATTCGGACGCGACCGACTGCCGTACCCCCTGGCGGTCACCATCGACGTCGATATCGTGGACGAACTGCGGCAAGTGCGGCTGGAGGCGTCGGCGAGGATCGACGCAATAATGGACGAGAAGCTCGGCGCAGCTGTTCGGACCGTGGTCGACCCGATCGTTCGTATCGAATGTCGCGGCGAGACAACCGATTCCCCTTACGGAATCATGCGCAGTCACGCAGCAATTCGCCACGACACGGCCGCGGTGCTCACCCAGCACCCGGGGCCCGACGCCTCCTCCGGCGGTGCCGTCACCATCGAACTGACCGGCCCGGACCATGCCCCCGCCGTAGTTCTCGGATCCCTGCCGAATATCGCTGCAGGCCACCGACCGGCCGAGCGACTCGAACGCGCAATGGCTGCAGCGACATCGGGTGGATCGCATCTGTCCACGGCAACAAGAGGGGCGACAGCGGACGAGCAGTTCCGGTCGTTCTTCGACCGCCCACGGTCTGCAGTCGGCGAGATCATCGTCGCGCGCGGCAAGACCTACGACAACCGCCGCGACACCGATGCCGTCTCGTTTTTCTGGATGGACTTCGAGCAAGACGGCCGGTACATCGTGCACTCCGCGCAGTCGATCGACATCGTGCCTGCCGATACTGCCGGGCTGGCCTCGGAGATCGGACGGCAGGTGGCAGTCGCGCTGAGGAGATGACGGCCCGCCCTTGACACCGTATCGATTTTCGATAGGTTATCGATATTCGTTGTTATCGACTATCGATACGGAGGCGGCGGGATGGCATACGGATTGGGCTCGGCACGGGCCAACAAATGGGCGATGGTGTTCTACGCCGCATGCGCCGTGGTGTGGTCGGGATGGAAGTTGTGGGATTACCACTCCTCGGACTACGTCCTCGCAAGGCTCGAACCTACGTCGGACACCCCGCCGGCCGAATTCTTCGGCGGCCGGCTGGAGCCGGGCAATTCGATCGAGCTCAGCGTGCCCAAATCGGACCTGAACAGGCTGTTGGGCTTCATCGACGTCATGCGCTACGGCTCGATCATCGTCGGGATGGTCATCATTCTGGTTGGCCTGCTGTTCGTCTACCGATTCTGCGACCGCGTGATCGTCGGTACGCCCTTCACCAACGCAGCCCGAAACGACGTCGTCATGATCGGAGTCTGCATCATCGCCTACCCCATGATCACAGGGTTCATGAATCTGCTCGGCACCAACAGCGTCGTCGGCGCGCTCGAGTTGAGCCGTACGCTCACCTCCTCGATATCGGGCAGCGGCCTCTACATCGCTGTCGTCATCGCGGTGTTCTTGCAGTTCGTCTACGCGACGATCACGCAAGGCTCCAAACTCGCTCGCGATGCCGAGGGCCTGGTCTGATGGCGGAGGAGTTCGTCGACCACCTTGTCGTCTGCCATCTGGGCGAGATTCTCGACGCCCGCGGCATGACTCTCGCCGAGCTCTCGCGTCTCGCCGGGGTCAGCGTCGTGAACCTTTCGGTACTCAAGAACGACCGCGCCAAGGCCATCCGGTTCTCGACACTCACCGCCGTGTGTCGCGTCCTCGGCTGCACACCCGGCGACCTGTTCACCCTGCGCCAGATCTGACGTCCACCGAAACGCAGCCGCACCAGCCGGACAAATCGAACAAGTACATTGGATGACGGTAACCAGCACTACGAGAGAGAGTCCAACACATTGTCTGCTCCGGCCGGTCAACCGTTGTCCAAGGGTCAGAACGGCCCCCTCACCGTCGGTGACGTCGTCGTCTCCATCTCGCTGGCCGTACCCGCGGACCTCTCCGCGCTACTGGTCACCGACGCCGGAAAAGTGCGCACCGACGCCGATTTCGTGTTCTTCAACCAGCCTACCGGCCCCGGCGTACGCCTCGAGCCCGGTCAGGGCGGACCGGCCCGGCTCGCCGTGTCGCTCGCCGCAGTTCCCGCGGACATCGAGCAGATCCGCGCTGTCATCACCCTCGACGACGCGTCGAGCAACTTCGGTCGATCCGCCGCTCCCGTCGCGCGGGTGAGCGACGCAAGCGGAAATGTGCTGTACGAGTACATGATCGATGGCTTGAGCTCGGAGTCGATCGTGATCGCGCTGGAGATCTACCGCCGTCAGGGCAGCTGGAAGGTGCGAGCCGTCGGGCAGGGCTACGCGGGTGGCTTCGCCGCCCTGGTGACCGACCACGGTGTGTCCGTGGACGACGCCCCCGCTCCCGCCCCGACGCCTCCACCCGCTCCTGCCACTCCACCGCCGCCCGCTGCGCCGCCGGCACCACCCGCCGCCCCGGTCCGCACCGAGGCTCCGGAAGTCAGCCTCACCAAGTCCAAGCCCGTCAGCCTCACGAAGGGCCAGAAGGTCACCCTCCGCAAGGACGGCGGCGTGGCTCTGACGGTCATCCGCATGGGCCTCGGCTGGGACCCGGTGACCACACCTAAGAAGGGCGGCTTCTTCGGTGGGGGAGGTCGAGCCGCGAACATCGACCTGGACGCGTCGGCGATCATGCTCGCCGACCGCAACGTCAACGATGTCGTCTACTACGGGCAGCTCAAGGCCAAGGATGGCTCGATCGTGCACCAGGGCGACAACCTCACCGGTGAGGGCGAGGGCGACGACGAGGTGATCGTGGTCGACCTGACGCGGGTGCCCAAGCACGTGACCGGCATCATCTTCACCGTCACCTCGTACCGCGGTCAGACGTTCGAGCAGGTCGCGAACGCATTCTGCCGCCTGGTGGACAACACCACCAACACCGAACTGGCTCGTTTCACCCTGCAGGGCGGCATGCCGTTCACCGGTCTGGTGATGGCGAAGGTCTACCGCCAGGGCAGTGAATGGAAGCTTCAGGCCATCGGCGACGGCATCCAGGCCAAGCACGCCGGTGAAGCCGTCAAACAGCTCGGCCGCTATATGTGACCTTGCGGGCAGTTGTCGTCCGATCTGCAGCGCCGTCGAGCACGCCACCGAGCGGGTCGACGGCGCTGCCGTTTCGAATGAGATCCTCGGCCGGTCGGTAGATCTGCCGAACGATCAACGCGCACAACCCGATCACGGCGACATCGCGCACCACGACGGTCGCGGTGAACCACTGTTCGGGCAGGCCCTTGTTCTCCACACCCAGGTAGTAGTACATCCGCGGGAACCACACGAATGCGTCGATCGTCATCCACGCCAACAGAATTCGGCGATGCGGCAGTGCCAGTACCGCCAACGGAACCAGCCACAGCGAATACTGCGGGCTCCATACCTTGTTGGTGAGCAGGAACCCGGCGACCACCAGAAACACCAGTTGCGCGAGCCGCGGCCGCGTCGGTGCCGTCGTGCCGATGTATGCGATCAGCGCACACACGACGGCGAACAGCACAAGCGTCACGGCATTGAGAACCAACGGTTTGTCGCCCGGGTAGAGGGGGCCGTCGAAACCGGTCCAGCCGGTGAACGAGGTGACGACGTTGTACAGCGAATCCGGGTCCGCACCGCGCTCGGAATTGAGCCGGAAGAACTCGTACCATCCCGACGGATACAGCAGCGCGAGCGGAAGATTGACCGCCAGCCAGGCACCGAGCGCAGCGCAAGCGGTGATGCCCCACTCGCGCATCTTTCCGGTGCGCCAGCACAACACCAGCAGTGGCCCGAGGAACAGCAGCGGATAGAGCTTGGTCGCACCGCCGAGACCGATCAGAACCCCGGCGAGGACCGGCCGCTTCTTGGCCCACGCCAGCAACCCGGTGAGCGCGAAAGCCGTTGCGAGAGCATCGAAATTGGTGAATCCGTGCACGATCACCAGCGGCGAGGCCGCCACGAGGGCGGCATCCCAGATACGGCGTCCGGCAGCTATGGCGGTGGCCCACACGGTGACCAACCAGGCGACGGCCAATCCCAGAGCGACCACGTTGAAGTAGACGACGACCGGCAACGCCTGCGGCAGGAAACTCAGTGAGTTCCAGGCCTTTCCGACGACCATCGAGCCGTACTGGTACAGCCCCGCGAGCACCGGGTACTCCATGTACCTGATCTGACTCGACCCGTCGGCCTTGGTTTCTTCCCAGGACTTCTTGTACGGGAACGCGCCTTGATCGAGTCGCTCCGCACCGTAGAGCGGCACGGTGTCGGAATAGCACATCGCCACGTACTGCCTGCTGCCACTCCAATCGAGTCCGAGCTCGCCGCCCGGTCCCACCGGTGCCTGCTGGATACACGCAGCCTTGGCGAACCACCCGAAGCACAGGAACACCACCGCCAACAGCAGAACGACGCGTAGCGCGGTGAACCAGCGTTGCCGACCGATCAGCGCGTGCTTCCCGACCGGACCGCCGATGACCGAGGACAGTTCCCCGGTCATCGGATCGGTACGACTGGGTAGATCGCGGTCTGCTGCGCTCGCCGAGTCGAGGCGACCGGGGCTGGCCACTGCTCGACCCGTGCGCTCGGGTTCGGTCGTCACCGCTGGAGTCGTTACTGCCCGGGTGCCACTGGTTCGGGCGCGGCCGGTTCGGGCGCCGCCGGTTCAGGTGCCGGGGGCTGCGCCGGTGCCAGCCCGGGCAGCGGAATGGTCACGCCGGGCAGAATCTCGACCTGCCTCGGAGTGATGACGACCGGCGGTGAGATCTCGGTCGGAATCGGCAGCGTCACCGGCGGCGGAGCTGTCGACGGTGCCACCGTGGCCGTCGGGGCCGGTGCGGAGTACTGCGGCACCCCGGCCTGACCCGCGATGGCCTCGGGCGTCGGGAAGGTCTCGTTCGAGGTTCCGTCCAACGTGCCGTCCATCGTGTCTTTCCAGATGTCCGACGGTAGGCCCGATCCGTAGATCGGTCCGCCGTAACTGTTCTCGAGCGGCAGACCCTGCTCGGTGCCGACCCACACGGCCGTGGACAGCGACGGCGTGTAACCGACCATCCAGGCGTCCTTGTTCTGCCCGGTGTCTCCGAGCTGAGCGGTACCGGTCTTGGCTGCCGACTGGCGACCGCCGGCGAGGTTGTGACCGTTGGAGTAGCCGGCGATCGGACGCATCGCCGAGGTCACGTTGTCCGCGACTGCGGCCGAAACGACCTGCTGGCCGGCCTCTGGTGCACGGTCGAGGAGCACGGTGCCGTCGGCGGTGACGACCTTCTGCACGAAGTGCGGCGTGTGATAGACGCCGGACGCAGCCAGTGTCGCGTAGGCCGAAGCCATGTCGAGGACGCGCGATTGGTACTGGCCGAGCACCACTCCGTAGTTGGGGCCTGCGTTGTCGGGCTCGGTCAGGGTGGGGCCGACGCCGTCGATCTCCTGCGGGATGCCGAGCGTGTGGGCCATGTCCGCGATGGCCTGCGGGCCGTTGTCCATGCTGAGCATCATGCGGTAGAAGCTCGTGTTGAGCGACCGCTTGAGTGCTTCGGCGATGGTGCACGTTCCACAGGAGGCACCCTCGACGTTGCTGATCTCGATGCCGTTGACGTCGAGCGGGGAGCTGTCGTACATCTTCGACAGCGGGATTCCCTGATCCAGCGCCGCGGCCAGACCGAACACCTTGAACGAGGATCCGGTCTGCAAACCGGACTGCGCGAAGTCGAATCCTCGTCCGTCCGCGCCGCCGTAGTACGAGCGAACCGCGCCGGTACGTGGATCGATGGACACCGAAGCCGTCCGCAGCTCGGACGGTTCACCTTCGAGATTGCTGTTCACGGCATCGATCGCGGCCGCCTGGGCTTTCGGATCGATGGTCGTCGTGATCTGCAGACCCTCGGTGTTGAGGTCCTGATCGCTGATACCCACCGCTGACAGCTCGCGCAGCACCTGGGCCTTGATCAAGCCGTCCGGCCCGGCATCCTGGGCGTCACCGGTATCGACCTGTGACGTAGGGACCACCGCCGGGAACATCATCGCGGCTCGCTGGGTCGAGTCGAGCTGACCCTGCGAGACCATGCCGTCGAGCACATAGTCCCAACGAGCCTGCGCGCCGGTGGGGTTCACCTCGGGGTCGAGGTTGGAGGGCTGCTGGATGACCGCCGCCAGGACCGCACCCTCTTCGACGGAGAGCTGATCGACGGACTTGCCGAAATACGCCGTCGACGCGGCAGCGATGCCGTACGCACCGCGGCCGAAGTAGATGGTGTTGAGATACGCAGCGAGGATGTCGTCCTTGGACCACTGACGCGCCATCTTCGAGGAGATGACGAGCTCCCGCATCTTGCGGGTAAGCGTCCGATCGTTGCCGACCAAGGCGTTCTTCACATACTGCTGGGTGATGGTCGAACCGCCGCCTGCGCTGTCGCGTCCGAGCACGTTGTCACGGAGAGCTCGACCGAAGCCGGTCACCGAGAATCCGGGGTTGGAGTAGAAATCGCGATCCTCGGCCGAGAGCACCGCATTACGCACATGCTCCGGAATCTGGTCGATCGTCACATCGGTGCGGTTGCCCTCGGGTGGCACCACCTTGCCGAGCACACTCGAGCCGTCGGCTGCGAAGATCGTCGCGACCTGGTTGGTCCTGATATCGCCGGGACGCGGCACGTCCTCGACGGTGTACGCCACCATGAATGCCAGGATCGGCACAATCAGACCCAGGGCGATCAACGCGTACATCGTGCGCCGAGCGACCCGCCACTTGGACTTCTTCTTCGTATTCGCGGCGGGACCTCTTTCGGGCGGCTCGGGCGGTTCGCTGCCCGAGGAGAGAACTGATGAATCGTTCGGTTCGTGGGGTGGTGGCACAGAGCCGGACCGAGTGACGCCCGTCGGCGCAGCGGATCGAACAGGAGGCGCGATGGGCGGCTCTCCGTACCGACGTTCGCCGTAGGGACGGTCGCCTGCGGGACGTCCACTCACCGGATCCACCGGCGGCCTGCCCTGAACGGGTCGGCCCTGGGGAGGCATCGGACGCTGGCCTGGAGGAGGCCCGGGACGCTGGCCGGGAGGAGGCATCGGAGGACGACCCTGCGGCGGCATCGGACGCTGCCCTGGAGGGGGTCCGGGTCGCTGACCTGGGGGAGGTCCGGGTCGCTGGCCGGGAGGAGGCATCGGGGGACGGCCCTGCGGCGGCATCGGACGCTGGCCGGGAGGGGGCACCGGGCGACGCCCGGGTGGATCGGAGTGTCGACTGCCGCGCGGCGGCCCGGGCACGTCGGGACGCCGTCCGGAGTCGCTACGGCCCGGTTCGTTGCTACCCGGGTTGTTGTCGTAGGGGGAACTCACGTACGAATCTCCAGTAATTTCGGCGGCCGCGTCGAATTCTCGGTGGATGGGATCAGCGGAGCGATTGTGTCACTCACTCGCTGTTCGACGGTTCGGTTGACGGGAACCCGAACGCGGACGACGGGGTTGTTTGGGCGCGGGGACGGCCCCGAGGACATAGGACTGGACGAGGTGGTTCCAACTGCACGACCTGCACACCTCGACCACATGGACCGAGAACTCCTCCTGGGTCGCTGCGAGGCGAACGAGTTCGTCCGCCGTTCTCGCCGACCCGGACAGTGCCCCCAGCTTCTCGCCGAACACCCAGGACACCAGCGTGAGCTGCTCCTTGCGGCAGATGGGGCACACCACATCGCTGCCACGTCCGTGGAACTTGGCAGCGCGAAGCAGGTACGGATCTGCATCGCAGACCGCTGCGACACCCGTCCTACCGGAGTAGACCTCGGCCAGCAGCGACCGACGCTGAAGGGCGTAGTCCACCACCTGTCGCTGAAGTCGCACGAGGACCAGAGTACGTGCGGCCTATCCGACGCGGACCTGCGAACCCCGCCTCGGCAGTGAGCAGGTCCCCCTTCGGCCTCGGGACACTGTGTTCCACCTGTGCCGACGCGGTCTGCACCTCGACGGAGGCGAGAGACGCAGATCGCACCGGTCCCTACACTTGCTCGCATGTCGGCCACATCGGGAATCCACGTGCGCCCCCGACGACACGGCGACCTGACCACCCTCCTGCCCATCCTGCAACGCGCGCACGAATTACACCGTTACCCAGTGCGCGCGGTGGCGGTGCGAGCCGACTGGCTTGTCCCACCGAACGAACTCGCGGCCTGGGTCGCCGAGTCCGACGACGCCGTCGTCGGCCATATCGCGCTGCACTCGACGGCAGCACCGGGAACCGATCCCGGCGCGGACGACGCAAGCGCGCAGTGGCGGCGAGCAACGGGGGTGGCTGCCGATCGGCTGGCTGTGGTGTCGCGCTTCGTCACCGACGGTTCAGTACCGGGCAGTGGAACGACTCTGCTTGCACACGCGATCGATGCTGCGCGCGATGCAGGGCGCGTGGCGGTTCTGCTCGTCGATCCGAGTAGCGCTGCCCTCGGTTTCTACCGCAGGCGAGGGTGGCGACAGATCGGGACGTCTGCGCAGCAGTGGGGCGAGTATCGAGTCGATGCCGTGCTGATGGTGGCACCGTCTCGCTGAGCCGACTGGCCACTTGCACATTCACCCGCGCTCGATCACGCCAACAGAGCAAAGAACGCACACACCACTGCACCGCAGAGACGTACGCGGTCCGCTGATCGCAGCCGACTCATCAGGTGTTCGTTGCGTCCCGCACACCCCAGTTCGCCATGGGTGGGGGCAGCCACGAAGGCAGTCGCCGACGCCGAGACCACCGCGCCGCCGATGCTTGTCAAGACAACTGCATGGATCGGCCCGGATACCAACACCCACAGACACGCAGCAGCGAGCAGTCCGTAGACCGGCCCGACGACGAGGGTAATCCGCCGCGAGTGCGCGTCGTGGGCACGCGAGAAGTCGTCGTCCGGAACCTCCGCCAGCGCCGGATAGACGACGCCGTTCACCACCATCTGAAAGCCCAGGTGGAGGGCCGCGGCGGCGAGAAGCGCGTCGACTGGGGTCATGTGTCGCAGGGTACGTTCACGGCCGAGTTGTCAGAATATATATCGGCGCGATACATTCTTCGATAGTGCGGTCAATCGCATCGCCATGATGTGATCGTTGGATTCGAGGAGGGGAGTTGCATGCTCGAGCTGGCAATTCTCGGACTGCTTCTCGAATCACCCATGCACGGTTACGAGCTCCGCAAGCGGCTGACCGGCCTACTCGGAGCTTTTCGAGCGTTTTCGTACGGATCGCTGTACCCGGCACTCCGTCGACTTCAAACCGACGGTCTCATCGCCGAGGACGCCGGTCCCGACTTGCTCGTCAAGAGACGAGCGAAACGGGTGTACCAGCTCACCCCGCTCGGCAGGGAACGATTTGCCGAACTGGTGGCCGACACCGGACCGCAGAACTACACCGACGACGGATTCGGCGTACATCTTGCCTTCTTCAGTCGGACTCCCGCGGAAGCTCGAGTCCGCATTCTCGAAGGCAGACGTCGCCAGGTCGAGGAGCGCCGAGAAGGCCTCCGCGACGCTGTGGCCAAGGCAAACGGGACACTCGACCGCTATACCAGGCAGCTACACCAGCTCGGACTCGAATCGAGCGAACGCGAGGTGCGCTGGCTCAACGAAGTCATCGCAGCCGAGCAGGCCGACCCCAACCCAGCACCGTCCCACACAGCACCAAACAGGACAGTCAAGACAGAAGGAGAACCCGACCATGGGTGAGAACAACAACGCAATCCGCGTGGCCATTGTGGGTGTGGGCAACTGCGCCTCATCCCTGGTCCAGGGTGTCGAGTACTACAAGGACGCGGACGAGAACGCCACCGTTCCCGGCCTCATGCACGTCATGTTCGGCAAGTACCACGTCCGCGACGTCGAGTTCGTCGCCGCGTTCGACGTGGACGCCAAGAAGGTCGGCTTCGATCTCTCCGAGGCCATCTTCTCCAGCGAGAACAACACCATCAAGATCGCCGACGTACCCCCGAAGGACGTCCACGTCCTGCGCGGACCGACCCTCGACGGCCTCGGCAAGTACTACCGCGAGACCATCACCGAGGCCGACGGCGACGCCGTCGACGTGGCGCAGGCCCTGCGCGACGCCAAGGTGGACGTGCTCGTGTCCTACCTCCCCGTCGGATCCGAAGAAGCCGACAAGTTCTACGCACAGGCCGCCATCGACGCAGGCGTCGCCTTCGTCAATGCACTGCCCGTCTTCATCGCATCCGATCCCGTCTGGGCCAAGAAGTTCGAGGACGCAGGCGTCCCCATCGTCGGCGACGACATCAAGAGCCAGGTCGGTGCCACCATCACCCACCGCGTCATGGCCAAGCTCTTCGAAGACCGCGGCGTGCAGCTCGACCGCACCATGCAGCTCAACGTCGGCGGCAACATGGACTTCCTCAACATGCTCGAGCGCACCCGCCTCGAGTCGAAGAAGATCTCCAAGACCCAGGCCGTCACGTCGAACCTCCAGAAGGAGTTCAACGCCAAGGACGTCCACATCGGACCGTCCGACCACGTCGGCTGGCTCGACGACCGCAAGTGGGCCTACGTCCGCCTCGAAGGCCGCGCCTTCGGTGACGTTCCCCTGAGCCTCGAGTACAAGCTCGAAGTATGGGACTCGCCCAACTCCGCCGGCGTCATCATCGACGCAGTCCGCGCCGCGAAAATCGCCAAGGACCGCGGCATCGGTGGACCGGTCATCCCGGCCTCCGCCTACCTGATGAAAAGCCCGCCCAAGCAGCTGGCCGACGACGTCGCTCGCGAACAACTCGAAGCGTTCATCATCGACGCATAGGGCTCGCAGCAAGACGCGAACGCCGCCCGCCGGTCCACTCGATGTGACATTGACCCCCAAAAAGGCCACTGAACGTCACATTGAGTACCGGCGGGCGTTCGTCTATCCGGCCGCGGTGATTTCTCGTGGATCGAATGTCACCCGTGTTTCTCTGATCGATCCGTTCTCGATTCGCTGCCAATTGGCGGTGCTTGCCGGGGATGCGATGGACGTGTGCAGATCGAACCACGTCAGTACGTTCGGACCGTCCACGAAGACGTGGGCGATGTCGATGTCGGTGACGATCTCCGCCATTCCTTTCAATCCCGCCACACATTCCGCGCCGTTCGCCGCTGTGCCCAGTGGCCCGTGGAACGTCGCGTCCTCGTGCAGGATCGACGCCAGAGTGTCGAAATCCTTGCTTTTCCAGGCCTCGAAGTAGGTCGCGGCAACTTCTTTCGGTGTCTGTGTCATGACATCGAGTCTCGAATGCACCGGTCCAGAAGTCCAACAGTTGATTTCGCTGATCATCAGAAGTTTTCCTCATAACCGCAGCTAGAGTTCACGCGCTATCGTGTGCTCGTGGCCATCGATCCCACTTCCCGGCATCCGGTCCTCGAACGCGTCCGCGCGCTGGCGTTCGCCTATCCCGAGGTGTCCGAGAAGATCTCCCACGGCCGGCCGACCTTCCGCACCGCCTCGGTGTTCGTCTATTTCGGCGGTGGTGTCAAAGGCGGCGAACAGTACGACCTCTCGATCCTGGTCAAATGCGAGAGCGCCGAGGAGCAGCGTGCCTGCGAACTCGAACCCCGCTACTTTCACCCCGCCTACCTCGGCCCGGCCGGCTGGGTGGGATTCGACCTGAGCGACGCCGACGACGACGTCTGGGCCGAGGCCGCCGAACTGATCGACTGCAGTTACCGCGTCACGGCCCCGAAGCGCAACACCGCCAGACTCGACGCCGGTGAGGGCCCGAATCTGGGAGTTCAGCAGTGGAATTGAGACAGCTGGAGTACTTCGTCGCGGTGGCCGAGGAAGCGAACTTCACTCGCGCCGCAGCCAGAGTGCACATCAGCCAATCCGGCGTCAGCGCCCAGATCCGAGCGCTCGAACGCGAACTCGGTGCCGAGTTGATCGACAGATCGGGTGGCACAGCAACATTGACCACCGCAGGTCAGGCAGCGCTGACGCAAGCCCGTGCAACGCTGGGCCGCCGCCGACTCGGTTCGGCAATGCGTCGACGACGTTGCCGGACTTCTGCGCGGCTCGCTTCGCGTCGAAATGGTCACCGCCTGCACCGTCCCACAACTGTTCGACGCATTGGCCCGCTTCAATTCAGCGCACCCTGGCGTCGAACTTGCTCTGCAGGAGGGTAATTCGGATCGTTTGGTGGCCGAGGAGAAGGCAACGTTGGCGCAGTCCTACGCCGACAAGCTCGTCGCCGTGGAGCTCACGGACTCGCACACCGCCGCTGCTGGCCCTGGTGTGGCGGCCCAAGATGAACCCGGCACTGACCGAATTGATTTCGGTGGCGACGCGCAGCTTCAGCGAATCTTCTTGACGGTGAACCACAGTCCGATCAACAGACCCAGCAGCGCCACCGACGGCAGCACGCCGGGATCACCCCCGATGATTCCGGCGACTGCCACGATCAGAGCCACGAGCGCGAAGAATCCCAGAATGCCCGCCAGCAACTGCAGATGATCCTGGGCCGTCACGACTTCACGCCTCCTGCGGTGAGACCGGAGATGATGCGGCGCTGGAACAGCAGCACCATGATCACCAACGGAATCGCAACGATGGTGCCCGCGGCCATGATTGCGGCATACGGCACCACCAGCGGATCGTTGCCGGTGAAGCGCGCGATGGCCACGGTCACCGGTTCGGTCCTGTCACTCGAGAGTTGGCTCGCCAACAAGTACTCGTTCACCGCAGCGATGAAGGCGAGGATCGCGGTGGTGAACAGGGCAGGTGCGGCGAGTGGCAACATCACCAAGCGGAACGCCTGGAACCGACCGGCTCCGTCGATCCGCGCAGCTTCTTCGAGTTCCCAGGGCAATTCGGCGAAGAACGCCGCCAGCGTGTAGATCGTCAACGGCAGCACGAACGAGATGTTGGGGATGACCATGGCCTGGTAGCTGCCGATCCACCCGATGTTGGTGAAGAACTGGAACAGCGGGGTCACCAATGCAACGACGGGGAACATCGACGCGCCCAGAACGATGCCCGTCACCACGTACTTGAAACGGAAGTCGATGCGGGAGAGGGCATATGCGGTGAAAATGCCGATGACCAACGCGATCAGCGTGGTCGCGCCGCCCACGATCAGGCTGTTGCCCACCGCCCGCAGGAAGTTGTTGCCGTTCGCCGTCGACAACGCGTTCTCGAAGTTCTCCCACGTGACGTGGGTCGGCCACGGCGTCGTATCGAAGGTGTAGCGCGGGTCGCGGAACGCAGTGACGACCATCCAGTAGAACGGTGCCAGTCCCCAGACGAGGATCACGACGACACCGAGATAGATGCGGGCCTGCTTCATCGCCCGGCCCCCTTGCGCTGATTCTCCTGAGTGGCAACGGCATTGGCACCGAGAAACTTCACCAGGATGAAGGCCACGATGAAGATCATGACGAACGAAATGGTCGACAGCGACGCAGCGCTGTTGAATCCCTGCCGGATCTGCTCCACCACCAGGATGGAGATGGTACGAGTGGCGGGGTTGCCCTCGGTGAGGATGGCGGGCAGGTCGTACATACGCAGCGCGTCCATGGTGCGGAACAGAATTGCGACCATCAAAGCCGGCTTGACCAGTGGCAGCGTGATCTTGGTGAAGCGCTGCCAAGCCGACGCCCCGTCGACTCGAGCTGCCTCGTAGACGTCGGCCGGAATCATCTGCAGACCAGCGAGAATGAGCAGCGCCATGAACGGCGTCGTCTTCCATACATCGGCGATGATGACGGCGAAGCGGGCAGGCCAGGCATCACCGGTCCACAGAATGTTGGTTCCCAGAATTCGATTGGCGATGCCGTCGTACGCGAAGATGAAGTACCAGAGCTTGGCCGTCACCGCCGTCGGGATGGCCCACGGGATGAGGATCGCGGCGCGCAGCAGGGCTCGCCCGGCGAAGGTCTTGCCCATGATCACTGCCATCGCGAAACCGATCACCACCTCGATG
This sequence comes from uncultured Rhodococcus sp., assembly GCA_963517305.1. Classification (GTDB taxonomy): domain Bacteria; phylum Actinomycetota; class Actinomycetes; order Mycobacteriales; family Mycobacteriaceae; genus Rhodococcoides. The sequence continues at coordinate 144,258 of CAUQEL010000011.1, forward strand.
GAGACGGTCACGACCGTGAAGAACGCGGTGTTGCCCACCGCGCCCCAGAACTGCGAACCGAGAGTTCCCGGCGGACAGGGCACCGACGTGCCCGAGGCCGAGGTGCACTGCTGCAGAATCCAGTGCGTGTAGTTGTCGAACCCGGCGGATCCACCGGAGACGAACATCCCTGTAGCGGGATCGAGGCCGGGGTCCTTGGAGAAGGACATCACCAGGGCCCGAATCACGGGGTAGACGATGACGATCGCGAGGATCACCAGCGTCGGTGCGATCAGCAGCCAGGCCCGACCCTGCGTCAGGCCGAAGCGCTTGTTCTTGGACCGCACATGCCGACCGCGGCCGGGGGACGAGCCCCCGGCCGCGGTGGTTGCGCCGGCCCCACTGGTCACACCAGCAGGTACAGCCATTGGTTCTCCCGAAATCAGTTCGCGCCGGCGGTTTCGATACCGGCCTGCATGTCCGTGATCGCCTGGTCCACGCTCTTCTCACCCTTGATGGCGGCAGAGACGTTGTCCTGCACAGCCTTCGAGACGGCCGGGTAGAACGGGGTGACGGGACGCGGAACTGCATTCTCGATGGATGCCTTCAATGCGGGAAGGTACGGCATCGCGGCGATCAGTGCGGGATCGTCGTACAGCGACGAAAGCACGGGCGGCAGAGCACCCTCGGCGATGATGCGCTGGGCCTGCTCGCCCTGCATGAACCGCAGGAAGTCGGCAGCAGTGGCCTTGTTCTCGGAGTACGCACTGATCGCTGCGTTGTACCCACCGAGCGTCGAGGTGCCGACTCCGGTGACACCGGGAAGCGGTGCGACCGCGTACTTTCCGGCCACAGCCGAACCTTCCTCCGCCGCGGTGCCGTAGACGTACGGCCAGTTGCGCAGGAACAACGTCTGTCCGTCCTGGAACGCCTGCTGGCTCTCGGACTCCTTGAACGTGGTGTCCTGGGCCGGGATGACGCCGGTCTCGAACGCGGTGACGAGGGTCTGCAGTCCGGCCTTGGCCTCCGGGCTGTCGACGGTGGGGGTCTTGCCGTCTTCGGCGACGATCGATCCGCCGTGCGCGTTGATGATCTCCGACGCGTTGGCCGTCAGACCTTCGTAGGGGGCGAATTGCCCTGCGTAGCAGTCGATGTTGTTGTCCCGGGCGACCTGGCAGTCCTCGGTGAGCTCGGCCCAGGTGGTGGGCGGTTCGGGGAGCAGGTCACTGCGGTAGTAGAGCAATCCACCGTTGGTGTTCTTCGGCGCGGCGTACTGCGTGCCGTTGTAGGTCGCACTCGCAACAGTCGCGGGCAGAACGCCTGCGTTGTCGAGTGCGAATTCGCCCTCGAGCGGCACGAGCCAGCCCTTGGCCGCGAACTCGGCGGTCCAGACGACGTCGAGTGCCATCACGTCGTAGTCGCTCTGCTGTGCCTGGAGCTGCTGAACGAAGTCGTCGTGGGCCTGATCGGCGTCGGCGGACTGCTCCTTGAACGTGACCTGCTCGTCAGGGTTGGCGGCGTTCCACTCCGAGATGATCTGCTGGACGACACCGGTCTCGGTGGTGTCCTGGCCCTCCACATAGGTGATAGGTCCACGGCCGTCGGCGTTTTCGGATGCAGCACCCGAATCGCCGCTCGAACCGCTGTCGCTCGAACATCCGGTGAGCGTCAGCAGCGTGGCTGCTGTTGCAACCACCGCCACCTTCGTGATCAAAGACGCCATTGTTCTCTCCACTTTTTTCTAAACGGTGGTATGTGCCCGGAGATGGGCACGCAGAATTTCGCTGTGTTGCTCCCCCCGACACATATGTCGATGGGTACTGTGGCACACATCGCACCGCGCAGTGGTCATTTCTGCGTTCCTGAATCGGTCAACCCGAAGGTGTCGGAGGAGGCCGGTAGCCTCTGGCTCATGAGTTCGGACAAGATGCTGACGCGGATCGGCGGGCTGCTGCGCCAGGCCGAGTCCACCGACAACCCACACGAGGCCGAGGCCTTCATGGAGGCAGCTCAGCGTCTGGCGACGTCGGCGTCGGTCGATCTGGCAGTGGCTCGTTCGCACAGTGCGTCCAGGGAGCGGCAGGCGACGCCGAGCCAGAAGGTCATCCCCATCGGAGAGCCGGGCAAGCGCGGACTCAAGACCTACGTGCATCTGTTCGTGGCCATCGCGCACGCCAACGACGTCCAGTGCGATGTGTCCCGATCGTCGACGCAGGTGTTTGCCTACGGTTTCGACTCCGACATCGAGACCACCGAGGCCCTGTACTCCTCCCTGCTGATTCAGATGGTGCGAGCGTCGGACGCGTACATCAAGTCCGGTGCCTACAGGTCCGAGACGGCCATCCGTACCGTCACCGAGATCAAGAACCGCAGGCGCTACACCCGACGCGAGGAAGTGCCCGTCGCTGCCGTGACGGCCCGGTTGAACTTCCAGACCGCATTCGCGTCGCGCATCGGTCAACGGCTGAGCGAAGTGAAGAAGGACACCGAGGCCAAGGCCATCGAGCAGGAACAACAGGGCGCCGGCACGGCACTGGTGTTGCGCAACAAAGAGATCGAGCTCCGCGACTACTACCGCCAGACCTCGACCGCGCGCGGACACTGGCGGGGCCAGAGCGCGAACGCCGGCTATTCGGAAGGAGCCCGAAAGGCCGGGGATCGAGCGGGGCGCAACGCGAAGATCGGCGGTCATGCCGAAATCGACGCAGCAAGCAGGCAGTTGGGACGCTGACTACTGCGTTCGCGGCGAAGCAACGAACACCGGCCACCCGATTTCCGTGCGCCACAGGGACGAATCCTCGGTATCACGCGGCCCGACGGCGTAGACCTCACGAACCGGACCGGCAATGGCGAGGCCATTGGTCTCGACATATACCCCGAGTGCCCCGTAGGTGACGTCGATATCGTCGTGCGATCCGTGATGGACCGTCATCGCGAGTTCGGTGGGGTGCAACATCATGGGCCGAATCCTGTTGGTGGACGGCGCAGTTGCGGTAGGAACATATACCGTCATGACACCGCGACCCTCGGTGAACAACTCGTTGTCGTAGAGCCCGCCCGGTTGCCCGGTGGTTTCGGAAACTGCTGCATCGATCTCGGCCATCGCCGTGCTGTACCAGCCGAGCACCTCGGACGCGTCGACCATCTCGGAAATAGCTGCGACCGAACACTGTTCGGTGAGTATGCGTTGGACCTCGATGGTGGGCGGAGTCGGATCCAGCAACCGGCGCAGGGCAGTCACCGCGGATCGGGTGTCGTCCAACTGCCGCTCGAGCCGAGTGAGGTGTTCGGTGATCAGTCGGGCTCGGGCATCGGGATCGGGTGTGGTGACGATCGTCCGCACCTCACGCTCGGGCATCTGCATACGGCGGAACCGACTGATGATCTGTGCAGTGGCGACCTGATCCGTCGCGTAGTACCGGTAGCCCGAATAGTCGTCGACTGTCGCGGGTTCGAGCAGCCCCGACTCGTGATATCGACGCAGTGTCTTCACGGACAGGTGCGTGATGCGAGAGAACTCGCCGATCGTCAGCAATCCGTTCATGTCGATATTCTGACCCCTCCCCCTGGGGGAGAGTGGACTCTCCCTGTGGGGGAGAGGCGAGGCTCGGTTCATGAACGAATCAGAAATCATCGACCGCTACTTCGAGCTCGCCACACGAGCCGACTCGGAGCCATACTTCGACCTGTTCGCCCCCGACGCCGTGGTGGAGGACGAAGGCCGTGAACACCACGGCATCGACGCAATCCGCCGCTGGCGAACCGAGGTGCCGCAGGTGCACTACGCCGTGCTCTCCACCGTCGAGTCAGGGCCGGGCCGAACAACCACCGCAGAGATCTCGGGTGACTTCCCGGGCAGCCCGGTGAACCTGTCGTACTGGTTCGAGTTTGCCCAGGACGGGCGGATCTCGGTCCTGCGGATCCGGGTGTAGTCCACGGCCGCCGCAAACGCGCGCGCATTCGCCAGGTGCGCGCCGATTCGCGTCGAATCGGAAGCGAATCTGCTCGCGTATGGCAAACGCGCGCGCGTTTGCGGGGGGCGGGATCGGGGGGCGGGGATCGGGGGCGGGAAATTGGGGCGGCGGAGGGGAAGGCGCGATCAGTCGAGGCGCGCGAGCACCACTCGGAGTCCGATGACACTGGCGATGGGGAACAGGGCCGCGACCAGCCACGGGATTGCTGCGCCCCAGCCGGTGTCGGGGGAGGCGTCGATCACCACACCCAGTGCGGTCGATCCGATAAGCACTCCGATGCCCCCGAGCGAGGCCATGAAACCGTAGTACGAACCGAGTCGACGTTCGGCTGCCATGCGCGGCACCAGATCCCTGGCTTGAGGCATGGCGATCATCTGCCCCAGTGCCAGCAGCAGCACGAAGATCGCAGCCGGGATCAGCCCGCGCAGACCTTCCAACTCCAAGGGACTCAATACCGCGACCAGGACGAAAGATGCTGCCATGACGGCGAACCCGACGGGCAGCGTGACACGAGGCGATGTCCCGGCGACGCGTCGGGTGATCGGCAACTGCGTCGATACCACCAGTACTGCCGAGATCGCGAAGAACCAGCCAAGCACCGCCTGCGAGCCCCACGCGCGTTCGACCTCGAGCGGCAGTAGCTGATACAGCTGGTTGTAGGCCACCAACTGTGCGCTCATCGCCACCGCGAACAGCACGAAGGTTCGGTTGCGCACCACGTCGGTCCAGCCCGAGAGCCATGGGTCGTCGCGATGCTCGCCGCGCTCACGCGGCAACCACCGCACGTGGGCGGCAACGACCAGGACGAAGATCGCCGCAGCCACGAGGCACGCGATCCGAAAATCGACGAGCAACAACACCGATCCGACGAGCGGGCCGGTGAACGAGCCGATCTGGCTGCACACCGACATCAGCGCGAAGCTCTCCACGCGCGTGGGTCCGCCGTCGCGTTCGCTCTTCCCCGCCTCGATCGCAACTGCGGATTCGACTGCCGGAGAGAACAATGCGGCTGCAAATCCCACCAGCACCGTGGCGATCAGCACAGCCGGCAGCGAGTCGGCGAAAGCCAGACCCACGAATCCCACCACCCGCAACACACAGCCGACGAGTACGACCGGCTTGATGCCCCACCGATCGGCGAGGGTGCCACCGACGAAGAACAACCCCTGCTGCGAGAAGGTTCTGATCCCGAGGACCACGCCGACGAGAGCGGCCCCGAGCCCGAGATCACTCGTCAGGTGCACCGACAGATACGGCAACACCATGAAAAAGCCGATGTTGAAGGTCATTTGGGTGAGGACGAGCAGGCGGACGGTGGGGGTGGCCCGTCGCAGATCGACCAGAAATGACCACCGCCACCGCGTCGGCGATCCGTCGGTCCTCGTGCTCACGTACTGCGCCCTCCTGCGTCGACTTTCTCGACGACGCTACCGGTCTTCCGCACGCGCCCCGAGGTGGCACCGGCGAGCGAGACTGCGAGAACGGCGAGTGCGATCAAGGACGCGAGCGGAGCAGCGGTGACCCACGGTGCCCGCTCGACGGCGGCGACCCCGTCGGACAGTATCAATCCCCAATCCGCAGTGGGGGGTTGCGGACCGAGGCCGAGGAATCCGAGGGCCGCGAGCGCGAGAGCGACGCCGGGGAGCCGAATCATGGCGTGCCGCAGCACTACCGGAACGACGCTCGGCACGACGGACCCGAACAGGATTCGCGCATTGCCTGCCCCGAGTGTCGGCAGGATGGAAATGTACGGCCGAGCGCGGGTCTCCTCGACGAGGGCGGCTGTGTGCGCGGCGAGCGGAGCCCACGTGACGATGAGAACGGCGACGGCCGCCCCGCCTGCACTCGGACCCCAGATCGCTGCGATCAGAATGCCGGTGACGACGGGCGGCGCCGCATTGGTGACCTCGACCAAACCACGGGAGGCCCGCGGAACCAGTCCCAGCAGCACGCCGACCACCAGGGCCGCGAACGTCACGGCAAGGGAGAGACCGATCGAGCGCACTGCGCCGTCGGCGACGCGGGCCAACAGATCTCGACCCGACGCGTCCGTTCCGAAAGGGTAGGCACGCGATGGAGCCGCGAACTTCTCCCGCGTCGTCGCCTGGCCGTCGCGCGGGAGTCCGGCAAGGACCATGACCAGCAGGACCGACGCCGCAGCGATCGGCACCACCCAGCGCCGCGGTGACGGGTGGAAGACGCCGGAGGGAATGGGCATCGCCTTCTCGTGCAGTGCACTGCCGAGCAGCAGCCGGCGGGCCAGTTCCGCCGCGATACCGAGAACCGCGCTGACGGCCAGGAGAAGGATGATGTCGATCTGCAGGGCGGGAAGATCCTGCGACTGCGCGTCGCCGAGGGTGGCGCGGCCCAATCCCGGTATGGCAAATACCTTTTCGACGGCCACCGCCCCGCCGGTCATGGCGACCATGACCAGACCGATCTGCGATGCGAGGCCGGGGAGGGCGCGTCGCAGCACCGCACCGGTGATCTGGGGCCGCGAGAAGCCTGCGACCGTCCACGTGATGACCCAGCCCTCGGTGAAGGTGACGGCGATCGCGTCGGCGAGCAGTCGTCCGATCAGCCCGCCCGCAGGCAACCCGAGCGCCAGTGCAGGCAGCACCGCGTACTCGGGACCGTTCCAGCCGTAAGCCGGAAACGACAACCACACGGCACCGAGAACGACGAGTACCGACGCGAGCAGAAACTCCGGCATCGACGTGAGCGCTGCCGCGACGCCGCCCCCGGTACGTCTCGGTGTGCCCCGGAGTCCGGCCCGGACGCTGGGGACGACCACGAGCGCGGCGGCGGCGATTGCGACGACCATCGCGAAACCCATCAGCGTCAGCGACACCAGCAGCGCATCGAGAGCCCCCGGCAGCACCGGTTCACCTGTATTCCAGGATGTTCCGGGATTGCCCGACGCGATGCCGGTGAGCCAGTCCCAGAACATCCGTAGCGGTCCGGCATCGAGGCCGAGGTCGCGGCGAATGGCTGCGAGGGCCTCGGGGGTTGCTTCCTGCTCGGCCGAACGGGCCCGCAGAATGCTCAGTGCCGGATCGCGATTCGACAGCCACGGCAGCATCCCGACGAGGAGGACGACACCGGCGACGGCAGCCAGCCGCGAGGCGGTGGTTCTCACTGCTTACTCGAACGCGGTCTGGTTGGTGATGAGTGTGCGTTCCCTGGGATCGCGGGCGACGCCGGTGATGCCTTCGGATTCGCCCTGGATGACGCGTTCGTGCAGCATCGGCACGGCCGCATCCTTCTCCAGGATCAGCTTCTCGGCGTCCAGGATCGCGGCGCGGCGGTCGTCTCCGGGTTCGGTGGCCGAGGCGTCTGCCAACGCCGCGTCGACCTGCGGGTCGCAGAACTGGGAGATGTTGAACGATCCCTCGCAGGCGAAGTCGGAGTACATGTATGCCACGGGGTCGCCGGAATCGAGCACGGTGGCGCGGGAGAGGATGAAGGCATCGAATGCGCCACTGAGCGCGTCGGTTTCGATGAACTGGTACTCGCGCACCACCTGCTCGACGACGAAGCCCTTCGCCTCGAGTTCCTGCTGCAGCAGCACGGCGACCTCGGGAAGTTCGGCGCGGTCGGTGAAGGTGGCGAGGGTGATCTTCTTGCCGGTGGCATCGCCCGCCGGTGTCTCGGTGCGCGCGGGACGGTCCGCCGCCCACGGCAGCGCGGGGCCGAGCAATCCGTTCGCGGCGTCTGCGCGGCCCTCGTAGACCTGCTCGACCAGACGATCCTTGTCGACCGACTCGCGTGCGGCGGCGCGCATGGCCGGATCCGCGAACACGCCGGACGACGTGTTCAGGTACAGCGTGTTGGTACGCGGCATCGGAACCTCGTGCACCAGCGACGGGTCGATGTTGGCGGCCTGCGACACCGGAATCGCCTCCACCACATCGGCGGTACCGTTGCGAAGCGCTGCTGCGCGGGACGTACCGTCGGGCACGAAGTCGACGTCAATGCCGGCGAGCTTCGCGGGCTCACCCCAGTAGTCGTCGTTACGGTCCAGCGTGGCACTGGATGTGCCGTTCACTCCGGTCAACACGAACGGTCCGGTGCCGGTCCCGACGGGGTCACTGCCGCCTGCGGAGTAGGCCGCGGGTGCCAGGATGGCGAGCTGCGGGCTCGAGAGTCGTTGCGGCACCAGTGGATCGACGTCCTCAGTGGCCACCTCCACCGTGTCGTCGTCGGTGGCGGTCACCGTCAGCTCGACACCGTCGAGGATGCGCGGCTTCGGCGCGGCGGTCGTGGCAGCAGTCAGTGCGGTGACGACGGCGGCGGAATCGAGCGGCGCACCGTTGTGGAACCTCACGTCGGGTCGAATGTCGAAACTCCAGGTGCGCTCGTCGACGCGGTTCCAGGCGGTGGCCAAACCGGGCTGAGCGTCACCGAGATCGTCGAGGGTGACGAGGGTTTCGGCGGTGGACCAGCGCGAGAGCTTGAAGGCATCGTCGCTGAACTGCGAGAGCCCCGAGCGTGGCGGTTGCAGCATCGCAACGCGGGCCCGATCTGTGGTGTCGTCGGAAGCGCCCGAAGAAAAGCAGCCGGCGAGCGTCAGGGTACCTACCGCTGCCAGGACACCGATACGGAACACGTTGGTAGACAACAGAGTGGTGGTCAATGGATCTCCTGTGATGGTCGTGCAAGCCGGGGTACGGCGTCGATCAGGTCTCGGGTGTAGGAGTGCTGCGGCTCGGTGAGAATGTTTCGTACGCTGCCGGTTTCGACGATCCGGCCGTCGTGCATCACCGATACCTCGCTGCACAGTCGAGCGACCGCGGACAGGTCGTGGCTCACGATCAGCAGTGCGCTCGGCAGTCCGGCCAGGACTGCGAGAACCTGCTCACGCAGATCAGGGTCAAGTCCGCTGACCGGCTCGTCCGCCAGCAGGTACCGCGGTTCGCATGCCACTGCACGCGCAATGGCGACGCGTTGGTTCTGACCACCGGACAGTTCCGTCGGGCGGCGCTGCAGATAACGCTCGTCCAGGCCGACGGCAGCGAGTGCGGCACCTGCCTTGGCGCGATGATCGCCGTCGACGCCGAGAAGTCGCAGCGGCGTCGCCACCAGATCCAGGACACTGCGGCGTGGGTCGAGGCTGGTCGCGGGATCCTGAGGAACGTACTGCACGAGTCTGCGAAACCACCGCAGCGATCGCGCGGAACCCGGACGGACTGTGCGCCCCTCCACTTCCACGGTTCCCGCATCGGGGGAGTCCAGCGCCAGCAGTATGCGCAGCACAGTGGTCTTCCCCGAACCGGATTCGCCCACAACGGCAATCCGACCGTCCCGCGGCAGCGTGAGCGAGACGGCGTCCAGCGCGGTGCGAGACGAGCCGTGCCGAACGTAGGTGCGCGTGATGTCCGTGGCCACCAAGCCCGCAGTCATCGCGCGACCAGCTGACGAAACGGGTCGGCGGCGCGAGCTCGATCGAGCATGCGCACCACGAGATCGGACTCGGGAGTGTCGAGAATCGCTGCTGTGGAACCGGATTCGACGATCCGTCCGGAGTCGAGAACCATCAGACGGTCGCACAGCTGCGCGGCGACGGCGATGTCGTGCGTGATCAGCAGCAGCGAGGCCACCTCACGGAGAGCGTCGAGCACCCGCGCCTGACTGAGCACATCGAGGGCCGTCGTCGGCTCGTCCGCGATCACCAGTGGGCTCTCGCGCGCCAATGCGACTGCGATACAGACGCGTTGACGCTGACCACCGGACAGCTCGAGCGGGTGTGAGGCCAATAAACGTTCGGTGTCGCGCAGACCCACACGCTCGAGCAGCGCGGAGGCGTCGGGCGTGCGGAGTTGCCTGCCGACGGTGACCATCGGGTTCAGTGCGGTGGCCGAATCCTGGAACACCATCGCCGGGCGGGCGGCGCGCGGCCGGCGGGGCGTCGGAACTCCGGCGACGTCGTGGCCGTCGACGGCGATGCGTCCGGTGCAGGTGATCCCCGGCGGCAGCGCTCCGACGAGGGCGGCGGCGATCATGGACTTTCCCGATCCCGACGCACCGAGCAGGCCGAGGCGTCGACCGGCGGGAATCTCGAAGGACACGTGATCGACGATGCGCGAGCGGCCCGCGTCGATGCAGAGGTCATCGACGGCGAGCACGGGTTCTCCTGAACGATAGAAACTGGGAACGAATTCGACAATCGTTGTCGATAGAAGACTGTAGGCGAGTCGGGAGGACGACACAAATTAGGCTGATCGCATGAGCAGGGCGAGGGACTCGCAACGAGCGGCCGTCTACGACGCAGAACAATTGGTTCGCACCATGTTCGATCGCGCCGAGGAGCGGGGCCTTCGCATGGTGCAGGTGATGGGTTCGCAGATCACGCTGCCGATCGAGCGCAAGTTCGCCTCCATCGACTCGGTGCAGGCGTACGTCGATGCGGTGCTGGGGCTGGAGTGGGTCGCAGCGACGTGGCCCGAGGCCGGTCGCGTCATCACCGTCCGGGCCCGTTCGGGTTCGGCTGCGGCGCACTACGAATCGGACACCGCCACCATCGCCGTGCCACTCCATCGGGGCAACAGGGCCTGGGCGCTGCGGGAGCTGGTGGTGTTGCACGAGCTCGCGCACCACTTCGCCGACGAGGACGAGCAGCAGCACGGCGGCGCATTCGTCGACCGCTACATCACCCTCGTCGGCGAGATCGTCGGCTCCGAGGCCGGGTTCGTCCTGCGCGCGGTGATGGCCGAGAGCGGAGTCCGCATCGGCTGATGGAATTCGGGTGCATCATGGGAGACGCAGCCCACACGACGAGGAGACGTACATGACCGTCAAGATCGGTGTTCAGCTTCAGCCCCAGCACGCTCCCGACTATCAGTTGATCCGCGACGCAGTGTTGCGCTCGGAGGACGCGGGCGTCGACATCGTCTTCAACTGGGACCACTTCTATCCGCTGTACGGCGACCTCGACGGCGCGCATTTCGAGTGCTGGACGATGCTCGGCGCCTGGGCCGAGCAGACGTCGAACGTCGAGATCGGCGCACTCGTCACCGGCGGCGGTTACCGCAATCCGGACCTGTTGGCCGACATGGCACGCACCGTCGACCACATCAGCGGCGGCAGGCTGATCCTCGGCATCGGTGCTGGGTGGAACGAGAAGGACTACGACAACTTCGGGTACGAATTCGGCACGGCCGGTTCGCGTCTGGCCTTGCTCAAAGAGAGCCTCGCCAGAATCCGTCACCGCCTCGACGTCGGCAACCCGGCCCCCACCCGCGACATCCCGATTCTCATCGGCGGCGGCGGCGAGAAGAAGACCCTGAAGATGGTCGCCGAGTACGCGCACATCTGGCACAGTTTCGCCGACCTCGAGGCACTGAAGCGCAAGTCCGAGATCCTCGCCGAGCACGGCACCACCGTCGGGCGTGACGTCTCGGGAATCACCCGGTCGGTCTCGTGGCCGGGGGCGGACACAGCCCAGGACTTCGTCGACGCCGGAGCCACCCTGTTCACCGTCGGCGTCAACGGACCCGAATACGACCTCACCGAACTGGGCGAGGCCATTGCGTGGCGGGACTCCCTCGAGTAGAGACACGTCGCTGCAGTCCATGTCACTGTAGTTCGCTGAGCGAAACCCTTGCGTGTCGGCCGTTTGGGTGAGTGGGCCCTGGTCCGCTTAGGGTTTTGTCCATGGTTGCCGTACGCGCTTCACGCGCGCTCGTGGTTCTCGTTCTCGGACTGTTGATGGCCCTCACGCTCGCCGCGTGTGGAACGTCGAACTCCGATGATCAGGCGGCGGCAGGTCCGACCGACCTGTGCGCCCCTCCCGGAGTCGACAGTGCGTCGTCCACCCCGACGAACTTCGACGCTGCCGCAGCGGCCGCGACGGAGGACAGGTACACGACGGACAACGTCACTCCGCTGGACCGAGTGGACACGAACGCCCTTGGATTGGCGACGCCGGGAGTGCTGACCGTCGGCACCCTGTCCGACGCCCCGCCGAGCATCTGCCTGGACTCGGCCGGCCAGTACACCGGGTACGACAACGAGCTGCTGAAGGCCGTCGCGGCGAAACTCGGCCTGCAGATCAACTTCTCGGGCACCGAGTTCTCGGGCCTGCTCGCCCAGGTTGCAGGCCGCCGCTTCGACGTCGGGTCGTCCTCGATCACGACGACGGACGAGCGACGCAACACCGTCGGGTTCACCAACGGATACGACTTCGGCTACTTCTCCCTCGTTGCTCAGACCGGCGGTCCGATCAGCCGGTTCGAGGACCTGAACGCGGGCACCAGGATCGGCGTGGTGCAGGGCACCGTGCAGGACGACTACGTGGTGAACACACTCGGCCTCGATCCGGTGAAATTCCCGGATTACAACACCGCCTACGCAAACCTGCGCACCGGGCAGATCGACGCGTGGGTGGCCCCGTCGCAGCAGGCGGAGGGCTTGGTCAAGCCCGAGGACGGCACGGCGATCACGCAGAACACGTTCTCGCTGAACAACTTCGTCGGCTGGGCTGTCGCTCGCGACAATCAACCGCTGATCGACGCACTGAACTCCGGGCTCGACGCAGTGATCGCCGACGGCACCTGGTCCACGCTCTACTCCGACTGGGTTCCTCGCGAGCTGCCCGACGGCTTCAAGCCGGGCAGCAAGGCCTCCCCCGAGCCGGAGCTACCCGACTTCGCCGCCATCGCAGCACAGAACGATGCGAACGCTCCCGAAGCCGTTGCGGTTCAGCCCAAGTCGACGCTGGCGCAGTTGGGGGACACGTTCTTCGACTGGTCGCTGTACAAGTCCGCCATCCCCGACCTGTTCAAGGTGGGCCTGCCCAACACGCTGATTCTGGCATTGGCGTCGGGCATCATCGGTACGGTCCTGGGCATGCTGCTGGCTCTGGCCGGCCTCTCTCGCACGCGCTGGTTGCGCTGGCCTGCCCGCGTCTACACCGACATCTTCCGCGGCCTCCCCGCCGTGGTCATCATTCTGATCATCGGCCTGGGCATCGGACCGGTGGTGCAGGGCGTGACCGGCGGCAATCCGTACTGGCTCGGCGCAGCGGCACTCTCGCTGCTCGCCGCCGCGTACATCGGCGAGATCTTCCGATCCGGCATCCAGAGCGTCGAAGCCGGTCAGATGGAAGCTGCACGGGCACTGGGCTTCAGCCGTCGGCGATCGATGAACCTGGTGGTCGTCCCGCAGGGTGTCAGGCGCGTCCTGCCGGCGCTGATGAACCAGTTCATATCGCTCATCAAGGACTCGTCGCTGATCTACTTCCTCGGACTGCTCGCCACCCAACGCGAGCTGTTCGCGGTCGGCCGAGATCTCAACGCACAGACCGGAAATCTGTCCCCGCTCGTCGCGGCCGGATTGTTCTATCTGGTGCTGACCGTGCCGCTCACCCATCTCGTGAACTACATCGACAAGCGACTGCGCACCGGCAAGGCCGAGCAGACGCTGGACCCGGTCGAGCAGGCCGTCGTCGTGGAAAGAGGCTGACATGACTTCTGTTTCGCTCGCAGGCAAGGACATTCACCTGTCCTTCGGTACCAACAAGGTGCTACGCGGGGTGAGCATCGACGTCCCGGCCGGCACCACCACCACGGTCATCGGACCGTCGGGCTCGGGCAAGTCGACGCTGCTGCGCGCACTCAATCGACTGCACGAACCCGAGCAGGGCGACATCCTGCTCGACGGCAAGTCGGTGCTGAAGGACAATCCCGACGAGCTGCGTCAGCGCATCGGCATGGTGTTCCAGCAGTTCAACCTGTTTCCGCACAAGACCGTTGCCGACAACATCGCTCTGGGCCCGCGCAAGCTGCTCGGCCTGTCCAAGGAGGCGGCTCGCGCGGCCGCGATGGATCAGCTCGAGCTGGTGGGCTTGACCGACAAGGCGGATTCGCGTCCGGGCAATCTCTCCGGTGGCCAGCAGCAGCGCGTCGCCATCGCGCGAGCTCTGGCGATGAAGCCCGAGGTGATGTTCTTCGACGAGGCCACCTCCGCTCTCGACCCCGAGTTGGTCAAGGGTGTGCTGGCGCTGATGGCCGACCTCGCGAAGGGCGGAATGACCATGGTGGTGGTGACCCACGAAATGGGCTTCGCACGATCGGTGTCCAACAGGGTGCTGTTCATGGATCACGGCAGCGCCGTCGAAACCGGAACGCCGGAGCAGTTGTTCGACGATCCGCACACCGATCGACTGAAAGCGTTTCTGTCGCAGGTGCTGTAGCACGTTAGGGCAGCCTCGTTGTCCGCGACTTCACCTGAGCGTTCCTTTACTTTCGCTTTTGGGTGACAGCGTGCCCTCTCATGAAGCCACTACCCTTGTTCGCGGTTCACGACGGAAGCTCCAAGCGATCAGCATTGACGTGCAAGTACAAGTGCGGGGATGCGTGTTTCCACGAGGTTCCCAACACGTCGAAGGGTGAGTACTTCGGCGACATCGTCAAGACCGCGATGTCGCGGCGCGGTGTCATCAAGGGCGGTGCCATGGCGGTGCTCGCCGTGGGCGCCGGTAGCGCTCTCGCGGCGTGCTCGACCGACGAGCCGGCCACCACCGGAAGCGGAAGCTCGAGCACGTCGGGTGCCGATACCCCGCCCGTCGACGGTGTGGATTTCGTTGCGGTGGATCCGAACACCGAGGACGCCGTCGTGATCCCCGAGGGCCATGAGCAGGCCGTCGTGATCCGCTGGGGCGATCCGGTCGTCGAGGGCGCTCCGGCGTTCGACTTCGACAACCAGACCGGTGCGGCGCAGGCGATGCAGTTCGGCTTCAACAACGACTTCGCCGGCCTGCTGCCGGTGGAGGGGACCCCCAACGCCTTCCTGCTGGTGGTCAATCACGAGTACACCACCGAACCGGCGATGTTCAAGGGCTACGACGAGGAGAACCCGACGCGCGAGCAGTTCGACATCGCGCTGGCCGCACACGGCCTGACGGTGGTTCAGGTTCAGGGCGAGGGCAACTCGGGCAAGCTCACCCCGGCGATGGGCCGGTACAACCGCCGCATCACCGGCACCACGGAGTTCGTCGTGACCGGCCCGGCTGCCGGCAGCGACTTCCTCAAGACGAGCGTCGATCCGACGGGTACCCGGGTGCTCGGCACGTTCAACAACTGCGCAGGCGGTCTGACGCCGTGGGGCACGGTGCTCTCCGGCGAGGAGAACTTCAACCAGTACTTCGGCAACGCGGAGTCGGTCACCGAGACCGTCGCCGCCGAGCGACTCGCCCGCTACGGCATCGAGGGTGCCGCCAGCGATCGCAAGTGGGAGACGTTCGACAAGCGCTTCGATCTTGCACAGGAACCCAACGAGCCCAACCGATTCGGGTACATCGTCGAGGTCAACCCGTGGGATCCGCAGTCGGCTCCGATCAAGCACACTGCGCTCGGACGCTTCAAGCACGAGGCCGCCACCATCTACGTCACCGACGACGGCACCGTCGTCGCCTACAGCGGTGACGACGAGCGCTTCGACTACATGTACAAATTCGTCTCCAGCCGCACGATGATGCCCGGCACGGGCGCCGCCGCGATGCGCAACAACATGACGTTGCTCGACGCGGGCACGCTGTACGTCGCTACCCTGACCGGCGACTCGCCCGACGAGATCGACGGCTCCGGCGAGTTGCCCGCCAGCGGCGAGTTCAAAGGCACCGGAACGTGGATTCCGTTGCTGCGCACCAACGAAGACGGCCGCGGCGAGTCCCTCGTCGATGGCATGACCGCCGAGGAGGTCGCGGTCTTCACCCGGCTGGCCGGCGACAAGGTCGGCGCGACCAAGATGGACCGCCCAGAGGACTTCGAGCCCAACCCGGTGACCGGCAAGGTCTACGTTGCGCTGACGAACAACTCCAACCGCGGCACCGAGGGCAAGGCAGCCGCCGACGAGGCCAACCCTCGCAACACCAACAAGAACGGCCAGGTGCTCGAGCTCGAAGACGACCACGCGGGCACGTCCTTCACTTGGAACCTGCTGCTGGTGTGCGGTGACCCGAACGAGGCCGACACGTACTTCGGCGGCTTCGACAAGAGTCAGGTCAGCCCCATCTCGTGCCCCGACAACCTCGCGTTCGACTCCAAGGGCAACCTGTGGGTCTCCACCGACGGCAACGCTCTGGACTCCAACGACGGCCTGTTCGCCGTGGTGCTCGACGGCCCACGCCGAGGTGAGACCCGCCAGTTCCTGACGGTTCCCGCCGGCGGCGAGACCTGCGGTCCCATCGTCTCCGACGAGCGGGTCGTGGTGTGCGTGCAGCACCCGGGCGAAAGCGACGACGCCACCGCCGACGCACCGATCTCGCATTGGCCCGACGGCGGCGACACCCAGCCGCGGCCCTCCGTCGTCGCAGTGTGGAAGTCGGCGTAGCAATTCAAGATCAGCAGTGAACCGAAGGCGCCCGTGGTCGAACCAATCGACTGCGGGCGCTTTCCGTTGTGCCGAGTAGTTCTCGGATCACCGCCGCACAGTGCACGCTACGTGCGGGAGAAGAGCGCCCGGGTGAGATCAGCGGGCCAGGATCTGGGCATTCGATGGTGAACAGTCACTAATGCGTTCTGTCGACAGACGTGGTTGAGTCGTCGGTAATGAGACGCGGGTAACACTCTCGCCGCCGACGGCGACATACCCAGAGTCGGCACCAGCAAACCCAATGGAAACACGAACTACATCTCTTGGCTCGGAGGCGCACCCATGACTGTCGTGAACGATCTCTCGCATCTGGCTCTCACGGAACTCGACCCGTCCGACTATGCGGTGCCGACCATCGCGCCGATCCGAACCACCGGACACCTCGACCCCATGCTCTGCATCCACCCCCTGGTGGGTCTGGTCGATTGCTACGCGGGCCTGGCAGCTCACGTCGACGACGACCGCCCCATCTACGGCGTCCAGGTACCCGCCTCCGGTGAGCGTGCAGAATCTCTCGCAGCGCTGGCGGCGCAGTACGCCGACGACATCGTTCGCATCCAGACGGCCGGCACCGTGCACCTCCTGGGCATGTCGTTCGGTGGAGTTCTCGCCCACGCCATCGCCGTCGAACTGCAGAATCGGGGCGTCACCGTCGGCGCACTGACGCTGCTCGACAGCGACCCTGTCCGGGCCCGCGCCGAGGGCGCAGATCTTCTCGGAGCCATGGGCGAGGAGATCGATCGCAGCCATGTCGAAGAATTGCTCGCCGTGGCGTCGCACAACGACGAACTCGTCCAGCGCCACCTGCCCGGCATCTACTTCGGCGACATCCTGGCCGTCTCGTCCCTCGGTACCGATTCCGGTTCCGCGTGGCATCCCTTCGTGTGCGGCACCGTCGCCAAGTACCTCGTGCCCGACGCCACCTCGTTCGACGTCGTCGGCCCTCTCGTCGACAGCTACCTCGGCTGATCCTTCTCGCTACCCCAGCCAGTCCAACACGGCCGCTGCCGTCCAGGATTGCTGCATGCTGCCGAGCGGCTTGCCGGTGAACGGCTCGTAGTACTCGGCGAAGCTGCCGTCGCTGGCCTGGCGCAGGCCTTCGTCGCGCAACGACAGCGACCGCTCCGACCATCCACGACGCGCGAACGCCCACGAGAACAGCCACGTCATCACCGGCCACACCGGCCCGCGCCAGTACTCACGGGCACGGAAGTCCTTCGACACCGGGGAGGTGGACGGCGGAACCGCGTACCGCAGATCCGGATGCCCGCAGAACCGGGTGCCCTCGAAGAGGCGAATCAGGTTGCGTTCCTGCTCGCGGGGCAGTCCGCCGCACAGCAACGGCGCGAACATCGCGATGGTCTCGGTGCCGATCCACTGGCCCGTCCGCAGATCGAAGTCACGGGCTCCACCGGAGCGTGCGTCCGTCGTCGCGATGACGCCCTTTCGGAACTTCTCCGCCCACGACCGCAGCTCCCGAACATCGGAGTGTGGACGCGAATGGTCTTCGCCGATGGTCGCGAGCACATCGCATGCCACCGCGAAGATGGCGCTGACGAACACATCCTCGACGGCGAAGCTCATCTTCGTCTTCAATGCATCGTCGTCGTATCCGACCTGCTTCATCTCCTCCACCAGCCAGATGTAGCGGTCGTACTCGAGATTGCTGGGCCGCTGGGAGGCGTCGGAGATCACCGCCTTGTCCTCCCGGAAGTACGGGTCCATCTCTCCGGGAACCACATTCGCGTAGGCCGAATCCCACCGTGGCGAATTGTCCATCCCCGACTCCCAGCCGTGGAAGACCGCGATCCGTCCGTTGTCGTCGACATCGCGGGCCTGGGCGAGCCAGCGATGCCACCGCACCAGATCACCCCAGCGGCGATCGAGAAACTCCTCGGCGACGGCACGCGTCGTACGTCCGTGGCGCTTGGAGTGATCGAGGATGCGCTGCACCGCGATCGCGTGGACCGGCGGTTGGGTGATCCCCGAGGTCTGCGGGCTCATCGGTGCATGCGACGCGAGCGTGCCGGTGGCCCATCGCGCAGGCCCGGGGAAGTAGCCGTCGACACCGTTGGCGAAGACGATGTGCGGAATCATCCCGTTCTTCCACTGCGCGGAGAGCAAGGTGTCCATCTCCACCACCGCCCGCTCCACGCTCAGCGGAGCCAGCCCGACGGAGACGAACGCCGCATCCCAGCTCCACATGTGCGGATACAGGCGTGGAGCCGCGCTGGTCATGGTGCCCAGGTCGTTGCCCCTGAGCAGATATGCCGCGCGCGCCGCCAGCTGCGTGGAAGTGAAACCTCGATCGCCCATGCAGACAGTTTGCGTCCATACGCGCAATTCCGCTCGTTTGGATCGAGGACCGAATCTGTCCGCGATCACTCGTAGTGTGAGTTTCACCAGCTACCAGGAGGAAACCAATGGCCACCGAGAACGCCGACATTCAGAAGATGCTTGCCGAACAGCGCGCGAACTTTCTCATCACCGTTCGCGGAATCACCGACGAGCAGGCACGCACCCGGACGACCTCGAGCGAGCTGACCCTGGGCGGACTGCTGCACCACGTTGTCAGCAACGAACGGCACTGGATGAAGGTGATCGCGGACCTCGACGAGACGGCCGAGTTCGACATGGAGTCCGCCGGCGGTGAATACGTCATGGCCGAGAACGAAACCGTCGCAGGGCTGATCGCCGAATGGGAGGAGGTGGCGCGCTCGACTACCGACGCCCTCTCGACGTTGGATCTCGACCTGTCGGTGCCGGTCCCGACGGCGCCCTGGGCACCCGAACGCATCTGGCAGAGCGCACGATTCACGGTGCTGCACATCCTGCGCGAGATCTCCCAGCATGCGGGACATGCAGACATCATTCGCGAGGAACTCGACGGAGCGAACACCACCCAGACCTGGGCGGCCGCTGCGGGGATGAGCTTCTAGCTAAGCCAGGAGTGGAGCCTGCAGAAACGACCCAATTACGCTGGCTGTATGACTCGTACTGCGTTGGTGACCGGAGCAAGCCGTGGCCTCGGAGCCCACATCGCCAGACTGCTTGCCCCGGATCACCACGTCCTGCTCGGCGGACGATCGGCCGAGTCTCTCGAGCCGATCGCGTCGGAGCTGGCAGGCGCTACCCCGTGGCCGGTGGAACTGACCGATCCCGACGCGGTGGCGGCGGCCGCGTCGGGCATCGATTCTCTGGACGTGTTGGTGCACAACGCCGGAGTCGCTGCGCTGGGGACCGTCGAGGAGTCGACGGCGGATGACTGGCGGCGACAGTACGAGGTGAATGTCATCGCCGTCGTCGAGCTGACTCGGCTGCTCCTACCGGCGCTGCGAAACGCGAACGGTCATGTGGTGCTCATCAATTCGGGTGCCGGCATTCGCGCGAACCCCGGTTGGGGCGGCTACGCGGCGAGCAAGTTCGCGCTACGGGCCTTCGGGGATGCCCTGCGACTCGAGGAGCCGACGCTTCGCGTGACCTCGATCCATCCCGGACGTATCGATACAGAGATGCAGCAGGAGATAGTCGCCCATGAGGGTGGGGAGTACGACGGCTCGAAGTTCCTGCAGCCCAGCACCGTTGCCCGAGCAGTACGCAACGCCATCGATACGCCTGCCGACGCTCATCCGACAGAGTTGGTGCTGCGCACCAGGTGAGCGAAACTTCGTAGTGGGGGTCGAGTTTCCGCTCACGACAAGGGGTTTGGCGTAAGCTTGATAGTTCCCTGGCTCGACGAACTTGCGAGGCTATCAGCTGTGTCAATTGCATTTTCGGCAGCGTCTTAGGCCAAACACCAGTTCAGCACAGTTTTGTTCTGCAGGCGTGTCGGTGGCCTGCGTTAGGCTGCAGAGGCGGACTTCCGATCAGGCCGAACACCTGCGGTGACCACCCTTCTCGGCACTGCCGAGGTCGGCAGATCAGTGGCCATCGAGCCGGAGATCCCGCCCGCTGTCGCGAGGCGGATCGCGAGCGCCGTCCAATCCTCACGGTCGGAGGAAACCCGCAAGACGTACGCCGCGGCGTGGAGACGCTTCACCACCTGGTGCAAGACGAATGGTCACGTGACGCTACCGGGGCACCCGATCACCGTCGCCGCCTGTCTCATCGACGTGGCCGACACCCGAACCGAAACAGGGGAGAGGGCCTACGCCGTCGCCACCTTCGGCACCTGGATCGCCGCGATCAATCACCAGCACCGGATTGTCGGGCATCTATCCCCGTCCGCGCACGAACTGGTCACCGCGACGCTGTCGGGAATACGACGCGAGTATGCCGCGGTGGGGGACCGACCACGTGCCCCGCGAGACCCGTTGCTGGTCGGCGACATCAAGCTGCTCGTCGCGACCGCTCGGGAACGGTGTCAAGGCTGGGCCGACGAGGTCCTCGAGCGACGCGATTCGGCCATTCTGCTCCTCTGACGAAGCTCAGCGAAGTTCCCCAACCGCGCTCACCGAAATTCCCCACTCGTGAGCGGTCTTCACTGTAGTG